>CAKZMQ010000026.1 GCA_937128795.1 uncultured Solirubrobacterales bacterium | reverse complement strand
CTTATGCAAGTGCCGTCATCAGCCTCGCAACGGTAGTGCTCGACAAGCCGGGTATCTCTGCTTTCCATCTCTTTCCGTTGCTCTTTCTCGCATTCTTCTACTGGGGTCAATGGCCCGTCATGATCACCGGCTTCGTTGCGTGGAGCGGAGTATTCGTCGGCGCCGAGGTCATGCGCGAGGGCAGCATCAGCCTCGAACAACTGATCGTTGCGATGCCGACGTTCCTCGCCACCTCGATGCTGGTCGGCGTGCTCGCCTACCGCGTCCGCGGCGTCAGCCGCACAGAGCGTCGTCGTTTCAAAGCGACCGTCGAAGCCCTCTGTGCTGCGCTGTCTGCGCGCGACGGCTACACCGGCGAACACTCGGCAGAGACACTTGAGCTCGTCACCGCAGTTACCGGCCAGCTTGCCCTGCCAGGCGAGCAGGTGGAATCGATCTCGGATGTCGCGCTTCTCCACGACATCGGCAAGATCGGGATCCCGAACGAAGTTCTTCACGAGCCCGGCAAACTGAACGATCAGCAATGGGAAGTCATGAAGCAGCATCCGGTGATCGGCGAACGCATCGTCGCGCGCATCCCGGGACTCGAAGACGTTGCCAAAGCGATCCGTCACGAACACGAGCGCTGGGACGGCAACGGCTATCCCGATGGTCTCAGAGGTTCCGAGATTCCGCTGGCCAGCCGCATCGTGCTTGTCTGCGACGCGTATCACGCGATGACCAGCGATCGTCCCTATCGCGAGGCGATGCCGATCAGCGACGCTCGCGCGGAACTTGTACGGCACGCCGGTACGCAGTTTGATCCAGTCGTGGTCGGAGCGCTGCTTTCCTCACTCGACGTATCTTCGAACAACGGTCACAAGTCGGTCGATGCAACTGCCAGCCAGGTGATCGACGAGAACTTCGGCGGCGCGCAGGGCGCGCTGCAGTCGATCTAACCGGCGGTTGGTTCAGTCGGCTGCTCGTCAGCCGGTGACGCGCTCGAGGTCTGATCCGCCGGTGCCACGCTCGCCTTCGACTGCAAGCTGTTCGAGACGCGCGATCTCCAGCTCGGCGAGTTGACGCGCGGGATCGTCCGCCGGCAGCGGATCGACGAGTCGACGTAGCCGGTTTCGGATGTGCAGTGAGAAGTGCGGCGTAGCGGCACCCGCCAACTCGCGCACGTCGTCGACTGTCACATGGTGACCGTCGGACCTCAACGCTGGTCGCTCGAACTCGCTCATCGCAGGCGAAAGTCTACGGGGTCGGACCGGTCGGCTCGACGGCGGTTTCCGCACCCGTCGAGTCGGTGATCTGAACGACTGTGAGCAGGCCGTCGAGCGTCGCCTGCAGGCCCGGTGAAATCTGCTGCTCATCGCCGAGCAGCCACGCGCGGTTGTAGACCGAGTCGGCCGGGTCGTCGAAGTATCCGGGCTGGATGTCGAGCAGGTACTCGCGCAGCGAGCGGTCGAGCACGTCGGGCCGACTGTTCATCAGCAGCGGTCCATACGCCGCGCCGGAAGAAAGTGTCGTCGCGCCCGCGACGTTCATCTCATTCTTCGAGTTGATGATCACCATTCCGTGACCGACGTCTGTGATTCCCCATCCCCAACCGGTTGCGGGATCGGAAAAAGCCGCCACCTGCACGGCGTTGTCTGCCGGGTTCGGACCCCCGATCCGTCTCACGGTTCCGTACCGACGGAGCCGCTTGAGCAGGTCGTCGCTGATCGCCTGCGGCGGGCCGACGACGTAGATCGACGGCTTCTTGTGCTTCTCGATCGCGCGAAGCGTCGAGAGCGGTACCGCGTCATTCTCGACGAAGAACACCGGGCTTCCGGTATTTGCTGCGAGTGGCCCTGCCGGAAGGGCATAGCGCTTGAAGGCAGGGTCGGCAGTCGTCACGATCACTTCGGGCGATGGCTTGCCGCCGGACAGCGTGGTCGAGAGCCCGTCGACTGCGAGCGAGAGCTTTTCGTAGTCGGTGTTGACGAGGTTGAGGCGCGGCGTGCGCTCGGGGAGCTTGAGGTCTCCGGCGACGATCGCGGTCGGTTTGAGCGTCTGCCCGGGAATCGTCAGCCCAGTTGGATTCAGCGCGCTGAAGGCCGACTCGGTGATGTCGGGAAGGTCGTCACTCGACGAGAGCAGCATCGCCGAGCTGACCGGACGCGCCGAGAGCACGCTGAGCGCGATCGCGCCGCGCCAGTCGTCCTCGCCGGCCAGGGTCACGACTTGCGGACGAGTGAAGGCGTTGTTCGACGGGAAGACCGTCAGCGCCGCTCCGGCCGCGTTCGCGGCCGGGTCCTCGCCGGGGATACGCACCGTGTTCTTCGTTGCAAGGGCGGGGGAGCCAGTGCCGCGAGCGAAGTCGGCGCTGGAATCACCGGCGGTCAAACCGGTCAGTGATTGGTTGTCGCCCAACTCACATCCGGCTGCGGTTGTAGCCGCGAGCGCCAAGACAGCGGCCGCCGCGAGCATGCGCAGCGGTCGGCCGAGTCGATTTCGTCGATTCCGAATCATGCATCCGGCACGATACCCGTGCGGGTGGCCGGTCGAACCCGCATTCAACCAGCATTAACCGCCGCGCAAAACGCCGTGATTGAACACCGCGCCGATACAATCCCGCTGACTGTCTGGTTACTGACAGCCTCTCCCAAACCCCTCACAACCGCCGCTGCGACTGCACACGCAGTCTGCACAGTCTTGTAACAGGGACAAGTACTGAGCGGCAATCAGGCAACGGACCGCAGTTGGTTCGCGCCCCTCGATAGGAGTCAAGAAAGTGGAATTTGGATACACGCCGGAGCAGCTCGAGTTCAAGGAGCGCATCCACAAATTTGCGGTCGAACATATGCGCCCGGTCGCGCTCAAGCACGACAAGGAACAGTCGGTGCCGTGGGACGTCATGAAGGCAGCTGCTGCCGAGGGCATCGGCACGCTCGACTTCATGATGAAGATCGGCGACGACCCACAGGGTCAGTACTCGGTCATCTACGCCGAGGAAATGCACTGGGGATGTGCTGGCATCGCACTGGCGATCGCCGGCTCCGGCCTCGCCGCCGCCGGCATTGCATCATCCGGCACCCAGGAGCAGATGGAGAAATGGGTGCCGCTCTGCTTCGCCAATGGCGAGGAGCTGCACCTCGGCGCCTACGCCGTGACCGAGCCGTCGGCCGGTTCAGACGTCAAGTCGCTGCGGACCACCGCCAAGCTCGACGGCGACGAGTGGGTCCTCAACGGCTCCAAGGTCTTCATCACCAATGGCGGTATCGCCGATGTCACCGTCGTCGTTGCCAGCGTCGACCCCGAGCTCGGCACTCGTGGCCAGGCTTCGTTCATCGTGCCAAAGGACACGCCCGGCTTCTCGCAGGGCAAGAAGGAAGACAAGCTCGGCATCCGCGCATCGCAGACCACAGAGGTGATCCTCGAAGACTGCCGTGTGCCGGCCGAGTACCTGCTCGGTGGCATGGACAAGCTGAACAAGAAGCTCGAAAACGCTCGCGCCGGCAAGAAGGTCGGTGGTGCCAACGCACTGGCCACCTTTGAGCTCACACGCCCGTTCGTCGGCGCCAGCGCGATCGGAATCGCCCGCGCCGCCTACGAATTCACGGTCGAGTACCTCGCCGAGCAGAAGATCGATGGCAAGCCCGCTCTCGACAACCCCGGCATCCACCAGCAAATCGCCGACCTTGCGACCGAAATCGACGCTGCTCGACTGCTGGTCCAGCGCGCATCGTGGATGGGTCGCAACGGCATTCCGCTGATGGGCGGTCAGGGCTCGATGTCCAAGCTCAAGTGCGGCGACGTCGCCGTCTGGGCAACTGCCAAGTGCATGGACCTCGTCGGTCCGGCGTCTTGGGACACCGACCTTCCGCTCGAGAAGTGGTACCGCGACGCGAAGATCTACCAGATCTTTGAAGGCACGAGCCAGATCCAGCGGATGGTCATCGGCCGCCTGCAGGTCGGTGAGTTTCGCACTCGTTTGGAGGCCGCAAAGGCGGCATACGACGACGCCGCGAAGGCCGCCGCGGAGCCGGTGCCTGCGTAGCGCCACAGGAGCTTGCCCGCTTTCGCATGCGTTTGATTGCTGCAACCCTCGCCCTCCGGGCGGGGGTTGTCGCGTTTAATCGGCTTGAAGCATTGGCGGGACCGTGCCTTCGAACCGCACAAGAATCACCCCACGTCGCGAAAACCGCGCATTTCCAGCACAAACTCTTGACGAATTCGTAGTGATCCGCTAGAATCGCCAGATCGCTGAACTCGGTGGACTGCCAAACCATCGGGACGGGGGACCCACCTACCCGACAAATCGGGCCCTCAATACGGGGCGAATCGTCGCTATTGGAGCGGCGTAGCGCGCACGAATCGGACCGAGATCTGAATTCGAAGCACGCGAGCCCGACAGCTAACCCCGCAAGCGAATCGGCACCAAACCGTCTGACCCACAGGTCGGGCGACCACCAGGACGAGTCCTGCGCACGCGCGTGCTCACGCTGCCCTCGAGGGCGGTCATCGGCTGCACGCAAATGCTGTTGCAGGTCGTCATAACGAAGCAGGGATATTCGAGCAAACATGGTTTCTGGACCTAGCCTCAAGCGTCGCATGACGAACGCTCGGCGAATCTTCATTCCGGCTGAAAATCCGGCATTACTGCCTGGCCTTTTTGCCTGCTCGCTCGTCTTCGTGATGGTTGCCCTATTCCTGTCGGCTCCCCGCGCCGGGGCCGAGACGCCCGCCGAGATCAACGCTCGGATCGAAGCGATCAGCGAGCGCGCGCACCAACTACAGCAGCGCATCGACCGGCTTCAGGGCCAGCAGAACGAAACGCAGGCCGACCTCGAGCGCAAGGCCGCGCGCCAGCGCCAGATGCAACTCGAACGCGACACGGCGAAAGCGCGTTTGGGACGTCTGAAGAAGCGGTTGACGTACGCACGCAGAGTGCTCTCGGAACGCATCGTCGCCGTCTACAAGGCGGGCGAACCGGACGTGCTCTCGGTCGTGCTGCAGGCCGAGGGCTTTGCCGACATGGTCGAGCGGGCGAAATACCTCGAGCGCATTTCGAGCCAGGACAAGTTCACGATCAACCGCGTCGCCGAGTTGAAGAAGTCAACCAGGGCTGAGGCGGTGAAGCTCACAGCGCTCGAACGGCAGCAGGGAGAGTTGGTCGCGCAGGTCACGACCAAGCGCAATCGAATCGCCGGCGAGAAGAATCGCGCTGTCGCGAGCGTCGGCAGCATGCGGGCTCAGCTGAAGCGACAGCGCAAGCTGCTTCGCGCCGCCGCGGCATCCGTCGGCGCGCAGCCGGCTCCAGACGTCGTCGCGTTCACTCCGATCAAATCTCCGGCCGGTCGCGTGACGCTCAATTCCGACGGCACCGCCTCGGCGCCGGCCAATGCACCTGCGGTGATCAAGGCGGCCGTTGCGGCCGGAAACCGCATCGCCCGCACCCCGTACATCTGGGGAGGCGGTCACGGCTCGTTCAGCGACAAGGGCTACGACTGTTCCGGTTCGGTCAGCTACGTACTGCACGCTGCAGGAGTGCTGTCTGGCCCGCTCGCATCGGGCGGCCTGATGAGCTGGGGCAAAGCCGGTTACGGCAACTGGATCACGGTTTTCTCCAATCCCGGCCACGTCTACATGACGGTCGGTGGTTTGCGCTTTGACACGAGCGGTCGCAGCGGCACCGGCTCGCGCTGGCAGTCGGGTTCGCGCGGACCGAGCGGTTTCACGATTCGCCACTACCCGGGCCTATAGGAGCTCCACCGATGCACGCGATCAAGACACTCCAACGAAACCATCGAGCGATTGCCTGGGCGACGTTGCTGTTCCTAGCGGTGACCACGCTGTATCTGGCGCGTCCGATGGGATCGGACGCGAAGTCCGCGGCCGAACTCCAGCAGGACATCGCCAACAAGCGCGCCAAAGAGGGCACGCTCAACGGGCAGATCTCACGCATGTCAACGAAGATCCGCGGCTTGCGCGGACGCATAAACGAGCTTCAGAGCAAACAGAACCGCATCGAGGTCGACCTCAACAAGAAGGTGCACCGTCAGAAGACAATCGCGGGCGATCTCGACCGATCTCGCGATCGTTTGGCTCGGTTGCGCAAGCGGCTCGCGCACTCACGAAAACTGCTCGCGGCGCGAATCGTCACCGTGTACAAGTCCGGCGAACCGGACATCCTCACGGTCGTGCTCAACTCCGAGGGCTTTTCCGAGCTCGTTCAGCGTGCGACGTACATGCGCGCAATTGCCGATCAGGACAGGGAGATCATCACGACGGTCACGCACCTGAAGGGCGAGACCACCAAAGAGACCGTCCGTCTCGCCAAGCTCGAGAAGGAAGCCAGCCAGCTCGTGGCGACCGTGCGCAGTCGTCGCAATGAGGTCGCCGGCGCGAAAAACTCACTTGACTCTCGCCGCGACGAACTCGCCTCGGTCGTCAGCAATCGCAAAAGCAAGCTCTCGAAGATCTCAGCGAGTCGTCGCCACGACGAGGAAGACCTCGCCGCGATGCAGCGCAGCAACTCTGCGATTCAGGGCTATCTGACCGATGGCGGCCCGCAGAAACGCGGCACGGGCCAGCTCGTGCAGCCGACCAACGGTTCTTTCACGTCGCCATTCGGGCCGCGTTGGGGCCGTCTGCACGCCGGCATCGACATTGCGGCGCCCGTTGGTACGCCGATCTATGCCGCAGACACCGGCTCTGTCCGCATCGCCGGTCCAATGGGCGGTTACGGCAACTACACGTGTATTCAGCATTCGTCCGCGATGAGCACTTGTTATGGCCACCAGAGTCGAATCGGTGTGAGCGTCGGCCAGTCCGTCAAACAAGGCCAAGTGATCGGCGCGGTCGGCAACACCGGACACTCCACCGGCCCCCACCTCCACTTCGAAGTCCGCATAAACGGAAACCCCGTAGACCCGATGGGCTATCTGTAAAACAAGGTTTGCCAAAAGGGGAACCTTGTTTGGCAGGTTTTAAGTGGGGCGTGGGTACGCTGTGCGCCGTGATTCCGGAGATTGACCTTGGCCCGATAACGCTGCAGACTTTCGGGCTGATGTTCGCGGCCGCGTTCATCGTCTCGGGGTGGCTGATCGCAAAGCGATTGAAGGAGCTCGACGCGCCGATCGATTGGGCGTATGAACTGATCCTCGCGGCTGCCGTCGGCGGCGTCCTCGGGGCAAAACTCTGGTTCTCCTTTCAGGAGGGCGAGTGGTCGTTCGATCAGATATTCAGCGGCACGGGCCTGGTTTGGTACGGCGGCGCGCTCGGTGGCGCAGCAGCTGTCGCGGCCTATGCCAAGTGGCGTGGCATCTTCAACTACACGCTGCTGGACATCTGCGCTCCGGCGCTTGCGGCGGGATATGCAGTCGGTCGGATCGGTTGCCAACTCTCTGGCGACGGCGACTACGGAAAGACGACCGACGCGTGGTGGGGGATGGGCTATCCCGACGGCACCGTGCCGACGGCGCCGGGTGAAAAGGTCTACCCGACGCCGATTCTCGAAACGGTTTCGATGGCGTTGCTGGCATATGTGCTTTGGCGTCTGCGCAATCGCTTCGCGCCAGGCGTGCTCTTCGCGATCTATTTGATCGTCTCCAGCATCGAGCGGTTTTTGATCGAGTTCCTGCGACGCAACGAAGTCGTGGCGCTCGGGATGACGCTCGCGCAGGTAGCCAGCCTCGGGTTCATCGCGATCGGCTTGGCAATGATTCTGGCCCTGAAGGATCGGCCGATCCCGTCAAAGCGCAGCCTGACCGGACCCGACGCGGCCTAAGTCGCCTGCGCCGCGCCGCGCGCACTGGGCGGGCGACCGGCGAGCCAAGCTCCGCCCGCCGCGCCCGACGCGGCAAACGCACAAGCGGCCAGTGCAACGGATGCGCTGGCCGGCCAATTGGCGTAGTACGAGATGTAGATCCCGACGACCCCCGTTAGCGCGCCGACCACCGACGCCGCCAACAGCGTCGCTCCAAGTCGCATCCGCAGCGGAATCACTCCGAGCGCGGGGCCGGTGAGCAGCGCCAACGCCAGAAGACTGCCCGCGACCGTCGCGGCGGTTGCGATCGCGACGGCCAACACGCCGATCAGCAACGCGCCGGTCAAGCCCACGTTCACGCCGATCGTACGCGCCGACTGCGGGTCGAATGCCAGCGCCGCGAATCGGTCATGGAATCCCGAAAGAAACAACCCGACGATCAGTGCGAAGGCAGCTGCCACCGCGACGTCGCGCCAAGTAGCGGCGAGCGGGTCGCCGAACAACAAACTTTCAAAGCGTGCCGATCCCGTGCCTTGGCTGGCAATCAACGCCCCGATCGCCACCAACAGCGTCACGCCCACCGCGGTCGCCGAAGAATCGGATGTGCGCGGCGCGCGCTGAGCCAGCAGCAGAACCCCGTAGGCCACGATCACGCCGACGATCGCTCCGACGACGAGGCTGCTGCCGAGCGCCGCCGCAACCACCAACCCCGGCAAGAGCGCGTGCCCGAACGACTCGGCCAGAAACGCGCGACCGAAATACACGACCCATACGCCGACAGCGCCGCACGCCGCACCGACAAGCGCCAGCTCCGACGCACTCGTCGATCCAAAATCGCCGCCGAGCGGGGCGAGCAACGAAGCGATGCTCGGATCAGTGCCCATGGTGATGGTGATGTTCGGCCGCCGCGAAAAGTGGTGTGCCGTCGGCGCTGGTGACAACGGTCAAATCCGACGCGTATGTCTCGCGCAATACCTGATCGGTCATCACCTCGGTTGGCGCACCGTTGGCGAGCAGTTTTCGATTGAGGCAAAGCACGCGATCAGATGCGCGCGCATGGTCGACATCGTGTGAGGCGACGATCACCAGACGGCCTTCGTCACGCAGGCGGTCGAGGGTGGCTCGAATCACCTCACTCGAAGCAGGATCGACGCCCGCCAGCGGTTCGTCGAGCAGCAGAGTCTCCGAATCCTGGACGATCGTACGCGCCAGCAGGACTCGCCGACGCTGGCCTCCCGAGAGCTCTCCGTAGCTGTCCTTGGCACTGTCGGCCAGGCCTACTCGCTTAAGTGCTTCGAGTGATCGCGAGCGGACGGCTTTGCCGGCTCGCTGCCACGGTCGACGCTCGGGCAGCGTCCCCATCTGAACTACGTCGAGCACCGAAACCGGAAAATCGAGTCGCGAATCGTCGTATTGCGGCAGGTATGCCAAGCGGCCTCGGATCGTGACCGTACCTCCGGAAGGAGCGAGCTCACCGGTCAACGCACGAAACAGCGTCGTCTTCCCGCCGCCGTTGGGACCGAGCAGGATCACGAGCTCGCCGCCCGGCAGGTCCAGATCGAGATCTTCGACTGCCGGGGCTTCGGATCCGTAGGCGAGCGTGAGCGCGCGGGCTGAGATCAGGGGGGCCTGGTCGGTCAGCTCGCCTCACCACAATCAACGACGCCTCCGGAAGCCGCGTCGACGAGTCGGGTCACGTCGTACCTGATCGCGCCTTCAAGCGTGCTCGCTTCACCGGAATCCGCGAGCGAGTCTGCGTAGAGCTCCAGCAGCGGCACGTTCAAGCGATCGGCCACCGTGGTTGCCAGCTGAGTCGTCTCGCCACTGCTCGTCACGACTGCGCGCGTTCCGGCCGATCTTGCATCGTCAACCGATTCCTGCAGCTCGCGCGCAGACGGCTCGGACCGGCCAGTCGGCGCGATCTGAGCGGAGACATCGAAGTCGAACGCGTCTGCGAGATAAGCGAAGTCGTCGTGACCGCTGACAAAAACGCGTTGCTCGGCAGGCACTTTCGCGGCGCACTCGGAAAGTTCCGCGGACAGCGCCTCGAAACCTGCGATGTACTGGTCGGCATTCGCTCGTGTGCTCTCGCGGGCGCTTGGCGTTGCCTTCACGAACTCATCACGAACCCTTCGCGCCGCGGCTGCCACGTTGCTCGGCGCGAGATACCAGTGCGCGTTGAAAGTCTCGTCCGCCTCGGCCTCGTCCCCGTGAGCCTCCTCCTGTTCGTCTCCCGCTTCGTGCGAGTGTTCCCCTTCGGAGGGGATCAGCCGCGCAGCCTGAGACAGATCGACCGGCGACTTGGTGGCGCCAGCGGTCCTCGCTGCGCCGACGACCCACTCGTCCAGCTCGCCGCCGGAGCGAAGGATCACGTCGGCCTCGTCGAGCTTGGCGATGTCGCTGGGTCGCGGTTCGAAGTCATGCGGGTCAGTTCCGGCCGGCATCAGCGTTTCAACCTCGATGGCGTCGCCGCCGACACCCGCGGCGATGTCTGCGATCTGCGGCGTGGTCGCGACGACCAAGATCCGCTCGTCATTGTCGTCTGCGCCGTTCGTTCCACTGGAACCGCCACAGCCATATGCCGTGAGCATCAATCCGACGACAGCAACTGCGGCCATTGCGGTCCGCCCGGTCCGCTTGCTGGCCGAACGCAATACCAGCATCCTGCCGATCAACGTTTTGGCGATCGCCGCGAGCACGAACCCGATTCCGGCAACCAACGCAATCGCGGCCCCGGGCGGTAGGTCAAGAACGAATGCGAGATACAAACCAATGACTCCTTCGGTCAGGGCAATTAGAAACGTCGCCGGCATCAAGACGGCGAAGCGGTTGAACAGAATCCGCGCCGTGGCCGCGGGGATCACGAGCAGTGCTCCGGCCAACAGCGACCCGGTCACCGGCAACGTGGCGCCGGCCGCCACCGCCACACAAACGATCAGCGCGATATTGCTCGCCGACGAATCGAGTTGACCGGCAACCTGTGGGTCGAAACCCGCGGCGAGCCATCGCTCGCCAAACATGACGGCGGTCGGAACCACCACCAGTGCGACGGCGACGACTGTGTAGATCACGTCGTCGCCGACGGTCAACACGGACCCGAACAGCAACGCCTCCGGCGAGAGTGCAAGGCGCGAATCCGCGGGTACGCCGACGGCAGCGATGATCGCCCCGACCGCCAACGCTGCGACGATCGCAACGCCGGTCAAGGCATCTCGCCGACCGCCGTCGGTGCTTCTTGAGGTGATCGTCAAAACGACAAGCGCGAACACGGCTGCACCGATCAGCGCACCGACCGTCAGGGCGACTCCGAGGGCAACGGCTCCCACCATCACCGGGTACGCGCCGGCACCGATGGCATGGGTAAAGAACGGCAGATCCAGCAGAACGACCGACGGACCGATCGCAGCCGCGAGCAGCGAGACGACGGCCACCGCCAGCAATGCCCGTTGCGCGAACTGCGGTTCGAACACGCTGGTCGGCGACTGGAGGGCTAGTTGTTGGATTGCAAGAGCCATGTACTCTGCGGGAGAGTAGTAAAAGCGAGAATCATTATCAATAAGATCGCCTGGCAGCCGGATGAAAATGCCCACTTCGAATCCCACAACACGCCGCAAAACCGAGCAACGTGCCGCAATCGTCGACGCACTGCGTAAAAACGACCGCGCGATGACAGCCCAGGAGCTGCACGACCTGCTCGATTCAGTCGGCCTCGCGACCGTCTACCGCAATCTCGGACGCCTCGCTGAAGACGGTGAGATTGACGCAATCCGCCGCCCCAACGGCGAGACGGCCTACCGCGCCTGTACGGCTGGTCATCACCACCATTTGATTTGCCGTAACTGCGGTTTGGTGGTGGAACTCCACGACTGCTCGCTGGACGACTGGGGCAGGAAGATCGCGGACAAGCACGGATTTGTCGGAGTCGAACATCAGGCAGAATTGCTCGGAACATGCGAAAAATGCGCGAACAGGAGTTAGCGATGGCAGACGAGTTCGTAGTGATGAATGTGGTTGAAGTGCCGAGCGCCGGACGAATTGGATTCGAAGAAGCGTTCGCGCGGCGCCAGAGCAGACTCAATGATGTTGAGGGCTTCGCCGGGTTCGAGTTGATGCGGCGCGACGACCTCGGCGACGACGGCGACGCATCCGAGTTCCTCGTGATCAGTCGCTGGCGGGACGAACGCGCGTTCACTGACTGGCGGGAGGGTGATGCGTTCAAGCAGGCGCATCGCAACGCTGATCCGGATTCGCGCCCCGAAGGACAACGCCCGACCAACTCGGAAGTCCGTAAGTACACCGTCGTGCAGTCCGAACCAGCGTCGGCCTGAGGCTCGGTTCGGCGGTCCGAGACGCGTCGGTCATACTTACGCGTCTCGCATGTCTACCGAGCAAAACACAGAACTCACCACGGGGGAGGGGTTCGTGGAGGTCGGTCCGCTGGGACCGCCGTATCCGATCGACTCCCGCACAAACGACCAGGGCCACCTTGAGATCGGTGGTTGTGACGTGGTCGAACTCGCGGAGCGTTTCGGTACGCCCGCCTATGTCTTCGCAGAGAGCGATCTACGCAATCGGGCCCGAGCAGTCGTCGAAGCATTCACGTCAGCCGAGCAGCGTTACGGGGACGACAGCGCAGCGCCACCCGCCGTGTTGTTTGCAAGCAAGGCGTTTCCGTGCACCGCGGCCTATCGCCTGATGGCCGCCGAGGGCATCTACTGCGACGTCGCCTCCGGCGGCGAGTTGTTCCTCGCAATCAAGGGTGGCTTCGCGCCCGAACGGATCCTGCTTCACGGCAACAACAAGACGATCGCCGAGCTGGAGCAGGCGGTTGCCGCGGGCGTCGGATACATCGTCGTCGACTCTTTCGACGAGATCGATCGCCTCGCGCGGATGCACGAGGAGGGCACACTCACAGCTGATGGGCCCAAGACGCTTGTACGCGTAGCGCCCGGTCTCAAGCCGTCGACCCACGCCTACATCCAAACCGGTCAAGTCGACAGCAAGTTTGGAATCCCGCTGAGCCAGGTCGAGCAGGCGATCCAGAAGGTGCCGAACTTTGTCGGATTGCACTGTCACCTGGGCAGCCAGTTCTTTGAGGTCGAGATCTTTCGGGCGGCCGCGGAGGTCTTGGCGGGGTTCGAGGTCAAGTGTCAGGTCGTCAACGTCGGCGGCGGATTCGGAATTCCGTATCTGGAGCACGAGCATCCACCGAAGATCGCCGAGTACGCCGACACGATCACGGGTGCCGTGCGCGAACACTTCGGTCCGATGGCAAAGATCATGGTTGAACCCGGCCGCTGGCTGGTGGGCAATGCAGGCGTCACCGCCTACCGCGTCGGCACGGTCAAGGAAATTCCCGGCGTGCGCCGCTACGTCGCAGTCGACGGCGGCATGAGCGACAACATTCGCCCGATGCTCTACGACGCCGAGTACACCGGGCTGATCGCCGACCGCGCGACCGCAACGCCTCAGCGCGACGTGCGAGTCGTCGGCATGCACTGCGAAAGTGGCGACGTGATCCTGCCCGAAGTGATGCTCAATGAGCCGGCCGTCGGCGACACGTTGGTCGTACCCGCGACCGGCGGTTACGGTCACGCCATGGCGAGCAACTACAACGGCGTGACGCGACCGCCGGTGATCTTTTGCGCAGATGGCAACGCCCGCGTGGTGGTGCGTCGCGAGACACATCAGGATCTCTCCGCGAGGGACGTCGACTAGGACGATGGCGGGCGACGGAGAAATCGTCAAGATCGGTCTGCTTGGTCGCGGCACGGTTGGCGGAGCATTCGCCGACTTGGTCGCCGAGCGCGCCGACGCGATCGCGACCCTCACCGGTAAGCGGCCGCAAGTTTCGGGCGTCCTGACCAGCTCAACCGGCGACTACGACGAGATCCTCGCGGATGCCGACGTGATCGTCGAGTTGATCGGCGGGCTCGAACCAGCGCGTGATTACGTGGCCCGCGCATTGGCTGCGGGCAAGCCCGTGATCAGCGCCAACAAAGCATTGATCTCCACGTACGGCGAGCAACTCTTCGCCGCATCCGACGACTCTGGCGCGCCGCTGCTGTTCGAGGCTGCCGTCGCCGGCGTGATTCCTGCGATCCGCGTGATCGAAGAATCTCTCGCAGGTGCACACATCGACCGCGTCCACGGCATCGTCAACGGCACGACCAACTACATCCTCACCGAGATGGCGCGCAACGGACTGTCGTATGCGGAGGCACTCGGTCAGGCGCAGGCACTCGGCTACGCCGAGGCCGACCCAACCGCCGACGTGGGCGGGGGGGACGCTGCGGCAAAGATGGCGATCCTCGCCCGCTTGGCATTCGGCGTCGACGTCACACTCGACCAGGTCACTTACGAGGGAATCGAGAACATCACGGCGGCCGACATCGCCTACGCGCGCGAATTCGATCTGGTCCTGAAACTGGTCGGTACCGCCGAACGAATCAACGGGGGAGTGAGTGTTCGCGTGTTCCCCGCTTTTCTTTATCCCTCGCACCCGCTGGCGTCCGTGCACGGTTCGTTCAACGCGGTCACCGTTGAATCACCGTCAATCACTGAAATCACGATGAGTGGGCCGGGGGCAGGAGGGATTCAGACAGCGAGTGCCGTGCTCGGCGACCTCGTTTCAATCCTCAATGACACCCCGCGTGTGCGCGGCGACGGCGCTCCCGTGGAGATCGTCAAGGACGTCGAATCGGCGTTCTACCTGCATTTGGAGGTGGAGGATCGCCCCGGCGTGCTCGCGGAAATCGCCTCGGCACTCGGCGATCAGGACGTCTCGGTGCGTAATTTCGCGCAGCGAACTGAATCTGCCGAGGGCGGTTCCGGCCAAGGTACCGACGAGGCCGCTCGTCTGGTGATGGTCACGCACAGGACGCTCGAATCGAAGTTCTCCGCGGCAGTCGATCAGATCGCGGAGCTCTCGTTCGTCAAGGCCGAGCCGCGCGTGATTCGCGTGATCGAAGAGGAGTTCGTGGACTAGCCATGGCTGGGCTGATCGAGCGCTTCATCGACCGCATGCCGTTCACGATGGATGACCCGATCGTCAGCATCGAGGAGGGATCGACGCCGCTGGTGCCGGCGCCGCGACTTTCCGACCGCGTTGATGCCGACGTCTTCCTGAAGATCGAGGGTTCGAATCCGACCGGTTCATTCAAGGATCGCGGAATGACCTGCGCGGTGACAGCTGCTGCCCGCGAGGGCGCAGAGACGGTCGTTTGTGCCTCGACCGGGAACACGGCGGCCAGCGCCGCGGCCTATGCGGCGCGCGCGGGCATGACTTGTGCGGTTCTAGTGCCAGAAGGCAAGATCGCTGCGGGCAAGTTGGCGCAGGCGCTGATCTATGGCGCGCGCGTGATCTCGTTGAACGGCAACTTCGACGTGGCCCTTCAGCTGGTTCGCGACCTCGCCGACCAGCACCCGATTTCGCTCGTCAACTCGGTCAACGACTTTCGCCTGGAAGGCCAGAAGACTGGTGCCTTCGAGATCGTCGACGCGATCGGACCGATTGATCTGATGACGATCCCGGTAGGCAATGCCGGAAACATCACCGCTTACTGGAAGGGCTACAAGGAGTACAACGATTCAGGCGTGGTCGACAGCGTGCCGGAGCTCAACGGCTACCAGGCCGCCGGAGCTGCGCCGTTGGTCGAAGGCAAACCGGTCGCCAACCCCGAGACCGTTGCCAGCGCGATCCGTATCGGCAACCCGGCGCGCTGGGAAGAGGCAATGGCCGCGATCACCGAATCTCGCGGCGCGATCCGCGCCGTCACGGACGCCGAGATTCTCGATGCATACAAGTGGCTGCCGGCGAACGAGGGAGTGTTCTGCGAGCCGGCCTCGGCCGCCAGCGTCGCCGGTTTGCTGAAGTTCGGCGTCTCCGACGCTGCTCGCGAAACGGCCGACGGCCGCCCGAAGGTTGTTTGCATCCTCACCGGGAACGGCTTGAAGGATCCCGACACCGCGTTCGACAACGTTGGTTCGGTGATCCCCTGCGAACCGGAGATGGATCAACTCGTGAAAGCCGTTCTCGGTTGATGGAATTGTCGGGATGAACCGCCGCCGCGTAGTTCGAGTCCCGGCCAGCTCGGCCAACCTCGGCCCGGGGTTCGATGTGCTCGCCGGCGCACTTTCGATGACCTTGACGGTCGAGGTCGAAGAGACCGGCACGTTCGCCGTCGAGACCGATCTCGACGTGCCAACGACCAAGGACAATTTGATCGTCCGTGCATTCGAAACGCTGCACGGCGCCGACGACTTCACCTTTCGCGTGACCGCTGAAGCCCCACTGACAGGCGGGCTCGGCAGCAGCGCATCCGCAATCCTCGCCGGAGTAGCCGCAGCAGACCACATCTTCGAACTCGGCACCGACCTGCTTGCACAGTCGCTGCTGATCGAGGGCCACGCCGACAATCTCGCCGCTTCCTTGCACGGCGGTTTCGTTGTCTGCGCCGGTGGCGCAGTCACGCGCATCGAGCCGCCAAATGGCCTTGAGGCGATCGTCGCAATCCCGCCACCGGGACCGCCTGTCCCGACGGCCGAGGCTCGTGCCGCGCTTCCTCCGGAAATCCCGATGGACGACGTTGTCGCAACCGTCGGAAACGCCACCAACGTCGTCCTGGGCCTCGAACGCGGCGACTGGGAGTTGCTTTCTTCCGGACTGAATGACGTTCTTCACCAACCCCGTCGCGCGCATCTTTATCCAGAGTCCGCAGCGTTGATCGATGCCGCCAGCGGCTTCGGGGCCCTCGGCGCGACGATCTCCGGCGCCGGTCCCAGTGTGCTGCTCTGGACCACGTGGGAGACCACCGGCACGGTCATCGAAGCGGCCACCGCACATCTCCCCAGCGGCTGGGACCTCCGACGCACCCCGTTCACACCAATGGGTCTGGACGTCGAGGTCTGAGCAAAACCCCGCAAATTCCGATCAACCTGTGGCACCGGGTGCCACAGGTTGTACGCAAATTGCGGGTTTTTGGGGGTGAATTGGGGGAAATGCGGTTTCCGGCCGGATCGCCATGGGTAAGGCCACCGTGTAGAATTCGTGAACGCTTGGTGCTCAGTCCGATGGGTTGGCCCGGCGCAAAAGCTCGCAAGTCCATAATTTTGGGCATCGCGCGCCGATACAGACCCGATCCGTTGTTCACCCCGCACGCACGTCCACTCGAAGAAGACGTGGTCCCGAGGAGAGACGATGTTCCAAGACAAGCACCCTTCCGAGGCCTCCGCCTCCAGCTCGGCAAAGCAGCCGACCCCATCGATGCTCGACGCCACGTGGCGTTCGCCCCGCGAGGCGACTGACGCAACCGTCCCCAACCGCGCGACCCCGCGCTTTTCGAGCACCCAGAACTACCAGCCCCACGTTCCGCCCGCATCGGTCGAGGATCAGGACGCCTGCGCGCTCTACGCCTCGGTCCGCAAGGACGGAAAGCCCTCTCACGCGCCGATCCCGATCGCGCTCGACGCCCTGCACCAGATGCTCCACCGCGCCGGCAACATCGACGGCGAAGGCGACGGCTGCGGCGTTCAGATCGACATACCGCGCAAGATCTGGTCGGAAGAGGTCCGCAAGGACGGTCACGCACCGGACCTCGCGCTCGACGACAAATTCGCCGTCGCACACATCTTCATTCCGCGCAACTCAGACGTCAAGCAGATCCAGCACGACGCACTCGAAATCATGTCGGCGGCGGGCCTTCGCGTGCTCGCGCAAAGAGAAGCAATTGTCGACAGCTCCGCGCTCGGCCCGACGGCCCGCGAGGAGGAGCCGGTCTTCTGGCAGGTCGGCGGATTGATCGACGGCAACCGCGCTGTCTTCGACCTGATGATCGAGCTCGAGGACAAGCTCGACGTGCACGTCGCAAGCTTCAGCCATGACGTCGTCGTCTACAAGGTGATGGGCGCCCCGCTGGCGCTCGGCAAGTACTTCCCGGACCTGCTCGATGAGCGCCTCGAAACCGTCGCCGTGCTCGGTCACAACCGCTACTCGACCAATACCTGGCCTACGTTCAAGCGCGTCCAGCCGTTCGGCGTGATCGGCCACAACGGCGAGGTCAACACGATCGTGCAGCTGCGCGAGGAAGCTCGCATGCTCGGCGTGCCGATCCACGCGGCCGGTTCCGACAGCCAGGACTTCAACCGCACCGTCGAGACATTCATCAACCGCGACGGCATCAGCCTCGTCGAGGCGATGGAGATGGTGCTGCCGCCGATCGTGAACGAGATCAAGTACCTCTCGGAAGACCTCCAGCACTTCTACATGTACCTGCGCCAGACGTTCGGCCCGTTCACCCAGGGCCCGGTCGCGCTGATCAGCCGCGATGCCGACGAGTGCGTATTCAGCACCGACGCCCTCGGACTGCGCCCGCTCTGGCAGGTCGAGACCATCGACGACTTCATCTTCAGTTCCGAGCCGGGCGTCGCGCCGACCGCAGACACCGTCGCCGACCCGAAGCCGTTTGCACCGGGGGAGAAGATCCTCGTGCAAATGCAGTCGGGCAAAGAAACTCGCCTGCTCCAGCACGACGAGCTGCAGAATCTCGCCCGTCAACGCTGGCTCAAGCGCATCGGCATCGATCAGTTCCCCCGCTACGACACCGCCCTGCTGACCGGCGGCCCGACCGAGGGAACCGAAGTTCCCGGCTACGCACACGCAGGTCCGTCCGAGCCGGTCAAGGTCACCGACCACACACTCGGCGGCTTCGGCTGGCAGCGCGACGACATGAAACTGATCCAGCAGATGGCCAGCAACGGTGCCGAGCCGATCGGTTCGCTCGGCTACGACGGACCGCTCGCGGCGCTCAGTCCCGAGCGCCAGAACATCGCCGACTTCTTCAAGGAGACAGTCGCGGTCGTCACGAACCCCGCGATCGACCGTGAACGCGAGATCGAGCACTTCTCTTGTCGCACCGTTTTCGGCGAACGCCCTCAGCCGACCGAAGCGACCGAAGAGGCGACGACGGTTGAGCTCAGTTTCCCGATCGTCCTCGGCGGACATCACGAGATGGCACCGCTGTCGGCGAAAACTCTGCGCAGCATCGCCCGCGAGCACAAGTCGTATCTGCTCGAAGACCTCTGGGAGGCCTTCCCGGGCAAGCGCAGTGCCGTACTCGACATCGCCTGCCACGAATCAGAGAACACGAAGGGCGCGATCGAGCGTCTGAAGTTCGAGGCGATCGATTTGGTCCGCGGCGGCGCCGAGTTGATCATCCTCTCCGACCGCACCGTCTACGAGGGCGACCGTCGATTCATCGACCCGCACCTCGCGATCGGTGCGATCGACGCCGCCCTCAAGACCGCCAAGCTCGAACCCGGCGAAGCGAACCTTCGCCGCCGCACCAGCCTGCTGGTGCGCAGCGGCGCGATCCGCAACGTCCACGACGTGATGGTCGCTCTCGGCCTTGGTGCAGACGGCGTCTGTCCATACGTGATGTTCGAGGTGGCCTGTGTCGACGACTACGAGGCCGATTACAACAACCTCTGCAGCGCACTGCGCAAGGGTATGGAGAAGGTCATCTCGACGATCGGCATTCACGAGATCCGCGGCTACGCCCGTCAGTTCAGCGCGATCGGTCTGCGTCCGGAGATCGCCGAAGTACTCGGCGTGAAGAGCTATTTCGGATCGGAGAACGGCGGCCTCGGTTTTGCCGAACTCGACGCCGACGGCGACGAGCGCAAGCGCATCCTCGCCGAGGAGGAGGTCTCCAAACCCGCCAAGACCTTCCACTTCTACCCGAAGGTCTGGAAGGCCGCCAACGCCGTCGCCAACGGCCGCACGGACTACGCCGAGTACAGCCAGAAGGTGCGAGAGCTCGAGGCCGAGAACCCGGTCAGCTTGCGCCACATCATGGACATCAAGTCAGACCGCCAGCCGATCCCGATCGAGCAGGCGAGCGCGGCAGTGGGCCACCACGACTACCCGATCGTGATCGCGTCGATGTCCTTCGGATCGCAGTCCGAAACGGCCTTTCGCGCGTATGCCGAGGCCGCCAAACAGCTCAACATCCTGTCCGTCAATGGAGAGGGCGGCGAGCCGCACGACATGATCGGTCAGTACCCCAAGCACCGCGGACAGCAAGTCGCCTCCGGTCGTTTCGGTGTGACGAGCGACCTGCTCAACAGCTCGTACCTGCTCGAGATCAAGATCGGTCAGGGTGCCAAGCCCGGCGAGGGAGGACACCTCCCGGCCCGCAAGGTGACCGAGAAGGTCGCTGCGGCGCGAAACGCCACGCTCGGCACAGACTTGATCAGCCCGAGCAACAACCACGACCTCTATTCGATTGAGGACCTCGCCGAACTGATCGACGAGCTCAAGACCGCCAACCCCGACGCCCGTGTGGCGGTCAAGGTCCCGGTCGTCCCCAACATCGGCACGATCGGCGTCGGCATCGCCAAAGCCGGTGCCGACATCATCACGCTCTCCGGCTTCGAAGGCGGCACCGGTGCCGCTCGCTCGCACGCTCTGCGTCACGTCGGTCTGCCCAGCGACATCGGCACGCGCGCCGTCCACCAGTCGCTGATGGAGGCCGGTATCCGTAACCGCGTCGAGATCTGGGCCGACGGCGGCTACCGCCACGGTTGGGACATCGTCAAGCTGCACATGCTCGGTGCCAACCGCGTCGGCTTCGGAACGCTCGCGATGGTCAGCCTCGGCTGCACGATCTGCCGCGGCTGCCAGCTGGACACATGCCACGTCGGTATCGCCACGCAGATTGAGACGACCGAAGAGGCCGAACTGCACGGACTGAAGAAGTTCACGCCACAGGTCTACCCGGATGCCGTCGAAGCCTGCGCCACGTTTTTCAAGGGCATCGGTGAAGAGGTTCGCGAGATCACCGCACAACTCGGCTACGAGAACGCACAGGACCTCGTTGGCCGCTCTGACCTGCTCGTACAGGCGTCCGGTTTCGAGACCGTCGACCTCGCCGAGTTGATCAGCCCGCTGGAGGAGTACCTTGACCTGACGCCGATCGACCTGCCCGTCGAGGAGGACGTAGACGTCCGTGCCGAGGCCGGCATGATCATCTCCCGCCCGATCCTGCTGCCCGAGAAGGAGGCCTCGAAAACGCTCGCGGCGCTCGTCCCAGACATCTGCGGCGGCGGTGGGCGCGCCGGCGGTGCCCCGATGAACTACGAGTACCCACGCTCGACCAACGCCAACGACCGCGTTCTCGGTACCGAGCTGGCCGGCGGTATCTCGCGCGAGCGCATCTTCGGCTCGGGCCCGAAGGCCTCCGAGCAGACGCTCGTCAACGTCAAGTTCAATCACGGCTCGGTTGCCGGTGGCGGCCTCGGCGCATTCAACGTCTACGGCGTCGACATCGACGTCCAGGGCGGCGCCCAGGACGGCGTCGGCAAGAGCATGCTTGGTGGATCGATCGCTGTGCTCAAGGGCACCAACCGTTTCGGCAAGCGCGTCAACGGCTCCGTCGGCAAGTCTTTTGCCTACGGCGCCCAGCGCGGCAAGCTGTTCGTTCAGGGCGACGCCGACTCGCGCTTCTGCATCCGTCTTTCGGGCGCCGATGTCGTGATCGCCGGCGAGCCGGTCGAGCCGATCGACGATTCCCGCGGCTGCCTCGCTGACCGCGCAAACATCAAGGGCTTCGCATTCGAGTACATGACCGGCGGCCGCGCCGTCGTCCTTGGCGACCCGGGGCCGTGGGCCTGCGCCGGTATGACCGGTGGCCGCATCTACATGCGACGTTGGACCGAAATGGGCCTCACCAAGGAGGCGCTCGAGCGCCGACTCGGCAAGGGTGCGAAGGCAGTCATCACCGACCTTGATGCCGAAGGCATGCTCGACGTGCAGGAACTGCTCGAGAACTACGCTGCAGAGCTGCGCGCGAGTGGCCAGTCGGACGAGGCGGATCGCATCGTCGATCTCGCCGCCAACGCCAGCGACAATTTCTACATGTGCGTGCCCGAGAGTGAACAGGCCGACCCCTCAATTTCCACCGAGTAGCCGGACGTCTCGCCCGCAGTAGGATCACTTCCGATGCGCGCCGCACGAGCAAAGATCACGATCGACAGGCCGATAGACGACGTCTACGAGTACCTGCTCGACATCGGCACGCGCCCGGAGTTCGCACCGAACGTCTTTCTCGACTTCCGCCTGTCCAGGGTCGAGTCGAAGGGGGTGGGGGCAGGCGCGCGCTATCGCCTGCATCGCAAGCTGCGCGACCGCTATGCCGGCACGACTCTTACCGAGGCTGTGCCCGGCGAGCGCATCCTCGAGGAGGGCTCAACAGGCCGTGGAGGCCGCGTGCCGCTGGCGATCGAGTACCTGCTCGAAGAGCTACCGGGCGGCCCGACGAAGGTCGAGTGGACGATCGAGTCGCACCCGCTGAATCTCGTTGACCAGATTCGAGAATTCCGCTTTCACGCAAAGATCCGTCGCAAGATGCCGTCGGCATTGCGCCGCCTTCGCGGCATCCTCGAGCAGACACCGAACGTCTCGCCGGGTGAACGCGCAACGGTCGCCGGGCTCGACTCGAACTACGTTCCCAATCCCTGATTTCTGCCGACGCAGCCCGGATCAGAACTGCCATCGCGCGGATTTTTCGTCCCCGCCAAAGAACCCGCCTGTTCACTTACTAGACTTCCGCGCCGCATGAAGCGTTCCACCACGAACCCACGGATTTCCCGTCTCCTCGCGCTGTTTTTGGTCGCCCTCGTGGCGGTCGCCGCGAGCGGCTGCGGCCAAGAGGAAAAGCAACTTGAGGCCAAGGAGGGTGGGCGCATTGAGCTCGACAACCTGTACTACCAAGTGCAGCTCTCGCGCCAGCTCAACCCGAAGGACGTCGAGGACAGCTACTACGTGCTCGACCAGCCGACGCCGGCCAAGGGCGAGGTCTATTTCGGAGTCTTCATGCGCGTCGACAACGAGGAAAACCCAACTCGCGTGCTGCCCGTCGGCCTGGACAAGATGAAGATCAGGAACGCCGGTGGCGCTGAATACGAGCCGATCGAAGTCAAGGGTGCCGGCTGGGCCTATGCCCCCGCACCGCTCGGCAAGGGTGCCGTTCTCCCGATCCCTGACACACCGGCCTTCGTCGGACCGATTCGCGGCGGCCTGATCCTCTTCCGCATCCCACTCACCGACCTCGACAACCGCCCACTCCACCTGGAGATCGAAGGCGCGGATGGCGACGTTGGCGAGATTTTGATTGACGTTTAGCTACCTGCGCTGACTGCCGACACGTCATGATTCACCCATGACGCTGCTCGACTATTCGATAGTCATCGCAATCGTGCTGTTCGCTGCTTGGGGCTTCCGGCAGGGCGCCGTGATCGGCGTCTCCTCGATGCTCGGATTCCTCGGCGGCACACTCGTCGGTGTGAACATCGCCGGCATGCTGCTCGAGCGTGGCAACGACTCGCCCTACACGCCGCTCTTCGCGCTGGCGGCAGCCCTGCTCGTCGGCGGCATCATCGCCGAGATCACGATGGCGATCGGTTATCGGCTGCGCGTGCGATTCACAAGCAGGACCGCGCGTCGCGTTGATGGCACGGTGGGGGCGATGCTGCTCACGGCGTTCGCGATCGGCATCGTCTGGGTCGGTGCCGCCGCGCTCACACAGTCGCGGGCAGACAAAAACCTCCGCCAGACGATTCGGGAGTCTGCCGTCGTCAAACAGATCAACGCAGCGCTCCCGCCGACCGGTGGGATCCTCGACGCACTGGCGCGTATCGACCCGGTGCCGCAGATCAACGGGCCGTCGCCGAACGTCGCCGCGCCGGATTCCGAGATCGCCCGCGATCCGGACGTCCAGCGCGCGACGGAATCGACGGTGCGCGTGCTCGGCACCGCCTGTGGTTACGGCGTGGAAGGCTCTGGCTGGGTCGCCGGCAACAGCACTGTCGTCACGAACGCGCACGTGGTCGCCGGCCAAACAGACACGACCGTGCAAGCGAAGGGCCGCGGTAGTCAGATCCGGGCGACCGTCTTGTTCTTCGACTCGCGCAACGACCTCGCCGTGCTCTACGCACCGGGATTGATCGCCAACCCGCTGACGCTCGTGGAGAGCACCGACAAGGGCACCTCAGGCGCGATCATCGGCTTCCCGCTCAACGGCCCGTTGGATATCCAACCGGCGCGAATCGGCGCGACGTCAACTGTCCTCTCCGACGACATCTACGGATCCGGACCGATCACCCGCCGCATGACCAGCTTCCGCGGGCTGGTGCGTCATGGAAACTCCGGTGGCCCAATCGTTGATGCCGCCGGCCGCGTCAGGTCAACCGTTTTCGCCGCCAAGAGTGACAGTGACAACAAGCGCGGCTACGGCGTCCCCGGAAAGCAGATCGCCGAGGCTCTCGCACAGGTCGATCCGTCACGCACGGTGAGCACCGGAGCATGCGCCTGAGCGCTTTTCCGTCGGCAGTCACGCCTAGATTGGCTGCCAATGTCTCTTTGCTTCATCGAGCCCCAGGACGCAGTCCGCGTCGTGGCAGATTCAGTCGGCCGCGAGGCCCGTCGCCAGCTGGTCACGGAAGTGGTCCACGCGTGGGTCAACTCGCTTCCCGACTCGGAGCTGCCGATCCACTACGCCGAAGCGATCCGTGCCCTCGATGAAAACGACTTGACGGTGCTCGCCGCGTGGCACGCCTCGTTGGAGGTGGGCCAGCCGGTCGCCAACCGCGACTTCCTGATCGGTGCCTACACCGCCCTCGACAAGGACAACCGCCGCGAAGCCCTACGCATAGCCGCGAGCTTCCGCAGCGAGGAGGCATTCGAGAACGGCGCGTCAGACGAGGAGATGCTCGACACGGTGCTGCCGTGGCTGCCGCCACGCCAGACGATGGAGCTCGCTGCAGAAGCGATGCGGATCTACGTTTGGGATCGGATCGGTAGCGACAACTAGTCGCTAGCCGTTGTCACCGGTGTAGATGAAGTAGCGCCACGTTCCACTCTGCTTCTTGAAGTGGATCGTCCGATCATCCTTCACCACGCCTTGAGCCTTCGAGTCCAAACGAAGATTGAAATAGACCTCGACCAGTGTGGGACTCAACTGGTTGAGCGCCTCGATCTTGCCCGAAACCGAGTTGACCGATGCCAAATCTTTGCGAGTCTGTTCGACGCAACCACCGCGACTGTTCAAGAACTGGATGTGGTCGCTCGAGTATCCGCGTGAGCAGAGAAATTCAAAATCGTTCGTTTCGTAGGCGCGCCAAAGGCGGTTGAATGCGCTGATCACACCATCACGAATGTCCTTCGGAATTCCCTCGGATCTTGGAATGAACGGCTTTCCGTCTTTGTCCACGCGCGAGCTGGGCGCCTTCGGCGGGGCTGGACCAGAGATTTCTGGCTTGACTGGGAGCGGTGCCGTCGTCGAAGAGTCGTCCGACTTCTTTTTCCCCGTCTGCTTTTCCCTCTTCGGATCGTCGGCCTGCTTCCCCGTTTCGGACGTTGCCTCTTCAGTGGCAGGGGAGGATTGCGCCGTCGACGACTTCGACGATTCATCGTTGCCGCAACCGGCACCGACCAGCGCCGCTGCGACCAGCAGTATGCCCAGTGAGAGCCCCCCAAACTTCATGGAGAAGAATTTAGACGATTCGGCGACGAATTACGCCGGGTGTTGAGATCGAATGCGATTGAGTTCGCCACGTACAACCTCAAACGGTTCGTGATACCTCACGGCTTGGAAGCCAAATTCGCGCGCCGCGTCACAGTTGATCTCGATGTCGTCGACGAGGACGCATTCGTCGCGTGCCACATCATGTAGACCAGGCAGTGACTTGATTTGCTCGTAGGCGATCTCGTAGATCCGCGGTTCGGGCTTGCGGGTCCCCACAAACCCGCTGTCGACGATCGTCTCGAAAAGTTCATCGATCGGCAGCATTGCGCGCCAACGCGGCTCCCACTCTTTGACGTTGTTGGTCAGTAATGCGAGGCGGCCGCCCCCGGCTTTGTAGTCGAACAGAAAATCCAGAAACTGCTGGTTGGGATGAAGCGCGTTGAAGTAGCACTCGGTGAAGTCGGAGAACTGCACTTCGTCGCCGAGTTGCACACGAAGCTGGTCCTGCATCACTTCTTCAAACCGTGCGTACGTCATCTGGCCCTTCTCGAGAACGTAGAGCGGATTCTCGCCATCACGCTCGGCGACGCTAAACATCGCCAAACCCAGTTCCTCCAGCGCGATGCCACTCTCCTCCTGGTAGGCGAGGAAAGCTTCTTCAAGCGGGTTCGTGAGTACACCGCCGAAGTCGCTGATGATCACGCGCACGCTCATGCTGGAACGCAGTCTATGCGGCACGGCGCGGGGGAGCTGCCAGTGCGATCTCGTAGTACCCGATCCCGCTGTGCGGCCCCATCGTCCAGTTGTAGAAGCCGAGTGCCACGTCGCGATCGGTCAGCTCAACGTGGGTGCCGGGGATTGCTTCGCCCGTGATCCGCCTTGGGAAGTCGTCTTCGTGCAGCCAGAGCTCGAGTGACGCCTGGGTGTGCAGATCGTCCTTGCTGAAGACAGTGGAGAGTCGGGCGTCGGCCACGGTCTGCGCCTTGCCGTCTTCGATGATCACAGCGTCGTTGCGCTCGTCGCCGTGCCCGTGGTAGACGGCAGGCTTGTATGCGTTGAGAAAGAACGCGTCTCCATTCTCGAACACCGCAGAAATCGATCGAAGCACGGGCGGCCCCGGCTTTCGACTCGGAAGCGTCGAAACGCCGAACGAACTGAAGCGACGATCACGCTTTCCGTTTTCGCTCACGCGACCGGTCACGTCGCAGACGATGACCTCGCTGCTGTCGAGGTGAGCGCCATGGCCGCGGCTCTTCCAGTCCAGATCGAAGGCGCCGTTCATCGACTGCATCTGAGCCTGCCATTTGTTGGAACCGAGGGTCGTCAACTGCTGAACATCGCTGACGGAGAACGCCAAAGTCTGGGCGTCGCCCTTGCCGGTGAACATCACCGACACCTGTGGGCCGGCAATGCCATAAACGCCCTTCTCGGGCTCGAAAAAAGCAAGACTCTCAGCCTCCAGTAGAGGTACAGACTGGATCGAATTCATTCGCTCAGGTGCTGCTTTTCAAGGTCAAGGTCTGTTTCTCCGGCGCTCGAGCTATTTGCTGGGCCAGATTCTGGCCGGCGACGCGGCTGATCAGAGTAGGCAAAGTCTCGCATACCGCTATCGGCATTCGTCGGGAACACCGTAATTCGGCGCCGGAGAAAGGAAAACATCCATCCAGCCATCGGTTTTCGCGTCACCGGGATCAGAAAAAGCACGCCGGCGAAGTCTGAGAGGAAGCCGGGAAGCAGCAGAAATGTCGCGCCGATCAGCACGAATCCGCCATTCACCGCCTCATTCCCGGGGATCCTGCCTGCGTTGATTGCGCCACGAAGCTCGCTCCAAGCAGATCGGCCATGATGCCGCACCAACAATGCACCAATCAGGGAATCCACCACCAGCACAACCAACGTCAGGCCGAGACCGCGCGATCCTCCGCCGAGCAGCTGTGCGACCTCGAGGATCAGCCATACCTCGATCACAGGTACGGCGATGAAAAGCAATAGAAGCAACAGAAACATTGGCGCAGACCCTAATCGCAGGTGTCGCCCTGCTGACCTCCCGATCGCCGCGCGACGCCTACACTCAATGCATGCCATCGCTCACACCGGACGACGTCTACGAAGCGCTCGAACAGGTCATCGACCCAGAGCTCGGGCTCGACTTCGTCGAACTCGGATTGATCTATGACGTCGAGGTGAACAAGATCGACGAAGGCCACGGCCATGAGGTTTACGTGACCTACTCACTCACGTCGCCTGGCTGCCCGATTGGGCCGCAGATCGCAGACCAGATCAAGGAGTTCACGATCGAGATGAACGGGGTGGAGAAGGTCTTTCCGAAACTCGTCTTTTCGCCGCCCTGGACGCCGGAGATGATGAGCGAAGATGCGAAGTTCGCGCTCGGCTACTGAATTCGACCCGAATTTGTCAACTCGCCGCGTGGGATTTGACCGATACTTCTGCACTTGCCACGGGGTTATGGGGGTGGTACGGTTAGGTGACCCGGATCACACTTCTTCGGGTCTCGGTAGACATATGAAATGGCAGGCGAATATCGCCTGAGGGGGAACGGGGCATGAGCAACGGGCAGCTAGGGCAATTGACACGAGGCGATCAGGCGTGGCACAGGGTAGTGATCACCGCGTTGATTGCGATCGGTGTCGTGCTCGTGTTTGCAGACGGATCACCGCGTGCGGCCGGGAACTTCACGCCGACGATCACGTTCGAGACGAGCACAACGCGCGCTGCCGCAAATCCTGACGCTCGAATCACGATCGACAACTCGTCCTCCAGCGAGGACATTAAAGACGTGACGATTGACCTGCCGAACGGAGTCGTCGGGAGTCTCGACGCGGCAGTCAAATGCGACGCCGCCGATGCGGCCTCATTGACGTGCGGCGACGACGCAAAGATCGGAACCGTGGTCAACGACGCGACGGTCGACAATTCCGACGTTCGCCTCGCAGGCGACATCTACCTGACCGACCCGTTTGACCCGGCGGACCCCGCTGGACTGCAGATCATCGTTCCAGCGGTGATTGGTGGTGTGGACATGGGAGTCGTCCACGTCAACGCGCGAGTGCAACTTCGCTACGCAGCACTGCCAACTGTCCCGACGCCTCCTCCCGGGGCAGTCGGCCAGATCATCGGCATCCGGACAATTGTCACGGATGTTCCAAACTCGATCACGGACGACCACGGTAGGACGGTCGAGTTCTCCCTCCGGAAGTTGGTTGTTGACCTCAAGAGCGATCAAGCACCGCCGCGCCAGCCGCTGTTGACCAACCCGTCTTCGTGTGCTGCGACCCAACTCGATGCATCTTTCGAGGGCTATGCCTCAAGCACGGAAAACGCGACCGCTCCGTATGCCGCAACGGACTGTTCGACTGCGAACTACTTAGATCCTGAACTCACGTTCACGCCGTCGAGCAACGCCGCCGGAAGCAAAATCGGTTTCACGATGGACATGGACTTTCCGACAGGCACCGCAGCAACTCAAGCTGTGATCGTCCAGCTGCCGCCGGCGGTTTCGATCAACTCTGGCGCACTCGGTTCGACGACTGAAGACCAATGCCCAGTCACTACATACGCGCAGACCGGTTACGCCGCGTTTGATCCAACCGATTGCCCAGTGCAAGCCAAAGTTGGATCTGTGACAATCGAGACGCCCCTCCTATCTGAGTCTCTCGAAGGCGACGTCTATCTGATCAACAAGTCGCCGATTCCAAATCTAGGAATCTACATCGATGAGACTACCGGTGCCAATAACCCTGCCGGAGTGCAGATCGGAATGATTGGTACTACTGCGACTCCACAGCTTGATTCCACCTGCAATCCCACCGCAATCCCGCCTTTCCAGCCGGCCCCGCCGCCAGGAGGATGCAAGACAGGAATCAGCGCGACATTTATCGGTATGCCCGATGCGCCGGTCTCGTCGATCAGCGTTGTAGTCAACGGTCCGTCGCGCGTCGGGCATGCATCAACACTTGACGGTGAACTCCTCGCCATCGCCGCCGCCGCCGATTTGAGCTGCCAGCCGAACGACGACATCACAAGCCTCGTGTACAGTCACACGTCCGAGACGCGCGTCGCCGCTGGGATCGATCAGATCGACATCTCCGGGTGCAGTCCTCGCGCCGCCACGGTCGACGGCGCGCCGTACGGCGGCTACGCCTCAAGTTCGACTCCGACGTTAG
This sequence comes from uncultured Solirubrobacterales bacterium, assembly GCA_937128795.1. Classification (GTDB taxonomy): domain Bacteria; phylum Actinomycetota; class Thermoleophilia; order Solirubrobacterales; family JACPNS01; genus JACPNS01. The sequence continues at coordinate 25,032 of CAKZMQ010000026.1, read as the reverse complement.
ATTTTGTGGCGACGGACCCGGCGCCCACGTGCGCGGTGGACACGTCGAGCGTTCGAGTTGCCTGTCCGTCCTACTCATTCACACCCGGGTCCGCGCTGCCGAACGGGCCCCACTACTTCTGGCTTGTCACCGCCGTTCCATTGGAGCAAACCCAGCACCGCGCCTTCGTCGTGCCGTCGCCCGGGCTACCGGATACCGCAGTGCCAACGATTTCGATCGACTCCGGACCTTCCGGCACAACCTCCGACTCGACACCTCAGTGGACGTTCAGCTCTAATGAGGACAGCTTTTTCCAATGCTCTGTCGACGACGGTGCGTTCCTGCCCTGTGAGTCCGGGGCGTCCGCTGCAGACACCGGCTCTCTCCAGATCACAGATCCATTCTTCGCTGGCACGCAACACAAGTTTGCAGTGCGGGCACAAGATGAATACGGAAACATCAGCAGCGTCGAAGAGGTCACGATCGACGTCCAGATCGCCTTTGCGCCGTCCCTCAGCACCCACCTGACGACAACCCAGGCACGTGCGCACCCCAATCTGGACCTCACGATCTCCAGCCTTTCGAACGAGGACGTGAAGTCCGTCGGCGTCTCCCTCCCGGATGGCTTCTTCGGCGGCCTGACAGGAGTGCAGTCACTCTGCCCGCTGGCGACCGCTGCGGCAGGCAATTGCACCGCTGCGTCGCGCGCCGGCACCGTCGAGACCGAGGCACGCGTCGACGACAGTCTCGTAAGGATTGACGGCGAGGTGTTTCTCACCGAGTCGGCACACGCTGGCGAGCCAGCGGGACTCAGCATCAAGGTGCCCGCCGTCATTCAGGACGTCAATCTCGGCGACATCATCGTTTCCGGGCGACTTATTGTGCGCGGCCAGGCGCAAGGAATCGACAGCCTCGTTGTCGAGATCCCGAAGGAAATCGATCCAGCAGACAGCGGAAACACGTTCGACTCGTTGACCGAGTTCGACATGCGCAAGATCACACTCAAACTCAGGACTGGCCCAGGCGCAACCTATCCGCTGCTCACCAACCCGAGCTCATGCAACGGTTCGGCCTTCGTTGCTTACTTCAACGGCTACGCGAATTCGTCCACGACCGATGCAGACGCCTTCGCTTCAACCGGCTGTGGGTCACTTCCGTTTTCGCCGCGCATCGCCATGTCTGTGGTCGATTCCACCACCGGACAGCCACCGGTCAACGGTTCTGCTTCAGATCCCGTCAGCGCAAACTTGACCGCGGTCCTCAGTTCCAACCCGGGCTATGCCGGGATCAAAAATGTGGGCATTCTCATGCCCAAGCCGCTGACTATCAACGTGCTTGAGATTCCTCCGGCGTGTGAGGTCGCCCAATACGCCAACGGCGCTGGCCAGTGTCCAGCAGCATCGATCGTGGGAAGCGTTTCGGCAATCTCGCCGCTACTCCCTGAACCCTTGGGCGGATCGGTCTACCTGCTCAAGCAATCGAACCCAGCCAAAGCAACGCCACGGCTGTTGATTGCCCTACGTGGACGCATCAACGTCGACATCATTGCCGACAACAGCTTCGTAAACGGGACGCAGATACTAACGACGCTGAACGACCTTCCGGATGTACCGCTGAGCTCGTTCACGATAAATGTTGATCGCGTCCTCTCAACGCGGAACGAAGCATGCACCGTGCCGTCCGACGAATGGAATGCGGTCGGAAATATGACCGATTTCAACGGTCGAACGGCACCGATCAATCAGCATCTGGTGTTCGGTTGCGAGCCGCAGTACTCGTTCAGGTATCGCAATCGCGGCGATCGATCATTCCTCAACGTGGAGGCCATCGGCGGTCCGAAACAGATGCGCAAGTTGACAATACGGCTGCCACTTGGTGTGCGACTAGTCAGGAAGAATTTGAAGAGAAAGCTCGTGGTCAGAGCAGACGGGAAGCGGCTTTCGTCTCGTTGCTATCGCGTGGCGCGAGCGACTCTGACGCTTCGCCTCTGTGGTCGAGACGTCTCGACATTGCGCGCTGAATTCAGACGAGGGTCGCTGACCACGAATCGCAAGGCGGCCCCGAACAAGCGAGTGAAACGGCTATCGCTCTGGGGCGCCGACAGGGATCTGAATCTGATTCGTTTCAACGGACGCTGATTCGCCAGCCTAAGTCTCAACGTCAACTTCAACCCTCGTCCTCAAATGAGCTCGAGGGTTGTTTTTTGCCGTGTTGTAGGTCATGCGAGTAACTCGCCATCTTCGGTTAACCGACCGGTGAAAATATTTCGCGTTTCCTCTTGAATTTTTAACCAAAAACCAGTACGATTTCCCTGATTGTGTGATGGGGATCACACATAAAGAGTCGATTCGGCTCGCAATTTGTTCGTACGAACGAACGACATGATTAGGCTCAAAGGGGGGCAGTCGTGAAATCTCGGATACTCAGAACGATGTTTCTTGTCGCCATGGTGCTCGGTGCCGTGGCAGTAATCCCAACGGGGGCAAGCGCATTCAGCATCGCCAACTTCAACTACGCCAACTCAAACCTGCAGGCTTCGGGGCACCCAAGTGTGTCCATATCGTTCGAACGCAGGGGTTCTGAGAGCGAAGATCTGAAAGATCTCGCGCTCGACCTTCCCGCAGGTGTTTTTGCGAACCCGGAAGCCGCCAATCCGAAATGCACCACTGCCCAGTTCAACGCAGACAGCTGCCCGGCGAACTCGATCGTCGGTGACGTGACGGCGGTGGTGAAGGCTGCCGGACTTCTCGATTTAACGATCCACGGCGTCGTGAACGTGTTGGTGCCGGCCGATGATCAGACTGCAACGATGGGAATCACGCTGCGCCCGGACAGGATCTGCATCCTCTTCGTGTTTTGCGCCGTGCCTCAGAAGATCTTTCTCAAGACCGGCGTGACGCTCCGCACTTATGGCGACCAAGGCCTTAGAACGTTTACACCAGGCGCAACCAGTTCGGCGAATGTGGGAATTCCACTCGTTCTCTTCGCGCCGACGCTGTCGCTGGACATCACGATCAACAAGCTCGCGCTCAATTTCAACAGCCGATCGGGTCCGAAAACGACCAAGCGAGTGTGCGGAGGGTTCTTGAATCTTTCGTGCAAAACTGTGGTCACTCCGCCATCTGGGCCGCTCTTCTGGCGCCAGACCGGTAGCTGCATGCCGGCGACTGCGGCGATGACCGCCACGTCGCACCAGGGTGTGACGGCAACTGCGAGCTCGACGTTCACGCCGACCGGTTGCAACGCCGTGCCGTTCGACCCGTCAATAACGGTTGACCCGCAGTCGAAGGTCGGAGGGGAGCCGACGCCGCTCACGTTCTCGCTGAACGTGCCAGAGGATGACCTGCCGATTCAGCATGCGCTGCCCAAACTCGTTGACGTGGACCTGCCGCCCGGATCGGGGCTGAACCTCGATGCACTCACGGGCGTCGTGGGCTGCACGGAGGCGCAGCTTGATGCAGCGTCATGCCCGGACGAAAGCATCATCGGCTCGGCAGATGCTTTCTCCAAATATCTCCCTGGACCGTCGTCTGCAGTGGCCGGGCTGAGCGGGAATGTTTACGCCATGGGCGTCGGAACACAGGTTCCGATTTCCGTCGAGTTGAAGGGTCGGGGCAACACCGTGGTGCTGTTCCGTGGCATCATGGGAACTCGCGGCGATCCGCAGGTTGGGGACGGCCGTGTCTACTCAACCTTCGATCGCGTACCCGAACTACCCTTCAGGCAGCTGAACCTGACGATTACCAAGCCGGTGTACAAGAATCCGCCGGCTTGCGGAGCGGCAACGACGCACGGCGAGATCACCGGATTCAACGGTGGGCCGCCGAACGGATTCGGGACCGTCGTTCAGCGATCCTCGAGCTACACCGTCATCGATTGCGCTGAAGCGCCAGACACAATGATCGCGGATGGCCCGCCGCTGGTCAGCTCGATCGTTCGCCCAACGTTCAGATTCGAATCCACGATCAACGGCTCGGCATTCCAGTGCCGAATCGATGGCGCTCCATTCGAACCATGTTCATCACCTTTCCAGAGTGAGCCAGTTTCGGCCGGCACGCACAAGTTCGAAGTGAAGGCGATCAACGGACCGACCGAAGACCCGACACCGGCCGAGTACGACTTCGAACTTTCAACCACTGGCTTCACTGTCACGCCGAGCATCACCGTGAGCGACACCCAGGCGCGATCGCACCCTGACCTCACCGCTAGCTTTGCGGTCGATGGTGGGCAGCCGCGCTCGGTAACGCTTCGCATGCCGGACGGATTCGCGGCAAGCCTTTCGTCACGTCCACTCTGCCCGATCGAAGATGCGGAGAGGGGTACGTGTGGAGCCGCATCAAAGATCGGTGTCGGTGCGACGACCGTTGACCTCTTTGGCGGCGGGTCCGAGACCGCAGTAGGCGAAGTCTTCCTGACGGAGGCTCCGACAGCAGGCGACGCTGCGGGAATCGCATTGAAGGCAGATTTCACGTTCGGTGAGGCGATCGTGATCGGCGGAGCATTTCTGGTGAACAACGGCCGAAACCAGTACTTGACGCTACGGGAGGTGCCGCAAGTGATCGGCACGACTCAGGTGAACACCCGCAACCTGACCGCGGAGTTCGACGGCTCCGCGAACAAGCTCCTAACTGCCCCAAGCAGTTGCATCGAGAGCTCATGGCTGAGCACAGGTGAGGACTACGAAGGAAATGATGCGGAAATCTTCAACATTCCATTCCAAGCAACCGGTTGCGAGGCCGTGGAATTCTCGCCCGAAGTGACTCAGACGCTGACCAGTCCTGTCGCGGGCACGGAAACTGGCGTCTATGCGACGGTGACAATGAATGAGGACGACGCTGGAATCCGCGCCATGCGAGTCAACGAACCGCCATCGTTGGCGCCAAACTTCCCCGCGTTCGGCACCGCACTCGACAAGTGTCCTGCGAGTGCGGCTCCGGGGCCGGAGTCGATCTTCGACCCGCTTGTATGCCCGGAACAAGCCAAGGTTGGCTGGATGGAGATTCATACGCCTTTGCTGCCCAACGTGCTCGAAGGCGACGTGTATTTGATCGAGAAGTCGCCGATCCCATGGCTCGGCGTCCGCTTCGACCGACCAGGAATCTCGGTTCGGCTAACGGGCGTCACGTCAACGCCGCAGGTCGACCCGTCCTGCAATCCGTTGTTCACACCGGGCGGATGCCAGACACAGATCTCGGTGATCTTCAACAACGTTCCCGATGTCCCGGTCACGAAGATAGATTTCGTACTCGATGGGCCACCACGCGCGGGTGCGGTCGGGCCACTTTCTGGAAAGCTGTTGAGCGTCGCGGCAGCCGCCGACCCGGCGTGCAACGCAACCACGCCAGCGCGATCATTCTTCCTGTCGCACGCGTTGGGTCCGATCGTCGAACGGAACCAAGACATCACAATCGCCGGCTGCCACTAGGCAAGATCGCTGGTCGAAGAAATCCAGACTCTAAGTCTCTACTAGAGACTTAGAGTCTGCGCATTTCGAGGGTTTTTACCTGTCGTAGCTAGGTATTGTGTCGGACTTCTACCGATTTGCGCGAGATGAAAACGAATCGGCGCAGTTTTAAGCCGGCGGTGTTCGGCGACTCCAACGCGCATTCACAACACTTCCCCAATCTCCACTTGACAACTGCCCAAAAGGTTGTTACTATCTCGACACTTAGTGTGAGTTTCATCACACACCCGCAGAACCTGGGTGCCTCGGAAAAGCGCTCGGAGACTGCAGTAACAACCAATCGCATGTGCATCGGGATAAGCCAGATGCTCTTATTGGGGGGAATTGAATTGAATACATGGTCCTCGCCAGCTTCGGCTGTGCGAAACAACTTTGAGTCGGGGAAGCGATTTGCTTTGCCGACTTTTGTCGTGCTTGCAGTTGTTGCAGCGGCAATGATCGTGCTGCCGTCCGCGGCGGGCGCTTTCAACGTTGCAAACTTCGATTACGTGAATAACGCTGCGCCGGGCAGTTCTCTACCTGCCACGCAGGCTTCGGGTCACCCGTCTGTGACGGTTTCATTCAACCGTCAGGGATCTGAAAGTGAAGACTTGAAGGATGTTCGTCTCGACCTTCCGACCGGAGTGTTCGCCAACCCGGAGGCGGTCGCAAGCAAGTGCACTGCAGCTCAGTTCAACGCTGACAACTGCCCGTCCGCTTCGACTGTCGGTAATGCCGACGTCACAGTCAAGGCACTCGGCTTGCTCAACCTCGACATTCACGGGTCGATCGACATGCTCACCCCTGACGCGAACCAGGTTGCAACTCTCGGCATCACGTTGCGTCCCGAGAAGATCTGCATCCTATTCGTGTTCTGCGCTCAGCCGCAGAAGATCTTCCTCAAGACCGGTGTGACGGTCAAGTCGTACGAGGACTCTGGTCTGCGTACCTACACGCCCGGCAACCCGAAGTCCGCGGTGATTGGAATCCCGCTCGGTTTCGCGACGCCAACGATCAACGGTGACATCACCGTCAACCGCCTGGCTCTCACCTTCCAGTCGCGTTCCGGCGAGTGGAGTTCCTACCAGACCTGCTCGGGCTGGGGTTGGTTCAAGCGGTGCACAACCCACCAGGTACCGCCGTCTGGCCCGTACTTCTGGCAGCAGACCGGTAGCTGCCTGCCGGCCACCGCATTCGTCGAGCTCGTCTCGTACCAAGGCGCCACCAGTAGTGCAACCAAGACGTTCACGCCGACTGGCTGCAACAACGTTCCGAACAACCCGCAGATCGACTACACGCCGGATAACACTGACTCAAACGTCGGTACCCCGGTGACGTTTGACCTGGAGATTCCAGACGCTGAAGCGCCGATCCAGCACTCATTGCCGAAGATCGTTGACGCCGATTTCCCTGCAGGTTCTGGACTCGACCTGGTTGCTCTTTCGGGCGTCACCAACTGCACCGAAGCTCAGCTTCAGGCACGTGCGTGTCCGGCGTCGAGCATTATCGGTCAGGCGAACGCGTTTTCCAAGTATCTGCCCGGAGCCAACGCTTCGACGCCAGGTCTCGTCGGAAATGTCTACGCGATGAGCGTCGGAACTCAGATCGACATTGGTGTCGAACTGATTGGTCCGCGTAACACGGTCGTCATCTTCCGAGGCATTCTCGGATCGCGTGGCGACGCCAACGCCGGCACCGGCCGCGTGTTTGCATTGTTTGACCGTATTCCGCAACTTCCGTTCAAGAGCTTCTCGCTCTACCTCGAAAAGCCGGTCTACAAAAACCCGTCAACCTGTGGACCCGCCACTACGAACGCGGAGATCATCGGCTTCAACGGCGGACTTCCGAACGGCTTCGGATCAACTGTCAACCGCAGCTCCACCTACACAGTGGGCAACTGCGCGGTAGAACCGGACACCACGATCACGAACGGCCCTCCGACGACTACCACGAATGTGACGCCGACCTTCAGCTTCACATCCACGGTCGCCGGCTCGGCGTTCCAGTGCAGTGTTGACAGCGGACCGTTCTCGCCGTGCAGCACACCGTTCACGACGCAGCCGTTGTCGAACGGGACGCACACATTCGCAGTCAAGGCGCTCGCGGGTACTGTTGAGGATCCGACGCCAGCAAGCTACTCATTCACGGTGGCGACAACTGGATTCACGATCACTCCGACGATCACGCCCAGCACAACTCAGGCTACTGCTCACCCTGATGTCGACGCTGAGTTCGCCATCGACGGTGGTCAGCCGAAGAAGATCAACCTGAAGCTGCCACGTGGATTCTCAGCCAGCCTGGCCGCAGTGCCCAACTGCCTCAGCTCGGCTGCGCAGGCCGGTGCTTGCACCGCCGCCAGCAAGGTGGGCGACGTTGAGCTCACTGTCGAGAAGTTCGGCGGCGTCCTGGAGACCAAGTCCGGAGATCTGTTCCTGACCGACGGTCCGCAAGCGGCTTCTGACGCTGGTGGAATCGCAACGAAGATCGAGTTCGATGACGGAACGTTCATCGCACAAGGTGGTGCATTCCTCGTTGAGAACGGCGCGCACCAATATCTCGACCTGCGAGACATTCCGTCGACGATCGGCGGAAACGACATCACTGTCAAGCAGTTGAACGTCGATCTCTCTGGTGCGAACGATTTCCTCACGAACCCGAGCAACTGTTTGCTCAGCGAGTGGGCGTCGTCAGCGACGGATTACGACGACAATGACGCGCCCGCGTTCACGGTACCGTTCCAGGCAACCGGCTGCGGTTCCGTTTCGTTCAACCCGCAGATCAACCAGACGCTGACCAGCCCGGTCGCAGGAACCGAAACCGGTGTCGAAGCCACTGTCACGCTCGACGAAGGTGATTCGGCGATTCAGGGTCTGTACGTGTCTGAGCCGCCGTCGCTGGCGCCGAACTTCCCATCGTTCGGTACTGCTGCAGACCAGTGCCCAGCCGCTGCTGCACCGGGTCCGGCTTCGATCTTCGACCCGACGGTATGCCCGTCGCAGTCCAAGGTCGGAACGATGTCGATCGACACTCCGTTGCTGCCGAACAACCTCGACGGTGAGGTGTTCCTCATCAACAAGTCGCCGATTCCGTGGCTTGGCGTTGCGTTCGACAGCCCGGGAATCGCAGTCCGATTCACTGGTGTGACGTCGACCCCGCAGGTTGACCCGGGCTGCAACCCGGTGCTCACGCCCGGCGGCTGTCAGACGCAGATCGCAATTCTGTTCAACAACGTCCCGGACGTGCCGGTCTCGCAGATCGACCTTGTCCTCGACGGGCCGACTCGCGCTGGAGTCGTTGGTCCGCTGTCGAGCAAGATCCTCGAGGTGGCCGCTCCGAGCGACCCGGTTTGCCAGCCCGTTTCGCCGGCCAACTCGCTGTTCCTGCCCTACTCGAACAACAGTGCGTCGGTGTCCAGGACTCAGTCGATCAGCATCTCAGGCTGTCTCTAGTCGCGAGATACTGAATTGGATCAATAACTGGTAGTCGAACTGGCCGCTCCTTGTTTGTTCAAGGAGCGGCCGTTCGGTCGCTTTCTAGAAATTCAACAACATCAATCACAACAATTCGGTTAACATGAACTTCATCGGATGAGCAGGTGTGCTTTGGGGACGCACGGGGAATCGAGATCAGATTTCCCTGCGCCGCCAAAGCTCACTTGGAGCCAGCACGCTCGGTATGTGCTGGATTCGATGCTGAACTGGACGAGAGCCGAACTCTCGTTCGAAACTCAAGGGGGAGACCAATCCATGTTGGGAAGTAAGGCGTCAATCACGCCATTTGACAACTCTCGCGGGGCCGTAATCGGCACTCGCGCGCTGATTATCGCGATTGCCGCGGTGCTCGTAGTGCTGTTTGCTGCGCCCACATCGGCAAATGCGGCATTCAACATTCCGTCGTACACAAACGTCCCGTCGACGACGGCTGCTGGCGCCAACGCGCAATTGAATACAGACTTCGCGCGCTCGGGTAGCGACAACGAGGACCTGAAAACGGCTGCGTATCACTTGCCGTCAGGTTCGACTTACACAGTCGCCAGCACGCCCCGCTGCACTGAGACACAGTTCGCTTGGAACTGGTGTCCGAACAATTCGCAGGTAGCGGTTTCGACGTTGCGCGTGTACCAAAACGGATGGTTTGGGAGCAAGTCCTATTCCAACATCACCGGTGAGGCGTTTGCGCTTTCAAATGGTCAGATCGGTGTGAAGTACTCAAAGCCGTTCTATGCCACGCCGGATATTCGATTCACCATCGGCACTGGCTCCTCGCTTACGGGTGGCCCGACGCTCAGCTCCACGAACTTCCCGACCGCGATCTACTTGCTCGGGATTTTCCCGAGCAGCGTCACGGTCTCCAATGTGAGTATCGACTGGTTCGGTAAGTCCGGGTCCAACAAGTCTGGCCCCGCGATCTACACGAACCCGAACGACTGTGGCGAAGCCCAGCACCGCCTGGTCGCCACCTCAGTCCAAAACGTAAGCGTCACTAAGTCAGGTTCGTTCACGCTCAATCCGTGCACGCCCAGCGACATCGAGCCACCGGTGGTGACAATCACTTCGCCGGCAGACGGCACGCTCACCACGGCGACGTCGATCCCCGTGACCTTCACTGCTACTGACAACATCACGCCGAGCGGCAGTCTCGTCTGCACGCCGACCAACGGTGCTTCAGTACCGCTTTCATTGGGTGCAAACACGATCACCGTGAGCTGCACTGATGCAGCCGGAAACGTCGGAACATCGGCACCAATAACGGTCACACGCGGCGAAGCGCCGGTGGTGACGATCACTGACCCGGCGAGTAACCCTTCGTACACGTCGGCCACATCGGAGGATGTGACTTTCTCGGTTTCAGGCACGTCGCCCGTGACTTGCACTTTGAACGGTAACCCTGCTCCGACCGGTGGAACCGTTTCCGTACTGCTCAACATTGGTACCTCTACTGACGTAGACGTTGAGTGCACCAATGCCTTCGGCGTTGGCACTGCTTCTACAACGATTATTCAGGGCGATGGTCCGGTCGTCGTGATCACCTCGCCGAGCGACAGTGACAACGTCACCAGCCCGGTGACCGTCGACTTCACGGTCGATGGCGGAGGCACGATCCCGAGCGGCACCACCTGTGACGTCAACGGCAACAGCGCATCGTCGACGAGCGAATCGCTCTCGGCCGCGGATGGACCGCTGACAATCACGGTGACCTGCACGAGCGTGTTCGGCACCGGCAGCCACACGGTCGATGTGACCGTGCAAGCACCCGCGGTGATCCCGGACACGAACATCACCGCGTTCGCCAACCCGTCAGTCGGCACCCAGGTGACTGGTCCGCCGACCCACCCGGACAGCCCGTCGCTCGATGTCGAGTTCGACGCGACTGACCCGGCAGCAACATTTGAGTGCGGCGTATTTCCCGCGGCCAACGGTCCGGCTACGTCAATCAATCCCGGCGATGTCACGTGGAGCGCATGCAGCTCGACGTGGACGGTTCCCACCGCTGGTTTGATCAGCCCAAGCCAGAACGCGTACCTCGTAAGGGCCATCAACAGCGCGGGCACCGACCCGACGCCGGCGATCGGTTACTTCTGGTACGACAACCGTGACTTCACCGCGGTACCTACGGTGTCCGCGCAACCGAACAGCCTCGAGCCAACGGCAGCTGACGCCAACGACGCAGGTGCTCACCCGGACATCTACGCCAAGCTCGAAGTCGAGGGTTACGAAGACGGACAGTCGCTCGAGATTCAGACACCAGATGGTCTGATGGGATCGCTCAAAGCGGTCCAACAGGCTGATCGCTGTGATCTCGTCAACTTCAAGACGACGGGCACCTGCCCGGCATCTTCGAAGATCGGTGAGCTCGGCGGTTTGGCCCAAGGCGCGATCGACGGCCAGGTCAGTGCTGTCGGCGATCTATTCCTGATTCAGCCAGAGGTCAACCCGGCCAACGGCATGACGGATGAAGATGCCGCCGGCGTCGCTCTGGTTATCGACAGCATCACAGGCCCGATTACAGGTGACCTCGGTGACATCATCGCCATGGGTACGTTGCGCATCAACAACAACGGCTTCAATCTGAAGATCGTTGTCGACGACATCCCGCGCCAGACGACCACTGGATTCCGATTCCACATTCTGGAGGCGGAACTCACGATCGCCGGTGACACGCGACCGAACATGGCCACGCCACCGTCGGAATCCAACCCCGCACTGTTGACGAACCCGCACCAGTGCTCGCAGTTGATGCCCGCCCGTACCAACTACAACAAGTTCGTTGGCTCTGGTTCTGGCTACAACGGCACTTCGACTCCGACGATCACGGCCGACTACGTGGTGGACAACTGTGGGGCAGTTCCGTTTGCTCCGACGATGAACTTCTCGTTCTCGTCGCTGGTGGCTGACACCGGCACGGAAGTCACGGCGCTGGTGACGGCGCCGTACGACAACGCACCGTTGGCACTTGTTCAATCAACGCTGACTCCGGCATTGGCTACGAACACCAACTCGTTCGGAGACAAGGATGACGACCAGTGCCCGGTGACCACGATTGAGAATCCGCCGACACACGGACCGAATGTCACTGGGTTCGACGCCTATACCCCGGCCGTCGGCTTGCCGTGTCCTGCTCAGGCGCGTATCGGAACGGCTGACATCGTTTCGCCGCTGATCGACGGCACGATCAAGGCCGACGTCTGGTACGTCTCGAAGGCACCGATTCCGAACATCGGACTAAGTGTCAGTTCAAGCACATTGGGCAATCCGCAGGGTGTAGATGTTGGCTTCATCGCATCGACCGCAACTGCATCCACTGGGTTCCCGCCCGGGTGCGGTGCAACACCGTTCTCGCCGCCATGCGAGCAGGGTCTACAGGTGAGTTTCCCGCTGGGCAACTTGCCAGACCTACCGCTCACGAGCGTCGAGATGCACGTTGGTACCATCGCGGGACGCATGGCTCAGGCCGGCACCCCGTTGGACCAGCACGCAATCACGATTGCACAGCCAGCGGACCTGAACTGCCAGAACGCAGGACGCACCCTGAATTCGTTCCTGGCCGGTTGGAACACGGCAGCGGTGTTCCCGAGTCAGTTCGTGCAGCCGACTGGTTGCAACCAGTAGCTGAAACGCACTACTCGCAGTTCGAATCAAGCGAACGGCCCCCGGGAGGAATCTCGGGGGTCGTTTGTGTTTTCAAGGAGATTCCGATGCGCGTGTAGAGCTCGCGTGCTCTCGTTCTGCGTCTTACCGAGTGCGGTCGGCCAAGAAGCGGCATCCGCAACAACCTGCACCGGCTACCATCCTCCCGGTAATACTGGATCGAAGGCGACGGCGCCTTTTGGGGGGAGAGAATGTGAGTAAGACGAGTGTCGCTGCATGTCGAAGCTTGTTGCTTGCAGTGCTTGTTGCAACTGCGCTGGCCGCCGCTCTGGCTGGTTGTGGAGGCTCGACGAACGGTGAGACCGGGGCAACTACGGCGACTGGCGGAAGCTCCGCGACATCTTCGGGGGCAACGGACGCGACGAAGTCCAACTCGGCGAGAGACGCGGGCTCGTCCTCGACGGCTGACTCCGAAACTGGCAGTGATTCCGACGAATCCAATGGTTCCGGCGACAGTGCTGAGAAGGGATCCGGTTCTGGGTTTCAACAAGAACCGCCGCCGGTTCAACTCTTCACTGACAACGAAAGCTCCATTGACGTACGGAAACCAACCGCGTTTGTTGCGCAGGGCCAAGGTCAACTCAACACGCTCAAGCGCCGTCAGGTTGCAGGCACGGGCAACGATCAACCAGCGGTCACCGTAAACTTTCGCGAAGCGCGGCAGGCGATAGTTGTCGTACTGCCAGCGAGTCCGAAAGGCACGCAAATCACGATCGCCGGCGTCAGCTCCGACGGCAACACGACGCGTGTGCGGGCGCTCGTCCTGACCTCGCCGAAGAACTGCAAGTCGCGCGGGCCCAATCCTGCGCGTCCGACCGCATGGGTTGAGACTCGAAAGCTCCCGCGTCGTACCAAGGTCGTGGTCGAAAGACAGTCTTCAAGCTGCTGAGCAGGGCCGCCTCAGGGGCGGTATTCGGCAACTTCGAAAGCTATGACTGAGCTGGTTTAGCCGCAGCGTTGGATTGCGCGTCACTTGGCGACTTCGCGACGGACGGCATAGCACCCGCCGCGGTATCTGCCTTCTTCGTAGCTGCCGCCAGCTTCGTAGGTGCCTTCTTGGATCCCGGCTTCTTGGCCGCTAAACCACCGCTCCTCTTCAGTCGAGTCTTCGCCTTCGAAGTCGTCTTCGCCGCACCTTCTGCCACGTCGGCCAACGCCGAAACATCGGTCCCACTTCGCATGATCTCCTCCGCCTTAACCTTCACCTGCGCCGTGGCGTCAAGCAGGTCGTCGCGCGAGTCGGAAATGCCATCGGCGATGACCTGGATGTCCGGAACCGCGTCGTAGTCGCCGAGAATGCCGAAGTTGATGCGGCCGTTGTAGCTCATCACCGCGACCGAGAGGCCGTGGTTCTCGGCCAGGAACGGAATCGGGAATGCGTCGATCATCTGTCGATCGAGCAGGTACAGCGGCATCTGCGGGCCTGGGACGTTGGTCACCAGCAGGTTGAACAGCCGCGTCGAAAAGTTCAGGCGGCTGGCCTGGGCGAGCACCGTCGGCGGCGCAAAGTTCTGAACGGCGGTGAGGGCGTCAGCGGCGACCGCCTGGTTCGACTTCTTCAGTCCGTCCATCGAGTTCTTGATGTACGACAGTCGTTCGATCACATCCATCGCTTCGACCGGCAGGTACCCACGCATCGCCAGCAGCTCGTTGCCACCGGTGTGGGCGTCGGCGCCGCGCTTGGCCTTGGGACGGGTCGAGACCGGCACGAGCGCGCGCAGCTTCAGCCCGTCGGTCGGGTAGTAGCGCGAGCGCAGCCAGCGGCCGAGCGCGTCTGAGGTGACCGTCAGCACGACGTCGTTGAGCGTCGTGTCGAGCAGCGTCTTGATCTCCTTGAAGTCTTCCAGTGAGTTGCGTACGAAGCGGTAGCGGCGGTGGCCCGAAATCTGCGTGTTCAGCGGGGTGCGCGGTGCGGCATCGATCGTTTCGGTGATCGCCTTGGTTGCGCCGGTGACGAACTCGCCGAGCTCGGCGCGTGCGTCGTTGTCACCGCGGATCAGATGCATCGCCTTGCGACCGAGCTTCATCGGTGCTTGAGCGGCTTCTCGCAGACCGATCTCGAGAAGCTCTCCCTGCGTGGGCATCGGTCCGGGCCGCCAGGGCTGCGGGTCGTCGATCGTGGTGGTCGGATCCATGCCGAGCAGCACTGTGCCCACGTCGATTCCGGCGATGCCGTCGACCACCGAGTGGTGAGTCTTCAGGATCATCGCGAAACGACCGCCGGCGAGGCCGTCGATCAACCACATCTCCCAGAGCGGTTTTTGGCGGTCGAGCCGTTGACTGAAGATTCGCGCGCACATGCGCTCGAGTTGCTCGTCGTTGCCGGGCGCCGGTAGCGCTGCGTCGCGCACGTGGTAGGAAAGGTTGAAATCCGGGTCGTCGGCCCAGAAGGGGCGGCCGGTTTCCATCGGTGCCCAGACGAGGCGCTGGCGGTAGCGCGGCACGAGGTGCAGACGCGAGTTGATGTGCGCCTTCAGCACGTTGATGTCGGGCATCGGGCCTTCGAAGATCATCACGCCGCCGATGTGCATGTGTGATCCCTGGCGCTCCTGCACCAGGAATGAGGCGTCGACTGCGCTCAGACGTGAGAGTTTTTGAGTGGTCATCGTTTTCCTGAAAAGTTGAGGTCAGTGTTCCCGGTCGGCTGAGCCGAGCGGTCAGGCCAATTCGCCGCCGTGGGCGGCTTACAACGTTCTTTCGATGAATCCCCAGAAAGGTCGCCGCAAATCAGATACGGTGGCGCACGCTTCCTGAGCGACAATTCTACGTACTTTCACACACTTGAAGGTGCGCGTCGCCACACAACTTGCGAAAGCTCGCAAACCGATCACCAGCGGCCGTGGTGTGAGGCCGCGACGCCAGCCCCGGCACCTACAATCAGAAGCGATGCCACCAATTCCGGAAAAGGTTTTGCTTGCGGCGCCGCGTGGATACTGCGCGGGCGTCGATCGCGCGGTTCAGACCGTCGAGCACGCGCTCGACATTTACGGTCCGCCGGTCTATGTGCGCAAAGAGATCGTGCACAACAAGCACGTGGTCGAAACGCTTCGCGCACGCGGAGCCGTCTTCGTCGACAGCGCGGCCGAGGTGCCCGAGGGTGAGACGGTCGTTTTCAGCGCGCACGGGGTGTCGCCGGCGGTTCACGCCGAGGCAGCCGACCGCAACCTGGAGACGATCGACGCGACCTGCCCGCTGGTCACGAAGGTGCACGTCGAGGCAAAGAAATTCGCGGCCGACGGCTACAAGATCATCCTGATCGGTCACGCCGGTCACGAGGAAGTCGAGGGCACGATGGGCGAGGCGCCGGACGCGATGATTCTCGTTGAGACCGTCGACGATGTGGCGACGCTTAAAGTGCCGGATCCCGACAAGCTCGCGTTCATTTCGCAGACCACCTTGTCGGTCGACGAGACGCGCGAGATCATCGAGGCGCTGAAGATCAAGTTTCCGAAGATCATTGGTCCGCGCACCGACGACATTTGTTACGCGACGACCAATCGGCAGGCTTCTGTGAAGGAGCTGGCGAACGAGTGCGACGTAGTGCTCGTGATCGGCTCGAAGAACTCGTCGAACTCGAATCGTCTGGTCGACGTCACGCGCGACCTCGGCACCGACGCGTACTTGATCGACAACGCGTCTCAGGTGCAGGACGAGTGGCTTGAGGGCAAGGCGGTGGTTGGCATCACTTCTGGAGCGAGTGCGCCGGATGAGCTCGTACAGAACCTCGTGCAGGTCTTTCGCGAGCGGGGCACGACCGACATCGGTGAGCTTGAAGTGATCCAGGAGAACATGCGCTTCATGCTCCCCAAGGAGATCCGCACCGCGCTTGCCGAGAACTCGCTGCCGGTTGCCGGCTAAACCTTCACACCTTCGGCGTGCAGTGCCTACGGTTCACACCTTCGGCGTGAACTGAAACCCATGGAAACGTAGGCCTGGGCCCGGCGCCTCGACGGACGCCTTGTCGCCCTCGATCGCCACTTCGTGGACGCCTGGGTACTCCACACCCTCGCCGGAGAGAATCGCGAAGGCGGCACCGGCGTCGCAACGAACGCTCACGCGATTGCCGGACTTGGTCGACTCGATGTAGTCCTCGGCGCTGCCCCAGGTGCCCTTCACCTTCAGACGGTCCGCGCCGTCGGGCAGTGCTAGGTCGGCGGTCTGGGCGGGCAGTTCGACTCCCGGCGCGTCCTCGGGTCGCAGGGGCTCCATCAGCGCTGGCAACTCCACCTCGGGATCGAGTTCGCGGAGGATCTCCTGGATGGACAGCTCGCACTCGTCGTAGTCACCTTCTCCGTAGTGGACGTACTTCAGATAGCCGTTGCGACCGAACAGGTATCGCGCCGGCCAGCCGCGATTGCCGAACGTCTTCCACATCTCGAACTCAGGATCGAGCAGTACGGGGTGCGTCACGCCGAGGCGCTGGATTGCCGCGCGCACGGTCGCCTCATCCCTGCCGAAGGAGAAGCCGGGGGAGTGCACGCCGAGCACCGTCGCACCGGATCCCGCGTAGCGGCGAGACCACTCCTCCATGTACGGCAGCGTGCGAAGTGAATTGACTCTGGCGAAGTCCCAGAACTCGATCAGGACCGGTCCGACGCGGAGCAGGTCGTCGATCGACTCGGGCTCGAAATTGATCCAAGTTGCGCTCTCAGGCAGGTCTGGAGCGACGATCTCTTGATTGGTCAAGCGCATGCCGTCGAGGGTATCTGTAGAGTCTTCCACCCGGCCGTTGACCCATTGGGAGCGGCCACCAGTCAGAAAATCCCCAGAAGGAGCATGACCGTGCAGACCACGAACGACTTTTGGACGCAGATCGAAGAGATCCGCAGCCGCAACAACGTCCTCGAGCACTCGTTCTACCAGCGCTGGAGCGCCGGAGAGCTGACGAAGGACGAGCTGGCCTACTACGCCGGCGAGTACGACCAGGCAGTCCGTGGCCTCGCCGAGGCCGTTGCCAGCACGCGCGAAGCGTCAACCGACGAGAAGGTCCGCGCCGACCTCGCGCACCACGTCGCCGAAGAAGAGAGCCACATTCCGATGTGGGAAGACTTCGCGCGCGCTGTGGGCACGCCTGAAGGCGCGCTCGACAACGCCGACCGCTCCGAGTCGAGCGCCTGCCGCGAGTCGTGGGCGAGTGCCGGCGAAGGCGGCTTCCTCGAAGGCTTGGTCACGCTCTACGCGATCGAGTCCGGTCAGCCGGAGATATCGAAGACCAAGCTCGACGGTCTGCGCGCCTTCTATGGCTACGAGGACGGCCCGGCCACCGAGTACTTCGAGCTGCACGCCGAGCTCGACGTCGAGCACGCCGCGCACTCCCGCAAGCTGATCGAGAAGAATCTCCAGGACGCCGACGTCGACTCGCTGCTCGCAGCAGCCGAGCGCGCATTCGCAGCCAACTGGGATCTCCTCGACGGCGTCGAGCAGCACTTCGGCCGCCCCGCCTCACCGCGCGAGATGGTCAACTGCTAGCCGCTGACCCAGCGCAAACGTTCTGAACTCAAACGGTCGGCTTCGCCTCAGCGGAGCCGACCGTTCCTTTGCAAGGTCCGAGGTTGCAAGCGGGTTTTTCGTCGATCCGGAAGTGTTTCGCTTGCAACCTCGGACCTTGCAAGCTAGAAGTGGAGGTTTTGCAGCGTCACGGGCCAGAGGTAGGCTTCCATGAAGGCGGCCACGATGATTGTCGGGACTGCGACCGAGACGGTCACGATCGTCGCAGCGAGCAGCTTGTGCCAATCGTGGCTGCGCGACGCAAGCAGGAACGCCGCCAACGGCAGGAACACCGCCGTAAGTTCGAGCAGGGCGTGGGGGAGCACTGTCAGCATCAACTCCCAATTGCTCAGCCGCAGCGTGTACGCGATGTCGGCGACGCCATGCCCGAGGATCCAAATCTGCGTGACAATCGAAAAAGCAGTCGCGGCACTGACGAAGACCATCGCGAACGGACTCGCGTGCTCGTGCACCCAGCGGTCGATGCCGCTCTTGTACTTGACCTGTTCCGGCAGTGCCCGCATCGCCATGAATCCGGCCACACAGACGAACGCATGTAGCGCAAGCACAAGCATGTTGCGAAAGAACACTCGCACCACGTCCTGAAGGTGCGGCTCGCCAAGAATGTTCGGAATGGCAGTAGTGAACTGTGGCGTGGCGATGGTCGAGACGAAGTAGACGCCTACGAGCATCGCCGAGGCAATGATGAAAGAGAGCAGTGTCCACTTGCCGATGATGCGCGAGGGCTCTTCGCCCCACTCGGCCAACGTCTCCCGAGTCTCGCGCATCGTCGCGTCGAAGAGCTCCTGATTGGCGTTGGTCTGCTTCGCGTCGGGTTCGTTCGTGGCCATTGGAGGGTTGTCGGCCACGGGAGCAGCGATCGTTAGCCGATCGAGCCTTCCATCTCGAGCTGAATCAGACGGTTCAGCTCGACCGCGTACTCCATCGGCAGTTCCTTTGTGACCGGTTCGATGAATCCGTTGACGATCATCGCCGCCGCCTCATCCTCGGTCAGCCCTCGTGAGCGCAGGTAAAAGAGCTGTTCGTCGCTGATCTTTCCGACCACGGCTTCGTGGGCGACGGTGACATACGGATTCTGGATCTGGATGTCGGGCCAGGTGTCGCTGCGCGAAAAGTCGTCCATCATCAGGCCGTCGCACTGCACGCGCGCTTTGCTGCCCTGCGAGTTCTTGCCCATCTTGACCAGACCGCGATAGCCCATCACACCGCCATCTTTGGAGATTGACTTGGCGAGGATGTTCGAAGTCGTGTTCGGCGCGTTGTGAATGACCTTCGCGCCGGTGTCTTTCCAGACACCCTTGCCCGCGACGCCGACGTTGAGGTGGTCTGCACGGGCGTGCTCGCCGACTAGGTAGGAGCCGGGGTAGAGCATGACGTACTTGGCGCCCATCGATCCGCCGACCCATTCAACGGTGCCCTCGGCCTCGACGATCGCGCGCTTGGTGTTGAGGTTGTAGACGTCCTTCGACCAGTTCTGAACGGTCGTGTAGCGCGCCTTGGCGCCTTCCTTGACGAAGATCTCAACAACGGCGCTGTGCATCGAGTTCATCGAGTAACTCTGCGCGGTGCAGCCCTCGATGTAGTTGAGCTCGGAGCCCTCCTCGGCGATGATCAGCGTGTGCTCGAAGGTGCCCTCGGCCTGGCCTTCCATACGAAAGTACGCCTGCAGCGGCAGGTCGACCTTGACGCCCTTGGGTACGTAGACGAAGCTGCCACCGGACCAGATCGCGCCATGCAGCGCGCTGAACTTGTTGTCCTGCGGCGGAACGCAGCGCTTCATGAAGTACTGCTCGACCAACTCTGGGTAGTCCTGGACTGCAGTGTCCATCGCACAGAAAATGATTCCGAGGTCCTTGTACTGGTCCTTCAGGCCCTCATAGAAGGGGCTGTTGTCCCAGACTCCGACGACACCGGCGAGGTACTCGCGCTCGGCCTGCGGGATGCCGAGCTTTTCAAAAGTTTCCTTCTGCTCGTCGGGCACGTCGTCCCAGTTGTCGAACTTGCCGCTGCCCGGTTCCTTGTACAGCACGAGTTCGTCGAGATCGAGGCCGGAGAGGTCGACGCCCCACGTCGGGACCGGCTTGCGTTCGTAGATGTCGAGGCTCTTGAGGCGCATGTCGAGCATGAACTGCGGCTCGTTCTTGATCTTCGACATCTCCACGACGACTTCGCGCGAGATGCCGTTCTTCGCGACGATCGAGCCATCGGAGGTCTCTTTGACGGGGCTGTTGGGGATGCGGGTTTTGTCTAGCGTGGCCATATGCGAACCTCTTGAAAGCGTGTATCGGGGTTGTTTTCGCGCTTGGCGCGTTGGTCATGAGAGTCTTCGGGGCTTGACCGCAGCGACGGCCACGAGAGGAAATATCGACAAGAATGATATTTCCGCCCTCGTAAGTAGGAATTGTAGTTGAGCCGCAGTCGGAACGGGTTGCTTCCGCTGCCGCACTCGTCGTCGATGCCGCGTCTAATCGCGTGGACGAGGTCGCCCGGAGTCGATTCGCTTCGCGGACCCGGCGGCGAGCGCAACCGCCGAGATCGCTATCAGGATCAGCGCCGGTACGGCCGCTTGCGAATACGAGGCCGTGTTCGATGCCTCCCAGATCCGCGTCGCAAGTGTCTCGAAGCCAGTCGGTTTGAGGATCAGCGTCGCCGGCAGCTCCTTCATCGCGGTCAGGAAAACCAGCATCGCGCCGGCGGCTACACCTGGGGTGGCGAGCGGCAAGGTTACGCGCCGAAATACACGTAGTCGATTGGCCCCGAGACCGCGCGCGGCCTCTTCCAGATTCACATCGGCGCGTTCGAGCCCGGCGCGAGCACCCTCAATTGCCTGCGGGATGAAGCGAATCACGTACGCAACCACCAGCAATGTGAGCGATTGATAAAGCGGTCCTGCGAAACGCGTGGCGAAGAAGACGAGGCCGAGCGCCACCACGACCCCGGGCAGTGCGAAGCCGGATGTTGTGATGAGCTCGATCGCGCGAGCGGCCCTGCCGGAGTGCCTGAGCGCGACGATCGCCACGGGAAGGGCGAGAGCGGTCGCCGCTATCGCCGCGTATCCGGAAGCACTTACGGAACCGACGATCGCGCTGATCGTCGATGCGTCGAACCACTCGGCCTGCGGTCCTGTCGCGATCCAGTAGCCGAGCACCAGCACCGGCGTCACCACCGAAAGCGAAAAGATCGTCAGGCAGAACCCCAGGCCCGCATAGCGCCAGCGCCCGATCGCTGCCCGCGCCTGAACGTTGGCACGCACCGAGCGCACCGCCAGTTTCCGCGGATCCACGCGCAGTCGATATTCGATCGCCAGCAACATACCGGTCAGAATGATCAGGACTGATGCCAGCAGTGCCGCGCCGCCGGGATCGTAAAAGGACCGATAGAGGTTGTAGATCGACCGCGTGAACGTGTCGAATCGCATCAGCGACACGACGCCGAAATCCGAGATCGCGTAGAGCGCGCAGAGCAGTCCACCAGCGATCAACGCAGGCCTCAGTTGCGGCAGGGTCGTGCGCACGAATGCGCGAACAGGGCTCAGCCCGAGTCCACGTGCCGTCTCCTCCATCGCCGGATCCACCCGTTTGAATGCGGCGACCGTCAATAGCAACACATAGGGGTAGGTGAACAGCGTCAGGGTCGCGAACGCCCCGAAAAAGCCGTATATCGACGGTATGCGCTCGATTCCCAGCGGCGACTCGACGAACTCTTGGAGCAGACCGCGCGGTCCGAACGCATCGATCATGATTGCTGCGCCGACATAGCTCGGCACGACCAGCGGCAGCGGACCGGTGATTTCGAAAAACCTCCGCCCTGGCATGTCTGTGGAGGTGACCAACCACGCATAGGGAAGCGAGATCGCGATCGCCGCGACAGCGACCGCTCCAGCCAGGCCGAGACTGTTCACGAGCAGCTCAAGAGTGCGCTCCGAGAAAAGGCGTTCCCATGCGTAGCTGTCAGCGCCTAACGACCGGATCGCGACGTAGACGATCGGTATGAGCGTCAGCGCAGCGGCGAACCCCGCCGGAACAAAGATCAGCTTCCGGCGGGGATGTCGCGCCGCGGCGGTCAAGCGCGGATCAAGTGCCTGGGAAGCCGACGGACTCAATCATCCGCACCGTTTCAGGTAGCTCGTCGCCGAGCGTGTCGAGCGGGACGTCCGGACCTTCGACCTCGTCAAGCGGCGGCAGAGTGTCCGGCAGTTCGGTCTGGTAACTGGCGATCACCGGGTACTCCTTCGACTCGGCCTCGGTGGCGAAGTACGTCTGACCCTCACCGAGCAGGAACTCGATGAAGCGCTGTGCGTTGGCCTGGTTCTTGCCGGCCTTGAGGATCCCAGCGGCGGAGACATTGACAAATCCGCCCGGGTCACCCTTCTTGAAGAAGTGATTGGCGGCGGGCGCGTCGGGATCCTCGGCGAGCAGCTCGTAGAGGTAGTAGTGGTTGACCAGGCCGGTGTCGACCTCTCCGTCGGCGACAGCAGCGACGATGTCGCCGTTGCCCTCGTAGGTCTTTACGTTGTTCGCCTTGAGTCCTTCGAGCCAATCCTCGGTCTGTTCGTCGCCGACCGACTCTCGCATCGCGGAGACGAATCCCTGGAACGACGAGTTGCCAGGGGCGATCGCGACGCGACCCTTCCATTCCGGCTGGGTCAATTCGAGGACGGATTCAGGCAGCTCGTTCGACTGGACCTCGTCGGTGTTGTAGATCTGCGTGCGGGCACGCCCAGTGATTCCGGTCCACGCGCCGTCGCTGTCACGGAACCTCTCGGGGACGTCATCGAGCGATTCGGCAGTGATCGTTGTGAGTAGGTCTTTGTTTGCCACCGAACCGATCGCGCCTGCATCTTGGGCATAGAAGACGTCGGCGGGAGTGTTCGCGCCCTCCTCGACCAGTGTTGCCGCGAGCTCGGGTGTGTCGGCGTAGCGGACCTCAAGGCTGATGCCGGATTCCTTCTCGAACTTTGCGTAGAGGTCTTCGACGAGTTCGGCGTCGCGGCCGGAGTAGATGACGAGCGAGTCGGTGGCTTCTGCGGTCTCAGTCGATGAATCGTCGTCGCCACCGCAACCCGCGAGCGCGAGGGCAAGCAGCAGGATCAATAGGGTGACAACGGTTCTTTGTGCATTGGGGAGATTCAAATTCAGCCTTTCGTGCGTGATAGTGACGTTTTGGAAAGCTGAGCAACCGGGGGTCGCGACAGGGGAATACCGAATTCCTGCCGGCTCATTTAGGTGAGCCTAATAAACTCCTACTCATGACGTCGGAAATCGCGATAAAACTCGCGTCGGTGAACAAGCGATTCGGTGAGATCCGGGCGCTTGATGATGCGTCCCTCGCAGTTGAGCGCGGGGAGCTTTTGGCCGTTCTGGGTCCGTCGGGCTGCGGCAAATCGACGCTGCTGCGCGTTCTGATGGGCTTCGAATCGCCCGAGTCCGGGGAGGTCACCGTCGGTGGACGTGCGCTGAGCGGCGACGGGCGACCCTCGGTGCCCCCGGACAGGCGTCACATTGGCATGGTTGTGCAGGACTACGCGTTGTTTCCGCATCTCTCTGCGCTCAGGAATGTCGAGTTCGGCTTGCACACGTTGGCGCGCTCGGAGCGCAAGCGCGTCGCGCAGAAGGCGCTCGACCTTGTCGGACTATCGCACCGTGAAGAGGCTTTCGCACATCAACTCTCCGGCGGCGAACAGCAACGTGTCGCATTGGCCCGTGCGCTGGCGCCTGAACCTGACGTGGTGCTGCTCGACGAGCCGTTCTCAAGTCTCGATGCTTCGCTCCGGGCCGGTTTGCGCCGTGACGTCCATGAGATTCTGCGCGAGGTCGATGCCACGGCGATTCTCGTCACGCACGACCAGGAGGAGGCGCTTTCGATGGCAGATCGGGTCGCCGTGATGCGTGACGGAAGAATCGTTCAGATCGGCGAGCCCCAGGAGATCTACTGGCAGCCCGTGGACAAATGGGTCGCCGAATTCGTCGGTGACGTGAACCTGCTGCGTGGCGAGGTCAAATCTGGCCGTGTGAGCACCGACCTAGGTCTGATCGCGCTTCCGCATGACGTTGTCGAGGGCGAACACGCGGTGGCGTTGCGGCCCGAGCAACTAGAAGTGACGGCGAATCCGACTGGCGGATTCGAGGTCGTCGAACGCGAGTTCTACGGACACGACATCATGTACCGCATCAAGGCGGCGGACGGAAGCACACTCATCGCGCAGCGACCGTCGCTGGAGCTCTGCGAGGTCGGCGAGCGAGTTGATGTCGTTCCTGCGGCGGGCTCGATCGCCAGCGTCGTCGGCTGAACCCATTGAGTCGGGCGGCCCTCGCCTGGGGCAAATCGCGGGTCACGAATCGGCAGGAACCTGCAGGATTTCGCGTATCCGATCTGGTATCGGCACGGGCGTCAATGTGTGAGCGTCCACGAACACGTACTCAAGGAAGCCTTGGTAGAGCAGTTCGTCGCCTTTCTGACTTTCGATCTCGACCCGCATCGAGCTGCGACCCAGCCGCGTGACGCGGGCGACAAACGTCAGCACGTCGTCGAATCGGGCTATGCCTCGGTATCGGGAGCCGGTCTCGGCCACGACGGTTTCGACATTGAGACTTTCGGACAGGTGCTGGTATCCGCCGATGGTCTGCCGCCAGAACTCTGTCATCACGACGTCCGAGTACATCAACCAGTTGGCATTGAAAACGATCCCCTGAGCGTCGCACTCGTTGTAGCGCACGCGCAGTTCGTGAGAGATGCGCTGGTCGGTCACGTTCACTACTCGTCGGGCCAGCTGGCCTCGCCGGTGATCGCGCCGCGCATGACTTTCAAATTGAGCTGCGCGCACTTCTGGCGCGTCGCGGAAATGTCGATCCCGAGCAAATCTTCGATCCAAGACGAATCGAGCTTGGCGACGTCGTCGAGCTTCATTCCGATGTACTCCTCGCTCGCGATCGATGCGCTCGCCTGGCTGATCGC
>CAKZMQ010000025.1 GCA_937128795.1 uncultured Solirubrobacterales bacterium | reverse complement strand
CTCGACGGCAACGTTGATCGTGTGTACGCCGACGGAAAGCTCCCGTGTGTCGACTACGAACGCGCTCGTGAGATTCAGGGGGCACGGAATGCGAGTACTGAAAGGCTCGACGCAGTCGGCACCGGTCTCGTACACCTGAGGACTGCCGCCGTCGACCTCGAGCGTTACACGTCGGATTCCACCTCCGGTATCAGCCGACGAGACGACCACATTGCGTAGTCCGGGTTCGGCAACCGAGGACGGGAGATTTCCAGCAACGTTCGTCACGTTCGGCGCGGCGCTGTCGTCGAGATCCACGCGTGCCGATACGAGCGTCGCGCGAACATCGACGTCTCCGTTGCCCTGCGGACACGTTGGAATCGTGCATGCGATCCGCATGGAGACGCTGTCGGCTGGGTTGAGCGTCAAGCCCAACGAAGCGGGCGTCGGATAACCGATCGAACAGTTCGTCGATTGCGCAATGCAACCGGTGTCCACGGTCTGGTTCACGCGTCGCTCACGCACGATCGCGCTGTAGGTACCCGAACCGCTGCCCTGAAATGCAACGCGAAGCTGTCGCGTCAATGAAAAACCAACGATCTCGGTGCTCGGCGGTGCCGCGAACTGCAGTGAGGCGGAGTCACCGGTCGCATAGAAGCTGCTCTGCTTGGTTGCGACGGTCAGACCGCCGGTCTCGCAGGTGCCAAAGAAATCAAAACTGGTAAGCGGAAGATTTGTCGATTGCTGCGTCCAGTCCGTCGCGGGTAGCGATTCGTCGGCCGGCCCCTTGCAGCTGTAAACGCTGTAGGTGGCCGCGCTCGCTGGTGCCGCGAACAGAATGATCAACGCAACAAAGACCGCCAATGTGCCGATCACGCGTACGGGAACCGCCCACTCGGATCGGTCCTTGGGTGGCTCGGGATCGTGCGTTGTGTGCGATCTGCGATTCATGAATGTTGTCCCTGTACTACGCAACACCGCGTAGAGACATGCGGTTCTGCGGTTCGCTCCAAAGAAATTTACCCGCCGAAGCGCACCGGCAGCGCAACGGAGCGGATCGCGACAATACCGCTTCGTTGATTTCCGGTGCGCGTTCGGCGAGTTTGTCCCTGCGGAGAAGGACCTGCAGCGCGCTGGTCAGACTGACCGCGACCATCCTTGATCTCGCTTTTTGCTGCCGAACATGCATGAAGCAGTGCCGGTCGTCCCGACCGAGTCGCCCCTACCAGAGCCGAAACCGGCGCCGGAGCCCCCCGGCGCATCTCTGGCGTGTTCGCCTTCACCACCGCACGCGCTTGGGCGTCCTCCCGACCCGAGGGGAATCCAGAAGAGTCAGGTTCCGAGCGCGTACGCGGATTCCCGGTTTCCGAACCAGGATGCTTGTCGTGATTTCCATTCACGACTACTCGTCGCAGGAGGTGTCATAACTCCCCCCCCTTGACATGAAAGAAAACGTCAGCGGCCGCGGGAACGACGACCGGAACGCTTGCTGGTGCCGCTGTCCTTCAGATCTTCTTTGGCTATGCGCGTGAGGATCTTGCCGAAGGCATCCTCAGCTGCCTGGTCCATGTTCACACGAAAGCTCGCGAGGATCGTTTCGGTCGCGAGTGGTCGCAAACCTTCGATCGCGGAGACGACACGCGGAAAGCTTTCCGGCGGAAGACCTTGTTTTTCTTCTGGACGGACGATTCCGTCGTCGACCATCTTCGTGAAGACCTCCGCGATTGCTCGGGTGTGGTCGCTGACCTTTTTGAAAACGGCCAGTAGTACCTCGATCGAGATTCCCAACTGGATCGCCTGCACGCCCGCACGCATCAACGTCGGGCTGAGAATTTCGTAACGGTCGTCGCCCAACGGGATTGCGAAGCCGAGTTCGATCGACTGCTTGATCATCCGTGAGTCGATCTCACCGACTTGTTCGGCGAGTTCGGCGAGCGTCATGACCTCAGAAGGTTCTTCGGCAAACGGCGTCAGCACCAGATTGCGCAGGTCTCCGATGTTGTCGCCGGTCTCCTCGGCGCGTTCGACCAAACGTTGAATCGCGGTGAGGTTGAAACCACCGGCCTGTAGCTGCTGGATGAGGTCGAGCCGGGCGATATGGCGCTCGTCGTAGTAGCCGATACGACCCTTCACGACCGGCGCCGGAAGCAGTCCACGCGACTGGTGCGCGCGAATGTTTCGCACGGTCATCCCCGTGCGTTGCGCGAGTTGATCAATGGTCAACTCTTCCGTCGGCGCGCCCGCGCCGTTGGAAGTCGCTGCATTTACGGCCTTTTTGTTGGCTGCTTTGGCGGGGCTCATGCTCACAAAGCTTACCTTCAATTTCGGACTTGCATGGAACATAATCTCATGTAACATAAACGCATGACATCCCTCCTCCCCCATTTCAGTTCGCTGCTGGCCGCCGCAGAACCGCCCGCAGGCGGAGCCGCCGCCCAGGAAGTTTTGATCGCCACCCTGATGGGCGGCGTCGTGTTCAGCGGCGTCGTCGTGCTCGCGCTGATGCACCGCGCAGGCAAAATCACATGGCTGCAGTCGCTCGGCGAGTTCGCCGGCAGGCAGGCGAACCTCCCGGCTTGGGCCGCACTGCCGTTGACGGTGCTGACCGTTTCGCTGCTCGCCGCCGTGTTCGGGCTCTACTGGGACATTTCGCTACACCTGAGCAACGGACGCGACGAAGGCCCGCTCGCAAACCCCTCGCACTACTTCATCCTCGTCGGACTGCTCGGAGTGTTCAGCGCCGGTGTATTGGCGATCTCGATGCCGAAGCCGGGAACAAGGCCGAGCCCGTGGTCGGTCAAGCTTTCTGACAACTGGTACGCACCGGTCGGCGGCATACTGATCGCGCTCTCTGCGGCGTTCGGACTGGTCGGCTTTCCACTCGACGACCTCTGGCACCGCATGTTCGGGCAGGACGTGACGCTTTGGGGGCCGACCCACCTGCTGATGCTCGCCGGTGCGGGGCTGACGGTCGTAGGCGCCAGCGTGCTGCTTACCGAGGGCGGCTGGGCGCGCAACCAGGAACGCGGCAATAAACCCGAGCAGACTCCGCAACGCGTCATCACCAAGTTGCGCAAGGCCGCCGCTGCGGGCGGACTGCTCGCCGCATTGTCGATCTTCCAGGGCGAGTTCGATTTCGGCATCGCCCAGTTCCAGTTGGTCTTCCACCCGCTGATGATCATGGTCGCCGCTGGACTCGCACTCACCTACGCACGGATTTGGCTTGGCAGAGGCGGCGCGCTGATGGCGGCGATCTTCTTCGTCATCATCCGCAGCGCGCTGACGCTGATCGTTGCCGGCGGACTTGACCGCCCGGTCGCGCACTTTCCCCTCTACATCGGCCCGGCGATCGCCGTTGAGTTGGTCGGTCTGTTGATGGCGGGCAGCGTTCGCAGCAAGCCGATGCAGTTCGCGCTTGCCGCCGGCGCGGCCGTGGGTACGTTTGGTCTGGCGGCCGAATGGGCCTGGTCCTTCATCTGGATGCCTTACTCCTGGCCCGCGAGTCTGTTGCCAGAGGGTGCGATCGTCGGCTTCGTCGCCGCGATCTCCGGCGCGTTCATCGGCGCGTGGATGGCAAATTCGCTCGGCCTTCGACCGCCGATCAAGGGCATCGCCCGTTGGGCACCGATCACAGGCGTTCTATTGATCGTGCTGATGACCGCCTACGGCCTGCGCCAAACTGAGCCGCCGAACGTGGTCGCTTCGATCACCACCGAGCAGGTCGACACCGGCAAGCCGGGCAAGTGGGTCCTGGCCACCGCGACGCTGAACACGACGTACTTCGACACCGACAACAAGTGGGCGAAATCGATCGCCTGGCAGGGGCCCGGCTTCGAGGTTGAGGACCTGGAGAAAATCGGCCCCGGCACTTACCGCACGGCCGAACCGATGCCGGCCTTCGGCAAATGGAAGTCGATGATTCGTTTCCACAAGGGCGACACACTGATGGGCGTACCGATCTTTGAGCCGCGCGACGACGCGATCCCTGCGGCGGAAGTCCCAGCTCTACCGCAGATGGAACGGCAACTCTTGGCTGACCGCGAGATCCTTCAGCGCGAAAGCACAGTTGATGGGAGCGCCACCGCATATGCCGGCTATTTCGGAATGTTGTTGATCGCGCTGTTGTTGCTTGGCGCGCTCGGCTGGGGTATTTGGAGAATCAGCCAGCCTTTGACCGACGATCAGATGGACGACGGACCGGCCGGGACCGACGGCGAGCGATCGCGGCGCGCGGTGCCGAAGCCGACCGCAACGCCAAGTACGACGTAGCCGCCGGTTCGAGAAACTAAGCCGAGTTCTCCTCCGCTCGCAGTTTGCACGCCCGGTTGAACTGGGCGTGTACGCGATTGGCCGTCTTCACAGTTGGGCCCTTCAGCGCGAAGACACCGAAAAACTCCTCGTGGTGGCGCAGGATCGACCCGCCATCAGGGTTGGGCTCGACGATGAAGCGGTGGTCCGCAACGAACGCACCCGGCACGCCGCCTTTCCAGCGAAGCTCAGCGGTCGGTTCGACCGTCAGCAACTTTGGAAAGAACGGCACCTTGAGCGGACCGAGCCCGAGCATGCCCTTCAGTTTTGCTCCCTGCGACAGCTCGCCCTTCATCGACGGCGTCATCGGGTTCCACTCGGGAAACGACTGAAAGTCGGTGATCACGTGCCAAACCGTTTCGGGACTTGCGTCGATCGAGATCTGTTCTGCGTTCGCTGTTGTCATGGTCGGGAGACTACCTGCGTGACGCCAGTAACAGAAGGCGAGCCGTCCTGATCTAGGATTCCACCGGGTCCTTAGCTCAACTGGTAGAGCATCGGGCTTTTAACCCGACGGACAGGGTTCGAGTCCCTGAGGACCCATGTTGATTGCCGCTGCTTTGCTGCGCCTGTCGATCGAACGATTGTCGCGGGACTCAGCGAACTCTCAGGAAATACCAAGCCGCCATTGAGCTACCGCCGCTTAGCTGACGGCATGATCAATCTCCCATACCTGAAGGCGGAGCTGTTCCGTCGTCGGACAAAAACGATTCTGATCGCGATCGGCCTCGCCGTTCCGATCGCGCTGACAATCGTCGTTGGCGCCTATTCCACCGGGCTCTCAAACGCCCAGGACGAAGTACTCGAACCGCTGGTTGGGCTCGGTACTGACATGACGGTCACGAAGACCGCCGACGCCGGGGCTCAGAACAGAGGCGGTCCGCCGCGCTTCGGATTGGCTGACCGCGAAGCCGGCGAATCGTTCTCTGAGGACAACTTCACGACCGGTGCCAACGCGACGTTCAACTCAAGCAGCGTCAGCGAGATCGACGCTCTTGCCGACGTCGACTCTACGGCGAGCGCGCTGACCGTGGTGAATCTGAAGGTGTCCGGGACGGTGCCCGAGATCGCCGACGGCGGCTCTGGCCCGGGCGGCGGTGGCGCACCGGGCGGCGGAGGCGGCGGTCCGGACTCGATCGACGTTGAGTCGCGAACGATCACCGGGATCGCGGCCGGCAATCAGCTCGGACCGATCTCTGATGACCAACTCCAGGAGGGCGAGTTGCTCACCGCAACCGACGAGCAGCAGGCAGTCGTCACGAGCGGCTTCTCCGAGACCAACGACCTGGAGGTCGGCGACTCGCTGACGCTCAAGAACGAGAAGTTCGAGGTCGTCGGAATCGTTTCGAACCCTTTGGCCGGTAACAGCTCCGACATCTACATCCAGTTGGGACAACTGCAGGAACTCGCCGACCTCAAGAACAAGGTCAACACCGTTTACGTGCGCGCCACCTCGCAGGAGGCCGTCGACGTCGTCAGCTCGGAGATCGAGGGCACGATCGACAACGCCACGGTCACAACGAATGCCAGCCTGGCTGGTCAGGTCAGCGGTTCGTTAGTGGACGCGAACAACCTCGTGAGCAAAATGGGCGTATTTCTCCAGCTGATCCTGTTGCTTGCGGCAATCGTCATCACGGGCATCCTCACCCTGAACGCGGTGAACAAGCGAACTCGCGAGTTCGGCACGCTGAAGTCAATCGGCTGGGGCAACAAGCGACTCATCCGGCAGGTGATGGCGGAGTCGGTTTCCACTGGAATGATCGGTGCAGCGGCGGGCGTTCTGCTCGGCTTGATCGCGATGGCAGGAGCGAAGTTGGTTCCGTTGACCATGAGCGTGACCGGCCAAACGGCGCAGGCCGCAAGGCCTGGGGGTGGTTTTGGTGGCGGTCCAGGTGGTCCAGGGGGTGCTGGTGGTCCAGGGGGTGCTGGCGGTCCGGGCGGTACTGGCGGCGGCCCTCCCGGATTTGCGCGCCAGGCGGCAGAGGCCGCCAGCGAGACGATCTCGATCATCCCCGCGCTGAGCGTCAACACGATTCTGATCGCAGCCGCGATCGGCGCAACTACGGCCTTGGTCGCTGGCGGCCTCGGCTCACTAAAAACATCCCGTCTAAGTCCTGTGGAGGCACTGAAGCATGTCGACTGAAACTCTCGAAACAACTCGGACTGCCCCGCAGTCGAATCGCGAATCGGCGTACACGCTGTTGGACGTCAAGCGCAGCTACGAACGTGACGGTGTCGCCGTGGAGGCCCTGAGGGGCGTCGACCTTCAGGTGGATAATGGCGAATACGTCGTGATCGAAGGCCCGTCGGGTTCGGGAAAAAGCACGCTGCTGCAGTTGATGGGGCTGCTCGACACTCCAACGGGCGGCAAGATCTACTGCGGCGGCGAATCGGTCACAAATCTCGACGAAGACGAACTGGCGGAGTTGCGACTCGAGCGAATCGGATTCATCTTTCAACAGTTCAATCTGATTCCGACGCTGACCGCACAGCAGAACATCGAGATAGCGATGTTCCCGTCTGATCGTTCGACGTCCGACGCGCGAGACCGCGCTCGTGAACTACTCGCTCAGGTAGGTTTGAGCGAACGAGCCGATCACTTTCCGTCGCAGCTTTCCGGCGGCGAACAGCAGCGTGTCGCGATTGCCCGCGCGCTGGCAAACGAACCTCAGATCCTGCTCGCCGACGAGCCAACCGGAAATCTCGATACTGAGACCGGACGAGAAATACTCCGGGTGATCAAGGAGTTGTGGAGCGACGGTTTGACCGTCGTGCTGATCACGCACGACAGGTCGATCGCCGACGACTCGACGCGCACTTTCTACCTGCGAGACGGCGCGATGCACTCGGACAAGAGTCAGTGACCGCTGATGCCGATCGAATATTTCCCATCCGATCTCTGGAACGGTTCGTAACTGACCACAAGCGAGTAATTCACAACGACCGCTCGCGCAACTACAGACACGATCCAAATGCCTGCCGCCGTTTGCGGAAACCCCGCGATGGACCGGCACAGACCAAGGAGAACGAAATGCGACTTTCAGGAGTCCGTACACCCCTGCTCAGCGTGGTCATGGCTCTCGTACTCGGACTGGCCGCTTTCGCGGTCAC
Organism: uncultured Solirubrobacterales bacterium; assembly: GCA_937128795.1. Classification (GTDB taxonomy): domain Bacteria; phylum Actinomycetota; class Thermoleophilia; order Solirubrobacterales; family JACPNS01; genus JACPNS01. Next base: position 59,165 of record CAKZMQ010000025.1, on the reverse strand, counting down.
CGGTTGCGGAGATGACGACGAACCTGCAGCCACCGGCGATACTGCCACCGAAACCGAGTCGACGGCCACCGGCGACATCGTCGCGACAGCGTCCGACACCGAGGACCTCTCGACACTCGTCGAGCTGGTCACCGCAGCCGACCTCGTCGAGACGCTTCAGGGTGAGGGACCGTTCACGGTCTTCGCGCCGACCAACGACGCCTTCGCGGCGCTCGATGCCGACACACTCGAGGCGTTGCAGGACCCGGCGAACAAGGACCAGCTCGCAGCTGTCCTGACCTACCACGTCGTGCCTGAAGAGCTGGATGCGGCCGCGATCACGCAACTGGCCGAGGACGGCGAGACGATCACCACCGTCCAAGGCGAAGAGCTAACGCCGGCCGTCGAAGACGGAATGGTCACGATCACCGACGCAAACGGTAACTCGGTCACCGTCGCCACAGCCGATGTGAAGACCTCCAATGGCGTCGTGCACATCGTGGATGGAGTGCTGCAGCCGAAGTCGTAGTCCAGCACTGCGTCTGTGGCACCCACAGGCGGCTCGGAGCAACAAAAAGCCCGGCGATCGGTCCAACAATGGACCGGCTGCCGGGCTTTTCGCTTTCTTACACGTCTGCCGGTGCGCGAAAGTTTGATCGTCCACTCAGCTGCTGCTGTGTCCCTCCAGACGCAGCCACTCGCGGTAAGAGCGAGCGCGAAGTGCGTGTTCAATCAAATCTGGGTCCGTGGTCGCGCGCTTGTATTCGGCGTCAGCGAGCATCGAACCGGCCGCGGTGCGAGGACGCATCCGTGACCGTGCCGTCGAAACCGCAGCCACCTGACGAGCGAGCGCGTGGGAACTCCGTCGTTTTTGCATAAACGACCTATCGGCAAGCGATTACGGAATATTTAGTGTTTGGACTGCGTGGCCTTCCAGACCTGACGGATCATCAGGAACTGGAGCGGCAGGCGTGCCCACAGCGACCATGCAGGGAACTGCTTGAAGCGATCGGCGTTGACCGCCATGTTGATGTTCGCGGGGAACACGGCTATCAACAGCGCAAGCAGACCTTTTCCGGCCAATCGGCGCGTGCCGGGGATCAAGACTCCGAGTCCGCCGGCGAATTCGGCCACGCCGGAGACGTAGACGAGCAGCTTCGGATTGGGCAAACTCTTGGGCACGATCGCGGTGAAGAACTTCTCGGCTACGAAGTGCAGGGTGCCGGTCGTCATGAAGGCAATCCCAGTGATCAACTGAAGCATCGTCAGGCGCTTCGGGGCCGCCTCAATCGTGATCGCTTCGTCGCTGGCCATCTCGCGGGAGCATAGTGCTCGATCGGGTAAATCTGGCATCCGCTGGTAATCTGCCGGTCACCCACGGCCCGATCGTCTAATGGTTAGGACGTCGGCTTTTCAAGCCGAAAACCGGGGTTCGACTCCCCGTCGGGCTACTGCCTCGAAAGCTGCGGAATACACGAAAGGCGCCCTCCCAGGGGGCGCCTTTCGTGCTCTTGCGTGTGCGGAGGGCTCGGAAATCCCTGTCGCACCACTCACTCGGGGGGAGTCGCGCGGGCTGCTCGGAATGTCCGCGCGTCCGGTGTCTGACGGAAGATTTCCAGATCGATGGTGGTCGTCCTTCGCCAGGCGATGCCGTGGCAGCGAACTTGCAGAGACCCGATGCGCAAACCTTCGCTCAGTGCGTGTTCCGCGCGCCTGTTTTTGTCGTGACTGGACAAGTCCCATAAAAACGCGAGATTTTGCCGCATGCCCTGTCCATGCGGCATGCAGCATGGACAGGGCACGCGGCAATAAAGCCCTTGACTATCGGGTCCGCAAATTCAAAGGGGATTGATGCAACGCTGCAGATTGCGCATATCGAACCTCCCTGCCGCCGAACCAATTCGAACGGCGGCAGACGGATTGTTCACCGCACAGCCGGAGCGACAATTCGCCAAATCGCCTCGGTGAGGCCTTCGGCGACGCGGTCGATCTGCTGCTGGGATGCTTCCCGCCCGATCATCTGGTGCATCGAGCGCTCGCCGGTCCAGGCGATTACCTCCGAGAGGGTGATGACTTGCGCCTCGTCGAGATCCGTTCGACGAGCGCGAATAGCCGGGGCAAGGTTCGCCGCGACCGCTTGAACGATGGTCTGCCATTGCTCCCGCGAATCCGCGTCGTATTCGGCGAGTTCGATCAGACTCGACAGCACTCCGGCGTGATCGCGCCAGACACCGGCGAGTTTGCGCATCACGTCTGCGAGTTTCTCGCGTCCGGCGTTGGGATCGTCGATGAAGGGGTCGGTGACACTCTCGAACGCGCGAAGTTCGGTCTCTGCCAGTCGCGCGATCAACGCGCGCTTATCGCCGAAGTGCAGGTAGAACGTCGCCCGCGACACGCCGGACTCCTCCGCGATCCGGTTGATCGACAGCCCGGCTAGCGACGCGCCGCCGTCCAGCAGTCGCGTCGTACCGTCGAGGATGCGCTGCTCGGTTGCGTCACGGGTTTGGCGGCGGTCAATCCTGGTGTCTGGCGCTTGCTGCGGCGTCATACAGACCGCGCCCCTATGCGGATTCTGGCGTGAACTTGACCGGTATCGACTTGTGCTGGTTCAGGAACAATGACGTGGCGCGCACAGGAGTGCCGGCCAACTCCATGTCTGGCAACCGTTTGAGCGTCTGTTCGAGCATGATCTTCAATTCGAGCCGCGCGAGCGCGGCGCCCAGGCAGAAGTGCCTTCCGCCTGCGCCGAACGCCTGGTGTTGAACACGCGGTCGCGAGACGTCGAAGCGCTCGGGGTCTTCGAAAACGGTCGCGTCGCGATTGCTCGAGACGTACCAAAGAGCAAGCTTGTCGCCCTCTTTGATCGTCTGCCCGTGCAATTCAACATCGCGGGTTGCGGTACGTCGCATGTAGCTGAACGCGGGGAAGCAACGCACGCACTCTTCCACGGCATCCTCGATGCGGTCCGGTTCGTCGATCAGCAGTTGGCGCTGCTCGGGGTTCTTGATCAACGCAAGCATGCTCGACCCGTAGACGGCACGCGTGCTGTCGTTGCCGGCGGCCATCAGCAGGCCAAACGTCATCACCATTTCCTCGTCCGTCAGTTTCTCGCCGTCGACCTCGGCGTGGGCGAGCGCGCTGACCAGATCGTCAGACGGATTCTTGCGGCGCTCTTCGACCATTGGCATTACGTATTCGAACGCGTTTGCCAACTCGCCCATCATCGCGTCGAACTCGGGTCGGTAGTCCTCGTCCTCGAATCCGACAATCATGTTCGACCATTCGACGAGCTGGTCGTCGTCTTCCGGCGGTGTGCCGAGCAGTGAGCCGATCACGCGGGCTGTCACGTGCTTGCCGATGTCGGTGACGAGGTCGCACTCGCCCTGCTGCGCGATGCCGTCGATCGCGTGGTTGGTGATCGCGCGGATGATTTCGGTGTGCGCGGCGATTCGGCGCGGCGTGAAGGCCTGTTGGAAGAGCGCCTTCATGCGGTCGTGGCGTGGCGGGTCCTGGGCGATCGGCTGCATGCGAATCATGTCGAGCGGCACGCCGATGTCGTCGACGAGCACCACTCCGCCGCGCTCTGACGAATAAGTCTCGAAATCCATGCTGATCGCCTTGAGGTCTGCGTGTCGGACGATCGACCAGAAGCCCTTCTCGTGCGGAAACTGGGAGAGTGGACTCCAGTGCACCGGGCGCTCCTCGCGAAGCTTGGCGAAGATCTCGTACGGCGGGTCATCGCGCCAGAGATCGTGATCGCTGATGTCGATCGAGGCGAGGTCTTGTTCGGTTGCGACGGTCATACGGCGGGAGCCTCCAGTACGGGCAATTGGTTGGATCGTCAACGACGACCCAACCAATATACACGATAGATAGACACCCTGTCTATTTAGTTTGCAAGGTCCGAGGTTGCAAGGCAAATCTCCCGCCTCGCGCCGAGTTTCTCGCTTGCAACCTCGGACCTTGTTGTGGTTAGGCCTCTGCTGGGGTGGGTTGCGGGTCGTTCTTGATGGCGGGTGCTGGGCGCACGGGAGCGGATGCTTCGGCCTGCACCTTGGGTAGCCACTCAAGCCAGCGCGGGAGGTACCAGTTGGCCTCGCCGAGCAGCTTCATCGTCGCCGGCAACAGCACCGCGCGAACGATCGTTGCGTCGAGCAGCACCGCGACTGCAAGACCGACTCCCATCTGCTTGATCGAGATCATCGACAGTGAGCCGAAGACCGCGAACACGGCGACCATTACGGCGGCAGCGCTTGTGACCACGCCCGCCGTTGCTGAGATTCCGCGCGTTACGGCGTCCTCGGTCGTCATGCCGTGGTCGCGGAGTTCGCGGATGCGCGAGAGGATGAACACGTGGTAGTCCATCGAGAGCCCGAACAACACAACGAACATGAACAGCGGCAGCCATGGGACGATCCCGAACGTTCCCTCGAAACCAAGCAGACTGGATGCCCAGCCGTGCTGGAACACGAGCACCATCACGCCATACGCGGCTGCCACGCTGAGCAGGTTGAGAACGATCGACATCACTGGGATGACCAGCGACCGAAACGTGATCAACAACAAAAGGAACGCGAGCCCAAGAACGAAGGCGAACACCAGCGGCAGCCTGTCGCGCATCAACTGGTTGAAGTCGACCGACGACGCGGTCATTCCGGTGGTTGCCACGGTGGCGCCGGGAATCGTTCCGAGTGTCTCGGGGACGACTGACCCTCGCAACGTCTCGATGTCGCGCTCGGCACGAGAATCATCGTCGGCGTTGATCATCGGCACGTCGATCCGCACCACGGTGTCGGCCGGATTGGTGGTGATGTCATCGGGGCGGGGCGCGACGAAGCCCGGGGTTTCGCCGATCCGCGTTACGAATTCACCGATTGCACGTCGCGCCTCGGCCGATTCGACGTCGTCCGTTTTTAGGACGACGGTTGCGGGAACGTTCTCCTCCGGAAAAAGCACCTGCGCCTGTTTGTAGGCAACCATCGCCGGGATGTCCTGCGGAAGGGTTTCCACTCCCTCCTGCTGCGTTTCCAGATGCAGTGCAGGCAGGGCAAGCGCGATCAACAGGGCAGCTGCCGCGAATGCCGCGATTGCCGGGCGCTTCAGCACGACGGCGACGATCTTCGACCAGACGCCACCCTCTTTGCCTTCGGCCACGGCGCGTTGACGCCGCTTGGCGATGAACGGAATCCGACCGCGATCGACTTTGTCGCCGAGCGCGCTGAGCATTGCCGGTAACACCGACAACGATCCGACCATCGCGATCGCCACGACCATGATCGTGCCGACGGCGAACGAACTGAACGTCGGGCTGTCGGCGATGAACATGCCCGACATCGCAACGATCACCGTCAGACCGGAGATCAGTACCGCACGGCCAGAGGTCGCAGCCGCAGCCTCCAATGCCGCCCGCGCACCGCGACCGGCGGCGCGCTCCTCGCGCTCACGCTTGAGATAGAACAGCGAGTAGTCGATCCCGACAGCCATTCCGATCAGCAGCACGACCTCGGCAATCGCGTCGTCGACCGGCATGATCTGGCTCGGAATCGCGATCAATCCGAGCGTCGCCATCACTGCGGTGATCGCGAGCAGCACCGGAAGACCGGCGGCGACCAGTGCGCCGAAGGCGAAAACGAGAATCAGCAGCGTGATCGGCAGCGAGATGCTGCGCGCCTTCGCAAAGTCGTCCTCGAAGACCTTCGTCAGCTGGTGTTCGAAGCTGGCGTCGCCGAACTGGCCGATCGCGATGCCCTGATGCGCGGTTCCCGCTTTCTCGACGGCGGCGGCAATCGGTTCCACCTTCTCGGCGGCCTCTTCTTCGTCACCCTTGATCGTGAACTGCACGAGTGCGACGTGACCGTCTTCGCTCACCGGCCCATCGCGCGTCAACGGCGAGCGAATGTCGGCAACGCTCTTCTGCCGGGTCAACTCGTCGGTGACCGACGTGAGCGCCGCGTTGAAGTTGCGATCGCCGTAGCTGTACTGCTTGCTGGTGACGACGACGGATTCTGTTGTCGGGTCGGCAGGAAAGTTGTCCTGCACGAGTTCTTCTGCGACGCGGCTCTCGCCGCTGTAATGGTCGATGTCGGCGATGTTCTTCTGTCCGACTTGGTTGCCTGCGAAAACGGCGAGTGCGACAAAAAGGAACCAACCGATGATCGCGGACTTGCGGTGCTGCGCCGACCAGCGGCCAGCACGAGCGGCAAGATTTCCGCGATTGTGGTGGGTATCGGTGGTGTCGTTGTCTCGATTTATGTTGCGATTGCGTTGCATGGAAAGCCTCCTCGGGCCGGCAAATGATTGATCTGCCAAGTCTTCTCCCGACGGCATTGGATTCCAATCCGGCCTGCCGTGAACCTGCGGTGTGGCAGACGTGAGAACCGCTGGTGTGGTCTGCCCCCTCAATGGTGGGGTTAGCCGTACCCATAGACCCCGACCGTTCAGTCAGAATCCCCGCATGTCCGGCAAGCGACAGTCCGTGCTCGTGGTCGACGACCATCCGGCGTTTCGCGCCAGCCTCCGTCGACTGCTCGAATCCGAGGGCTACTCGGTGGTCGGCGAAGCCGGCGACGGTATTGCTGCGGTACGTGCCGCCAGTCAGCTGCAGCCAGACGTCGTGGTGCTGGACATCCAACTGCCCGACATCGACGGTTTCGAGGTCGCCGACAGAATCGAGGCTGCCGCGATGGACACGGTGCCCGCGATCGTGCTCGTCTCGAGCCGCGATCGTTCTGATTTCGGCCCACTGCTCGACTCTTCCCGCATCCGCGGTTTCGTCAGTAAGTCCGAACTGACGGGCGAAGCTCTATCGGAATTGTTGCGATGAGATCTCTGCGCAGCGCGTTGATCTTCATCGGTGCCGCGGGCGTCGCATTCGGGATACTCATGGTGATCGTGATCTTTTCAAGCGATCTCGAGGAGACCGCTTGGATCGACTCAGTATTGACGCTGCTGCCGGCCTGGTCGTTCATCGGAACCGGACTCTTCGCTTGGTGGCGCAGACCGAACAATCGAACGGGCTCGCTGATGGTGCTGGTCGGCTTCGGCTGGCTGCTGGTTCCGTTGTCGTTGTCAGACGTGCCGGCATTGTTCGGAATATCGATGTTCACAACAAACATCGCCTGGGTTCTGCTGGCGCTGCTGCTCCTGTCATTTCCGAGCGGACGACTCGAAGCACGTTCCCACCGCCTGCTGGTTTGGCTTTTCGTGCTGGACGCGGTGGTGCTGACCTCGATCACCGGCGTGGTTAGTGGTCCAGATCTGGAGACCTTCAATTGCGATACCTGCGTTACGAATCCGGTTGAGCTGAGTGACAGTCCCGGCCTCGCCAGAGCGCTGGACACCGTTGCGACGCTCGGCGGCGTACTGCTGTTGCTCGCGTTGATCGTGGTGCTTGTTCGGCGCTACCGCTCGCTCGGCCCAACCAACCGTTCGGCCGTACGACCGGTGCTCGGTGCTGGCGCGGCAAGCGTCTTGGCGATCGGCGTACTTGTGACCGTCGCAGCTTTGGAGGTTGGCGACACAGTTCAACAGGCCGTTTTCGTCATCGCGGTCACGCTGATGGCCGCGGTTCCGTTCGCGTTTCTCATTGGATTGCTGCGCAGCAAGTTCACCAGCGCCGGAGCGGTGAGTGAGCTCATCGCGAGCCTTGGCGACACGAGCACGCAGAACCTCAACATCCGCGATGCCTTGGCGAAGGCGCTTGGCGATGACTCATTGGAGTTCGCCTATTGGTTACCCGATCGTGGCGTCTACGTGGACAGCGAGGGTCATACAGTTGCGCTTCCAGAAATTGGCAGCGGTCGCCGTTGGTCCTCGGTTGAGCACGACGGTGAATTGATTGCGGCTATCGCATACGACGACACGCTCCAGGAGAATCAAGACTTGATCAAGTCAACCGGCACCGCCGCCGCGCTCGCGTTGCGAAATCAACGGCTCGATGCCGAGCTCCGCGCCCACGTCGAGGAGCTCCGCGCCTCACGAGCACGGATAGTTGAAGCCTCAGATGCCGCGCGGCGAACGCTCGAGCGCAACCTCCACGACGGCGCACAACAACATCTCGTCTCGACGGCGCTGACACTGAGGATCGCGACGAACAAGATCGACGACGACCCAGACGCCGCCAAGCAACTGCTTGCCGAGGCGGCTGAGAATCTCGCGGAGGCGACGACTGAGCTTCGCGAGTTGGCTCGCGGCATCCACCCGGCGATCCTGACCGACCGCGGTCTCGGCGCCGCACTCGCGGCGCTTGCGGCGCGCTCACCCGTAATCGTCCACGTCGGCGAGCTCCCCGCAGAGCGTCCACCTGCCGCGATCGAGTCCGCCGCGTACTTCGTTGCTGCCGAATCGCTCACGAACATGGTGCGTTACTCCAAGGCGTCGCTCGCAACGATCGAACTGACGCAGAACGACGATGCCGTGGTGATCGAGATCAGTGACAACGGAATCGGTGGCGCGGACATAAATTCCGGCTCCGGACTGCGCGGACTTCAAGACCGAGTCGCCGCGCTCGATGGCAAGTTTTTTGTCGTCAGCGAACCGGGTTCGGGTACGACAATCCGCGCGGAGTTCCCATGCGCGTCGTGATCGCCGAGGATTCCCTGTTGCTGCGCGAAGGGATCGCTCGCCTGCTGAGCGAACGCGGAGTGGAGGTCGTGGGACAGGCCGGCGACGGGGATGAGCTGGTGAGGAAGGTGAAGGCTCACAAACCGGACATCGCGATCGTCGACATACGCATGCCCCCGACCAATACCGTCGAGGGCCTTGTTGCCGCCAAGCAGATTCGGCGGGAACTGCCGGACGTCGGAGTGCTCGTGCTGTCGCAGTACGTCGAGGAGAGTTACGCGATTGACCTGCTTGCCGACAACGCTGAAGGCGTGGGCTACCTGCTGAAAGATCGCATCGCCGATCTCGACCACTTTCTCGACGCGATCCGGCGTGTCGCCGAGGGGGGATCGGCGCTCGATCCGGAGGTCGTGTCGCTCCTGCTCGGGCGGCGTCGGTCGGACGATCCGTTGGACCAGCTGACCGAGCGCGAACGCGAGGTGCTCGCGCTGATGGCGGAGGGTCGTTCGAACAAAGCAATCGCGGATGAACTCGTCGTCACGGGAAGCACGGTCGAGAAACACGTGACCAACATCTTCGAGAAATTGGACCTCGACGCCACTCCAGTCGACCACCGCCGTGTGCTCGCGGTGCTGCGATTTCTCGAACGCAGCTAGCGTTCGTCAACCGGTGCGCAGATAGTTGAGTACCGCGAGCACGCGGCGGTGATCCTCGCTCGATGGCGGCAGATCGAGCTTGTCGAAAATCCTGCTGATGTGCTTCTCGATCGCACCTTCGGTGACGAACATCTCGGCGGCGATCGCCTTGTTCGACCGCCCCTGCGCCATCAGGTCAAGAGCCTCTTTCTCGCGCTCGGTGAGATCGGCGAATGAGTCGTCGCTCGCCTTCGGCGTCATCAGCTGGCTTACGGCTTCTGGATCGAGCGCCATCCCGCCGCCTGCGACTCGACGCACAGCGTCGACGAAATCGGCGACGTTGGCGACGCGATCTTTCAACAGGTAGCCGACGCCGCCGTCTCCGTCTGCAAGCAATTCGGCGGCATACGTCTGTTCGACGTACTGCGAGAGGATCAGTACCGGTAGGCCGGGGTGGCGGCGTCGGGCCTCGATCGCGGCGCGGACGCCTTCGTCGTTGAAGGTCGGTGGCAGTCGGACGTCGACGATTGCCACGTCGGGTCGGTCGGCGTCGATCGCATCGAGGAATGCATCCGGCTCGTCTACCGCCGCGATCACCTCGCAGTCGTTGTCGCTGAGCATCCGCGTGAGGCCGTCGCGCAGCAGCGCGAGATCCTCGACAATCATCACCCTCAATTTTTCAGCTGGAACGGAAGCCATGCGTCAATGATGGTCGGTCCCCCGGCCGGGCTCTCGACGACCAGCTTTCCGTCGATCGCCTCGACCCGCGCGCGCAGGCCACGCAGGCCTTCGCCGTTCACGTCGTCCGCGCCGCCGACGCCGTTGTCGCTGATCCGCAGGTAGAACCAGTCTTCGTTTCGCCAGGCGTTGACGTTGATCTGCGTCGCCGCGCTGTGTTTGATCGCATTTGCGAGCGCCTCGCTACAGACGAAGTAGGCCGCCGACTCCACTCGCTCGCTGGGCCGGTCGGGCAGGTCGATTCCGACTTCGACTTTGATCGGGCTGCGCGCGGCCAGCGGCACCAGCGCCGCTTCAAGGCCGCGGTCGCGGAGGATCTGTGGGCCGATGCCTCGCACCAGGTCGCGCAGCTCCTGGAGCGTGCGCTGAGCCTCGTCGCGAGCTTCGGCAACCAGTTTGCGCGCGGCGGTTGGATCCTCATCCATCTTCTGTTCGGCCATGCCGAGATCCATTGCCAGCGCCACCAATCTGGCCTGAGCGCCGTCGTGCAGATCGCGTTCGATTCGCGACATCTCGGTCGACTGCTGCGAGAGCGATTGTTCGCGCGTGCGCTCGAGTTCCGTGACTCGGCCGCGTAGCGCTCGCTCCTGGGTGGTTGCGAGCAGTAGACGGCTGATCGTGGCGAGGCCGAGGGCCACCGCCGCGCACAGCCAGGTGGCAACGACAACCAGCACGAAACCCAGCGGGATCATCAGGAAGCTCTCGAAGAAGCTCATGTTGTCGCCGACCAGCCAGCCGATCGGCGTCGCGCCGCCGGGGAGCGCCCATCCCCACAGGGGATAGATGATCCAGCCGAAGGCGATCAGCCACACAGACAACGCGAGCAGCGCCACCGGGAGCCCGGCGAGCGACAGGACGATCAGCCATGCGATGTCCTTCCAGGTTTGCGCGTCTTTGATCGCGCCGAGTCCGCGCTCGAGGAAGTTGCCGTCGACGCGTTCGTACTCGGCTTCGATCGGTCCGCTGCCGAGAATCGAGACCCTCCGCCGTTCGAGATTGACGAACCCGCGGAACAGCCAGAGGATCGCGAAGACCAGCGGAATGCCGATCACCGTGATCACCAGCGGAATCGCCAGTGAGATCCCCGTGACCCAGATCAGCATTGCGGCGATTCCCGCTGGGATCGTGCTCAGCAGATAGAGCGTCTCCTTCCATGTCTGTCGCATGAACGGGCGCTCGGCGAGTTGATCCATCAACCCGCCGTCGACGTCAATCTTGTTGATCTCGCGCTCGACCTTCTGCACGAGTTCGCGCACGACATCACGCTGCGGTGGTCTCTCCTCAGAGTTCATGCCCAGATCATCGCCGATCGCCCCACAGAAACCAATACAGCCCCCACGCCAATCAACCGGGGGATAACCCGAAACAAGGTTCCCCTTTTGGCAAACCTTGTTGCGCGGTCGAGGGAAAAGCGGATCTGGCTGGCTCGATGTTTCCTAATCTTTGAGCCATGGACAACATGACTCTCTGGCTCGTATGCGCGGGCGTGCCCCTACTCTTCGGACTTTTCGCGCAGATGTCGGTCAAGCGAACTTTCAAGAAATACAGCGAGGTACGCCCGGCCAACGGAATGTCCGGGGCTCAGGCAGCCGCAGCTGTGTTGCAGTCTTCCGGGCTGCCGGGATTGAAAATCAATCCGATCGAGGGCCACCTCAGCGACCACTACGACCCGCGCAACAAGACACTCAATCTCTCGGCCGATGTCGGCCAGGCGTCTTCCGTCGCAGCGCTCGGAGTCGCCGCGCACGAGGCCGGCCACGCGATCCAGGATGCGCGTGGTTACTGGCCGATGAAAGTTCGTCAGACGCTGGTTCCGGCGGCGACGATCGGTGAGTCTGTGTGGATTTTCCCGGTGCTGATCGGGTTCTTTTTCAGCATGACCGGGCTTGTCACGATCGGGCTCGTCTTCTTTGCTGCTGTGGTGCTCTTCCAGCTAGTGACTCTGCCGGTCGAATTTGACGCTTCGAAGCGCGCATTGCAGTCGTTGGAGAGCCAGGGCCTGCTCGCTGCCGGTGAAATCGACGGTGCGCGTGCAGTGCTCAACGCCGCGGCACTCACCTACGTCGCTGGCTTCGTCGCCTCCCTCGGCCAGCTCATCTACTTCTTCATAGCCAGCCAGGACTAGATCGCATCACCCGAGCGTTGGCTTGCAAGGTCCGAGGTTGCAAGCCAGCCCGCGGCTAGCAAGGCTTGCAAGGTCCGAGGTTGCAAGCCAGCCCGCGGCTAGCAAGCTCTGAGAATTCACGGAACGACGAGTTCAGTCCCCGCTAAAGAGAGTTCCTCGTCCTCGGAACCTCCGGGCGTCCACAGAACCGGTCTGAAGGGACGTTCGTCCAGCGACATCCCCATCTCTTCGAGTTTGCCCTTAAGGATTTCCGGTCCTTGCTCATTCGCTGCCTTCACGTATCGGACGCGGCCGCCGAATACCTCCATCGCTTGGTCAAGAGACAAGTAGTCCAGTTCAGCCCGCCCGATGTACGCGTGATGAGTCGAGAACGGATAGTCAAACTGGTCGTTCGTGTCCTGAAGATGCGTGTAAAGGATCGCGCGCTGAAGATGTCCATCCGAAAGAATCGGTGTGGCGGTGAATCGACTGCGAAAAACGGGACCAACGCCTCCATGTTCAGCGTTGAAGTACCTGGCGTACGACGTCTGAACGCGCCGAAACAAGTTCGTGACCCCGCCCTCGACCGCCTGCTGGCAAGTCACGTGATAGTGGTTGGTCATCGTCGAGACCGAGTGAACATTCACTTGATCGCGGAGATTCGCATAGCTACGGCCGTACGAGTCCAGCGTCGGCTCTCGGCCGAGGTACCGCTCGAACAGACCGAAGAAGTACGTTCGATCGCTGTCGTTCAGGAAGATCGGTGCGCGATCATTGCCCTGGCAGGTCACGTGAAAGTACGCGCCAGGCGCATCGTGGGTTCTCTGAATGAACGGTGATGGAATAAGCCCTCTACTTAGTTAAGGGCTCAGAGCGCAAATGTTTACCCCCGTTTCGGAGAAAAACTTTTCAAATCTCGCTTGCAACTTCGGACCTTGCAAGAGGGCGCGCGTCGGATCCCGCTTGCAACCTCGGACCTTGCAGATGGTCAGGTGATCTTCACGGGGGTGCCGGCAGGCATCATGCGGAAGAGCTTGCGGATCTTTGAGTTCTTCACGCGGATGCAACCGTGCGAGACGCGCCCAGGCAAGATGCCCGGCTGGTTGGTGCCGTGGATGCCGATGATGCCGCCGCCCGGCCAGTCGGAGAGCGTCTTCGAATAGGCCGAGAGGCCCATTGCGTACGGGCCGTACGGACCACGCGAGTTGGTCGTAATCAGACGGTTGCGAATGTAAAAGTTCCCCTTCGGGGTGGTCGTGCCGCGCTTGCCAATCCCGATACGTGCGCTCCAGACCAATTTGTTGTTGCGGTAGAGCTTGGCCTTGTAACGATTGCGGCTGATCTCAAGTCGAGTACGAATCTTGCGATAGCGATCGAGGGCGTTCCGACGCACCCAAGCGATATTCGACCGCCCGCGCCTGGGAACGCGAACCTGAGACCAAACGGTGCCGTCGACGTACTTGCGCTCGCGCAGCACGAGGACCAGATCATGCGTTCGATCTGGCGTGCGCGTGGTCAATTTGCGGATCTTGCGACCCTTGTTCTTCGGCTGGCTGTAGGCGATCACCCTGCGCTTCACGAATGCCCAGCGCGAGAAGTCCTGCTCGTTCGAGAGGATCGTCTCCGTGTATTCCGGATGCGTCGTGCTCGGTCCTGCAGCCGCCGGGTCCGCCGCGCTGGCGCTGACCGGAAGTGCGAGAACAACAAGGGCGATCACCGAGATGCCCAGTGTTACCAACCTTGGGAGCACGCGCGAATTGCTCAGTGCGCGTTCCATGCCTGTCAAGTATAGATCAGATGTAGCCATATGACCACCGTAGAAACCCTGTCGGAGGGTCAGGGTTGCGGCCACTACTCAAACGGCGTTCTTATAGGGCCCAATCGGGGTTTCGCGGCCTTGCCGCGTAGATCCGAGGCCATCCTGCGTGAAACACTTCGCCGCGGCGGCGGCAGAAGTAAAACCAGTGGGCACGCCCCGACTCGAACGGGGGACTTCCTGCTTGTAAGGCAGGCGCTCTAACCAACTGAGCTACGCGCCCATCAACCAAGCGTAGCCGTCCGCTGAAGATATGCCCGATGCGAAACTCATCGGTCTAAAGCTCGTAGCCCTCGCCCACAAGACGAGGGCTTCGCCTTTTTCGCCCATTCCAAAGGGGCGGCATCGCGTCAACCCGCGACCAACAAGTTTCGCGAAACAAGGTTTGCGTTAAAGCAAACCTTGTTTGGGCGGGTGGGGTGAACCTGTCACAATTAGCGCCGTTCCGAGGGGGCGTAGCTCAGTTGGTTAGAGTGCCGGCCTGTCAAGCCGGAGGTCGCGGGTTCGAGTCCCGTCGCTCCCGTTTCAACTCCTTGGCGCTCGTCCGAATCTGCTCGCGGCGTGCCGCAACACGGGCCACACCACTCATCGCGCCTCACCACTCGACGCGCTGCGCTGCGGGCGCCAAACCGCTAGGCGCCGAAAGCCTCGTCCGCTTGGCGGTACGTCTCCATCAATTCGTCCTGAGCGTTTCGTCGCTCTTCGGGAGTCGTCGGCGAAAGGCGATCCCAATCGCCTGATTCGCGCAGTTCCCAGGCGTTCGAGTTGTCGTCGAGGCAACGCTCGAGAGTGTCGAGCAGTTGGTCCTGGAGCGCCTCATTCTCGACCGGCGTGACCAACTCCACACGATTGTCGAGGTTGCGCCGCATCAGGTCGGCTGAGCCGATCAACACAACGCGCTCCTCGCCCCGGATGAAGGCGTAAACACGCGAGTGTTCAAGGAACCTGCCAACGACAGAGTTGACGCGGATGTTCTCGGAAACGCCGGGCACGCCCGGGCGCAGGCAGCAAATCCCGCGCACGTTCAGATCGATCTTCACGCCGGCCCGCGACGCGCGATAGAGGGCCTCAATACAGGCGACGTCAACCAGCGAATTCATCTTCATCAAAATCCGGCACGGATTCTCAGGACTGTGGGCGGCGACCGTCTTGTCGATCTGGTCGAGGATGCCCGTGCGCATCTGGTTCGGCGCGATCAGAACCTTGCGCATCTCGTGCGGCCGGGCGAACCCGGTCAAGAAATTGAACATGTCGGTGACGTCGGCGCCGATTTGGGCGTCGGTCGTGAACAGACCGAAATCCGTGTAAAGGCGCGCAGTCGTGGAGTGGTAGTTGCCGGTTCCGATGTGCACGTAGTTGCGTACTCGATTGCCCTCTCGACGTACGACCAGCACGCACTTTGTGTGCGTCTTCAGGGCCGGCGGCCCGTACACAACGTGCACCCCCGACTGTTCGAGCTCTCGCGCCCACTGAATGTTTGCGCGTTCGTCGAAGCGGGCCTTCAGCTCGACAAGCGCAACTGCCTGTTTACCGCGTTCCGACGCGCGGATCAACGCCGGCACCAGCGGCGAGTCGTCACTCGTGCGGTACACCGTGATCTTGATCGCGAGGACGTCCGGGTCGTTCACCGCCTCGCCGACGAACCGCTCGACCGACCCGCTGAATGATTCATACGGATGGTGGACGAGGATGTCCTCGTTGCGCATCGCCGCCATCACAGGAATCGGCTCGCCATCTGCGTCGCGCAGCCGCGACGGCTGCACCGGCGACCAGGGCGTGTCGCGAAGTTCCTTGTGACCCGGCAGCTTGACGATCTGCCAGAGGTCGTTCAGATCAAGCATGCCGTCGATCTCGTAAAGGTCGCGCCGGTCGATCTCGAGCGATTCGATCAATTCGTCGCGCAGTTCTCGGGCGATGCCCTTGCCGACCTCGACACGCACGACTTCGCCAAAACGGCGCCGACGAAGTTCGTCCTCAACGGCCCGCAAGAGATCGTCGGCCTCGTCCGAGACGGTGAAATCGGCATCGCGCGTGACGCGAAACGTCGCATAGCTGACGATCTCGGTTCCGGGAAACAGCGCGTCGAGATTGTCGGCGATCGCATCCTCGAGCGGCACCATGATGCCTTCTGGCTCGAGCGTGACGAAGCGCGGCAGGATCTCCTTCGGAACCTTCACGCGGGCGAACGTGGTCTGGTCGAGCTGTGGGTCGCGAAGCAGTACGGCGAGACTCAGAGAAAGATTGGAGATGTATGGAAACGGACGTCCCGGTCCGACGGCAAGCGGTGTCAGCACCGGAAAGATCTGGGCGAGAAAGACGCGACGTAGTTCGGCACGCTGGTCTTCGGTCAACTCCACGACACGGCAGAGCCGTATTCCTTCGTCCGCCAAGGCCGGCAGCAGCTCCTCGCCGACCACTCGCGACTGCCGCGTAAGCAGGTCAACGGTACGTTCGCGGATTCCTTCGAGTGTTTCTTCCGGATCTCGTCCGTCGGCGCCACGTTTTTCGATGCCCGCGTCGATCAAATCGTGGATTCCGGCGACGCGGATCATCACGAATTCGTCGAGATTGGACGAGAAGATCGCAGCGAACTTCACGCGTTCGAGCAGTGGCTGGTCCTTTTGCTCGGCCAGTTCCAGTACTCGCTCATTGAAATCGAGCCACGAGAGTTCGCGGTTGAAGAACAGTGCACGTTCGCGCAGATCAACTTCGTCGGCTTCGCGCTCGCGGGCGGCGGATTCTGCGGTCGCGCGCTTCGCCGGAACCGGCACGGATTCGTACGCGTCGCGTTGGGTGACGGTGTCGCGGACCTGTCCGGGGCTGATTTGGGGGTCTGTCATTTGTGCACGCTCCGATCGACGCCGGCCTATGCGACCTGCGCTGCGAGTAATTCCAGCAGCTTTCCTTCGCGCAGGCCCCCCTTGCCGATTCTCAAGGGTTGGCCAAGGCGTATGGAAATGTCTTCGAGGATCATGATCCCTGCGGGCAGCACCTGCACGCGTTCGATGTCCAGTCCAAAATCGTCCGCCATTTCGGTTGCCGCGTTGCGAGTGATCAGCCGAATCGCGCGTTCCATCGTTTCGTGCTCAAGCACGCCCCCGACCATCCGGCGGAGCGACGAAGCGCTGCCGCCGATGGCGATCGCCAGGTCGACCTGCGGGAAGTTGTAGTCCGTGAACATTTCGTCGACGAAGGCACGAGCGGTGTCCAGGTCGTCGACACTCGGTGGGTCGGCGGCAAAGAAGCGATCGGTGACCATCCCCGAACCGATACGGAACGACGTCGACCACTTCACGCCATCCGAAAGCGTTCCGATCGCGACCTCGGTCGATCCGCCGCCAACGTCGATCACGGCAATGCGTTCGGCGGTTTCGGCTGGCAGCGCGCGGGTCGCACCCATGAACGCCAGCCGTGCCTCTTCATGCTCGTCAAGCACATCGATCTTCACGCCACTTTCTTCGTGGACCGCCTTCAGAAGATCGTCGCCATTGGAGGCGTCGCGGGTTGCCGCCGTAGCCATTGCATACGGATCGTCAGCACCAAGCACCTTGGCCAGCTTGACCTGCGTCGCAACCGTACGGGCGAGCTCATCGATCTTCTTACCGGCGATCGACCCGTCTTCCTTGATCCCACGGGAGAGGCGCGTGAATGCACGTTGGCTGAGCAATTCCCGAAATCCGTCACCAGAGCGCTCGGCAACCAACAGGCGGGTCGTGTTCGAACCGATATCGATCACAGCAGCCGGGTGTTTGCCGTTGCCATTGCCATTCGCGCGCTTGTTCGACTTCTCTGCCATGCGCCCTTGACAATACGACGCTCGCGCGACGGTCTAGAAACGAATGTTCACAAGTTGAACGAGCAGCGCAAAGTCACGAGTCAAGCGGAAACGGATTTCCGTGGACAACGATCGCGAGTCCGGAATTCAAAGCGCGGGGTTGGTCTTTACGAGTTTCTTGCGGTCGGCCTCGTGCAGGCCACCCTTGACCTCGAGCGTCGCGCATGCGGACTCAATGTCTTCGGCCAGCTTCTCCATCATCCCGTAGGTGAAACTCTCCTTCACGAGGGCACGCAGAACAGTCACGTCTTCGGCGTTCGGCGGCAGTGTGTACGCCGGCACCATCCAACCGCGTTCGGCGGCCAACTGGCCCGCGATGTCGAACTCGTCATAACCGTTGTCTTCCTTGAGCTTGAAGGAGACCAACGGAAGCTGAGGTGCCCCCTCACCGATCAATTCGAACTTGCCCATCGAGCTGATCCGTGAAGCCAACTCCTTGGCATTCGCGTACATCAGCTGGATGACCGCTTCGTACCCCTTGCGGCCGAGACGGACGAACTGGTAGTACTGCGCCAGCAG
This sequence comes from uncultured Solirubrobacterales bacterium, assembly GCA_937128795.1. GTDB lineage: Bacteria > Actinomycetota > Thermoleophilia > Solirubrobacterales > JACPNS01 > JACPNS01. The sequence continues at coordinate 40,977 of CAKZMQ010000025.1, read as the reverse complement.
CATCGCCGACCCGGTCGAGAAGTTGAGCGTGAAAGTCGCGTCCTCTTTGCCGAGGTAGTTCTCCATGAAGACGAGGTCGGGGTTGAGGTCTTCCTTCTCACGAAAGATCAACCAGCCGACGCCGGGATACACGAGTCCAAATTTGTGGCCGGAGGCATTGATCGACCGAACCTGTTCGAGACGGAAATCCCACTTCTCATTCGGATAGAGAAACGGCCAGACGAACGCACCAGACGCACCGTCGACGTGCATCGGCACGTCGATGCCCTTCTCCGCCTTCAGCTTGACCAGGTAGTCGTTGATGCCGGCGACGTCGTCGGCGTGGCCGGTGAAGGTCGTGCCGACCACTGCCGCAACACCGATCGTGTTCTCGTCGACAAACGACGCTACGTCCTCGGCGTTGATCGTGTACTTGTCGTCCTGCAACGGCACGATCCGCGGCTCGACATCGAAGTAGCGACAGAACTTGTCCCAGACGACGTGCACGTCGCCGCCGAATACGAGGTTCGGTTTGTTCGTATCTTTGCCCGCCGCCTCCATCCGCTTGCGCCAGTTCCACTTGAGATTCAGGGCACCGAGCATGATCGCTTCTGACGAACCCTGAGTGCGACAGCCGGTGGTTTCGCCCGGAGCATTGAAGAGGTCGGCGAGAATGCGGATGCAGCGCTGTTCGATCTCTGCCGTCTGCGGGTACTCGGCGTGATCGATGAAATTGCGATGCAGGTTCTCGGCGATCAGACGCTCCGCGTCCGGCTCCATCCAAGTCGTGACGAATGTGGCGAGGTTTCGCACAGGGTCACTGTCGAGGTAAAGCTCGGACGTGATCAACAGGCGCACATCTTCGGCTGGCATCCCAGCATCGGGAAGGCGATCGATCGGCAGTTTTTCGGCGGCGAACTTTGCGATCGCACTCTCGCCGGGTTCGTTGAATGGCGGCATGGCGCGTACTTTTGCAGACGGGCCGGAAGTGGTGCGCCGACGTTGGCGTTCAAGACCAATCCCCCGGATCGAATCGGCCCATCCGACGAAGCACGCAATAATCATCGGCATCCCATTCTTTTGCTCTGGAGGATCTTGATGAAACTTGCTCTTGTTGTAATGCTTGCCGCCCTTGCCGTGCCCATCGCCGGATGTGGCGGCGAGGACAACGTCACGGCCCTTCAACGCATCATCACCGAGCAGCTACCGGCTCAAGTTGAGGCGGGAGGCATCACCGACGTCAAGGTTTCGTCGGTCACCTGCAGCGAGGGCGAAGTCGGCAAGTACGACTGCTCCGCAAAGATCGCCGGCGTTGACGCCGAAGATGGCGAGTTCAGTGAGGACGTCAGTATCGAAGGCACCTGCAACGACGACGCCTGCCGCTGGGAGACCAAGTAGCGGAGATTCAGCCGTCCGGCTTGTCGACGGCGCCGACGCCGGCCGCCATCGCCATCAGCGCACGCGTCACTGTCGACGCGTCGCGCTGGCCGGTTCCCAGCTGACGAACCGCCGCACCGAGCAAAAGGGCGACGACCGCCGGTGCGCGGTCGGCCGCGCGTTCGACACCGAGCGATTCGAGCACGGCCGTCGCGAGGTCGTCGTAGGCGTCGAAACAGCGGATCGAAGCTTCTCGCAGTTCAGGCTGGCGGGCGGATTGCAGGTGAAGTTCCATCTCGGCCAAGCTCCGGTTGACCATGCCCGAGTTGCGCATCACCTCGCCGGTGTCCTCGGCGACCTGCGCGATCGACATCTCGCTTTCGCGAATCGCCGTTGCGAGTTCCCTGATGCGTGTGACCGTCTCATCAACGAGAAGCAGCAGACTCTCGTTGAGCAGGTCGACCTGACTCGGGAAGTGGTAAGTCAATGAACCAAGCGCGACGCCGGCTTCGGCGGCAAGTCGGCGATTACTGACAGCGGGCATGCCCTCTTCGCTGATCAGTTGCAGAGCGGCGCGCAGGATCCGCTCGCGCGTTCCCTCCAACCCCCTGATGCTCTGATTCTCTGCGTTCGCCATCGATCTTCCTGCGTCGTATTGCTCCGTGCAATTTTGAGGTAGGGAAGCACACATCAGAGCGTAGGTCCTGTATTATCGTCGTTCGTTCGAACGAACGATGCTGTAGTCAGAATGGGGAAGCAACAGTCGCATTGCGACGGCTTCCGTATCTGATGGGAGGACGTCTACATCGGAACCCCCCGGAAGACGTCCGCCGTCTGGATACATGACGAGCCCGGCCGCTCCTTGCGACCGGGCTCGTTCGTTTACCGGCTGAGTGCGAATCGGCGTCGATCGCTCAGTCGCCCAAGACGTTTGCTCGATCGCTCGCTGCAAGAATGAACGGCGTGGACGACGCAAATGAAAACGTGATCGAAGTCCCGAGGATTCTCCCACGCGGTCGCCACAGTCTTGGCGATGACGTCGTCAAACAGTCTCAGCGTGTTCGCATGCTCGAGGCAATGACTGCTTGCTGCGCGGCGAATGGCTACGCATCGGTCTCGGTCGCAGACGTGCTGAAGGAGTCGGGGGTGTCCCGAAAGACGTTCTACGAGCACTTTGTCAACAAGGAGGACTGCCTGATCGCTGCGTATGACTCGGGTCTGGAGAAGGTCAACGAGCGAATCGCGGCGACGGTCGCATCCGCCACGCAAGGCGGCGAAAACCTTCTGCGGGCGACCCAGTCCGAGTACCTCGACGCGCTGGCCGACAATCCTGAGTTCGCAAGACTGTTCGCGGTAGAAATGCTTGCTGGCGGTCCGGCTGCGCGCGCGCGTCGAGATGAAGGATTCGAACTGTTCGTGTCGCTCTACCGGGCACTGATCGCCCAAGACCCGAATATCGAGACTGACCCCTCCGAAGATCAAATCGTCGCCGCCATCGGTGGCGTAGCGGAACTGATCAGACGGACAGTCAGCCTGCGCGGCCCTGAGGCACTTGCATCAATCAAGGAATCCGCAGCGAACATCACGTGGACGCTGCTCTCGGGTCTTCAGCGAGCGCCGGAATAACGACCAACCAAACGCCGATGGCCGCCCATTGTCTGGACGGCCATCGGGTTGCCGCTTGATCGAGCAAGCGGCCTCCTGGGGGGTTCCGTGCGAGTCGTCAGTAGAGGAAGCCGAGCAGTTCCGAAACGGTCTGTTCTGGATTGCCGTTGGTTTGCGACGGAGCGGCGGTCAACACGTCAAGGTGTTGGTAACCGGGAATCACGGGCGACTCCGGAGAGAGCAACGCAGCTATGCCTTTGACCGGGCCGCCGCCTGCGATCACGTTGATACTGGGTCGCATTGCCACACCGCCGCTATGAATGGCGCCGGGCGAAGCCTCCTGCGAACCCGCAAGTGCAAGCATCGAATCGAGTTGCAACTTCATCGGGAAGTATGCCTCGATGAAGTTCGCCGGCATCGCCGACAGCGAAAGCGCGAGATCGTTGATGTCCGCGACCTCTTCAGCAGCAGTCGTGAACGGACGACCAGACGAACTCTTCGCGATCGATGCGCCGGGGATCTGGTTGTAGTTCCGCCACTTGTAGAGCGGACCGGTGCCGGGTTCATACCAACAGAACACGAAGAAGCACTTGCGTCCGTAGTCAGTCGGGATCGCGAGGCTGCCGGTGCCGAGGATTCCGCGCGTCAGCCATTCAAACCCGGGAAGGCTGCCGATCACGTTCGGGATCGGGAAGTTCTTGTCGGCGACCGGTCCTCCGTCGAAGAATCCGACGCTGGTCTGCACGATGCCAAGCGGCATCGAGTTGTCGTCCATGAATGTCCCCAGGAGAACCTGGTTGGTCATTCGGAAATCAGCGAGGCCCGGACTGCCGCTGATGAAGCCGGTTAGATTTCGCGAGAAGTACACCCGATAGGCGGTACGCACATTCGCGTTCGCCGGAAGCTCGTCGACCAGGTTCGACTCGATGGTCGGCTGCAGCCGCGCAGCCGCGCCCACGCCGGTCAGCAGGTACATGACCTCGGGGTTGATCGTGCCCGGTATGTCAACGAACGGCGCGATCAGGCCATTCTGGATCGCCGCGTCTGACAAACCGGTGACGGCACCGGTCAAAGAATCGAGGCCGAGCGCCGGGCCTAGTTGACGGAGCTTCAACGGGTCGTCGGTCACCAACGTGTCGAGGCCGAAATAACCGCGGCACTGGTTGAACCCGGCGTCGCCCAACGTGCCAGGGTTGCCGTCGAAGTCGTAGTTCGAGTACTGCCCGGTGATGATCCCGCCGAGTGAGTGCCCGCCGCAATAGACCTTCTGCTGTCGGTCTGCGAGCTCCGGTACGCCGCGCGAGATGATCTCGTTCCAGTCGCGCAGCGTCTGGTCCATTCCCATCTTCTTGAGCCAACTCGCCTTGGGCGAACTTTTGTCGAGGAATCCTTCGAACTGTTGGCCCATGAACGTGCCGCCGCGGTAGTAGTAATCGATCAACTTGACCGGGTCGCCGCTGGCATTCGCCCATTTGAGTCCGTTGACGTCCTCGAGACAGTTCGGCCGTCTGTCGACTGCCCAAAACTCGGCGTTTTTACCGTTCTCGCTCCATGCGCGCTGTACGAGGTTGCTGCCGACGTTCAGGAAAGCGGATGCACCCTCGAGCACGCCGGGCTGTGCAACCAGGACGGTGTCGGCATCGGCCGGATCGAGTGGACCGGCCGCCCGCTTAATACGTATGAAGGTGAGCGTGTCACATGCAGCTGGTCGCGATCCGAACGATGCAGGAAGCGGTGCCTCAACGGTCACGGCGGTCGTGGTGACCGACGGGAACTTTGGATTCTGCGTTGCAGCGGTTTCGCTGAATCCGGGCCTCGGCCAATCGGCAGCTTGAGCTGCCGCGCCGAAACACATCAACGCCACGCATGCGATGGCGATGCTCAGTACGAAGGCGCGAGCGTTCGCTCGAAGATGCCTCGGAGTGCTCTGGATATTCATTCGATCTCCCCAAAATGTCATCGGGCCCGAATCGAGCTGATGCGGGCTGTTCGAAGCGCGCGACGCACGGCCAGTTCGGGACGACGCGCAGTGGACTACGCCGAATTATAAACAATGTTGTTTACTATTGGCGATACGCCCCTCGAAAATCTGCAGAAATCAATGGCAATACCTCCGCCAAGCAGCAAAACGACATGCGTGATGACCGGAGCATCGTCCGGAATAGGCACCGCGATCGCATCCCTGACGTCTGGGGCGAAAGGCCTCAGCCAGCGCCGACGCGGTTTCGGAACGCGCGCTGCAGTCCGGCGCGCTTGAGCAGTTTCTCCGAAATCGCCTCCGGGCCGGTTATCACAGTGTTGTTCTGATCGGTGACATTGACCGGGTACGGCGGATACGGGCAGGCCTCGAAGAACGCCGCAGGATGCTGCCAGTAGTTGTTGCTGTAGACGATGTCTCCATACGGACGGCAGCCACCACGATCGCTGCCGTACGGCAGCACGACCCAGCAGAGTTCGATCGCATCTGTCACGTCGCACGGTCCGAAGTCAGTGATGCCGGGATCGTTTTCGAACAGCACGTTGTTGCGGATCGTCACGTAGCGACTGCCGCCATCCGTGTAGATCGTGTTTCCACCGGCGAGCCGCCGCTTGTTCGAGATGACGTTGCCCTCGATCACCTCTCCCTCAGCGAGCGACGACCCCTGCTGGCCGACGGTGTAGACCCCGCCGCCGTCCCAGAGCTTGCTCAGATAGTTGGTGATGCGGTTGTAGGCGATGCGATTTCCCAAGCTCGGCGTGTCCGTCGCATAGATGCCCCACTCGCCGAGCTTTGCGCCGGGAAGCCCTGGGAAGCTCCCAGGGTCGACCAGGCCCCAACCCCAGCCAATCGCGATTCCTGACCAGGGAACCTCGCTGATGTCGTTGTGGGTAATCGTTGTCCGTGCCGCGAAACCGACGAAGATGCCCGCGGCGTCCTGATACTCGCGACCGGTGTGTTTGATCAGATTGTTCGCGATTTCGTTGTCACGCGTGACCTCTTTGGCGGTGGTCGGGTGATGATCCTCGACATCGACTCCGCCGAGTTGGATCGCGGCCGAGGAGACGTCGTTGAAGTGGTTGCCGACGATGCGGTTGTGCTGCGCTCCGGTGTCGAAGTCGAGGCCGACGGCGCCGAGGCGACGAAAGCTGTTGCGAACAAACTCGACGTTGTGTGCAAAGCGAAACCTGACGCTGCCGGGTGTCCGCGCCGTGTCCATGTCGTGTCCGATCGAATTGGGTACGTGGCCGTCGCCCGTCAGGTGAAAGCCGCTCTGATCCGCTGCGTAACCGTCGGAGCCACTTGGCAACAGCCAAGTCGCGTGCTCGAAGGTGATGCCCTCGAAGCGGATATTGCTGATCGGCCGAGTGTTCGTGCCACGACCGCGCACGAGCGCTTCGCGCAACGGCAGCTCGGCCGTCGTGTTCGAGATTCGCTCTCCGGCGCGCGGAATGTAGTAGAGCCACCCCGCTTGGCCGTCCATGTACCACTCACCCGGTTGGTCAAGCAGTTCATAGGCGTTTTCGATCCACGAGATCAACTGGAACGACCAGAGTTTTGGAAACACGTTCACGTTGTTCCAGCAGGGCTGCTGCATGGCGATCTGTCGGCCCGCAATCGCGGCGACTGGGCAGCGCATCATCTTCCACTGAGTAACGGTGGCTAGCTCGATTTCGCTCGGTCTGCGCCAGCTGGCCATCGCGTCGTCTGGTGCCTCGTAGCCGGCGGCAGTGCGCGTGAAACCATTCGGGTTTGTCGTGCTGCGGGCGCGAAGCGCTCGACGCCCATTCACGTAGAGCTGTCGAGACTGACTGCCGACGGGCACCTTGGCGCGATAGATCCGTGCCGCTCGGTCGTAGAGCTTGAAATTGCGGACCGCGATCGAGCCGCTGACAACTGGCTTGGCTTTCGGTGCCGCCGCGTAGATCACCCGGTGCTCTCCTCGCCCGGAGTCGCGCCAGTCGAGATAGAGCGAGCGTTTTAGGCGAAAGATTCCGTCCATCAGCAGGATGCGGACATCCGCCTTCTGACCTCTGCGCATCACGCGCCGCGCGTGATTGCGGGCGGCAGCGAGCGAACGCAACGGTCTGGCCTTCGAGCCATCGGCACCATTGTTGCCATTTGGCGACACCCAGATCTCTGTGGGTTTGCCCGGGTGAAACGCGTTCGCCGCCGGAGCGCTCAGCAAAGCTGCGGCGACGCAGGAAAACGCGACGGCAACCATTGCGATGCGGACAACAGGCAGCGAGTTGAGCAGCGAGGTCTCAGGACTTCTTGACTGAGTGGGCATGTGTTCCAGACGTGGGGCGGATGAGTCCGATGTGGATCAATCGACCTCGCCGGACACTGTCTTTACGATGCCGAGATTTTGATCGATCAATCGGCGGCCCGGGCTGGACGATCAACCCACTCATTGGTCGGATCGCTGCGCGCGCTACTCGATATCTGCAATCCGAGACTCGAGAGTCTGCGAGCAACTGGCGGCGCTAAAGGCCAAACGGAGAGGTGCCAGAGAGGCGCGCGCTCCAGTTGCCGATCACGCCAGTCGCCATCAGCACGCCGAAAGCGATCAGCAGCGACCCCGCGCCGATTTGAAACTTTCGACTTTGTTTCGTCAGGCCGCCCATGCCGGGCGCAACACGGTCGGCGAGCAGTGCGACCAGCAGTAGGGGCAGCCCGAGGCCGAGCGAGAAGACGAACAGCATCGCGCCGCCGGTCACGGCGTCGCCGCTTGTCGCCGCAAAGGTCAACGCAGTTGCCAGCGCCGGCCCAATACAAGGAGACCAGCCGATCGCGAAAGCAGCGCCGAGACCTACTGCGGCAAAGCGTCCGCTCGGTGGCTTGAGCTCCATGCGGTGTTCGCGCTCGAGCCACCAAGGCAGACGCGGCAGCACCATCAACGCACCGAAAACGGTTATCAACACGCCGGCGACGATCTCGAGCGTGCGGCGGTTCTCCAGCAGAAAACCGCCGACCGCGCCGGAACCGAAACCCAGCAGCACGAATATCAGCGTGAATCCAGAGACGAACAACCCAACCCGCAGCATGCGGTCGTTCGGCTCGCCGCCCGAGATGAACGCGATGTATCCGGGCACGAGCGGCAGAAAGCACGGTGAGATGAACGAGACCGCGCCGGCTGCGAACGTGATCAGAAAAGTTGCGAGGCTGGCGTCGCGCAATTGACTAGATCTTGTTCAGCGCTTCTTCGAGCTGCTCTTTTGAAACCGCACCCGGGAACAGCTGCACGATCCGCCCCTCTTCGTCGATCACCATCGAGTTGGGCTGGCCGGTGAAGCCGAGCTGGCCTTCGACCTTGCGGTCTGGGTCGGAAATGTCCTGTTCGTGCGTCAGGCCGTGACGTTGCTTGTACGCGATTGCATCTGATTGGGAGTCCTCGACGTTCACGCCGATGAAGGCGACGTCTGGATTCTCCTTCTGGAATGCCGCGATGTCTGGCGCCTCCTCGTTGCAGACCGGGCACCACGAGGCCCACACTTGGACAACGACCGGCTTGCCCTTGAAGTCGTCGAGCGAGATCGTCTTGTTCGGGTCAGTGACATCGCTGCCGGAAATATTCGGTGCGGGTTTGCGGTCGGCTCCCTTGTCGCTCTTCTCTTCGGCATTCTCGTTTGTCGGTGTCTGCTCGGTCGGCTGCAGTGAAAGCCCGGAATCAGTTTTGGAATCCTCGCCGCCGGCGAGTGCGATCCCGACCACGAGGACGACAATCGCAATGCCCACGAGGCCGTAAACGAGTTTGGGGTTGGATTTGTTCATGTTTGGAGTCTCGCCGACTCTACGGCGGCGATTCTTAACTCTTTCTTTCGTGCGCGACTGCGTACACGGTTGTTTTCTTCGCCGGTTTGCAACTACAGCGACGCTGCGAGTTCGCTGCCCTGCTTGATCGCGCGCTTGGCGTCGAGTTCGGCGGCGACGTCGGCGCCACCGATCAGATGCACGGTGACTCCGGCGGCCGCGAGTTCGTCGTGCAGATCGCGGCGCGATTCCTGACCGGCGCAGATCACGACGTTGTCGACGTCGAGCACACGCGAATCCTTTTCGGCGATCGTGATGTGCAGGCCGGCGTCGTCGATCTTGTCGTAGGTGACGTCGGCGAGCATTTCGACTTGTTTGTGCTGCAGCGCGGTGCGGTGGATCCAACCAGTGGTCTTGGCGAGCCCCTTGCCCGGTTTGCTCTTCTTGCGTTGCAGCAAAAAGACCTCGCGCTCGGGTGGATCGGCGTCTGGCTCGAGCAGTCCGCCGGCTGCATCGGCTGGGTCGCCCACTCCCCACTCGCGCTTCCAGGTATCGAGATCGAGCGTCGGAGATTCACCCGTGACGAGAAACTCGCTGATGTCGAAACCGATGCCGCCGGCGCCGACGACCGCAACGCGTTTGCCGAGCGGCGCGCCGGTCAGAGCATCGACGTAACTGACGACTTTGCTGTGGTCGATACCGGGGATCGACGGCGTGCGCGGCGTGACGCCGGTGGCGATGATCACTTCGTCAAAGCGCTCGGACTTGATCAGCTCGGTCGATGCTTCGGTGCCGAGTCGCAACTCTACGCCGGTGTTCTCGATCTGACGCATGAAGTAGCGCAGCGTCTCGCTGAACTCCTCCTTGCCCGGGACGAGCTTGGCGAGGTTGAATTGGCCGCCGATCTCGTCGGCGGACTCGAAGAGCGTGACGTTGTGGCCGCGCTCTGCCGCGACCGTGGCTGCCGCCAACCCCGCAGGACCCGCACCGACGACAGCGATTCGCTTCGGTCTGGCGGTTGACTCGTAATTGAACTCGGTCTCGCGCCCGGCGCGCGGGTTGACGAGGCAGCTCGCATGCCTGCGTACGAAGATGTGGTCGAGACAGGCCTGGTTGCAGGCGATGCAGGTGTTGATGTCTTCCGCGCGGTCTTCGGCGGCCTTGTTCACCCAGTCGGAGTCAGCGAGAAATGGACGCGCCATCGAGACCAGGTGCGCATCACCGCGTGCGAGGATTTCTTCGGCCGACTCGGGCATGTTGATGCGGTTACTCGCTACTACCGGCAGACTGGTGACGTCCTTCAGTTTGCGCGTTATCCACGTGAAGGCCTCTCGCGGTACGGACGTGGCGATCGTCGGCACGCGCGATTCGTGCCAGCCGATGCCGCTATTGAGAATCGTCGCTCCGGCCTCTTCGACCTCGTGGGCGAGCGCGACGATCTCGTCCCACGTCTGACCGTCGGGCACGAGATCGAGCAGTGAGATTCGGTAGATGACGATGAAATCGTCGCCCGCGGCCTCCCGGCAGGCCTGCACGATCTTGACGGCGATGCGTCTGCGATTCTCGGAGGGTCCACCCCACCGGTCGGTGCGCTTGTTCGTGTGCAGGGCGAGGAACTGGTTGATGAAGTAGCCCTCGCTGCCCATGATCTCGATGCCGTCGTATCCGGCCTCGCGCGCGCGGGAGGCGGCGGCTCCGAACGAATCGATCTGTTTGAGGATGCCGCGATCACTCAGCGCGCGTGGTTTGAAGGGGTTGATCGGGGCCTTAATGGCGGATGCCGAAACCGAGAACGGGTGGTACGCGTAGCGGCCGGTGTGCAGCAGTTGCAATGCGATCTTGCCGCCCTCGTCGTGAACGGCCTTGGTGATCGGCTGGTGCCGCCGTACCGCCGCGTTGGAGTTCATCGAGCCAGCCAGCGGCAGCGCCCATCCGCGCCAAGTCGGAGCAAACCCACCGGTGACGATCAGCCCGACGCCTCCGCGCGCCCGCTCGGCAAAGTACGCCGCAAGCCGCCCCGAGTCGCGCTTGCGATCCTCAAGGCCGGTGTGCATCGAGCCCATGATCACGCGGTTTTTCAGCTGCGTGAAGCCGAGATCGAGCGGTTCAAGTAGGTGGGGGTAGGAACTCATATGCAACCGTCTCCGCCAATAGTTCAACCTGTACCATCAATAACCCACGTGATTCTACCCACGCATGGCCGGATCTTGCAGGCGGGATCCGCGCGTCAGCGCCGCAGCGTGACTCGCGTCGACACTCGGCCCTTGGCACCGCTGCCGTCGGTGACGATCGCGTTCAGCCAGAGCTTGCGCGAACGCTTGCGGGCCATCAGCCGTTTGCCGCGTTTGGTCAGCCTCGGCTTCAGCGTTCGCGTCCCAGCGGCGGCGATCTTGACGCGAGCGGAGGCAAGCGTTGTGCCCCTGCCACGTCTTGTCTGCAATCTCACTTTGCCGACGCAGGCAGCTGGAGAATTGCAGCGCAGCGGAAGTCGCGCGCGATTCGATCTGAGACGTGCTCGGTTGCGTGCAAGCGTAAGCGCCGCGAGACATCTGGTGGCCGACGATCGAACGCGCGTGCCGCGTACGGAACTGCCGCGTGAAGAGGCCGCGCTCGCGCCACAAGTTGGCTGGAAATCGCCGGCGATCAGCGGGACCAATCCTCCCAATCCGGCCCCGTTGACGCGAACGTCCTCAGGTGCCACGAAGGGATGGAACGCGATCGCGCCCGGCAGCATGCCGCCGCCGAGGTCGACCATCGGGATCGGAACGCCCGGTGCCAACACCGAGAGGCCGAGATAGTCGACGGTCTCGGTCGCGTTCGGAGTGTCGAATTCGTTGCGCATCGGCAAACGCACCGGAACGCGCGTCACGGTGTTCGGCGCCGGTGTGAACGTTTGGCTTGCACCCGCGTAGTAGCAACACTGGAATCCGAGAAAGCTGCGTGTCGCGCGCAGGATCGTCGCCTGCATCGGTCCGGTCGTGGGGCCTGCGCGCACGCTGACGCTGGTGAGGATTCCGCCCGGTTTGAGCCCCTGTGGCGACTCGGCGAGATCGGCAGAAGTGGCGAGGTACGTGCAGTTCGCCACGCCAGTCGGCAGGAAGAACCGCTGTCCGAACGCCCCTGTGCCCGGCGTGACCTCGCAGCCGTAGCCGACGTTGGGCGTGCGCGTCAGGTCTGCCCCGATCGTCACTGCGCCCGCATGGGCGGTGCCGAAAGTGAATGCCGCGGCCAGTACCGCGATGACGACTGCCGAGCGTCGTAAAACCATCGCCGACATACTACGCAGCTTTCGACGAGGATTCAGGACTGGATTTCGTCGAGCCGGCAGAACAGCCAGTCGTTGGGGTCTCCTGTGTTTGGGGCTCCCGGGATTGAGCGACTGGCCTTCACGGCCTGAAGATGTAGCCGGTGCTCGGCATCCGCGCCATCACCGTGACTGTGCTCTGCGGGGTTGAGATCGTCGGGCGCAGTCGCCGGATCGAAGACCTTGGCCGAGATCGCCGAGCTCGAGTACGCACCAAGACTGTCGGCCGAGCGCACCGACGCCTTTGCCGTTCCGCGCGACCACTTGATCGTCGCCATCATCCCGTTGTCCTCGTGAAAGAGGATGTGACAGTGGAAGACCGCGACGCCGGTGTAAGTATGCGGCTTGAAGCGGAACGTGATCGAGCCGTTCGCGGGCAGGATGTAGTTGTCGATCGGAGCCGGCACGCGACGTGACTTGCCGTTGACCTTCGTCACCTGGAAGTCGTTGGTGTGCAGGTGGATCGGGTGTGCCGTGTCGGTCTCGTTTCGGAAGGTCCACTCCTCGACATCGCCGATCTTGGCGACAGTGTCGATGCGGTCCGGGTCAAACGCCTTGCCGTTGATCAGACCGTGAAAGACGGGGGCATTGTTCGGCGTGAATGAGATTCGCCATGTACGGCGCGTTTTCACTCTCGCCTTGGACAGATCAGTGAAATTCTTGATCCTGCGTGGGATGCGTTGCGAGGTCGCGGAGCGGCCAGAAACGTTGAGCGTCAGCAAGTCTTGGTTGGGATAGATCGATCCGCCGCCAACGTCCTCCTGGAGTTGACGGAATTTGAACGTTCCGGTCTTGGCAGGTCGGACGAGGAATTCGTAGCGTGATCCCGGCGCAATCACGAACTGGCTGGTGTTCTGGGCGACGCGGGTTGGATTGCCGTCCTGTCCGACGATCCAGACCTTGTGCCCTTCGAGGTGCAGGCGATAGAAACCCTCATTGCTCATGTTCGCGACGCGCCACAACTCGGTCTGGCCCGGGCGCATCCTGATCCGTTGCCCGCGCTTTCCATTGACCAGCGTCGTCGCAGTAAAGTCGTTCTGATCGTTCGGATTGATCACTTGCGTGCCGGTCTGGTCGTACTGCATCAACGTCAATCCGATGTTGCGCTTTTTGTACTTGGCGAGTTTCTTGACGCGAGCGCTACCGCCCTCGATCGAGATCATCCCGGCCATCCCCCGCAGAACCTGGGTGTTCACCTGCCCGTGCAGATGCGGGTGATACCAGTACAGACCGTTCGGGTGGTCATGTGGGATTCGTAGCGAAACGATGTTGGTCGTGCCGGGGCGGAACCTCCGCAACACGTTGTCGGCGCGACCGGCCGGCGAAACGTGCAGGCCGTGAAAATGCAGGTTGGTCGCCTCGCGCAGACGGTTCACGTATTTGATCTCAACACGGTCGCCCGGCTTGAGCTTGAGCGTCGGCCCGGGGTATCGCTTGTTGATCGTCATCGTGCCGTGGATCGTCTTGCCGTCGACGGTGGCGGGGCCTTCTTCGGCGACGAACGTTGTTTTGAGCACGCCGTTCTTGCTGGCCAGAACTTTTGGTTCGCTGAAGGCGACGGCCGAGGGCGCGAAGATCGCCGCGACGACCGTCGCAGCTATGAGAGCAAGGAGTGGTGCACGCACGGGGATGGTGTCGGCGACAGCTCGCTCGCGCTTTACTGCGGAGCGGACAAACCACGGACGATTCACATGCTCTCAGTTTTGGCGGCGGAACGGCTGCTGCCCGATGTAGATTTGGGCGATGGCCTATGAAGAAGCGCTCGCCGACCGCGTCCGCGACGTCTTGATCGACGTCGACGGCGTTACCGAGCGCAAGATGTTCGGCGGCTTGGCGTTCATGGTGAACGGAAACATGCTCTGTGGTCCGATCGGCGAGAATCTGATGGTTCGGGTAGGACCAGATGGATACGAGGAAGCGCTGGCGATTGATGGCGCATCCGAGATGCGGTTCACCGGCAAGCCGATGCGGGGCTTTGTCGATGTCGATGGACAAGCTCTCGCCGACGACTCAGCGCTGAAGGCGTGGGTCGAGCGCGGCCTGACGTTCGCGCAATCGCTGCCTCCGAAGTAGCTAGTTGGCATACGAAGCTTCCTCGCGTTTCCAGCGGTGGTAGTTCTGCAGTGGAAGCCGCACATGCGGCCCACTAGTCAACCGCCAATCTTTGGAGACTCAAATGATTTGTGCAATGACCGCGCGACGCATCGCCGATGGCCAGTCGGACACGTTCATCGACAAGTTCGGTGAAGCCCCCGAGAACATGTCAGACGAAATGATCGACAAGTTCACTGCCGTCTATGCATGTCGCAACACGAAAGACCCGAACATCATCCTGACCTTCGGACTGTTCGACGGAACGATCGAGGAAATGCACGAGCTGCAGTCACGCGACGAGCGCGTCAGCCAACTCGAACACATCGACCCGCTCGTCGAAGACGTCCTGATCGACGGCTCGTTTGAAGTGGTTCGCGAGTTCGTCTCGGAGATGTCGCCAGCCCGATAGTTCGACGAGATCAGGCCGGGGCTGCCACTTCGCGAATCCGTTCGCGCCAGTGCAGGAACAGCGGAAATCCGAAGCAGGGGCCAATGATCACTGTCGCCGGTATGCAGAGCCACCAGCGCTCGATCCCCAGCTCGGCAGCCTCTTTGCGCGCCCAGACGAAGAAGACCAAACAGGTGAACGTGAGGTCACAGAAGACCGCCAATGCGATCGTGTTGTCGACCATCGCATTGAGGATGTCGATCAGGTCAAAACCGTTTTCGACGACGTAGTAGCCGACCAGGACCGGAGGGATGAAGAAGCCGAAAACGGCTGCGTAGAGGTAGCCGCGTGCACTCATGTCGGCAATTCTAGGTACTCCGGATGCGAGTTCCGGCCCTGCAACGACGAAGGGCCGCCCGGAGGCGGCCCTTCGTTTTCAGCCGGTGCGACTTTCAGCGGGTTTCGGTTGCCGACTCTGTTTCGAAGCAGAGCGGGCAAGCGGTGGGACTGTCGCCCCCGAATCGCAGCATCCGCTGCTTCCCGCCGGTGCCAGGGTTGGATTCCGCGAAGCGGCTCACACCCTGTTGGTCTCGCGAAGCCGGTCACCCGACGACAGAGACAAACCACCGCCTAGCGTTCCCGCACCTCCAGCGTCCCGCAATACATGTGATTCAGTCGGACCACCTCCTTTCTCTGGTCCGGCCATTGTGCCAGTTGAGACGGCGGTGGGTGCCGGTCTCCGACCACGCGATCAACACGCTGATCGACCATAGTGGTTAGAATACCCACTATGGCCTACCTGAAGCAGAGCCGACCCGGCCGATGGGAGATCCGCGAATCACGCGTGACGCCCGCTGGCCCGCGCTCGCGAACGCTGGCGACATTCGCATCGCTCGACCGCTCTCACCTCGCGCTCGCCAAGAGCCGCGCCGAGAACAAATTCGACGAGGGCGCGATCATCGAGGCTGCGCGGCGCGTAGGGGCGCCGGTCGAGTCGGCTCCAGCGGACTCCTCCGCCGCCGCGCTCCTCAGAGCACTCGGCGATGGCCACTCCTTGGCGCCGGGTCTGTGCCGGCTGCTCCAAGACGCACTGGCCACCGGCAAGCAATCTCCCGCAACCGAGGAAGCTCTCGGTCACGTCGGTAAGTCTGCCGAGCAGCGCGGCGCCGAGTTGGTCGACCTTATGCTCCTCGGCGACGCAATCCCCTCGAGCGCCAAGCCATCGCCGTTGACATTCCCGGTGATCCCAGCCGGAAGCATCTGAGCCCGTGCCCGAGCCGACGCTACCCGGCAAGGTCATCGAACTCGCTGAATCGCTTGAGAAGGGAAAGATCCCGTTTGCATTCGGCGGCGCGATCGCGCTGGCCTACTACGCGACGCCGCGCGCAACGATCGACATCGATCTCAACGTCTTTCTGCCGGCCGTGGATTTCGAACGCGTCGCCAAGAACCTTGCAGTCCTCGGCATCGACACCGCTGTCGATCGCTCCGCACTCGAGCGCGACGGCCAGTGCCGCCTGACGTGGGGCCGCACACCGGTCGACCTGTTCATGGCCAACGTCGACTTTCACGAAGCAATGGCGCAGCACACACGCAGGCAGCCATTCGGCGAGACGACGATTCAGGTGCTCTCGCCGGAGCACCTGCTCGTCTGCAAGGCGCTGTTCGACCGGCCTAAGGATTGGATCGACATTGAGCAGGTAGTGCTGACGATGCCCGAGCTCAAGACCGATGAAATCGCCGCGTGGCTGGGAGTGCTCGCCGGCAAGCGTGACGATCGAACCAAGCGGTTCGCTGCTATTGCCCGGGCCAGCCGGTCATGACGGGCACCGAGAACTGAGAACCTCGATCCGCTTGCGCTGCTTCTTGTTCAGTCGCAGCCCGGGAATCGTCACCTCGCCGTCGGCGAGGTCGAGACACACCTCCTGCTGAGAACGCGTGAACGTCAGGACGCTCGTGCGGTTGCGCCGCTGTCGAATCCGCTTGAGTTGCTTTCGGCTGAGACGGGAGTTCGCGGGTGCCGAGCCGCCATCGACCAAGGCGCGACCGCCGACTCGCTGCTTGAGCTTCACCTTTACGTAAGTCGGCGGGTTCTCCGTGCACAGCTGCGTGCCCGAAGGCTTTTCTATGCGTGCAACAAGAGTGATCTGCGTCCGCGTGTACTCGATGATCGGCACCGACGCGCGATCGCCGGCCGGCTGACCGCTGGCGCATCCAGTCTCCGTCATCTGGATCCACACGCTGCGGGAGTTGCGACTCATCGGAATGCGCCTGGGAACGACGTTCCACGGCGTGGACGGGCGCCCGTCAATGTGCAACTTCCGCAGCACACAACTCTTGGCGAATGTTGGATGCAGCCGCCACGGGCCACCCGCAACTCGAAACAACAAAAGGCTCTTGAGCGTGGTCAGTTGTCCATTGCCGAACCGTACATAGTCGTTGGCATCCACGGTCTTGCGAGCGAGCACGAACCAGCCCGTCGCGGGCAGCCCGGCGGCCGCTGGATTGCTCGCCAGAACGGCGCGCAGCGCAGCGGCCTCCGACGATGCGCCCGCCTCCGCGTTCGCGGGCTGCTGCAATGCGTCGATGGTGAACGGGATCGCCCCGCCGTCGATGCAGTCAATCTGGTCGAGCGCGGCGGAGGCTGTCGCGACGTTCTGTGCAAGCGCAGCCACCAGGACCGCGCAGAGGAGTGTCAACAATCTACGCATCGGTCGAAGGTAGTGGCACCGGCGAAGACATCAGCCGTCGCCGTAATCAGTGCCCGCGCGTCAAGTAGGAGCTGTCTGCGGCACCGGGGTGTTCGGCAACGGCTTGAGCCGCGTCCGCTTGATCCGCGCCAGTTTCTTCTGCAGCCGCTGGAACTGCTTCTCCTGCGCGGCCGTGCGGGTGTAGCCCGGCCAGGCGAGATTGGTCGTTTCTTTGGGGTCGGTCTTGAGGTCGTACATCTCCCATTCGCTGGCGACCTTGCCCTCGATGTCAAAGTACTCGGCCAACTTCCAGCGCGCCTCGCGCACGCTGACAATGTGGTTGGGCGGCGGCAGATATGGGCCGCGCGCCTGGCCGGACTGGAAATCGTCGTAGGTGAAGACGATGTAATCCTGCGGCGCCTTCGACGACGGTTTGAGCACCTTCTTCGAATAGTCCACGCCCTGCCAGTTCGTGCGCGCGGCTTTGGGCGCCTTGAACAGCGAGGCGAGCGTCGGTAGGAAGTCGACGTGCGAGACGAGTGCCTTGGTCCGCTTCGGCCTCGGGAACAATTTGGGGTTGGAGTAGACCAGCGGCACCTTGATCGACTCCTCGTAGAAGTTGAAGTTCTTCTGGCGCAGACCACCATGGGCGACGCCCATCTCACCGTGGTCGGCGGTGGCGATCACCAGCGTGTTGTCGAGCAGTTTGTTGCGCTCGAGGCGGTTGAGCAGGTTGACCAGGTGGCGGTCCGACGACTTCATCAAGTTCGCGTAGAAGTTGATGTAGTTGAGCTTCTCCTGATCATCCTTCAGGAACCCGCTGGCGGCGCCGAAAAGTTTGAGGAACTCGGCCTGCACCTTCGGTTTGGTCGAGAGGTCTTCGTTGACGGTCACCGGCAGTTGCACGTCGCCGACCAGCCATTCGTCTCCGTAGCCGGCCTCGGTCAGGCTCTTCGGGTACATCAACACGTCGTGCGGGTTGACCAGTGACACGACCAAAAAGAACGGCTGCTCCTTGGCGGCCTGCGAGTCGACGTACTGCAGCACGCCCTGCTGACCCTTGCGCACCGGGCCCTTCTGGTTCATGTAGCGACCGTCGTTGTTGTAGGTGCCGCCGCCGGCCTGCGGCGGATCCTGGTTGGCGCCCGCGTCCTGCGGATTCCAGTGCGCGTAGCCGTACTCGGCGACGTCGTTCGGCGCCCAGAGCTCTCCGGCCGGCTTGCTGAGGTGCCACTTACCCTTCCAGCTGACGTTGTACCCGGCCGCCATCATCACAGACGCGAAGTTCGCGAAGTCGATCGGCGTCTCGACCTGCGGGTACTGGTCGGCGGGCATGTCCTCCTCGAGCGTGTAACGCACACCGGTCTGCGCGGGGAAGAAGCCTGTCGCCATCGTCGAGCGCGCCGGTGAGCACATGCAGGCGTTGGTGAATGCGTTCTGGAATTCGAGCCCGTTGCGCTTGAGTCGCTCCAACCCCGGCAGGTTCTTCTTCGACCAACCGCGCGGGAAGTTTTGGATCGCGCGGTTCTGGTCGGTGATGAAGAGGACGACGTTCATGCCGCGTAGGTCGTTCGATGAACCAACGGCCGAGGCGCGAGCTATCTGCGCGATCGCGTCCTCGTAGCGGGCGAGCGCCACTGCTGGCACAAGCGCGGCGGCGCGCTTGAGCAGGTCGGAACGGGTCAGGCCGCGCTTGTCGTGGTCGCCGTCCCTGTTGCGGTCAGTCATGGCGTTCGCTTTCGGTCGAAGGGGTTGCTGCCGGTGAAGCCGGGTGTGGCCGCGATCAGCAGGATGGTCTGCCGCGTGTTGCGGATCTTCCCGTTCGGTAGGACGACGCGCAGTGAGGCGACTGCGCGAACCGATCCGCTCGACCGCAACGCGCGGATC
The DNA here is from genome assembly GCA_937128795.1 of uncultured Solirubrobacterales bacterium. Taxonomy (GTDB): domain Bacteria; phylum Actinomycetota; class Thermoleophilia; order Solirubrobacterales; family JACPNS01; genus JACPNS01. Next base: position 21,922 of record CAKZMQ010000025.1, on the reverse strand, counting down.
AATGACGAGGGGATCGCGATCGAGACGTTGCGGCGCTGGCCACTCGGAATGCTGAATGAGCCGCCACGCCGAGCCGCAGCGCGAGCAGTGCTGCTCGAGGCCTGCGCGAGCGAGATGCCGCCGGGACAGAGGCGGTTCTTCGACCCCCTGCACGAAACCGGCACGCTGACGCTGCTGCCGATCGCGACCCGTACGCGGCTGGGGACGCTGACCTTCACGTTGCCGGGCGGCGGTACCGATCGCGAGAAGACGGAGATCGCGCTGCTGTTGGCTGCACCGACGTAGAGCCGTCGCCCATCCGCGCTGATCGCCAAACCGTTGGCACCGAGCAGTGCGCGCCCGGTGTTGCAACCGCTGGTGGCGGGATCGACGACGCAGCCGTTCGGGCCGGCGCGCTGCGTGAGTGTGCCGGTAAAGGCAACGCGGTCGAAGACGGCGACCGCGTTGCTGAAGAACGAGCCGACGTACACGCTGTTGCCATCGGGGCTGACCACGATCCCCTCCGGGGTGTCGAGCTGCACACCGGTCACGCAGCGGCCGAGCGTGTGCGCGGCCTGCGCGTAACAACCGGCGACGCCGCGGAGCTGCGCGATCGAGCCAGTGCTGCGGTTGCGTCGGAAGGCGGCGATCGATTTGCCGACACCCGACGCGACGTAAAGGTGTTTGTTGTCCGGGCTGACCTGCATCGAGTCCGCGCCGACGAGGCCGTGGCCCTCGGAACAGCCATAGGCGGCCTGGAACGCCCAGCAACCGGTTGCACCGGCGGTCTGCGAGAGGTTGCCGGTCGACGTATTGCGGCGCAGTACCGCGACGCCGTTGCCGATCGCCGCGCCGACGTAGACGGACTTGCCGTCAGGGCTGATTGTCATACCCTCGGCGCCGTTGAGCGCGCGGCCGGTGGCGCAGCCGCTGAGCGGCGTCTCGACGATGCAGCCCGCAGTGCCGGCCTTCTGCGTGATCGCGCCGGTCGCGCGGTTGCGCGTGAAGCTGGCGACGCCGTCGCTCTCGAAGGTGCCGACATAGACGGACTTGTTGTCCGGACTGACCGCGACCACGTCTGCGCCCGCGAGCGCGCGGCCGATCGCGCAGTTCTCGATGGCCTGGTTGGCGACGCACCCCGCGCTGCCGCGCTTCTGCCGCAGCGAACCCGTTCTGCGGTTGCGTTCGAAGACGGCGACGGAATTGGCGATGATCGACGCGGCGTAGACGGACCTGCCATCGGGGCTGACTGCGACCGAGGTCGGCCTGATCAATCCCCGCCCGATCGCACACCCGGCGGAGGGCGTGAGGGCCACGCAACCGGAGCGTCCAGATTTTTGCGTGAGCGCGCCGGTGCGGGAACTGCGATCGAACACCGCGATCGCGTCGCTCGTGAACGACGCGGCGTAGGCGTTTTTGCCGTCGGGACTCAGCGCGACCGAGTGCGATCCGAAGAAGGGAGACACGCCGCCGAGCGCGCGAGCCGTGCCACAGCCAGCGACGGGGGTGGAGGGGTCAGTGGTGCAGCCAGCGGTGCCAGCGAGCTGAGTGATCGAGCCGATCGTCGCGGCGTGAGCCGTACTGGTTGCGACGACGAAGGCGAGCAAAACCGCCGTCATCCCAATCCCACAGACAATCCCCGATGTCGTGAGCGCTCGTGTGACACGATGCCTCACTCGGCCATCTAATCAGGAATCGAACGTTGGCGTCGGCTAGTCGATTTCGATCGATGCAGTGTCCACCTGCAACCCGACCACTTTCGCGATTCGCACCAAGTCCGCATCATGGCTGAGGATCGACACACCGAAACGGAGAGCGACTGCAGCGATCATGCAGTCGACCGGTCCGCTTGGCATCACTCCTGCGCCGCGGCATTTCCGGTAGATCTGAACCGCAGAGTCAAAGTCCGCGACGCAGTCAAACGGCAAGAACTCATTGTTGCGAAGTAGATCGCGCAGATCGGCTTCTCTCGAAGCGTTTCGGGCACCGATCAACACCTCCATCAGAACTGGCTCGGTGACTGCAATTCCTTCCCCGACTGCGATCAGTTCGGCTACGCGCTTGCCAACGGTGCTGTTGATTCCGCGATCGAACTCAATCCATGCGGATGTATCGACGAGGATCAACTGTTCTCGTCTTGATCCTCGTCGAGGTGCGGCCAAACGTCCTCGGGGATTTCGCCGATTGCGTTCGCGCCCCACATCCCAAGCGCCTCTTCCTTGCTCATCCGACGGCCCGCTAGATGTCTAAGTGCAAGGCCCACCGCTTCGGTTTTCGTCTTCAAGCCGTAACGATCTTGGATCGTCTTGACGTTTTCGTCATCGATTTCAATATTCGTGCGTGTTCTTCCCATACACCATTTATACACGTCAGGATCGCCGTTCGCATCGGACTGCGTCGGAGTCACTCGAACGCCATGATCTGCGGCGGATTGCCGGCGAGGATCTGCGCACGCAACATCTGGCACATCGGGCAGTCGTCGACGCAGTCCTCGAGCGTTGCCTCGCGCTGGGTCGGCATGCCGCCGCCGAATGGGTTGCCGACAATGTGGAACGTGCCAGCGTCGTCGTTGAAGTCATCAATGTTGAACATGCCTCCAGTCAACCGAGCGGCGTGTTGCGATTCAAGACATGTTTCAAACGATTTTGCGACGGACAAGAAACAGTTCAGACGCGAGCTCGCCGCCGCCTATTAGTCGAGCTTGAGCCGAATATGCCGGGCCTACGACCGAATCGCCTTCTCGCCCTCTTGGAAGGCGTCAAAGATCTCTTGGGGGCCGCCGCTGTTCAAGGCAGTCGCCACGCGCTGTCGCGACTCGAGCGGCATCCGCGCGATGTTCACGTGCTGCTGGGTCAAAAACATCCACTGCTCGACTTCGCGCTTGTGCGGCAACGACGCATCGGGCATCCCGTGCGCCACCGCCAGGCAGTCGCGTTTCAGCGACTCGCCCTCGTCGGTCATCTCGGCCACGAACTCCTCGGGTGAGGGTGCGTCCGGTGGTGGCGGGAGCGCCTCGAATCCCGGCCGACCGGCGTCAAGCCAGGGCGGGTAACAACGGATGAACTCGTCGAGCAGACGAGTGGCTTCAGCCCCAGTCTCACTCGCCCGGCGCTGCTTGCGCTTGGTGATTCCGAATTCTTCGCCGCAGCCGCAGAAGCATAGAGACATGCTCGCGAGCCTACTGATGGGCGCGGCGCGCTGCGACGACTCGCGTGGCTACGCGAAACCTCACTCCACAACCCGCAAAGTAGAAGGCACATCCATCCCCGTCAACCGCCGCACCAGCATCAGCGGCGTGATCGTCACCGCCAGCACGCCGGCGATGAAGGCAGTGAGGATCGTGGTCGGTGAGAGGTGCCTGATCATGCCGATCTCGGGCCAGGTGTCGGCGAACAGCGATGTGATCATCCAGCCGACCGTGAGCATTCCGATCAAGATGCCCAGCGCGGTGCCCAGCAAGCCGATGATCAGGTTTTCGCCGGCGGCGACGCCGAGACCGCGGCGCACGGGCATCCCGTAGGCGAACATCGTGGCAAACTCGCGGCGGCGCTCCTCCAATGAAATCGACGCGAGGTTGAACGACATAAGCACGGCGAGCATGAACACCGCGAATGCCGCGACCTGGATTATCGCGCTGAACTGGTTGACCTGGTCGGCCAACGAGTCCGCGTCGGCCGTGACGGATCGAGTGGTAACGACGATTGGGCTGACCGATGCGAGCGCACGCTGGAGATCGCCGACTTGAGCGCCGGGGTCGGGAATGACCGACAGGACGTTGGTCGCGCCCGCCAGCCCGAGCCGCTCGGCCAACGCGGGTGTGGCGAACGAGAAGACCCGGAAGGGATCGCTGGTCAGGCCGCTCACCGTAAGCGTCAGCTCTTGCTCGGTCGTCTCCCCCTCGGCAGTTCGCCCGGCGGCGCGGATCGTCACCTCGTCGCCCACCTTGACGCCGAGGTCCTCGGCGGCCTTCGGCGCGATCGCTATCTCGCTCGCGCCCTGCGGTGCCCGCCCCTCTGAATAGGTCGGTTGCCAGACGCCGGTGGTGGTCGGCGCGATGCTGACGACCGAGACGATCGATTCTTGACCGGGCGCGCCGAGCTCGGTCGGGATGTCGAGCCGCGGCGTCACGCGCTCCACGCCAGAAGTCTCCTCGATCGATCGAACCGCTGCCGAGCTCGCCGGGTGCACTCCGTCGAGCGTGACGTTCAATCGCGACGGTTCATTACCGGCCAGCTCGCTGCGGTTGCGGTCGATCGTCGTGTTGAAGCTGTCGATAATCCCGAGCAGCGCAACCATCGCGCCGAGCACCGCGGCCAGGCCGACCACCGCCAGTAGGGTGCGGCGAGGAGTGCGCGATGTGTTGCGCCAGGGCATCTGAGCGATCGATCCGCCGGGCAAGTGGACTCGCGTCGCCGCGCGTACCATCCCGCCCTGCGCCGAGCGATCGTTGACGCGGATCGCCTCGACGGGTTGCACCCGCACCGCGCGCCAGACCGGCCAGATGATCGCGAGGAAGGGGATCAGGAAGGCGATCATCGCGGCCGGCAGGAAGGTCTCGATGCTGAACGGATCGGTCCAGACCGACAGCGGCAGGTAGGACTTGAACACTTCTGCGAAGGCACCGGAGATCCAGATCGCGAGCGCCCCGCCGATCAGCGTGCCGAGTACCGCGATCTCCAGACCGAGCATAAGCGGCCGGATCGCCAACCGCGAAGGTGGCGAGCCCAGAGCCATGCCCACGCCGATCTCGCGCCGCTCGGCCTCGACGGCCCGACTGACCAGGTTGAAGGCAGCGATCGCCGCCCCGAGCAAAACGAGCAGTCCGAAGAAGCCGAACATGCGCTGGTCGTTCTTGGCGTCGCGGTAGAGGATCGTGTATGCCTGCTCCTCGGAGCCGAGCGTGACGCTGGCGCCGGGCACGGTGGTCTTGAGGGATTCTTCGAGCGCCTGCTTCGCGGCGACCGGATCCACGCCCTCGGCCAGGCGGATCTCGGCCTCGTTGACCGCGCCGGGTTTGCGCGCAAGGCCCTGCACGGTTTTGAGCGGCGCGTAGAGAACGCCGAGCGTCGACTCGCCGCCGAGGCCAGATTCAGAAGTGATCAGGAAGTACTGCGGCGACTGCCCCTGGCCGACGTACTCGATCTGCGATCCACCGGCCAGCTCCAGCGTGCCGGACTCGGGGAGCTCGTAGAACTTGGCGTAGCTGGCGTCGAGCACGGCGACGGGCTTGCCGTCGTCTGCTGGTTTGAGCGACTGGCCAGCATCGATGTTGAGTGTGTCGACGGCTCCGAGCCCGTCACCCGCGACCGGAACGCCGATCAGCAGGCCGGGCGTGAGCACCTCGTCGTTGCCGGCGGGTCGACCGTCGATCTGGGTGGGCGCGAGTAGGCGTTCTTGAACCACCGGCGCGTCGGCGAGTTCGGCGCCTGCGCTGCGCACCGCCTGCGCCAACTCGCCCTCCCGCGCGAAGTCGTCGTCGGCCATCGAGACGCGGATGTCGTGGAGCTTCTGGAACGCGAAGCTGGCGGTCGCCGAGTCCTCGCGGAATCCCCTCAGCCCACCGAGCCCGGCAAAGACCGCCACGCCAATCGCCATCACCAACGCAGTCGCAACCACCTGCAACCACCGCCGCCGCAGATCCCGCAGCGACCACTTGAGCCAGAAACCAACGCGCCGCATCGCGCCCTACCAATGAAGGTTGGCGATAGCGGCCGGGCCGCCCTCGGGCGGACCGTCGCTGATGACGCGCCCGCTGGAGAGCTCAATGATCCGATCGGCGGTGCGCGCGATCTCGCGGTTGTGGGTGACGACGACGACGGCTCTGTCTGACTTTCCGTCCGGGGAATTCGCGTCGTGGGTCTGCTCGTGGAGAAGTTCGAGGATCTGAACGCCGGTGCGGAAGTCGAGCTCGCCGGTCGGTTCGTCGGCCAGGAGGACCGGGTTGCCGGTTGCGAGGGAGCGGGCAATCGCGACGCGCTGTTGCTCGCCGCCGGAGAGTTCGTGCGGGAAGTGCTCGATGCGGTCGGCGAGGTCCACGCGGCCGAGCATTTCGATTGCGGCTTCGCGCGGGTTGTTGCGGCCTGCGATCTCTGCACCGAACTCGACGTTTTCGAGCGCGCTGAGGCCGGGGAAGAGATTGAAGGTTTGGAAGATGAAGCTGACTTCGCTGCGGCGGATCTGAGCGAGCTCTTTGCGGGAGGCGCCGGTGACGGTCTTGTCGCCGACTTTGACCGTGCCGTGGGTGGCGACGTCAAGGGCGCCGATCATGTTGAGGAGGGTTGTCTTGCCGCTACCGCTGGCGCCGAGGACGGCTACGAACTCGCCGGGGGTTATTTGGAGGGTGACTTCGTCTAGGGCTTTGACGGTGGAGTCGCCTACTTGGTAGTGGCGGGCGACTTGGTCTAGGTGGATTAGGGGGTTGGTGGTGTGCTGCATCCAGCCATTGTTCAGGATTGGCTTGATGCTTTGTAGGGGGAAAGCCGCAGAGTTTTGGTGGGGGTGGCTGGAGGGTTGAAAGACTTGATCCCCTGGTTACTTCCGGAAAATTCGCACGCACTTCTCGCCACCAACGATCATGCAGTAGTAGTTCGCCACCACCGCGCGGTACCGGAACTCGAGACACACATCGTTGCCTCGGCACCACTTCCGCCTCAACCGAATCCGTACGCGGACGTCGGAATCTCCCACGTTCCAGCTGCTTGAGCACACCGCACGAGTTCTCGCGACCACCTTGCAGCGTTCTCGCCACCCGTATCCCGCCCTGTAACCGAGCCGGGTCGAGCGTCTGAGAATGCGGCGCGCTTCCCGCTTGGCTTGCCGAACGGAGAACCTAGGAATCTTCGCAAGTCGTTCCTTCGGCGATGCGTAACTCCGACACGCGAGGTCTCGCAAATCTGTTTTGCCGTCGCCGTCGTTGTCGATGCCGTCTTCGCACTCGCCTGGCGGCAGCACGTTGAAGGAAACTGGGTGAGAACACGCCGCTGGCAGAACCTTGAAGTATTCGAACTCGCAGATTCGCCAGTGCCACACCCCGCCGGTCAAGAAGAGCGGGCGGAGTTCAACGCTGGGATCGATCGTTCGCCGATAGCTGTTCGGTCCGCTCCCGTCACCTTCAAGAAACGAACCGGAATCTGACGAGTTGGAGAATTGAAGCTCGGAACGCTCAAGGTTCAGGGTTCGTTCAGCCCAAGAAAAACTGACGACTGTTGACACGCGGATGGTCGCTCCCGGTTCGATCCCGTTGACCGACAATTCGGTCGCCACGGCTGCCGACGCGGTGCCGAGAGAAAGGAGAATCAAGATTGAAGCGACCAGTGTCGGGAAAAGTTTCATGGTTCGGCAGCCGTCAGTTGAGGTGCGTGCAAACCACCTTGTAGCTGATTCGGGCCAGTACTGGCGTTGCGGCAGACCGTTCAGTCGTTCGGCTCTCCCTCCGAGTGTTCCGCACCTCTTATGATCCCCCACCATGGGGAGCATCGATTTGTTCACGATCGGCCACGGAGCGCCGCAGCGCTTCGAGAATTCGCCGGTGTTCGACGAGCGAGAACTCCAGACGTTGGTCGAGCATCACCCGGGCATGTTTCTCGGCGTCACCTACCTCGCCTCTGAATTCTCCACAGGGACGGTCCACGGCCACCCCGACGATCGATCATCACGCAAATGACCGCACCCACCAAAGAAGCCCAAAGAGCCGAACTCCACAAAACCATCTGGCGCATAGCCAACGATCTGCGCGGCAGCGTCGACGGTTGGGACTTCAAGACATACGTCCTCGGGCTTCTCTTCTACCGCTTCATCTCCGAGAACCTCACCGCCTACCTCAACGAGCTCGAGCAGAAGACCAACCCGGGTTTTAACTATGCGGCGATCAGCGATGAGGACGCCGAGTTCGGCCGCGACGAGACGGTCAACGAGAAGGGCTTTTACATCCTTCCCTCCGAGCTCTTCGAGAACGTCCGTAAGCGCGCTCGTGACGATGAGAATCTCAATGAGACTCTTGAGAACGTCTTCAAAAACATCGAGGGATCGGCTCGTGGCACTGCCAGCGAAGATGACCTCAAGGGCCTCTTCGAAGACCTCGACGTGAACAGCACCAAACTCGGCCAGACCGTCGCCAAGCGCAATGAGAAGCTCGTCAAATTGCTCGATGCGTTCGGCGACCTCGAACTGGGCAAATTCGCCGACAACACGATCGATGCCTTCGGCGACGCGTACGAGTACTTGATGACGATGTACGCGTCGAGCGCCGGCAAATCTGGCGGTGAGTTCTTCACGCCGCAGGAAGTCTCCGAACTGCTTGCGCGGATCACCGTGGTCGGCAAGACCGAGGTCAACAAGGTCTACGACCCGGCCTGTGGCTCGGGTTCGATGCTGCTCCAGTTCGCAAAGGTGCTGGGCAAGGAGAACGTGCACCAAGGGTTCTTCGGCCAAGAGATCAACCTCACCACTTACAACCTCTGCAGGATCAACATGTTCCTGCACGACATCAACTACGAGAAGTTCCAGATCGCCCATGGCGACACGCTGATCGACCCGGCGCACATGGACGACGAACCGTTCGAGGCGATCGTCTCCAATCCGCCGTACTCGACCAAGTGGGAGGGCAAGGACAACCCGCTGCTGATCAACGACCCGCGCTACGCGCCGGCCGGGGTGCTTGCGCCCAAGAGCAAGGCCGACCTGGCCTTCACGATGCACATGGTCAGCTGGCTCGCGACAAGCGGCACGGCCGCGATCGTCGAATTCCCGGGTGTGCTCTACCGCGGCGGCGCCGAGCAGACGATCCGCAAATACCTGATCGACAACAACTTCGTCGACGCAGTGATTCAGCTGCCGCCGGACTTGTTCTTCGGCACGACGATCGCAACTTGCGTGATCGTGCTGAAGAAATCGAAGACCGACAACCGCACGTTGTTCATCGACGCAAGCGAGCAGTTCGTGCGCGGCGGCAATAAGAACAAGCTCACAGCTGAGAATCAGCAGAAGATCCTCGACGCATTCACCGCCCGCGAAGAGATCGAACACTTCGCGCGACTCGTGGAGAACCGCGAGATCGCGGAGAACGATTACAACATTGCGGTCTCGAGTTACGTGGAGCCGGTCGACTTGCGTGAGGAGGTCGACATCATGGAGCTAAACGCCGAGATCGCGGGCATCGTTCAGCGGCAGGCCAAGTTGCGGGGCGAAATTGATGCGATTGTGGCGGAGATTGAGGGGGCGGAGGTTTGAGCCGGATCGATGAGTTGGTTGCGGAGCATTGCCCGAGCGGAGTTGCCCACAAGTCGCTTGGCGAAGTCGGTCAATTCATCCGCGGTAACGGACTTCAGAAGAAGGACTTCGTCGATTCAGGTGTGGGATGCATTCACTACGGACAGATCTATACGTTCTACGGCACGTCTGCAACTGAGACGAAGTCGTTTGTTGCGCCCGAGCTCGCAGCGAAGCTACGCATAGCTCAGACCGGAGACATCGTGTTGGCGACGACCAGCGAAAATCCGGAGGATGTCTGCAAGGCAGTTGCTTGGCTGGGCGAGTCCGAAGTTGCTGTCAGCGGAGACGCGTACATCTTTCGTCACAGCCTTGACCCTCTCTATGCCGCGTACCTATTTCAATCCACAGCATTCAAAAATCAGAAGTCGCGGTATGTAACGGGAACAAAAGTGAAACGAGTATCCGGTGATTCGCTATCGCGGATTCGAGTGCCGGTACCGCCGGTTGCAATCCAGAAGGAGATCTCTGGAATTCTCGCGACGATGGAGGAGCTGGAAGCGGAGCTGGAAGCGGAGCTGGAAGCGGAGCTGGAAGCTCGCGGTTTCCAGTACGAACATTACAGACAAGAACTGCTCGATACGGTCGATGCCGCTCCGGCTGCCATCGGCGAACTCGGCAATTGGTACGGCGGCATGACTCCATCGAAGTCTAATCCTGCTTACTGGGAATCAGGCGACGTCCCGTGGCTCGCCTCAATGGATGTGAGCGACACGAGTACTGACGAGATTCGCGGCCGAATCACTCAACTCGCAATCGAGGAAACGCCGCTTCGCATCGTGCCTGCACCATCTATCGCCGTGGTGATGCGGTCAAACATTCTCCGGCGCACGTTACCCATTGGTCTTGTCACGGTGGACACGACTGTCAACCAAGACATGCGCATACTCGTTCCACGTAACACTGTGGATGCCGAGTATGTGTACCAAGCACTCCAAGCTGACAGCGAACGGATCCGCCGCAGCTGTGTGAGAACGGATGGTTCGATGGCTGCAGTCGACTCCACGAACTTTTTCGGATGGCAGATCCCCCTTCCGAATCTCGACGAGCAACGGCAGGTTTCGAAGAAGCTTCATACTTTCGACGCCCTCGTCAACGACCTCACCTCCGGCCTCCCCGCCGAAATCGCCGCCCGCCGCAAGCAGTACGAGTACTACCGCGACAAGCTCCTCACGTTCCCCGAGGCCGCCGCGTGACGATCGCCCCCGATTCGGCACTTCGCTATGAACCGATTGCGGTCAGCGACCAGAGCACGGTCGTGGCGGAATTCAGCCCGGACGACGCGAAGGAGACCGGCTACCAGAGTGAGGCCGACCTTGAGCGCTCGCTCGTCGATCTACTCCAGCAGCAGGCCTACGAGTACCTACCGATCACTAGCGAAGCCGATCTCGTTGCCAATCTCCGCGCGCAGCTAGAAGCACTTAACGATCTGACCTTCTCCGACGACGAGTGGAAGCGCTTCTTCTCAACCCGCATCTCCAGCGCCAACGAGGGCATCGTCGAGAAGACCGCACGCATCCAAGAGGACCACGTTCAGCTGCTCACCCGAGACGACAGCACCACCAAGAACGTCCGACTGATCGACAAGCAGAACATCCACAACAACCGCCTTCAGGTGATCAACCAATACGAAATCGCCGGCGTGCGATCGAACCGTTATGACGTCACGATCCTCGTCAACGGTCTTCCTCTCGTACACGTCGAACTCAAACGCCGGGGCGTCGACATTCGCGAGGCCTTCAATCAGATCAACCGCTACCAGCGCGACAGCTTCTGGGCCGGCTCGGGATTGTTCGAATACGTTCAGCTGTTCGTGATCAGCAACGGCACGCTGACCAAGTACTACAGCAACACCACCCGCGAGCTCCACATCGGCGAGATGCGGGAAGGCCGAGGTTCCAAGAAGAAGAGCTCACACAGCTTCGAGTTCACCAGCTGGTGGGCCGACGCGCAGAACAAGCGCATCGCCGACCTCACCGGCTTCACCCGCACGTTCTTCGCAAAGCACGCACTGCTCAACATTCTCACCAAGTACTGCGTGTTCGATGTCGACCGCAACCTGCTGGTGATGCGGCCGTACCAGATCGTTGCTGCCGAGCGGATACTGCAGCGGATCGCAACGTCGAGCAACCACGGTCAGCTCGGATCGGTCGCTGCCGGCGGCTACGTGTGGCACACGACCGGGTCGGGCAAGACGTTGACCAGCTTCAAGGCCGCGCAGTTGGCCACTCGTATGCCAGGCGTTGAGAAGGTGCTGTTCGTGGTCGACCGCAAAGACCTCGACTACCAGACCATGCGCGAGTACGACCGCTTCGAGAAGGGGGCTGCCAATTCCAACACTTCCACGGCCAAGTTGAAGGAAGACATCGAGAACCCCGACTCGAAGATCATCGTCACGACGATCCAGAAGCTCAGCCGCTTCATCGAGCAGAACAAGAAGCACGAGATCTTCGGTGGTCACATCGTGCTGATCTTTGACGAATGTCACCGCAGCCAGTTCGGTGACATGCACGTCGCGATCAAGAAGGCCTTCAAGAACTACTACCTCTTCGGCTTCACCGGCACTCCGATCTTTGACGACAACGCGTCGAGCGGCGGCAACTCGCAACTGCGAACGACCGACCAAGCCTTCGGCGACCGCCTGCACACCTACACGATCGTCGACGCAATCGCTGACAGAAACGTGCTGCCGTTTCGAATCGACTACATCAACACAGTCCGCGCAGCCGAGGGGATCGTCGACAAGAACGTCTCTGCGATAGACACCGAAGAAGTGCTGCTGGCCCACGAACGCCTGAAGATGGTCGCTGAGTACATCGTTGACCACTTCGACATGAAGACCAAGCGCAATTCCCGGTATAGGACCGGTGGGCGCGAGCTCAGCGGCTTCAATTCGATATTCGCCACTGCGTCGATCGACGCGGCCAAGCGCTACTACGCGGTCTTCAAGCAGGTGCAGGCAGAGCGTGCTGCCGCAGACCCGACATACACGCCGCTGAAGATCGGATTGATCTACAGCTACGCCGCCAACGAGGAAGACGCCGACGGATTGCTGGCCGAAGAAGAGTTCGAGACCGACGCACTCGACGGTAGTTCGCGTGACTTCCTCGACGACGCGATCAAGGATTACAACGCCATGTTCGGCACCAGCTTCGACACGTCGGGGGACAGGTTTGAGGCCTACTACAAACACATTTCAGAGAAGCTGCGAAACCGCGAGCTCGACATGGTGATCGTGGTCAACATGTTCTTGACGGGCTTCGACGCCACCACGCTCAACACGCTCTGGGTCGACAAGAACCTCCATCATCACGGCCTCGTACAAGCGTTCTCGCGGACCAACCGAATTCTCAACTCGGTGAAAGCGTTCGGCAGCATCGTGTGCTTCCGCGATCTGACCAAGGAGGTCGACAACGCCTTCGCGCTTTTCGGCAACAAGGATGCGATTGGCACTGCGGTGCTCAAGCCATACGGCGAGTTCCTCGACGAGTACAACGCGAAGGTGCTCGAGTTGGTTGAGCACTTCCCGCTGGGCGAGGAAATCGTCGGCGAGAACGAGCAGAAGGCATTCGTCGCACTGTTCGGGGCGATCCTCAAACTGCGAAACATCCTCACTACCTACGACGAATTCGCAGACGACGACACGCTGGAGCCGCGCGTGCGTCAGGACTACCAGAGCATTTATCTGAACCTCTACCAAGAGTTCCGCGGCCAGGAAGGCGCCGAGCGCGAGCCGATCAAGGACGACGTCGTGTTTGAGATCGAGCTGATCAAGCAGGTCGAGGTGAATGTGGAGTACATCCTCGCGCTTGTGCGCGAGCTCGTCGAGGTGCGCGGCACCGCGCGCGACACCGAGCTGCGCGACGAGATCGGTCGCGCGATCGACGCCAGCCCATCACTGCGCAACAAGAAGGACCTGATCGAGGAGTTCGTGGACAGCGTTTCGATCACGACCGATGTGGACGCGAGCTGGCAGGCCTATGTGGCGCGGGCGCGCGAGGAGGAGCTGAACCGGATCATCGCCGAGGAGAATTTGAACCCAGCGGAAACGGTTGCGTTCGTGGAGAGTGCGTTTCGGGATGGTGCGATCCCGACTTCGGGGACGGCGATCACGCGGATATTGCCGCCGGTCTCACGGTTCTCGGGGGATGGTGGGCATGCGGTGAAGAAGCAGGGTGTGATTGAGCGGCTTGTGTTGTTTTTTGATCGGTTTTTTGGGCTTGGTTAGGTGCTGGGTCTAATCCAAGACCCGTCAATCGAATCCCAATCGACTTCGTTCCCAATTTGGTCGAAGAAGTATCCAGGCGTCATCGCCCTCACTGAAAGCTCGCCGAACTCGTAGTCGATCGCGCCGTCAGCGTCAGCAGGAATGACATGCGGGTCGTCACTCACAAAGATGTCGGCGCCGACGCGCATCGCGTCGAATACGAGAAGGTCATCGTCGGGATCGGGTGTCAACGCCGGGACTTGCAGTGCGTAAGAAGGCTTAGGAGCCACAACACAAAGTGCTTCGTATTGCTGTCGGAGCAATCCCGCCTGCCGCGGAGTGATAGATCGATGGAGTCTCGAGGCAAGTTCGAGTGCCTTTCGCTGGTACTCATCCCAGCATGCCTGCGACCCTGCCAGCGCCCAATCCGTGGGCGTCCCGATCGGCAGGAGCTCCTCAAGTCGCGCCAGTTCCGCGGCTGAAGCCGTGAATAGCGACTCAGACCGGGACAACCGCCCGCCTGAACGGGCCGCTTCGCCGTTCAGTTCGGCGAAATCCAACTCGAGTTGTTCAGCCCGAAGTTGAGCTGCACCGAAGGCAAATAGAACCCATGCTTTTCTGGCCAACCCGCCTGGACGAGGAATAGTTGCTCGCAACGAAAAGTTCGTGTCCACCATGACCAACGGCATGCCCGCAGAGTAGGCATGCGGTGCGGCGGACAAGCTTGGAGCTAATCCGCACCAAGCACAGCCGTTACGTCACTTTCGGTCACGCCTTCGAACAGACGATCGATCGCGTCACTCTCGTCAGCAAAATCGAAATTACGATTCAACGACGCAAGAAGCGATGCCTGTGGAATTCGATACCCACTGCCACCCGGTAGCTCCAAATACGGAATCCGCTCATCTGCAATCCATCTACGGATCGTTTTGTCGGACACCCGCAAGAGGCTCGCAGCCTCATTGACAGTTAGAAACACTGGTTGTGATGCGGTTAGCGGCATTTCGCCACTCCTATCGGCAGTCCGGTGTCATGCCTTAACAACATGCGCCAGAAGTGGACTTGGATAGACAATATACACGTTTATAGGACTTTATAGGACACGCATGAAGAATGCGCGCTTCTAGAAAGCGCGCATTCTTCATGCGTGTCCATGCGTGCACGGAATGCGATTATGCGACTACCGCATTCTGAACTGGCTCGAACGCGATTCGAAATGAGGCCGGAAGGCTCTTTTGACGAGCCACGATATGCCCATGCGAGGAGGTCGAGAAAAAGCCGACGCCCGGATTCGAACCGGGGACCCCTTCATTACGAGTGAAGTGCTCTACCAACTGAGCTACGTCGGCGGGGGTGCAATCCTAATCGGTCGGGGTGGGCTTCCCCATTAGGTCGCAGGCCGATCCGCCGGGCGCGTAGATTGCAGCCATGCGCGCGATGCAGTTCATCAGCACAGGCGAGCCACTCCACCTGACCGAAGTCCCAACGCCGACCGCCGCCGAGGACCAACTCCTCCTCACCGTCGAAGCCTGCGCCGTCTGCCGCACGGACCTCCATCTCATGGACGGCGAAGTCGAAATCAAAGACCCGCCGCGCACACTCGGCCACCAGATCGTCGGCATCGACGAGCGCGGCGACCGCTTCGGTGTGCCCTGGCTCGGCTGGACCTGCGGCACTTGCTCCTTCTGCGTCGCCGGCAAAGAGAACCTCTGCCCCAACGCCAAGTTCACCGGCTGCGACATCGATGGTGGCTTCGCCGACGAAGCCGTGGTCGACCGCCGCTACGCCTTCCCGCTCCCAAAGGACCAGCCCGCCGAACAACTCGCCCCGCTCCTTTGCGCCGGGCTTATTGGATTCAGATGCCTCAGCTTCACCGGCGAAGCGACGAACCTCGGCATCTACGGCTTCGGCGCCGCCGCGCACGTCATCACCCAGGTGGCCGTGCACCAGCAGCGGAGCGTCTTCGCCTTCACACGTCCCAAAGACACAGAAGCCCAAGCCAAGGCAAGCGAGCTCGGCGCTACCTGGGCCGGCGACTCAGAGCAACAACCACCCGAACCCCTCGACGCCGCAATCATCTTCGCCCCGGTCGGCGAACTCGTGCCAAAAGCCCTCGCAGCCACCAAGCCCGGCGGCACCGTCGTCTGCGGCGGCATCCACATGTCGGATATCCCCTCCTTCCCCTACGAACTGCTCTGGCACGAGAGAACCATCAAGTCCGTCGCAAACCTCACGCGCACGGACGGCGAGGAGTTCCTGCCGCTGGCGGCGGAGATCCCGATCCGCACCGAGGTCACCACCTACCCGCTCGAACAGACCAACCAGGCTCTGGACGATTTGCGCCACGGGCGGTTCACCGGCTCTGCCGTGATCGTGCTCTGATTGACGACAGGGGCAGCCGCCCGGCGGGGGGACGGGCGAACTGCGTAGGACGGCGTAAGTCCGAACAGGTCCCCGCTAGGCGGCGGGGCGCTGGCCGTTGCGCCGGCCGCGTTCCAGCTTTGCGCGGGCGGCCGCGGCGTTCGCGGTCTTGTCTCCGGTTGGGCCGCCGCTCCTTGCGTTGGCACCGGTCACGACGAGCACGACTTTGTATGCCTTCTGCGATTGCGGCTGCTTGACCATCGGGCGATGGTCGATCTGATCGGCGAGTTCAGCGAGATGGGCGTCGATGCCCGCCGCGGAGGCGTGTGATGTGCTCAATTGGCTCCTCCCCAGAGTCCAGCGGCACGATTGGACGAACCCCTTAAAGCTACTCCTTTCAACCGCCTCGTGCGGTGCGGTCAGCGCGCCACCCAGCCGCCGTCGATCACCATCGGATGGCCGGTCACGAAGCTCGCCGCATCGGAGCACAACCACAGCACTGCCTCGGCAATTTCGCCGGGCGCACCGATCCGACCGATCGGTTCTCCGGCCGCCAGTTGGCCGACCGCCTCCGGGTCGCCATGCGTGAAGCGATCGACCATCGGCGTCTCGATGATGCCGGGGCAGACTGCGTTCACGCGCACGCCCTTGTCGGCATATTCCAGCGCGGCAGTTTTAGTCAGTTGGATCACTCCGCCCTTCGATGCGCAGTACGCGGGGCTGCCTCCAAATCCGACGAGTCCGGCAATCGATGCGCAGTTGACGATTGCGCCGCCGTTCTCGAGCATCAGCGGCAACTCCCCCTTCATGCAGAGAAACGTACCGGTGAGGTTGACGGCGATCGTGTTCTGAAAGTTTTCGACTGTGCAGTCGGCTGTCGGTGCGGGCACACCCTCGATGCCGGCGTTGTTGAACGCATAGTCGAGGCGGCCATATGTGGCGATGACCGATTCGATTGCCGCCTCCACCTGCTCGGCGTCGGAGACGTCGACAGAAACGAACGTCGCCTCGCCGCCAGCGGCCTTGATCGCTGCCACTGCGTCGGCGCCGGCGTCCTCGGTGATGTCGCCGAGCACTACCTTCGCTCCGCGCTCGGCGAACAGCTCGGCCGTCGCACGGCCTATGCCGGAGGCGGCGCCGGTTACAAAGGCGACGCGATTCGTGAATTCCTCTGACATGAAAATCAACCTACGCCATTCGTTCGCGTGATGTCTCCGCGTGCATCACGCAAGTTCGCGACGGATAACTACGGAGCAACGGCGAGCGTTCGCCCGTATCGTGAATCTGTGTCCGAATCCACAGAATCGGCCCCTCCGAAGCAGAGCGAGCAATCCGCCGCTTGCCGCAGCTTCAGTGACCTTTCGCTCAAAGACGTCGACTGGGCGGGTGGCAAAGGCGCGAACCTCGGCGAGTTGAGCTCAAGCGGTTTCGCGGTGCCGTCCGGCTTCGTGATTGGAGCTCCAGCCTATGCCGAATTCTGCGATGGGACAGGCCTGCGCGAAAAGCTGGCGATCGCATTGAATGATCTGCGACCGGAGGATTCGCGATCGCTGGCCGACGCCGCTGCCGTTACACACGCTTTGGTCGAGATCACCGTCGTCCCGCCTGGTCTTGTCGAGCAGATCTCGGTGGCGCACGCCCGACTCTGCTCAGATCGCCCGGACCTGCCGGTTGCAGTGCGCTCCTCGGCGATCGGAGAGGATGCGGCTACGGCTTCGTTTGCGGGCATGCATGCGTCGTTCTTGAACGTGCGCGGTCGCGAACAACTGCTGCGCGCGGTGCAGCAGTGTTGGGCCTCCCTGTACAGCGAGCGCACGCTCTATTACCGCGCTACCGGCGGGATGCCGTTGGCAGACATGGACATCGCGGTGGTGGTACAGAAGCAGCTGGTGGCCAAGCGTTCGGGCGTGATGTTCACGATCGATCCGACGAACGGGCGCGACGACCGAGTGGTTGTTGAGGCGTCGCTTGGTTTGGGCGAGTCGATCGTTTCGGGCGCGGTGTCGCCGGATCGCTTCGTGTTCGAGAAGGGCGAAAACGCTGGGGACGCTCCGTTCCTGAGTGAGAAGTACATCAGTCACAAGACGATCTCGATCGACTCCGATCTGTCCGGAGGCACGGTCACGCGCAAGCTCACGAAAAGCGAGGAGACGCACGCCGCGATCGACGAGAGCGAGGCGACGCAGATCGCGCACAACGGGATCGCGATCGAGGCTCACTACGGCAAACCGCAGGACATCGAGTGGGCACTCGATCAGGCCGGCGTGTTGTGGATCCTTCAGTCGCGGCCGATCACCACTGTCGGCGGCGGGCAGACGGAATCGCAGGCCGTTCCGCATGGGGCCGTGTTGTTGAGCGGGGTCGGCGCGGGGCCGGGGGCTGCCACCGGTGCGGTGCGCCTGATCGAATCGCCGAAGGAAGGAGAGAATTTTGAGCAGGGCGAGCTGCTCGTCGCACACACCACGCGACCGGATTGGGTGCCGCTGATGCGGCGCGCGGCGGGGATCATCACCGATAGCGGGGGCGTGACTTGCCATGCGGCGATCGTCGCGCGGGAGTTGGGAATCCCGTGCATCGTTGGGACGGGCGACGCGACCGAGCAGTTGATCGATGGGCAGGTGGTGACGATTGATGCGGCAAATGGGACGGTGCTTGCGGGCGAGCAGCGTGTGGAGATTGCAGCTGCCGAAATCAGTGCCGAACGAGCGATGCCCGCTGACGCGTCCCCGTCGGTCACAACTGAGTCGCCTCCGACGCGCACCAAGATCCTCGTCAATCTCTCCGATCCGGAACAGGTCGATCTTGCCGCGGCGATGAACGTGGACGGGGTTGGGCTGCTGCGCGCGGAGATCCTCGTGCTGCATGCGTTGGACGGCAAGCACCCGAAGCTGCTGATCGAGCAGGGCCAGGGCGAGGAGTTCGTCGCGAAGATGGCCGCCGCGCTCGGGCGGTTCGCGGCAGGGTTCAGCCCGCGTCCGATCACTTACCGCACGATTGACTTCCGCACGAACGAGTTCCGCGACCTGGAGGGCGGCGATCGCTTCGAGCCGATCGAGGACAATCCGATGATCGGGATGCGCGGCGTGCAGCGCTACCTGCGCGATCCGGAATTCTTCGCGCTCGAGCTGGCGGCCGTGCGCCGAGTGTGGGACGGCGGCTATCAAAACCTCCACCTGATGTTGCCGTTCGTGCGCAGCGCCGATGAGTTGGCGCAGTGCCGTGGGTTGATTGCGCAGAGTGGATTGACCGACCTGCCGGGGTTTGAGCTCTGGGTGATGGCCGAGGTGCCGTCGATCCTGTTCATCCTCCCGGCGATCGCCGAGCAGGGCGTCGCCGGGATCTCGATCGGCACCAACGACCTGACGCAGCTGCTGCTCGGCTCGGATCGCGAGTCTGCGGAGCTTGCCGAATCGTTCGACGCGACGGACCCGGCGGTGGTGGCGTATCTGCGCCAGTTGATCCCGCAGGCGCGCGAGCTCGGGCTGCGGACTTCGATCTGCGGTCAGGCGCCTTCTGTTTATCCGGAGTATGCAGAGCTCCTTGTGGGCGCCGGGATCGACGCGATTTCAGTGAGCGTCGACGCGGTGGAGCAGGCGCGGGCGAACGTGGCGCGGGCCGAGGGCGCGCGGGGTTGAAGCCGCAATGCCGTGCGACTCGCCGTTAGGCTGGCGCCATGCATACGGATCTCGTCGGTTACGAACGGCTCGGCTCTGCCGCACTTGTCACGATCAACCGCCCGGAGGTTCGCAACGCGGTCAACGGTCCGACCGCCGATGCGTTGCAGGCGGCGTACGAGCAGTTTTGTGCCGACGAAGAGGCGCTCTGCATGGTGCTGACGGGTGCTGGCGATGAGGCATTCTGTGCCGGTGCGGACCTGAAGGATGTTGCGTCGCTGTTTCCTCGGCTCGAGAGTGAGGGCGGGCCGCTTGGGTTCACGCGACTGACCTCGCCCAAGCCGACGATCGCGGCGATCGGTGGCTGGGCGTTGGCCGGTGGATTTGAGTTGGCGCTTTGGTGTGACCTGCGCGTCTGCGGTGAGGGATCGACGTTTGGATTCGCGGAGCGGCGCTGGGGCGTGCCGTTGATCGACGGCGGGACGCAGCGGATCTCGCGGATCGTTGGGCTTGGGACGGCGCTCGATCTGGTGCTGACCGGCAGGATGGTCGAGCTGGACGAGGCCGAGCGGATCGGGTTGGTCACGCAGCGGGTGCCACGGGGCGAGCATGTGGCGGCGGCGCTTGCGCTGGCGGAGCAGATCGCAGGATTTCCGCGCGAGACGATGCTTGCCGACCGCGCGGCGTTGTTGGCTGGTCTCGGTAGATCGCTCGATGAGGGCTTGGCGATCGAGACTAAGAACGGTCCGGCGACGGCGACGGTTGCGGCTCGCGGGGCGTCGCAGTTTGCCGGCGGGAAGGGTCGTGGCGGCACCTTCGACACCTAACCCAACAAGGTCCGAGGGCTACGCCGGCTCGTACGGCCTGCCGATCGGCGCGCCGATCGCGATGAAGCTGAGCCCCTCCTTGGACGGGATCCATTTGCGCGTGACGTTCGGGGCGACGCGAACCATGTCCCCTGTCTCGACCTCGATGTCATCGTCCGCCATCCGCAGGCCGCCCGATCCGGCCGTGACCACGTAGACCTCTTCCTGCTCGTCTTCGGTGTGATCGTGGTCGGGGTAACCGGTAAAGCCATCGACGCCCGGCTCTCGTTCGAGCACGACTCTGCTGATTCCGAATGCCTTGATGCCGAGCGCGCGTCGGACGGGGTACATCCCGACCCCTGGGACGACGCCGATGAACGGGTTCATCTCGTCGAAGCTCTTTGCCGTGAAGTCGTCGCTCGACTCGTGACCCTCCACGGCTTGTATGCCGGGCAGCTCCGGAATCGACGCCTCGGGCGCTCCGGCCATCGAGTTGGGGAACGGTTCGTACACCTTGCCAGCGGTCCCGCCCACCGACAGCAGTCGCAGGCCATCCTCGCCCGCGATCGGGCGACGGATCGCGGTCGGGCCGACGCGGATCGCATTCTCCGTCGTCAACGGCACGCGCTCGCCGTTGATCTCCAGCCAGCCGCCGCCGGCCAGCGCAATGTAAACCTCTTCCTGCCCGTCAAAGGTGTGCACGTGCGGCGGGACTCGCTCGAAGTTTGGCGGCAGGTCGCTGACCGACATCCCGAAGGCGCTGGCGCCGAGCGCGGCACGGGCGCGCTTGAAGCCGCCGCCCCAGATCGCCTCCATGTCGTCGATCGGGAGTTTCTTGGAACTCTCGGTTGCCTGCGTCTGTTCGCTCATACCCTCACGCCCTTACCCTCGTGCGATGGACACTGTTGATTCCGATCTCGATCGCGCCAACGATATCCGCGCGGAGTTGTTGGTGCTGGCTCGTGGGCACCGCCCTTTCGACGAGGTCGAGCGCGCTCATCAGATGGCGATCATTGACTGGCTCTCGCTTGCGGGGCCCGACCTCGCGGACCAAAACCCATTCGACCGCAACGCCTTCCAGCCCGGCCACGCCACGGGCAGCTGCATGGTGCTCGGCAGCGACGGGCGGGCGGCGTTGATCTTTCACAGGAATCTCAAATTGTGGGTGCAGCCGGGCGGGCACGCCGAGCCCGGGGAATTCGACCCGGGTGCGGTCGCGGCGCGTGAGGCGAGTGAGGAACTCGGCGTCGACGTCTCTGCATCGGCTGTCGAGCTGTTCGACCTGGACGTCCACCGCATCGCAGCCCGCGGCGACACTCCCGCCCACACACACTACGACTTCCGCTACCTCGCCGTGATCGATCCAGTCGACCTCGCACCATCCACCGACGCCGCCGAAGCCCGCTGGCTCACACGCCCCGAAATCGCCGCGATCGGCGTCGACGCAGGCGTCCGCCGAATGGCCAACAAAGCCGTCGCACGCGGTCTCCTCCAATCCACCGTTACGACTTCGTAAAACAAGGTTCCCTTTAAAGGGAACCTTGTTTGCGCCAGGATGGGATCGTCCAGTTGGTGAAGGTGCGGAGGAGCCATTCGAGGGGGCCGTGGGTGTGGTGGTGGAGCCACCAGGTGCTCAGTGGGATTTGTGCGGCGAAGATTGCCAGGGCGACCAGGAGCGTTTGGAAGGG
>CAKZMQ010000024.1 GCA_937128795.1 uncultured Solirubrobacterales bacterium | reverse complement strand
TCGAGCTTGGCGACGTCGTCGAGCTTCATTCCGATGTACTCCTCGCTCGCGATCGATGCGCTCGCCTGGCTGATCGCGCAGTCGGTGCCGTGAAAGGCGATGTCGGTGATCGTCCCGTCGCCGTCCACTCGCAGGTGAACGCCGAGCTCATCTCCACAGAGCGGATTGACGTCGTGCGCCTCAAGGTCGTGCGGGTCGAGCTCACCGAAATGCTGTGGCTCTTTGTAGTGCTCGAGGATTACTTCGCGATACAGCTCGTCCGACAAAACCGCCCCCTCAGAGCTCGAAGACTTCGCGCGCGGTGTGGATCGCGTCCACCAGAGCATCGACGTCGTCTGTGTCGTTGAAGCAGGCGAACGATGCGCGGGCCGTCGCAGGAACGCCGAGTCTGCGCATCAGCGGCTGGGCGCAGTGGTGACCGGTGCGAACGCAAACGCCCTCGCGTCCGAGCAGCTCACCGATGTCGTGCGGGTGCATGCCGTCGAGCGTGAAGCTGATCACGCCGCCGCGCTGCTCTGCTGGCGGTCCAACGACCGTGACGCCGGGAATTTCGGCAAGCCGGGGGAGCGCATGCTCTGTCAATGCGCGTTCGTGTGCGGTGATGTTGTCGATGCCGATCTCGATCATGTAGTCAATCGCAGCCCCGAGACCCACGGCCTCGGCCACGGCGCTGGTTCCGGCCTCAAATTTCCAGGGCAGGTCGTTCCAGGTCGAGTCCGCGAAGTTGACCACCTTGATCATGTCGCCGCCGCCGAGCCATGGCCCCATCGTTTCGAGCGTCTCCCGCTTTCCATGGAGCACGCCGATTCCGGTCGGTCCGTAGGCCTTGTGGCCGGTCCAGACGTAAAAGTCCGCATCGAGGGAGTCGAAATCAACCTTCAGCTGCGGAACCGCCTGGGACCCGTCGACCAGGACCACGGACCCGGCGGCGTGTGCCTTCTCGACCAAGGCCGCGACGTCGTTGATCGTGCCCAGCACGTTGCTGATGTGCGCGACGGCGAAGAGTTTGACGTTGCCCGCGGTGAGCTTCGCATCCAAGTCTGCCTCGTCAAGCAGACCGTCTTCGGTGATCTCGACAATGTCGAGCGTCGCGCCGGTCTCCTGACAGAGGATCTGCCACGGCACGATGTTGCTGTGGTGCTCCATCTGCGTCAGTAGAACTTTGTCGCCCGGGCCGACGTTTTTGCGTCCCCAGGCGTATGCGACCAGGTTGATGGCCTCGGTCGCGTTGCGCGTAAAGATCGTTGTCTGAACGGTCGCATTCATAAAGGCGGCAATCCGCTCCCGCGCTCCTTCGAAGGCGTTCGTCGAACGCTCTGCCAGCTCATACGTACTGCGGTGGATCGGCGCGTTGTCGTGGCGGTAGAACTCGTCGATCGCCGAGATCACTTGGCGGGGCTTTTGGCCCGTCGCGGCGCTGTCCAAATAGACCAGCCGCTTGCCATTGACTTTTCGATCCAGCCCAACCTTTTGAGAGAGGATCGGAAAGTCCGCGCGGGTGCGACTGGCCAGATCCATGGCTTCAGCGTGTCGCAGCGTATGCGGCAATGTCCTCACTCGCCTCGGCGAGCTTGCCGGCGATGCGCTCACGCACCATCGATTCGAGGTGCTCGTCCTCAAACAGCGTGATCACCGGCTCGAAGAATCCCTCAACGAGGATGCGGATCGCCGTTTCGCGGTCGATTCCGCGCGTGCGCATGTAGAAGACCTGGTCCTCGTCGACCTCGCCGACCGTTCCGCCGTGCGAAGCAGAGACGTCGTCGACCTTGACGATCAATGACGGAATCGCATCGACCTTGGCGTCGCGACTGAGCAGCAGTGAGTGCGTCTGCAGGTAGGTGTGACTGTTCGTCGCCTTCTCGACGATCTCGATCAGACCCTCGTAGCTGGCGCGCGAGCTGCCGGTCGAGGCGCCCTTCCAGACGGTGTCGCCGGTTGTGTTGGCCTTTTCGTGCAGGTCGGTCGTGAAGAGGTCGAGGTGCTCGTTGCCCTGGGTGAAGTAGACGCCGTTGTGGCGCATGTCGGCGCCTTCAGCTGCGGTGATTATGTCGAGCGTCTGCTTGGTCAGATGGCCGCCGAGGTGGATCGGGAACCAGCGGGCGTGGCCGTCGCGGGCGATCGCGACGCGCTTGGTCGAGATGTCGTAGATCTCGCCGCCGCCCCAGTCCTGGAACGTCTTGACCTTCGCCCATGCGTTGTCCTCGGCAAAGACCTCGCTGACGCCGGCATGCAGGGCTTGGCCCTCGATGTCGGGCGCGAGGTTGTACTCACGGATCGCCGCGCGCGAGCTGGTGTCGACGATCGCGAGCAGGCGCCCGTATTGCACCACGCCTGGTTCGTCGATCACGTTGATCACCTGGAAGGGTTTGTCGAGGTCGGTCTTCGGGGGCACATAGAAGAAGGCGCCGCCGGTCCATAGCGCGGCGTTGCCAGCGGCGAACTTGCCGTCCTTCTCACTCACGCGGGTGCCGTAGTACTTGCTGGCGATCTCCGCGTGGTTGGCGAACGCATCCTCGAGCGAACAGGCGATCACGCCCTGCGGATTGTCGTCTGCGGTCTCGCTGTAGATGACCGTTGCGCCCTTTTGCACGATCAGCCCGGCGTACTGCTCGTCCGCGATCGCATCCTGCACGACTTGTGGGAGTTCTGCGCGGGAGCTGACCGGCTCGTAGTGGCGAGTCTGGAGCTCGTCGATTCGGAGCTCTTTGAGGCTCGTCTTCCAGAAGCCGCTGCGGCGCCATTCCGGCAGCTCGCTCGACTCATAGACCTCAAGCGCGGCCTTGCGATCCGCATCGATCGGCGAAAGCGCGGCGGTCGTGTCGTTGCGATGGTTGGGGTCAGCTGGCACGAGCTGCGACCTCCTCGCGGATCCAGTCGTAGCCGTGCTCTTCAAGCTTGGTCACGAGCTCGGGGCCGCCATCGGCAACGATCTCGCCCTCAAGCAAGATGTGCACGAAATCGGGGTTGACGTAGTCGAGGATGCGCTGGTAGTGGGTGATGATCAGCGAGCCCATTCCGCGCTCGCGCAGCGCGTTGACGCCTTCAGAGACGATTCGCAGGGCGTCGATGTCGAGCCCGGAGTCGGTCTCGTCGAGGATTGCGATCGCGGGCTCGAGCATCGCCATCTGCAGGATCTCGGCACGCTTCTTCTCTCCGCCGGAGAAGCCGTCGTTGAGGTAGCGGCTGGTGAACTCCTTCGGCACGTGCAGAAGATCGATGCTCTCCTTGAGCTTGTTGCGGAACTCCTT
>CAKZMQ010000023.1 GCA_937128795.1 uncultured Solirubrobacterales bacterium | reverse complement strand
GGAACGAACGTCTGCTCGACCATCGGCGGACCTACATATCCGGAAATGTCGGGTCGCGGCGGCAGCATCACCTTTTCCGGATGGAGGTTCTTGTAGGGCACGGTGGCCAGCAGGTGCGCCATGCAGTTGAGGCGCGCCCGGCGTTTGTCGTCGGCGTCCACGACCCACCACGGCGCCTGTTTGATGTCACAGACGGCAAACATCTCGTCCTTGGCGCGCGAGTACTCGATCCATTTGTCGCGCGATTCGATGTCCATCGGTGAAAGCTTCCACTGCCGCATCGGATCATTCACGCGCGCCTGGAAGCGCTCTTCCTGAACGTCGGGGCTGACCGAGAACCAGTACTTGATCAACTGAATTCCCGATCGCACGAGCATGCGCTCGAACTCTGGGCAGCTGCGCAGAAACTCGCGATACTCGTCCTCCGTGCAGAAACCCATCACACGCTCCACCCCGGCGCGGTTGTACCAGCTGCGATCGAACAGGACCATTTCGCCGGCCGCCGGCAGATGCTCGACGTAACGCTGGAAGTACCACTGCGACTTTTCGCGTTCGGTCGGCGTGCCGAGCGCGACGATTCTGGTGTGTCGCGGGCTGACACGTTCGCTGATCCGCTTGATCACGCCACCCTTGCCGGCCGCGTCGCGGCCCTCGAAGATCACAACGACTCGCTGGCCGGTTGAGATCAAGTACTGCTGTTGAATGACGAGTTCTCGCTGAAGGCGCTTGAGCTCCCTCTCGAACTCTGCCTTGGTCATTTTTTCGCCGGGAGGCGCTGGGGGTTTCTGCTTGGTGCCCATGCAACAAAAGTAACCGGCATCGCGAAATCACGGCAGGACGTTTGAACAAAATCATCGATTCACGGTTGGACAGCTGTCCCAACGCGCGGCCCACGTTTGACGCGCGATCGTCGACGTGCAAAGGTTTCGCCGCCGGATGGCCGATACTGGCTTGAATGATTGATGCCAGGGACGACAACGGCGAACTTCCGGTGGAACCCAGCGAACACGAATTCGCTTCGGCACTCTCGATCCTCAACGCAGACGGCGACCAACCGAAATTGCTTGTCCCGGCGGTCGTCGGCACGCGCCCCGAGGCGATCAAGATGCTGCCGGTGATTCTGGCCATGAAGCAGAGCGAGCTGGTCGAACCGATCGTCGTCTCGACGGGGCAGCATCACCACATGGTCGAGGAGATCTTCGAAGAGGCCGAGATCGGTACCCACGTTCACCTGTGGGCCGGCGCCGATCGCGCGAGTCTGACCGAGCGGGTTTCGACGGTGATGCGCCGTTTCAACGATTTTCTGCTCGAATGGTTCGGACCGCGGCCGTCGGACGACGACGTCGCAGGCGAGATTCTCGCCGGCCGCTATCCGGCAGCGGTGCTCGTCCACGGCGACACCAGCTCGGCGATGTCGGCGGCGCTTGCCGCCTTCCACATGCGCATACCCGTGATGCACGTGGAGGCCGGTCTGCGTACGGGAGGTTCGATCCTCAGTCCGTTCCCAGAGGAATTGAACCGCCAGGTGATCACCTGTATCGCGACCATGCACTTCGCACCGACTTTCACGAACCTCGAGAATCTGGTGCGCGAGAACGTGCCGGTCGGGCAGATCTTCGTCACCGGTAACACTGGCATCGACGCTCTGCGCTGGGCCGCGGGGCTCCAGACGCCGTTCGTCGACGACTCCGTGCAGGCACTTGTGGATGACCCGAGCAAGCGAATCGTTGTCGTTACGGCGCACCGCCGCGAGAACTGGGGCGAGGGCTTGAAATCGATCGCTGAAGGCGTCGGGCGCCTCGCTGATCGCTTCGAAGACGTTCACTTCGTGGTGCCGCTGCATCCGAATCCACGAGTGCGCGAAGAACTCGGCACACCACTTGCTTCGCGCACGAACGTGCTGCTGACCGAGCCGCTGGAGTACACATCGTTCGCGCGCCTGCTGGGCCGCTGCGATCTCGTGATCACCGACTCAGGCGGAATTCAAGAGGAGGCTCCGTCCTTGAACAAACCGGTTCTGGTGATGCGCGACTCGACCGAACGCGGCGAGGGTGTAGACGCCGGCACGCTCTTGCTGGTGGGCACCGACCCAACCCAAATCGAAGACGAAGCCGCGAAGTTGCTGAGTGACCCGGCGGCGTATGCCGCAGTCGCAGGTGCGACCAACCCCTACGGCGACGGGTTCGCCGCGGAACGGATCGTTTCGGCGATGGAGTTCTTGTTGACCGGCAAATCGCCGCCGGTTCCGTTCGGTTCCGGGTTCAACCGGCGAGAGATCGGCGCCGCATCCGGATTGCACCTTCGTGAGTACCTCGAGCGCGTGACCGGAGACGAATCGACATCGAGCGAGCATGCCGAGCTGGACGCTCGCGAACAGTTCGCGAGCGGATCTTGGCCGCCTTGAGTTCTTTGGCGACGCTCGTTGGTGACATGTCCGTGCCGACTTCGGCTTTGGCCTTGAGCATGCCGTTCGACGGACTCGCCACTCCTTGGCGGGTGATCTTGACGATTGCACTGGTGACGATCGTGATGATGTTTCTGTGGACGTTCGTGCTTTTCGTGCGTGGTCAGAATGCTCGGCGAAACGCGCCCGATCCAGATCAAGAAGCGGCCGATGCGATGACGTGGATCTTCCTCGTCCCGGCATTGAATGAAGAGGTGACGATCGCGGACAGCATCGAACGCCTGCGACAGGTGAACGTTGCCGACAAACGCATCGTCGTGATCGACGACGGCTCGGACGACCGAACTCCGGAGATCCTCAGCGCAATTGATGATCCGACGCTGGTCGTTGTCCGTCGCGACCCTCCACATGCGCGCGAGGGCAAGGCCGCAGCGCTCAACTACGCCTACCGCCAACTGTCGGTGCGGCTCGGTGCAATCGACCGCGCGAACACGGTCATCTGCGTGGTCGACGCCGACGGACGCCTGCTGGCGGACGCGCCATCGTTCATGGCCGGCCACTTCAAGAACCCTGGAGTCGGCGGGGTTCAGTCACAGGTGCGGATCTACAACCGCCAGAATTTGCTCGGTTGGTTTCAGGACGTCGAATTCGGTGTGTATGGCGCGCTGTTCCAGGCCGGACGCAACGATTGGGGCACCGCTGGGATGGGTGGGAACGGCCAGTTCAATCGGCTGGCGGCACTTGACGACGTTGCCGACGAGACCGGTCCCTGGCGCGACAAACTGACAGAAGATCAAGACCTCGGCCTGCGTTTGATCGCCGCAGGATGGCTCGGCAAACAGGACCTGCGGGCGACGGTCGAGCAACAGGGCCTGTCGCGTCTGCGGCCGCTGCTGCGCCAACGGACCCGTTGGTCGCAGGGCAATCTGCAGTGTCAAAGCCTGCTCGGCGAAGTTCTGCGATCGCCCCGCCCGATAATTGCCCGCGTTGAATCGGCCGCGTACATCATGATGCCGTTCTGGCAGTCGATCATCGGCGTCTCGATGCTCGTCGCCGTTTATCTGCTGATCACCGACCAAGCGGCAATTTGGGATGGCGGCAACATCTGGCAGTTGGTGTTCTTCTACATGTTGGGCTTCGGCGGCATCTTGATGGGCTGCGTGGCTGCCCGTGCAGCGCGCGGCTGGCGACAGGCGCTGCTCGGCCTGTTGATCGCTCAGGTCTACGCCTTCTACACCTGGCTGATCTGGCCGGTGCTGCTGCGATCCACCTTTCGCCAGCTGACCGACCGCCGAGCCTGGGCCAAAACCGACCGCGAAGCCCTGGTGGGCGACTGAAGCAGCCGCAGTGCACGCAAAGTTCTGACCAGCTTCTCAGCAAACTCTCAGGTTTCTGGTCGATACTTGTTCGCGATGGAGGTTTCCAGGATGAAGAGAGTCCGGCGATGAACGGCTCTGGGCAGAGTGGCCCTGGGCCGAACGGCCAGCGCGTACTCGTCGTCGACGACGAGCCGAACATCGTCGACGTGATCACGATGGCACTGCGCTACCAAGGCTTCGAGGTCGACTCTGCAGCCAATGGCATGGACGCGATCGCCAAGGTCGCGAGCTTCAAGCCGCATCTCATGCTGCTCGACATCATGCTCCCCGACATGGAAGGCTTTGACGTGGCCGAGCGCCTCGGAGCGCAGCGTTCGCGGACGCCCATCATCTTCCTCACCGCGCGCGACGCAACGGAGGACAAGGTCCGAGGCCTGACGATCGGCGGCGACGACTACGTGACCAAGCCATTCAGCCTCGAGGAACTGATCGCGCGTGTGCGATTGATCCTACGTCGCACCGGCGACGGCGATGCAGACGGTGACAACCGTCTCACGTTCGAGGACCTCGAGCTAGACGAGGCCACGCGCGAGGTCTCGCGCGATGGCAGACCGATCGAACTGACCGCAACTGAGTATCGCCTGCTGCACTATTTGCTGCTCAACCCGCGCCGCGTGCTCACGCGCCAGCAGATTCTCGACCACGTCTGGGAGTACGACTTCGACGGTGATGCGCGAGTTCTCGAGACATACATCTCTTATCTGCGCAAAAAGATCGATGTCGACTGCGACCCGTTGATTCAGACCGTGCGCGGCACCGGCTACGCGCTGCGGCGCGCCAACAAGGGCTAGTCGGATGCGCTCGTTGCGCGGACGCCTGGTCGCGATCCTGTTGCTGGTCGCTGCGGTCGGTCTGGCAATCCTGGCTGTGATCACCTACGCCGAACAGCGCTCGTTTCTTTACGAACGGGTTGATCGGCAAGTCGAGGCTGCGTTCGGCGCAGTGACGGCGGCGATCGAATTTGAGGATGCCCGCAGCAACCGCACCAATCTGCCCGAAGGCATCGCCGTGCCCGATGACAGTTCGGAGCGGCAGGTCGACCCTGGCGAATTTGGCGAGTTCGAAGGCAGCGACGACAATTCCGGGTCGGGTAACAGCGACGACTCCGACGAACGCGCGCGTCCGAGGAGGCCCGCGCAGCGGCCGCCCGGCGGCGAAGCGCCCGCACGAGCGCTGAATCTGCCGCCCGGCACCTTCGGTCAACGGCTCGACGCCGACGGCGCGGTGATCGACACGCGGATCATCGCCTTCGGCAGAAACCTGCCGCCAGAGCCAGATTTGGATGGCGTCGAGCTCACCCGCGCGCCGCAGACGATCAAAGCTCAGGGCGATGATCACCTTGAGTATCGCGCAGCAAAAAGAGTGTTCCGCGACGGTACTGCGACGATCGTCGCGCTACCGCTCGAAGACACGGATCAAACGCTCGAGCGGCTCGTTGTCGTGGAACTCGTGGTGATCGTCGCAGTTCTGACACTGCTCGGAGTACTCGCCTGGCTACTGGTCGGGATCGGGCTACGCCCCCTCAATCGCATGAGCGAGACTGCCGACGCCATCGCCGGCGGCGACCTCTCCCACCGGGTGGAGCCGGCCGACGAGCGCAGCGAGATCGGCCGCCTCGGTCTTGCGCTCAACCGTATGCTGCATCGCCTCGAAGAGGCCTTCGACGAGCGCAAGGCCAGCGAGGACCGATTGCGACAGTTTCTGGCCGACGCTTCGCACGAGCTGCGCACGCCACTTGCATCGATCCGCGGCTACGCCGAACTGCATCGCATGGGCGCAACCGCAGACGAAGCGGAGGTCGAGCGATCAATGAACCGCATCGAACATGAATCCGAGCGAATGGGCGTGCTTGTCGAAGACATGCTGGCGCTGGCCCGTCTCGACGAGACGCACGACCATCACTACGAGCCGGTTGATCTCAGTGTGGTCGCAGCCGACGCAGTAGACGACGCGCGCGCCGTGGCACCGCAACGCGATATCTCATTCAGCGGCGAGGAAGATGCGGTCGTCATCGGCTCCTCGCATCAACTGCACCAGGTCGTCACCAATCTCGTACGAAACGCGATCACGCACACCGAAGACGCAAAGATCGAGGTTCACGTCACGCGCAGCGGTGACGACGTCCGGCTCGACGTCCGCGACCAAGGCCCCGGTCTACCCGACGACGCCCTCGACAAGATCTTTGAGCGCTTTTGGCGCGCTGAGTCTGGCCGCACCCGCGGGCGAGCGGGTTCCGGCTTGGGTCTGGCAATCGTCGCCGGAATCGTCGAGGCACACGGCGGACGAGTTCACGCACGCAATGTCGAGGGCGGCGGCGCGGAATTCACCGTTTGGATCGCGCACGCGCCCGACGATCTTGCCAGTGCGACCGGCTGAAAATCACTCGCCGCGCTCGGCGGCGAAGCGCTGCTTGGCTTCCTCGATCACCTTCCAGGCGTCCATTACGGGGAACCAGCCCTCGACGCGGACGTCCTTTTTCTCAAGGTTCTTGTAGATCGCGAAAAAGTGGGAAATCTCGTCCTGCAGCTGCTGCGAAAGATCGTTGAGCGATTCGAACGTGTTCCAGTTCGGATCGCTGACCGGAACGCAGATCACCTTGTCGTCCGAGCCTTTGTCGTCGTGCATCCGGAACAGCGCAATCGGCTTGACTTCGATCCAGCAGCCGGGAAAGGTCGGTTCACTGACCACGACCATCGCGTCGAGCGGGTCGCCATCCTCGCCGATCGAATCGGGGATGAAGCCGTAGTCGAGCGGGTAAACGACCGAGGAATAGAGGAAGCGGTCGAGTTTGATCGCGTCGAGTTTTTCGTCCCACTCGTACTTGTTGCGGGATCCTTTGGGGATTTCGACCACGGCATAGAGGTGGCCTGAGGGAAGTTCTGTCACGACGTCTCCATGTCTGACTGGACTTTTATGGGGGATCCTGATCGTACGCGGTGCGCTCAAGCGGCGTAGGGCTTGACCGCCATGAACGCCCCATGTCCGGTGCCGAAGCGGAAATCCTCTGCGTAGCTGGCGAGCGTGAGTGGGGCAAAGCCGACCGATCGCAGGGCCTCGTAGGCCTCCTCGTGGTCGTAGAGCGCCAGCCGGTGCAGTTCATCCGTGACTCGTTCGCCGTCTGGCCCGGCACGGGTGGTCTTGATGCGACGCTCGAGGATTCGTTCGTGCGGGAACTCGATCGTCTCCGAGACCACGTGCCAGCCGTCGCCTTGCCAGACGTGATGTTCGAGCCGCGGCATCGCGCGGCCGGGCTCGGCGATGTCGAACATCAGCACTCCCCCGGGCGCGATCGCATCGAACGCCCGGCTGAAGACCGCGCACATCGATTCGAACCCGGCGCGGGGGTCAAACAGGTAGTTGAAGGCCTCACCGACGCCGGTGACCGCGATGCAGGGTGCGAATTCGGCATCGTAAAGCGAGGCGACGCGAAACTCTGCGTTCGGGGCATGCACTGCCGCCGCGGGTACGCCATATGGCGGTGCGGGCGGCGGCACGGCGGCGGCGCGCTCACGAGCGATCTCGATCATCGGCGCCGAGATGTCGTATCCAAGCACGTCGTATCCCGCCGACATCAGCAAGGCCGACGAGATTCCGCTGCCGCAGGCGAGTTCAATGACCAGACCGCTGCTTAGTCCCCGTTCCGTCAGCTTTGCGGCGAGCGTTTTCGCGGCACCGGTCGCTATGAAGCCGAAGGAGTCGTCGTGCACGTAGGCGAGATCTTCGAGGTACGCGTCGGAGATCGGTGGTGTTGCATCCATCGGCGACATTCTGGCGGACGAACGGTTCAGATCCAACAGGCGTTGCCACGTGCGCCGCAAAGTACGCATCTGGGCCGGACATTGCTGCCCGGCCCATTGATGCGTGTGCCTGTGGTGTGTGACCACTCCCCCCGCGATCCGACGGGAAGTCGATTGCGCCTACGGGCGCGTGATGCTGAAAACTCCGAGCGTTCCACTGACCTCGTTGGTCGAGAGCAACAGCGGCTTGCGGTTCGGACTCTCCGATGCGGGGATAAACCTGACCCCCTCCGGACTCTCGTCGTCGGGCAGCGTGCTGAGCCCGCCGGCGATCAAGGCCTTGCCAGGTTGAGCCTGGAGGTCGAGCGCGATGATCGTGTTCTGACGCTCGTTGCCAACGAAGGCGTAGGTGCGATTGCCGACCTTGCCGGTGGCGATCCCCTCCGGTTCGGGGCCTTTGTTGTCGCTGCGCGAGTCGAAACCACCCTGCAGCCCTTCGATGTTGAAGCGCGCTGGGTCGGTGGCAGCCGCGTACTGCTCGAGCGCGTCTCCTGAGTCCCACTGCAATGAACCCCGCGAGTCGAGCACCGAAACCGACCGCCCGCCGAACGTGTAGAGCTCGTCATAGTCGCCGTCGTTGTCGGTGTCTCCCATCGAGGTAGTCACGTTCAAGCGCCCGAGTTGAGAGTCGGCGGAGGTGCCGGCCGGAAAAGCAACCGGGTCGAGCGGGAGGTCCTTGACGCGTTCTTCTTCGCTGTAGTAGTCCCAGTCACGAGAATCGCCCTCGTTGGCCGTTATGTAGTACGGCTTCAGCCTGCCCGGAAGTCTGTACATCGCGATCGCGTCGGGCTGGTACATGCCGAAGAGGTTGTCCCAGTTACGGATGTTGATCGCGCCGTCACGGTCTGAGGCGTCGAGCTTGTTGGCGGGCAACGAGTAGTCCTTGAAGCCGAGCGGCTTGACCGAGATCACCTTGGCGCGAAGCAGGTCAACGGTCGCAATCGCGTTTGCCTCCTGCAGCGTGACCTGGGCCCGAAGCCCGGTCGGGCTGATCGCTACGTACTCGGGCTCGATGTTGCGCGACGGATCTGCCTGTGGACCAAAGATGCGAACGCCAGCCGGAATGTTGACGTGATCGAAGCCGGCAGTGCGTACGAACATCCAGTTCGGCCCGATCATGTTGATCACACTGATCGTGCCCTTCGGGTCGACGCTGCCGTCATCAGCCGGCTCGCCCTCATTGGCCACGACGAACTGGATCTCGTGGTTGTTGACGATCATGTCGGGCTGCGCGCCGACGGTCACCTGGCTGATGTAGGCGCCATTGCGATTGAACAGGACGACCTTGCCCGGATCGGTCTTCGGCGACGCCTCCACGGCGACCGCGACGCGACCACCGGCGAGCTTGCTGACCGCGACGCTGTTCGGGCCAGCGCCGTACGGCGAAAGATCGATCGCGCCGATCTTGACGGGGTTTGCAGGATCCGCGAGATTGAAGATGTCGACGGCGTTGTCTGCCGAGTTCGTGACGTACGCGCGCTTGGCGGACGGCAGATATGCCGAGATCTCGGCTGCACTTTCGCCGGCAGCCGGCGTGCCGCCGATGCGCTCGATGGTTAGCGGCTTCACGGGCGCAGCTGCGGCCGTCGCGACGACCGCGAAGAGGCAGGCAGCCGCAGAGAACGCCGCCACGACGGCGCTCCTGAGGGGAGTGGAAATGTTGTTGATTCGCATGCGGCTGACGCTACGTACCGGCCCGCTCAGTGCTGTGAAAATCCAGCGAACAGGTGGTTACAGATCGTCGCGCCGGGCAATTCGATCCCGTATTTATCGTCGGCCTTATCGGTGAGAACTACGGACAACCCGAGCGCCGGGCAAAGCGATGATCAAAAGCGCATTTTTCCCCTGAGAAATCCGAAAGGTCAGGCATGACTGCGCTTGAGTTGGCTCGTCTCCAGTTCACGGTGACGACGCTGTTCCATTTCATCTTTGTGCCCCTGAGCATCGGGATGGCGTTTTTCACCGCGACGTTCCAAACGCTTCACTACCGCACCGGCGAGCAGCGATACCGCACGCTCACTCGCTTTTTCGGCAAGCTGATGCTGATTTCGTTCGCGATCGGCGTCGTCACCGGAATCGTCCAGGAATTCCAGTTCGGAATGAACTGGTCCGAGTACTCGCGCTACGTCGGCGACATCTTCGGCGCGCCGTTGGCGATCGAGGGGCTGGCGGCCTTCTTCCTTGAATCGGTTTTCATCGGCTTGTGGATCTTCGGTTGGGATCGCCTCACGCCGAAACTTCACCTGATCACGATTTGGATGGTCTCGATCGGGACGATGGCCTCGGCGTACTTCATCCTCGCCGCCAACTCCTGGATGCAGCACCCGGTCGGGGTGGAGGTGAACCCGGTCAGCGGTCGCGCCGAGATGACGAGCATCTTCGCCGTGCTGACCAACAACACGGCGCTCTACGCATTCAGTCACACAATCATGGCGGCCTTCACCACCGCAGGCATGGTGATCATCGCGGTTTCTGCCTATCAACTTCTCAAGGGTCGCGACAGGGCGGTGTTCGGGAAATCGATGAAGATCGCGCTCGGCGTGACTTTCGCAGCCGCAGTCCTCACCGCGTCGACCGGGCACTTCCAGGGCGTCCTGCTCGAGAAGCAACAGCCGATGAAGATGGCCGCCGCCGAGGCATTGTGGGAAACCGAGAAAAGCGCTGGTCTCTCGATCTTCGCTTTCGCGGATTTCGAGCGCGATCCCGGCGGCACCGACGTGAACATCGAGATCCCCTATCTGTTGTCGCTGATTTCGTCGAACAACCCGAATTCGACGGTGCGGGGCATGAACCAGATCCAGGCCGAGTACGAGCAGCGATACGGACCCGGCGAATACATCCCGATCGTCGCCGTCACGTACTGGATGTTTCGCGCGATGATCGGCTTCGGAACACTGATGATTCTGTTGACCGGCCTCGGTCTGATCCTGCAGTGGCGAGGCAAGCTCGCCGATTCGCGTCGCTATCTGTGGCTGATGATTCCAGCGGCGGCGCTGCCATTCCTCGCCAACTTCGCCGGCTGGATATTCACAGAGGTCGGTAGGCAGCCATGGGTCGTGCAAGGGCTACTGAAAACGGCCGCGGGTGTTTCGCCGAACGTCAGCAACTGGGCAATCGCGCTGACGATGATCGGTTTCACGCTGATCTACGGCACGCTCGGCATCATCGGCGGCCGACTGTTCTGGCGCTTCGCCAAGGAGGAACCAAAGGTGGAGAGCAAATCCGACATCGAGAGCGGCAAGAGCGCTCTCGCGATTTCGTACTAGGAGACTGACGATGACTGAATTCACGACACTCGAAGTGATCTGGTTCATCCTGATCGCAGTTCTCTGGCTCGGCTACTTCATCCTCGAAGGTTTCGACTTCGGCGTCGGCATGCTGCTGCGAGTGGTCGGAAAGGACGACACCGAGAAGCGCATGGTCCTCCATTCGATCGGGCCGCTGTGGGACGGAAACGAGGTCTGGCTGCTGGTTGCCGGTGGTGCCACGTTCGCCGCCTTCCCAGAGTGGTACGCGACGCTGTTCTCCGGGTTCTATCTGGCGCTGTTCCTGATCCTCGCCGCGCTGATCATGCGCGGGATCTCGTTCGAGTTCTGGGGCAAGAACGACTCTCCCGGGTGGCGTGCAACGTGGGAATGGAGCTTGATCGGTGGGAGCTTCCTCGCCTCACTGCTCTGGGGTGTCGCCTGGGCGAACATCGTCAATGGCGTTCCGATCAATGCCGAGATGATGTACACCGGCAATCTCTTCACGCTGCTCAATCCATATGCCTTGCTCGGCGGCGTGACGACCGTGCTGCTGTTCTTGACGCACGGCGCGCTGTTTCTGTCGCTACGCACGACGGGCGAGGTTGAGGCTCGTGCGCGGTCACTTGCGAACCGATTCGCGCCATTGTCGGCGCTGGCGGTAACGGGCTTTCTGGTCTGGACGCTCGTCAATCAAAGCCGCGGCGACGGGATCGAATGGATTTCTGCAGCCGTTGCTGCGGTCGCGGTCTTCGGCGCCGTTTACGCGATCACCGCTTCGAATCGCAACCCATTGCGAGCGTTTGCGGGTACCGCGGTGTCGATCGCCGGCATGTTCATAGCGCTGTTCATAGACCTTTTCCCGAACACGATGGTGTCAAGCACTGCTGCGGCGTTCAACATGACGTTGCACGAATCGGCGTCGACCAATTACACACTCAGCGTGATGACCGTCGTCGCGGTGATCTTTGTCCCTGTGGTGCTCGCCTATCAGGGTTGGACCTACTACGTGTTCCGTCACCGCCTCTCGACCGAGGACTTCGACGACATGAAGTCACCGATCGATCTGATCGCCGAGAAGACCGGAGGCACGCCAGGTGGGCCATCCTCATCTGGTCCAGCTTCAGCTGGGGGGGCAACCGATGGACCGAAGGCATGAACGCAACCGCGCGGAGGCTGCTGCGCGGAGGCAACGCCGCTCGCTCGATGCTCGTGGCGAGTGGCTTGCTCGGCGCGCTGACTGCGATCGCGATCGTCGCGCAAGCGGCACTCATGGCGTACGTCGTCTCCGAGGCATTCATCGGCGGCGCAGAATTGGCAGAGCTTTCAATGCCGCTGATCCTGCTGGCCGCCGTCGCGCTGCTTCGCGCGCTGCTGGCCGGCGGCTTTGAGCTGACCGGTCGGCTCGGCGCGCAGCGCGTGATGGCGCGTTTGCGTGGCCGACTCGTCCGACACATTCTGGTCGAACGTCCGAACTCTGGCCAAGGCGAACGGTCGGGGGAACTTGCGGCGGCGGCCGTGCAGGGCGTGGATTCACTCGAGACGTACTTCGCGAAGTACCTACCGCAAGTGATTCTCACGGCGTTGGTGCCCCCGACGATCCTGATCGTTGCAGCATTCAACAACTGGCCGTCGGCAATCGTGCTGTTGATCACCGCACCACTGATTCCAGTCTTCATGATCCTGATCGGTCGCTCCGCAGAAGACGCGACGCGTTTGCGTTGGCAGGCGCTCTCGTTGATGTCAGCGCATTTTCTCGACGTCGTGCGCGGACTCCCGACGTTGCGTGCGCATGGGCGTGCCGACGCGCAGCAAGAGACGATCGAACGCGTCGGTGACCGCTTCAAGGAAGAGACGATGGGCACGCTGCGTATCGCCTTCACGTCGGCGCTCGTACTCGAGCTGCTGGCGATGATCGGTACCGGATTGGTCGCGGCGGTCGTCGGCGTCCAACTGGCCGAAGGCGCGTTGGGCTTTCAGGCGGGGCTGACGGTGCTGTTGTTGGCACCCGAGCTGTATCAACCGTTCAGGCAGGTGGGCGCGCAGTATCACGCAGCCGCCGATGGAGTCGCTGCCGCAGAACGGATCTACGCCGTGCTCGACCAACCGCCCACGATCAGCGCGCCGACCAGACCGTTGCCCACGCCGTCACCGGCGAGCGGCGAAATGCGCTTCGAGGGTGTGGACTTTGCCTACCCAGGGCACGAAAACGCGGTGTTGCGCGACGTCTCGTTTTCACTCGCGCCGGGAAGGTCACTGGCACTGCTGGGCGAGAGCGGCGCAGGCAAGTCGACGATTGCAGCCTTGGCGCTGCGCCTGCTCGATCCCTCCGAGGGCCGCGTGATCTGCGGCGGCGTCGATCTGCGCGATTTTGATCCGCAGAAGTGGCACGCGATAACTGCTTGGGTGCCGCAGCGGCCGCACATCTTCGCCAGTTCACTGCGCGAGAACATCCTGCTCGGCTGCCGTAAGAACTCGAAGAAGGCGCTCGACGTTGCGCTTGCCGTGGTCGGTCTGGAGGAACTCGTAGCCGCCCTTCCCAACGGTCTGGAAACTCGTGTGGGCGACGGCGGTCGCGAACTGTCGCTCGGCGAGCGGCAGCGCGTCGGACTGGCCCGAGCGTGGATGCGCAGCTCTCCGTTGATAGTGCTCGACGAACCAACCGCGTACCTCGACCCCGCCGCCGTGCACCGCATACAACGGGCGATCACGTCGCTGGCACAGGGGCGCACACTGTTGCTGATCACCCACGACACGTCCACGGCCGAGCTGGCCGATGACGTCCTGCTTGTCCGCGATGGACGAGTGGGCGCGATCGCTGGCAACGACCGCGCAAGCCGCCCCGCGTCCGGCCGTTGCCTGGTCCGGGATATCTCCGACCGCCTGGAAGACCAATCGGCATCGGAGGCAACGTGATGGCGACCGGCTCAGGATCAGCAGCGGCAGCGGCAGCGGGCGAATCGACCAGGTCGAACTCGCTGCGCGGAATACTCCGAGAGGGCGGCGTGCCACGCGGCAAGTTCGTGCTGGCGGTCACGCTTTCGGCCGCAGCGGTGCTGGCCGGTGCGGCGTTGCTCGGAACCTCCGGCTATCTGATCAGCAAGGCCGCACTGCAACCACCGATCCTCACACTGACTGTCGCGATCGTCGGTGTCCGCGCATTCGGCGTCGCCAGAGCCGTGCTGCGATACAGCGAACGGATCGTCACGCACGACATCGCACTCGCCTCGCTCGCCCGGCTACGTTCACGTTTCTTCGCCCGCCTGGTTCCACTCGTGCCCGGCGGCGTGCGCGCAGGCGGAGCAGATTTGCTCAGCGCATTCGTTGCCGATGTGGAGGCGCTCAAAGATCTCTACGTGCGCGTCCTGGTGCCACCACCCGCGGCGTTGCTGGCTTCTGTGGCGATTCTGATCGCTTGCCTGCTGCTCCTGCCAACCGTTGCCGCTGCGCTTTGCGCCGGCATTTTGCTTTCTGCGACGCTCGCACCAGCCTGGTCGGCGTGGCTCGCCAGATCGGGGGCACAGCGACAGGCCCCGGCACGCGCCGAGTTGACCGGTGAGTTGATTGATGCCATTGATGGCGGTGCCGAACTGGTGACCAGCGGGGCCGACGCCAAACTCGCGAGTCAGATCGAGCGCTCGGGCGAACGTTTGCGCACGATCCAAATGCGCGATTCGTTCGCAGGCAGCGCCGCAGTCGCCCTGAGTTCGCTGATCGGTGGTCTGACCGTGGTGGCCGTGCTCGCCCTGGCTGTCGCCGGGTCCGCTGATGGCGCGCTTCCCGGTGTCGCGATCGCCGTGCTGCTGTTTCTGGCGATGGGCGTCTTCGAGGCGGTCAACCCGCTCAGCACCGCTGCGCAGAGCGCCGAGCACAGCCGAACGGCCGCGGGGCGCATCGGCGATGTCCTCGATCGTGAATCGCCGATCGTCCGGGCCAGCGAACCGCTTCCAATTCCGAGTGTCGGCGCGCTCGAGCTGAGCGGCGTGTCGTTCTCGTACGGCGACGATGAGCCAATGCTGCTGCGCGACGCCGACTTCGTCCTCCAACCGGGAGAGCGCGTCGCACTGATCGGCCCGAGCGGCAGTGGTAAGTCGACGATCGCGAACCTGCTCGTGCGCTTTCTCGATCCGACTGCGGGCTCGGTCACGCTCGGTGGCACGGATGTACGACTGGTCGACGCCGATGCCGTTCGCCGAGCCGTGCGCCTCGAAGGCCAGACAGGATTTCTCTTCACGACGACGATTCGCGAGAACCTGTTGATCGCAAAACCAGACGCGGACGACGCAGACTTGACAGCGATCCTCACTCGCGTAGGACTGGGCGATTGGCTCGCATCACTGCCGAAGGGGCTGGAGACGTTGGTAGGTGAACACGGCGACAATCTTTCCGGTGGCCAGCGTCAGCGCATCGCATTTGCCCGTGGCCTGCTCGCGCAGTCGC
Source organism: uncultured Solirubrobacterales bacterium (assembly GCA_937128795.1). Taxonomy (GTDB): domain Bacteria; phylum Actinomycetota; class Thermoleophilia; order Solirubrobacterales; family JACPNS01; genus JACPNS01. The sequence goes on along the minus strand of CAKZMQ010000023.1, from coordinate 93,231 downwards.
GATTCTTGATTCTCGACGAGCCAACCGCGCAGCTCGACCGCGAAAACGCCGACGCCCTGATCGACGCGATCATCGGCGACACGCCGCCCGCGACCGGCGTGTTGGTGATCACTCACGACGACCGCTCGGTCGATCAGTTCGATCGCGCGCTCGCGCTCAAGGGCGGTCACTTGGTCTCCTATCCGTAGTCCCTACGGTTGCATCGTTTCATGTAATCCTCGAAACTCTCCAAGTTTGAAGCAAACCGCATGGAGGTAGCGCGATGTCAGTAAATGCCCAGCAGTTCTCAGCCGATGCAGTCGCCGACGACGAACTTGCGTGGCACGATCGCAAGCGCTACGCGTGGATGCTCGGTCTGCTTGTCCCGACCATTCCATTCGGTGCCGGACTGCTCTACGAACTCACGGGCTGGGGAATCAGTTGGTGGTACGGCCCGATCCTGGTCTTCTTGATCTTTCCCTTCGTCGACACGATCGCCGGTCTCGATGGGTCCAATCCACCCGAATCTCTGATTGAGTGGCTCGAGAACGACAAGTACTACCGGCACATCACCTACGCCTTTCTGCCGATCCAATACGCGGCGTTGGTCTGGGCCTGCTGGATCTGGGCCTATGCCGACATCACGACGCTTGACAAGATCGGCCTTGCGACGACGGTGGCGATGACCAGCGGGATCGCGATCGCGGTCGCGCACGAACTCGGTCACAAGAAGCCGAAACTTGAACGCTGGCTCGCGAAGATCGCCCTCGCAGAGACGTTCTACGGCCACTTCTTCATCGAGCACAATCGTGGGCACCACGTGCGAGTATCGACTCCCGAGGACCCGGCCAGCTCACGCATGGGCGAGAACTTCTTCGTTTTCCTCCCGCGCACGGTGATCGGAAGCCTGAGGTCGGCTTGGCGACTTGAGAGCGAGCGCTTCGCACGGCTTGGCAAGAGCCGTTGGACGTTGAAGAACGACATTCTCAACGCATGGTTGATGAGCGTCGTGCTCTTTGTCGGGCTGACTGCCGTCTTCGGAATCGAGATACTTCCCTATCTCTTGATCCAGGCCGTCCTTGGCTTCACCCTGCTCGAAGTCGTCAACTACGTCGAGCACTACGGTCTGCTTCGCCAGAAGAAGGAGGACGGTCGCTACGAGCGCTGCCTGCCGGTTCACAGCTGGAACAGCAACAACCAGTGGTCCAACGTCTTCCTCTACCACTTGCAGCGACACAGCGATCACCACGCAAACCCGACGCGCCGCTACCAGGCACTAATGCACGTCGACGAGGCGCCGCAGCTTCCATCGGGCTACGCGACGATGATCTTGATCGCCGTGTTCCCGCCGATCTGGAACGCTGTGATGGACAAACGGCTCGTCGCCCACTACGGCGGCGACATCGACAGAGCGAACATCCAGCCACGCGCGCGCCCGCGGATTGAACGGCGCTGGCCTGGCTGATCGTGAGCAGCCCGTTACGGCTGTGCCGCAGCAGCGGCCTCGGCCTGCTCGGCGCGGCTCGCCGCCATCCGCGCGATGTTCTCATCGGTTCCGTGCTTGGGTAGGAACAACGACGGGATGAACATCAGCACGAGCAGCCCGAGCGACCACCAGTAAGTGTGGCCGAAAGCGTCGGCGATGATCGGTGCGACCGTCTCCAGCGCCGCCGGCGGCAGTGATTGGGCAGATTGAAGGCCGGCTTCACCGGATGCGGCCACCGGCAACGTGTTGGTGATCTGTGTCGTGAGGATCACCGACAGCAACGCCACGCCGATCGATCCGCCGACTCGCTGGATCACGTTCAGCGCCGATGTCGCTCGCGGCACCTCGTCGTGCTGCATCGCGCCGAATGCCGCGGACATCGCTGGCATCATCGTGGATCCCATGCCCAGACCCATCACGAACAGCGTTCCGCAGATCTGCCAGTACGAAGTGTCGGCGCCGAGCTGGGTCAGCTCCAGCGTCGCGAACATCAAGACGATTGCGCCGAATGGGACGATCCGTCCCGCACCATACTTGTCGGTGATCTTGCCCGAGATCGGCATCATCAGCGCCGCCCCGATGCCCTGCGGCGCAATCAGCAGCCCGGCGTCGAAGGCACCGAGTCCGCGCACCACCTGGAAGTAGAGCGGCATCAGGATCATCGATCCGAAGAAGGCGACTGCCAAAAAGAATGTCGTCATTGATGCGAACGCCATCGTTTTCTGCTTGAACAGCCGTACGTCGATCAACGGGAACGAGTCCCGCGCCGCGTGGAAAATGAACGCCATGATCAAGGCGGCGCCGATCAGCATCGGTGCGATCACCATCGGCGATTCAAAACCGCCGTTGATCCCGGTCTCGGCCAGGCCATATACGAACAGCGCCAGACCCGGCGAAAGCAATGCAAGCCCGCGAAGGTCGAGGCGCTCGGTCGGACGGGGCTTGTCGGCATCAAGAAATTTGTACGCGAGCGTCAACGCGATCGCCCCGATCGGCACGTTGACGTAGAAGATCCAGCGCCACGAGACGTCCTCGACGAGGTATCCGCCGAGGATCGGCCCGACGATCGGCGCGAGCAGCATCGGCACGCCGATCACGCCCATCATCCGGCCGACGCGCTGCGGGCCGGCGGCCTGAGTGAGAATCGTCATGCCGGCCGGCATGATCAGTCCGCCGCCGATGCCCTGGAGTACGCGGAAGAAGATCAGCGAGCCTGAGGACCAGGCGGCACCGCAGAGGGCCGATCCGACCACGAACAGAAAAACCGAGACCATGAACAGTCGTTTGGTGCCGAATCGGTCGGCTGCCCAACCGGTGAGCGGAATCACCGTGGCGATTGCCAGCAGATAACCGGTCGCGACCCACTGGATGTCGGCGAGGTCAGTGTTGAAGTCGCGCGAGAGCGTGTCGAGGGCGACGTTGACGATCGTGGTGTCGAGGATCGACATGATGATGCCGAGCACGACGACTGCGGAGATCTGGATCAGACGCCGGTCGAACAAAACGTCTGGTACCGCGTCATCCGTGGTTGTTGGGTCTTCAGCGTGCGCCGTCATTGGCTGCCTCCGAATGCATTCTGGCCGGAAGCGCCGCGACCAGCGGACCGAGCGCCTCGGCGAGCGCCCGGCGCTCGTTCTGGTTAAGTTTCAGCACCATCCCACGGACCAGCGCAGCACGTGTCTCGTTGATCTCGTCAGCGATTCGCTGACCGAGTTCGGTGAGCGCGATTCGTTTCACGCGGCGATCAGCGGCGTCCTCGGTGCGGGTGACGAGACCGCTGCGAACGACCGCGTCGACGGCACGACCGGCGGCAGGCAACGACAGCGTCGTCGCCTCGGCCAACTCGTTGACCGCTTGGGCGCGGTCGCTGGTGCTGAGAATGAACAGGATCTTCAGTTGCGAAAACGTCAGGTCATACCGCTCTGCCGCCTGAACCAGCGGAGCCTGCCCGCTGCGCATGATCGTGCCGAAGAACTCAAGCATCTGTGTTGCGATCGCCTCGGGTGAGTGATCAACGGTCGCGCCGCCCGGGGTTGACGGGACTGCCTCTGGAGTGCTCGATTCGCTATTCATGGAGGCAATTATATCGTCTACGCAAGTATTTCTCTTACGCAATAGTTGTGATTTTCTGAGGTTTCGTTTGCGTCGCGACCGCCTGAGAATGCTTACAATCCCGGGAATTGAACGTCGTTCATAGCGACTCTCGTGTCTCGAATCACAACTTCAAGGGGAAGAATCGAAGATGGCCAATCTGGCTGAAAATCTCGCTGCGACTGCCGCGGCTCATCCTGAATCTGTCGCGTTCAAGCTCGACGACGTCGAGTTGACGTTTGCCCAGTTGGATGGCGCCAGCTCGCTGTTCGCCGGGCATCTCAAGCAACGAGGCATCGAGCCCGGCGACCGCGTGGGCTTGATGTTGCCGAACGTGCCCTATTTCCCGGTCATCTACTACGGCATTCTCAAGGCCGGTGGCGTCGTGGTGCCGATGAACGTCTTGCTGAAAGGCCGCGAGGTCGAGTTCTACCTCGCCGATCCGCAGGCAAAGGCGCTCTACGCATGGCACGACTTTGGTGAGGACGCAGCGATCGGTGCCGAGAACACCAGTGCCGAGCTGACGCTGGTCAAGCCGGGCGAGTTCGAAGCGCTGCTTGGCGCGGCGACGCCGATCGACGGGATCGTCGACCGCGAGCCTTCCGACACCGCGGTGATTCTCTACACCTCGGGAACGACCGGCACTCCGAAGGGTGCCGAACTTACGCATTCGAACCTGATGAGCAATGTCGTTACCAACTGCGAGATGTTCGAGTTCGCACCGGGTGACGTGATCTTCGGTGGCCTCCCCCTCTTCCACTCGTTCGGTCAGACCTGCGCGATGAATGCTGGCGTGAAGGCCGGAGCCACGGTGACGATGCTGCCGCGTTTTGAGCCGGGCAAGGCGCTGGAGATCATCGAGCGCGACAAGGTGACGACCTTCATGGGCGTGCCGACGATGTACGTCGCAATGCTGCATCACCCTTCGATTGGGGAGATCGATTCTTCGTCGATCAAGTTCGGTGTCTCTGGCGGTGCGTCGCTGCCGGTCGAGGTACTTCAGGGCGTCGAGTCGGCCTTCGGCTGCAAGTTGCTGGAGGGATATGGCCTCTCCGAGACGTCCCCCGTCGCATCGTTCAACCAACCGAAGAACCCGTCCAAGCCCGGCTCGATCGGAACGCCGATCGACGGCGTCGAGATGAAGCTTGTCGACGACGACGCCAACGACATCGCCGACGACCCGGATGCCGTCGGCGAGATCGCGATCAAGGGTCCGAACGTGATGAAGGGCTACTGGCGACGTGACGATGCAACCGCCGAAGTCATGCGCGGCGACTGGTTCCTTTCGGGCGACATGGCCAAGAAGGACGCCGACGGCTACTACTTCATCGTCGACCGCAAGAAGGAGCTGATCATCCGCGGCGGCTACAACGTCTACCCGCGCGAGATCGAAGAAGTGCTTTATGAGCACCCGGCGATCATGGAGGCCGCCGTGATCGGCGTGCCCGACGAGGTCCACGGCGAGGAGGTCGCTGCGGCCATCGCCTTCAAGCCCGACCAATCCGCCTCCACCGATGAGGTCCAGCAGTTCGTCAAGGACCGCGTCGCCGCCTACAAATACCCGCGCCACATCTGGATAGTTGACGAGCTACCAAAAACCGCAACCGGCAAAATCCTAAAACGCCAGATCAAAGTCCCAGCAATCCCAGCCACCAACTAAAACAAGGTTCCCTTTTTGGGGAACCTTGTTTTGCGAAGTTGTTACAGACGGGTGGGGTGTCTTAGGCGGAAGCCCCTGGTGCTGCGTGGTTCGGTGCGCCAGCGGGGGCCGCGTTCGCCTTGGCCGGACGTGTCGAAGCGCAGACCGGCAATGACAATGAAGACGTGGCCCTTGTTGGCGTAGATCTGGATCCAGCGGCCTTTGCCCCGCTTGCCCCACTTGGCGAGTGAGCCTGAAACCATCGGCCAGCTGACCAGACCCGCCGCGCGTAGAACGTAACTCGTCGCACCGGAGCAGTCGTAGCCCCTGGATTTCCACGACGAGTGACCGCCGCCCCACTTGTACGGCTTCTTGGTCAGTGAGTTGGCGGCTTTGATCATCCGCTTCACGGATCGCGGCGCGGATTTCGGCACCACCGCGGTTCGGCCGTTTGCGCGAAGCTTGGCGACTGCACCGCGTGGCGGAGCGGGCCAATACTTTGACGGATCGGGTTCGGGTTCAAGCGGAGGCTCCCAATCGTCGGCAGGAGGCACGTCACCGGGCGAGGTCCAGTAATCAGAGTCGTCCTCGGCGGGTTCTTCGCACGCGTCGTCCTCCCAATACCAGTCGGCCTCGGGATCGCAGTCAACGTAGTCGTCGTCGTTATTGCTGATCGCGACTGCGCCCGACGAAACCGCGGCTCCAGCGGGCACCACGCACAAGGTCAATGCGATGCAGAGCGTGCAGGCGAAGGCAGCGATGAGCGCCGCTGCTTGTCGGAGAACGAGGGACGACATGAATCCATCTTGTCGGTATCCGCAACTGGACGCGTGAACAAAAGTCCAGCCTGCGTCCAGCCGCGCAATTCAGATGGCAACTACTCGACGGCGACGGAGTGCTCGAGAAACGGCTTCATTGTCGGGCGCTTTGGCGCAATGCCATCGCCTGATGAAGTACCGCGCACCCTGCGCACGATCCACGGGCGCAGATGAGTCCAAACCCAGAGCGCCTCGTCACTGGCCGCCTTGAGCGGCGGTCGCGCGGGCGGTCGCTGGATGTCTCGTCGCAGCGCCACGAGCTGCTGTTCAGCCCCTGGCACTCCAAGTTCGCGCGCAGCGGCGATCGCGATCATCTCGTGCCCGTCGGCGCTGGCGTGCAATCGATCCGAGCTCCAACCGCGCGGGTCGTAGACGGCAAGCTCGTGCGCTAGATCGACCACGAGCGCACCGGTCTTGGCGGCGACGTCACGCATGTTCTGGTTGTAGATCTTCAATCGCTCACTGACCAGGCGCGCCACCCGCATCGACGAGGCGAGATCAGGCAACGTCATGCTGATCACCGTTGCCCCCTGCGCGATCAACTTCGTCTGCATCGACTGCATGTGAGCTGCAACTTCGTCGAGATCGACCTTCGGGCGCAGCAGATCGTTGACGCCGCCGACCACGCTTGCGAGGTCAGGCCGCATCGCAAGCGCGGGCTCGAGCTGTGTCTGCGCGATGCCGGCGATCAGGCGTCCGCGGATCGCGAGGTTGGCATAGTGCAGTTCGGGATTGATCATCGCCAGCTTCGCGGCCAGACGATCGGCCCAGCCGCGATAGACCTCATGACCGACGCGCCCGCCCGGGTAAGGATCGTCGAGACCCTCGGTGGTCGAGTCGCCGAGGGCGACGAAGCGGTTGAACACTGGCCCGACGCTGTTCACGACAAAAAAGGTTATTCCGTCGTGCGTTCGACGGGTACCCGCGTCTCGATTGCCGCCAAAAGCTGCTTCGGATACTCAAACTCCCGCGAGCAGGTCGAAACGTCGAGCACTACCGATTTGCCGCCGTCGGCGCGTTCAAGCGTCAAAGTCAGTTTGATTCCGGGCAGCCCGACCAGGTCGGCCATCGAGTCGACCCGTTCGCGTCGGAGTGTGCCACCGTTGACGTCCTGCCAGCGAATCTTTTCTCCGCCGAAGCGACGCTTGAGCTCGATCCCGGTTTCGTTGAGTGTCACCTGCTTGATCGGATTCAACGCCAGAATCCGGCCGGCCTGCCCGCCGCGAATGAAAACGTTGAGTCGATCGAACCGCCGCTCGGAACCATCGAACGGTGTCTTCCCAAATGGATACGGCACCGGCGTCAACTCAGTCGGAACGCCGAAATCGCGCTCGTTCAGCGCTTCAGCCCACTTCTCCCACTGATCATCAAGCCCGTAGTTGCGCAACAGCGCCAAGGCCGTGATCGCCATGTCGTAGTCGGGGTCGGGAGCGCTGAAGATCGCGGCACAGCGACGCGTCGCGGCATCTAGGTCGTCGGCCAGAAACTGATCGTTGATCTGCTCAATCGCGACTTCGAAGTTCGTCATTTCGACTGCCAGCTCACCCGTTGGCTGGTTCGTCGAGCAAGACCGTCACCCGGCCCCGAGCCTTACGCGCGACGATCCCCGCGGGAGTCATCGACCGCTCGATTTTGAACGATTCCCGGACAGGTTCGGCTTTGTCTGCGCCCGCCACAAGAAACAAAATCTCCTTGGCGCGCACCAATGCTGGAACGGTCAAGCTGATGCGCGGCACGAACGGTTCAAGCCCCGCCTCCGGAACCGCAGTGACCAACAAGTTGCGCTCGGAGATCGCCGGTTTCTCCGGGAACAGTGACGCGGTGTGACCGTCACTGCCGATGCCCAGTAGAAGCAGGTCAAACGGCTCGGCTTCGTGCTCGAAGATGTCGGCCGCGTACTGGTGTGCTGCCTCGGCTGGTTCGAGCTCTCCCGGCATGCGGAAGATCGCGGCTGGAGGCGCAGCGAGGCGATCGAGCAACGCCTCTTTTGCCATCCGAAAATTTGACCGCTCGTCGTCCGGCGGGACGCAGCGTTCGTCGCCGAACCAGACTTTGGCGCCCGTCCAATCTGCAGAGGCCGCCAGTTCGTATGCACGCCTCGGTGTGGAACCGCCTGCCAACACGACCGAACCGCCCGCTTCGGCAACTTTCGCGATGCGCAACGCCGCCTCTTCGGCCACGTCCTCGGTGACGAGCAGGTCAATCAATTGCTGCTCATTTCGACGCTGCCATGTCGCGCGCGGCGACAAGCGCCGGTTCGAACAAAGCATCAGGAAACATCGCGTGCGTGACGCCGTGCGCGAGAATGCCGTCCTCGCCTCGCGACGCGCCGAGGATCGTCCAGTCGGTTTCATCGCCGTTGGGAAGAATCCGCGTCGCGCGCAATCCGCCGGCGCCACGGTCGAGCGCAATCGAGAGACCCTTGGACGTTTCGATCGTCAATCCGGACAGTCCCGGCACGGGCATCGTCGTGTCGTTGTCAATGCTCAGGAGGATGTCGCCGTTCGGGCCGAGTACGTGGCCCTGCTTGTTGTCCTCGGCATTGAGATCCATCGGTCCGGGCTTCCACCCCATCCGCGACGCCATCCAGCCGAGCCAGAGCAGCGCCGAGATCGTCGACCCCGGATGCATGCGCACAGTCACCTTGCTTATCTCGAGCAGCGACGGACGCCATACCTGCGGATCGAACGCAGCCGCCACGCGCTCGCGCCACGGTATCGACCGAAGCCATGCCAAGTCGCTCACGTCGACGTGATCGTTCAATTCGCAGAGCCGAGTAAGTGCCTCGCGCCAGTCGTGGTACTCGAGCGAGTCCATCAACACGGATGACGCCAGCCCACGCAGCGAGTCGATTGCCTCAGGATGGCCATGAGGCGACCAGACGACCGTTCCGACCTCGGTGGCCAGCACCGGATAGATGATCGTGTCGAGGTGGTCGAGTTGCTCGCTTCCACACTCGATTTCGATGCGCTCACGAAAGACTGCGGCACCGCCGGGTTCCGACGGCTCACCGTGGATCAGTGTCGCCATCGCGTTGAGGCCCTTCATTCCCGGCTCGACGACCACCATGATCGTGCGCGCTGGATTGTCGTGGCTGATGCGGTCGAGGCGATTGGAGACCTCGCCCTTCCACTCCTTGTCGATTACGACAATCAGATTCAGCACGCGCGCCGGTGCCTGGACGCGGTCATGCTCGCTGCGGTCGTGCATCAAGCGCAGCAGTGCGGTCTCGATCTCGGCAGGAGTGGTGTCCCGCGCGCTCCAAACGCCCGGGGTTGCTAGAGCGGTCGCCACTTGGCATCACCATGCATCAGAGAATCGGCTTCGGCGGGTCCCGAACTACCAGCCGCGTACTGTGCGGGCCGGGCCGGGTCGGCCGCCCAGAACGCGAGCACTGGATCGACGAGTTCCCACAGCGCCTCCACTTCGTCGACGCGAGTGAACAGGGTCGCGTCGCCGCGCATAACGTCGAGGATCAATCGCTCATAGGCCTCGGGCGATGCAGACGAGAACGAAGTGCCGTACTGAAACTGCATGTTGACTGGGCGAATCCGAGTTTTGGCACCGGGGATCTTCGCGCCCAGCGAGATCGACACGCCTTCGTTCGGCTGGATCGTGAAGACCAACTCGTTCGGCGGTGGCGGTTCGCCGTGGATTTGAAAAGCGAGGTGCGGCACCGGTTTGAGTTGGACGGCGATTTCCGTGACCTTCCTCGCCAGTCGCTTGCCGGTACGCAGATAGAACGGCACCCCGGCCCAGCGCCAATTGCTGATCTCGAAACGCAGCGCGGCGTACGTCTCGGTCTTTGAATCCGATGGCACATCGCTTTCTTCGAGATAGCCGGGGACGGTGTCGCTGCCGATCGTGCCACTCGTGTATTGACCGCGCACGGCCATGTCCGACACCTCCGAGAACAACGGCGCCGGCATCGCACGCAGCACCTTTGCCTTCTCGTCGCGAACCTTGTTCGCGGTCAGCGCATTCGGGGGCTCCATGCATAGCAACGCCAGCAGCTGGAGCATGTGGTTCTGCACCAGGTCGCGCAGCGCACCGGCCGAGTCGTAGTAGCCGGCGCGCGTGCCGATTCCAAGATCCTCGGCCGCAGTGATCTGAACGTGGTCAATGTAATTGCTGTTCCAAATCGGCTCGAACATCGAGTTCGCAAAGCGAAAGGCGAGGATGTTCTGGACGGTTTCCTTGCCGAGGTAGTGATCGATTCGATAGACCTGGTCCTCGTCGAGCACCTCCAGAACTTCTCTGTTGAGCGCACGCGCCGAATCGAGATCCTGACCGATCGGTTTCTCGATCACCACTCGCACGGAGGTGTCGGCCTTGTCCTCCAGGCCGACTTCACCGAGTTGACGGATCACGGTGCCGAAAAAGGTCGGTGACGTCGCGAGATAGAACATGTGGTGCAGCGGCTCGTCGGCGTAGAGGTCGAGTTCACCGAGCAGGTTGGCGAGTGTCTGGAAATCGGCGGTCTCGTCGAACTTGCCGCTGACGTAGCGCGTTCGGTGGAGCAGTGCCTCGAGCACTTCGGGTTTCGGCGCACGACGTGAATGCTCTTCCACCGCTTGTCGCATCAGCGTGCGAAAGCTGTCGTCGTCATAGTCCTCGAAGGCGAAACCGATGAGGTTGAACCGCTCGGGCAGCGCACCCTCGTGCGCGAGGTTGTAGACGGCCGGCAGCAACTTGCGATGGGCGAGGTCGCCGGTCGCGCCGAAGATCACCATTGTCGTCGGGTCGACCGGTGTGTGCTCGAGCGCCTCGGCGAGCGGGTTGCCCAGCGCAGCCGGTCTCAGCGGAGTCTCTGATTGACGGTCGGCGATTTCGGGTGGAACGATCGATTCGGCCATTTCGTGCTCCCCCTGCTACTTGCGCTCGACGGGGTGCCCGCCGAATTGGGCGCGCAATGCCGCATTGACCTTGTTGGCGAAGTCGGCGTGGCCCTGTGACCCATAGCGTTCGAACAGCGACATCGCGATCACCGGAACCGGTACGCGTTTGTCGGTCGCGTCTTCAACAGTCCAGCGCCCTTCGCCCGAGTCCGCCACCACCGGTTCGAGCGCGGCGATGTCGTTGCCCTCCTGCTCAAAGGCCAACGCTGCGAGTTCGCACAGCCATGAACGCACCACCGAGCCCTGCATCCACAGATGGGCGATCTTCGCGTTGTCAAGCTCGTACTCGGAGGCATCAAAGAGGTTGAAGCCCTCGGCGTAGGCCTGCATCAATCCGTACTCGACGCCGTTGTGGACCATCTTCACGTAGTGACCGCTGCCTACCGGACCCATGTGACCCCAACCCGGGCCGTGCTCCTCGGTCTTCGGCGGCGCAAGCACATCGAGAATCGGAGAGAGTCGCCCGACCGCTTCATCGGGGCCGCCAACCATCATGCAGTATCCGACCTCCAGACCCCAGACGCCGCCGGAGGTGCCGACATCCACATAGTTGATGCCTTTCGGTTCGAGCTGCGCCGCGCGCGCCTTGTCATCGGACCAGCGGGAGTTGCCGCCGTCGACGATCGTGTCGCCGGAATCGAGCAGATCGGCGAGATTTTCGACTGTGGATTGGGTCGCGTCGCCGGCCGGAACCATGATCCAGACCATCCTCGGCGCGTCCAGTTTCTCGACGAGCTCCTCAAGTGAGTGGGCTCCGGTGGCGCCGACGCCCTCGGCCTTGGTCACAGCTTCGGCATCAGGGTCGAATGCGACAACTTTGTGGTCGGAGTCGCGGTGGATGCGGTGGACCATGTTTCCACCCATCCTGCCCAATCCGACAAATCCGATCTGCACACTGCTGGTCATGGGCACACTCCTTTTGATTGTCTACTGAAGTCAGTCGTCGAGTTGATTGGTGAGCTCGCGCACGGCCGCCGCGGGGTCGCCCTTGAGCTCGAGTCGCACGACCGGTCGGCCGTGCTTCTGAAGCGCTTGCAGGTCACCGATCGCCTGCGCGTGTTTCAGGGTCCTGAAGCTGAACGATTCGCCGGGAATCGCAACGTCCTCGTCGTCGTCGTGGACGAGTTGGATGAAGTTCCCGGTCGGCGGACCACCCTTGTGCAGTTGCCCGGTCGAATGCAGAAAGCGCGGCCCGTAGCCGAACGTGGTCGCGCACTTGGTCTTGGCACGAAGCCGTGCTCGCAACTTGTCGATCGCCTGGTCGAAATCCGAACTCGGCTTGAGGTATCCGTGAATTGCCAGATAGTTCGGTGGCGCGGAACTCGCGACCAGTGCGGTCAACGCCGAGAGATCATCGTACGGTGCATCGACGTTTCCGGATTCGAGCACCGCGTTCGTCGCGTCCTTCGCCTCTTGCACGTTCGGTTGGTCGAAGGGATTGATCTCGAGCACATGGCCGACGACCGCAGTCGCGAACTCGAACAGAAACATCAGCCGACCGAGGTCTGCTGGGCCCGCGGCGGTGAGCCGGAAGACCGGCTGCCCGGCGGCCTCCAGAGCATCTGCTGCGGCGGCGTTCTCCGCGAGCGGCGTTACGGAGGAGGCGATGTGAACGAAAACGCGGTCATCGCCGTACACGGCCGGCACCGATGCTGCGGCAGGGACCGGCTCGCCAGCAACGGGCAGAATGCCCTTGCCGTGCTTTCCCGTACTTTCGGCGATCAACTGTTCGACCCAAAGTCCGAAGCTGTCAATCGGCGGGTCGACGATAAAGGTCAGTTTGTCGCGACCGGCCAGCGAAAGTTCGCCGAGCTTGCCGCCGAGCAGTAGTCCGGGATTGTTCTCCTCTGCGCGGCAGCTTTCTGCCGCTGCAATCGCCTGCTCGATCACCGCTCCAACCGGCACGCCGGCGAGCGCGGCTGGCACGAGACCGAAGAAGCTGAGCACGCTGTAACGGCCGCCGATGTTCGGGTCGGCCAGCCAAATCCTGCGCAGTCGTTTTTCCTTGGCGAGTGCCTCGAATGGCGAGCCGGGGTCAGTGACAATCGCGAACTGCTCCGCATTCTCGCCGGACAACTCAAAAAAGTGCTTGAAATGCGACTTCGTCTCAAGCGTACCGCCGGATTTCGAGGAGGCGATGAACATCGTCTTCGCGACGTCCTCTGGATCGACCGCCGCGAGCACTGCCGCCGGATCGGTCGAGTCGAGCATGCCGAGCGGCTTGTCGAAACTGAGGCCAAGCACTTCCGGACCGAGCGAAGAACCGCCCATGCCGAGCAGGAGCGTGTTCGTGAACCCCGCGGCATGAACCTCATCAACCCAGGCGTTCAGGTCGGCCAATTCGCCTTCCATGCGATCGGCGATGTCGAGCCAGCCGAGACGATTACCGATCTCCGGCACGCCCGGGCCACCCCACAACGACTCGTCGCGGGCCCAGATCCTCTCGGAAACGGCTTGCTCCGCGACGCCGGCCACTAAGCGCCCGCTCCGTCGATGGCTGCGGCTCGCGCCGCCTCGATTCCCTCGATCAATCCGTCGAGTGAATGTACGAACGCGTCAATTCCGGCATCGAGCAGGTCCTCTGTCACTTGGTTCATGTCGATGCCGATGGCCGCGAGTTCATCGAGCAACGGTGTCGGATCTTCATCGAGCGTCACGCCGGTCACATCGGAGGTCTCGGCCGCCGCCTGCAAGGTCTTCATCGGCATCGTGTTGACGGTCTCCGGCCCGGCGAGCGTGTCAACGTACAGAACGTCGGAGTACTGCGGATTCTTGGTCCCGGTCGACGCCCAGAGTGGGCGCTGCACGGGAGCACCGGCGGCCTTCAGTTCGGCGAAGCGTTCGCCGTAAAAAATCTCTTTGAAGCGCGCATAGGCGGCACGCGCGTTGGCAACCGCGGCCTTTCCGGCCAGGTCCTGGCGGTCCTTCGCTTCGAGTTGTTTGTCGACGACGGTGTCGACGCGCGAAACGAAAAAGCTGGCAACGGAGTGCACGTTGAGCGGAAGCCCGTCGGCGTGGCGTCGCTCAAGGCCTTTGATGTACGCCTCGGCGACATCGGCGTAGCGATCGACCGAGAACAAAAGCGTGACGTTGATGTTGATGCCCTCGTAGATCGCCTGCTCGATGTACGGCAACCCCTCGGGGGTACCGGGAATCTTGATCATCAGGTTCGGAGAATCCACCAGCCCCCAATACAACCGCGCCTCGTCGATCGTCTTGCCCGTACGATCGCGCGCCAGCTCGGGCGCGACCTCCAGCGACACGAAGCCGTCGCGTCCGTCGAGCTGGTCCCATACGGGGCGCAGCACATCGGTGGCGAGTTTGACGTCTTTTACGGCAATCTCCTTGTAGATGTCCATCGCGCTCATGCCCTGCTTTGCGAGGTCGGCAATCTCGTCGTCGTAGTCGTCGCTCTTGAGGATCGCCCCCTCGAAGATCGCGGGGTTGCTGGTGACCCCGCGAAGCGAGTACTCATCGACCAATCGCTTGAGTTCGCCGTCTTCGATCAGGCTGCGGCCGATCTGGTCGAGCCAGACGCTGGTGCCGATCGCCGTGAGTTTCGCGAGCCGTTCGTTGGTGACGTTGACGCTCATCTCTCAGAATCCCTGCCTCTCGTGTCAGACCGTTTGCGCCGCGCCGGCCGCTGCTGCCACAGCGCGACCGTGTTCGGCGACCTTCTCTGGTGTGAAGCCAAATTTCTTATAGAGCTCCGGCTGCGGGCCAGAGGCCCCGAACGACTCCATACCGATGCAGTATCCCCCATCACCGACCCAGCGGTGCCAACCCACAGTGCTGCCCGCTTCCACTGAAACTCGTGCCCGGACGGACGGCGGCAGGACGCTGTCGATGTAATCCTGTGGCTGTTCGCCGAAGCTGTCCAAGCACGGAGCACTTACCACTCGCGTCGAGATGCCATCGGCCTCGAGCAGCGTCGCGGCTTCCAGCGCGATCGAGACCTCACTACCGGTCGCGATCAAAATCAGATCCGGTGTGCCGCCGGTGTCCTTCAACACGTATGCGCCCTTCTCGATCGCATCGCTTGGAACCCCGTCGAGGATCGGCAGGTTTTGACGGCTCAGAGCGAACGCGCTCGGGCGATCTTTGCTGCGCAGCGCGTGCGCCCAGGCGAACGCGGTCTCGTTTGCGTCCGCCGGGCGGATCACGTCGAGGTTCGGCGTGGCGCGAAGCGTCCAGAGCTGTTCGACCGGCTGGTGCGTGGGACCGTCCTCGCCCAGCCCGATCGAATCGTGCGTGAACACAAAGATCGACGGCACCTGCATCAAGGCAGCTAGTCGTATAGCCGGCTTCATGTAGTCGCTGAAGATCAGGAACGTTGCGCCGTAGCCCCGCAGACCATTCAAAGTCAGACCATTGACGATCGCGCCCATTGCATGCTCGCGGATACCGAAGTGGATGTTGCGTCCGCTGAAGCTGTGCGGAGCTATCGACTCGGCGTCGGCGATCAGCGTGAGGTTCGACGGAGCGAGGTCTGCCGACCCGCCTACGAGCTCCGGAACGTTCGCAGCCGCCCACTGAATGACCGTCTCGCTGGCCTTTCGAGTGGCCACTGGTTTGTCGTTCGAAGAGAATTTCGGAATGTCGGAGTCCCAGCCATCCGGCAGTTCCCCGACCAATAGTCGGTCGAACTCCGCCGCCAGTTCAGGGTTTGCCTCTCGGTAAACGTCGAAGTCGTCGTTGTACCGGGCGACCAGTTCGTCGCCACGCCGCGGGATCTGCGCATAGAAACCGGTGACTTCTTCCGGCACGAAAAACGGCTCCATGCTGGGGAAGCCGTAAGCCTCCTTGGTCAGCTTGATCTCGTCGTCGCCGAGCGGAGAACCGTGTGCGCCCGCGGTGTCGACCTTGTTCGGCGAGCCGAAGGCGATGTGCGTGCGCATGATGATCAGCGTCGGTTTGGCCGTTTCTTCCTGGGCCTGCTTGATTACCGATTCGAGGTTGTCGGGCGAGACGTCTTCACCGATATGGATGACCTGCCAACCGTACGCCTCGTAGCGCTTGGCGGTGTCCTCGCTGAGCGCGAGACTGGTGTCGCCCTCGATCGAAATGTGGTTGGCGTCGTAGAACGCGATCAGCTTGCCAAGGCCGAGATGGCCCGCAAGGCTGCCGGCCTCACTGCTGATGCCCTCTTCGATGTCACCGTCGCTGGCAATCGCGTAGGTGAAGTGGCCCACCGGATCGAACTCGCCGGTCGCGAATCTGGCGTGGAGGATGCGCTCGGCCAATGCAAAGCCAACCGCATTGCTGATTCCCTGTCCAAGCGGGCCGGTCGTGACCTCGATCCCGGGAGCGTGACCGTATTCAGGGTGCCCAGCGGTCGGACTTCCGAGCTGGCGAAAGTTCTTCAACTCTTCGAGAGTTATTCCGTAGCCCGTGAGGTGCAGCGTGCTGTAGAGCAGCATCGAGGCGTGCCCGGCGCTGAGGATGAAACGGTCGCGCGCCGCCCAGCTCGGATGGTTGGGCGAGTGACGCATGATGCGTGTGAAGAGCGTGAAGGCGACCGGAGCCAGTGCCATCGGCGTGCCCGGATGCCCGGAATTGGCCGCCTGCACTCCATCCATCGAGAGCGTGCGGATCGTGTCTACGGCGAGTTTCTCGACTGCAGCGTCGGCAGTAACTGCGTTTTCGGTGGTCATTGCCGCGACCCTACCACGGGGGGCGGGGTCGGAAGTTGGCCGTTTGTATATGAGCGATTGGCCCTGCGACGGTTCGATGAAATCAGCCTCGTCGCATCAATCGCGCCACCGCGCCCATCAACTCCTCTGTCCGCTCGTCTTTGAGTTCATCTGGTCCGCCGACGACGCAGTGCGCGGCGTGGTCTTCCATCAGTTGCAGCGCGACCTTGTCGAGCGCGGCTTGGGCGGCGCTGATCTGGGTGAGGATGTCGATGCAGTAGCGATCCTCCTCGACCATCTTCTCGATACCGCGGATTTGGCCTTCGGCTCGACGCAGTCGTTTGCTTATTTGCGCTTTGTTGCCGTGGTAGCCGTGGGTGTGGGATTCTGGTTCTGTTTTGGACATGAACGCATTATACCCCCTGGGGGTATATACTTGGCGCATGAGTACAAAAATTGACATTCCAATCGAGGGCATGACCTGCGCGTCGTGTGCCAACCGCGTCGAAAAATCACTGAACGAACTGGATGGTGTCGACGCCACGGTGAATTTCGCGATGAAGCGCGCGACCGTCAACTACGACGACGTGAAGGCCTCAACTGACGATCTGGCCCAAGCCGTTGAAAAGACCGGCTACAAGCCGCACCTGCCATCCAACTCGATGGATCACGCGTCGATGAACGGGCACGTCGCGAGTGATTCGGGCATGGACCACTCGGCGCACATGCACACGAACGCCGACGAGCTGAAGTTGCGCGTAATCGTCTCTGCTGCACTGACCGTCCCCGTGCTGCTGATCTCGATGATCAGCGCGCTGCAATTCGACTATTGGCAGTGGGTGAGCCTCGCGTTTGCGCTGCCGGTCGTGCTGTGGGGCGGATGGCCGATCCACCACGCAACGTGGGTCAACCTCAAACACCGCAATTTGACGATGGACACCTTGGTCACCGTCGGCACGTTTGCAGCAGTGCTCTACTCGACATACAACATGGTGTTCGGCGACGCCGGCATGATCGGTATGCAGATGACGTTCGAGCTGTTCCCCGGGCGCGACGCGTCGTCGATGCACGTCTACTTCGAAGTCGCTGCCGTGGTGACGACATTGATCATGCTCGGCCGCTACTTCGAGGCTCGGGCCACGCGCCGGGCCGGTGCGGCGATCGAAGCCTTGCTGCACATGGGCGCCAAGGACGCCGCAGTGCTCGATGCCGACGGCAACGAGCGACGCGTTGCGATCGATCAATTGACCGTCGGCGACCGCATCCTCGTTCGCCCCGGTGAGAAGATCGCCGCCGACGGCGTCGTGCGCGAGGGCACAAGTGCCGTCGACATGAGTATGTTGACCGGTGAGAGTGTGCCGGTGGACGTCGAACCGGGTAGCAAGGTCGCGGGCGCGACGATCAACACGAGCGGTCGCATCGTGGTGGAGGCCACCGGCGTCGGTGAAGACACGGCCCTTGCCCAAATCGCACGCTTGGTCAGCGACGCGCAGGCCGGGAAGTCCGCAAGTCAGCGACTGGCGGATCGCGTGAGTGCGGTCTTCATTCCCGCCGTTTTCGTGATCGCTGCAGCGACGCTTGCCTTCTGGTTGCTCGACGGCGCCGGATCCAGCTTCGCGTTCAGCGCGGCAGTCAGCGTTTTGATCATCGCCTGCCCGTGCGCGCTCGGGCTCGCGACGCCGACGGCATTGATGGTCGGCACCGGTCGCGGTGCTCAGTTGGGATTGCTGATCAAGGGGCCGGAGGTGCTCGAGAACACGCGTCGGATCGAGACGATCGTGCTCGACAAGACCGGCACGCTGACGACCGGCCGCATGGAGCTGCAGCGCTTTGAAGTTTCTGCAGAAGTCGACCGCGACAACACCTTGGCGATCGTGGGTGGCGTGGAGAACGCGTCCGAACATCCGATCGCGCAGGCGATCGCGGCTTCGGCGCGCGAGCAGCTCGGATCCGCCCTGCCGTCGCCGCAGTCCTTCGTCAACCACGAGGGGCTCGGCGTCGAGGCGATGATTGAGGGGCGTCACGTGTTCATCGGTCGCGAGCGGCTGTTGGCGACGAATGGAATCGCGCTGCCTGTGGGCGAGTTGGCCGAGACAATTGCTCACGCCAACAGCGAAGGGAAGACTGCTGTGCTCGCGGGTTGGGACGGTGGCGTCAAAGCGGTGGCTGCCGTCGGCGACACGGTCAAGCCGACCAGCGGTCGCGCGGTGGCGGAGATGAAGTCGATGGGATTGACGCCTGTGCTGCTCACTGGTGACAACGACCATGTCGCTGCGGCGGTGGCGGAAGAGTTGGGCATCGAAGAACAAATTGCCGAAGTGCTGCCAAGCGAGAAGGATGAGAAAGTCGCCGCGCTGCAGGCCGGCGGCGTCAACGTGGCGATGGTCGGCGACGGGGTGAACGATGCTCCGGCGCTCGCTCGCGCGGATCTGGGACTTGCAATCGGAACCGGCACCGACGTTGCAATCGAATCCTCCGACATCACGATCGTCAGCGGCGAGCCGCTCGCGATCGTCGACGGCATTCGACTCTCGCGGGCCACGCTGAAGACGATCAAACAGAACCTCGGCTGGGCCTTCGGTTACAACGTCGCCGCCATCCCCCTGGCCGCCGCCGGCCTGCTCAGCCCGGTCATCGCTGGCGCCGCAATGGCCTTCAGCAGCTTCTCGGTGGTGCTAAATGCGTTGCGCCTCCGCCGCTTCAAACCCCTCCCCCGCTAGTCCCGCTTGCAAGGTCCGAGGTTGCAAGCGGGGCTTGCAAGGTCCGAGGTTGCAAGCGGGGCTTGCAAGGTCCGAGGTTGCAAGCGTGGCTTGCAAGTTCCGAGGTTGCAAGCGGGGTCTATTCGTGACGATGCTTGATTGCTGCGGGGGGTGGTTTGACTTTCGATCGGGCACCGATGGGGTGAGGCGGTTGGTTGCGGTGTGGGGCCGATCTCGCTGTGGATCGGCGAGGGGTTAGGCGGTGACCCTGATTGCAATGGGGTGTTTTGGTTCAGGAGTCCCCCCGCGGGGGAGTCCTGGACCATTTTGCCCCATCTGAATCACCATCATCAATCAGCGCAATCCCTTTTCGGTGCCCAATCGAATGTCAACCCGCGTCCCGCATCAAACCCCAACCAGATCCAACTTGCAACCTCGGACCTTGCAAACCTCGGACCTTGCAAACCTCATCGCGTTTGTAGCGTCCCGCCTTGCGAGGCTTGAGGAGCTCTCGACTAAAGCGTGTGAAGAGAAATCCAGTCCGAACGGGCGCTCAGCCGCCTGGTGATTAGCGCCACCACGCCGGCTTAACTCAAGCCTCCGCGTGGTTGACCGATGCAATTCTGAAGGCGCAGGTCAGTTGGCACTTTTCGTGCGGCAACGCGATTGCCGTGCATGCCTAACATCGCCAAGCGGTGGTACTCCGCCATCGGTCGCAGCCAAATGTTCAACAAACCCGGTTCACACACCTCCACTTCCGGCATCTCGATGGTGCTGAAGATCTCGTTCGGCATGATCGCCGTGCTCGGCATCGCAATCGCGTTGCTGTTGATTCTCAAACCGGGCGGCGATCCGACTGCGGTCGCAAACGCGCAGGACGAAAATACGTACGCGGTCACCTACGACGGAGAACACTTCAGCGGCGACCAGCGGGCACCTCAGACGGTCAAGACCCAGCCCGTCGCCTCACGCGACTCGGAGGAGCGATTCGCATCGGCCGAGACAGCAGAGGAGGTGCGCAACCACCGGCTGGCCGAAATGCCTGCCGCCTCGACCACGACCAAGCCCGCGCCCGGAAGCGCCAGCAGCAAAGAGGTCGCGAAGATGCTCAAGGAGCAACGACGCTCCGGTGTTGCGGACAAAGTTCAGCTGCTCTCCGACGGCACCGCGGTGGCGCCGCTGGGCGCGCCCGATGAAGTGCACTCGATTGTCAACGCTGCCAACGCAATCGCCAAGTTCCCCTACGTCTGGGGCGGCGGCCACGGCAGCTTCGTCGCGCGTGGCTATGACTGCTCAGGTTCGCTCAACTACGCGTTTCGCGCGGCCAATCTGATCGATTCGACGATGGTCTCGGGTGAGTACGCAAACTGGGGCGAAGAAGGCCCGGGCAAGTGGATCACGATCTACGCGAATGGCGGCCACGTGTTCATGGTCGTCGGTGGCGTGCGCTACGACACATCCTTCCGCGATGGGGCGCGCGGCTCGCGATGGCAGGACAAGGGCCGCAGCTTGGCTGGCTTCGAGGTCCGTCACCCGCCGGGCCTGTAATAGCTCAATTTCTGATCCAGCGGGTTCAGCGATTCTGCTTTGACATGTCCGGATAACGATCGCCGGCGACCGCAGCGAGTGGTACCGCGTCTTCGATTCGGTCGACTTCGGCTTCGCTCAGCTCGATCGCAGTGGCGGCAACGTTTTGCTCGAGATACTCGCGTCGCTTGGTTCCCGGGATCGGCACGATGTCCTGACCCCGCGCGTGCACCCAGGCAAGCGCGAGTTGCGCGGGCGTGATCCCCTTCTCGGCGGCGAGTTCCGTGACGCGCTCGGCGATCGCAAGGTTGGCATCGAAGTTCTCGCCCTCGAAGCGCGGCGAGCGGCGGCGGTAGTCATCGTCCGAAAGATCGTCCGCCGACTTCAACGCGCCGGTCAAAAATCCGCGCCCCAGGGGGCTGTATGCGACGAAGCCAATTCCCAGCTCGCGCAGAGTCGGCAGGATCTCATCGTCAGGTTCGCGCGACCAGATCGAATACTCGGTTTGAAGTGCGCTGACCGAATGGACTGCGTGCGCGCGACGGACCGTCGCCGGGGAGGCCTCGGACAGCCCGATGAAGCGAACCTTGCCCTCGGTGACCAACTCGGCCATCGCGCCGACGGTTTCCTCGATCGGTGTGTCCGGGTCCACGCGGTGCTGGTAGTAGAGGTCGATGTGGTCAACGCCGAGTCGCTGCAACGAGCCCTCGCAGGAGGCGCGCACGTATTCGGGTGAGCCGTCGATTCGAATCGGTCCGGCGGGATAGCTCTTGCCGCGGACGATGCCGAACTTCGTGGCCAACACGACTTCGTCACGCCGATTCTTGACTGCGCGGCCGATCAGTTCTTCGTTGGTGTGCGGGCCGTACATGTCAGCCGTGTCGAGCAGTGTCACGCCCAGATCGATCGCGCGATGGATCGTTGCGATCGACTCGGCGTCGTCGGCGTCACCGTAAAAGTCAGACATGCCCATGCAGCCAAGGCCTTGGCGCGAAACGACAAGACCTTGGCTGCCGAGCTTCACTTGGTCAAGCATCCGAGCCACCGTCCGCGTCTGGCTCGAAGCTCAACGAACACGAGTTGATGCAATAGCGCTGACCGTTCGGACCCGGTCCGTCGTCAAAGACATGGCCCAAGTGCCCGCCGCAGGCGCGGCAGACGACTTCAGTGCGGCGCATGAACAGGCTGTTGTCGGCCCGCAGCTCGACGGCGTCGGCGACCGCTGGCTCGGTGAAGCTCGGCCAGCCTGTCCCGGAATCAAACTTCGTGCCGGAAGCGAAAAGCATCGCACCGCATCCGCGGCAGCGATACGAACCATCTTCCTTCATGTCGACCAGCTCGCCTGTGAACGGCGCCTCGGTGCCGGCCTTTCGAAGCACCGCGTACTCCTCAGGTGAGAGCTCCTCGCGCCACTCGTCCTCGGTCTTCACAAACTCTCTGACTGTTGTGTCCGGCTTGCCCATCACGGGGCCCCTTTCGCTCGCAAGATCTTGCACGGATTATCGTCGAACTTCCGCTCGGCGTGTCCGAGAGATCTTTCGAATTATTAACGCCGGATCGACGACAGCGAAGGTCGGTGCCTCGGAGCAAGTGTTGGCGCGGTAGATTGCCTTTTCATGGAGCAGGTGGCCGATCGGGTCTGGTTGGTGCGTGGCGGTATCCCGCGCACGATGAACGTCTACCTGATCGAGGACGAGGGCGGGATGACGATGTTTGACGCCGGCATCAGCGACATGCCCAAGCGCTTGATGAGCGCCGCAGACAAACACGGCGGAATCAAGCGGATCGTGCTCGGACACAGTCACCCCGATCACCGTGGTGCGGCCGGCAAGGTCGCCGAGAGCACCGGCGCAAAGATTCACTGTCACCGTTCGGAGGTCGACGACGCCGAGAGCGACGGCGGAATGCACTACTTCCGCTTCAGCCGACTACCGCTGCGACCCGGTCGCTTCGCGATGCCACTGCTGCTGAAAATCTGGGACGGCGGCCCCCTCAAGATCGATGAAGTGCTCGACGAGGGCGACGAGGTCGCCGGATTTCAAGTCGTCCACGTACCCGGCCACGCGCCGGGGATGATCGCGCTCTATCGCGAGTCCGACGGCATCGTGCTCTCGAGCGACGCCGTCTATACGGTCGACCCACTGACCGGCATCCCGGGCCGACCGCGCGTGCCGCTCGACGGCTTCAACCTCGACACCGAGGTCGCAAAAGCAAGCCTGCTGAAGCTCTCGGCGCTTTCGCCGAAGACGCTCTTCCCCGGGCACGCCAAACCGCTCTCCGAAGACACAACCGCAGTCCTCGAAGAACTCGGCCACAAAGGCGGAATCCTCCCCCACAAATAACCCACAACTTTGTAAAACAAGGTTTGCCAAAAGGCAAACCTTGTGTTGGGGCTATTGGGTGATGGTGATTGACTCGATCATTTTTGGTTCGATGGGAGCGTCGCGGCCGTCGGTTTCGGAATTTTCGATGGCGTCGACGACCTCCATGCCACTTGTCACGGTGCCGAAGACCGTGTGCTTGCCGTCAAGCCACGGCGCCGCGTCGGTCGTGACGATGAAGAACTGCGAGCCATTGGTGTTCGGGCCGGCGTTGGCCATCGCCAACGCTCCGCGGACAATTTTGTTGTCGTTGAACTCGTCCTCGAACTTGTAGCCCGGGCCACCGGTGCCGGTGCCTTCGGGGCAGCCACCCTGGATCATGAAGTCCTTGATCACACGGTGAAAGACGAGGCCGTCGTAGAAACCATCGCCGGCGAGCTTGTGGAAGTTTGCGACGGTCTTGGGTGCGGCGTCATCGAAGAACTGAATCTCGATCACGCCTTCTGAGGTTTGCATGTTTGCTGTAGACATGGCGCGAAACCATACTCCTACGCCGGGGCGAATTCGCCGACGTTGACCATCCAGTGGATGCCGAACTTGTCGGTGCACATTCCAAACGTGTCGCCCCAGAACTGCTTCTCGAGCGGCATCGTCACAGCGCCACCATCCGCCAAGGAGTTGAAGTAGCCGGTCAAGGTCGGTTCGTCGGGGCCAACAAGCGAGAGGTGCACGTTCGAGCCCGGGTCGTGCTCCATTCCGGGCATTGTGTCGCTGGCCATTAGCACGATGTCATCGCTGAAAACTGCTGCGTGCATCACGCGGTCGGCTGCTTCAGGCGAAGCGTCGATCGGTGCCTCACCGAAGGTTTGGACGCTGAGATCGCCGCCGAAGACCGAGTTGTAGAACTCCATCGCCGCGCGGGCATTGCCGTCAAAGTTGAGATACGGACATAGCTTGGTCATTGG
This sequence comes from uncultured Solirubrobacterales bacterium, assembly GCA_937128795.1. Classification (GTDB taxonomy): domain Bacteria; phylum Actinomycetota; class Thermoleophilia; order Solirubrobacterales; family JACPNS01; genus JACPNS01. The sequence continues at coordinate 69,175 of CAKZMQ010000023.1, read as the reverse complement.
TTTCGTTCCTCCGATACCGGTTTGCCCGAGTCGTCGATCAGCTGAGTCGGCGGCCACGGCCCGAGCCAATTGTCGCGTGCGCCGTCCATCGTAAGCACTGAGCCACTGTAGAAGTCGCCCGCCTCGGATGCGAGATACGCGACCTGCCAGGCGACCTCTTCCGGTTTGCCGAGACGTCCGGCGGGAATCGAGTGCGAAAGGTTTTCCACGACGACTGCCGGGTACTTCGTGAGCAGTGTCTCGGTCGCGATTTGACCGATTGCCAACGCGTTCAACTTGATGTCGAACCGCGCCCACTCGATCGAAAGCGTCTTCACCATGTTTTCAACCGCCGCCCGCGCCGCGCCGCTGTGAACCATGCCCGGCATGCCGTTGTGCGGTGAGAGCGTGACGTCGATGATCTTGCCGCCGTGCGGCTCGCCGGTCTCGGGATCGGTCGGGATCATCGCTCGTGTCGCCACCTCATGCGTCATCAGCCAGGTGCCGTGCACGTTCAGACGAATCACGGTGTCGAAGCCCTTTTCGTTGATGTCTTCGGCCGGTGCAAGGAACTGTCCACCGGCGTTGTTCACCAACGTGTTGATCCGACCGTGCAGGTCGAGCGCCGAGTCAACCAGTGATTTGACCTGGTCGGCCTCGCGGATGTCGCATTCCATCGCGCTCACGCTGCCCTCGCCTCCCGCCTGCATACAAAGGTCGGAGGTTTCACGTAGCGGCTCGATCTCGCGGCCGCAGATGACCACGTCGGCACCGAGCTGCGTCAGCTCGATTGCGGTCGCGCGACCGATGCCACTACCGCCGCCACTGATCAGAATCACTTGGCCAGCGAGCAGGTCGGGCCTGAAAATGCTTGAAGCCACGGCGGCAGCGTAGCCGCGCGCCACAACTAAGCGGCGTCCACGTCGCAATTTACGATGGCTCGTATGGAGGCAACCCCGTGGTATCGCCCGTCGGACGACCCGCCGTTCGATCGCAAGGTCCTGCGCACGATTTTCACTGTCGTCGCCGTATTGCTTTCTATCTACCTGATCTACAGGCTCCAGACTCCGCTGCTGTGGCTGACAATCGCCGTGTTCGTTTCGATCGCCGCCTCGGGACCGGTCAACTACTTCGCCCAGCACATGAAGCGTGGTCTGGCGATCACGATCGTCTACCTGCTGATCCTGCTTGTTCCGCTCGGGTTGAGCGCTGCTCTGTTGCCTCCGTTGGTCACCTCCGCAGTCGATCTGGTGGACCAGATGCCGCAGTTCATCGATGATCTCCAGGATGCGTTGCAAAAGAACAAAGAGTTTCAGAAGTTCGACGAGAACTTTGACTTCAATCAACAATTGACGAACGTCGCGAACGATCTCTCCGGCAAGCTCGGTGACGCCGCGAGCACGCTCGGCGACATCGGAACGGCGCTGATCAATTCGATCTTCGCGACGTTCACGGTGTTTGTCCTGAGCCTGTTCATGGTCGCCCGAGGACGCAGGTGGATCGACGAGTGGCTCGCCTCGCGCGCTGGCCCGGAGGCCGACGCGCTCGGCCGGACGGTCGACAGAATTGGCGGCGCAGTGGGCAACTACATCGGTGGCGCAATAGCCCAATCGTTCCTGGCCGGCCTCTCGGCATTCATTGTTTTGGCGATCCTCGGCGTGCCATCCCCGCTTGTTCTCGCAGTCATCGTGGCGCTGTTCGATTTCGTGCCGATGGTCGGCTCGACGATCGCAGGACTGCTCGTGGGCATCGTCACGCTGTTCGCCGACTTCCCACTCGACACGATCATCTGGGCAGTGTTCGTGATCGGCTACCAGCAGTTCGAGAACTACGTGATCCAGCCGCGCATCCAGAGCCGCGCGGTCGAAATGGAACCGTTCGTAATTCTCATCGCGGTGCTGTTCGGAGGAACGTTGATGGGAATAGTCGGTGCGATCCTTGCCATTCCGATCGCGGCGACCTTGCAGATCACCTACCAGGAGTACAACCGCTTCAAAGATGAGGTTCGGGCGATGACCGAATTGCCTTTGGCTCCACCCGGCGATTCCGCAAGCGACGAGGCCACTAGTCCCGAGACCCCGGACGCGCCCGAACCGGCCTGACGCTGCGAGTCAATTCGAGCCGGGAATCACGTCGTACTCGGCGGATCGGACTCGGGCTCTTCGGCTTCGTCGTTCTCCTCGGCCTCGATCTTCAGTTCGCCCTCCCGTAGATCAGCCGCCGTCACCGACCTTGGCGGCGTGACCTGCTTACCACGACGCAGTCTGCCGATCGGTACCTCCGAGGCCTGAATCTTCACCGCCTGAACACCGATCGCGTTGAGCACCGCAAGGAACATGCCGACACCGCTGAGCACAAAAAACGCGGTAAAGATCTTTCCGACGTCGGTCTCCGGTGCAGGCTGGCCGAAGCCGACCGTCGTCAGCGTTGTCACGCTGAAGTAGAACGCGTCAACCATCGACCATCCTTCGATCAGCATGTAGAAGGCAGTTCCGGTCACCAGCAACGCCACCGCCGCGGAAAGCGGCGCGCGGGCTTCGGGCACCTTGAACGCGCGGTAGAGGGTGATGATCCAGCGATACATCCACTGAGCAGCGTAAAGCTCGGCCCTGTCGCCAAAGCATGCGCCGCCCGGTACGTTGCTCCGAGCAATCAGCAAACATGGGCGCGTGACACCGAACAAACCAAATCTGGACGATCCGACCGGTACGCGGCGGCGCGGAATCATCAAGGTCGTCTACGGCCAGCTCGACATCGCATTCTCGCGATTCGCCGAGCACAAGTTGACCGACTGGGCGGCCGCTCTGACCTATTACTCGATGCTGTCGATATTTCCCGGTCTGCTCGTACTGGTTTCGATACTCGGATTGATGGGGCAATCGGTCACCGGCTCAATCGTCGAGAACTTCGAGGAGTTGGCACCGAGCGCCGTGCGTGACGTCTTCCTGAGCGCGATTCGCGGCCTGCAGGAGAGCGGAACCACAGCTGGCGTACTGCTTTTCATCGGGCTCTTCACCGCCATCTACTCGGCATCGAGTTACATCGGCGCCTACATTCGGGCCGCCGGCATCGTGCTCGAGGTGCGCGATGAACGCCCGTTCTACAAGACTCTGCCTCTGCGCCTGGGGTTGACCGCGCTGCTGATGACGATGCTTTTGCTCGCCGGCCTGGCGGTCGTCCTTACCGGGCCGATTGCCCGTGAGGTTGCGCACGTGGCCGGTGTCTCAGACGACGGGACCGGCGGTTGGGACTACTTCAAGTGGCCGTTCGTGATCGCGCTCGCCGTACTTGCGCTCGCGATTCTCTACAACCTTGGTCCCGACCATGCCGAACACCGCTTCCGGCTCGTCACGCCGGGGATCTTCCTCGCCGTAACGCTTTGGCTGTTGCTGAGCTTTGCGTTCAGCCTCTACGTGGGCAGTTTCGCGCGCTACAACAAGGTCTACGGGAGCTTGGCTGGGGTGATCATCTTTTTGGTCTGGCTCTGGCTGACGAACATGGCCGTCCTGTTCGGCCTTGAATTCGATGCCGAACTGCGACGATTCAAACGTATTCACGGCCATAGTGCGTTCAGCCGTCAGCGCTTCTGACCGCTTCGCCGCCCACCAGCGGTGCGCCGGCCAGACCGCAATCCGCTGGCTGCACGCGCTCCGGCTCTCCGACTTTCAGGGCGTCGCGATCGATCAAAGTCCACGCCACCACCGCGCCCGCCAGACAGACGCCGGCCGCGAACAAGGACGCCGTTTCGAATGCCGAAGCGATAGCCGCGGGGTCGTCGTACTCCTCACCACTGAGTCCGCCGACCGCCGGCAGCAGCGCAATCGCGAAGAGTTGTCCCGTGCGCGACACCGCATTGCTGACGGCCGAGGCGACGCCGGCGTTTTCATCGGGGACGGCGCCGAGTGTCGTTGCGGTCACCGGAGCCACGACGATCGTCAATCCGATCGCCAGCACCGTGACCGTTGGCAAAACGTCGGTCAGATAGTCGGAGTCGGTTCCCAAGCGACTCATCAACGCAAGCGAAAACGCGATCACGATCGAACCGACGGTTAGCGGGATCCGGGCACCAATCCGCTGCGCCAGCGCCCCAGCGCGGCTGCTGAACAGGAGCATCGTGATCGTCACCGGCAGCGTCGCCGCACCGGCGAGGATCGGTGAGTAGCCCATTCCCGTTTGCAGAAGAACAACAAGCAGGAACAGTGCGCCGCCGAATGCTGCGTAGACGAGGAAGGTCACGAGATTGGCGGCAGAAAACGTCTGAATCCGGAAAAGCCCGAGCGGAAGCATCGGTTCGCGCGTACGCCGCTCGACGAGCAGAAACGCCGCTGCAGCGGTGAAGGACGCGAACAGCGCCGCGATCACCGTGGGCGATGTCACCCCGAGGTCCGGCCCCTCTATCAATGCATAGGACGCCGCTGCCAAAGTCAACACTGCAAGCGCGGCGCCCGGGAAGTCAACTCGTCCGGTCAACGACGTGTCGCGACTTTCGGGAACTTTTCGCCAGGCGATCAGCGCAACGGCAATCCCAATCGGTACGTTGATGAAAAATACCGAACGCCAGCCGACCGCCTCGACCAAGTATCCGCCGAGTGGGGGCCCAACGGCCATCGACGCTCCGGCCAACCCCGACCATGCCCCGATCGCCCTTGCGCGATCGATTTTGACGAAACTTGCCTCGATGATTGCGAGGCTTCCCGGAGTGAGCAAAGCCCCACCGACGCCCTGAAGTATCCGGCCCGCGATCAGTAGCTCCGTCGACGTGGCCATTGCACAGAGCACCGACGCGAGAGTGAAGCCGATCACTCCGACCTGAAAGATCCATGCCCGCCCATAGCGATCGCCGAGTGCGCCGCCGAGCAGTACGAGCGAAGCGAGCGTCAGCAGGTACCCGTTGACGATCCACTGCAGGCCGGTGATGCTCGCCCCGAACTCGGCACCGATAGCCGGCAGCGCGATATTGACGACCGTCCCGTCGAGAAAAACCATCGACGTTCCGAGCACCGCCGCCGCCATCGTCCAGCGACCCGCGGTGGAATCGAGAGTCAGCTGCGACGGTGCGTCGGCCGATTCGCGATCCGCATTCGATCCACCGATGCTCACCGAGCCAATCTACTCGACCGGCGATCGGCGATGCGACGCCAACTTACTGCCCGAATGCCGGTGCGTTGCCCTTGGCCTGTTCCACGGCCCGAGCCTGCATCTCTTCGAACGAGCCGACCTCGATCGCGTTGGCCGGAGCCTTGATCCTGCCGATCGATTGGTCGAGGTCATACATGTGGTACTGGCCGGTCAAAGACATCGCCACACCGAACGGGAATACGACGTCGGCAGTCAGCGCCACGTCCGTCAGCGTACCGTCGGTGATTCCAAACCAAATATTCGGATCCTTGCGCAGCATCGACTTGCAGACACCCTCCAACCCCTTGCCCGCCTCGCCGCCCAATGACTTCGACAAGTCTGCAGCGCCTGACCCAGCGCCAGCGTTGAACGCGTTGCCCATAGCCGCAAGCACGCTGCCGCAGAGTTTGCCGCGATTGACCTTGGCGCTGATCGCCGGCACGCTTTGTCCCTGAATGTTCACCATCGGCTGAGACTTCTTGAATCCCCCTACTGCAGAACCGAGGGCTGCGAGAAGACGGGCATTGTCGATCGCATACTGGTCACTGTTCGACAGAGGCACGGGGATCGAAAACGTCTCGTTGCCGGACGTCATGTAAACCTTGCCGTCACCTGGCATGACGGTCCGCATAGCCACGGCTTGGCCGACGGCCTCAATTTCCATCCACATCCGCGGATTTTTCGGATCGGACGAATCCGTGGCTCCAGTCATTACCAGAGTCACGTCGCCATTTGCTGCGAGTTCGGGCGGACCACCGGTCATCTTCATCTGCATCGAGCCAGAGAACTTTCCGCTCTTGGCCTCGGACGCGCGATCAATCGCGTCGGCGACTTCGTTTCCCTTGCCCGACCACGTTCCGGTGCAACCGGTCAGCACCAGGGAGGCGGTGATCAATGCGACCAAGGCGAAAAACCCGCGAGTTCGAGCGGCAAAAGATGCCATTCCTACGTATTCGGCGAATGGAAACCACTGCTTTAGCCGCGTCTGGCCATTGAGGCAGACGTTTCAGAAAAGTGGCGGCTCGGTAAATGAGCCGTCAGCCTCTGCCGATTCAATCGGCTCGATCAACGATGCGTCGTCGTTCGCAGAGCTACCCACGGCGCGACCAACTGTGCGCGCGGTCATTTCGATAGACGGGAACGGCTGGAGCAATGTCAATGCTTCGTCCAGATCCGTGCCCAGCCAGCGTTCGACGTCGCGCCGGCGCAGCATCGCGGGCATCCGATCATGCACACCCTCGACCAGCTCATTTGCCTCGACGGTGACAATCGCGCATTGGTCCGGTTGTTCGGGGTTTGTGCGATCCGGCGTGGAAAGCCCCGCAAACATGAAGCCCTCACCGCCGCTAAGAGTGAACCAGAACGGTTGTTTTCTAGCGCCCTTCTTCTCTGCCGTGCGCCACTCGTAGAAACCGTCGGCCGGAATCGCGCAGCGTCCAGTCTCGAGCATCGATTTCCAAAGTCTTGACGACCGTAGCTTCTCCGATCGCGCGTTGATCATCTGGGGCGGCCCCCCTTTCCAGGGGGCCTCGACTCCCCATCTCATCGCGTCGGTGTCGAGCACTTCGGAGTTCTCGGCGCCGCGCCGCGTGATCGCAAGCACCAATTGCCCGGGGGCCACGTTGAAGCGCGGTCGCCGCAGCGAATCAGCGAGCGTCGGAAAGCTCGTGTGGAAGTCGTGCTCGACCCAGTCAGGTTTCGTCAATGTGTAACGGCCGCACATCGCCCAGAAACCTACTGGGCGCGGGACGACAAACGTCACCGCATGGCGTCAACCGTTCCATTAGAATCGTTCAGGAAGTTCGGAAATTTCGAACTTTCATGCTCGGACCTTCAAAGCACTGTCCGACGGTGTACGGCCATCAACCCCCCGATGCCCGCTCACATCACATGGTCGATCGCCGCGTCGCAACCGGATTCGAGTTGACGGCAACCCCGCCAAGAGCGTTGGCGGCGCGGCGCGTCGACCGTCCCCCACACGGTGCGCCGCAGCCAGCGCGACGGCGACAACATTTCGTTAATCCAGCGAACGCACGCGCTGAATCACGATCGTTCACAATGCCATGCATACCGAGCGATCCGCATGCATTCTCCCCCAAAACAGCTTGCATGCGAATGGGACAACGAAGAGCACACAGTGAGGGCGGCCAGCAGGCCGCCCTTTCTGTTGCCTTCGAGTCTGTTGCCTTCTGGCGTTGGATCGTCAGTCGTCGCGCTTCTCCCAGAGGTTGACGGCAACGCCGAGATCCTGGTATCCGAGCAGCCGATAAAGCGGAGCGCCATGGCTTGTCGCTTGCAACGTCGTGGTCGTGCAACCGACTGCCTGCGCGTGCTGCAGCGCAGCGGTCATCGCGCGACGCGCGTGTCCTTCTCGTCGATGGTCGGGGTCGGTTGCCACGAAATACACCGTGCAGTCGCCGTCGGGCATGTGCAGCGTCATTACTGAAGCAACGCGTTCGCCGCGCGAGATCGCGGTGAAGCAGTAGACGCCGTCGGTCGGCGGTATCCGATCGAGCACCGCGCCGAAGTCGCCCCGATCAAGTCCGTATGCGCGTTCGTTCAGCGTTGAAACCGACGGCATGTCCCAGCTGAGATCCACGTCGCCGACTCTGGCGTCAAGTTCAAGCGCAGATATATCTGCTCCCATCGCGCGCGGAGTCGAGTCGAGCTTGAATCCGTGATCGACGACAATCGCCTCTGCTTCGCTGTCGCCCTCCACGACCCAGATGCTGCTCGCGGCGACGCCGGCGGCCGCAAATTCGGCCTGCAACGCCGGTAGCGCCGACGCCAGCTCGGCGGGTTCGGCACGATCGAAGACAACCGTGTTGACGAGCGAGCGTTGCGGCGATGCCGGCACGACCGACGCCAGCACCGAACCGAGCTCGACCAGACGAGCAGAATCTGCGCCCGTTGTGTAAAGGCGCACGAACGGCGCGATGCCGCGGTAGCAACGATCGATCATCGCGGACATCGCGCAAGGACGCTGCGATCGCTCACCGAACGGTCAGCGTGCCTTTCATTCCCGCAGCCTCGTGGCCCGGCAACGTGCAAAAGAACGTGTAGCTGCCCGCACCGAGATCCGGTAGCACCAGCGACGTATCAGACTCGGTGATCGTCTGGCTCTTGCCGATTTCCGCGTCGGACGAATCACGGACGGCTACGTCATGCGGCGTCGAGGATTCGTTGGTCAACGCGATCGTGACATTTCCGGGCTTGGTGTTCAGTTTCGTCTTGTTGTACTTGAGCTCGCCATCTGGATTGGCGGCAAGGGAAAGTTTTGTGTCCGAACCACTTGAATCAGTCGTCTCGCCATTCGGATCTTCAGCCTCGGATTGAGCCGGATTGTTGTCCGTCGTGTTGATTCCTTCGTCGTCGCTGTCGCCGCAGCCCGAGACGGCGAACGCGAAGATCGCGATCAGCGCGAGTGTCAGAAAAGTCTTGGTGCGCATCGGGGTAAGTCCTCTCAATCAATCGGTCCGCATGAATGTGCTGGTGATTGTCCTATCACTTCCGGCGGAGCCGCGCATCGGCAAACACCATCGGCAGTTGTTTCGCGTTCGACGCTCGGTAACCTTGCGATCGATCGTGAGCTCGCCCGAAAATACCCAACCCGACACGCCATTGGTCGGCGTGATCATGGGATCCCAATCGGACTGGGAAACGCTCTCTTGCGCCGCGACGGTGCTTGAGGAGCTCGGCATCGCACACGAAGTACAGATCGTGTCGGCACATCGCACCCCGGATCGCCTGTTCTCCTACGCCGAGTCGGCGCGCGATCGCGGACTCGAGGTGATCATTGCCGGCGCCGGTGGCGCCGCACACCTGCCGGGAATGGTGGCCGCGAAAACCTCAATCCCCGTGCTCGGAGTCCCGGTCCAGTCAAAGACGTTGAATGGGATCGATTCACTGCTTTCGATCGCCCAGATGCCTGCAGGAGTTCCGGTGGGTACGCTGGCAATCGGTAGTGCGGGGGCAACGAACGCAGCGTTGCTCGCGGGCTCGATCCTTGCGAACAGTCGCCCGGAAATCCTTGCTGCCCTGGATGCACGGCGCGCAGCCGCAACCGCAGCGGTAGCTCAGCACCCCGAACGGAACTGACGATTTGACGCCGTACGTCGGGATCGTGGGCGGTGGACAACTCGGCCGCATGCTCGCGCTTGCCGCGGCCCCACTTGGCGTCAATTGCGGGGTGCTCGATCCATCCCCTACAGCGGGCGGGCGCGTCGCCGCCGACCACACGATCGCCGCATTCGACGAAATCGACGCACTGCGGGAGATGGCCGCCAAAAGCGACGTCGTGACCTTTGAGTTCGAGAACGTTTCCGCGCCAGCGCTGGAGGCGATCGAATCGCGGGCGAAGCTCGCGCCGCCAACTCGCGCGCTCGAAACGAGCCAGGACAGACTCGATGAGAAGCAGCTTTTCTCGAAACTGGGCATACCGATCGCGACCTACGCAACTGTTGACTCATTTGCAGAGCTTGAGACCGCTTTCGACGGGATCGCGGGACCGGCGATTCTCAAGACGCGAAGGTTTGGCTACGACGGCAAGGGTCAGGCGACCATCGAGGACTCGTCCGATTTGGCGCGCGCCTGGGCGTCGGTCGGCGAATCGCCGTGCGTCATCGAGCGCCGAATCGCGTTTGATCGCGAACTATCGGTGATCGCAGTGCGCTCTTCGAGCGGTGAGATTGCCGTGTATCCGCCGACCGAGAATCTGCACGTCTCGGGAATTCTGCGTACCTCCAAAGCACCGGCCGAACTTGGCGATGACCTGACCCATGTCGCGAACGCATTTGTGACCAAGCTGCTGACCGAGCTCGATTACGTCGGCGTGCTCGCTCTCGAGCTCTTCGACGTGGAAGGCGAGTTGATCGCCAACGAGTTTGCGCCGCGAGTGCACAACAGTGGCCACTGGACGATTGACGCCGCGCCGACCTCGCAGTTCGAAAACCACATTCGCGCGATTCTCGATTTACCGCTCGGAAGCACGTCACCCGTGACGGAGTGCTTGATGGTTAATTTGATCGGCGACAGCCCCGAGCTTGGATCGCTGCTCGCAGTGCCCGGCGCACACGTTCACCTGTACGACAAGGAACCACGCGCCGGACGCAAGGTCGGGCACGTCACGGTCACAGCGACCGACGGGTTGGATTTGGACAGCGCGAGCCGACGCGTGCTCGATCTTGTATCGGCGTCGACCGTTTGACGGTCGGCCGGATCACTTTCGGCGAGAACAACGCCTGAACGCACCGATCGCGCTGGAAGCTTTTCCGCTCGCGAAAATGCTGACGACTTCATAGTTGTTGCGACCAGACTTGAATCGACGAACTCCGAGGCTGAACGGACGACCACTTTCGGTGCGAGTTTGCATACGTCGGCCGTTCACGAACAGCACCGATTTGATCAATGCGCCGCCGTAATACGTCGGACTGATAACAATCGTTCGGCTCGAACAGCGGCGGTGTCGGGCGACCGATACGACCGGGTCGACCGCGTGGACGTCAACTGTCGCCGGAAGCGCGACGTCGACCGGCGGCGCTGGTTCCACCGGGACCTGACCGTCGGCGAGCGCGGGGCTTGCAGCCAATGCGAACGAAGCGATTGCAGCAATTAGGAAACGCATGGGCGGCGCGACTTTCTTCAATACCGAGGTTGAGTTCACGCGACGTTCAGCGAGTAGGTCGCGATCCGAGATTGACCCCAGTGTATGGCGGCAACGGCGATTGTCAAGGTTCGTCGGCCTGGTCCGGTGCCGACGTGATTTTCTCGCCAGCTCGAGTCGAAATTCGCTCGCGAAGCAGGTCGGTCGTACCGGCGGCTGCGGCTCTGGCCGTTCGCGCGTCGGTTACCGAAACGCCGTGTTCGTTGGCGAGATCGATCAATTGCTGGCTTTCTTCGCCTTCTCGCGCGGCTCGATAGAAAAGCCAGGCGAACAATATGAACGAAATCAACGTGCCCTCCGCCATCATCACCGCGCCGGCCGTACTCTGGTCGGCGAGCGGCGACAGGCCGAATGGATTCTCTGCCGATTCGTACTGCGTGTAGTACGTCGCACCGCTGAACACGAACACGTTTCCGAGCAGTACCCCTGCGACTCGCACACCGACGATGTAGAAGAGTTTCGCGATGTTGCCGAACCATGCCGGCTGCGGCAGCGGTCCAAACAAGGCCATCCACATGTTGAAACCCGCCGTGAAGAACAGCATGTGCTGGATCACGTGCACACTGTCGTATTCGAGCGCCGCGCCGAACAACACCGGCAAGTGCCAGAGATACAGGTTGAGGATCCAGAACGCCACCGCGACGAGCGGATGGGTCAGTGGCCGAAGCGCAGCCACGATCGGATTTTTCAGCAACGGCTGGATCAACGGGCCTGTCAGGCCAAGGACCATCAACAGCGCAGCGAGATCGCCGATCGCGAGGTGTTCAAGCATGTGTGCGGTGAAGGACAGATCAGCCCACGGACCGATCGGTGACAGCGGCTCGGCGATCAGCACGACAATCGCCGAGTAGAACGAAAACTGTCGCAATCTGCGAACCGACCGTCGCGTTCCGGCAAGTGAGTGGACGCGCTTTGCATAGGCGACGGTGACGATCACCAGAAGCAGGACCATCGGCGGCGACACCGATCCAATGGCGGCTTCCGCAAGAGGAATACTCACTTGATCAACGCTACCAGTGACCTCTGTTGCAGCAGTCCGGCGAGCCAAACGACTGCCTTAACCACAACATCCACCTTGCGGTGGATGTTGTGCGGCAGGGCTGTGGTTTTTACTACAACCCGCTAGCTGCTCGGAATGTCGTCGTGCAGGCTGGTGTCAGCCGGTGAACCTCGGACTCACGCGTGCGCGCGAAGTGCGAACCTTGCAGAGCCTGAAGCGCCCAGTCTTGGTGACGCGCCGACCGTTGGTGAAGTACGTGGTCAGCGTCACGCGGTGGGTTCCGGCCTTGTAGCGCCCGGTGTCGATCAAGAATCGACGGCTCGTGCTGCGCTTGATCGTGCGGCGAACCTTTGCCCGCTTGCGGTCGATCTTCAGGACCATCTTGCGAACTTTTCCGCCGGAAGTCGACGCGCGGATGTAGAAGCGACGGGTCCGGCACTTGCCCGGGATGCGCAGGACGGCAGCCGGAACGGCCGACGGCGTCACTGGCGGAGCTGGTGGCGGCGGTGGCGGTGGCGGCGGTGGCGGGATCGGCGGAAGCCAGTTCTTGACTGCAGTCGCCGTGACAGGACCACTGAGAACGTCCACACCGGAGCCATCCGGCGGGTCAGTCGTTAGCGGTGACGGCGGCGTGAAGTTCGAGAACGTCGACGCAGAAACGCTGTCCGTTCCCGGGACGCCGTTGCTCCAAGTGAAGGTCGCCTGGCCGTTGGCGTCGGTCGTTGCGTTGCCAATCTGTCCGGCGCTCGGTCCACTGGTGATGATGAAGCTGACCGGAGCGTTCGGCAGCACCGGAAGCTGTGCCGGGACGTTCGGGTCACTGCACACACCCGGGTAGAGCGAGTTCAGGAACGTGGTCTGGTAGAAGTCCGTGAACCTGTCCGTCGCGTTGGGGTAGAGCGCCTTGTAGTAGTCATCCCAGATCCACCACACCGAGTAGTCGCCAGTGGTGTTACCGGCGGCCGGCCCGTCCGAGTTCGGGTGACCGATCGGGTCGTAACTGACGCGCACGGTCGCGGTGACGGTGTGCGTGGTGTCCTGCGGAAGCTGGTTGTTCGCAGTTGGCGGATCGAGCGAGATGCATGTGAAGCTTGCTGAAGCGGACTGCGCACCAAGAGCCAATCCCAGGCATGAGAGTGCAGTCGCCAGAGCAAGCGCGATCATTGATCTGCGCGAGCCAATGCTGCGGTTCGCGCGGGGACGCCCAAATAGCGTCGAAGCTGAGTACGCCGAGTCCATGATGTCTAAGTCCTATTCCTTTTTGCTTTCAATGCGTCTAATGACGACTGGTATGGCCGAGTGAAGAGGCAATTGTGAGATTCAATAGCGATCGGCCCCGTGATTCACGAAATCGAAGACTCACGAAATCGAAATCACAGCAATCAACTGAACCGAGAGAATCTTGTTGCTCGCGGAATTTCTAACCGAGTTTGCCGAGTCGATAGTGGTACCGACCCTTCGACTTTAGCACCGGATCACGGGTTTGTCCAGAGCAAAACGCAAGTTTTTTTGTTCTGCGTTTCTACCTCGTTCGGGCGATGTCGGCGAATCCGCCTGCGGTTGGCGTTCTACCTAAATTACGCGATGCCTGACCAGGCCCAAACGGCATTCATCGGGGCGACTGGATTCGAACCAGCGACCCCCTGCTCCCAAAGCAGGTGCGCTACCAAGCTGCGCCACGCCCCGATCGGTCCGAATCATACGCGCCGCTCGTGTCAACTCGATCCCGCGATAAGCTGGCCGCTCCGATGGCCGAGATCAAACCGATCAGAACGATGCGATTCGACACGGCCGTCGCCGGGCCGCTCGACGAACTGATTTCGCCCCCGTATGACGTGATCGACGAGGCGCTGCGCGCCGAACTCGCCGGTGGCAACACCTTTAACGTCGTCGAGATCGACCTGCCGGTCGGCGAGCAAAAATACGAACACGCTGGAGACTTGATCAAACAGTGGATGCAAGTCGGCGCGCTCACCGCTGAGGACGAGCCGGCGTACTGGGTACTGCGCCAGGACTATGAAGGCCCCGACGGCACGACTCGCACTCGAACAGGTCTGTTCTGCCGAGTTCGTGTGACCGACTACGGACCCGGACTGATTCGTCCGCACGAACGCACTCACCCTGGTCCCAAGCAGGACCGCCTCGACCTGATGCGCGCCACACGAATGAATCTGTCACCGATATTCAGCCTGTTCTCCGACGCGTCCGGCGACTTCCGCTCCGCAATCGATCGCGTGGCCGACGGCGAGCGATTCGACCGAGCAACAGATTCGAACGGAACGGAAAACTCGATCTGGCGCGTCGCAGACCCCGCCGACGTCGCCGCGTTCACCGATGCCCTTGCCGATCGGGAGCTGCTGATCGCCGATGGCCACCACCGCTACGAAACCGCGCGCGCATATGCGGCCGAAGTCGGCGGCGACGGCGACCACAATTTCGTGTTGATGTACGTCTGCGCGCTTGAGGACCCGGGAATGACTGTGTTTGCAACGCACCGGCTCGCCGAAAACACGACGGCCGAGCAACGAGCGGCGATCGAAGACGTGATCGCGCAGAACTTTGAGACGTCTGAAGTGACCTCAGATCGGCTGGCACCGCCAGAAGACACAGGCGTTGCCGGAGAATTCGGTTACCTCGATTCCTTTCACAAAAAGCCCTACCGCTTGAAACTGAAAGACCAATCGATCGCTGACATGGCGCTGGATGGATTTCCCTCGAGCTATCGGCGACTGGACACCGCGATCCTCGAGGCACTATTACTGAAGGGAGCGCTGGGAATGAGTGACGACGACATCTCACACCTCAACGGGCTTTGGTACTCGAGCGACGTTGAGGAGGCTCGAAGTTTTGTCGAGAACGGTCGCTACGACCTCTGCTTCTTCCTGCGACCGACGCCGATCGAACAGATTCGCGAGATCGCGGCCGCCGGCGTGAACATGCCTCCAAAGTCGACTTACTTTTACCCAAAGATCCCCACAGGCTTCGTCTTCAACCCGCTGTATTGACGCAATTTGCGGACTCTGCACGACTTGCGCAAACGCGCTGTTCGTGCTAGTTTGGGGCGTGTTCGCTCGGCAGTTCGACTTCGGGGTTTCTCGGTCAGTAATCGGTGCGCCGCTGCTTAGGGGCAGTGCGCCACCACGTTGTCGTCGCACGAATCGAATACTGATGTGCGCCGCTTGGGCTTGCTCAAACGGCAGAGGCACGCAGTTGAACAGTTTGGACCAGAACCACTGATGGACGACACGAGCAACGACTCACACGACAGCGGCCGAAATTCGTCTCGCGGAGGAACGGGGCTGGATCGTCGCGCCGAGAACCATCGCGCGCACGAGGACGAGCGGACACGCCGCCCACTCGGCGCACCGATCGTGCGCGCGCCGCTCGATTCGAAATTGACAGAACCGAATCCAGCGGCGCCGCTGAACCTGCTCGATCAAACCGATCTTCGACCGCTTCCCAACGAGGTCGGCAACCACGGCGGTCGTCGCTCTCGCGCCTACCCCGAGCAGGTTTCGGCCGAGAACAAACCGGCCCATCAACTCACCGTCGTCGACGGCTTCGATCTCGACCGCGAAGATGAGGAGGAGGCTGCACGCACGCTGAGCCCTTCGACGCTGACCGCGCTCGGCGACTTCGCGGCGGCGATGGCCGGGCCGATCGCCGGAGCGATCTACGTCCGCAGCCTCGCGGTATTCATCGCAAGCGCGCTGCTCGTCCTGCTCGTACGCGCGCAGGGCAGACGCAGTGCGCTTTCCGAAACGGAGATCAGCGGGCTCTCGCCGGTGGTGGCAGGGCTCGGCGTCCTGGCCATGACCTTCACTGTCGACTCGACTTCGACCGCCGGACGCGCGGCGCTTGCCGGCATCGTTGCGCTTTCGGCAGGAGCACTCGCGGCGATCGTCATGAAGGTGGTCGCCGACCGCTTCGTTCACGTGAGAGTGGCCGTGCTTGGCGAAGCCGCTGCCGCGCACGACCTCGCTTGGCAATTGTCTGCGGAACGCGCGTACCGCTACAGCATTGTCGGGTACGTGACACGCACCACCGAACGCGACAATTTGCGCGACCTCGACCACATCTCTTTCAAGGTCAGGCGACTCGGCCTGATCGCCGACCTCAGCCATATCGTCGCCCGCAACGACATCGACCTGCTGGTGATGGCAACGGACGAAGACCGCCTGAAGGTCTTTGAACGAGCGACCGTCTGCGCCGAACGATTCCGAACCCGCCTGATCTCTGCAACGGCGTTCGACGAGGCGGTCTTCCGGCGTGTGCCGGTCGAGCAACTGAACGTGGCCTGGTTCCAGCACATCATGCATCCGCGCTTCCGACCGGTTCCTCGAGTGGTCACGCGGGTGACTGACATTTTCGTCGCCGGCAGCATCGGACTGATCACGCTTCCGGCGTGGGCGTTGACTGCCGCGTTCATGCGCGCGGCCTTCGGCAAGCCGGTTCTCGTCAGACGGCGTCGCGTCGGTGAACGCGGCCGCTCATTCTCGGTCTCGTACTTTCGCGTCGCCCGCCGCGACGTGACCGGAAGCGCACCCGAGGAGGACGTTCCGCCGGTTGGATTCGGCAAGTTCCTGCGCGCGTCCGGTATCGAGCGGCTGCCGCTGCTGCTGAGCGTGTTGCGCGGCGACATGAGCCTCGTTGGCCCGCGGCCGGAGCGCCCGCAACGCATGGCTGAAATCGAACAGAATCTCGACTTCTATCCGCGCCGCAATCTCGTTCGCCCGGGTCTGACCGGCTGGGCACAGCTGCACGCGGCGCCGACCGCCGAGGTCGCGCAGCCCGACCCGGCCGTCGAACTCTCGCATGACCTCTTTTACCTAAAGCACCAATCGCTGATGCTTTACGCGTACGTGCTGATGGCAACGTGCTGGCGGGCCATGACACGGCCATTCCGTGGTCGCCGAAATTCCTGACCTGATGGCGTGAGCGAGCGCACGAGGGGAAACTTCCAACCGATCGTTGTCAATCCGACGAAACGCAGATAGAATCTGCAAATCCGCAACGGGGATGACGACGCGTAATCTCGCTTCTGTCCGTGTTGCCAACGCAAGACCACACGGACGCGACCTTGAAAAACAGCCAATACGACCACGACTGGATCATCGTCGGCTCTGGATTTGGCGGCAGCGTCTCCGCGCTGCGCTTGGCCGAGAAGGGCTACGACGTCAAGGTCCTCGAGTGCGGCGCGCGTTTCGAAGACGACGACTTCGCCGAGACGATGTACCGGCATCCTCAGCGCTATTTTTGGCGACCGTTCGCGAAGATGAAAGGCATCTTCCGGATGACGTTTTTCAAGGACGTCGTCGTGCTGAGCGGTTGTGGCGTCGGAGGAGGAAGTCTCGGCTACGCGAACACGCTCTACCGCGCACGTCCGAAGTTTTTCGAAGACCGACAGTGGGCAGGCATGGAGGATTGGTCGGATGTGCTGCAGCCGCACTACGACACGGCAGAGCAGATGCTCGGCGTGACAGAGGTGCCCTTCGATCAGCCGGCCGACGGCGTCATCAAGGGGCTGGCCGAGGATTTCGGGGTTCCCGAGACTTACACCAAGACTCGCGTTGGCGTCTTCTTCGGCGAACCCGGGCAAAAGGGTCAGACCGTCCCCGATCCGTACTTCGGCGGCGAGGGACCAGAACGCACTGCCTGCCACCACTGCGGTTCGTGCATGATGGGCTGTCGTTTCGGCGCGAAAAACACGCTCGTGAAGAACTACTTGTGGTTCGCAGAGAAGCTCGGCGTACAGGTTGAGCCCCTTCGCACAGTCACCGACATCAAGCCGATTCGCGCCGCCAACGGCCGGCGCGACGGGTCGGCCGGGTACGAAGTCACCACAGTGCGATCGGGAGCCTGGCTGTTCAAAGGTCGCAAGACGATCCGCTCGCGCGGAGTCGTGATGTCGGCCGGTGCTTTCGGCACCAACAAGCTGCTCGCAAACTGCAAGCTCAACGGCTCGCTTCCGCGAATCTCTCACCGGCTTGGCGAACTCGTACGCACGAACAGCGAAGCGATTCTTGCCGTGACCGCGAAGGACGACTCTGTCGATTACACGGCCTCCGTGGCGATCAGTTCAAGTTTCTACCCGGACGAGAACACCCACATCGAGAACGTCGCATACGGTCACGGTGGCGACGCAATGGGCCGCACGTTCACGCTACTGACGGGCGAGGGCAACCGCGTGACACGCCCGCTGAAGTTTCTCGCGATGGCGATTCGTCACCCGGCCCATGTAGTTCGTTTGCTGGGTGCCTACCATTGGTCGCGTCGAACGATGATCATCCTCGTGATGCAGACGCTCGACAACTCGCTGAAGCTGCGCCCGAAGAAGAACTTGTTCGGTGGCGGATGGCGTCTGAGCACGGAAGAAGACCCAGTGAACCCGAACCCTCGATTCATCCCAGCGGCCAATAAGGCCGCCGAACTCGCCGCCAAGCGGATGGGCGGCGTGCCGCAGAGCAGCATCTTCGAGGTGTTGTTCAACATCCCGACAACTGCCCATATTCTCGGAGGTGCGGTGATCGGCAAGAACGCGAACACAGGTGTTGTCGACCGGCACAACAGGGTTTTCGGCTACGACAATTTCCTGATCTGCGACGGCTCCGCGATGCCAGCCAACCCGGGCGTCAATCCGAGCCTGACGATCACGGCGATATCCGAGCATGCGATGACCGCCGTGCCCAGCAAGGGCGAGGTCGGCGAATTCGATCTGCGCGCCGAGAATTTCACAGAGCCGCGCGCGGCAACGGCGGTCAGTGAACTCTGATGGGCAAGCTATCTGAAGCCGGCAAGCGCTACGGCGAACTTGCCAAGACTCTGCACAACACCAAGATGGTGCGCCCGACGCATCCCAAGGTATTGCTCGCGATGAAGCGCGCGATGAAAAAATACGGCCCGACCCAACCTGCCGGCTATGCGATCAATGCGGTAGCCGTCCCGAACGAGCCGGCGATCATCGATGAACTCGGAACCCTCACTCACAAAGAAGTGCACGAACGCACGAATCAGATCGCGCACGGATTGGCGGCTCATGGCGTCGGTGCCGACAGCCGCGTGGCAATACTCTGCCGCAACCATCGCGGATTCATCGAGTCGTTCGTCGCGACGCTCAAAGTCGGCGCCGATGGACTATTGCTGAACACCGCATTCGCCGGCCCGCAGCTAGTCCAAGTGATCGAAGACCAGAACGCGGATGCGGTGATCATGGACGAGGAGTACGTCGCGCTGCTCGATGGCGCCTTGCAGGATCGCCCGGTCTTCATCGCATGGCAGGATTCGGACGCACCGAGCTTTGCGACGCTCGACGACCTGCGCGAGGGTCGCAGCACCGAGGAGCCGCCGGCACCGGAGCGTACCGGCCGCACGATCATCCTCACTTCGGGAACCACCGGCAAGCCGAAGGGCGCCGCCCGCGCCGAACCGCGTGGTCTAAAGAGCCTGCTCGCCGTGGTCTCGACGATCCCCTACCGTCGCGGCGACCGGATGCTCGTGGCCGCACCGCTATTTCATGCGTGGGGCTTTTCGAACTTCTCGGCCAACCTGACGTTCCGTGGCACGACGATCTTGCGGCGTCGTTTCGACCCGGAAGACACGCTTCGCACGATCGAGCGCGAACAGGTCGACATGATGACGGTCGTCCCCGTGATGCTCCAGCGCTTGCTCGATCTGCCCGAGGAGACGCGTCGCAAATACAACGTCTCCAGTCTCAGCTCGGTCTGCGCCAGCGGTTCCGCGCTCCAAGGTGAACTTGCGACCGAATTCATGGATGAGTTTGGCGATGTGCTCTACAACGTCTATGGATCGACCGAGGTTGCCTGGGCGACGATTGCCGGACCGGAAGACATGCGCGCCGCTCCCGGTACCGCCGGGAAGGCACCGACCGGTACTGAGTTGAAGATTGTGGACGATCAGGGCATCGAGCTGCCGCGCGGCGAAACCGGTCAAATATTCGTCAAGCACGACATGATTTTCGAGGGCTACACCGGTGGTGAAAAAAGGAACGCGATGGCCGACATGGCGGGCACCGGCGACCTTGGCCACCTCGACGAAAACGACCGGCTTTTCATCGACGGCCGCATCGACGAGATGATCGTCTCGGGCGGAGAAAACGTCTACCCGATCGAGGTGGAGGACGTGATCGCCCGTCACGACGCCGTGCACGAGACGGCCGTGATCGGCGTTGACGACGAACAATTTGGAGAGCGTCTCAAGGCCTTCGTTGTCAAACACTCCGACCACGACGTCGACGAGGCCTCAATCAAGTCGCACGTGAAGCAGCACCTTGCCAACTTCAAGGTGCCGCGCGAGGTGGTCTTCCTGAAAGAACTCCCGCGCAACGCGACCGGCAAGATTCTCAAGCGCGACCTGCGTGAGCACGACAACGGTTCGGCCAAGCCCGCGAGCGATGACGGAGCTAACGAACAGCCAGTCGGCGCCACCGACTCAACCGAATAGCCGTTCGGTTAGCGTTCGCCCAAGCAATGAGCGAACTGATCCACACCTGCTATCGGATTTCTGACATCGATCGCTCGGTGAGCTTCTACCGCAAGCTCGGATTCGAGGAGCTCAGGCGCATGCCAATCGGCGACGAGGCGATCAACGTTTTCATGGGACTGCCCGGCGACGGTGCCCGGTTGGAATTGACCTACAACTATGGCGTCGACAGCTACGAACTCGGCACTGGATACGGCCACATCGCGATCACGGTTGATGACATCGATGCAACGCTGCAGCAATTGGCAGCAGTTGGCATCGAACCCGAGAAGCCGCCCTACAGCGTTCGCGAAGGTGGATCACGACTCTGTTTTGTGCGCGATCCCGACCAGTACCGCATCGAACTTATTGAGAAGTAACTGTTGCGTTGAACTGCTTCAAAGGTTGACGACGGACTCCAGTGCGAAGATCATCGCGGCACCGATCGCCGTACCAATGAATGCCCGCGAAACTCCGCCGCGCACGAACGCCTGAGGCACCATCTCAAGGGCAACCAGCACGAGCATTGCGCCAGCGGCGAAGCCGAACGAAATCGGCAACAGCCCGCTGGCGATCCGGTCGACGGCCAGATAGGCGAACACCGCGCCGACCGGTTGAGGGATGCTGGTTGCGGTTGCCGCCCAGAACTGGCGCCAGAACCCGATTCCAGCATCTTGCATCGGAATCGCGACGCTTGTGCCTTCGGGAACGTTCTGCAACGCGATCGCGAGGATCACAAACAGTCCGACCTCCGCGTCCGGCGCGGCGTAGGCAGTTCCGATCGCGAACCCCTCTGGGAGACTGTGCGCAAACAACACGGCAAAGACCAACGCCGCGCGACGGACGTCTGCGCCGCGAACCTCGCCGATCGAGACCTCTCGTTTGCGCAACGTCGCGCGAATCACAAAGAACAGGCCAACGCCCAGAACCAGTCCGCCGTACACCTCGAGCGGCGTTCCGACATCGAGTCCCGGCTGCAGCAGCCCGACGACCGACGCCACGGCCATCGCACCGACTGCCAGACCGCAAAGCAGGGGACGCCAGATTTCGGCGTTGCTGCCGAGCAACACCACGGGAATCACGCCGAAGCCAGTGGCGATCATCGTCGCCAATCCGGCGAGGAAAACGATCAGAAGCTCGCTCAAACGATTTCCGGAGAACTACTGAGGGACGCTTCCGACATCGCACTACCGTAACGACGCTGACGTAGGATCGAAATTTGATGCACACGAAATCGGAAACCGACGACCGTACGACCACCACAATCGTAATTGCCGACGACCACGCGGTCGTGCGATCCGGGCTGAAGCTGTTGCTCGATGCCGAGGCAGACTTCGAGGTCGTCGCCGAGGCCGGAGACGCCGATTCCGCGGTCCGCTACGTCCTCGGACACAAGCCAAGCGTCGCGATGCTTGATCTGAACATGCCCGGCGCCTCCACGCTCGAGGCGATTCCCAAGATTCACGAGATTTCGCCGAGCACGAAGGTCGTGATTCTGACGATGCAAGACGATCCGGCGTTTGCTCGCGAGGCGATGCAGGCCGGTGCTCACGGTTATGTGCTCAAGGAGGCGGCCGACGAGGAATTGGTCGAGGCCGTACGACTCGCCGCTCGCGGCGACACCTACCTGAACCCTCGGCTGGGCGCAAAACTTGCCGCACAGTCCGATTCGACCGGCGCAAACTCGCTGCTCACGCCGCGCGAACGAGAGGTGCTCGGATTGATCGCGCTCGGGCACACCAACAGTGAGGTCGCCAAGCAGTTGTTTTTGAGCGTTCGAACCGTCGAATCGCACCGCGCGCACATTCAGCAGAAACTGGAACTCGGAACGCGTGCCGAACTCGTACGTTTCGCGCTCGACAACGGCCTGATCGATCCGTAGCACCGGTCAATCGGCGAGCGGAAGGTGAGCGTGGATGCGCGTTCCCTCTCCAGCCTGTGACTCGATGTCGAGACGTCCGTTGACGATCGCGACCCGCTCACGCATCCCCGTCAAACCGAACCCAGCCGCCTGAATTGTCTGCGGATCAAAGCCGACGCCGTTGTCGATCACCTCAATATCGATCGCTGTGTCGTCGCGCTTCACGCGTAGTACCACGAGCGAGGCGCGTGCGTGTTTGCTCGCATTCGAGATCGCCTCTTGCACCAGCCGATAGGCAGTGATCTCGAGCTCGGAGGCCTCTGCAAGTCTGCTGTGCCGACCGAATTCGATGTCCAGTTCGAGATCAAAATCTCCGGTTCCGGCAGCGCGCCGACCCAGTGATTCAAGCGCTGCCTCAAGGCCGAGGCTGTCCAGCGCGGCGGGACGGAGCTCGGTGATCAGTCCACGCAATCCGGTGATCTCCAGCGAAAGTTGGTCCAGCACGTCTTCAATTGCGGCGCGCATCCGAGTCGGATCCTCACTTCGCTGTGCGGCGGAGAGCAGCAGACGAAGCGCTCCAAGACCCTGGAGTGTTTCATCGTGCAGTTCCAGCGCCCATCGGTGGCGCTCCTTCTCGGAAGCTTCGATCACCGCGCGCAATCGCTCCTTGCGCACCATTCGCGCGTTGTTGATGGCGATGGCGGCCCAGCCCGCGAGCAACTCCACCGCGTCCTGGTCGGATTGATCGAAGTCACCGCCACGCTTGTCGGTTAGATAAAGATTCCCATATACGTCGTCCCCGATGATGATCGGCGCGCCGAGAAATGACTCCATCGGCGGGTGGTTCGGCGGAAATCCGAACGACTCCGGGTGTTCTGAAACCCGGTGCATGCGAATCGGTTCGGGATGTTTGATCAGCACTCCGAGCACGCCGAGGCCGCTGGGCGGGTCGCCGATCCGCATGCGCGTCTCGTCGTCGATTCCGAACGTGATGAAACGATCAAGTCCGTCGCGGTTCGCGTTGAGGATTCCGAGAGCCGCGTAACGCGCACCGGTTATTTCAGCCGCAGTCTCGACAATTTGGCCAAGTAATGAATCTGTGTCCAGATTTGACACGACGTCGGCACCGGCCTCGATCAGCCGGCGCAGGCGTGATTCATCAAGCTCGGAGCTGGTCACGATGGGTAGATCCTACGGATATTGATCGCGGGGTTGGCACGCGTCAAAAACGACCCACTAGGCGTAGATTTTGGTGGATATGGGGAATCGCCAGAAAATCGTCATCGTCGGCGGCGGCGTGGCCGCCTTGGAAACCGCGATCGGGCTTCACGAGTGCAAGTACGTAGATGTCGACGTCGCGATGATTTCACCGACCGCCGATTTCAACTACCGCCCGTTCACTGTGCTCGAGCCGTTCGGCATCCGCCACGTCGCAGAAATGCCGATCCGCTCACTGGTCGATGGTTGCGACGTGGAGTTGATAGTCGACAAAGTGTCGCGGGTCGACCAGACCTTCAAACGGGTGATGACGTCAAAGGGCACGCTGATTGATTTCGACGCGTTGGTCGTGACGACCGGTGCCGAGACCATCGAAGGCCTACCCGGCGCGCTGACGATCGGCGACAAGGCGAGCCTGATCAAGCTGCGGCACATGCTCGGCGAGATCGATGCCGGTCTCGTCCGTAGCGTTGCATTCGTCGCAACAGCCGGGGCCTCTTGGACGCTGCCGATCTACGAATGCGCATTGCTGACGGCCGCGCGCGCCCGACACCAGTTGCAGAGCGCCGTGCGGATTCACGTGATCACGCCCGAACAGTGCCCGCTTCAGATTTTCGGTGAGGCCGCCGGAGAACGCGTCATGGCACTACTACAGGACGCCGGGATCAAGTTGCACACGAGCACACGAGCACAATCGTTCGACGACGGTGAAGTCAAGACGATCACCGGTGCGAAGGTTCCCGCGGCACGAGCGGTCGCATTGCCGCATCTGGTCGGTCGCCGGATCCCCGGTCTACCGCACGACGCCAACGGCTTCCTACCGGTCGATCGCCTCGGTCACGTCGGCGACACCGAGTCGATCTACGCCGCGGGAGACATCACCGATTTTCCGGTCAAACAAGGCAGCATCGCTGCGCAGCAAGCCGACGCGATCGTCTCGGAGCTGGCCGTGCGGTTCGGACGAGCCCAGGAATCGCGGCCATTTCGGCCGCAGCTGCATGCAGTTCTGCTCAGCGAAGGATCAAGCACATTCATCCGTGCATCCGGCGACAAAGGTCCGCACAGGGGCGCGGACGTGTCGGATGAACCGCTGTGGGAGAATGCCGAGAAGATTTTCTCGCGCCACCTCTCACAACGCATGCAGCGCCTGCGCGCTGCAGGAACGAAGTTGGCGGCGCGCTAGCGCTGGCAGGGGCTCCGGTTACACGGTCGCTGGCCTTGCGCGCCGCCACTTCAGCTTCATCGAACCGGTGACTACTCGATTGACCTGGTGCAGAATCATCGCCAAGCGCGTTCAAGCGGAACACCGAACGAATTGAGTGCGCCCGCGAGCATCGCGTAGTTGCCGACCAACATCACGAACTCAAGTATCTCCGCCGGGGTCAAGAACTCGCCAAGCGTGTCGAACGTTTCTGGGCTCAGTGCATGCGAATCGAGAAGCTCCGGCACAGCAGCAAGCAGCACACGTGTTTGCTCGTCGAGTACCTCGCTGGTCGGGTCTGTCCCTACAGCATCGATCTGCTCGTCCGTCAGGCCAACAGATTTGCCGATCGCGACGTGCTGAGTCCACTCGTACCTCGACCGACAGAGCCATGCCGTGCGCAGGATCACGACCTCGGTCTGGCGACGGTCGAGCTTGCCGAACGGCATCAAGCGCGCATTCCAGGCCAAGAACGGACGGAACAGGCGGCGGTTGATCGAGACCACTCGCATGAACTGGTAGCTACGGCCACGAGTCGCGCGTTTCGCGACAGCGATCACACCATTGTGCAGAGAAAAACGACTTATGCGATCGTCGTTGGTGCGATCGGGCAAGTCGTGCCAGTCGGGACGATCGCCCATCTAGCCGCGCTTTCGCTTTCGCGCGATCGCGGTCTTCGTGGCCTGCATCGAAGCGATCGCGCGCGAACGTCCGACGCCGAGCAATTGACCCGTTGAGCCGTCACGCCGGTGCTGCTCAGAGCAGAGCGTCACGACCAGCCGCGCGGGATCGTCCCATCTGGCCCACGGGAGCTGTTCGAACTCGCTGCTGAGCAACAGATTGCGTGCTGCTTTGACCGGCTTCACGCCGCGCGCGAGCTGCGTGACGCCTTCGCTCTGCACCCACTCGAAGTACTCGCGCACGAGATCGACCTCTTTCTGCCCACAGATCGGGCCGTGCCCGGGCACGTAGCGCTCGGCGCCGAGCGCGCTGATGCGATCGATCGCGGCGATCCAGCTCTTTACCGGCCCTGCCCACATGATCGGCGTGCCGTCGATGAAAAGGATGTCCGCCGCGAAGCAGACGTTGACGTCGGGCACCCAAACGACTGTGTCGCCCCCGGTGTGCGCGGGACCGACTTCGATCAGTTGGACCTCGCGATCGCCAATCCGCACCGCCAGCTCGCCGTCGAAGGTCTCGGTCGGCAGCGTCAGCTCGATCTCACGCCAGTCGAATGGGGCGAATTCTCTGCCCATTTCTCGTAGCGGCAGTCTCGGCAGGTCGCCGACGTCGACCGTCCCGACAAAGGGAACCGGAAGCGCTCCGATCGCGGCCAGCGCTTTGCCGCCGGTACGCATCGCGCGGAGATCCTTAGGCATGTCGAGCGTCATCAGATCCTTGGCCGTCGACCCCGAAATGATTCGCGCGCCGCTGAAGAGCTGATTGCCCCAAACGTGGTCGCCGTCGGAATGCGTATTGACAAGCGCCTCGGGCGCGACATCGACGATTTTTCGCGCCTCGTCGAGCATCCGCTGTGTCAACTTCAGGTCCCACAGTGAGTCCACGACCAGGGCATGTTCGCCCGAGACGATCAGACCGGAGTTAGACTCACCCAACGCTCCGTTTGGCTGTAACCAAGCCCATGTATCGTGGGCAACCTCGTGGTAACCGAGGGCAAAGTTTGCCGGTTCGCCATGCAGTGAGAGCGCAGGGGCGGTCTTGTCATCGGTAATGGTCGGAGGCACGAGCGCAATAGTACACGGTGTTCAATAAGCGCGGGGTTCAATAAGCAGCTGGCTTCAACAAGCGATCATGTGCCGATCGCCCGGCGGCAGAATCGTTGCAATTCGGCGATCACAACAGCGCGATGCGTCGGTGTCGACTCACTCGGCGCCAGTGGGCCAACCAAGCCGTCGCCGATCGCACCAACCAGCGCCGCGGCCACGAGTTTGGCATCCTGCGCGGGCAACTCGCCGGAGTCGATCCCTGATTGAAGATGACCGGCGATCAAATCGCGGTAGCGACGACGAAACTCCAGTCGTTCGGCATCGACGAGCGGGTCGACCGGCTCTGCGAGCAGTGCCCACGCCAGTCGCGGATTCTGCAGTGCACGTTCGGCAAATACCTCGACGACCGCATCGACTCGGTCACCTGCGCTGCCGGCGGTCTCGCCGGCGAGACGCATCGCTTGATATTCGCGATCGCAGACGTCGCGAAAGACCTCCACGAACAGTTCCGCCTTCGACGGAAAGTGGCGATACAGCGTGCCAGCGGCCACGTCGATGCGCCCAGTAATTTCATTGACGCCTGCCGCGGCGTAGCCGCCCTCCTGCAACAGTTCGATTGTCGCCGCGACAAGACGTTCGCGCGTGCCGACGCGTCGCCCGACGGAAACGTTTTGCGCGTTCACACAGTTTCCCCCGAGAGTCCAAAGTCCCCAAACGGTTCGTCTCGCTGGCGTACCGCTTCACGAAAGCCCTCGCGCGCCGCGAGCTCCTGAAACTCATAACCCTCTGCAGTGTGACGCGTGATGCCGTCGAAAACTGTCCCAAGGATCTGCGCGCCGCGCAACCCCTGGGCTTCGATCGTCTGGTTCACGAGCAACTTCATCATCATCAGCTGGTTGAGCGGCATCCTCGCGATCCGCTCGACCAACCGATCGGTCCGCTCGTCGAGCTGTGCGGCGCTTGGCGCCTCGATCGCCAAGCCCCATT
This sequence comes from uncultured Solirubrobacterales bacterium, assembly GCA_937128795.1. Classification (GTDB taxonomy): domain Bacteria; phylum Actinomycetota; class Thermoleophilia; order Solirubrobacterales; family JACPNS01; genus JACPNS01. The sequence continues at coordinate 41,944 of CAKZMQ010000023.1, read as the reverse complement.
CGGCCGCCGTTGTCCCACTGATCGAATCTCCGGTGAACAACAGTCGCTTTGCTCGCTGAGGGCCGATGCGATGCGCCCAGAGCGCCGTCGTCGGGGACCCCCAAACACGCGCCGGCGGGTAGCCGATCTTCGCGTCAGCTGCGGCGACCACGAGATCCGAGCAGAGGGCCATGTCGGTGCCGCCGGCGACACAGAAACCATGGATCTTGCAGACGACAGGCTTGTCGCACTCGAACAATTTCATGAAAACCTTTACGTTGCGACTCATCATCGCAAAGTCGGTCATCGGGTCCCACGGCGAGCTCGGGTCGTGGTTGGCGGCGATCACTGCGGGGTCGATCGGCGAGCCAGCGGCCGCCACGGGCGCGGTGTCGCGAGCGGCCATGCCTTCGGCACTGTCGACCAAGTCATAACCGCCGCAGAACCCGCTTCCGGCACCCGAAAGCAGCAGTACGTGGACACTCGGATCGAGATCGGCCTGCTCGACGCATTCTGCGAGTTGGCGCAGCAACTCGGGTGTGATCCCGTTGCCTCGGTCAGGGCGGTTGAGCACGATGCGGGCAACGCGGTCAGACACCTCATATGCAACGGTCGGCACCGCTGGACGTGGATCCTCGCTCACGCCGGAATCACCCGTTCGATGATCGCCCGGGCATCGACGCCGCGCGGCAACGTGCCATACGCCTTGCCGCCCGCTCCCAGCCGTCCCGCGCAAAAGCCGTCGGCAACCGCCTCGTCGCCGTGCCGCAGCAGAATGCCTGCCTGAAACGCGACGCCAAGGTCCTCGACGACGCGACGCGCCGAGAACTGCGCGTCGATGATCGCTGCATCGCGATCGCCTTCCGCCAAACTCGCCAAACGCTCAGACACGGCATCCAAATGCGCGTCGTATCGAGCGTCGGTACCACGCGCCAGTTCGCACTCCGCAAGAAACGCCGGCAAGCCCTCCGGCTCCTTCGCCATCGCCCGCAACACGTCGAGCGCGGCGACGTTGCCCGAGCCTTCCCAGATTGACATCAACGGAGCATCGCGGTACAGCAGCGGCATGCCGGATTCCTCGACGTAGCCGTTCCCGCCGAGGCACTCCAGCGACTCACCGGCGTGACCCGGCGCGCGCTTGCAGACCCAATATTTCAACACCGCCGTGGCGAATCGGCGCAAAGGTTCGTCGCCTTCGTCGAATGCCCGGGCCACACGCAGCATTGCTGCGGTCGCAGCCTCCGACTCGATCGCGAGATCAGCAAGCACATTCTGCATCGCCGGCTGGTCGATCAGCAGCGCGCCGAACGCCCTGCGGTTGCGGGCGTGATGCGTCGCCTCGAGCACTCCGCGACGCATCGCCGCTGTCGAGCCGATCATGCAGTCGAGTCGCGTGTGATTGACCATCCCGATGATCGTCGGTACGCCGCGCCCCTCCTCGCCGACCAGACGTGCGCGAATGCCGCGGAACTCAACCTCACTCGAAGCCAAAGACCGCGTGCCGAGCTTGTCCTTGAGCCGTTGAAACTCCATACCCGGTCCGCGCTCGATGAAGAAACACGACAATCCGCCCGGAGCCTGCGCGAGCACGAGAAAGACGTCGCAGGGCGGATACGAGCAGAACCATTTGTGGCCCCACAACTCGTACTCATCGCCGTTCGGCTCGGCGCGAGTCGTATTGGCTCGAACATCGGATCCGCCCTGTTTTTCGGTCATCGCCATTCCGGCGATCGCACCGCGCTCATAGTCGGGCACCGTCAGTCGGTCCTCCCACTCTTCGGCGATCTCCGGTGCGTGGTTGCGCAATGGCGGGATCACCGCGTGCGTCATCGAGATCGGGCACATCACGCCGCCGTTAGTCTGGCTCCAAATATGAAACAGCCCGGCGCGAACCACGTGCGCGCCCGGCTGCGGGTCTCGCCACGGCAAGGAGTGGCACTGATGCTCAATTCCCGTACCCAGCAGATGGTGCCAGGAGGGGTCGAGCTCGACCTCGTCAACTCGGTGACCGAAACGGTCGTGTGTGCGCAGTTTCGGTTCGTTCGCCTCGGCGCGTACGCAGTGCTCACGCTGCTCCGGCTGACCGGCGAGCGCGCCAAGCGCGCTGAGGCGATCGAACCCCCAATCCCCGCCTTCGCGGGCGATGCCCTCCTTCAACGCTAGATCGCTATTGAAATGGTCGAACGGTTCGAGCGCAACAGATTGGTTGGTGACGTCGTGAGTTGTCGGCACTGAATACATGTGACTCCGCTTGATCGAGGTGAGCGATTCGAACTGACTGAACGAGACGAACGCGAGTGCGTACAAACAATGTGAATCCGGATTCACATACGGTACACGTTCGCAACCGATCGCGTCGCATCCCGCTCGCCGATACTGTTCCACGCCGTGAACGCCGCGCGCAAAAGGCCCTGGCCTTCGAAGGTCTCAGCGGCCGCATGGACGCTCTCCGGAATCCTCCTGTTCGGGTTGATCTTGCGCATCTGGGGGATCCGCCACGGCCTGCCAGTCGCATTCCACCTCGACGAATACGCGCATTTCACCGAATCCGCCGTGGAGATGTTCGAAAACGGCCTGAATCCGAAGTATTTCCAGAACCCGCCGGCCTACACGTACCTGCTGCACGTCCTGTTTGCGATCGCGTACGGCGTCTCGCCGATCGGCTCGCTAGGCGAGCCGGTCAGAGCCGCATTCGATGGCGACCCGACGACGCTCTACCTGATCGCTCGCCTCGCGAGCACGGCACTTGGCCTCGCGGCGGCATGGATTCTCTACTTCGCGGGCAAACGGCTCTATGGCACAGCAGTCGGTCTCGTCGCGACGGCCTTCTTGACGTTCACTTTCCTGCCCGTCCACTACGCGCACATCGCGCTCAACGACGTCCCGATGCTGTTTCCGCTTTGCATTGGGCTGCTCGGACTGGCGGGCATCGTGACGCGTGGAAATCTGGTCGACTATGCGGTCGCCGGACTCGGTCTCGGACTGGCGACCGGTACCAAGTACACAGCCGCAGCGCTATCTGTGGCGATCTTCGCAGCCTGGGCGATCCGCGCGTGGGAGGATCGCGAACGAGCCAAGCGCGAGTTCATGTATCTGGTCGGCGCTGCGGCAATCTCGCTACTCGCGTTCGTGGTTTCAAATCCGTTCGCAGTGCTCGATGCCGACAAGTTTCTCGGCGACCTGAGACGCCAGTCGTCACTAAGCAGCGGCGTAGAGAAACTCGGCACGGACGACACGACCGGCTGGATCTACTACCTGAAGACGTTGTTGTGGGGCTTCGGCGCGCTGCCATTCCTGATGAGCATCGTCGGTGCCGTACTCGCCCTGCGCAAGGACTGGCGCAAGGCGTTGCCATTCGTGCTCTTCACCGTGATCGTCTGGCTGTTCATGGGCAATCAAGTCCGCTTTTACGCGCGCTGGCTGATGCCGGTCTATCCGGTGCTCGCGCTGTTCGCCGCGTACGGCGTAGTCGAGATCGGCCGCATGATCGGCAGGTCCATAGCCGAACGAAAGACCGGCGACGAACCTGGGCGGCAGAACAGGATGACCGGCATTGCGATCGTCGGCCTGCTGTTCGTGGTGCTGCTGAGCCCGCTGGTACACGTGATTCACAACGATGTCGTTTTGAGCAGGACCGACACTCGCAACCAAGCAAAGAAATGGCTGCTCGAGAACGTCGGTGAGAACGAAAAGATCGCCTTCGAGTTGATCGCTCCGTTCGCCTACTTCAACAAGAACAGCGAGCGCGGAGCCGAGCCGGCGTTCGAGTTGTACCCGTTGCCGCGAGGTGCGGAGATCGAAAAGCAGGCGCAGGCGCTCTCGCCGGCGAGGATCGACGAGTTCGCCCAGCAGGGCTACTGCTACGTGGTGACCGGCAGCATCCAGAAAGGGCGGGTCACGAAGGATCCATCCAAACGACCCGCGGCGGCGGCCTACTACGCAGAGCTCGAGCAACGCGCCGAACGCATCGCGAGATTCAGCCCGATGCGTCCCGGGCGACCGGTACCGACCTTCAACTTCGATATCTCGTACAACTACTACCCGCTCGCATTCGAGCGACCGGGGCCGGAAATCGACGTCTATCGCCTCAATCAAGGCCCCTGCGCGAACTGACCAAGCCGCTGTACGCAGTACCGATTAGAACGATCAGCCACGCCGACCGCGCATGGCAAGGAGGATCGACCGAATTCGAATTCCTGAGTGCGAGTGGAAAACGAAAATTAACTAAACCTTTCCCGGGCTGCCTCCGATAGAAATGTTGTGACACTGTCATGGAGGACATCGCTCACGCTCGCCGTTCTGGCCTGCGCCGCACTGACCGTTCCGGTATTTTTACTATCGAGTACGGCCGACGCCGCCACGGCGCGCGAATCCGTACGAACGACTTTTTTGTTTTCGCGGTCGCTTTCGGGCGGCATTCCCAACGGCCCGTCTCGACACGGAACGGTTTCGCACGATCAACGCATCGCCCGCGTCGCAGCCTACGAGTCTGACGCCAGCAACATTGTCGAGGGCGACACGAACGGCGTGACGGACGTCTTCATGGTTCGCCGTGCAGCACCGTGGGGCAGGAACGGCACACCATGGTCGATGGGTCCGGCGCAACTCGTTTCTAAGGGAATGGGCGGTGCACCAGCAAATGGCCGCTCCTATGCTCCCGAAGTCGACGGCTCGTCACACAACGCGCCACGCTGTATCGGCTTCATTTCAGAGGCATCAAACCTTGTACCCGGCGACACCAACGAAGCCGCCGACGCGTTCGTCTACGACTTGAAGAAGAACAAGATCACCCGAGTCTCGGTCAATAGCGCCGGTAGACAGGCGAACGGTCCGAGCTTTGACGTATCCGTCGACGGCGACTGTGAGCGAGTCGCGTTCACTTCGACCGCCACGAATCTTGCTCTCAAGAAGGTCATCAGAACTTCATGGCGCACAGCCAAGTCGTCGGGAGGCACCGGCGGACACAAGCAGGTCTACGTACACGTGCGCAGTGGCAAGGGCCACGACAGAGGATTTAAGCGGATGACGTTCCTTGCATCGGCGAGCAAGTCGGGCCGACCGGGTAACGGCGACAGCTTCGAGCCGTACTTCGCCGGCGCCGGCAAGGCAGTGGTCTTCACATCCACCGCGCGCAACCTCGCCCGCGGAGATCGCTCCTCGAACGCCGACATCTACATCCGAACTTTCGTTCGCAAGTACACGCGGTATCGCGGCAAGGGCCACCAGATGCTCAAGTTCGACACGCGGCTGGTCTCGGCCAATCGCTCTGGGCGTGCAGGCAACGGACCGTCCACGCAGCCGACAACCACGGATGACGCCCGTTGGGTGTCGTTCAAGACCGACGCCACGAATCTGCTTCCTGGTGACGGAAACAACGTCTCGGACATCGCGCGCGCCGACCTCAAGAAGAAGCGCGTGAAGCTCAATTGGGTGTCCAAGGGCATCGAGGGAATCGGCAACGGTGCATCGAACAACCCCGTCATGTCAAACGCAGGCGAATTCGTGCTGTTCGACAGTGATGCAACGAACTTCCGTCCTTCCTACAGCGTGATCCCGGACCCGAACGGCGTGCGCGACATGTTCCTCTGGAACGCGCCGACGCGAAATGTTTCGCTGGAGTCGCGGAACTGGGACAACAAATACTTGACAACCTCTTCGAGCAACCCGAAGACCAGCTCACGCGGAAACTACGTGTTGTTCGAATCCGCAGATCAGAGCATTGATCAGCTGCTCCGCAACTTCACCGGCGTGCCGCAGGTCTACATGCGGTACCTCGGTCCCCAGTAGTACTTCCAGCGGGTTTTTTTCTAGCGCGCTTCGGGGTCGTACTCGGCGAGTTCATCTTCGCGCGAGAGCGGTACCCAAACGCGCCCAAATCCGATCGCGACGTCGGTAGGCGCATTGCCGATCCCGATCGGAAGCTTTTCGCGCTCCCCGGTCCTGGCGTCGATACGCAGCAACGTGTCACCGTCGATGCTCACGACCCAGACGTTTTCTGCGTCGCCCGCCATCGCATATGGACGAATCGGAACTTCGATCGGACGGCCAATGCGTTTGCCGGTCTCCGGATCGACGCGCCAGACCGTCGCCGGTAGCTGTTCAATCCGGTTCTTGCCGGTGTCCGGATCCTTCACCAGTTCGGCGCGGCGAACGTTTGCGACCCAGACGGACCCTGCCGCCGTCACCACTGCGCTCGGCGCCGAATCGACCTTGATCTCGTCGACGACCGCATTCGTCTTGGGGTCAATCTTGTCGACCACGCCATCGCGGATGTTCGTCACCCAGACGTAGCCGAGCCCAGCAGCCACCTGATGCGGCGGACCGGAGAGCTGAATCGCGTCGCCAACGGCTTCGCCGCTGCTCGGATCAATGCGACTGAGCGTCTCGCCGCGAATACTCGTCACCCACATCGAACCGAATCCACTGGTCAATCCGAATGGTCGATTTGCGACCTTCGTCGTCTTCACAACCTTGCGCGTCTGCGGATCGATCTGGATCAACTTGTCGTTCTGGAACGTTGCGACCCAGACCTTGCCGAATGCGACGTGGATCGCGTAGGGCGAATCGTCGGTCGGAGTCGGTTTGCCGACTGCTTTGCCGGTTCCAGGGTCGATCTTCGTGACGACCCCACCAGCCATGCTGGCCACCCAGACGCCACCCTCCCCCGTCGCGACGGCGATCGGTCGACGAGCAACCTCGATCCGCGGTCCGTTGAATGGCGTAACGACGATGCCGTCGTCATTGCGCACTGCGGACTTTTTCGGATCGTCGTCGCCGCATCCGATAGCGGCGATCGGCGCGAGCGCGGCGATCACGATCAACAGCGCGATCGGTTGACGAACGATCATTGCCCCGCTCCGCATGTCGTGTAGACGACCCAGGCACGGTTCTCGCCGCGGAATACGAATCCCGGCTGATGGAAGCCGGTCCACGGTTTGCGCAACACACGATCGACGATCGTCATCTGCAGTGGGTCGAGTGCACTGGTCTGGAGAAGTTGCGTACCGGTCGTCGGCGGTCCGTCGAGCTCTGTGGTCGCCGGCACCTGCTGCTTCGGTAGGTCGAGGAGATAGCGAATAATCGGCACGGTCTCGTGCGTGAACGAGGTGACCGGCAGACAGTTCTCGACTGCGGTGCGGACCTTTGGCTTCTCAAGAATGTTGTAGATCCGGCTGTAGCGCACGGAAACGTCCTCGGTACTGGTGTTGAGCGCACGGAAATTGTTCACGTATCCCGGAATCCGCGCGACACCGATCAGAAAGCCGAAGATCGCAATGAAGACGGCAATTTTCCGAAGTCTGCCGTCGAGCTGCGTCCATCCGACGAGCGCGAATGCGACTCCGATGCAGAGCACGATCGACGGAATTACGAGGTAGCGAGAAATCACCGAGAGCCCGGCCAGCGCGATCATCAGATACGTGAGCACGCCGATCGCTGCGAGCGCGGCGAGCATCAACATACGAGCCCGATAGGCCCACAGCGCAAGTGCGAATCCGATGCTGCCGACGATCACGTTGACGATCTTCTCGCTGCCTCCGATCAAGTTGGGCAGCACCCAGATCGCTCCCCAAATCGACTTCTGACGGTTCAGCTCGTTGGCGACTTCACTGGTCGAGTTGACCGAATAGAGCGGATCACCGGTAACGATCCAATCCGCTCCGAGCCAGATCACCGGCGCCGAGGCAACAAGTACTGCGAACCAGCCGAGCTTTGCCCGCGACGGTAGCTCGCCCGGTAGCGCAAGCCTGGGCTTGACGTGACCGAGCACGAGCCAAAGCCAGTAAAGCCCGGCGAGCATCCACGCCTCGGGCCTCAGCAGACCCGCGAGCGCGAGCAGCACCAGCGGTGCCGTGCCGCGGCGCGGTCGTTGCAGCTCGAGGACGGCGGCCCAAATGATCATCAACAGGAATGGGATGTCGAGCATCGAGCGGAATGCGAACGCCATCAGGTCGGTCCTGGTCAGCAAGACGAGTACCGAGAAGAACGCGACGAGCGCCCCCAGCTGCAGCTTCACGAGTCTGAAGATCCCCCACAGCAGACCGACGTACATCGCGAGCGAGGCGTAGAGCAGAAGCTTGATCGCCGCGCCGCCGGTCAGTGAGATCGCCGCCGTATAGATGTTGAACAGCGGATGCGGAGTCGGCGTCTTGAAGACGTCGTAGTCCGGCAACTGTCCGGAGGCGATCTCGCTGCCCCAGATCAGCGCGTAGTACGTGTCGTAATTCGGGTACATCGGACGCCATGTGACGAACGCCAACAGCAGAATGAAGATGCCGATGAAGAATCCGGCCTCAACCTTGTTGTTCTCAAACTTGTCCTCGATCCAGCCGAGGAAGGCCGCAATGCGGGCACCCGGCCGAGCGATCAGCCCACGCAGGCCCGACGCCGGCCCCCCGCTCGCGCGGGAGGCCTTGCTGTCGGAATCAACCGTCAATTAGTTGAGGCGCTCGACGATCATCGCCATGCCCATGCCGCCCGCGACGCACATCGACTCGATACCGAACTGCTTGTCGTGAGTTTCGAGGTTGTTGAGCAGCGTGCCCATGATGCGTGCGCCGGACATTCCGAATGGATGACCGACAGCGATCGCGCCACCAGAAACGTTGAGCTTTTCGAGCGGGATGTTGAGCTGGTCCATGCTCGGGATGATCTGAGCGGCGAAGGCCTCGTTGATCTCGACGAGGTCGATGTCGTCGATCGTCATCTTGGCGTTTGCCAAAACCTTCTGGATTGCCGGCACCGGGCCGATGCCCATGTATTCCGGCTCGACACCGGCCGCGCTGCTTGCAATCACGCGAGCACGCGGTTTGAGACCAAGCTCTGCAGCCTTGTCGGAACTCATCACGAGGGCGGCTGCGCCACCGTCGTTGAGCGGGCAGGCGTTGCCAGCCGTAACTGTGCCGCCCTCTGGCTTGAAGACTGGGTTGAGTCCGGCCAGTTTCTCCACCGTGGTGCCGGCTCGTGGACCGTCATCCTTGCTGACGACTGTTCCGTCGGCGGTGGTGTACGGAGTGATCTCGCGGTCCCAAAAGCCGTTTTCCTGGCCGTCGACAGCCAGCTGCTGGCTGCGCGCTGCGTAGGCATCCTGATCCTCACGCGATACGCCGTAGCGATCGGCGACGTTTTCGGCGGTCATACCCATCGGGATGTAGACGTTCCAGGGGGCGTCCGCGGAGCCGTCGAGCTTCGGGTGCATCGTGAAGTCCGGGTTGCCCGCGGCACGGCTCGAGGCCTCGATGCCTCCGGCGAGGTAGACCTCGCCGTCGCCGGCGACGACCGAGTTGGCAGCGACGCGAATCGACTGAAGGCTCGACGCACAGAAGCGGCTGACGACGTGGCCGGGCACTGTCTCGGTGAGGCCGGCCAGCAGCCAGGCATTGCGGCCGATGTTGTAACCCTGTTCGTTGTCCGGGAACCCGCAGCCCATGATGACGTCGTCGTAGAGCTCGGCCGGTACGGCGTCTGCGTGTTTATCCACGAGAGTTTTGACGGCGAAGGCGGCAATGTCCTCGGCGCGCTCGCCAGCCAGCGATCCCTTGAAGGCGCGACCGATTGGTGTGCGGACTACGTCGACGATTACTGCATCAGGCATTAAACGCTCCTTGCGCTGGGATCTGTGCGACCAGATCAATTGAAAATCAGATCAGTTGAAACTCAGTGGGCCGGTGAGGAGAATGCGGCGGCGCTTGGGCCGCGAGTGCACCTCGACCGCTAAAACGTTCTGCCGCTCGTCCCTTGAACTGTCGGACTGATGCGGCGAAAATCGAGTCCAGAGGGTATCGCGCACGGTCGTTCGGTAGTGCCCGTCGGTTGCGGGTTGAGCTCGGGGCCAGATTCGACGCGCAATCGCTTGCGCGTACGGCCTCTGGCACCTACCATGATCTATCTCGGAATGACCTTGCGCGAAGCCGATGCTTCGCGCGCCCCACCGATGACTGAATCGACAATGAAATCGCACCTTCGCGCGGGCTTCGTGCTGTCGCTGATCGCGATTGCGGCCCTCGGCGCAACCGCTTGTGGCGCCCGCACGTCCACAAGCGTCACGCCGCCCGAGTACGTCGCACTCGGCGATTCTTTCACCGCTGGCGTCGGAATCAAACCGCAGGCGACCAGGTTTGTTCCCGACGGATGCCGGCAGTCGTTGCTCAATTATCCGCATCTGGTGGCCCGTGAACTGGCGTTTCTCGTCTTCGCGGATGCCTCCTGCGGTGCCGCAAGGATCACCGACCTGAACGGCTCACAGCCCACCAATGACGGCACCAACGCGCCGCAGTTCGATCGACTCTCAGACGAGACCCTGTACGTCTCGATGAGTATCGGCGGCAACGATGCCGGATATGGCGACGTCGTGGACACGTGCCTGCGAAACACCGATCCCGACGCCACGCCGTGCGTCGACAAGTTTGTCACGTCGACGGGTAACCAACTGATTGCGAATGCTGAGGCGCTCGAACCTGAGTTGGCAAGGGCGATCGACCGGATCCGAATGAGGTCATCAAGGGCGAAGATCGCAGTCGTCGGCTATCCGCGTATGTTGCCGCCGGGCGGACGCGGTTGCGGGCGCAACGTCGGGGTGTCGCGGGCCGACGCGACGGTGGTCAATGGCTGGCTCGCCGCGATCAACTCCGCGCTTCGCGGCGCAGCGGACAGCCAGGGCGCGACGTACGTCGACCTCTATGAAGCGAGCGAGGGACACGATGCCTGCAAGCCTCGCGACGAACGCTGGATCGAGCCCGGTAGCGGTACCGACGGCGCAGACAGTTTTCACCCCAACGAAGCCGGTCAACAGGCGGCGGCTCGCGCGGTCGCACGAACGCTTGAGATGCTTTCCGGTCCCAGCGGTGATTCGGGAGCCAGTTCGCCGACGGGAACAACTCGCTGAGATCCATGCATAGGTCAACGCCCGCCTTACTGGTCGCAACGCTTGTCGCAACGACGCTTTGTCTCGCGGCAATCGCTTCCGGCGCTTCCGCAGCCGGTCGGTATGTCGCGCTCGGCGACTCGTACACGGCCGGTGTCGGTATCGCTCCTCTCAACACCGACGGCACGCCCGCCGGCTGTGGACAGTCCACCAACAGCTACCCGAACCTGCTCGCCGACGGACTCGCCTTTCAAAACTTCAGCAACGCCTCGTGCCAGGCCGCGCGCATTTCCGATCTCACGAGTCCGCAGTGGACGGGCAACGGCTTGAACCAAGCGCAGCTCAATCGCCTTGAGGGGAACGAGACGTTTGTCACGCTCGGTATCGGCGGCAACGACGTCCAGTTCAGTGAGATCATCGAGCTCTGCCTCAACAACACCGATCCGACAGCCACACCGTGCGTTGATGAGTATCTGATCGACGGTGAGAACACGCTGCACGACCTCAATTACGGCATCATCAATCCGCTGTTGGCGGCAATCGATGAGATAGAGACGCGTTCTCCCGACGCACGCATCTATACGGTCGGGTACCCGCAGTTGTTGCCGACGGACGGCCTCGGATGCGAGCCGTACTTCGATGCCTCTGTGCCCGATCTCATGCTGATCGATGAGTGGTCCCGGCATCTCAATTCGGTGATCGAGGGCGTCGCAAACGCGACCGGCCACGTATTCGTCGACGCCTACGAAGTGAGTGTGGGGCGCCATGCGTGCGCTGGCGTCGGAACCCGCTTCATCGAGCCACTGAAGGGCACGATCAACAGCGCGCCCTTTCACCCGAACGCCAGCTGGCACGTCACCTTGGCGCAGACGATCGGCGACCTGACCTCAACTGACGATCAGTTCGTGTACCCGACGCCGGACGACCCAACTGGACCAACCGGCGCAACGGGCGTTACCGGTTCAACCGGTGAAACTGGATCGACCGGAGAAACTGGTTCGACGGGAGAAACTGGTTCAACCGGTGAAACTGGATCGACGGGAGAAACTGGGCCAACGGGTTCGACGGGGCCGACGGGTGCCACCGGTGAGACAGGTTCGACCGGCATCACCTCGGGGACCGGGTCGACGGCGCCGACGGGCCCGACCGAACCGTCACCGCCAATCAGCCCGCCGGCTCTCCCGAGCGCGCCGCAACAACCTCCTGCCAGTCTGCCAACGGCGAATCCGGGGGCCGTTCCCGTGCTGGAATCGTTTTCGCTGAGACCACGCCGATTCCGCTCGACCGGGGCCGGAGCGCGAATGCGCTTCACGCTGAACCAGCCCGGCGTCGTCGTACTTCGGCTTTCGAAAGCAAAAAGAGGCCGTAAGGTGAAGAAGCGTTGCGTCGCTGTCGGCAGACGCAAAGTGAAGCGCTCCAAACGCTGTACTCGATTCGTCAAACTGCGGCATCGCTACACGATCCGAGCTACTCACGGACTCAACCTCGCCCGCCTGACCAACCGTGCCAGTGGGCGCACGCTCAAGCCTGGTCGCTACTACATCTCGAGCGTCACGATCGACGGGGTCCCGCAGGAATTCTCGCCGATCGCGTTCAGAATCCGCGACTAGTCAGGCGGCTACCGGCGCAACGCCGAGACCCTGCAGCAACAGCTCGCGGTTGAACGCGGTGTCGCCGAGCAACGCGCGACTCGAGGTTGCCCGGCGGTAGTAGTAGTGCGCCTCGTGTTCATACGTGAATCCGATTCCACCGTGCAGTTGGATGTTCGCGCGAGCCGCTTCCCAAAATGCCTCGCAGACCTGCGACTTCGCGAGCGGGGCAATCGCCGGTAGCTCCTCACGCTGCTGAGCCGCGACCCAGCCGGCGTAGTAGGCGGCACTTCGAGATGCCTCGACCGCCATCAAGAGATCCGCGCAGATGTGTTTGACGGCCTGGAAGGATGCGATCGGTCGACCGAACTGAAAGCGGTCCTTTGTATACGCGAGCGCGGTGTCAAAACAGTGCTGTGCCGCGCCCAGCGACTCCGCTGCCAGTGCTACGGCTCCGAGCTGCATTGTGGCGCTCAACGTCGAAAGCGATTCACCGCGCTCGCCAATCTCCGCGCTCGCCGGCACGCGCACGCCGGCAAAATCGAGCGTGGCGATGCGTCGAGTCGAGTCGACTGCATGCGCTCGTTTGCGAGTGAGTCCGGGCGCATCACCCGGCACGACGACGAGAGAAATGTCGTCCTCGTCGTCGCCGGTGCGCGAAACCACGACGATCGAATCAGCTGTGTGACCATCAACCACGTAGCGCTTGCTGCCGTCGAGAACTAGGTCGCCGCCGTCCTGCCTGGCGGTCAAGTGCACGTCGCTCGGGCGATACTTGCCCGCGTCCTCCAGGTACGCAAGCGTCGCGGTCGTTTCACCGGCCGCGATCGCGGCGAGCAATGCTGCGTTGTCGTCCGACAGCTCGGCCGAACGCGCGCCCTCGATCAGGGCGTTCGCAGCCAGGCAGACGCTCGCGAAGAACGGCGACGGATAGAGCGATTCGCCCATTTTCTCGAGTACGACGATCAGTTCGACATGGCTCAGTCCGACGCCACCAAACTCTTCCGGTACGTGCAATCCCGTCCAGCCAAGATCTGCAAGCTGGGCATAGGCTTCGGGGCTGTAGCCAGCGTCGCTCTCGGCAAGTTCGACGACGCGATCAAGCGTTGCCGTCTCCTCCATCAAACGCTTGGCCGAAGCTTGGATCTCACGTTGTTCGTCGTTGAACGAGAAGTCCATCTCGCTATCCGCCCTTCTTGATCTCGCTGAACGGCAGTTCGGCGTCGGTTCGCGGCTCCTTGGGCATGCCAAGAACGCGTTCGCTGATGATGTTCCGCTGGATCTGGTCGGTACCGCCGTAGATTGAGGTCGCGGGGACGACGAGGTTCAGTCGTTCGGCGACGCGTAGCAACCGAGCTGAATCGTCGTCGTCGTCGGGCGCACCCATCGCGCCGCTGCCGGCGATCAAAATCAAAAAGTCTGCAACCGCCCTGACCAACTGGTTGTATGCGAGCTTGCCGGTCGAGGCCTCAACCCCGGGACCTTGACCCTTCATCAGCGCCGAAGTCACGCGGTAGCCGGTGAAACGATTGACTTCATACATCGTGTAGACGCGAGCAAGCTCGTCACGCACTAGAGAATCATTGATCATGCCGGACCGCTTGGCAAGTTCCACCAATGCCTGGGGCCCACGCGCAATGAACTTTCCCATCGTGTCGAGCGACGATTCGGCGTTCGCCTCTTCCAGATCGATGGGTGCGTCGCCATCGCTGCCGCCGAGGCCGCCGAGGCCGAGCGCCATGCGTTCGTTCGCGAGCGTCGTCATCGAGACTTTCCAACCTTCGCCGACCTCGCCGACGCGCAGGTCATCGCTGATCTCGACGTCGCTCAGGAAGACCTCGTTGAAAATCGCCTCGCCCGTCATTTCCTTGAGTGGGACGATCTCTACGCCGTCGGCCTGCATGTCACAGATGAAATAGGTGATTCCGGCGTGCTTGGGCAGCGACGGGTCGTGGCGCGCCATCAGAATCCCCCAACGGGCGAGCTGGGCGTGCGTCGTCCACACCTTCTGGCCGGTCACCCGCCAAACGTTCTCGTTGAGTACTGCGCGCGTCTGGATCGCGGCGAGGTCGCTACCCGCGCCGGGCTCGCTGAAGAGCTGGCACCAGATCTCCTCACCACGCAACATCGGTCCGAGGAATCGCTCCTTCTGTTCCTCCGTTCCGTGCTGGATGATCGTCGGACCGGCCATCGGAACACCGATGCCGCGCGGTGGCGGGTCGGCGCCGATCTTCTGCCGCTCCTGGTTGAAGATGATCGCCTCGCTGGCGCTCGCCCCGCGACCGCCGTACTGTTCTGGCCACAGGGGCGCGGCCCAGCCCGAGTCCGCGAGAATCGTGAACCACTCGTTCGGGTCCATCCCATCTCGCCAGTTGGCCTCGAGCCAACCGCGGATCTCGCTGCGAAGTGTCGCCTCCCCGGGCGTGTCACGCAAATCCATCGAGACCAAGTCTATTCAGGCCTGGTGTGAACGGCTGGCTGCGACTGCGATGCGTGCGGCAATTGCCGGTGCTTGGTCTTCCTGGAAAAAATGCTTTCCGGGAATTGCCGTGAAACCAGCATCCGGCAGCAGCTCACTAGCGGCGGCGCCCTTTGTCTTCACGCCGAGTGCCGGATCGTCTTTCGCCCAGACGATCTCGATCGGATACTCAGCCGCCTGCAACGTATCGACGTACAGCCGCTGCTTCGCTGCAGTCGTTTCAAATCCGCGCATTATTTTCAGAAACGCCCTGCCGCGATCATCTCGCTTGAGCAGATCAACGTAGGCAGCAAGTTCAGCCCGGGTCGTCGCGCGCCGATCCTTCACCCCGATCGCATACATCAGCGGCAAAAAGGTCAGACCGTTCATCGAGGCCAGCCAAAGCTCGCCCAGTCCTCGAATCCCGAAGGGACGCATCACCCAAGGCTTGACGAATCCGTCGACTGCGATCAGGGTGTTGAGGATCGTCATCGAACTAACTCTGTCCGGAAACCGCGCGGCGATCTCGAAGCCGACCGGACCGCCGATGTCGTGTACGACAAGGTGAAACTGGTCGAGACCCAATTCGTCAACTGCGGCGCAGGCGAAGTTTCCCAATCCACTCCAGCTGTAGTCGAATCCCTGGGGTCGCTCGGCCAAGCCCAGCCCCGGCAGGTCAAACGCGACCCCGCGCAGATCGTTGCCGGCCACCTGATCGATCACCTTGCGATACAGAAACGACGACGCTGGCACGCCGTGCATCATCAGGACCGGTTCTCCGGACCCCTTGTCGAGCACGAAGCTTTCGATTCCGCCAGCCGTGAAGCTGCGGCCACTTCTGCGGTGCGCCTCGACTATCTCTGCACGACTCGGTGTTGAACTCACGAGCGCAACCTACCCGAACTACGGCAAAGCGTCGAACTCGGTCGTCGGTGCCGGCTCGAGATCGTCGGCCGTTGTCTGCTCCAACAAGTGCGCCACGTCGTTGAGTCTGACGATTCGCCCTGTGCCGTCCGGCTCGACGAGGAATTCGGTTATCGAGGCGTTGCCAATCGACATGATTCGTCCCAGTTCGGCGGCAGGCATGCCCAGGAGGTGGCACGTCGCCAACCGAATGCAACCGCCGTGCGTGACAGCAACAACCGTCTTGCCCTGCCACTGACCCGCCAAGCCCGCAATCGCTTCGCCGACGCGAACCATCGCCTGCTCATAACGTTCGCCGCCTTCCCAACCTTCGATGCCCTCGACTCGCCAACTGCGCCAGGCCCCGGGATTGTCGCGCTCCAACTCGTCCCGCGAGACGCCCGTCCAGCTTCCCAGGTCGACCTCGCGCAGGTCCACGCGCGGCGTGATGTCCAATTGAATCGTCGTGGCCAACGCACGCGCAGTGTCCATCGCTCGCTGCAGATCCGATGCCACGACCGCGTCGATCTGTTCATCGACCAGACGCGCCGCCATATGGGCGGCTTGATGCCTACCCAGATCCGAAAGTGGCGGATCGGCTTGGCCTTGCAGCCGGCCGGTCGCGTTCCACTCGCTCTCCCCGTGGCGAACCAGTAAAAGTTTCACTCAAGAGAGATTACGTCGAGCGGAACGCCCAACTGATCGCGAATCGCGTCGTCGAACGCTTCGGGGTCGGGAATCGCCGCTCCCGGATTGTGATGCGCGATCACAACTCCATCAACGGCGTGTCCGCGGCCGCTCTCGACGACTTCCGCTTCGAGGTCCTCGCCCGGTACCCACTCGTGCTCAACGTGCACGCCCTCCTTGCGAAGCAGATCGACGCGATCGTCCAGTGAATGCAGGTACTCCACGCCGGCCGGTCGTTCGTTGCCCCAGCGATCCGCGCTCGGAGTGAGCAGCAGAAACTCGCCTTCGTCCTCGAGCGAACGGACGCGCGCGTCGTCGAGCACCGCAGCCAGGGTGTCGTCATCGAACGCAACGAGCATCCAGGTCATCGCGAGCTCCTGACCGGCGTGTCAGACATAGCCGAATGATACGGATCATTCGCCGACGGTGCGCTGGCGAGGCGATTCCCGAACGAGTCACGCGCTAGGGTTGGCGCCGCAAATGAACGGTGATCTGCACGCAGCCGAAGGGCATCCCGACCGCAACCTCGCGCTCGAGCTCGTTCGCGTCACCGAAGCCGCCGCGCTGGCTTCTGCTCGCTGGGTCGGCCACGGCGACAAGATCGCTGCCGACCAGGCTGCCGTCGACGCGATGCGCTTCGTACTGGACTCAGTGCCGATGGACGGAACGGTCGTAATCGGCGAGGGCGAGAAGGACGAAGCCCCGATGCTCTACAACGGCGAGCGCATCGGCGACGGAAGCAAGCCGGAGGTCGACATCGCGGTTGATCCACTCGAAGGTACGACTCTGACGGCAAAAGGATTCCCTTCTGCACTCTCCGTAATCGCGCTGTCCGAGCGCGGAACGATGTTCGATCCAGGCCCCTGCGTCTACATGGAGAAAATGGCAGGCACCGACGAGATCGCCGACCTGCTCGACCTCGACCGCCCCGTCGGCGAGACGCTCGAGTTGGTTGCCGCGCGAAAAAGCAAGACGGTCAGCGATGTGCTTGTGATCATGCTCGACCGCGACCGCCATCAAGACATGGCAAAGCAAATTCGTGAGGCCGGTGCTCGCATCCGCTTCATTACAGACGGCGACGTGTCCGGTGCGTTGATGGCCGTCTCCGATCGTTCGCCGGTCGACTTGCTGTGGGGTATCGGTGGTACTCCAGAGGGCGTGATTTCGGCAGCGGCAATTCACTGTATGGGTGGCCGTATGGTTGGACGCCTCTGGCCGCGTACCGACGAAGAGCGTTCGGCCGCAGTCAACGACGGCTACGACCTCAGCCAAATCTTGACCGAGCACGAGTTGGTGAAGGGCGACGACATCTTCTTTGCCGCAACGGGCGTCACCGATGGCGACATGCTCCAGGGCGTCCGCTATCCGCGCAAGAAGGCGACGACAGAATCACTGATCATGCGCTCACGCAGCGGCACCGTGCGACGCGTGCTCGCAACGCACAACCGAGCGAAACTGCGCGAGATCACTGGCGAGCGGTACGGCTGAATCGGTCCTGCCCTCGCCGTTGGGGCGAAGGCAGGCCAAAAATCCTTGATTTCAATGCGGCTCGTTGCTCCAAGCCGGTGCCGAGACGCTAGTCCAGGATCTGTGCCCGCACCGCGATCGCAACCGCGTGTGTGCGGGTGTTGGCATTGAGCTTGGCGAGGATCCGCTTTGTGTGCGTACGAATCGTCTCGGTCGACAGGCCCAGCGTCGTAGCGACCTTTTCCGTGTGGAAACCGTCGGCGAACATCTGCAGGATCTGACGCTGACGGTCGGTCAGCGTGAGGTCACTGTCGACGTTGTCGAGGTCTGCATCGTCGGCGAGTGCCGGATCGATGTAGAAGTGGCCCGCCTTTGCGGCCTCGATCGCCTCACCCAGCACGGTTGCCGAGGAGTCCTTGCGCACGCACGCACGGGCACCGGCCTTCAGTGACTGTGCGAGGACGCGCATGTTGCCGTTCGCGGCAAACACGACGATCGGCACACCTATTCCGCGGCGCAATTTGTTGATCGCGGTGGTCGCATCGACATCGCCGAGATTGGGATCTGCGATCACGACTTCCGGCATGTCCTTGGCGGCAATCTCGACGGCCTCGTCGTAATCGCTGGCTTCGGCGACGGTCGAACCGCCGAACTCGCTCTTGAGAACACTGACGATCCCCTGGCGCAGAACGGGGTGGTCGTCGATTATCAGGAAAGAAATGGCATTCTGGGCAACTGGCATCTCGTAGAACCTATTTCGTTATGTGGGCTCGGTAGGGACGATCCCCTGAACGGGCGAGCTAATTGCGAATCCGTCGCATGTTACTCGCTGGTAAGGGGACACCCAAAGGTAGCGCGAGTTAGCGCATCCAGACGAACACACTAACGGAGTGGAAGCACGCCGGGCACGATCGTCTCTGAGCTACCCAAACGTTTCATAGCTGCAAATGTCAGATCCCAACGAACACCGCGAACGAACGGTCCGCGGTCGATGACGGGCACGACGATCTTCTTCCCTTTGTGGAAAAACTCAACCTTTGTGCCGCACTTGAGTTTGCGGTGGGCGACGCCGATCGTCCGCTTGGTCAACTTCTTACCGCAGGCGGTGCGCTTGCCGTAGAAACCGGGGCCGTACCAAGTGGTCTTCTGCTTGCGGTACACATGAACGGCACCTGTGGCCTCGACTTGCGAAGCGCTGGCGTTGCCCACGGGAGTGATGCGGAAGTTGTAGCGGCCCGGCTTTCGCGCCTTCCAGACAAATGAGAAGTCGCCGTTGGCGTCGGCGGTCACCTGCGTGACCGGGAGCCAGTCGGCCCTGCCGATCTTTGCGCTGATCGAGTAGCGGCCAACTCCGGACTCGACGTGCCCATTCAGCGTGGTCGACTTGCCTGCGAACGCACCTTTGGGAGCGTTCAAGGTCTGCTGGCTGAAGATCGCGCCGCCCCTCGGCGTCGCGGTGTCCGCGAGCGCGGTCGGTGCCAACGCAAGCAGCATCGTCACCGTCACGACGGTGCAGAGCGTTGCGGGGATTGATGTGCGTTTCCGAGTCGGCACTGAAAATTGGGTACTGCGCGAAACTTGTGCTTCGCAATTGACTACTGCCTTGCATCTGGGAACTGCTACTTGCGTCTCTTCCGAACGGGCCGAGTTGCCTGAGCGGCAGCGCTGCCTGAAAGGCCTGCGGGGTTAGCTGAAGGGCTCGCGCTGAAAGAGCTGCGCTACGGCCGGTGAATGCTGTTCTGATCTGAAATCCGAGATCGGATTCGATCCTTCAACAGCTCCGGTGGCCGATTCGCCCCGGCCCGGAAAGCGACTGGCATGTCGATTCCGAACAGTGGTTCCCCCGCCCCGCCGCATCAGGAATGCGACGAGTTAGGCGGCAAGTTTGCGGCGAGTATACATATCGATCGCCCTTTGTTTACGTGATCGTGGTCACCTAACGACGCGAATCGTCGAGCGAGCACGAGTCGACTTCTCGACGAGCCGCGAACGCTTCTGGACGGCCTTCGTGTAGATGCGATACCTGCCAGGACGAACCGACTTGGCCGAAATCTTCATACGCCACCGTCTCGTTCCCCGGGCACGCGAGTAGCGCGGCCGCTTGCACGAACCACGGAGGAATCGCTTGCGCTTGACGCTGTACCAGCTGCATTTGCGTGCTTCGCGTCGACCGACCGCGACAAGCACACGTGCGACGCCGAGCCGGTCCGCATAAGCCCGACCGCTGATTTTCAGTCCGCGAGAGCGCTTGACCTTTTTCTTTGATTTGGGCTTGACGGAGCTGGTGGTCGGGTCTTGGCAACCGTCACTGTTGCGGTCGTCGAACGGTTTGGTGAAGGGACAGGCGTCCGCCGGGTTGCCGATGCCGTCGCCGTCGATGTCGTCGTCGCAATCGTCGCCGCGACGATCGCCGTCGCGGTCGGTCTGATTCGGATTGAATATGCCCGGGCAGCCGTCCGTGGCATCGATCGCTCCGTCGCGGTCGGCATCGTCGTAACGCAGCCGTACAACTCGCTGGTTTCCGTTGTCGGCGACATAGAGCAGCGCGCCCGGTGCAGTCGCCAATGAACCGGGAGCGTTGAAGTTGCCTACGCCGGCGCCCGCAGATCCGATCTGCCCGAGAAAGCCGAACCCGCCGGCAAAGGTGTTGAAGAAGCTGACGCGGTGGTTGCCGGTATCAGCAACCAGCAGTCGGCCGATCGGATCGGTCGCCAGCCCGCGGGGGCCGTTGAACTGTCCTGGCGCCGCACCCGGCGTACCGATCCCTCCAACGAAACCTCCGCGGCTGTCGAAGTACCGCAGGCTGGTTCCCGGCGTTTCGCTGGAGACGATGAAGTTTGAGCGCGCGTCGACGGCAACGCCGCTGGCGACGCCGAATGGTCCTGGGTAGGCCACGCCGAAGGCGAAGAGGTTCGTCGCCGAGCCGCGAGCCGGGGCAAGTGCCTGAACTCGACCATTCAACGCCTCGGCAACATAGATGCGCGGATCGTTGTCGTTTGCGATTTGGCGCGGCCCGCCGAATTGCCCGAGCGCCGTGCCCGGTCCGCCGACTGTGCCCAAATAGCTGGAGCCCGATATGTAGGGCCCGAACAACAAGACCACGTTGCGACCGGCATCCGCAACGTAGGTGTTGCCGCGGATGTCCACCGTGACCGAGACAGGATCCTGAATCAATCCACTACCGAAGTTGGTCAGCGGCCGATGTCCGTTGCGCGCGTTGTCGTAGACCTGCACGACGCCCCCATGGCGCAGGGGCACGTAGATCCGCCCGGCGCCGTCGGTGGCGATCATCCCCGGATTCACTGCGGCGACAGCCGTGCCCTCCCATTGGAAGGCCGCCGATCCATTTTGCGCATGCGCTGCAGCGATCGCGAATGCCGCGATGCTTGCGACGGCGAATGCGAGCAGGCGAACGCGCAGCCGAGAATGCGGCCGAGGGCGTACGCGGATGTCGCTGTTCGGGGCGAGCAGCATCAGACTCTGAGACGTTAACCGCTGTTGTGCCCAGAAGGTGCGGCATGCAACCAGCAAATCAAGCTGGCACTTAAAGCCTGCCTGTTTCAGCCCTCGAACACGCGGGGCAGAGCAACAAGTGTGCGCAGCTTGCCCGACGGTTTGAGCTTGCGCGACAAGATCGCTTTGCCGATCTTGTCCTCGCCCATGGTCAGACCGACCCACGTCCGAAGATCGGTTTTGAAGGTGACGTCCGCTCCGGACACGAGGCCCTTGGCCGCCTTCGAGCTGCCGTTGTCGATCCGTAGATGCCATGGTTCGGCGTCGGAGAAGTCCCATTGGATCGTCGTCGGCTTTTTCAGCGGGTGGTCGGCGCGAACCGAGTTCTCGATCAAGTCGAAGAAGTACTCAAGCGCGAGCGGGTCGTTCTTCACGTGCTCGGTGCCGCCGCTGAAGAAGCCGGCGCGCTGCATCACGAACGCGCGCTCTGCTCGCGTCTCGTGCGAGACCTCGGGGTCAAGGAACGGAAGAACGCCGTCCGGACCGGTCGACTCGAATCCCGCCGCCGCAAGTCGCATGTCGAGTTGGCGCTGTCCAGTGGTGGCAACATTGATCAGCGTCTCACCGAAGACTTCGACGTACCGCTCGTCGTCGTTCGGCGGGCGAAACACGCCGACCGTGTGGGGCATGACCTCGCCGAATATCTCGCGCACGGCCGGCTTGACCTCCGGGTCCTGACGATTGAGGTCTGCGAGCAGCTTCACGCCAAACGCGATGTGGCGCTGCTCGTCCTTTTCGACGTTCTCCATGCCGCTGCGGAATCCGGGCAAAACATCCATCTTGTTGAGGTAGTCGGCGATGAAGTGCTGGCCGGTTTGGGCGAGTGTGCCCTCGACGATGAAGTGATACAGCGCTACGGCCTGGGCGAGTTTCGCCTTCGAATGGTCGCCCGCGCGGAGTTCGTCGGTTACGCGACCGAGCGACTGAAAGACTTTCTTTATCCCGTAGGTCAGATCCTGATCGACCGACTGCAACGTCTCCGCGTAACTGCCGCCATTGACACCGATGACCTCATTGAAGAAACGGGAAAAGAAGATTGCGTGCCGTGCCTCGTCCACCTGTTGTGTGGTCAGGAAATACTTCTGCTCCTCGAGCGGGGCGGCATCGATGAAAGGTGAAAGCTGATCGGCCACCTCATCCTCGCCGAAGAAGAACAGCGAATAGTTCCAACGGGCCGCCTTGCGCATGAATTCGTCGAAGGTCTCATTCCAGTCGACCTTGTCCTGCGTGAAGTCGAGATCCATCGCCGACCAGTTGCCGGCCTCCCAACGCCGATAGAGATCGACGTAATCGATCTGGTCGGCAGCGAGCTGCGGCTTGCCAGGTTCAGAAATCGCAATCGGTGTCATACAGCAGGTACTCCCTGTTATTTAACTTCACGCCGTTATTGAACTTCACGCCAGCCGCCAGTTTATATGCATCGACACCATCGTCAGGCAATCCACCTGCCCGACCACGATCCGTGACGGTCCCCGTCACGGATCCCTCCACCTGCGGGGCGTCGGACGAGGCAAGCTCGTCCGACCAATCAGAACAGCCTGCCCGACCACGGTCGGCGGCGGTTACCGTCGCCGACCCCTCAACCTGCGGGACTTTGGGCGAGGCGAGCTCGCCCAAAAAATTTAGATACATGCCCGGGGTGGGACTTGAACCCACACGCCCTCTCGGGCAGCCGATTTTAAGTCAGCCGCGTCTACCGATTCCGCCACCCAGGCTCGCGCTGAACATACCTTGATCGCCGGTGATGCCACGGTTTGAGTGGTCTTCGGTTAGCCTGAGTACACGCGGTCTTTCGTTTGTTAAGACAATGTTTCGGTGGTCGTGCAGTTGCGTGTTTTCGACCGGAACTTTGTTTACAAAGCCGTGTTTCTGTCGATAGAACTTATATATGGAAGCTTCCGTACTTCGTGAACCCGGTTCGCAATCCCCGACCCTGCTGACAGATCCGCGGGCGGGTTTTCTGCGCCTGCAGTCAGATGAGCGCCTCGTTGCGCTCACGCGTCGTGGAAACGAGGCCGCGTTCGAGACGCTGATCGCGCGCTATCGCGTTCGTCTACTGGCGTTCAGCCGGCACATGGTCGGGTCGACCGAGGACGCCGAGGACATCCTGCAGGAAGTGTTCGTTTCGGCCTACCGCGCAATGCGCGCCGACGACCGTCCGCTGAACGTTCGCCCGTGGCTCTACCGAATCGCGCGCAACCGTTCGCTCAACCACCTTCGTCGTCCACGCCCGACCGGCGTCGACTCGATGGACATTTTCGAGGGTGGCGCGGCAGTTGCCACTGCCGACCGCGTGCACGACAAGCTCGACCTCGAAGACTTGGTCGACGATGTCAAGAATCTGCCGGAGACGCAACGCACCGCATTGATGCTGCGCGAAATGGGAGACCTCTCGTACGACCAGATCGCCGAGACGATGGACACTTCAATCCCGAGCGTCAAGTCGCTGCTCGTACGCGCCCGCGTCTCGCTCGCCGAGGCGGCCGAATCTCGCCGCCTTTCCTGCGACGAGGTGCGTCTCGAACTCGGCGCTGTTGCCGAGGGCCTACAAAAGCTTTCGTCGCCCGCCCGCCGTCACGTCGCCGACTGCGAGCGTTGCCGGGCCTTCAAGAAGGAACTTTCCACCACCAACCGCAAACTGGCAATGCTCGGACCGGTCGGTGCGTTTGCCGCATTCAAGGGCCTCTTGGCGCTGAAGCTTTTCGGCGGCGCAGGCTACGCAGGCTCGACAGCCGCCGGCGGGACCGTCGTTGGCGGATCTGCCGCCGGCGTCGGTGTTGGTGGCGGTGCCGCAGCGGCCGCGGCCGCAGGTGGCGCAGCTGCTGGCGGTGGCGCTGCCGCAGGCGCAGCTGCCGGCGTCAGCGCAGTCGCTGCCAAGGTCGGCACGGGATTGGTCGCAGCGGCGATCGTGACCGGTGGCGTTGCACAGGTCGCCAAACAGGACACCACGCCCGCGAAGGTCGACAACCGCCCGGCGATCGCAGCATCCACACCTTCACCAAAGGCCAGCAGCCAGACGGGCGGTGCCGTCGCAGGCGACCTCCCGCCGGCAGAGCCGGCGATACCCGAAGTTGCTCCGGTGGAGCCGACCGCTCCGGTGTCAGTGCCCGATCCGGCTTCAACGACCCCCGCCGTCGCCCCGCCGACAGCTGGCGGTAAGCCGGTGATCGACAAGGAGACCACCAATGTCGTGCTCGACGACGACAAGCCGACGATCAGCGGCCCGACGTCTGTCACCGAGGGTCCGGGAATGCCGACGGCGCCACCAGTGGCCGCCCCACCTGTAGTCTCACCTCCTCCTGCGCCCGTCGCACCGCCCGTTACTGAGCCCGTCGCGCCGCCCGTGACGCCGCCTGTGACCGATCCGGCCGCCCCACCGGCTGACGTCGGTCCCACTGGATCGACCGGTCCTACCGGCCCCTGACGGTTACTCGTCGAGCTGTGCCGCTGTGTTAGTTGGGCCGCTGCTAGCTGGGCCGCTGCTAGCTGGGCCGAAAGCTGCGCTGAAATCAGTGCCGAAATCAGTGCCGAATTTTTCGGTAGCGGGAATTATTGATCTTCTGTGAAGACCTAATCACGGCCGCGTGAGATGCCGATATATGAAGCATCACACGCATCTCACGCGGAACAGTTGCTCCGAGACTGTGAGGAAGCGTGACCGTGAGAAGGGACCGGGCAGATGATCAATTGGGATAGAGAACACCAGCGGGTATGGGTTGCAGGTTGGAGACTGCACCATGGATTCACCGGCGCAGTTCTTGCAGTTGCGGGCGGCCTTTTGATGGCGCACGACTGGAAGGACCGCTACGACTGGATCGTCGACCGCAGCGACGCCCGATAGGCGTCCACGAAGCTAATCGGAGCGCCTCGATTCGAGGCGCTCACTGATTTCCCAGCCGACAGCGACGCCGACGAGCATTCCCAGTCGCGTCTGTTCCAGAACAAAGTTCCGCAGCTCGGCAATCCGCTGTTCCTGGTCGGGAACGGTTGCCGTACGCAGCACGACGCTCTCGTGAGCGTCGTCGAACCAACCTCCCGCCTTCAGAGCGCCGTCGAGCAACTGTTGCAGTTGCGGGGCGATCTGCTCGAGCCGGCCTTCGATCGCGTCGAAACCGCTGGCTTCGCCGAGTTCGGCGATAACCGCTTGTAAAGCTTCCTGGCTGATCTTCTGATCGGTCATCGCCCGATCATAGGTCTCACGATTGCGATTCTGCGGCGGACTTGAGCTGCCCGAGGCCCTTCTCGAAATCGGGCCCGACCATCTTGTCAATCTTCCAGATCTTGCCAATCAATTTCATCAGTCCCTTTTGTTGGCCGAGCATCCGCCAAGTCACGGTCGTTCCTCCACCTTCGGTTTGCTCGAGCTCGAAGACGGTCACGTTTTCGGCCTTCATTGGTTTGAGAAAATGCAAATCGAGCTCGACGCGGCTCGACGGCTCGGCCACGGTGATCTCCATCTTGCCTTCGCCGACCTTGCGATTGCCCTTCCAGGCGTACTTCGAGCCGACGCCGGTCTCAGGACCACTGTACGTGCGCTCGAGGTTCGGGTCCATGCCCTCCCACGGCGACCACTCGGTCCAGCTCTTGAATCGCTCGATCAACGCGTACACACTTTCTGCTGGTGCGTCGATCTCGGTGCTGCGTACTACCTCGAAACTGCCGTCAGAAGCCATCGGCCCTCCCTCATCGGACTCGCTTTCAGGCGAATTCTAGAATCGTTGTTCGTCGCGCGCATGCAGGCTGGAGGTTCTGCGGCGACGTACACTTTGTCGCGTTGGGGGCCATAGCTCAGTTGGTAGAGCGCCTGCTTTGCAAGCAGGAGGTCGTCGGTTCGAACCCGTCTGGCTCCATCCCCGACAAAAGTGGATTGACCACAGCCGCAGATACGGCCAGTGCGAGCCCACCGCTAAGTCGGCAATGCCTCGCCAGTACCGTGGCGTTTCGCACGTGCAAGAACCAGCCAGGCGGCAGGTAAGCCAATCAGTGCCAGCGCCACTCCGGGCAGCCCGTCCGCTGGCGTCGTTACGCCGGGAGCGATCATGAACGCCACCAGCCCGACGTCCGCAAACGCGACAAGTGCGGTTGTCACCGCGAGCAACGTGAAACCGAACTGTTTGCGCATGGCGATCGCTAACGCGAGCACCGTCGCGCCGATCCATGCAATGTTGAAGGCATGGAATCGAATCACGGATTCGGCAGTTTCGCCAATCTGGCCAGGAACGGTGGGGTTCTCAGATCCCAGCGTTCGGAGCGCTTGTGACACCCCGTCCTCGCCAGCGGTCTCGGCGAGAATCGCGAGGCCGCCAACCAGATGTATCGCTCCCCATGCTCCAACCGCGAGGAGCGCAAACTTCTTGATTGATGTATTCATCATTCGTCCTCCAATTGCTTTCTGAATTCCACGTAGCGCGTGAGCTCGTCGACTGCGCTCGACCAGAACGACTCGTAACGCTCAACCCACGAATGAACGTCTCGAAGACGCGCCGGGTTGGCCTGGCAGAACACGCGCCTGCCGACTTGGTGTGTGGACACCAAGTCGGCATGTACTAGTTGGGTGATGTGTTTGCGCGCCGCCTGCCGCGAAAATGGCATCTGGCGGGACAATTCGCCAAGCGTCAGAGGCTCCGGGCTTTCCACCAGGCGTGTGAACATCTCGCGTCTCGAGTCGTCTGCCAATGCCGCAAAGACGGTCCCAAGTTGATTCACTCGGCGGTCACCACCAGTAGCTCCGTAAGTCCGTCGAGCGCCTGTTCCCAGCCGCCGGCGAATTTCGACATCATCATTTGAGCCGCGTCGCCGAGCGATTCAATCCCTGTGTGTGCGATCTCAACCCTAGTGCCGGCGTCCACCGCTGCCAGTCGCCACAGCACGGTCGTTTCGCCATCAAGCCCGCTGACGTTCCACGTGTACTCAAGAACGTTGGGCGGCTCACAGCGTTTCACCACTCCAGTGATTCTCGTGTCCTCGTGGGTGAACGTATAGGCGTATCCAACAACCGGCTCGAAATCGGCCTGAATGAACCACCGACCGATTTCTGCTCCGCTCGAAATCGCTTCCCAGACGGTCGCGAGGTCGGCCTCGATCACCCGCTCCACGCGCGCCACCAATTCGTTACTCATTTCAATCCACCTTTGGTTCAGCATTTCATTATGCAACTTATTGGTTGCATATTAGCATTAGTGCGTGACGAACTGGCGCATCTGGCGTTGGTGCGGCTTTATTTGTGACCGAGGCGTGGTCATTGCTTAGCCGGAAGATCCTGGCCGACACGACTCATGGCCTGCTGTGGGGCGAGTTGGGGCACGCGAGTATTGGGCCCCGCTGCGGGGCGGTGTTCAAGCGGATTCGAGCTGGACGGTGGCTTCGTAGCGTACGTGTTCGGCCACTTTCGCCTCGTGCAATTCGTTGTCGGCGCGTTCGAGGAACTCTTCTGCGATTTCTCCGGGCTGGAGAATCACCGTGCCGATGCTCGCCGTCGGCGTGATGTCGGGGGCGATGCTCGTTCGCACTTCGCGAATTCGGGTGGCGATGCGTGTGGCCAGCATCGCTACTTCCAACTCGTCCTTGATCGACACAACGACGGCGAACTCATCGCCGCCTCGCCTGGCTACGACGTCGTTGTCACGGGTGGCCGACTCAATCGCGCGCGTTACGGCGACGAGGGTGCGGTCACCGAGCGTGTGCGAGTGCTTGTCGTTGACGCTCTTGAAGTCGTCGAGGTCGACGAAGAACATCGCGACGTTCTCGTCGGTGTCTTCGCACTGGTCGACCAACTCGGCGACGCTTCGGCGCAGGCCGCGGATGTTCTTGGCACCCGTCAGTGGGTCGACGACCGAAAGCTCGACCGCATGGGCGGTGAACTCTCGGGCCAGGGCGCGAGCCTTGGCGAGCATCGCCACCAACACCAGCGTGATCACCGCGGTGAAGACGATGCGCTCGGTCGCGAAGTCGTAGACCGAACTGACCAAAACGAATGAGAACAGTGCCATGCCTAGCACGAAGTACGGCAGCGCACGGAGTGGCTTGAATGCGTAGAACGCCGCGACGATCGGTACGAGGTAGATGTCCGCCATCGAGGCGCGTACCTCCGTGACCGACATCGCAATCACGGTGATCAGCCCAGTGACTACGAGCAGAGCAAAATGCATCGGCAGTTCGCTGGTGTCGCGACGTACGAGCGCGAGTGAAACTCCAGCAACGCCAATCAGGCACACCAACGCTGCCGCCGGGACCGGCTCGAAGAACACGCCGCCGCTGGCGGTCATCCCCGAGAGCACGAGAGCGAACACCGCCGAAACGATCAGGATCGTCATGACTTGCCACGAGGATGCCAAACCGAGGACGTGCTTGATAGCTCGCGCCATTTGCAGATCATCGCGGTGCGCACCGTTACCGTTGCTCGCGACTGCTCGCGGCACATCGCGCTGACCGCCGACACGGCGCGTTTCCTCGCCCCGATCGCGGCGTTCGGGATGCGCCTCGAGTTTCGCATGGTGGAGCGCTGCGTCTGCGCTCATCATGAACTCGTCGACGGAATCGCCTTCCGCGTAGGAGACATGGCCAACGCTTCCAGTTGGAGTGACATCTGGGCAGACCTCCAGACGTGCGCGTCGGACCGCAAGGCGCAGGCGGTCTGCGTAGACATTCATGTCGTGATCGCCGGGATCGGGCACAAAGACTGAGAATTCGTCTCCGCCCCTGCGCGCAACCACGTAGCCGTGCTCGAGCTCGCTCTTGATCGCGTCGGCAACCTTGCGCAGCACCTCGTCGCCGAGTGAATGGCTGAACTCATCGTTGACGCGCTTGAAGTCGTCGAGATCCATCGCGAACAATGTCGGTGTGGCGTCGCTCTGTTGGCGAGTTCCGATGGTCGCGGAGATCACCTCTTGCAGGCGTCGGACGTTTGCCACGCCGGTCAGCGGGTCGACGACCGCGAGCCGGCTGTTGATCAACGCGATGTTGCGGATCTCCTGCTGCGAGACGATTGTTGCGACGCCGATCGCAAACAGCATCGTTGACGTAACGATCGTGTGGGCTGTCGGGTCGCCGGAAAAGCCGGCGAGCACGGCGGCCGTTGCGCCGGTACAGAAAACGAGATACGGAATCGAGATCCGAGCCTCGTACAGGTAGACCACCGCAAGCAGCGGATAAAGGATCAGCAGGCTGAACGCGCTGAGCGGCTGACCGACCAACATCTCGCCGATCAGGATGATCGCCGTTCCGCAGCCGATCCTGAATTGCGCGCCCCAGTCTGCATCGGGGATCCAGCGCGCGGCTGCCACGAACGAAATCGAAAGCAGGAGTGAGACCGTCCCGAGTATTCCGACCGACATCGGGACCCAGCCGGCAGCCCATGCGAGCGCGAAGAACACACCGCCGGTGCCGTAAAGGATCGCTGAGACGTACCAGCCGGCCTTGGAGGTCAGTCCGATCCCCTCGAACCGTGTGAAGTCGACTTCTTCGGCGTCCGGCTGTGGGGCGGTCGCGTGGATTGTCGCTGTTTCACTCATCGCAGATGTATTCGTCCGCATTGCCTGTCGCGACAAAAGCGAGGGCGATCTCCGGACGTTCGGTTGACCTCACTATTGGCGCGAAAAATCCGTTAGGTAGCGCAGCGATATCGCTTTGTTCACTACTTCCATTCCGGGCCTACTACCGTACGAATCAAGTCGCATTCGACGTGAGTCGATGTGACCGTTCAAGTAAGTCGCTTTTCAGCCGGGGGCTCGTTCTGATTTCTTGGTGCTGCGACGTGAGTAAGACACTGCATCGAAAATGCAGAAGTAGGGAGAAACACAATGCCCACTGGCACAGTCAAGTGGTTCAACGACGACAAGGGCTTCGGCTTCATTGCTCCGGAAGACGGAAGCAAGGATGTCTTTGCCCATCACACCGAAATCCAGGCGGACGGCTTCCGTTCACTGGCAGAGGGTGAGCGCGTCGAATTCGAAGTTGAGCCCGGCGACAAGGGCCCGAAGGCCGTCGCAATCAAGAAGATCTAAGCGACTTCTAGTCACTAGCTCTTTGTGAGAAAGGCGTCACCTCTCGAAGGTGGCGCCTTTTTCTTTGCCCGAACGCGGTGTCTTGGCGGGGAGTCCCGTCAGTCGCGCGCGACGTACCGTGCGAGGCCGTCCCGCAATGCTCGCGCGGTGGACTGACGCCAACTCCTGCTCTTGAGCCGCCTCGCGTCTGCGCGATTGCGCATGTTTCCCAACTCGACGAAGATCTTCGGAACCTTCGAGAGGTTCAGTCCACCGAGGTCGGTTCGTTGTGAGAGGCCCTTGTTTCCGATGTAGTTGGCTCTCGCCAATCCTGCGCGGGTGAGCTCGGTGCGCATGTCGAGCGCCAGCCGTTTCGACGGTTTGACGATCGGCTCCGTGTAGCCCTTGAGCGTGCCGGGATGGATCACGTGGAATCCTCGTCCACCGGCCGGTCCGCCATCGGCGTGAATCGAAATCACGGCATCGGCCTTCGCACGATTGCCGATCGCCGCGCGGCGATCGATGCATGGACCGGTGCCGCGGTCGTGCCTGCGCGTCAGTACGACCTTCGCGCCCCGTGCCTCGAGCAGTTTCTTGAGTCGCCGCGAAACATCCCAGTTGAACGCGTGTTCGCTGAGCTTGCCGTCGTTCGTAGCCGTCCCTGTCGTATCGCAATCCTTGCGAAAGCCCCCAGCCGGAACCTGCTTTTTGATCTTTTCCGGACTCGCTGCGTTGCCGCCATTGTGACCGGGATCGAGAACAATCGTCTTCGCGTCGAGTGCCGCACGTTCGGCATCGGTCGCGGCGAGGCTCCCACCGACCACGACGGCCAGCGTCAAAACGGCCATGCTCGCGGCCTTCATTGTTCCGAGTCGCTGTCGATCCCGCGGCGCCAAAACAGCTTGGATTTCGGCTGGCGCGGCGGATCGAACTGAGCCATCGGATCTTCCCCCTTGTAGCGCAGGGCCCCGATCATTGCGGCGGCCAGGAATCCGAGAATGACCAGCGAGATGATCGAGAGAGGCGTAACGCCGTAGAAAGTCATCACTATGAACGTCAATGCGATCAAGGCGCAGACGAACGCGAAGCAGAGCAACAGAACCGTCTGCTTCGACCGCTCAGAAGGGCGGGCAGGGCCGTTCATCATCTCGATCACCGACGGTTCGTGGTCATCGACACGTTCGGCTGCGTCGGTCTCATCGACGCCGAGCAGCTCTTTCATGTCGTCTTGATCCATCCAGCCAGCTTACCCCCGCACGCGCATTTCGCTGCCGGGGGTACCATCGACATGATGTTCGCTACTTCCAACAAGCGCTACGAGCCGTCGGTCGATCCTTTCGAAGACACGGAGGTGATTGACGCACGCGCGCCACGCACCAACCAGGCATTCGTCGCCTTGATGACCGGAGCCGGATATCTGCTCGACGCCGAGTGGCTCGTCGCGCTGGCCGCGTTGCAGCTGATCATCGGACTGACGTTCGGTCGCCAGTACTGCCTGCCGTGCCTTTTCTACTTCAAGGTGATGCAGCCGCGATTTGGCGAAGGCCGGATCGAGGACTCCCGGCCGCCGCGCTTTGCAAACATCGTTGGCGTGGTGTTCATGTCAGCGGCGACGATCCTGTTCATACTCGGCGCTTCGACCGCCGGCTGGGTGCTGTCGCTGATCGTCACTGCCCTGGCCGCGTTTGCCGTGATCTCAGGCATCTGCGTCGGTTGCGAGATGTACGCGCTCTGGGCCCGGATGCGCGGCGTTCAATTGGCGATGCGCTGAGCGCGTTCGCTGTCTGATCGACCGATCGAGCCGCGATGGACCGTACCCTCACGCTTGCCGGACTGGCCCTGTTCGTGGTCGCGATCAGCCTCGCGTTTCGGATCGTCTCGAAGCGTCGGCACGCGATCGCTCGGATCAGCGTGGCTGACCTGGCGGACCTCTCTGCGGATCCACTCGTAGTGGTCTTCACCAGTCCGTACTGCCACGGTTGTCGCCAGTGGCTCGACGAACTGGCCAACCGCGAAGTACCGACGCACGCGATCGATCTGGCCGAACATCCCGAGGCGGCCGCGCGATACCGCATCAATCACACACCGCGCGTCGCCGTGGTGAGGAGTGCCACTGGCATCGTGATCAAAGAGTTCGATCACTACTCGCCGCGTCGCCACGACCTCGACTCGATCGTCAAGTTGCTCAATCTCGGCTCAAAAGGGTAGAGACCGCAACTCGCACGTACGCAAACGGTTAATTGTTGAAGATGTGGGGCGCCGACGTCGGTCAGGGCGATTGTTCGGCGTCGGTGGCCCCGCTTCTACTTCATAGACCCTCCAGCCTCCGCCGAGCGCTGCGGAGTTCGATCTCAAGACGCTTGTCCTGGGGGGCTCACGGAAGGACAGGTCACACGCGCGATTCATTGCGCACAGGCCCGGGTCGCAGCAGCGGTCCGGGCTTTGTGATGTTTGCCTGCGTCCGACTCGCAGAGCCGTGTGATTACCTTCCTCGCCGATGGAGTTATTCGAGGCAATTGAAACCCGACGGACCGTCAAGGCGTTTGATCAGTCACCGCTCGAACAGGACGTACTCGAGGAGCTGTTCGATGCGGCGCGTTGGGCACCCAACCACAAGTTGACGCAGCCGTGGCGTTTTCGCGTACTCGGTCCGAGCACGCGGGCGGCCTTGAAGGCGGTGGCGGCCAAGGTCGCCGCGAGCGGAGCGCCGGATGGTTCCGACCCTGATTTGATCGGTGCAGTCGCCGCAAAGAAGCTCGACCGCGCACCAACGCTGGTGACAGTCTCTTCCATCCGCAATCCGGACCCCGTGCTCGACGCCGAGGACTATGCCGCCACGGCGGTGGCCGCGTACATCGTCCTGTTGGCCGCGCACGCACGCGGCCTCGCAGGCTACTGGCGTACGCCAGAGGTGCTGCGCGACAGCGATGGCATCGCTGCGGTCGGCATCGGCGCAGATGAGGAAGTCCTTGGTCTGCTGTACCTCGGTCGCCCGCTCGGCGACCTGCCACCGCAGACCGAGCGCGCCGGCACGGATTCGTTCGTCACGTACCTCGACTAGACCGCAGCAGCGGCCAGCGGCGAGTCGAGCTTTTGCGCCAGCCGCTTGGGCGCGTGCTCATCGGCGTGGTAGCTCGAACGGACCAGTGGCCCCGCGGCGACCGACTCGAAACCGAGTGCGTAGGCCGCGTCCTCGAGTGCTTTGAACTCATCCGGGTGCCAATAGCGAACCACTGGCAGATGATCACGGGTCGGGCGCAGATATTGACCGACGGTCAAGACCTGCACGAGGTTTTCGCGGAGCAGCTTGAAGGTCTCGACCAACTCGTCGTGCGTTTCGCCGAGACCGACCATCAGGCCGGACTTGGTGGCGACCTCGCTGCCGCCCATCAGCTTCGCGTTCTTCAGAACTCGACAGGAGCGCGCAAAAGTGGAGCCACGTCGCGCATACGGGTAGAGCCGCGGGACAACCTCCACGTTGTGGTTGAAGACGTCGGGTCGGGCCTCGATCACACGGGCGAGTGGCATTTCCTGGCCGCGGAAGTCAGGGGTCAGAACCTCGATACCGCATTCGGGCGCGCGTGCACGAACCGCTCGGATCGTCTGCACAAAGGCACCAGCACCGTAGTCCGGAAGGTCGTCGCGGTCGACGCTGGTGATCACGGCAAACTTGAGTCCCATCTTCTTCACCTGAGCCGCAACCTTGAAGCCTTCGATCGGATCGTGAAAGGTCGGCTTGCCGGTGTTGATATTGCAAAAGCCGCAGCGGCGGGTACAGGTGTCTCCAAGAATCATGAAGGTCGCCGTGCCGCGCTCCCAACACTCGCCGATGTTCGGACAGTTGGCCTCTTCGCAGACGGTGTTGAGCCCAGCGCCCTTGATCTCCTTGCGGATCTCGCGGTAGTTCGGACCGCCGGGAGAAGCAACCTTGAACCACTCGGGCTTGCGGTCGCGGAACGGGCGGACCTTTCCACCCCCGAGGTCTTCGGCAAGCGTCTGTTCGCTGACTCCACCGGGGTTCGAGCGCGACCGCGTGCGGTGTGCGCGTTGCGCGACCGTCGGTTCTGCTGCTTCGCGATCCAGGACAGTTTCTGTCATCGCGGCAACACTAGATCGTCGCGGGTTGCGGGCACGGAGCGCGGTCGAGCGCGGCGAGCAGGCGTGGCTTGGAAACGAGGCGCTGCCGCAATCCCAGTCTGCTCGCCAGCTCATACGCGACGCGTTTTGAGAAACAGTTCATGCGGCCGGATACGCCGGTCTGTTCGGCGATCGAGGTCGCGGCATCATCCAGACCACACGGCTTGATCCATGTGAACGGCTGAAGATCGTTGTCGACATTGACCATGAAACCATGTGTGGAGACACCATTGGCCACGTGCAGGCCGATCGATCCGATCTTGCCCTCGGTGCCGTCGGCGCCTGCCCACACCCCGCGACCGGCGGCGTCCGGGCGAGCGTCCACGGCCTCGGCCGCCAACGCCGCGATCATCGCCTGTTCGATCGTGCTGACGAGGCGCGGGATGTCTCTAGCCACGATCGCTGTGTCCAAGATCGGATACCCGACCAACTGGCCGGGACCGTGGTACGTGACCTTGCCCCCGCGCTCGACGTCGCGGATCGCGATTCCTTGTTGGCGATACCAGTTCTCTCCCATCGGCAACTCCGACGATTCGCTGCGACGGCCGCGTGTGTAGACCGGCGGGTGCTCGAGCAGCAGCAGCGTGTCCGCGATCAGACTGTCGGCACGCGCATCGCGCAGCCGATGCTGTAGATCGAGCGCGTCGTCATAATCGATCCTTCCCAGCCGCGTCACCCACAGTTCGGACATGGCATTGATCGTAGCCCGGCGACCTAACCTCTGCGGCGATGAGGCGAACGCTGAAAAACCGCTCCGTCGCAGCGATCGTCGTCATTTTCACGCCGGTCGGCGCCGTCCTGCTGCACCGTGACCCGTTCGGAGACGGCACGATCGCGTGGCCCGTCGCGATCATCGTGGCGCTGCTCGGCAATGCGTTCCTGGCCTACGTGGTGACGCCCTGGGCGGCGCCATATCTGGCGTCGACGGGCGGGCATGAAGGGGCCGCGAATGCCGCGCCGCAATCTGTTGCTGTGGCTGAGCGTTGGACCTCCGGCACCTTGATGGTTTTCGGATTGCTGGCGATCATGGCGCTGGGTCTCTCGAACTCCGAAGTCATCGTCACACCGACCGAGCGGCTCGAGAAAAATGCGGCGCTGGTCAAGCGCACCGTGGAGGCACAGGCACCGGCGCGGTTCAAGCCGATGCTCAGTGCGGCGGATACCTGGAAGATGAGCGAGCGCACGTTGCGTACATGTGTGCCTCCACCGGATGACATAGGCGAGAGCTGGTGCGTCGTCGTGCGGTCGGAGAACGACCAGTTGACGATCGTCAAAGCAGGTCCGGGGTTGTCGAACGCTGCCCAAGCGCTCGAGTGGCACCCTGAGCTGGCCGCGCAGAACGGCCGCTAGCCGGAGTCTGGCGGCTCAGGCCTGCAGCTCCGACCTGCAGCTCAGACCTGAAGCATTTGGGGATTCTCGAGCCAGGCCTTGATCGCTGCGATGAATTCGGCGGCTTCGGCGCCGTAGAGGATGCGGTGGTCGCAGGTGAGCGTCATCGCCATCATCTGACGGACGACCAGTGACATCCCGTCTTCTGCGATTACCGCCTTGCGCGTGATCGCGCCAACCGCGAGAATCGCGGCCTGAGGAGGATTGAGGATCGCGGTAAAGCGTTCGACGCCGTACATCCCGAGGTTGGAGATGCTGAAGGTGCCGCCAGTCAACTGTGCCGGCTGAATCGTGCGATTTCGCACGGCTTCCGCCAGTTCGTGCGACTCGCGAGCGATCTGCGACAAGCCCTTCGCGTCGACATTGAACAACGTTGGCACCGCGAGCAAATCGGTGGCCGACACGACCATGCCGATATTGACATCGGAATACTGCTCGAAGTGGCCGTCCTTGTAAGCGGCGTTGACGTTCGGGTACTGCTTGAGCGCCATCGCGGCGGCCTTGAACACGAAGTCGTTGTAGGAGGGCAACGGTTCGATTGCACCGCGCAGTTGCTCCCGAAACGCAACCGCCATCGTCATGTCGACCTCGGTCTCGACGAAGAACTCCGGCGCCGTGGCCTTTGACTCTGCCATTCGACGGGCGACCGTCTGCTGAGCATTTGTCGGCTCGATCGGCGTGGAGTGCCCACGGGTGGCCGTCGGACTTGCTCCGGGTTGCGGCGGCGGCTGTTGCTGCGCAGGCGGCGGCTGAGGCGGCTGCTGGGCGCCCGTCTGCTCGACCGCGGGGTAGTTGCCCGTCATGCCTTGAACGAACGGTGGCGGGGCGGGGAACGGCTGCGCTGGTTGCTGCTGCGGGTATGCAGGCGGCATCCCCGGAGGCGCGTAGCCCGGCGGCGGATAGGCGGGAGCCGGATAGCCCTGCGGCGGATACGCCGGGGGAGCCGGCGGTGGTGGCGGGTAGTGCGGGATCAAAGGCGGGTCATGGGACGCTGCGGGCTGGCCATGTGGCGGTTGTTGTGACTGCGCCTGGGGGATCGTTTCGTGCGCCGCCGCGGCGAATGCTGCGTCCTCACGCTGCTCGGACCCGCCGGGCTCGTAGGCGTACTCCTGCGGCGGCGGGGCTTCGGTTGAGTACTGCGTTCCCGCAAACGGCTGCTCGGTCGCCGGTGCCTGCGTGGGCGTGAGCTGCGCCGCGCGAGCGGCTGCTGAGTCGGCTGCGGCCTCGACGTCTTCCTTGACTATGCGTCCGTCCGGACCGCTGCCGGTAATCGATGCGATGTCAACGCCCAAGCGGCGAGCCAGGCGACGGGCGATCGGCGAGGCCTTGACGCGCTCGCCGCCGGGCGCTGCTGCGCTTTCACCAGTCGTGAACTCGCCCGTTTCGTAGTCGCCGCTGGGATGCTCTCCGGTGCCGAATTGCTCCGTCTCGTATGCGCCCGTGTCGAATGCGCCTGCGTCCGATTGGCCGACGTCATATTGGCCAGCGTCATGTGCGGGGATTTCGTATTCACCGGTCTGCTGATGCTCGCCCGTCTGTTGATGCTCGGTCTCGAACTGTTGGTGGTCGAACGGCTGCTGCGGGGGCTGTTCGGCCGGCGGATTCGGCAGCGGGGGCGGCGGCTGTTGAAACTCGGGCGGCGTTGGCAGAGGCGCGGGCGCCTGCTCGGGCGGCGTAGGCAGAGGCGGTGGCGACTGCTCGGGCGGCGTAGGCAGAGGCGGTGGCGACTGCGCAGGGGCGGTCGGCTGCTGCGGCTGCTGCGGCGGTTGTTGCGCGGCGGCGCCGAGCGGTTGAACGATTGCGATCTGCGATCCGACTGCCACGGTCTGCCCCTCGCCTACGAGGATCTGCGTGAGCACACCATCGATGTCCGACTCGTACGTGATTGTCGCTTTGTCGGTCTCGATCTCGGCGAGCGGTTCACCGCGCGCGATCGCCTCGCCCGGGGCCTTCAGCCACCGCACGACTGTTCCCTCCGTCATCGAATCGGAGAGTCGCGGCATCACGATGTCGTTCATCTAATTCACCTAGGTTGCACCCGTTGGTCGAGTGCTGTAATCCATTGTCCAGCGTCTGGCGCCAAAATGCGGCGCAGACAGGGCAGCTACTTGGATTACCACTTCAAGGATCAGACCCGATCCCCTGTATTGAACGTGGCAAGCGCCCCGGCAACAATGTTTTCTGCATGCGGGAATGCCGCCTGTTCGAGCGGCTTCGAGTACGGCATCGGCACGTCGGCGCCGGCCACTCGCTGAATCGGAGCATCCAGATAGTCGAACGCCTGCTCCTGGATCAGTGCGGTGATGTTCGCTCCCACACCGCCGTGCGGCCACCCCTCTTCGGCCAGCACGACGCGATTCGTCTTCTGAACCGATCGCAGGATCGTGTCGAGGTCGAGCGGTCGCAACGTGCGCGGATCGATCACCTCGGCCGAGATGCCGCGCTCGGCAAGTATTTCGGCGGCTTCCAGTGCCGTGACCGCCATGCGCGAAATACCGACGATCGTCACGTCAGTGCCTTCGCGACGTACTTCGGCCTTGCCGAACGGGACGAGAAAGTTTGGATCCTCCGGAACCTCCCCCTTCATTCCGTAGAGCGTCTCGTGCTCGATGAAGATCACCGGGTTGTCGTCGCGAATCGCGGCCTTCAAGAGGCCTTTCGCATCGGCCGGTGTGGACGGAGTGGCGACGAGCAGGCCAGGCACGTGCATGAAAAATGCCTCGAGGCTGTGCGAATGCGTAGCCGCCAACTGATGGCCCGCGCCCTGCGGCATGCGCACAACCATCGGCACCTTCGCCTGCGCGCCGAACATGTAGTGGATCGGTGCCATGTGGTTGACGATCTGATCCATCGCCAGCAGCGAGAAGTTGATCGTCATGATCTCGACGATCGGGCGCAGGCCGACCATCGCCGCGCCCACACCCATGCCGACGATCGTGTTCTCGCTGATCGGCGTGTCGCGAACACGGGATTCGCCGAACTCCTCGAGCAGGCCTTCGGTGACCTTGAAGGCACCGTTGAAGACGCCGATGTCCTCGCCCATGATCATCACGTCGCGATTCAGCCGCATCTCTTCGCGGATCGCCAGGTTCAGGGCTTCGCGATAGCGCATCTCGGCCATCGTCAGCTGTCCTCTGGTGGGAGTGGAAGTGGTGCCGGCTGCTGCGCGACCTGCTCCTCCGGAACTTGCACCGTCGGCGGCGGGGCGGCGTCATCTCTTCGCGCGCCGTCGCGCATCACCACCTGCT
Organism: uncultured Solirubrobacterales bacterium; assembly: GCA_937128795.1. GTDB lineage: Bacteria > Actinomycetota > Thermoleophilia > Solirubrobacterales > JACPNS01 > JACPNS01. The sequence goes on along the minus strand of CAKZMQ010000023.1, from coordinate 2,732 downwards.
CATCGAACTGCTCGCCCTCCACGTGCGAAGCACCTGCCTCGGCAAGGCGCTGGAGTTCTTCGTCCCCGGCGATGTTCTCGCCGCGTTGCGCCCCCGGCTTGCGGGTGTCGACCGAGTACCAACCCTGCAGTTGGTCGCCGAGCACGTAGACGTCTTCATAGAGCGAATCGAGTGGCGGGAACGGCGACTGGTCGGCGAACTGCACCGCGGCATCGACCTCGGCCAGGGCCATCTTGTCGAGCTCTTCGGCATCCGCCCCGGTGATCGCGCCACCCTTGATCATCTTGTTGGCGAACTGCATGATCGGATCACGACTGCGCCACTCGTCGACCTCCTCCTTGGTGCGGTACTCCTCGGGATCGGCGACGGAGTGGCCGCGGAAGCGGTAGGTGACAGCTTCGATCAGTACGGGATGCTTTTCCGTGCGGACGAGTTCGAGTGCGTTCTTGACGCAGGACTCGACATCGAGCACGTCCATGCCATCACAGCGTGTTCCCGGCACGCCGAAGCCCTCGCCCTTGGCCGAGAGGTCGGTCACCGCCGAGTGTCGCGCAAGCGCCGTGCCCATGCCGAATTGGTTGTTGACGATGATGAATACGACCGGCAGCTTCCACAGCGCGGCGAGATTCAGCGTTTCTCCGAACGTTCCTTGGTTGGTCGCACCGTCGCCGAGCATGCAGACGACTGCGTCGTCGTTGCCGTAGTAACTGTTCGCCATGCCAATGCCGGCCGCGATCGGTAGGTTGCCACCGACGATTCCGTAGCCGCCCATGAAACGACGCTGGCCGTCGAACATGTGCATCGAGCCGCCGCGCCCCTTCGATACGCCTGTCTCGCGGCCGAAAAGTTCTGCCATTACCTCTTGTGGCGGCGTGCCGCGAGCCAGTACTTGCCCGTGTTCGCGGTAGGTGCTGATCAGGTAGTCGTTGGTACGCATCGCCGCAGACGTGCCAACCACCGTCGCCTCCTCGCCGATGCACAGGTGCAGGAAGCCTCCGATCTTCGCGCGCGCGTACATCTCGCCGGCACGCTCCTCGAAGCGACGGATCAGCAACATTCTGTAAAGAATCGCCTTGCCGCGTTCAGCCTCGGGCAGCATATGGTCGGGCTGAAAGCGATGGACTGCCTGAGTGGGCGCGGACTGAGCGGTCTGCCCTGTCTGCTGCTCGTCGTTTTTTGATCCTCTGAACGCCATCGCGTTCACAATATTGGAGTGTTCGGGCGACCGGTCCGGGCTACCCGCGCTCGCGAAGCGCTACTTGATGTCGATGAACTCTTCGATCGCGTGCATGAACAGCTCGTCCTCGGATGCGTGGAATCCGTCGGCACCGACAAGCACCGGCAGTTCTGTGCGGCCGATTTGATCGCGAAGTTGAGCGCCGGCGTCGGTCAGTGACTGCTGCACGGACTTCATCTCAAGCGCCTGGAGCAATGCGCGCGGGTGCATTTCGCAGGCCGCGGCGGCGAGCAGGATCGTCTCTTCGTCGTCGACCGCACGCGCCGCCCCGAACTGCTGACGAAACGCTGCAAGCGAAAAGGCTACGGTGCGACCGATCGACTTGGCGTAGGTCGCCGCGAGCATCATCTTGCGCGTATCGGCGATTGCCAGGTCGGTCCGCTCCTCGTTGAATCGGGGCCGGATCAGTCCGAACTTCTGCGCCATGTCGTAGATCCGCTCGCGGTGACCGTCCCACAGGGGACCGTCGTCGACGTCGGGCTGGAGCACCGGCACCCACTCGGCCTCCGGGAGCGACTGCGCGATGCGCTCGGCGACGACCCATGAATAGGGCGAGCCGAGGTCGTAGTAGAAAGTGAAGCCACTCACGAGGCGATGATTGTTGCGCAGCGCGCGGCGACCGCAGCCAGTTACGCGTGCAGCACCCAGCCCTCGGTGGCACGGGCTGCTTCGAGAACGGCCTCGCTGATTGTCGGGTGGGCATGGACGATGCGGGCGAGCTGCGGATAGGTGACGCCGGCGGATTTCGCGACCGCGAGCTCAGCGATCAGGTCCGCCGCCTTCGCTCCGATCGAGTGAGCACCGAGGATCGCCCCGCTGGTGACGTCGCCGACGATCTTGACGAGCCCGAAGCGATCGCCGTAGACGGTTGCTGCCCCAGCCGCAGCGAGCGGAAACTCTCCGACCGCGACCTGGAATCCGGCCGCCGTCGCCTGCGCTTCGGTGAGACCGATGCTCGCGACCTGCGGCGAACTGAAAGTGGCGCGGGGAATGTTCTCGACATAGATCGGGTGAGCGCCCGCGTGAGCCGCGATCGTCTCGATCGCGACCACGCCCTCTTCCGATGCCTTATGGGCGAGCGCCGGGCCGCGGACGATATCCCCGATCGCGAAGATCTGCGGATTCGATGTGCGCTGGTCGATTCCGATCTGGATCTCGCCACGCTCGTCTGTAGTGACGCCGACCGCTGGCAAATTCAGCGACGCGACGTCGGGCGCTCGGCCTGCAGCCACGCAGAGCTGGGCAAACTCATGGCGCTCACCGTTCACGTCGATCGCGACGCCGCCCTCAGAGGCCGTCACCTGCGAGATCTGCGCGTCAGTGACGACTCTTACGTTCTGCTTGGCGAGCTCTTTGCCTAGCAGTTCCGCGATCTGCTGCTCCTCGGCGGGAAGGATCTGCGGAAGCGATTCGAGCAACGTGACTGGCACGCCAAGGCGACCGAAGGCCGAGGCCACCTCAACTCCGCTTGCCCCGGCGCCGATCACGGCGAGCG
>CAKZMQ010000022.1 GCA_937128795.1 uncultured Solirubrobacterales bacterium | reverse complement strand
CATACTACAGCGGGAGCTGTGGTTTTTGTTCTTGAACGTGCACACCTTGCAAGTCCATCGGCTGCGGCTCCTGCGCAAAGGCGTGGTCTGCGCCGACAGCGCAGCAACAGATGCACCGGCTGACGCGCCGCCAGACCTTCGGTTAGGATGCGCCGAATGGAATCCAGCACTCCGCCACCCACGCAGCCGCCCGCCACCCCGCCCGCCGATCCAGTTGCAAAGAGCAACAAGCAGGCGATGTACATCCTGCTCGGTCTGCTCGTGATCGTCGGCGTTGTAGTAGCCGTTGTGCTTTTGCGTGGCGAGTCGAAGGAAGAGAAGGCGCTGCAGGCTGTTTGCACGGCACGCGCAGACATTCAGTCGACAGTTGACCGCTTGATCGCGACCGATCTTTCTGACTTCACGCTGGACCAGTTCAAGTCAGATGTCTCCTCGATTCAGGGTGACATCAAGACGATCCAGGACAACGAGCAGGATCTCGGCGTCGACCGACGCGAGCAGATAAAGCAGGCGACGGCGCAGTTCACCTCGACTCTGCGCTCGACCGCGGGCAGCCTGCTGACAAGTACGTCGTTGAACGACGCCGGAGACACTCTCCAGGCTGCGTCGGCAGACCTTGCAACCGCCTATCGCGCGGCGCTTGAGCCGATTGATTGCAGCGGAGTCGACGTCGACGGCTAGCTGACTGACTTCGACATTGGCAGTCAGCGTCTTCGGATAACGCCTCCGCGACGCAAACGCTTCCCGCCCGAGTTGTCAGTAGAGTGCGCGCGATGGAAGTCGAACAGCGCGCGCAATCGACCACTGAGGCACCGGATCGCGCGCCACTGGTTCTGCTGACTTTGATCCTCGTCGCGTCAGTGGCGAACCTCAATCTCTCCGTTGCCAACGTCGCACTACCCGAGATCGGCAAGGATCTTGACGCGTCGCAGACCGGTTTGAATCTCGTCGCGATCGGTTTTTCGCTAGGCCTCGCGACCACCGTTCTCTACCTCGGCGCGCTCGGCGACCGCTACGGCCGCAAAATGATGATCTTGTTCGGTCTCGGGCTGTCGATCCCGGCCTGCATCGCCGCCGCCGAGGCGAACTCGGTTGAACTGCTTTTCTTTGCCCGGCTTGTTGGCGGTGTCGCTGCGGGAATGGCCTTTCCGACCACCCTCGCTTTGATTACCGCCCTCTGGGCAGGAAGCGGGCGTACAAAGGCGATCGCATTGTGGTCCGGCATCGGCGGCGCGATGGCGGCTCTGGGGCCGTTGATCGCTGGCGCATTGCTCGAGGAGTTCGCTTGGGGGTCAGTCTTTCTCGCGACACTGCCACTTGCTGTGGCCGCGTTTGGACTTTCCGTCTGGCTCGTGCCGTCGCATGTCAACGAGTCAGTGGACCCGGTGGACAATCTCGGCGGAATTCTCTCGGTGCTGATGGTCGCGGCAGTGGTGATGGCCGTCAACTTCGCACCGGTCGACGGGGCGGGCACGCTGGCGATCTCGTTCGCGCTGGTCGGCGCTGCAGCGACTGTCGCGTTTTTCGTGCGCCAACGGCGCGCCCGGTCGCCGCTCTACGACCTCGACGTCGCTGGCCGAGTGATCTTCTGGGTCGCGGCGGTTGCAGGCATCATCGTCTTCGGATCATTGATGGCCGCGATGTTTGTCGGCCAACAGTTCTTGCAGAACGTCCTCGGCTACTCGACGCTCGAAGCCGGAGCCGCGATCCTCCCTGCGGCAGTGCTCATGGTTCTCGTCGCGCCGCAGTCGGCGAAGCTGGTGGACAATCTCGGCTCACGATTCACTTTGCTCGCGGGTTACGCCAGCTGCTTCGTCTCATTTGCCTGGATGTTGGTCTTTTGGACTGAGGGGATCAGCTATCTGCATGTGTTCATTGCCTTCGGATTCATGGGAATCGGCGTCGGCCTCGCCGGAACTCCCGCGTCGCATTCGTTGACCGGCTCTGTACCTCGCCGACGCGCTGGCATGGCCTCTGCGACCGGCGACCTGCAGCGCGACTTGGGCGGGGCGATCATGCAATCGATCTTTGGAGCGCTGCTGACCGCTGGCTACGCGACGACTTTTTCGAAGGCGATCGCCGCGTCGCCGAGTGGAGATCAGGTCAGTGACTCCACTCAGTCGGCGTTGACCAAGTCTTTCGGTAGTGCCGAGAACGTTGCCGAGCGCTATCCCCAGTACTCGTCGGCGATCATCGACACCGCGCGCGAGTCCTTCCTTTCCGGGCAGAATTGGGCCTACGTTGCGGGATTGGCTGCGGTTGCGCTGGGCGCCACGCTCGTGTTCTTCAAGTACCCGCGGCGCGAACGCGAAGGTGAACTGCTCGTCCTCTATGCCCAGGAGGACACTGCCGAGGCTTCCCCCGCCGACGGCACCTAGCGCACGATACGAATCTTCTCGGTGCGGGTGGTGCCGCGCCCGACCGTATCGGTAATCGTCACGCGCAGGCGGGCGCGAATCTCGCCGCGTGCGAGCGCCCGACGGAATCGCTTTCGCAATGCCCGACGAATCGTCACGCGCACGGCACCGCGCTTTCCGGTCGGAAGCATCAGCGTGTCCGAGCTGAGCCGCAGCAGTCTGCGTTGACCCGGGAGTCGTACGATCGCGCTGCCATAGGCGTTGCAGGGCTCTGCCGGGCATCGCAGCCGGGCAACGATCGCGCCACTGCGGTGTGAACGTTGCTTGTCGGGAACCGAGACGTACACACGCAGCGCGTTCGGATCCTGCTTTTGCAGGTTCGGACAGGTTGCAGCTACCAACGCGCGAGCCTCCTCGAGACGCTTTTGGTAACGACCGCGGTACTGCGCCGCCGGACGCTCGACGTCGGCGATCCAGACGCCATAGCTCGCCGGGTCGTTTGCGGGGTCGGGCCTTCCCGCGACTATGTACTGCAGACGGACTTTGGCTGCTGTGTCAGTGAACCATTTGAGCTGAAGATTCGGCTTCTGCAAATAGCCTTTGTATTCGCCTCTGTTCCAGATACTCGTACGCATCTGAAAAAAGCCGACACTGTCGCGGTCGCCGTAGTTGAGATTCTTCAATCCGGATTCGACGAGCGCCGCCATCACCGGCAGCTCGCCGGGGATACCTCTCACCACCGCGCCATTTGCCATCCAGTTCGCGTGCTGCTCCCTGGTGGCGTCGTTGCCCGGGTAAGCGACGGTACGGCCGCAGACTGCAGCGCCAGAGGTGGGTGCCAGCACCAAGAGCAGGAAGATCGTCACCAGCAGTGCGGCCACGGGAATCGACAGCGAGCGAAATCGCCTTCCGGAGCGGGTTGTGTATTGGTTCATTGGGTGCTGGTATCTCGGTTGAAAGTGAACATTGCCGGCCACGCAAAACGGAGCCGTCACTGGACATCCAACCCAGTGACGACTCCGCAGTTGCGAACGAACTGATCTTGAGCTTACGGTCCGCCGGTCGCGCCACCGCCGTTTGATGTCGCCGTGGTGGTGCAGACGCCATTGCCGGAATTGCAGATCTTGTAGAGAATTCCAACCTGCATCTGGGTGCGACTGTCGACCGCGGATGGCACTTGCTGGCTCGGTCCGTCCTTCATCTCGACGATGTAGGGAATGTCCGTGGACCAACCGCTGAGGCCTCCGAGCGCCGCCGACGCGCCGTCTTCCTGGCCTTGCTGTTCGCCCTGTTCCTGGCCTTCCTTGATGCCGGACTCCTTACCTTTTTCGGTGCCCTCGGCTACGCCTTCCTTCTTACCGGCCTCGGTCCCGGATTCCGTACCGGACTGCTGACCGGCCGCATAGATCTCGTTGTAGCCGTCCTCGCCGGCCTCGTAGTTCTTGGCCTCCATGTTTTTCCCGAGGAAGAATGAGCCGACGATCAGGGCAAGCGCGACGACTCCGAGAATTGCGAGATTGCGGTTTCCACGCTTCTTCGCCTCGGCGACGGGGTCGACGGGCGCAGCGTACGGCTGCTCCGGCGGTACGCCTCCGGCTGGCGGCTGAGGCGGAACCGGCGGCTGCGGCGGTCCCTGCGGTGGATTCATGCTCATGGTGGGGTGTACCTCCGTTGAAGTTCTTGACTACCACCACGCTTCTATCAATCACCGGTCGATCCTGCGCGCGCCCGCGGCGCAGCAAGTAATGGCCCACGAAAATCCCGAATCGCGTATCTTTTTCCGAGTTGCTTATTGAACATGGCGTCGGCAATCTCGGCCGTAGACCAACCATGCATCACCCGGGGGCGGATCGATTTGACGAGTAGAGCTTCAGAACCGCAGACAACCAATGCAGTTGACATCGGCAGTTGGCAGCCGGCCGAGGGACTCGCCGAGCAGGCGAGACTGATTGCCGATGGCAAGATGAGCGCGGTCGACGCCGTCAGCGCGGCGCTCGATCGAGCCGAGCACTCGCAGTCGACGATCAACGCGTTCAAGCTGATTCTTCGTGACGAGGCGCTCGCGGCCGCCAAAATCGTCGACAAGCAGATTGCCGCAGGCGAGCGCAAGCCGCTGCTTGGCGTGCCGATTGCGGTGAAGGACGACATGGACATCGCCGGGCACCCCACTGCTTTCGGGTGCCCGGGCGAGTTCGAGCCCAAGACCGAAGACGGCGAGATGGCCCGTCGCCTGCGCGAGTCCGGTGCGATAATCATCGGCAAGACGAATTCGCCGGAAATCGGACAATGGTCGGTGACGGCTGGACCGGCTTTCGGCATCACCCGCAATCCCTGGAACCTCGATCACACGCCGGGCGGGTCATCCGGGGGCGCCTCGGCTGCGGTTGCCGCAGGTGTTCTGCCCGCCGCGGTCGGTTCGGACGGTGCAGGCTCCGTGCGAATACCCGCGTCGTGGACGAATCTCGTCGGGATCAAGCCGACTCGTGGTCGAGTCTCGTCGTGGCCCGACTACGAAGCATTCAATGGCATCGCAGTGATCGGACCGTTGGCCCGCACGGTCGGAGACGCCGCCCTGCTGCTGGACGCGATCACTGGAAATCACCCGAACGAACGTCATCAACTCTCGCCTCCCGACCGCCCATTCGCCGACAGCGCGTTGACGACGCCGCGCAAACTGCGAATCGCGCTGTCATTCAAGATTCCCTTCAGCGGCGTCCCGGCCAAATTGGATCCGGTGGTGCGCGGTCGTGTCGAACGTCTTGCCGGCGTGCTCGAGAATCTCGGCCACACGGTCGTTCCTGCCGAGCCGAGCTATTCGTTTCCAGGACTGAACTTCTTGCCGAGGTCAACCAACGGCGTCGCGCGCTGGGCCGACCGCGCACCGGATGCCACGTTGCTCGACCACCGCACTCGCGAACTCACCAGAACTGGAAATCTTCTTGGCGGCCCGATCCTCAAACTCGCGCGTTCGTACGAAGGTGTGTTGCGCAGGCGGATCGGCAAGACCTTCCGTGAGTTCGACGTCATTCTCACCCCGACAACTGCAGTTCCGCCGTTCGAGGCCGATGCGATAGATGGCCTCGGAGCGTGGGCGACAGACAAATTGATCGTCGGCGGCTGTCCATACGCCTGGACATGGAACGTGCTCGGTTGGCCGGGCGTCAATGTGCCTGCTGGATTTGTCGGCGACCGGCTTCCTGTTGGCGCGCAGTTGCTCGGGCAGGCCGGCAGCGAACCGTTGTTGATCTCGCTCGCCGCGCAGCTCGAGCATCACGAGCGTTGGCACGAACTGCGTCCGCCCAACTTTGATTGACCGGCAGCTCAGTTGACCGGCTGCTCAGCTGACGGATTGGCTGAGCACCGATGCTGCGTCGAGCTCTGATTCGTCACCCGAAACGACGGCCGATCGGATTGATTCAGGGGAGTGCGCTTCGCTGTCGTAGGCCACGACGATCGATTGATCGCCCGGCCGTAGAAAGTTTGACTCTCCGAACGGCGTGTAACGGGTAGCGCCGACGCCAATCACGATTGACGACGGGTACCCGCAAACTGCCAGCAGGGCACCGACGTCTTCCAACGGCGACCCCGCCTCATCGCGCTGCAGGCGGAGCCGGTCGACGATCCAGTCGAGTAGTTGCCTGCCGTAGTACGAATAGTCGGCGACTGCGCTATCGACTCCGTAGGTCGACACGGTGGAGTCCCTGCGCAGAAAACATGCGAGCCGCAACGTTGCCGTGGCCCCGTCGCGCTCGATTTCGTCGACGGCGAAACCGCGATCGGCGAGGCCCTTCGAATCGGCGCCCCAATTCTTCTTTTCGCTGATCTTGTCGGCGTCGGGGCGTCGTGCCGAGCAGTCGTTGAACGCCGCGATGATTCGCGGCCTCAGTCCGCTGACCAACCTCGACGCGTCGTAGTCGATTGCGCAGACAACTGCCAACTCCGGTTCGATCTGGAGGTCACCGCCGGTAGTCCATGCGATCCGCGTGCTGGACATCGGGTAGTCGGCCAGATAATTGGAGGCTCCTCGCGCGTAGAACGGAAAGATCCCCTTCGGTGCCTCCGGACTCGCGTCCACCGAGACGAAGTCACTGTCCTCTCCGGCTTGCTCCAGGTGTCCGGCGAAATTTCCGGCTACGCCGATTCCGAAACAACTGCGCAGTTCGTCGTCGCTGATGGCGACAAGTCGCATCGAGCTTGGCTAGAGACCCTGTTCGCGCAGATCGCGAGCATGTTCGCGCTTGGCGTGGTCAATCGCCGCGACAATCTCATCCGGGTCGGCGACCCCGTCGAACGTGAAGGAAGAGTCGTCGGTACCGGCGGTGTCGAAGTCGACCTTGCCGACCTGCAGGATCCGATCGATTGGTCCCTGCGAAGTGTTCACGTTCTGCACACGGTCGATGCTCGCCTGTTGCACGTGCTTGGAAAGGATTCCCGTGCGAATGCTCAATCGTTCGGTCGTGATCGTGTAGACCGTGAACATGCGCATGACGAAACCGACGAGCACGGTAATGCCAAAGATGACCAGAAAAGCGAGCACTGCGGTGGTCGTGGAATCCACGAAGTACAGGATCACAGCAATTGCGAGCGCACCCAACGTGCCCTTGACGTAGAACGCGAGCACCCCCCGCCACGACGGGTGACCTTTGAAAACGGCCTCTTCTCCGGGATGCAATTCCATCGTCCGGGCAGCCTACAACGACGCGGGGGCGTCAAACAGCGGAAACAACTCCGCCGGAAAGGTGACGATCTCGGCCACCTTGCCTTCGCGTAGTCGCAGAACGTCGATCGCCATCGGCGCGAACGAATCTGCGCCGGGACGCTTGACGTAGCCGAGCAGCGCCAACTGCCCGTTTGCACGCGTCGGAATCGCCGTCAATTCACCCCAATCCTCGCTGCCGAATCCGCCCTTGACCCACGCGTCCACGCACGCGCGGTTACCCGTCACAAAGACCGGATCCGGCGGCATCGAGAATGTCGCGTCCTCGGTCATCATTGCGACGAAGGCCTCCGCATCGCCGTCCTCCGTGGCAGCAACGTACCGGTCGATCAATTCACGCTCCGCAATTTCGGGCTCGACGTCTGCCGGCCACTCGGTGCCGGGCGTCGGAAGCAGATCCTTCATGGTTGCGCGTGCCCGTTGCAGCGAGCTGTTGGCGGTGGCGAGACTGATCCCGAGCAGTTCAGCGCAGTCCCTCGCCGGCCAGCCAAGAACGTCGCGAAGAATCAAAACGGTTCTAGCCTGCGGAGAAAGATGCTGGATCGCTGTGACGTAGGCGAGCTTGATCGTCTCGAGCGCAATCGTCGATTCTTCCGGACCGGGATCTTCAGACACGATGCCCTCGAGCAGGGCATCCGGATACGGCTGAATCCATGGCACCTCGGCTGCCAACACCGTCGGCGAGGCCGACTCGGCCGATTTGGCGCGACGTCCATCGCGATCGATTGCGTCGAGGCATGCGTTTGTCGCGATCCTGTACAGCCAGCCACGCAAATTCGATCTGCCTTCAAATGTCTCGCGCTTCGACCAAGCCTTCAGGAACGTTTCTTGGACGAGATCCTCGGCGTCCTGCACCGAGCCGAGCATCTGGTAGCAGTGGACGTGAAGGCGACGACGGTGTTGGTTCACCGCGGCGGCGAACGCCGCTTCGTCGCCATCGCGAATCGCGGCCGCTAACAGTTTGTCCGTTGTAGATGGGTTCGCGCTGTCGTTCATCAATTGCTCCTGTCCCAAAAAGAATTCATGCACGTTATTCCCGATGCGGGTAATACACGCGCCCACAATTGTTAAGACGGAAGCGACGGCGAAAAATCATCGCGGCAGCGCTTGGTTCCCAGACGGAAACCGTGCCGCGTTGTACTGCGACCGAGGTCCCCGGAGGCGACTGGTTCCGCACGGCGCCTCCGGGGGGTTTTCCGGTGTCGCTAGCGGACCACGACCGTGGTGCTTGCTTTGATCTCGCGGCCGTTGCGCGTGTAGCCGCGGTGATCATTGGCGTTCAGCGTCACGACCACTTTGTGCGAACCGCTGGCAAGTTCGCTCAGGTAATAGGCCGATCCGTACAGCCTGGTGACCTTTTTTCCGTCGATCATCAGGTGCGCGTGGCCTTCACCCTTGCGGTGCTTTCCACTCGCATGCTCCGGCGCCCAGCGAAAGCCACGAGTTTTCACGAAGAGGTTGTAACCCTTCATCTTGTCTTTGCGAACCTTCACCGAGACTTTCATCTTCTTCGTGGCCGGCACAGAACTGCCGTCGTGTCCGGCATCGGACTGACGAATTGGCGCGGCATTGACGGCTACGGCAGCGAACACGGTGATGCAGACCGCGAGCGCGGCCAATTTGATCAGTTTCATGATCGTAAAAACTCCTTGTTTGAAATCGATGGGTGTGGTTACACAGCCATCGCGTGCGGCGGCGCGCGGCCAGCGGCGATTTCGATCAACGGGCGTCGGTGACGGATCGATGTTGCTGCTGGCGGCGAAACTCGCAGAGTTCGACGCCGTTTGCGCACTGCGTTCTTCGAGCGAAGCATCGCCACGATGCGAACCGTCGAGCGAAGAGCCAGACGCGCAAGAAGTAGCGTCGCCAGTCCGACCAGCATCTGTACGGGTAGGCCAGCGGCGAAGAGTTCCGTGAGCGAGACGTAGGTCTCGGGCGCGTATGCGCGCTCGACGTTTTCAGCGACGAAGAAGGTGATCGTCGGGGTCAGGGTCGCAATCAAGATTTGCGACCTGGTGCCAACTGGCCCGCCGCGTCGAATCCATGCGGCGGTAGTGCCCCTGGAGAACAGCATGCGAACGATCAGCCCGAACGCGATCACCGCAACTATCGCCGCGCCGCTTCGCGCGAACGGCAGATATCCGTGGACGCTCTCTGCTGGCATCGAACCGGCTAGTCCGAGCGCGTCATACGTCAGCTCGTGTCCCGCGGTCCAGCCGATCCAGCACACCGCAGCGGCGAAGGCCGTGGCAGGCAGTGACGTCTTGATTCGCATCATGCGTCGCCGAGGCTAGTCAATCGCCGAAGAGATCCGCGAAGACGGAGTTGCGCTAAAAAAAGGGGGATGGGGGAGGTCGACTGGCTAGCCATATGCCGACGGAGAAGGCTGCCGGTGCCTGGTCTTCACCGCGTACATCCTCATGTCGGCCTCGCGCAGAAAACTGGCAGGATCGCCGGTTGGCTCGGGCACCCAATTCACGCCGATACTTGCGCCGACGTCCATGCGAGTGTTTCCAATAACCATCGGCTCGCGCAGTTTTCGTTCGAGCCGCTCGGCGAGCTGTTGCGCGCCAGCGTCATCGATCCCGGGACACACAACTGCGAACTCGTCGCCGCCCAGCCTGGCGACGGTATCGAGGCCGCGAACCACACCCTCGATGCGGCGCGCCACGACGCAAAGCACATCGTCACCGGCCGCGTGACCGAACACGTCGTTGATCGGCTTGAAGTCGTCCAAATCGATGACCAAGACGGCCGCAGGCTCGCCGGTGCCGTCTGCCCCGGGTGTCGTCACCTCTTCGATCGTTTTGTCGAGCAAGTACCGGCTGCCGACGTTGGTCAACGGATCTCGCTCGCGTTGTTGGCGGAGAAAATTTGCCTGGGATGTCGCCGTAAGCAATTGCGCGCGGAGGCCCACCATCACGTATGCGGTCGTCAGTTCTACAAAAGTGAAGAGTTGCAGTTGCAGCAGTTCTTCGTTGCCAAAGTTGACTTGTGCGTATGGGCCGTAACCCCGCGCGCTTCCGATGTTGGCGATCGTCGCGACGATCAGCCCAGCGCTTGCCGCTCCGGGAGCACCGAAAATGACCGCAGTCGCAACGAGCACCGGAGTGATCAGGTAGAGCCGAAGCGGCAACTCGTCAGCGGCGGTCCAGAAGATCGCAAAGGACACGATCGCTGTGGCCGCGAGCATCGCGGCAAGCCGAATGTCAAAGGTCTCGCGAAACTGGCGGTAGTAGAGCACGATCGGTGCTACGACCAGGATTCCGAGCACGTCGCCGATGTACCAGTCGCGCCAAGAAACGAGCAGATCCAGGTCGTATGAGAGTGCGCTGGTGGCACCGCCGATCAATGAGGCGATCGGGGCCCCCGCAACGGCCACCACAAGAACGAATTTGCCGAAGTTCCTGATGGTCTCGAAGTCCGGAAGTCGCCCGTGGAACGCCCACCGCAAGGCCGCGGCTCCCAACAGTGGCTCGATGGCGTTCGCCGTTGCCCATCCGAGACTGGTCAACAAACTGGCCGACTCGGTCTGATCTGCGAGGAAGTCCGCGGCGAAAACGGTCAAGGCGATCGCCGGCCACTGCGAAACACGGGTGCGGCACATGACCCCGAGCGTCAGACCGGCGGCTGGCCACCACGGCGCGCTCACGGTCTCGGGGTCAGCAAGTTGCCATACGGCAATGCTTAGAGCGAGGTAGGCAACGCCGAGTGCGAACAACCCCAGCGGTGAAATGCGCGAACCAACGTCCCCGATCGATCCAGCTCGTCGGTCAGAATCCATATCAACACCAATTTATGGGATGCAAACCCTCGACCTATGCGTAGTAACTACAGGCCTCTGCGCGCGTGGATATGTGCAAGTATCGCGCTATCAACGCATGATTGCGGCGCCGTGTCCGCAGCAAGGAGCAGAAATGAGCGAAGAATCATTCGACGCGATCGGGCCGATCGACTACATCGTCATCGAGTGGCCGGGCAATTTACCCAATGGAGAGGCTCTGCCGCACTTGATCGACTTGGTTGATCGCGGCATTGTCCGCATTCTCGATCTCGCATTCATCGCAAAGGATGAGGCGGGCAACATTGCCGACCTTTCGATCGACGAACTCGGATCTGTCTCTGCCGAATTCGCAACTTTTGAGGGCGCCGCCAGCGGGATCCTCGGCGAGGACGACATCGCCGAAGCCGCGACAGCGCTCGAGCCCGGCACTGCTGCCGCGGTGCTTGTCTGGGAAAACAGCTGGGCGGCACCGTTTGCCGTCGCCCTTCGCAAGTCCGGTGCTCAACTGGTCGCCAGCGGTCGCATCCCGGTGCAGGCGCTCATCGAATCACTTGAGGCGACAGAGACTCCAGCAGGCAACTGAGCGTCGACCGCTCAACCACTTCACGACATCATCCAAGAGAGGAACAACTGAAATGCCAGGACTGATCAGAGGAGTTGCGCGCACGGCAGTAATTGCCGGAACTGCGACACACGTGAGCAACAACGTCTCCCGCCGTCAAGGGCAGCGCTGGGCCGAGCAGGAAGCGCAGCAGCAGCCGCAGTACGCCCAACCGGCACCGGTGGCTCCCGCTCCCGCAGCACAAGCAGAGGACCCGATGGAACAACTGCAGAAACTCGGCGACCTGAAGGCGCAGGGGATTCTCACTGAAGAAGAGTTTCAGGCACAGAAGGCGAAGATCCTCGCGCAGTAAGTCGTATTTCATGTTAGTCTGACTAACATGAAAGTGCAGGCCCAAAACGATACGCGTCGCTACGAGATGTCAGCGCGTGCTGCCGCAACGGCGGCGACCGGCGACCGGATCATCGATGCGGTTGTGGAGTTGTTCTGGGACAACCCGATCGAACGGATCACGCTCGACGAGGTAGCGAGAATTTCCGGCGTTTCCGTTCAGACCGTGATTCGCCGGTTCGGAAGCAAAGACGAATTGATCGCCGCCACCGCCGCCCGAGAGCGCCAACGCATCGTTGACCACCGCAACACTGCACCGATCGGTGACCTCGCCGGCGCGATCGAGGTCTTGTTCGATCACTACGAAGAGGAGGGCGACCGAGTCATCAAGCTGCTTGCTGACGAAGGTCGATCGCCAGCGCTGGCGGAGATCTTGCAGCAGGGTCGGCGCGTTCATCGCGACTGGTGCTCGCGGGTTTTTGGCCCGTCGCTCGATGGTCTGCCTCGGTCTGAGCGCAAGCGCCGGTTGGCCCAGTTCGTGGCGGTCTGCGACGTTTACGTGTGGAATCTGCTGCGCAGGGACATGCGACTCGGCCGTCGGGAGGCGGAAGCCGCGCTCGTCGAACTACTTGACCCATTGACCAAGGAGAGCTGATGGCACGTCTACTCGCATACACCTCGCCCGCGCGCGGACACCTGTATCCGTTGACCCCGATTCTCGATCAGCTGGGTGCGCGAGGCCACGAGATTTCCGTACGCACGCTCGCGTCAGAGGTGCCGATGATTCAGTCGCGAGGTATGCATGCTGCTCCGATCAGTCACGCCGTGGAGGCGATCGAGTTGGACGACTTCGAGGCTTCGAATTCGCGAGCAGCGATTGGTAAGGCCGTGGCCACGTTTGCGGCGCGAGCTGAGCACGACGAAGCCGATCTGCGCGGCGCGATCAATGAAGTGCAGCCGGACGCTCTGCTGATCGACATCAACTGCTGGGGGGCGGCGGCAGTAGCCGAGGCATGGGGCGGGCCGTGGGCGATGTTCAGTCCCTACCCATTGCCGCTCCGTTCTGTCGATGCGCCTCCATTTGGGCCGGGCCTCGCTCCGGCCAAAGGTTGGTTGGGACGCCTCCGGGATCGCATTGTCGAACCGATCGTGATCGGGACGATTGAAAAGCAGTTTCTACCTCCGGTGAACAGTCGGCGCGAAAAGAACGGCCTTCCAGCGATCGACAGCTTTGACGAAACGTTTCGTCGTCCGCACCTGCTGCTGTACATGACGGCGGAGCCGTTCGAGTATCCGCGCACAGATTGGCCAGCGAACATCGAGATGGTCGGGCCCTGCGCGTGGGAGCCGCAATCCAGCGTGCCGACATGGCTTGACGAATTGCGGAATCCGTTGGTGCTCGTCACCACATCGTCGGAGTTTCAGGATGACGGCAATTTGGTCGCCACTGCTCTGGCCGCTCTGGCCGATCAGCCGTACGAGGTGGTGGCAACCGTCCCTTCGGGCGACCCGGCAGAGTTCGACGTGCCCGAGAACGCGCGCGTCGAGAAGTTCGTACCGCACGGTCCGCTGCTCGAACGTGCCGTCTGCGCAATCACGCACGGCGGAATGGGGGCAACGCAGAAGGCACTCGCGCGCGGCGTCCCGGTATGCGCAGTTCCGTTCGGGCGTGATCAGCTGGAGGTTGCGCGTCGCGTAGAGGTGTCCGGCGCCGGAACTCGACTACCCGTTCGCAGATTGAATGCCAAGCGACTGCGCGAAAAGGTGCAGCAGGCCATTGGTTGCTCCGAAGGCGCTTCGCGAGTCGCAGCGGCGTACGCCGCGACCGGTGGCCCCGCCGCAGCGGCGGATGCAGTCGAGCGAATGTTGTCTAGGAGTGCCTGAGCAAACAGCCCAGCGGTCAACGATTGGTCACCGACGCGGCCGCAGCCGGAGCGGATTCCGCAAGCCAAGCCGCCGGCGGACGCTCCTCGGCGAACATCCGCAGCGCGAACTCACCTGCCGGGTGGGCACGGAATTCCTCGATCGATGCTCGGAGTGAAGCCGGCAAGGAATCGAGCGGCGGCAGTTCCACTCCGTAGTTTCGCGGGAGAATCACGGCGGCCGACAGTGCGGCGAATGTCAAATCGGCTGCGGTGAAGCGATCGCCCATCAGATAGCGTCGGCCGTCGGCAAGCCGCGCAGCGATCTCGTCAAAGACGTCACGCACGCTTTGTTGATCTGCCTGGGTACCCTGGACGCGAATTCGCGCCGCGAGGTATGGCTTGAAGAGCTTGAAAACACCCCAAAAAACGCGACGTTCGTTGGCCGGGATGCCGTCCAAGCCGTACTTTTCGATCAATCCGGCGTCGTCGAGTATTTCTCCGTAGAGCCAACCGCGGCCATCGGGGCCAAGCGTTGCGTCGAGCCAATGCTCTGTTGCGCGCACGCGCGAGGCAACGTCATCCGGGTAGAGCTTCTGGTCGTCGCCCAGCTGCTCATCAACCCAGCGAAGAATGCCGCTCGATTGGCCAATCGCGGGTCGCCCATCCGGGAATACGAGCACCGGCGTCGTGAAGTCGCCACCGCGCCGCTTGGCGAAGTAGTGGTGAAAGCCTTGAAGGTGGCGTTCCTCTTCGTAATCGATCCCGGCGCGCTCGAGTGCCCAGCGGGCCTTCTCGCAGTAGTGGCTGATCGGAATCGCGACCAGCGTGAGACGCGTCCGCGAAGCGTTGTCGACTGCACCCATCCGGCCATCCTACGGGCTAGCCGAACGTGACGGTGAAATTCGCCATTTGATCTAGGCGGTGCTGAACCAACGCTCGATTCGGTCCTTGGTGAGCACCTGTGACGGCTCCACCTGTCGAGAGAAGGAATCGCGCATGTCCTGGGCAGCGTCCTCTTCCGTCGCCCAACCGACGAACTGTTGTGCAGACTTCGGAAAACTGCCCCACGCATACGACCACGGGTACTGCTGCAGTGAGCGGCCGTTCAGCCAGTCGCCGTAGCCGCTTAAGTACGGATCTTTGCCTGACACTCCCTCGGCCACGTGGATCGACTGTTCGATCGCGTCACCAATGCCTTGGCCGGTACCAGGGTGCTTGAAGTGGCAGGAGTCGCCCACAAGCGCCCATCCCGGTCCAGCCGGCTGACGGAAGTATCCCCGCATCAAAGTCTCGGGTGCGACGATCAGATCGCTCACCATTTCGGCATTTGCGAGTGCGGCTTGGTCGAGTGTTTCCGGGAACTGTTTGAGAAAGTCCAAATACTTGGGTAGTAATTCGTCTTTGCTGCCGCGTGTGAACTCTGGATCTCCCCATGCCGTCAATAGATGAACGCCGTCCTCGGCGGCCCAACTGCTGAGAATCGCGTCGTCGCGAATGTCCGAAGTCGCGTAGCCGTCGTTCGGTATCCCGCGCCAAAAGGCAAGCAGGTAGGCGACCTCGCCCCGCATCGGATTCGATTTCTCGATCCCGAGTTTTCCAGCAACCGTGGAGGCTCGCCCGTCAGCACCGAAGACCCAGTCGGCCCTGATCTCCTCGCCTCCCTCGAGCACGACACCGGCGACAGGATCTTCGGACGTGCCCGATCCGATCAATTCCACCACGCGTTCACCGAAGCGACCATTGACTCCGACGGCGAGGGCAGTTTCAACCATCGCATTGTCGAGCGCAATCCGCCGTGGCGAGATCAGCTTGTCGAAACCGTCCACCGGTGTGAAGCCGCCCGCGCACTCGTGGCCGAACCCGATGATTCTGAAACCCAAGCTCGGCACGTCGTGGTTGGTTAGGAGCGTGTCGAGGACGCCCAGCTGATCGAGCCGCGAAACCGTGTTCGGAAAAATCAGATTCGTCGAAATCGTGTCGCTCGGAAACTCGTCGCGATCGACCATCGTGACGTTCCATCCTTCGCGAGCGAGCGCGATGGCAAGACTTGAACCGGCGCATCGCGCGCCGACGATCACTGCATCTCGACCTGGCATGGACGGCAATTCTGCCAGAAACGGCTATGTAAATCCACAAACCCGGCGATCGATTTTGCGACCAGCGTGAGACGCGTACGCGATGCGTTGTCGATTGCACCGGTCTGCGGTACTCGTCACGGCAGCGATACTTGAGTCAGGCGCAGACTGTTGCCGGATGGATCGTGAAAGCCTGTGTCGATGCCGTACGGAGCCTCGGTCGGTTCTTGAATGAACTCGACGCCGCGTGACTTGAGTGTGTTGTAGTCGGCATGGATGTCATTCGTCTCGAGAAAGATCGTGCCCGCAAAACCCTTCGCCATCAGTGATTCGACTTCGGCTTTGGTCGTGGCATCCACCATCGGCGCGCCGGGGATCGCCATCAACACAATGTCAACGTCTTGGTCGGAAATGCCGACCGTGAGCCAGCGAAAGCCATCGAGTTCCTCGATCGACACATCCTGTTTGACGACCATCCCGATCTTCTCGGTGTAGAACGCCAATGCTTCGTCCTGGTCATGGACCCAAAGTTGCGTGCTGTTGATCTTGATCATCGATATCTCCCTGTTCTCGTTTTGGCTTGAATACCACATCGTGCCAACTTAGAAGCGAGGCGATACGGGTGATTCTCATTTTGTGCTGACCTTCTGCTGTCTCGTGTGCGCGCGAATCAAGCAGGGCGGCATCGGCACGTTGCGCGCGGCCGGAGGCATGCTTTCTCGATAGGCATTGGGTGGTTTGCCGTAGGTCCGTTTGAATGCTGCAGTGAACGTGCCGACACTGCGAAGCCCGATCATCAGGCAGATCTCATTGACCGGATAGTCCGTGTCGCGCAGCAGCGACGCAGCACGTTCGAGTCGCCGCGTGAGTAGATAGTCGTTTGGCGATTCGCCGAACACTCGTTTGAACTCCCGCGAGAAATGCGCGCGGGAGAGACCCGCCGCGGCGGCCATGTCGTCCACGCCGATTCGCTCGGCAAACATCGCGTCAGCGCAGTCCTTCGCTTTGAGCAGGTGGCGGGCAGGTGGAACAGGAGCCATTGAACGATTAAACACGGTGCGCAGTGTCGTTCAGCGTGGTAGTCCGTGGCAATTACCTACCTGCAGGGCCGTCATTCGCGCAAAACTCTTCGGGATGAAGCGACTCGCACTAATGGTTTTTCTCGCCGCTGTCTACTGGCGCCTCGCGCGCCAGCCGATCCTGCACTGGGGTGCGACTGCTGAAGAGATTGCGGCAGAGCTTCCGGGCGATGAGTTGATCGCCAGCCCAAACGGTGTGGCGACGCGCGCAATCACGGTCGATGCCGCAGCCGACCAGATATGGCCCTGGATCGTGCAGATCGGACCTGCCCCGCGCGGCGGCGTGTACACATATGACTGGATCGAGAACCTGCTCGGTCTGGACATGCACAGCGTGGACGAGGTGTTACCCGAATTCCAGCATCCGATGATCGGCGACGCGATCGGCATGGGCGAGAACAAGATGATCGTTGAACTTGTCGACGTCAACCGGGCGATCGCCTGGCGATCCTCCGACGGCAACTGGGTATGGAGCTTCGTGCTGCACGAGCGCGACGGCAAGACTCGGCTGATCAGCCGCAACAGTTTTCGCCTGAACCGGTTGGTCGACAAGATCGGAATGCTCCCGATGGAGCCAGCGTCGCTGGTCATGGAACGCAAGATGTTGCTCGGCATGAAGCAGCGCGCGGAGCGTCTGGCACAAGGCTGAGCTTGGCCGTCGCCGCCAGCCGAAACTAGACAATTGTTCGGTTTTTGGGTAGGCTGGCCCGGTCCGTAAACAATCCCGCGCGTTACTGATTCGGTTCAAAGCCTGTGCGGAAGTTTCCTGGGGAGGAAATATCTTGAATACCACTCGGAAGCGGTTGGCCCGTGGGGTCAGCCTGCTCGCGGCATGCGCTGCAATAGCGATGGTCGGGTCGACCTCGGCAAGCGCCGCTTCGGCCAATGACGCGTTCTACCAGTACACAGGCGGCACGCCGCTGGCCAGTTACGCACCCGGCACGGTTCTGAAAACACGCACCGTCCCGTACCACATCGTTGGACTGGCGACACCGTTGAAGGCAACACAGCTGCTCTATCGAGCGACCAACGCGCAGGGTCAGCCGTCGGTCAACGTGACCTCGGTCGTTCAGCCTGCATGCCTGTTCTGCCTCAATCGCGAAAAAGTCATCTCGTATCAGTCGTTCTACGACTCGCTCAACCCCAACGACCAGCCTTCCGTGCAGATCGCCGGTGGGCTTTCGCTGGGCGGTGCGATCCCACAAATCGAGACGCTGCTGTTTTCGCCATTCCTGCTCAAGGGCTACACGATCGTCATCTCGGACACACAGGGACAGACTGCGAACTTCGCCGCCGGTCCCGAGTATGGAACCAACACGCTCGACTCGATTCGCGCGGCAAAGAGCTCGCCGGCCGTCAAGCTCTCGAACAAGGCGAAGGTCGCGATGATCGGGTACTCCGGCGGTGCAATTGCAACCGAGTGGGCGGCCGAACTTGCGCCGACCTACGCGCCGGACCTGAACAACAACCTGATCGGCGCGGCGTTCGGTGGAGTGCTCGTGCACCCGGCGCACAACCTCTACTACGTCGAGGGCACGCCGATCTGGGCTGGCGTGATGCCGATGGCGATCATCGGAATCGCAAGGTCGTACGGAATCGACCTCACCCCGTACCTGAGCGAAAACGGTGCACGGATTTACGACGAACTCAAGGACGCGTCGATCATCAATGCCCTCGGCCAGTACCCGGGCCTCAAGTGGACTGACTTGGCGAAGCCCGAGTACCCGACGCCCGAGTCGATCCCGGCGTACGTGACCGCGGCCAACAAGGTAATCATGGGCACGGGAGGCACACCGACGATCCCGATGCTGATCGGTCAGGGCACCGGTGGCGAGCTCGAGGGCACGCCCGGTGACAAGCCCGGCATCGGTAAGGGCGACGGCGTGATGATCGCCGGCGACGTCCGCTCGCTGGCCCGCCAATACTGCGCTGCGGGTGTGAAGGTTCAATACAACGAGTACGGAGGCAGCCACGTCACGAGCGCGTTGCAGTGGCTTCCGCAGGCGATCAAGTGGACCAACGATCGCTTCGGCTTCTTCGGTTCATGGACGATCCCGCAGAACTGCTCCAAGATTGCGCCCGGCAACTCGCTGGCGCCGATCACCGCAGCTCCCTAATCAAATCTCGCGACATGAGAGACCCGGCTTCGGCTGGGTCTCTCATCGTGCGACTACGCGGTCGGCTGAATCACGTCGAACCGACGCGTCGCGCAGTTCGCTCAGGCGAGCAAACTGTCTGGCACGAAGTAACACGGCTCGGAATCCGGCTGTTGCATACGTCGGCCCTGATTGCCCGGTTCCGGTACGCGCACGTGCTTTAAATGACCGCCGTTGGCAAGCAGCCACTGCTCGGCCGCCTCGGGGTCGAGCCCACTGGTCTCGATCGCCATTTGCGTGAAGCAAGTGAAACCCTCGGTGTGCACGAAGCTCAGTGAATTGAGCCGGTGCAGTGTTTCGAGCATCTGTTCGTCTGTGATCGGCATGCGCGCAGCGTACCCAGTGCCTATGTCAAACGCGTGAGAACTACGTACCGCAATCGGAAGTTGTGTGAGACGATCTAGTGGACATCGAAATGGAGTGAAGTGGAAAGCGGGGTGGTGGTTGTGAGCGATACCACCGAGGGTAAACGCGTAATAGTCGTTGGTTCGAGTTTTGCGGGGATGACCGCGGCCTTGGATCTACGCAAGCAGCTCGACTCGCGGCACGAGGTCGTCGTGCTCGAACCGCGAGCTGAATTCACGTTCATCCCATCATTGATTTGGCTCCCCTTCGGGCTGCGCGAGCCCAAGGACATCACTTTCCCGTTTGCCCCGATGTACGAGAAGAAAGGCATCCGCTTCATCAATGAGGCGGCAGTCGGCATCGACCTCGACGGTCGTACGCTCGTTACCTCTGGTGGTGAAGAACTTGCCTACGAACGGCTACTTCTCGCCACCGGCCCGCGTCTGGCGTTCGAGAAAATTCTCGGACTCGGTCCGGAGGGCGGTCACACGCAGTCCGTGTGCAACATGGAGCATGCGCTGCTTACTCGCGACGCATGGGACCGATTTCTTGAGAACCCCGGGCCGGTCGTGATCGGTACGGCGCAGGGCGGGTCCTGCTTCGGGGCGTCGTACGAGTTTCTACTCAACACCAAGCATCGGATCAAGAAGGCCGGTTTGGAGGACGTAGCTCCGGTCAAGTTCATCACGGCTGAACCGTTTCTCGGTCACTTCGGCCTCGGCGGCGTCGCCGACTCCGAACAGCGCGTAGAAAAGTTCTTCGGCAAGCTCGACATTGAGGGAATTCCTAACAACGTGATCAAGGAGGTGCGCGACGGCGAGATGGAACTTGATGGCGGGCGCGTGCTTGAGTTCGCATTCTCGATGGTTGTCCCGCCATTTGCCGGAGTCGATGTCGTGACGAAGACGGAGGGTCTGGGAAATCCGATGGGGTTCATCGCGGTGGACGACGAGTTCCGACACACAGAAATCGATTCCATCTATGCCGCTGGCGTTGACATTGCGATCAAACCGCCACACGAGACACTTGTCCCCGCTGGCGTGCCGAAGACCGGCCATATGAGCGAGATCATGGGCCGCACCGCGGCGCAGAACATTGTCGCGGACATCCAGGGCGGTGACCGTAAAAGCCTTCCACTGAGCGAACTCGAGGCGATCTGCGTGCTTGACGCGGGCAATAGCGGGATCATCTTCAAGGCCGACCACGTTCTCGGAGACTCGGAACACCCGCGGGTTATGGCCGGACCGCAGGCGCATTGGGCGAAGCTGGCATTTGAGCGCTTCTTCTTGGAGACACGCAAGCGTGGCTACGCGGGCGTCTAGCCTGCGCGCGACCTAGCAATCCGGTGGCCGTCACCCCACTAGTGACGGTGGCGCGTTCGCAGTTTTCGGACGGGCATCCAACGTTCGTCCATCACGCCGCTCGCATACCTGATACTCGCCGCAGGGCGAGCGGCAAACGGTCGATACTCCGGACAGTTTGAACGACAACTCGATAAATCACGATTCCGCGGGCGTCGATCCGCGATTCCTCTGGAACATGGCTGCGCTGTTGTGGCTCACGCTTGGCACGATTCAGAGCGCCTCTTTTGCCTTCCACCTGACACCCGTGCAGCTCCCGCTCGCGCCGTTCCTGACCGGCGGCGCTGCGGCGATAGTTTTGGGCGTCGTCTGGTACGTCTGCGGACGCATGGAGTTGGCCGTCGATCCTTGGTACCACCTCGTCCTTGGAGGCGGATGGGTGGCAATCGTCGGAACGAGCATGCTCGATCCGAACCCGCACAGCGCCGACGTCATCTATCCGATGCTTCCGATGGTTATCGCTCTGATGATTTTTCCGCTCAACCGCGCGTGGCCATACATAGTCGCCGGCGTCGTGGGCTCATGCGGATTCGTGATCTTTGGCCAGGACACGACGCCATTGCCGCGCGCGATCGTCATCGCGGCAGTCGTGGTCAGCGCCGCGTCGTTGCTGATCATCGGTTACTCGCAACTGCGAATGGTGCTCGCACTCAACCGCGGACTGGCTCAAACTGACCCGTTGACGGGCGCGTGGAATACGCGGACGCTGAACACTCGACTGCGCGAAGAGATCGCCAGAGAAGAACGAACAGATATCGGCAGGTTCGGACTGCTCACGCTGGATCTGGATGCGTTCAAGGATGTCAATGACGAACTCGGTCATTCCACCGGTGATCGAGTGCTGGTGGAGGTCGCACGTGCGATCGAACGCGAAACCGAGACGGGCGACCTCGTCGTGCGACGGGGTGGCGACGAGTTCACGATCCTCGCTCTGTATCGCCCGACTCGAACGATCGAAACACTGCGGGATCGAATCGCCGACGCGGTGGAGGAGGTGAGGATGAATCTCTGCCCCTCGATAGAGAACGGCTGCAGCATCGGGATCGCCGAACACGTGCCGGGCGAGCACGCCGAAGCGATTCTGCAACGCGCCGACGATGCACTTCACAGCGCCAAGGTCGAATCCCGCCGACGTCGCGGGAATCCCGTGCGCGGTCAATCGCAAGTGGTGCAGTTGTTCGAGCCGGAAGAAGCCGTCACCGATGACGGTCGTCTGCACGGCGTGCAACCGGTCGTCTCGTTGCCGAGCTATGACGAGATGGTGAGGAAAGCCTCCTGGAAGATGCTCGCCGGAAGCTACGCGCTGATCGCGGTGACCGTGCCGCTGCTCGGAGCATCCGGGCACAGCGAATCGATTTCGCGATCGGCGGTGTTCGCAGTTTGTCTGCTGGCGTCACTCGCTGCGGTCATATGTATGACTGCCGGTCGGAAGCTGCACAGCACGGCGGCTATCCACCTCGCGCTGATCGGCACGATCCTGCTCACGACCCTGCTCGTAAGTCAGTCGGGCGAAATGCTCAATGCCACGGTCGACCTGCTCGTCGTTCCTGCAATGGTCGCGTTCTATGTGGTTCAGCGAAGAGCCGCTTTCACTTATGCAATGTTCGCGATGGCCAGCTACGGCTACCTGATCTCAACCACAAGCTACGAGCTTTCGTTGATTCGAACGATCCAAACAACCGCAGTGGTGATGCTCGTCGGGGTTATCCTGCCGCGCGCGTTGAAGCAGACGCGAGCTGCTTGCGACGAGAGTGAGCGGCTCTCCGGCGCTGACCCGTTGACCGGGCTCGCCAACGTCAGGCGCATGAAGGAACGCCTCGGCGAAGAGTTGGCGCGCGCGACGACCCTGGGCGGCAACGTGACCGTTTTCATGATCGACCTCGACGACTTCAAACAGGTGAACGATCGTCACAGTCACTCGCTCGGGGATCGCACGCTTGTCGAGGTGGCGGAGGCGATCCAGTTCGAGATGCGCGCTTACGACCTCGCGGTGCGCCGCGGGGGCGACGAATTCATGGCGTTGGTACCCCACCACGGAGAGCTGAACATCGATGAGTTGGAGATGCGACTTGCGAACGCGATCATCAACGCGAGACTGCGAATCTGTAATGACGTGAATCCCAACGCAAGCATCGGCTACGCAACTAATCGCCCCGGTGACACAGTCACCGAACTGATTGCGCGCGTCGATCAGTGCGAGCGATCGATCAAAACCGAGCATCGCCGACGCCCGCTGCGTGCGGTCGGCTGATAGCGCCCGGCTTCGACACCACGAAATCAATACGATGGGCCAAAGGTCTCGGGAAGGCCGCTGGATGTCCGTCTGCGCGCCATGGCGCGGCCGCGTCTTGATCGATGAATCAAATACTGGGGAGTTCAAAGATGCACTCGGCAATCGCTGCGCGCTCGGCGCGCAAAATGATCGTTCTGGCCATGGTCGCGGCTATGGCGCTTCTACTGGTCCCTGCCGCCAACGCTTTCGGCAAGAAAGGCCACCATCCGATCGCCAATGCGCCAAAGGTCAAGGTGCTGAGCCGCAATCTCTACTTCGGTGCGGATCTGACGCGTGCCATCACCGCGACGACTGTTCCCGATTTCATCGCCGCCAACGCGCAGATTTGGACCAACGTTGTCGCGTCCGACATCCCGGGGCGAGAGCGAGCGGTTGCTCGTGAGATCGCGATCAGTCGGCCGGACCTCGTAGGCCTTCAAGAGGCGGCGCAGTGGCTCAGCGGTCCATTCGCAGACCCGGCGCCGGCGACGACCGTCGAATATGACCAGCTCAACTCGCTGCTGTTCTGGCTCGCGGCATACGGCTCGCCGTATGAAGTCGTCAAGTCGCAGGAGCAGATCTCGATTGAGGCTCCGGCTGGCGCGCCCCACTTTCGCGACTTCCGGCTGGTTGACCGCGATGTGATTCTGGTGCGTAAACACAGCAAGCACAAGTTGAAGCTCTCCAATGCCGCCGGCGCCAACTTCGCAACCTTCCTGCCGATCCCGACGGTTACCGGTGAGACGATCGAGGTGAAGCGGGGCTGGACGTCAGTGGACGTCAAGACCAAGAAGAGCAAGTTCCGCTTCATCAATACACATCTCGAATCATTCCATCCACTCGTGCGGGCGGCGCAGGCTGGCGAGCTCGTAGCCCCGGGCGGTCCGGCCGGATCGGCCCCCGGCAAGGTCGTACTGGTCGGCGACATCAACTCCGATCCGTTCGAGGCACCGCCCGGTAACGCCGCCTTCGCGGTTCTGCTCGGCGCGGGATTCAGCGACACTTGGACAGGTGTCAACCCGGGCGACCCCGGCTACACCTGTTGTTTCGGCGAGTTGCTCGACGACCCGTCAGCCGCTGGGGTCTTCGACCAACGCATCGACCACGTACTCACTCGTGGCGCCGTCGCCACGAAGCGTTCGCGAACGATCGGTTTGAACCCATTCAATCGAACGAGCGGAGGCCTTTGGCCCTCCGACCACGCGGGAGTGCTGACGACGCTGCGGCCCTGAACAACGAGTTCGTCGGACTAAACCGAATTGCGTTGCGCGCGGCCACCGGCCTTGTTTTCGTACATGCGCCGATCGACGATGCGCAGCGCTTGTTCGGGTTCAGATGTGTCTTGCGGCATCGCGACCGCTCCGAACGAGCTCGTCACCGAGTATCCGTCGCCTTGCACCTCGAGCGACTCGCTGGCAATGTGCGACAGTTCGGTCACGTCGTCAGGGTGGGCGCGAAGCAGGATGCAGAACTCGTCGCCACCAAGTCGGTACGCCATCCCATGCGGATTTGCGAGCTCGGTCAGTCGTTGCGCGAAGTGGCGCAGAATATGATCACCTTCGACGTGACCTAGTCGGTCGTTCACACTCTTGAAGCCGTCGAGGTCGAACATCAACAGCACCGCAGGTTGCCTCACCGACACGTCGTCGCAGGCTGCTTTCAAGTCGACCATCAAGCGTCTGCGGTTGGGAATGCCGGTCACTTGGTCGGTCAGCGCCTGACGATTGCTCTGTTCAAGCAATCGAGAGTTTTCGGCGAACGCCAATGCCATCTGAATAATCGTGGCAACTGCCGCAGCAGTTGCCAGCGCCAACGCCAAGATGCCGACTGGATAAAAATGGTCCCACAGAAGAATTCCGATCGCGATCAGTGAGAACACGGCGGTCGGTACGAAAAGCCAATGATCGCCGGATCGCTTGAAATCGACAGAACGATCCGAACTGCGCCATGCGGCAACCGTCAGACACAACGCGCTGGCCGGCCAAGTCAAGTCGACCCAGGTACCGACCTCAAAACCGCTGGTCGCCGACTCGTAAAGAAACACCGAGTCGCCCAGGGTGATCAACAGCAGTCCCACGCCGATCCAACGCCACATTGCCGTCGGTCGCCAACCGGAGAGTGCCCAAACACCGAGAACGAAGCCCAACAGCAACAAGTCGCCGATCGGATATGCGAGGTTTGTGGCGATCTCAGCGGGAGAACCGGTCGCAGTCGGTTGAATCGTGTCGAATACGAGTGCTGCGTCGATCGCTGCGGCGGCCAGTACCGCGATCAAACCATGCAACCAGACGCTTGCCCGCGGCTTGGGGATCGAGGCGCGAGCAAGCATCGCCAGGCCGACGAACATCAGCGGATAGAAGACCAGGTACAGGTAGTCGGCGACCGACGGGTAGGGCGGACTGTCCATCTGCGCGATGTAAGAGTTCCAGTAGAGGTCCGCAATGGCCCAGCTTGCGAGCGCGGCGGTCACCGTCCACCACGCCACTCGGTGGCTCGTCGAGGTGACGGCTCGAATAGCGGTCGCGAACGACGCAATTGCGATGACGACAGTTGCGACCACCTCGTCGAAGAGGCTGTCGAGTGCGCCGCCAAAGGGATTGAGCATCAGTTGACAAGCAAATGCGAGCAGCAGGGCGGCGGATGCGAACACTGCATATTTGAGTAATCGATCGCGAGCCGATGAAGGCAGTTGATTGCCGGACGAACCCGCCGCGAGTCGCAGTTCAGCGTGCGACCGTCGGCGGTCCATGGGATTCACGTCCAGGAGCTCGGGCGCCGCGACATCGTGCGCATGTGTGTTCATCGATCGACCACTCATGCAGCGAGCTGCGCTTCTTCAGGTGCGCTCGCTATTTCGCAACGGCGATCCAAAACGTGCAGCAGCGCGATCACGACGGCAGGGTCGAACTGCGATCCAGCGTGCTTGACGATCTCTTCGCGAGCAGCTGCCTCCCCGAGTGACTTGCGATAGGGCCGGTCGCTGGTCATCGCGTGAAAGGCATCGCAGGCGAAGACGATTCGACTGGAGAGCGGGATGGCTTCGCCGCGCAGACCGTCGGGATAACCACCACCGTCCCAGCGCTCGTGCTCGTGGCGAATCGCGGTGGCGACGGATTCGAATCCAGGCACGCGGGAGACGATCTGCTGACCAAAGACCGGATGCTGTCGCATGATTTCCCACTCACCGTGATCGAGGTCACCCGGTTTGTTGAGAATTTCATCGGGTACCCCGAGTTTGCCGATGTCGTGAAGCAGGGCTACGTCCTTCAGCTCCGCACGTGCGATCTCCTCGAGCTCGAGCTCCTCGGCAACAAGGAGCGCCATCGACACCGTTTCGCGCGAGTGGTCAGCCGTGTAGCCATCGCGAGCCTGCAACGCGCGCAGCAAGGAATTCATGGTTCCGGTGAAGCGGTCACGTACGAAGCGCATCTCCGTCAATCGTGTCGAGAAATAGCCAACGATCAGTAGCGCCCCCGGGAAGGCGCGGGCGCTGACCGCAGCGAAAGCGAACGCCATGCCGCCGAAGAGAATCACCGGCAGCGCAACGAACACGAAGATCAGGAGCAAAGCGTGTGCCGCTTTCAGCACGCTGCGGTCCCAATAGAACGCGGAGAGGAGGACGGCGCTGCCGAGCATCATCGTCAGCATTGCGGGCTGTTCGTAATGCAGCGCGACGATTGGCACCACGACATACGGTGCCAGCGATGTGTAGAGGCACCACGATCTCGGCGTCCGCTTGCGAAGTAAGAAGCCGATGGCTGCGACGGCTATCGCCGAAACGACAAACGCGGTGCCAAGCAAATCGAACGATCGCTCCACTGCCAAATATGTCGCCATCACTGCAGCAACGAGCGCGGCATTGCCATAGGAGATCGCGATCATCGCCCGCGGATCGTCGATCGAGAAGGACTCGGAGGCCGGCTCGATGACGGAGCTCGGTATCTCGCTCGGCAAGCTCGTCAGGGCAGGGACTTCGCGGATCTCGGCAACGGGGATCGGCTCCAGCGCACGCTGTTCGACTGATTCGAGAGCGTGGTCGAGGGCACCGTTCTCGATGATTCGATCGAACGCCGCGACCACGTCGGGATCGAACTGGCTCGCGGAATGCTTGTTGAGTTCGGCTCGGGCGTCAGCGATCGGCATTGCGTCCCGGTATGGGCGGTCACTGGTCATCGCGTGGAATGCGTCGCACGTGAAGACGATGCGACTGCTGAGAGGGATTTCCTGTCCGGAAATTCCGTCGGGATAGCCGCCGCCGTCCCAGCGCTCGTGTTCGTGACGCACTGCTTTTGCAACGGCCTCGAATCCCGGTACGCCAACAAGAATTTGTTCGCCGATCACCGGGTGCTGGCGCATGATCTCCCACTCCTCGGCTGTCAATGCGCCCGGCTTTTGCAGGATTGAATTCGGGATTCCGATCTTGCCGATGTCGTGCAACAACGCGACGTCCGCGAGTTCTTTGCGTGCCGCCCCGTCCAGGCCGAGCTCATGGGCGACGGCCGTAGCCATCGCAAGGGTTTCCTTGGAGTGCTCACCGGTGTATCCGTCACGTGCTTGAAGCGCTTCGAGCAGGGAACTCACTGCCGACTTGAACTGCGAGTGCTCGAGTGCGGACTGAATGAATCGATGACTCATCGCGCCCACGAGCAGCGCACTGGCGGCCATCAACGGTGCGGCCACCAGAATCAGGGCGGCGGCTGCCGGCCCGCCGATAATCAGCACTCCGGCGAGAAAGGCGACGAGCAGCGTGCCGATGTGGAGCGCAGCCATCGATCGGCGGTACCAATAGATGTCGGCGAACGCGAACATCTCGGGGTAGATGCCGAGCAAGAGATACGGATTGTCGAAGTGAAACGCGAAGAACACGAACGATCCGGCGCCGAGGAAGTACAGCTTCGCGATGTAGTTGTGCGAGAACCGTCGCCACGGAATCATCGGAATCACCGGTGCCCAAAGGCACAACCCGACCAAGTAGACGGTCGTCACCAAATCCCACTGGTTGGTGTCGATCGCGACCAGCGCGATTACGGCACCGATCACAAGTGTGTGAGCTGTCGCAAGTCTCGCCGCGAGCGACCGAGCGTCGGGCGAATGAAGCAGGTAGCCGCCAGGCACCAATGCGCCGTCGTTCATCTGGGTGTGATTCCGATTTCCATGTTGAGATTCCGGCAGCGCGCGGCACCCCAACCGGCAACTAGTGGATCGTCATCCGAGCGGCAGCGCTAAACCGCGATTTTGAGGCTTCCAACGAAAGTCCGCGAACCGAGAGTCAAAAAGCAGTACGCCAAATCGAGCTTTTTGGAAAAGGCTTCAACGGACTACGTAATCGGCGAGGTGCTTACCGGTGAGCGTCGACTTCGTCGCAATCAGTTCAGCGGGCGAGCCTTCGAAGGCGACCTTGCCGCCGTCGTGCCCCGCGCCCGGACCGAGATCGATGATCCAGTCGGCGTGCGCCATCACTGCTTGGTGATGCTCGATGACGAGCACGGACTTACCGGAATCGACCAGCCGGTCGAGCAGACCCAGCAATTGTTCGACGTCAGCCAGGTGCAGCCCGGTGGTCGGCTCGTCGAGCACGAAGACGTCGCCCTTGTCTGCCATCTGAGTTGCCAGCTTCAACCGCTGGCGCTCGCCGCCCGAGAGGGTGGTGAGCGGCTGGCCGACCGTTAGGTAGCCGAGTCCGACGTCGTCGAGTCGCTCGAGGATCTTGTGCGCAGCGGGCAGCGCCGCCTTTCCGCCACCGAAGAACTTCTCGGCCTCGGCCACCGACATCGCCAGCACCTCGCTGATGTCGCGTCCGCCGAATTTGTACTCCAACACTGTCGCGTCGAATCGCTTGCCATCGCACACCTCACACGTCGAGGACACCCCCGCCATCATTCCGAGATCCGTGTAGATAACGCCCGCGCCATTGCAGTTCGGACAGGCGCCGTCGGAGTTAGCGCTGAACAACCCGGGCTTCACGTCGTTGGCTTTCGCGAACGCTTTTCGGATTGGATCTAGCAATCCCGAGTACGTCGCCGGATTGCTACGACGCGAGCCGCGAATCGCACTTTGGTCTATCGACACCACGCCGTCATGCCCGGCCACCGAGCCGTCGATCAACGAGCTCTTGCCCGACCCGGCGACGCCGGTGATCACCACGAGATTTCCGAGCGGGATGTCTACATCGACGTTTTGAAGGTTGTTGGTGTCGGCGCCACGCACTTCGAGGGCACCGGTGCGTTCGCGCACCGACGCTTTCAAGGACGCCCGGTCATCGAGATGCTTGCCCGTCAGCGTCTTGCTCTTGCGCAGTCCAGCGACGGTGCCCTCGAAAACGACCTCGCCACCGGCGCTGCCGGCGCCCGGTCCGAGGTCGATTACGTGGTCTGCATTGACGATCGCCTCTGGCTTGTGCTCGACGACGAGCACAGTGTTGCCCTTGTCGCGCAGGCGCAGCAGCAGCTCGTTCATCCGCTCGATGTCGTGTGGGTGCAGGCCGACCGTTGGCTCGTCAAATACATATGTAACGTCGGTCAGCGACGAGCCGAGTTGACGGATCATCTTCGTTCGCTGGGCTTCGCCGCCGGAGAGCGTTCCCGAAGGGCGGTCGAGACTGAGATAGCCGAGACCGATCTCGACGAACGAATCGAGCGTGTGGCGCAGCGCCTCTACGAGCGGTTCGACGGATTTGTTTTTCACACCGCCCAACCAATCGGCGAGATCGGTGACCTGCATGGCGCAGGCGTCGGCGATGTTGATTCCCCTTATCTTCGATGAACGTGCCTCCTTGGCCAGCCTGGTGCCTGCGCACTCGGGACAGGTCGCAAACACAACAGCCTTTTCGACGAATCGGCGCACGTGCGGCTGCATCGCATCGAGGTCCTTCGAGAGGAACGACTTCTCGATCGATGGGATCAAACCGGCGTACGTCAGATTGATCCCGTCGACCTTGATCTTGGTCGCTTCCCGGTAAAGCAGGTCGTTGAGCTCGCGCTTGTTGAATTTCTTGATCGGCTTGTCGGGGTCGAAGTAGCCGCAGCCGCGAAAGATGCGCCCGTACCAGCCTTCCATGCTGTAGCCGGGGATCGTTATCGCACCTTCGTTGAGCGTCTTCTCGTCGTCGTAGAGGGCGGCCAGGTCGAAGTCGCTGACCGACCCGCGACCTTCGCAGTTTGGGCACATCCCCCCGAGACGGTTGAAGGTGGCCGCTTTGGTGATCGTCTTGTTTCCGCGCTCGACCGTGATGCCGCCGCTGGCGCTGACAGAAGGGACATTGAAGGAAAACGCGTTCGGCGGACCGATCTGCGGCTTGCCGAGCCGACTGAAAAGTATGCGCAGCATCGCGTTGGCGTCGGTCGCGGTGCCGACGGTCGAGCGCGCATCGCCGCCCATGCGTTCTTGATCGACGATGATCGCGGTCGTAAGGCCATCGAGAACGTCGACTTCCGGACGGGCCATTGACGGCATGAAGCCCTGCACGAATGAGCTGTAGGTTTCGTTGATCAACCGCTGCGACTCGGCCGCAATCGTGCTGAAGACCAGCGAACTCTTGCCCGACCCCGAGACGCCTGTGAATGCCGTCAGTCGACGCTTCGGGATCTCGACGCTGATGTCTTTGAGATTGTTGACGCGCGCGCCTTGTACGCGGATCAGATCGTGGCTGTCGGCGTCCTTTGTGCCCTGCGTCGCGGCTGATCGGCTATTCACGCGGGAGATCTTGCCACATTATCTTGGGATGAGTAATACCCGCCAGACCGTCGGTCGTTTCATTTCTGCCGATCCCCGATTCAAGCGTCGGCGCGCAGCAGCTCGCGTGCCGTTCGTGCTTGCCGCGCTCGCGTTCTGCCTCGCGTTTGCACCGTCAAACTCAAACGC
The DNA here is from genome assembly GCA_937128795.1 of uncultured Solirubrobacterales bacterium. Classification (GTDB taxonomy): domain Bacteria; phylum Actinomycetota; class Thermoleophilia; order Solirubrobacterales; family JACPNS01; genus JACPNS01. The sequence goes on along the minus strand of CAKZMQ010000022.1, from coordinate 76,013 downwards.
GGCGGCCGAAAACGGCTGGGGATTCGGCATTGCCGACAACGTGCATCCGAACTTCGGACTCCCCGCCGTCGAGACTCATTTCAAGCAGATGAGTCCAAAGATCTACCGAGTTCAGGTTCCCTACGACATCATCAGCAGCACCGATCCAACCGCGCGGGGGCGAGTCGCAGACATCAAGGCTCAGATCGCGCGCGCCAGGCAGCATGGTGTACGGCATGTGCTGCTGACCTTTTCGATGGGATACGCCGACTACCAGGCAGCCAACCGGTTTCCAATCGCAGAGACTCCGACCGCCGATGAATACGACGCCGAGATTCGACGCGTGATTGCGGAGTTCGACCCGCTGGTGGATGCCTGGAGCCCGGCGAATGAACCGAACGCAGGTTGGCGATGGTTTGGCGATGCCCACCACCCGACGAAGGGGCCGGCACTGCTGGCGGCGTACTTCAACAAGCTACGGCTGGCCGTTCCAGAGGGCGACGAGCTCGTCTCACCCGAATTTCACGACCGTGTCGACGCCGAGGGCACACCGACGAAAGACGGTCAGCACGCCGGCGACTCACGCTCGTCTGTGAGCCACTTCATCGAGCACTACCTAGACGCGGGTGGCGGATGGGGCCAGCACGCCGCCTTCCACCCGTACGGAGCTGTCCGATCCGAGAACACCTCATCGATAGAAGACTTCTTGGACGCGGTCCCGCCCGAGGTCGACGTCTGGTTCACCGAGATCGGAGCCAAGCCAGACTTCACAGCTACCGGGACGAAAGACGAGGCGACTCAGACGAGCCGAGTTCGGAAGCTCGTCGAATATCTGAAGGTCACTCCGCGGGTCAGTCGAGCCTACTTCTACAACCTTTGGGACGACACGTCCACTTGGGATTCGGCGCTGATCCGACACGACGGCAGCCCGAGGCCCAGCTGGTCTGTCTGGTGCGGTGCCGCACGATCCGATGACCCCGGGGCTTGTGTTCGCGCTGCGGTGCTGCAGACGTTCAGCGGTGATTTTGACGGCGACGGGGTCGACGACGTCGGCAATCGCAACCCTGCAACTGGCGGAATCGTCATTAGGCGCGGGCCGACCTTTGCCTTTTCGACCGAGACCAACTTGACCTGGGTGTTCGGGGCGCACTTCCAGCCGTTCACCGGTGACTTCAACGACGACGGCTTCACAGATATCGCACTGCGCGATGCCAACAGCGGGATCGTGCACAGGCTTGCTGGACCGAATTTCAGTTCAGAAATCCGCTGAGTTCTCGTTCGCCTGCGCGATTTATCCAAACGTGACGACGTCGAGATTGAGTGGCATCTCGTCCGTGTGTGCGCCGTCAAAGGGGGAGGCCTCCACCGGAATCACCTTTGACGTGTTCTCGAGCTTTTCGAAGATCTCGTTGGACGGAATCACGCCGCCGATCTCGAACGAGTCGATCACGTACGGCACGCCCTCAGAAGTAAGCGCGGACGGACCGTCCATGACGTGAAAATGCAGATGCGGAGCCGACGTGTTCCCGGAGTTGCCGACCAGACCGATCGGGTCGCCGCGCTCGACCTTGTCGCCCTGTTTGACCTTCAGCGAGCCTGACTTTAGGTGGGCGTAGAGCATGAAAAGACCGTCGCCGAGGTCGATCACGACGTTGTTGCCGTCGGCCTCGGGAAGCGTAGAACTCTCTGGCAGGGCACCGGGTTCCTGATCTGGAAGGCCGTCGACCACGGATTCGACTGTGCCGTCGGACGCGGCGATCGCCTGCTTTCCATAGATCGTGTAGTTGGCCGACTTGCTCGCGTCGGCGCCCTTGCGCACCGTTCGCCCGCTCGCGTCGAGCTGCTCCCAGTCGACCGCGAATCGCTGAGCCAACCATTGATTGTTGTCGATCGGCAGCAGCGCACGGCGATGACGGTCCGAATCGCAGCAGCTGTCTGCTGCCAGGTATCCCGACCCGGCTTCCAGTGGCGGCCCGAGCACCGGCGGCGAAACGTCCTTCTCGACGTCGACTGCGACTGGCTCGCTCGGTACGCCCTGCTCGGGGAGTGGCGGTGCGGTGACCGTCACGACGTGCTCAAGCTTGTCGGGAACGGCATCGATATCGTCGAACTCCGGCGACAGGTACAGCGTCACGACCTGGCTCTCGGTTAGCTCGCTGACGCCCGTGCGTTTGCCGGGAAGGGCCATCGCCGCTGCGACCTGCTTACCGCTGAGCGTCTCAACCGTTTTCCCATCGGGGGCGGAGATCACCACGCGCGTCGGCGTGATCGTCAGCGGAGTCGGATTGAGCAACTGCAGTTCGTACGAGGCGATGTATTTACCGTTGGATCCCTTGAATGGAACGGCAGGTTCGCGCGGAGTGACGATCAGCGGTGCAAGCGATGTGCTCTCACTGACCGTTCGCGGGGCACCGGAGATCGGACTCTCGTTGCCCGTTGCGTTTGATTTCTCAGAAGATCCGCAGCCGGAGAATACGAGCAGGACGAGGAGGAACGTCAGTACCGAAACGGATCGAAGTCTGGGTGAAAGAAGCATGACCCGAAGGCTAGACGCGCCGGCGGCCGATCTGGAGCGGCCGCCGAGAGGGTTGGTAGACACTACGCATGGGTATTGCTCAGACGGTCCTCCGCGGACCGATGAAGGATCCAGACGAAATCCGCGGCGACCTCGACTTCACGGTCGGCGATGTCACGGCCAAGCATTCGCGATTCTGGCTGCTGTTGCTGCTCTCCGGGGTGATTGCGAGCGCCGGCGTACTGACCGATTCCACCGCCACAGTGATTGGCGCGATGATCATCGCGCCGTTGGCGACTCCGATCCAGGCGATTGGCTACGCCACGGTTTCCGCACAGGCGGTCGCACTGCAAAAGGCGACGGCACTGCTTCTGGGAGGCGCGGCGGCGGTGGTCGGCGTTGCCGCCCTGACGTACGTGGTGATGCCCGAGGTCGTACCGTTCGCGACGAATTCCCAGATCAACAGCCGAGTCTCACCGAATCTCGTCGACCTTCTTGCGGCCATCGCGACCGGTTTCGCCGGAGCCCTGGGCATCGCGCGACGCGATATCTCCGACATTCTTCCTGGCGTGGCGATCGCGATTTCGCTGGTGCCACCGCTGGCCGTCGTCGGGGTTACGGCGGTCGCTGGGCATTGGGGAGACTCGTTCGGCGCGCTGATGCTCTTCGCGGCGAACGTTCTCGCGATCATCTTGACCACTGCGCTGGTTTTCATTTGGATGGGCATGCGCCCGGAGAAAGAAACCGCGGACACGAAGTCGATTCGAAGGGCCCGCATCGCGATCGGAACGGGCTTGGTGCTGGTCTTGATCATGCTCTCGGTGGTGACCGTGCGCACGACACTTCTGCTTACGCGAAGCGCCAACGCCGAGTCTGCCGCGCGCGCGTGGGCCGAACCGCAGGGCTTGAAGGTTGCGGACGCCAAGTACAGCGGCTCGAACCTCGAGGTGCATGTCGCCGGTGAAGAGCCAGCCGATACGAGCGGCCTGCTCGAAGCCCTGCAAGGGGCCGTGCCGAACGGAACCGTCATCGAACTCGTCCAGTTCACCGACCAGCGAAAGACCATCGGAGAGGTCGGCAACTGAATCGGCGTGAGTCGAAGTCGACCACGCCGAAACGCGGCGCCATCGGTCCAGTCGCAGGGGTCGGATTTTTAGACGACTAGCCCAATCAAGTCTCGGTTGCAGGGCGAACAATGCCTGCATGCGAGCGCAAAGTCACACGTTCGCGGCTATCTCCGGTGCGGGCGTTTCGCGACGGCGTAGCGACCGCTCTCGCGATCATGACCGAGCCTGCACTAGCGGGCCTCGGAGATCCAGCTCGTCGCCTACTGCGTACCCGGCACGACCGTCATGAAGTTGTCGTCGTAGTAGGCGGTGCCGCCCGAGGTGCTTCCCTGACCGCGAATCGTCACAGTGCTCCCACTGGTCACATCGAATGCCCGGGTCAGTGCTCCGGTTCCGGGATCTGAGTTTTGGCAAGCCACGTAGTCGCCGGAGTCGCCGCTGGCGGCACTTCCGTCGACGGTGATACGTGCTTTCGCTTGTGGGTTTCCGAACAGTTGGTACGTCCGGCATTCGAACGTCCAGTTGACGATGATGCGGTTCGCGCCGACTGGCACCGTGTACGTAAATGAGACCCCGGTCAAGTTGGTCAGGGACCCGCTGGAGGTAGACCGTTCTGTCTCGCTGCCGAAGTAGCCAAGCGTGCTGAGCGGACCTGTCGGGCCGGTCGCACCAGCCGGCCCCTGCGAGCCTGCGGGGCCTTGAGGTCCGGTGGCACCCGTTGCTCCAGTCGCACCGGTCGAGCCCATCGAGCCTTGCGCGCCGACAGCTCCAGTCGCACCGGTAGCACCCGTCGCACCCGTCGCACCAGTCGCGCCTGTAGCGCCCATCGCGCCCGCGGCGCCGACAGCTCCAGTCGCACCTACCGCTCCAGCTGCGCCAGTCGGGCCCATCGCGCCCTGCGCGCCTACGGCGCCAGTCGCACCCGTTGCCCCAGTCGCCCCAGTCGCGCCATCAGCTCCATCAGTTCCATTGGCGCCCGTTGCACCCGTCGCCCCAGTTGCGCCGTCGGCACCATCTGCGCCCGCGGCGCCCGTTGCACCAGTCGCACCGTCGGCACCGGCCGCACCGGCCGCACCGGTCGGACCCATCGCACCCTGCGCGCCTACGGCGCCGGTCGCACCCGTTGCCCCAGTCGCACCATCGGCACCATCTGCGCCAGCAGCGCCGGTTGCCCCCGTCGCTCCGTCAGCACCATCAGCTCCAGCAGCTCCGGTCGGACCCATCGCACCTTGCGCGCCTACGGCGCCGGTCGCACCCGTTGCCCCGGTCGCCCCATCGGCGCCGTCAGTTCCATTGGCACCTGTCGCACCGGTTGCACCCGTCGCTCCGTCAGAACCATCTGCGCCTGCAGCGCCGGTTGCCCCAGTCGCGCCATCGGCACCAGTCGCACCAGTCGGGCCCATCGCGCCCTGCGCGCCTACGGCGCCGGTTGCCCCGGTCGCGCCCGTCGCACCAGTTGCTCCCGTCGCACCGTCGGCACCATCTGCGCCAGCAGCGCCGGTTGCACCTGTCGCGCCGTCGGCACCATCAGCTCCAGCAGCGCCGGTTGCACCAGTCGCGCCTGTCGCGCCCGTTGCGCCGTCAGCACCGGCCGCACCAGCGGGACCCATCGCGCCTTGCGCGCCTACTTCGACAAAAATCTCATTCCAGGTAGCTGCCGATGACGGGTTCGTGCGAAGCTGCGTAAGCAGCGCATCAGCGGTCGACGGCGCGCATTTCGAGTTGTACGACTTCAAAAACTCGTGCCGACGATCTTCCATTCGCTTCTGTTTGCGTTGCAGCGCGCGTCGTTTCGAGGCAGAGCGCGTGCGGTTGAGCCGGTACTGATTTCGATTTAGATAGAGAGTCTGTCGACCAATCATCATGCTGTAGTAGGCACAAGACTTGCTCGGGACACCCACGTACCACGCTTTCGCAGGTTGCGCGTTCGCAAATAGCAGCGCGATCGCCGAGAGCAGCGTTATCGCTACTCCCATGATTGCCGTGACGTTCCATCCGGCGTGGTTGTCGTTTCGTCGAGAAATCAGCACGAACTAAGGCTCCGTAAAACGGATCGAGCAACCTGACCGCGAACGTGCAGGCGCACACTTATAATCGGCATCTGCCCTCAGGTGTCAAGTTAAACCTAGAAGAAAGCCGTATTCTGGACAATCCACACTAATGGGCATCTTTGTATACCTCATTAGGGTTACCATTAAGAAGGTTTTTCGCCGCTCTAGTCGTTTTAGGTCGCCGAGCGCAATCCTTGCCGGTGGGAGCCGTGCCAGTCACGCAGGAAACGTTTTTGATCTACCGAAATAGGTAAGGGCTCCGGCAGTGCATTCAATTGCTTCAGGGCCCGAATCAGCCGCCGTCTGTTCGTCGGCCAATCGATATTGAATAAATCAAGACCGCCCGATACCCGTGATCCGAAATCGTTTCTACATCTCCGCCGTCGTTTCAGTTCTGCTTCTAGTGGTCCTGACGGTCTCTGGTTGCGGAGGGGATAAAACCTCTACGGCCAAGTTCGACACACCAACGTATCCGTTCAGTTTCGACTATCCCGACGGCTGGAAGGTGACGAGGAATCCTGCCTTTGTATTCGGCTCGGACGACGCGGTGCGGTCGGTGGGCGTGACGTTGAAGGAGCCCGACGATGAGATCACAGTTGCGCAGTACGAACTCGACAAAGAGCTGCCCGACGGGTTCAACGCCAATCAGGAAGAGATCGACAGGATTGTCCGTCGTCTCACGCGCCAGTCAAATGGCAGCTCAAGCGATTCAATAGAAGTGAGCTTTGGCGGAATTCCGGGTTACCAATACGTCGTTGAGTACCCGGGCGGAAACGGCGTCGAGCTTCTGACGACATTGACGTTCTTGTTCCAAGGCAAGAACGAGTTTCTGGTCAACTGCCAGTCGTCTCCCGCAAACCGTGCCGCACTGGACGCGGGCTGCGAACAGGTGTTGAACTCGCTGTCGTTCAGCTAGCGCGCTGACGATTGCACTGCAGGGCGGCGCAGCGCTTGATCCGTCGAGTGTTTGGAATTCGCTCTTTGAGAATGAACAAGCCCAGCGATCGCCGGGCCTCTCGAAATAGCGGGGGCAGGATTCGAACCTGCGACCTTCGGGTTCATGGCGGCCTGAGTGGTCTGCGATGAGATCGCCGCACGCCCCGACACCTGTGAATGCTCTAGCTATCGAGGAGGGTGCCCACGTCCTGGGAGGGCGGCCAGCCGAATGCACGACGGTACTCGCGGCTGAACTGCGAGGGGCTCGCGTAGCCGACGGCGTAGGAGGCCTCGGAGACCGACTGGCCGGTCGATTGCAGGCGACGTCGCGCTTCGAGGAGTCGGAGCTGCTTCTGGCACTGGATCGGCGTGGTTCCGGTCACGGTCTTGAAGTGATGGTGCAGCGCGGAAGTGCTGAGACCGACGTGTTTTGCGAGCAGGCCGATGCGAATCTGCGCCGTGAGATCACGCCGGATCAGTGCAATCGCCTTTGACACGCTCTGCGCAGCCGTATCTCCAAGGCTGAGACGCCGGAGCGTGTCAGCATGGGGCGACGTCAGAAGCCGGTAGTGAATCTCGCGGAAGACCAGCGGGAGCAACACATCGGTGTCGTCGCGCTCGCCGGTCGCTCGCAGGCAGCGAGTGAAGGCGTCGACCAGATCGATGTCGGCATCACCGACGCTCATCGCGTAGCCGTCACCGCCCGCCGGCGCCATCGCTCCGGTGGCGCCGATCCGCATCTGCAACTCCACCAAGGTCTGGGTGTCGATCGACAGCACCACCGCGAGGTACGGCTCCCCGTGGGAGGCTGCGGTTATCCGCGAGGCGACCGGCATTTCGTGGGTGACCACGAGGAACTGCCCGGCGGTGATCGGGTGCACCCGATCTGCGGCGACGACTTCTTTCGCGCCTTGCACCACCAAACACACGACGGGGTCGTAGACCTGCGGGACGCGAGCGGATCTCTGGCGATGCGAAAGGAGCAGGAGTCCGTCATAGGGCCGCCTCAGGAGGGGCTCTCCGACCTCGCCGCCCAGCCTTTCGCCGACAAGGTCCGCGAGGTCCAGCAACGCCGACTCGCGGGTGGGGTGTGCGGATATGGACTGGACCGACATGAGACCGTAAGTATGCAGGATCAGGCAGCACGAGTCGCCGTGACCCCTACCTAATGAGGCCTTCTTGGGGCGCCACTACGGCAATCGTGGAGGATCAGGCAACCACTTCGGACGATCGTGCACGACGCCGCTCGAACCACTTGACAGGCTCTTGACCTCAGGAACCACTCAGGAGGAACAGCCATGCCCGTGACCGTCAACGCCTACCGAGCAGATGCCCCCGGCGGACAGCTCCAGCCCTACCAGTTCGAACTGCCTCAGCTGGACCACGGCGAGGTCGACATCGACGTCGAGTCGTGCGGAATTTGTTACAGCGACGTCAGCATGATCGATAACGACTGGGGGTTCACGCCGTACCCGATTACCCCCGGACACGAGATCATCGGCCGCATCCGCGCCGTTGGACCGGGCGTGACGAGCGTCGCGGTGGGCGACGCGGTCGGGCTGGGCTGGAACGCCGCCTACTGCGGGGCGTGCCGCCAGTGCGTCGGCGGCAACCAGAACCTCTGCCCCGATGCGAAGAGCACGTTCATCGGCCGCCCCGGTGGGTACGCGGACGTCGTGCGCGCCGACGCGGCCGCAGTGCTCCCGATCCCCGACGGCGTAGACCTGCGGACCGCGGGCCCGCTGATGTGCGGCGGAGTCACGGTGTTCACCCCGTTCTTGCAGTACGGCGTCTCGCCGACTGACCGCGTCGGAGTTATCGGCCTGGGAGGACTGGGACACATGGCGGTCAAGCTCGCGCGCGCGTGGGGTTGCGAGGTCACGGTCTTCACCTCAACAGAGTCGAAGGGCGACGACGCCCGGGGCATGGGTGCCCACCATGTGCGCGATTCACGTGACAGCGAGGCGCTCGCCGCGCTCAGCGAGTCATTCGACCTCTTGCTGTCGACGGTGAACGCCCCGCTCGACTGGAACGCCTATCTCGGTACGGTGAGCCGCCAGGGCCGCATGCACGTACTCGGAGCGGTGCCCGCACCCCTAGAGATCGTCAACACACAGCTGATGATGGCGAATCGGTCGGTCTCGAGCTCGCCCTCGGGAAGCCCGACCACGGCACTCACGATGCTCGACTTCGCGGCGCGCCACGACATCGCGCCTGTCTGCGAAACGTTCGGCTTCGATCAGATCAACGAAGCCATCGAGCGCCTCCGTTCGGGCACTCCGCGCTACCGGGTCGTGCTGGAGCGATGACGGCGTGAGCACGTAGCTCCGTTGCGCCCGAATGGCATCGGTTTGACGGCAACAATGGCTGATGCGTGTAAATCACGACAACACGTGGAAACAAGAAACGCCCTCTCGCGAGGGCGTTTCCACGTATAGCGGGGGCAGGATTCGAACCTGCGACCTTCGGGTTATGAGCCCGACTCAGCTCTAGGCGTAGTGTCGCGATACCGCATACGTATGGGGTATTTGACGCACAAACAGTCACGATTCGTCAGGCATAGTGAGATTTCGTTAGATCTCGCGGGCCTGTTTTGCCGTGGAAAAACTGCCCTAGATTCGCGGAAGACGAGACTTGCGGAAAATTTGCATTCTCGTCCGGTTCCTCGCTCCAGACGACCTATGTTCCTTAAGTGGAACAGGCAATTCAAACCGTCATGACCGTCAGTGAAGTAGCTGACCTTTTGCGTGTCTCACGCTCAACGATTGATCGCCTGACGTCCCCGCATGCTGAGGACGGTATCCCGCACTTCCTCGTTGGCAGCCTGACCCGATTCAACCGCTCAGATATTGAGTCGTGGATGGCAACCGGCGGCACAAAACACACCTCACGGCGCAGCGGTAACGCTCGCCCAAATAAGAAAATGGATTGGAGAGACGATGTCTAAGAAATCACGCACTCGCCGCCCGCGCGGCTCTGGCTCGATTCAGATGCGAACCAAGGCGGACGGTTCAGCCACCTACTACGCGGTGTATTGGGACGCCGCGAATGTTCAACGCTGGAAGGCCGCAGGTCCGACTGCGCGGCACGCTCAGGAACTCCTGAACCAGCTTCTCACAGAAGTCCAGGACGCCAAGACCGAGGGACAGCCTGAGATCGCGAGCGAGCGATCGATGCGTTACTACGCCGATCGATTTCTCAGGCAGAATGAAGACACGGGAGCCATTAGGAAAACGACGACGCAGGACTACCTGACGATCATCTACGGCCACCTGCTCCCATCGTTCGACGACGGTTCCTGTCGGGTCATTGATGTAGAGCCGGAGGACGTCCGTAAGTACATTGCGGCGAAGAAAAAGGGAATCGCGTCGATGCCGGTGCGGTCGGTCAAGCGCGAGTTCGATCCGGCAGTTGATGGCCTTGGAGCGCTCCGCAAACCGCGCGCGCTGTCGGCCAAGACAATCCGCAATCACATCGCAGTTCTACACGCGATCCTCGATCTCGCGATTGCCGACGAGGTCATAGCGATCAATCCGGTGAAGGGTGCCGAGCTGCCAAAGCTCAAGATGCGTCGGCCGCTGTTCATTGATCAGCGAGAGCTTGAGCTGCTCGTAGATGTCGTGGATCCGCGCTGGAAGGGGCTGACTGCTGTGCTGTGCTTTTCGGGACTGAGGCTTGGGGAAGCGCGAGCACTTCAATGGAGGGACATCGACTTTGACCGCGCCGAGATTCACGTTTCGCGATCCTCTTCTCGCGGTGGCGAACCCGGCGATCCGAAATCAGAAATGTCCTTTCGGCGCGTCCCTGTCCGACGGGAATTGATCGACCTGCTGGCCGAGCTAAAAACCTCGGCCGAGAAGACTGGGAGCAAGGATTTCATCTTCACTTCTGAAAGCGGAAAGCTCGTTTGCCCAGACAACTACCGAAGCCGCATCTTTCGTGCTGCCGTGGAGAAGGCCGACCTACCTGACCGGCTGAGAATCCATGACCTGCGCCACTCATTCTGCTCGGTGCTGATGCTCAAGAATCGCGGCGAAACGTCTCTTAAGGCCATTCAGGCGACGATGGGGCATTCGACGTTTGCGGTGACCACCGACATCTACACCCATGTGTTTGGAGTGGAACTCGGCTCGATGGTGCGGGTTTAATTCCGTCCGGCGGTGACACGAACGTATGTTCGTACATACGGATCCGGCCGCTGGAACCACTACGTTTGCCATCTCGGCTAGAGGCAAGCGGACGCGGCCGTTGAACAGAGGGGTAATCATGGAGAACTTGACGCATCAGTCAATGAAGGCACTTACGAAGAAGCACGACCCGTTTCGGACGGTGCTCGCAGATCCCCCGTGGCGTTTCCAGAATCGCACCGGGAAAATGGCCCCTGAGCATCAAAGGCTCGCCCGATACGAGACGATGACGACGGCGGAGATTTGCGATTTGCCGGTGTCAAGCGTCGTCGCTGACAAGTCCCACCTATACCTCTGGGTGCCTAACGCGCTGCTCGCCGACGGACTTGCCGTAATGGAAGCCTGGGGCTTTGAGTACAAGACAAACTTGGTTTGGTACAAGACGAGGAAGGACGGCGGCCCAGACGGTCGCGGCGTCGGCTTCTACTTCCGCAATGTGACCGAGATGGTGTTGTTTGGCATTCGCGGAAAGCAGAACCGCACACTCGACCCCGGTCGGACGCAAGTCAATCTCGTCTCGGAGCGCAAGCGCGAGCACTCGCGTAAGCCCGATCAGATGTACGACGTAGTGGAGTCGTGCTCGCCGGGTCCGTGGCTAGAACTTTTCGCTCGCAACGAGCGTCCGGGCTGGACTCAATGGGGCAACGAGCTGGGCGCATATGAACCGGAGCGCTTCTCGAACGCTGCGTACGGTGTGCCTGACGGTCGGCCTCCGCTAGTCGCCGTCGGTTAGCGCCTGAACCTGATCCCTGTCGGCGGCGAGCGCTTCCGGCTCGTCGTGGCCGTCGCCGTCTGGGTCGAAGCACTTCGCTGAGATCGCGATTGCCAGCATCGGACAACCGCCGCCATCGCCCCGGGTCATTCGTTGCTTGAGCTTCGGAAGGTTTGTAGTGGTCGTGGTCCCGAGAAACTTGGGACGGTCGTAGAGCGCGCCTAACGCTCGGAGATCGTCTGTCGTGCGGGTCACGATCACACCTACCGAAATGAATCCCGCGTCGTACAGGGAGCGATACGCAGCTACGTCCCGATCTAGGTTCCCGTCCTTCGCGTTCCACTCAACGTCAAGCGCAACTGTGGAGCGGATGTTGTCCACCTTGTAGCCCGCTGATTCAACTTCAGATTCAATCTCGATGGCCTTCTTTTCGCCCGCAGGTTTGTATGGCATTAGGCGAAGCAGGGAGGAAATCTTGAGGTTGTACTGGCCTTCTCGCCAACCTCGGCTTCGGAACGATTCATTGAGTCGAGCGGCGATCTTCGATTCGTTCTTGCCGGGTTCGATGACATCGCGGGGAATCAGCTCGAACTCTCTCAATGCCGTCACGAGGTGATCGAACTCCTCCGCGTTCGTATGCGCGAGAACGGCAGCAGCCGAGCGCGTCTCCTCGAACGTGTAGCGCTCAAGGACATCTTCCGGAAACACTTTCTTGTAACTCTCTGTGAGATCCACGGCAAAGCGGATCTTCCGGCACTTAGTGGAAAACCCTGCACGGCTCGCGAACCTCAGGCACAGTCCTAGTCATGGACGGACTTGACCAAGCCCAGGTACATCTCTGGGCCGCACACAAGGCGCTAGGGGATTTGCAACGCGACGGGGTTCGCGCACGTTTTCAAGATCTGGATTCGCTAATCCGCGTGTTTCCGGAATTCGGGCCTGAAACTCGGGGGCACTGGGATCGAATCGCGAACGGACTCAGAGGGCACCTGTCGGATGAGATCAAGAAGCTCGCCAATGACTCTCAGAAGGTGTCGGAAGTCTCGACGCTCCTCTACGTCCATTTTCAGCTCGGTCTGGCCGTTTCGGTTGTAGGGCGTTGGGAAGGGCCTCAGCCCGTCCCAGCGGCCGGGACCACACCGGCTACGGACATCGGAGGGTCAAGCGAAAGCGATGTTTAGGACTGTTTCCTTGAAAGCGAGCCCGAAGGGCGAGCTATTACGAACAAGTGCGAAAAGTTCATCGAAATGGGTCTGTAGTTCGCCGCTGATGTTGGAGTGCGCCAATCACGGCGAACGGATCGAGGTCGCGTGCAAGCGATGGCGCAGGTGTCCGGGCTGCGCGATGCGCAAGCAGTGGGAGTTGGCGGGTCGATTTCGAGTAGCGATTCAGAAGCCGCCGAAGGGAATGTTTCCGGCGTTCGTAACGCTGACCTTCCCGGAGGATCGCGCGCCAACGGCGGCGGAGGCCCACGAATGCTTGCGCCGTCTGATCTCAAAGCTGCGCTATCGCAAGCTCCTCGCCGGATACGGCTGGGTGCTTCAGCGTCAAGAAAACGGCACGTTGCATTACCACGGCATCTTCTTCATGAAGTGGTTTCGTGATGACCTGGAGCTTTGGCGCAAGCTGGTTGAAGAGAGCGGTTTCGGGTCGCAACAATTCATCGAACGTGCGAAGCCAGAACATGCGCGGTATTGCTCGAAGTACATCTCGCACAGGCTGGCCGACCTTGAGGAAGGGCAACGCGCCTACGGCTTTTCAAGAGACTTTCCGGCGGCCCCAGCATTCGATCCGGCCGAGGGTTCCATCTTTGGTGGCCCTGCTCAGGAGGGTGCGGGTGAATGCGAGTGGGAGCCGCTCTTGGGAGCGGGTAAGTACTGCCGCATCTACTCCGGGACTGAAATCCCGTGGTGGGTCTTTGACCCGCTTCCGGCCGACAGGGGAGACGACCGATTGTTAGATCGCTCGTTAGATTGTCGACGTCGCGAAAATACGCAATAAAAAACTCCCCAGATTTCCGGGGAGTTTTGTATAGCGGGGGCAGGATTCGAACCTGCGACCTTCGGGTTATGAGCCCGACGAGCTACCAGACTGCTCCACCCCGCGCCGTAACACTCAACTTAGCAAAGGGATGGCGGCTTGGCCACTGCTGAAAACCGTGTGTCCGCCGCGGCGAACCCGGTGAGCGATGCGTCGTCCAGAGGTCGTTCGACGCCGTCCAGCAGCGGTGGCTACGCGGTCGGTCTCGCGATCAAGTAGTTTTCGGTTTGTGCTCAAACAGCAACTGACAGACAGCCGTCTACTCGGATTTGCAGAACGTTTGCAGTCGGTCAGCACACACGACGAACTGCTGGATGCGGTTGTCAGCGAGATTCGAGGTTCGGTCGGCTACAACACCGCGTGGATTGGCATTGCGGTCCCCGAGCGCAACGCGTTCAAGATCTATTCACATCAGGGTCCGGGTGTTGAGTCTGCGTGGGACGCCGCTCAAGAGGTGCCGATCGACGGCGATCCGTACATCGCGCGATTGATCGAAACCGGCGAAATTCAGATCGTCGAGGATGCCCAGACCGACCCCGACGTAAACCGCGAGATTGTCGAGCGACTCGGTAATCGCACGGTGATAAACGTGCCGATGAAACTGATCGACAGCACGTTCGGCTCGATCGGGCTCGGTACGTTCGGCGACGAAGGGCCGCGTCTTCCGACTGAGGCAGAGCTCGAGTATCTGCAACTGCTCGCGAATCAGACTGTGCTGGCGTCGGCGCGCATCCTCCTGGCTGACGAGCGAGAGGAGGCACTGCGCCAGGCGGCCGAGACCGAGCGCATCCTCGCGCGCCGCCAGCGGCTCGAGAGCATGGGTGAACTGGCCGCAGGAGTCGCACACGACTTTGCCAATCAGTTTTCGGTCATCCAGGCCAGGGCTCAGCTGCTTCGGGACCAAGTCAGCGACGAAACTGCTTTGAACAACGTTCGCATGATCGAGCATGCGGCTGCTGGCGCCGGTGAGCTCGCGCATCAGTTGCTCGCGTTGGGCAAGCAGCAGGACCTTTCCGTCGCGCCAGTTGACATCGGAGAACGCATCGCCGCCGCCGCGGAAATGCTCGATCGTGCGGTTGGCAGGTCGGTTGATGTGAAGACCGAAATCGCCGGCGAGTTGCCGATGGTGATGGCCGATTCGACACAGATCGACCAAGTGCTCGTCAACCTCGGGCTCAACGCCCGCGATTCGATGCCCGACGGCGGCACGATCTCGATCTCCGGCCGTCGCGACCGCGTCAATCGGGATTTCGTCGTCGCACACCCCTGGGCAAAGCTCGGTGAATATGTTCTGATCGACGTGACCGATACCGGTCAGGGGATGATGCCCGAAACGATCGAGCGCATTTTTGAACCGTTCTTCACCACCAAGGCCAGCACCGGGGGCACGGGATTGGGTCTCGCCGTCTCTCGCGGGATCGTCGAACAGCACGGTGGATTGATCCACGCCGAGAGTGAGTTGGGTGGAGGATCGAGGTTCAGCGTTTACCTTCCCGCGATGGTCGATTGAGCCCGGTCGGCTCGCCGCCGACCCCGTCGTATAGATTTACCCGCGCGTCGCGCCCTCGGCCGACTAGGATTGCGCCGCGCAAAGTATTTGATGACCCCCGCAACGCAGAACATTCGCCCAGCTCGCAGCCGCGCCTTTGTCAGCGCCAGCCTCGCCGCGCTCGCGATCGCTATTGCTCTGGTCGCCACTGGTTGCGTCAACAACACGCCAGCCGACACCTGGGTCGTGCAGAATCAGAACCCGGAGAACACTCGCTACGTCGGCGGTCGCATCACGACCAGCACGATCAGCAACGTCGCCGTCGGCTGGACTGCAGACTTCAAGGCCAAGCACGGCTTCGGTGCTGGTGCCCCCGGGCCGTTGATCGACAAGAACTTCGTCTTCGTAGAGGGCGAGAATGGCCAGATCACAGCATTCGATCGCTTCACAGGTGAGGAGGCTTCGGGCGAGACGATCGACGCGAATCAACCCGACAGTCCGGAATGGCTCGTCGACAAGCTCGTCGAGGCGGGTGATGAACTGGCGCTCGAAGATTTCCCGATTCTCACGAACACCAATGTCAATGATCCCGATGACGGCACCTCGATCGTTGTCAACAGCAGCGAGAAGGGCGAAGTCGTCGCGCTCAACGAGGAGAGCGGTGACAAAGTCTGGTCGCGCCAGCTGGAAGCACCGAGCGAGTCTTCGCCGCGCGTGGTCAGCAGCATGGCTGCGGCCAACAACAGCATCTTTGCTCCAGTCGTAAACGTGCCGGAAGACGACAAGGATTCCTCGCTCAACGAGGTCTTCGAGTCGACGATCAAGGCCAAGTCATCCAGCGGCTCGCTGGTCTCGATCAACGCCGAGAATGGCGACGTCAACTGGACAAAGACGTTGACGTCCGCACCGCTTGGCGGCGCCACGGTCGCCAACAACATCGTTTTTGTCACGACGGTTGACGGCAACATCTATGGATTCGACCGTGACGGCGGCGACCAGGTCTGGACGTCGAAGCTGCCAGCCGGCTCCGCCTCGCCGATCGCCGCTTCCGACGACACGGTGATCGTGCCGGCATCGGTCGTCACCGAAAAAGGCCAGAAGGCCCAGGTTGTGGCCTTCCGCATCGGCGGGTTGGGACAGATCGGCGGGGCCGAAGCCCCGAAACTTCAACAGGCCGAAGAGGCTGAGCGCGCCGAAGAGACCGAGGCCGGCGGCGGCGAGGAGGCCGCGGCAGGTGCCGACGGCAAGACCATCTTCACGGCGAACTGTGCCGGCTGCCACACACTCGCCGACGCCGGAACCAGCGGCACCGTCGGCCCCAATCTCGATGACTTGAAGCCAAGCGAGGCCCAAGTCGAGGCGATCGTCACGGCTGGGCGTGGCGCTATGCCGTCGTTTGACGGCACGCTCTCGCCCGAGGAGATCCAAGCGGTCTCCGAGTACGTCTCGTCGGTCGCCGGCTCCTAGTCGCCCCCAGCCTCTTCGGGCACGGCAACACTTGCGGTGCCGATGATTAGGCACTAAGTTCTATGTAGAGCCAAATTCCGTTCGCGCAGCCCCAGCGCGAACTCTCGGCCAGTGGTTCCCGTCATCGGCCCATCAATCGAATCATCCCATGAGTAACGCAATACGAGTGATCGTCACAGCAGCGGTGGTCTCCTGCGCGGCGTTGATTGCCGCGACGGGTGCGTACGCCCACGGCGGCAGCCACGGTTACGACGCGGGCGGTCTGAATCGCGACGGCGCTGGCGCAACGCCGCTTCACAAGTTTGCCGATGGACTGGCCGTACCGGGTGAGCTCCTGCGCAAACAACAGCGCGCAGGCGACCGCGAGCATCGAGCCGCTGAGCGTCGTCGTGGCGAGCAGGCCAAGCGACTCGGCAGGGTGATGCTGAGCGACCAGCAGGTGCGCGAGCGCGTACTGATGCAAACTCTCGACATGCCGGTCGGGTCGGCTGCGAACGGCTTTGCAACGCGTTCGTCCGACATCAGCGTCGCCGATGGCATGCCTGTTTCCACGCCGGTCGAGACCCAGCGTTCGCTGCGTGCGGTCGGTGCGTTTCGCGACGGCCCGAGTCCAAGCAATCCTGCCGAAATCGGCGCGTGGAGCGCGCCGGTTCAGCCGAGCTACGAGACGTTCGAATCGGTTCCCGAGAATTGCGTCGAGGACGACTTTCAAACCTGTACGCAGATCGGCGACCCGATAATCGACGTCGACGCCGACTACACGTACGACTCGATCAATCCGGAGACCGACAACGCCCGATACTGGTCGCCGAATCCGCGGATCGTGCCGGTGTTCAATGCTCTGATGCCAGACGGCAAGATTCTCTACTGGGACTGGCTGGTCAGTGGCGTGATGGACAACCGGGACGAGCACACCGATTTCCCGAGCACGCGAATCCTGCTCTGGGATCCCCAGAATCCAACCGAGCCCGGCGAACGTCTCGACGTCGTCGGCGCAAACCTCTTCTGCGCCGGATTCTCTCATCTGCCGAACGGCGACCTCTTTCTTGCGGGCGGAAATATGGGACAGCAGCTGGCTGGTCTGGAACACACCTGGGTCTACCACTGGCGCACCAAGACCTGGGAGCGCACTCAGGACATGGAGCGACCGCGTTGGTACCCGTCGGTGGCGTCACTCGCCAACGGCGAGTCGTTCATCATCGCTGGTGACCCGCAGGACACGGATCCGGACAGCCCGTACCACCTGCCTGGGAAGGCTTACCCAGAGGTCTTCACGTCGAACTACCAGCCCGGTACGCAGAACTGGGACCCGAATTCACCGGCGGATCATCTTCGAAGCCTGACCAACCTCGCGTTCGCTCCCGGCGACCCGACGCCGCCGTCATGGCGCCTTTACCCGTTTGTGTTTCCCTCACTCGACGGCCGCGTCTTGTATGCCGGCGAAGAGCCGCGGATGATGCTGATCGATCCGCGTGGCAGCGGCGGCTATCAATCGTTTGGACTGCGCGACGACGGCGACTGGACGATCGGCCGTGAGTACGGGTCGGCCGTCAACTTCGATCGCGGGCGCACCCTCGTCAGCGGCGGCGGCAAACCGGCAAACTTCTCGTTTGAGCCGAGCCAGCCAGCGCCGGACCACCCCGATTACACCGGTGACCCCGACGATTGTCTGCTCGCCGACGGCACGATTGCGCCCGCAAACCGACGCCACGAATGCGTCGGCACCAACACCCCGATAGTTGGCCAGGAGCGTGAGCACGGAGCGGTCGACACGGCTGCGCTGATCGAGACGACCGGGGGCGAGCGTACGAACGACGAACAGGGCCTGCCGACCAGCACCGAGGCCGCGGACATGCAGTTCCGCCGCCGCTTGCACCAATTGACCGTGCTGCCCGATGGCAAGGTCCTGGCCACCGGCGGTCTCTCCGATACCGACCCGGCACCGAACCCCACCTGGAACGCCAATGGCGGCGATCTCGCCAACGATCTCGTGAACCCCGAAGCCGCGGTCTACGCCGCCGAGATCTGGGACCCAGAGACCGATACATGGACGCTGCTGGACGAGGCCTCGAAGCTTCGCCAGTACCACTCAATGGCCATGCTGTTGCCGGATGGCCGTGTCATTTCGGGTGGCGGCGGGGTGTGCGGCCCTTGCTATCACAACTCGTACAGCGAGGCCAATTTTGAGTTCTTCTCGCCGCCGTATCTGTTCAACAGCGACGGCTCCCCGCGCGACGCGTCGCAGCGACCGGCGATCACCGAGCCGACGGTTCTCGATGGCAGCGCAGAGGTACTTTCTCCGGTCGAGTACACCGACGAGTTCGACGTCGACTACTCACTCGGAGATCCTGGGACGACGATCGACCAGGTCACGTTGATCAAGCTCCCGGCGCCGACCCACGCAACCGACCAGGGTCAGCGGCGCGTGCCACTGGAGTTCGACAATTCGACGCCGGGCACTCTCGCGATCACCGCACCAGAGAACGCCTTCGACGCTTCGCCGGGTTTCTACATGTTGTTTCTGATCGATTCGAATGGCGTGCCGTCGATCGCGAAGATGATTCAGGTCGGTGCTGAGCTTCCACTGGCCAACAGAACGGAGGCGGCCGTAGCGTTCGCCGAAAAAGAGCTCGACGGTGCGTCGCAAGACTTTGGCCTCGGTGAGTTCTCCGCAGCGCGCGCGCATTTAACTCCGGTGGGGGACAACGCGATCGAATCGCTGTCGATCGCCGCTGGATACCACGCCGAGGTCTGCCGCGACGAGGAGTTCACCGATTGCGCAACGGTCAAGTCCGGCGACTACGACGAAATCGGCACGCGCTTCAGCGGGCGCATCAGCTCGCTCAAGGTCGAAACCGGCGAAGTCACCGAAACCGATGCCGAGTTCCTCGATACGTCCGCCGATACAACGCCGCCCGTGGTCACGCTGCACAACCCAGTGCCCGATTCGACGCAGGTGGAAACTACGGCAACACTCAATTTCACGGTCACGGACGACTCCGACGAGACGCCCGTGTGCGACGCGGACAACGGCGATGAGGTTGCGTTGGATCCCGGGCCCAACACGATCACGATCGGCTGCATCGACGACGCCGGGAACGGCGTAAACCATGTGTTCACGGTCTACGTCG
This sequence comes from uncultured Solirubrobacterales bacterium, assembly GCA_937128795.1. Classification (GTDB taxonomy): domain Bacteria; phylum Actinomycetota; class Thermoleophilia; order Solirubrobacterales; family JACPNS01; genus JACPNS01. Next base: position 56,439 of record CAKZMQ010000022.1, on the reverse strand, counting down.
GGCCGATTGACGATCCGGCGACGGTCGAAATCACGACGCCCGCTGACGGTTTCCAAACCGCCGGTTCCAACGCACCGGTCGAATTCACCTCGAACGGTACTGTGCCGGTCCTCTGCACCATCAACGGCGACGCCGCCACAAGCCCGGCAACGGTTGATCTGATCGTCGGAGCGAATTCAATCGAGGTCGTTTGTGCAAACAGTTTCGGGTCAGACAGCGACTCGATCACCGTCCATCGCGGTACAACGCCGACGGTTTCGATCACATCGCCGGCCGACGGTCTGCTCACTACACAAAGTTCAGTCAACGTTGAATTCAACTCGACCGGAACCGCACCGGTCGCCTGCGCCGTCAACGGCGACGCCGCCACGAGTCCGGCACCAGTGGCGCTGGCTCCAGGCGCGAACTCGATAGTCGTCAGTTGTTCGAATGAGTACGGCAGCTCCAGTAGTGCGATATCGGTCAATCGCGGCGATGCTCCCACCGTTGACATCACGTCGCCGTCCGATGGCCTGAGCACGGCCGATGCCGAAGTCAGCGTTTCGTTCAGCGCCGCAGGCACGACGCCGGTGAGCTGCGAGATCGACGGAAACCCCGTCACGAGTCCGGCAACGGTCACCCTCGAGCCGGGTGCCAACGTCATTACAGTGAGCTGCACCAACGACTACGGCACGGGCAACGACTCGATCACCGTTTCGAATGGAAACGCGGCAACCGTCTCGATCACCTCGCCGATCGACGGAACGAATACGACTGCCGCAGCCGTGGATGTCGAATTCACCACGGGCGGCGCGTCGCCAATCACCTGTGAGATCGACGGCGACACGGTCACCAGCCCGGCAACAGTCGCACTCCAACCGGGTGCAAACACGATCGTGGTCAACTGCTCGAACGATTTCGAACCGGGCAGCGACACGATCACTGTCAATCGCGGCGACGCGCCAACGGTCGATATCACGTCACCTGAAGATGGCGCATTCACAACTGCGCCATCAACCACCGTCGAGTTCGCGACCACCGGCTCCGAAACTGTTGACTGCACCGTCAATGGCATCGCCGCGACCAGCCCGGCAACCGGTGAATTGCCGATCGGCGCAAATTCGATCGAGGTCGTCTGTGCAAACGATTTCGGCAGCGACAGCGACGCGATCACTGTCAATCGCGGCCTCGCGCCGGCAGTGCAGATCACTGCGCCGACCCACGGATCGCAAACATCAGCAGGATCGGCCATCGTCGGATTCAGTTCAACCGGCACAGCACCCGTCGCCTGCACGGTCAACGGCGTGGCCGCAACCAGCCCGTCGATGATCGGCCTGGCACTCGGGGCGAACACGATCGTCGTAAACTGTTCGAACGACTACGGCAGCGGCTCAAGTGCGATCGCGGTCGTACGGGCGAATCCCGTTCCGCCTCCGCCCGTTGTCCCGCCGCCACCGAACAATCCCAACGGCGGTGCCGGTCAATTGCCGACCGAGAGGTTCGCGCTTTCTGTCCCGCGACGCAAGAAGGTGACGCGGACCATATACGCGCGAGTGCGCTGCAGCCAGGGCTGTTGGGTGCGGATGGTCGTATCTGGCAGAAAACGCCGCTCCACTCTGAAACTCAGACGGATCGGAGCGACGCCGAAGACGCGCAAAGTCAAGTTCCGCATGAACCGACGTCTCTACAGGTCGGTTCGAAGGGCACGTCGCAACAAAGTACGCGTTCTCTTCAAGGCCACGGTTCGCACGGACGCCGGCTCGCGCGCGTCTGCGGCCGGCCGATTCCGGTGACGATCTAAGCGTTTAGTCGTCGAGCAGTTTGCGCTTGGCGGAGGAAAACTCCTCGTCGGTCAGCGCGCCAGATTCGTGCAACTTCTGCAGCCGCTCGAGCTCGTCGATCCGGTCGGGCTCGCTTGAACCGATCTTCGGCACATCGATTGACCGGGCGCGTTCGCTGGTCCAGTCACGAGCGTTCGACCAGTGCCTGCCGAACCAATCGCCGACGGCTGACAGATCCGCAGCCTCGGCATCTGGAAACTCGCGGCGCGTAATGACTGTCAACGCGGCGAATCCAGCGATCGCCAGCAACAGGTTCAGCGATAGCCCGGCGGTTGTCCGGAAGCCCTGCGTTGGTGCCCACCAGACCACGAGCAAGAACAGAATCGCGACGAAGGCGATCGACAGCGGCAGATAGTCACGCAGGTATGGAGCGACGGCGCGACGGAATCCGACTGCGTAGCGGTATGGCCCGGCAAGCCAGGAGGCTGCCATCACGAGCAGTCCGGAGATGAAGAAAGAGAAGGCCATCTGCGAAAGCAGCTCGGTTGAGACGTCGTAAACGTCGCCCACTGCGGGCACCAGCGAACTGGTCGAAGCGAGTCCGTCGACAAGCGGCGCCTTGGCGAACGAGTGGATCAGCAGGATCAGCAGGCCGACCGACATGAACGACAGGCCGCTGAAAAACACCGCGCGACGCCGTCGACCGGCCGCGAGCCAGATCGACAGCACATAGAGACCGAGCGCCAACAAGCCAAATACCCAGGTCATGCCCCTGAGCGCGGATTCTGCCTTCTGCGCCTTCTCCAACTCGTCCGACTGCAACACCGTGAATTCACCCACGGCCGCCGGAAGTTTGTCGATCAGGCTCGTTGGCAGTCCGATCTGCTTGGCCAAATCGGAAAGCAGCAGGCGAGTATCGATCTTCACCACGCCACCCTCGGTGGAGATTCGCTCGTTGCCGCCTTCGAGCGCGCTGATCAATTGCTTGTGGGCGAGTTCGTTGGCGTTCCTCCACGCCGTCTGAAACGCCGGCGTCTCCAACGCCGCGTTTGCGCCTCGCAGTGCCAACTGCCGAAGTCCACCGGTTGCCGGGCCCGCGAGGCCTTGCAGCGAGTCGGGCAAATTGGTTTCAAGCTCTCCCTGGACGTCGACGTTGTCGAAGAGCTCAGTGACCAGGTACTCGGCAAGTGCGTCGCGCACGGCGGGTTCTTCGAGCAGTTCAGTGCTTGTCTTGGTCCATTGGTCGGTCGAGAGGATCTGACGATTTGCCCACAGGGCGATGAACGCAAGCAGCGTTGCCAGCGTGGCAAGAACGAGCATGATCGCGATGCCGACCCCAAGCTTGGGGGAGGTGGGTGGGCCGGACTCTGCGACGTCACTGACGACCGTGGTGTCCTCCGCGGTCGTCGACTTCGCCGTCGGTTCATCTGCGGCTTTGTTTGGTTCGTCGGGCATTAGCGCCGCATCCTACGGGATCGCGCGGGGGTTCGCGCAGCAGGTATTGCACCGGCACGGGTCGAACCCCTCGTTTGGTGTCTTCACGTGCTCGCGGTCGATACCACGCCCTCATCCGAAAGAAGGAGATCGCAAATGGAAACCGCCGCTCCCGGGCAACTCGACCCTATGAAAGCAGTCACCAGACTCTGGTGGATACCGCTGATCGTCGGCATCGCCTGGCTGATCGTCTCACTGATAGTCCTGCGTTTCGACGCCAGCTCGGTGACGACCGTCGGCATTCTCGCGGGAATCGTGTTCATCGCCGCCGGAGCCACTGACCTGATGATGTCGATGCTCGTCGACAAATGGCGCGTCGCCTACGCGATCCTTGGCGTGATCCTGATCATCGTCGGAATCGTCGCACTGATGACGCCGCAGAACACTTTTGTCGCATTGGCCGCTGTGATCGGCTGGTTCCTGCTTTTCAAAGGAACGTTCGACATCGTCCTCGCGCTGTCCGACCGCGATGCAGAGCTCTGGTGGCTCACGCTGGTGCTCGGTATCGTTGAAATCGGCTTGGCATTCTGGGCGGCCGGATACTTCGGTCGCAAGGCGGTGCTGCTGATCGTGTTTGTCGCTGCCGCTTCGATGGCCCGCGGAATAACGCAGATCGTGATCGCGTTCCAGCTACGCCACGCAAACAAAGAACTCACCTAGTCCGTCACAATCCCCTGCATGAGCAATGCCGATGCGCAAGTGCAGGGGAGTGATCCGTTTCGGGTGGCCTTCGGCGGCCACTCGACCGTGCTGATCGACATCGATGGCGTTCGGGTCCTGACCGATCCGCTCTTTCGCAGCTACCTGCTGCACCTGCAACGTCACGCTCCACCGATCGAACTCGAGGAGTACACGCGTGCAGATCTGTTGCTGATCTCTCATTCGCACCTCGACCATCTCGATCGGCGCTCACTGAAGTTGCTGCCGAAAGACATCAAGGTGATCGTCCCCAACGACACCGTGAATCTGATGCGCGGCCTCGGATTCAAAGACGTCATCGGTGTCTCGGCAGGGCAGGAGGTCGAAGCCCATGGCCTGACCGTGCATGCGACTGACGCGGTTCACCGCGGCAAGCGTATGCCCTGGCATCGCCACGCCGAAACGCTGGGATTTCTCGCGCGCGGCTCGCAATCGTTCTACTTCGCCGGCGACACAGACTTGTTTGCCGAGATGGAGCACTTCGGGCCCGACCTGGACCTTGCGCTGCTGCCGGTCTGGGGTTGGGGTCCGAAGCTCGGCGAGGGGCATCTCGACCCCGGCCGGGCGGCCGAAGCCGTAGAACTGATTCGCCCGAAGATTGCCGTGCCCATCCACTGGGGTGGGTACCTTCCGGCGACGATGGCAAAGCGTCGCCCAGACCTTTTGACGAATCCTCCGCGCGAGTTCAAACGGCTGGTCGAAAAGCTCGGCGTGACGACCCGCGTCGAACTGATCGAGCCGGGGTCGTCTGCCGATCTCAAGCGGTACGGAGCCGCGTCTTGACCGGTCGCGCCAAATCGATCCTCGGCTCGCTGCTTCGCGCGTTCGCGTTGATTCTCTTCAACGGATTGGTACTCGTTTGGGCAGCGAAGGTGCTTCCGGATTTCGTCATCCCATCATTCGGCGACGCCGTGCTGATCGCGTTCTTCGTGATGGTCGCAAACGCGCTGCTCTGGCCGCTGGTGATCTCGGCAGCGCTTCGCTTCGCGGTGTTCACGATGGGAATCGGCTCGATCCTGCTTACCGGCCTGATGATCGCGGTCGCCACCGAGGCAGTTGCAGGCGGCACAGTTGAACTACTTCCAGCCGCGGTGGCGGGTGTGATCCTGACGGTCGCCAACATCGTTGCCAACACCGTGTTCGCGATCGGCGACCGTGACTGGTACTACGAACGCGTAGTGCTGCGATCGATCAAAAGAGCGGCGCGCAAGCAGGGACGCACGGTCAACTACACGGAAGTTCCCGGAGTGTTCTTCCTTGAGATCGACGGTCTGGCCGAGCCGATCCTGCGGCGAGCGATCACCAACGGCCACATGCCAACGCTCGCCCGCTGGATGCAGGAAGGCTCGCATCGAATCGTCCCCTGGGAGTGCGACCTCTCGTCACAAACCAGTGCCAGCCAGGCCGGGCTACTGCTTGGAAGCAACGAAGACATCCCGGCGTTTCGGTGGTATGAACGCAAGACCGGCCAGATCGTCACTTCGTCGAGCGCCAAGGACATCGCCGAGGTCGAGAAGCGCTTGAGCAACGGCAAAGGCCTGCTGGCATACGACGGCACGAGTCGCGGCAACCTCGTCTCGGGCGATGCACCGCGCTCGTTGCTCACGCTCAGTCGCGTGCGCGACAAGCTTTACTCGCGCGACTTCTACGCCTACTTCGCTGATCCGTACAACCCGCCGCGCACGATTTCGCTCTCCGTATGGGACGTTTTGACCGAGAAGGTCGAGGCCAAGCGCCAGAAGCGGCTCGACGTCCAACCACGCGTCGACCGCGGTGGTATCTACCCGCTGCTCCGCTGCGGCATGACCGTGATCATGCGCGACTTCAACATCTTTTCTCTGGTCGGCGACATGTTCGAAGGGGTACCGGTGAGTTACGCGACGTTCGTCGGCTACGACGAAGTTGCCCACCACAGCGGCATCGAACGCCGTGATGCGCTGGATGTGCTTCGCCGCCTCGACCAGCAGTTCGCCAAGCTTGAACGGATCGCAGAGTTTGCGCCGCGTCCCTATCAGTTCGTCGTGCTTTCTGACCACGGCCAGAGTCAGGGGGCAACGTTCCTGACACGCTTCGACGAAACTCTCGAGGACGTCGTCAAGCGCGCGGTATCGGAGGACGCCACCGTTGCCGCGGTGGCCGCGGCAGACGAGGCATGGGGCAATATCGGCGGCGCAGTGACGCAGGTTGCCAACGCGCAGGGTGCGACGGCAACCGCCGTGCGCAGCGCGGTCAAATCTCACACCGTGGATGACGACATCCAGTTCGGCGACGAGCAAAGGTCCAAAGCTGAAGAGCTGCAGATCGAGTCCGAAGATGAGAAGCCCGACACGATCGTTCTCGCTTCTGGCAATCTCGGTTTGATCTACATGCCACGTGAGCAGCAGCGCCTTACCCGCGAAGGTCTCGACGCCAAGCACCCGGGGCTGATCACGACGCTCGCAACGCACCCCGGCGTCGGCTTTGTCTGTGTAATGACGGACGGCGAAGGACCGGTCGCGATCGGGCCGGACGGTGTTCACTACCTCGACGACGGCCGCGTCGAAGGCCGCGATCCGATCGAGCACTACGGAAAGCACGCAGCCCGTCATCTCGCCCGCAACGCACGCTTCAGCAACGCGCCAGACGTATACGTCGTGAGCATGTACGACCCGGCCTCGGGAGAGGTCGCCGCGTTCGAAGAACTGGTCGGATCTCACGGCGGACTCGGCGGGTATCAAGCGATGCCCTTCGCCTTTGTTCCCAGTCGGTGGAGCGAAGCACCCGGAGAAATCATCGGGGCAGGTGCGATGCATGACGTATTGGTCAAGTGGCTCGCAGAAGCCGGTCTACGCCCCACCGCCGACAACGCTGCCGCTTAGTCCACCGGTAGCCTGAGCGCGGATGAGTGATTCTCAGGCCAGCTCGATCAATCCGCCCGAACCTCAGCAGCCCTGGACGCTGCTTGATCTTCTCGCCGGGCTTTCCTGGCGTTTCCTGGTTTGCTTCATCGCTCTCGCCGTCGTCGTCTTCGTGCTGATCCAATTGAGCTTCATCGTGATTCCGCTGCTGGTTGCGATTCTCGTCAGCTCGATCCTTTCGCCGCTTGCACAATGGCTGCGCGAAAAGGGCTGGTCCAGCGGCCTCGCTGCCACCGCGACGGTCGGTGTCGCGCTGCTCGTCCTGCTTGGAATCGCGCTGGTCACGATCCCACCGCTGATCTCAAACGCGAACAACTTCGCCTCCACGCTTTACGATTCGACCGAAGATCTCAAGCGCGTGCTCGAAGGCTCACCGTTCAACATTGATCCTTCGCAGGCCCAGGCGGTCACCGACAAGCTTCAAGCCGCGGGTCCGGAGATCAAGGAAGCGTTGGTCTCGGGGCTAGGCACGATCGTTCCGATCGTCGGGCAGGCGATCGTGACTTTGGCGCTTGCGATCGTGATGACCGGTTACATCCTGCGCGACGGCGATCGGTACTGGAGCTGGGCGCTGGGTTTTGTGGAGGAGCCACGCAGACCAGCGATCGATGACCTTGGCCGCAGCGCTTACAGCACGCTCGCTGCATACCTACAGGGAACGTCGATCGTGGCGGTCTTCAACTCGCTCGCGATCACATTTGGCGCGTGGTTGCTGGATCTGCCGTTGTTGATGCCGATCGCGATCATCATCTTCGTCGCTGCGTTTCTGCCGATAGTCGGAGCCTGGATAGCCGCCTTCACTATCGTCGCGATTGCGCTGGCCTCGCAGGGGGTGGGGGCGGCGATCGGCATGGGTCTGATCTACCTCTTCGTCTCGCAGTTCAAGAGCTATTTCATCTCACCGTTCGTGATCGGCACGCGCGTCAATCTGCCGCCGATCGTCACGCTCAGTTCGGTGATGGTCGGCACGGTGCTCGGCGGAGTTGCCGGCGGGATACTCGCCGTGCCGCTGGTTGCGACGGTTTCGGGCACGCTCTCACGAATCCGCGCGTGGCGGACAGACGGTTTCGCGCCGACGACGGACGTCGGCATAGGCGCAGCACCGCCGACCGGTGCCGTCTGACTCTGCTTGGTCGACTTAGCCGAACGCGTCGTCGTTGCTGAGCAGTCCAAAGATGATCGCGAAGTTGATCGCCATCACGGTGACTGACCAGAGCGGGTACACACCAATCGTCATGAAGTGCGCGATGCCACTGATCGAGGCGATCGTGATCGCCAGTACAACGCCACCGGCGCGACGTTGAAAGAGCAGACCCGCGGCGAGGAATTGAAGGCCGCCGACGATCAGATGAATGACTCCCCACGCGGTCAGGTTCGCGAACAGCAGCTCGGCCGAGTCGAATCGATTGTCGTTGGCGAGCATGGCGATCGATTCGATCACGTTGAGCGTGCCGCCGATCAGCAGCATCACGCCGGCGAAAGTGATCCATTTGTTGACCGCGGTGTCTTTGGTGGTGTTCACGGCGCGGATGTTACTCCGAACTTGCATCTACGATCGGCCGACCCCGGAATTGACCGAGGTTTTGCACCATGCGCATCGCAGCAGTCGATATCGGCAGTAATTCAACCCGCCTGCTGGTGGCGGACGTCCGCGACGGCCGAGTCGAAGAGCTATTCCGCCGTTCGACCGTCACGCGGCTCGGCGATGGGGTGGATAGCAGCGGTCGCCTCGCCGCAGATTCCTGTGAACGAGTCCACGAGGCGCTGGCCGGATACTCGCGGGAGTTGAAGGCGGCGGGGTGCGAGCGCGTCGGTGGCATCGCGACGAGCGCGGTGCGTGACGCGGCGAACGGCGCCGAGTTTGCCGCTCAAATACTGCGCAGGCATGGGATCGCAATCGACGTGATCGACGGAACTCGCGAAGCCGAGCTCACGTTCGCAGGCGTCGCGACCGGTTCGGCGTTTGCCGATGGTGCTCGCACCCTAGTCGTGGACATCGGCGGCGGCAGCACCGAGTTCATCGTCGGCGAGCAGGGCGAGCTGCGCTTCAACACGTCGACCAACCTTGGCGCCGTGCGTCACAGCGAACGCTTCCTGCACCGCGATCCTCCGACAAAAAGCGAACTGCAAAGCCTGACCGAGGAATCGACAGCACTGCTTGAACAAGCGATACCCGCGCAGTGGCGCGGCGGCGTCGTTCGGGCAGTGGCCGTCGCCGGTACGCCAACCGTGCTCGCTGCAGTCGATCAGGCGCTTGAACCCTTCGATCCGTGGAAGGTCCACGACTACGCGATCACCAGAAGCGCCTGCGACGCACTGCTCGATCGGTTGGCGGCGCTTCCGCTCGCAGAGCGCCGCGAGGTCGTCGGTCTGCACCCCGATCGCGCGCCAACGATCGTCGCCGGAGCAGCGATCCTGCAGGTGGCGATGGAAGTCTTTGCCCTCGACCAGGTTGTCGTCTCCGAGCGCGACCTTCTCTACGGCATCGCGCTCGCGCTCAGCGCGAAATCCTGATCAGCCACTCGTCGGTGCGGAATCGTCCGCGTCCGCGCCAAGCTCCACGCCTGGCACTGTCGGCAGATTGCGCGTCGCGGCCAGCCCCAGCAGCGCCAGGAATCCAGCGAACAGAAGCGCGATTTTCAGCGAGTCAAGCTGGGCTTCGACGTAGTAGTCGACGACCTTTTCGGCGTCGGCATCACTGACCGGCGCCGCGTCGGCGATCTCTTCGACCTGTGCCCGCGTGTAGATGTCGACGCCACCCTCGGTGCCTTGGCTCACCAGCTGCTTCGTCTCCACGCTGATCGCCGGGTCTTCGGCAACGCGCGTGTTCAGTCCAGAGCCGAGACTCGACAGCAGTATTGCTCCGATCAGCGCAACACCGAGCGACGATCCGAGGTTCTGCGAGGTGCCCTGAAGGCCTCCGGCCTCTCCACGCTCGGAATCCGAGACAGACGACATGATCACGTTGCCGAGCTGCGACGCGATCAAGCCGGCACCCGCACCGAACAATGCCAGTCCGCCGGCGAACACCGGCGAATTGAGCTCCGGCGAAATCGATGCCATCAACACCGCCGCGCCTGCGGCAACCAGATACAGGCCAATTGAGACGATCCACTTCGGCGATTTTGTGACGGCCAGTCGTGGTCCCATCCCCGCGCCGATCAGCATCGCGATCGACATCGGCATGATCTTCACGCCGGTCTCGAACGCGCTTTGCAGCAGTACGTACTGCAGGTAGATCGGCAGCACGAAGAACACACCGGCGATCACTACCTGCTGCGCACCGAGCATCGCCAGACCGGCCCGCAGGTGGACGTTGCGCAGAATCTCCGGGTGCATCAGCGGAGCGCCTCCGCGCGCCCCGAGTCGCCGTTCCCAAGCAGCGAACCCGAACATCACCGCGACTCCTGCGCCGATCATGAACGGGACCGCGGAAAGCCCGAATGGCGTGATCTCGGTGCCCCCGATGGTCAGAGCTTCCTTGGGCAGCAGGAAGCCCCACTCGCTCGCCTTCAGAATTGCGAGCACGATCAGCGCGAGACCGAGGGCCGACAAGAACGCACCGAGCCAGTCGATTCGTCGATCAATTTCGGCGCGAGCAGAGTCGGCGATCGTCCGCATCGTCAACATGATCCCGAGGCAGACGAAGGTCTCGGAGGCGAATACGACGCGCCAGGTCCAGGCCTCGGTCACCCAACCGCCGATCAGTGGTCCAGCTGCCGCGCCGGCGGCAGTCACCCCGCCGAGAACTCCGTACGCGGTCGCACGGTCTCGGCCCTCGTAGTTGGCCGCCGCCAGCGCCACGATGGCCGGAATCACCAGCACCGCGCCAAAGCCCTCGACGAACGACCAGCCGAACAGGAGCACGTTGATGTTCGGGCTGATCGCCGTGATCATCGAGCCGGTTCCGTAAATCACGAGGCCGATTCCGAAGACCTTTTTGCGTCCGAAAATGTCGCCGAACTTGCCACCGAGCAGCATCAGCGATCCCATCACCAACGTGTACAGGGTGATCGCCAACTGCACCTGAGTGATCGAGGTGTCGAGGTCTTCGACGACGCTCGAAACGGAAACGTTCATCACCGTCGTGTCGAGCACCATGATGAACTGGGCGGCACCCAGGATCGCGATGACTTTCCAGCGGCCCATACTCAGCGATACCCCTGGACGACCGCTGATTACGCCAGATTGGCGCTGCGGGGGTAAACGACGTCGGGGTCAGTCAAGACGTTCACGACCGCCGGCTTGCCGCTCTCGAAAGCGCGCTCCAGCGCCGGTCGCAGCTCGTCCGGCGTCTGAACGAACTCGCCGTGCCCGCCGAGCGTCTCAGCGATTTGGTCGTATCGCATGCCGGGCGTGAGCTCGGCGGCAACGGAGTAGCCGTAGAGAAACTCCATCGGGTGCTTCTCAAGCGCCCAAATGCCGTTGTTCCCAATCACGGCGACGGCTGGCACATTGTGTCTCACGAGCGAGTCAAAATCCATTCCCGCGAAGCCGAACGCGCCGTCTCCCATCATCATCACGACCTGTTTGTCCGGTTTGGCCAGTTTCGCGGCGAGCGCGTATCCGGGGCCGGTACCGAGGCAGCCATACGGACCCGGGTCCATCCAGCAACCCGGCTCGTAGGTGTCGATGTACTTGCCCGCGTAACTGACGAAATCGCCGCCGTCGCAGACGATCGTGGCGTCGCGATCGAGCATCGGTGCCAACTCGCCGTAGACGCGAACGGGGTGTAGCGGCGCACGCGAATCGGACAACTCCGCCGCCTCGCCAGCGCGCTTCTCTGATTCGACCGCGCGCAATTCGGCGATCCACTTGGCCCTTGCGTCAGCCTGGTTCGCACCAGCGGATCGCAGCCCGGCCAATGACCTGGCGATCCCGCCAATCAACTCAACGGCAATTGAACGCTCCGTCCGCTTGCTCGGCGGCGACGAGTTGAGCAGGATCAACTCAGTCTGCTCACCGAATGAACCCCCGAAGCCGAGACGGAAGTCGAGCTGCGCGCCAATCACAAGGGCGACATCGGCACCCTTCAGCGCCGCGCTTCGCGCGCGGGCAAAGAAATTCGGATGATCGGCCGGCAGGCACCCACGACCTAGACCGTTGAGGAACACCGGTATTGCCAGCTCCTCACTGATCGCGCGGAGTTCGTCCTCGCCGTGACCCCAGTAAAGACCGGTTCCGGCCATGATCACGGGGCGCTCGGCTCCGGCCAGCAGAGCTGCGGCTTGGTCGACCAAGTTGCCGTCGGCGGCGTCGGCAACCACCGGGTCGGAGATCGCGAATGGCGCGTCGCCGCCTTCTGCTTCCATGAAGACAACGTCCATCGGCAGGTCTACGAAGGTCGGCCCACCGGGCGGGCCCGCGGCTGCCGCGAACGCGCGATCGATCGTTTCGGGGATGCCGGCGGTTGACTGCGCGGTCTCCGCCAATCGCGTGACCGGTGACATGAACGGCACGTGGTCGATCTCCTGCAGCGATCCCTGGCCCCAACGAAAAGTCGGCGCCCGGCCGCCGAGCACCAGCATCGGCGATTCATTTTCGTAGGCACCGGTGATCGCACTCATTCCGTTCGTCACACCGGGTCCGGCAGTCAACGCACAGACGCCGACCTCACGCGTGACTTTCGCCCAACCCTCAGCTGCAAACGCTGCGGTCTGTTCGTGGCGGACGTCGACGATGTCGATCCCAAGATCGCGGCAACCGTCGTACACCGAAAATATGTGCCCGCCAGACAGCGTGAAGAGCTTGCGCACGCCAGCCGCCTTCAGTCTGTGTGCGACGAGCTTGCCGCCGTGATCCTTGGTTGCATGCGCGTCGGTCTCTGTGGCCGCACCGGTCATCGATTCAACTCCTGAAGTAGCCGTCTTGGTCGCGCCGAGACTACTCGGATTCCGCCGCCGCCGCAATCGGAGATATGGACGGCGGCCGTGCGTGGGTGGACACCGTCCATTGGACCTGGGTCCATCGCCCCCTGTACGCACGTCCAAATTTTCATAATTCACCCCACGGATAGTCGGGAAACGCTTAGAATGGGGGTGCAGGTCGAATTTCAAGCCTTCGCAGATTGTCCGTAATTACTTGCAAGCACCTGAATCGCATTAACAAGCGGTTTACGGGGCGAAATCACGGACATTCGCGGCGAAAACTTGGGTCGGCCAGCCAGCCAGCTCGTCCCGCATTATCGGTATTCGCGACGCAGGACCGAGGGCCGCGAGAGAAAACGCGACTCACCGTCCACTTTCTGTCGAGATCGATTGCCACGGTGCAGGATCGGGTACCGGTTGTTTGGTTGCCAATAATCGCGGTTAATGAGGAGAATGGGAATGTCAGCAGGAGATCTCCAGACACAGGCAGGCGTCGCCGCTGACGTAGTCATTCCCGACCTCGCACTGCTCGAATCGTCCGATGAGTTGCGGCTCTTGGTCGAGCGTTGTCGACAGGCGAACATCGCGACGCTCGGCGAAGCGATGGCTCTGGCCAACGACTCCGGGATCGAGGGAGTCGAACCGGAAACTCTCCGCGGCTGGCTCGAGCAGGCCGATATCGACGTGCTCGACGAGATGGACGAGGACCACTCGGGCGAGGCGTCCTGGACCGCCGCAATCGCCAAGAAGACGAAGACCTCAAAGCTCGCCGAAAGCCCCGCGCTCGAGAGCACGACCGACTCACTCCAGCTGTTCCTAAAAGAAATCGGCCGCGTGAACCTGCTGACCGCCGCCGAAGAGGTCCAACTCGCCCGACGCATCGAGCGCGGCGACATGGACGCCAAGGACAAGATGGTCGAGGCCAACCTGCGCCTCGTCGTCTCAATCGCCAAGAATTACCGCAACCAAGGTCTTTCGTTCCTCGACCTGATCCAAGAGGGAACGCTCGGCCTTGTCCGCGCGGCTGAAAAGTTCGACTATCGCAAGGGCTTCAAGTTTTCCACCTACGCAACCTGGTGGATCCGCCAAGCAATCGCGCGCGCACTGGCCGACAAGGGCCGCACTGTGCGCATCCCGGTCCATGTCGTCGAGCGGCTGAACAAGATCACGCGCGCAGAGCGCCAGCTGCTCGGCGAACTGGGTCGAGAGCCGACGGTCGACGAGATCGCCGCGATCACCGAAATCAGCAAGGACGAGGTGGAGCAAATACGCCGGCTTGCGCAGACGCCGATTTCGCTGGAAAAGCCTGTCGGCGACGAAGAGGAGAGCGAGTTCGGCCAGTTCGTGGCCGACGAGAACGCCCCCGACCCGTTCGACGCCGCCGCAGATTCGCTGCGATCGCAGAATCTGCACAGCGCATTGGCCAACCTTTCATACCGCGAACGCCGTGTGCTCGAACTTCGCTTCGGAATCGGCGGCGAGCAACCCAAGACGCTCGACGAGGTCGGCAAAGTATTCAACATCACGCGTGAACGAGTACGCCACATCGAGACGCATTCGCTACGCAAACTCCGCAAACTGAGCTGGTCCCAAGGATTGCGCGAAGTCGCGTAGTCAGTTTTCGCGAATTCATCGGCTAAAGGGCTTTTCGGCACTGCCGATAGGCCAATAGATGGTTGACGTCGACGCAGCTCTGAAGTACCTGTTCGAGTCGGGTGGATCGGACCTTCACATAAAGGTCCCCGCTCAGCCGATGCAACGCCTCAACGGCGTTCTACAGCCGATCCCGAATACCGACAAGGTGATGCCGGACGATGCGCTCGGTGTGCTCAAGCACATCACCCGCGAAAAGCCGGAGAAGTACGACGAGTTCATGGACGTCGGTGAAGTCGACTTCGCCTACCCGCTGCCCGGGGTTGCGCGCTTTCGTGTGAATGCTTTCCGCCAGCGTGGTTCGTGCTCGATCGTGATGCGCGCAATCGGCATGGACATCAAGTCGATCGACGAACTAATGCTTCCGCCGGCGATCAAGAAACTGTCTGAGGAAGAGCGCGGAATCGTGCTCGTCACCGGTACGACTGGTTCGGGTAAGTCGACGACGCTCGCGGCGATGATCAAGCACATCAACGACACGATGCCCAAGCACGTGATCACGCTTGAAGACCCGATCGAATTTCTCCACCGCGACAGTAAGGCGATCATCCAGCAGCGTGAAGTCGGCGCCGACACGGAGTCTTTCGTCCGCGCGCTGCGCCGGATCCTGCGCCAGGACCCGGACGTCATCCTGATCGGAGAAATGCGTGACGAAGAGACGGTCGAAACCGGATTGTCCGCAGCAGAAACCGGCCACCTGGTTTTCTCGACGCTTCACACCCTGAACGCGACGGAGACGATCAACCGAATCATCGACTTTTTCCCCTTGCACCAGAACCCGCAGGTGCGTGCGATGCTTGCCGGAACGCTGAAGGGCATCATCTCGCAGCGGCTCGTTCGGACGGTCGACGGCAAAGGCCGCGTACCGATCGTCGAAGTGATGGTCGCGACCAGCCGAATCAAAGACATGATCGTCGACCCGGATCAAACCTCGAAGATCGAGGAAGCGATTGGCGAGGGCGCGTACTACGGCATGCAGACTTTCGACCAAGCCCTGCTCACCCACCTGAAGGCCGGAAACATCTCGATGGAAGAGGCGATGAAGGCCGCGACCTCGCCGAACGACTTCAAGTTGATGGTCGCCGCCGGCGGCTCAGACGGCTCGATGGACAAGGTGATGGAGGCCGCGCAGGCGGATTTCGCGGCCACCAAGGAGGCCGAAGAGGCCGCCAAGGAGGCAGCGGCGCAGAAGGCTGCCGCGCTGCAGACGGGCGCGTCAGGCACGCCCGCACCGTCACCGCAGACGAACGGGCAGGGCGAAGGTGATGCCGTGCCGGCGTTCGACCCCGAGGATCTTGCGCGGCGCATGGAGCAGCAGGCCAGCGAGCAGCCGGTGGCACCGGGCGGCCCGTCGCAGTAGATCTCGCACGCGCGGCGTCGAGACGGCGACTCTTCATGTCGCTTCACTTTTTGAAGTAACACCGCTATTCTTTCTGTATGGCCAAGTCGAGCGATTCAGTTCGAAGCAGCAAGGCGGCAGTTCGGTCCAACGCCGATTGCGGAGTCTGCGCAACCGCCGAAATCCTCTGTAGCAAGTGGACGGCGATCATCATTCGTGACCTTGCAGAGGACAACGCTCGGTTTTGTGAACTCGAGCGCTCGCTCGCTGGTATCAGCCCGCGAACGCTTTCGCTCCGCCTACGTGAACTTGAGGAGAACGGCATCGTCGAGCGTCGGACGTTTGCCGAAGTGCCTCCGAGGGTTGAGTACGCGCTGACGAAGAAGGGCGAGGCATTGATCCCGATCGTGGCCGCGATGCGCAGCTACGGCGAGAACTGGCTTGGCGAGCTCTGCGGTCGCGAGGGTCGCGAAGCCGCCCGCGCCGCCGCCCGCGCAAAGGTCAAGACCGCGGCCTGACCAACTCTCCCTGTCGTCGGTCTCGGCGATAGTTACCCAACTTTCCTCGGCGCGGGTCGCGCTGGCGGCAGGATGCCGTTCGCCGACGAAGAATTCGTCCTTCATGCGCGATCGAATGCTTCACGACTCCCTGCGCGCGTTGACCGACGACGCGGCGCAACTTCTCGAACACCAACTATCGACCGGGGAGGAAATCCCCTTCGAGGTGGGTGATGCCGGTGTACGACCCGCCGAGCAGGACCCACGCGACCGTGGGGGCGCGACGATGTTTGCCTATCGCCCCTTGACCGCCGAGTTCGTCGCTTCGCACGCGGACCAACTTCGCACGTTGCCGACCTTCGAGAGCGCCGCGCAAAACCTCGCCCGTACGCGTGGGATGATCGCCTACCTGCGCGTTCGCGACGAGCCCGTGCTCGACGTGGGCGAATTGACGCACGCCCGCCTCGGTGCGCTCGCGTTCCTTGCTGCTGTCTGGAACGACGCCGAACACTTCGCCGACTGGCAGGATCGATTCGAGCGCGCCTATTCCGAGCTCGAGTCAGTCGCGCTGGCCGAGCGCCTGGTAACCACCGTATTCATCCCCGTTCACGGGATTGTCGTCGACGGCGAGAACGTCAACCTCGGTGCCGGGGTCGAATTGATGGCACCCGAGGAAATCGATCCCGAATGCGCGGAACGCTTCAGCGATTCCGCGGCCGGTGCCGACAGTTTTTGCTCGATTTCGGTCGACGCGCCCAGCGATGCTCCGACGCCGATGGCAGAAGTGCGAGTGCTTGCGCGCTCGGTGCTGACGGCACTACGCCTGTTCAAGCCCGGCTCAGTTGCGATGGCGATGACCGCCCAGGCCGACACAGGCGGCGCGTGGCATCAAGTGTCACTGCCGTTCAGTGGACGCGCGCGTCACGATGCCTGGCACCTGCTGCGGGGCGAGGACGAGGAGTTGCGGCAGTTTCTCAGCGCCGTTCGCCGCACCGAAAAACGAACTCGCGTGGCGTGGGCATTGAAGCGATTCGAAATGGGCCTCGAGCGCGGCGTCCCGGCCGAAGGACTGACCGATTTTCTGATCGCGCTCGGTGCCTTGCTCGAGGTTCGCGACGAGACGGGCAAGGCTGCAATGCCGGCGCGCGTCTCTGCGCTCTGCGCGCGCGAAGACGAGCGACGCTCGGTTCGCGCCTCGGTCGAGGCTGCCTTCGCGTTGGAGCGGTTGGCGGTTGACGGAGCTGTCGGCAGGGCAGACCGCAAGCGTCTCGCCAAGCGCCCACCGCTCGAGGTGATCGCCGAGACCGAACGCCACCTGCGCGCACTGCTTCACGACTTGGTTTGTGGCTATCTCTCGACCGACCTGAAGGCGCTTGCCGACGAGATCCTCACGGCAGACGGGGAGCCCGTCGGCGACGAAGACCTCGTCCCCGAACCCGTCTATCTCGAACCCGTTCCGGCACCGGGAGAACCCCCGGCGCCCGATCCGACCGCAACCGTTGAGTTCGAGTCGGTCTTCGACGACACTGCCGAGATAACAGCGGTCGACACGCGCGACGAAGAGTCGGAAGAGTCGCGAGCGCCCGACGTCGTCAACGCGGACGACAACGTCTGGATGCTTCGTCCGGCAGCGGTCGAACCGGACGAGGAGATGCGCGAGCGGGCCGAAGAGGTCGTCAACCGGTTCGGCGAAGCGTTTGACGCGACGCTCGACGACCAGTTGCCGGACGCCAGCGCAAACGCTGACTCAGATGCCGTCGCCGACTCCGACGAGCCGAGCGCTTCGCAGCTCGCGGCAGATGTTCCAGCCTGGGACGCGAGTCCGGAACGTCGCCCGGTTGCGGCTCGTCCGCCGGCGCCGCGTGGGGATCTGCACGCCCCGATCGGCGCCGAGGTGGGTACCGGGTTCACTTTCGACTTCAAGAAGATCGACGTCCCAGACGGCCCGATGACGTCTGGGCCAGAGCCATCGACCGGTCGGACGGAGCGGTCGAGTGATCGGAGCGTCCAGCCGAGGAGCGTCGAGCCCATCGGCGAAAATGCAGACGGTGTTCAGGCCTTCCCGATCCCCGAGTTCGGCCTACCCGTTGGCCTCGGTCCCGCGGCCGAGCACACCGACCGTTCCGTCGGCGGTCCGTCTCAGCGCGAGAGTTTTCGCGAGATCATGGATGAGAACTTCACTCCGCCAGCTCCTCCGGTTGACGAAAACGCGTCAACGCCGTTCGCTCGCAACGAGCGCGCCCACCTGAAATCGATCGAAAACGCCGCCCCGACGCCGTCGCAGCCGCGCATCGTTCACCCGGAAATTTTCGGTTCCAATCCGTCCGCCCCCGTCGACCCGCAGGCGACGATCGAATACGACGCGCTTTCGGAGAGCAACAGCGCCGAAGAGGCAGCGCAACTGGCTTGGAGCGAGCAGTTCCTGCGCCGCGGCGAGCTTCCGGAAGCCGCCGCCGAGCCGGATCGCGACGCCTCGACCGACGACGACGACGCGGTCGCCGAGCAGCGCCCACCGGCGGAACAAGTCGAACCGCAGTTGCGGCTCGTCACGCCCGAGCAGGTCGATGAAGAGCCGACGGTCAAGCCCGGTTCGAGTGAAACCGCTCGGTCGCAGTCGATCGGTCCGGCGACGATCGAGTTTCGACCGGTAGTGCCGCCAGACCTCGACGATCCGGACGACTTCTCCGGCGCCTGCTGACCTGCGGGCGTTTTAGCTACTCGAAGAGCTGGTCCACCATGTGGACCAAACCCTCGACGCCATGGATGTCGTCGGAAAACAACGGGATCTGAATGACCTTGTCGGCCGAGAGCGATTTTTCGAGCCGGGCGATGTTCTCGCCGTCGCGTTTGCCGAGCAGTCGCTGGCGTTCGTAGTTCTCCATCACCCGTGTCGCGAGATCCTCTTCGATCTCATCGGGTAGCTGCTTGCGCGCGCGGTAGTAGTCCGGACGCACCTTGTTGACGATCGCGCCGCCGAACGGCAGCTTCTGTTCTTTGAGCATGCGGCGAAAAAAGATCGCCTCGTCGACCGGTTCGTTTTCTGGCGAGCAGATCAGTAGAAAAGTGGATTGCCGCCCGCGCAGCAAAGCGTCGACGCGCTGAGCGCGTTCGCTGAACCCGCTCGCCATGTCGGCGAAGTTGCTGAAGAACTCGGAGAGGTCGTTGAGCAGATCGATCCCGGTGATGCGTTTCAGCGCCGAGAAGATCATGCTTCCGCCGCGGCCCGCGATGCGCAACCCGAAGCGACCGGGCGCCAGGAACACACGCAGCGAACGCCCGTCGATAAAGCGTGCAAGCCGCTTGGGCGCGTCGAGAAAATCGAGTGCGTTGCGGGATGGGGGAGTGTCGAGCACGAGCAGGTCGAAGTCGCCCTCCTCGTGAAGTTCGAGCAGTTTCTCCATCGCCATGTACTCCTGCGAACCGGCGATCGCATTCGAGAGCTCCTGGTAGATGCGATTTTCGAGGATTCGCTCGTAGGTCTCGTGATCCGGCGCGTAGCGCTCGATCAGCTCATCGAATGTGCGCTTGGGATCCAGCATCGCGGCATGCAGCTCACCGGTCAACTCGACGCCGAAGGGCGTGAAGAGTTTCGGGTCAACCTCGCGCAACTCGGTGCCGAGTTCGCTGAGCCCGAGCGAATCCGCCAATCTCTTCGCCGGATCGATGGTCAGAACCGCCACGCGCTTGCCGCGGGCAGCCATGCCGATCGCGATCGACGCGCTCGTCGTTGTCTTGCCGACTCCGCCCGAGCCGGCACAGACCGCGACCTTCTTGCCGTCGAGGAGTTGTTCGAGGTTCACGAGCGGCGCACCTCGTCGAGCGGTTCTGCAAGATCCTCGGCCAGCGCCTCGGCCAGTTCGGAGAGCTCGGCCCGGCCGATCGCCTTTTCATAGAGAAACGGCAGCGTGATGATCGGTCGGTCAAGGTCGTTGCCCAATCGATCGAGTTGCTCTCGCTGGCGCGCTGCGCGCTCGGACTGGAGAATCGCAGCCTCGATCGGGGCGATCGCGTCAACGGCGCGGAGTTTCTTCACTTCGGCCGAGCTGAAGAATTCAGGTTCGAGTGCGTTGAGAATGCTGAGCGACACATCGAGCCCGACACGCTCGATCAACTCGTTTCGCAGGTCGACGGTTTCGTTAACCGGCATCTCCTCGGCGGTGGCAACCGCGATCACCGCCGTCTGCTCCGGGTCGTGCAAGAACTGCTGGATGTAGCCGGCCTGGCGATGGATCGGCCCCATCCTGGCGATCTTGCGGAACGTCTCCGGCGCTTCAAGCATCGCCAGCGCATGTCCGGTGGCGGGCGCGTCGACGATCACGAGGTCGTAGCGCTGCGCCTTTTTGGTCAGCCGATCCGGCTGCGCGAGCTCCCAGACCTTGCCGATCGTCACCAGCTCGGCGAGGCCTGGAGTTGCGGCGGCGAAGTAGTCGAAGATCCGGTTCTTGAACAACATGTCGTAGACCGGTCGCACCTTGATCTGCAGCAGCAGGTACTCCTCGATCGCGTGTTGTGGGTCGATCGCGATTGCGTGAAGATCTGGGACGAGTTCCACCTCTTCGAAACCACGCGTCGGGACGTTGAAAAGGCTGTGCAGTCGCTCTCGTGCATCGAGCTCGCAGACCATCGTCTTCAAGCCGGCGTTGGCGGCGGCGAGACCCAGTGCCGCTGCAACGGTCGTCTTGCCGACGCCACCCTTGCCGGTGACGAACAGCAGCCGGTGCTTGAAGAGGTCCTTGGGAGGTGTGCCGAACGCCTTGCTTGGCATGGCACGGGAGGCTAGTCGTGTTGGCTCGGGTTGGAGCCAGGGGCGGATTGACTTTCGTACTGGCAGGCGAAAAGGAAGCAGGATCGGCGCGGGCGGCGGGGCTGTTTGGGTGGATGGCCTTCCGATGCAGGTTTTTGATTGAGGAGTCCCCCTCAGGGGGAGTCCTGGACCAACGTCCCCCATTGGAATGCGACCCGCCCCGCAAAGGACCGCGCCCCACGCCCAATCGCCTTCCTTCTCGCCTGCCAAAACGAAAGTCAACCCACCCGAAGCATCAAAACGAAGGCAAGTTGCCGCAATCCCGCATCCAGCCTGAAAATCCAACATCACCCCTGGGCAGGAATACCCCACCCTTCTACGAATACGCCATGCAGTAGGCCCTCTCCCGGGGCTGATCAAAAGCAAACTTCCGCCGTTCGGCGTCGCTCGCCGCGCGGCCCCGCACCGACTCATCTGGAGCCGCCCGAAATGACTGACAACAACAAGAGCAGCAAGAAGAAGGCCAAGGTCATCGCCTTCGCCAATCAAAAGGGCGGCGTCGCCAAGACCACGACCACGCTCAACCTGTCTGCCGCGTTCGTCGAAGAGGGCCACAAGGTGCTCTGCATCGACATGGACCCGCAGGGCAACCTGACGATGTCACAGGGCGTTGACCCGGACACGGTCGAGACGTCGATCTATGACGTGCTCGTCCACAAAGTGCCGATCAGCGAGATCATCGTCAAGCGCGAGGTGGACGTCGCCGTCGCCTCGATCGACCTTGCCGGCGCCGAAATGGCGCTTTCCACCCAGATCGGTCGCGAGCGCGCGCTCGACAAGGCGCTCGATGAGATCCGCGATCAGTACGACTTCATCTGCATTGACACGCCGCCATCGCTCGGACTCCTGACAATCAACGCTCTCACCGCCGCTGACAAAGTTATTGTTCCCGTACAGTGTGAGTACCTCTCAATGAGGGGGCTCATCCAGTTGCAGAACACCTTGGCGATGATCCGCGAGAACCTCAACCCGGATGTCGACATCGAAGGCATTTTGCCGACGTTGGTTGATTCACGCACGCTTCACGCCAAGGAAGCAATCGAGTTGTTGGAAGAGAACTTTGGGGACCGAGTGTTTGCATCACGCATCAAGAAGACGATTCGCTTCGCGGAGGCTCCCGTGAAGGGAATGTCCGTCCTCAAGTACGACCCCGACGGCATGGCAGCCCAGTCCTACAGAGACTTGGCCAAGGAGGTCATCGCGCATGGCAACAGATAACGGGCCCGACAACGCTTCCGGTGATGCTGCCAAGAAGCCGGCCGTGAACAAGCGCGCCAGCATGCGCGAGGGTCCACTCGCCTCGCTCTTCCGCCGCACGGACGGGCCAGAGGCCGCATCCGAGACTGCCGAAGAGTCCGCCGCCAACGACAAAGCTGCGGCGGCTGACCCGTCGCCCCCGGCGCAGCCGACTTCGGAGCCGCGGACCGCAGCTGGACAGGCCCCTCCCCAGCAGCAAGAAGCAGCCGAGCAGGAGCGCGCCGAACCAGCACCAGACGATCAGATGCCAGCCGCCGATCAGGCGGCTTTCGCCGTTTCTGAATCCTCGGCCGGCGAGACTCAGCGCGAGGCCAACACGATGGCCAGCGATGTTCCCGCCAAAGAGCGTCTGAAAAAGGTCTTCGACATGCACGTACCGTCGGACATTCTCGACACCGCCGACGAGGACTCTGCGCCCCGCTACGGGCGCGAACTTCCCGACCCAAACGCAGCGCCGTACAAATCGAGTTCGTCGCAGGTCGTCTCGCCGGCGCTTCGCGTCGTCGGTGTCGGCGGTGCAGGAGTCAACGCCGTCGATCGCATGATCGAAGCCGGAGTGACCGGCGTCGAGTTCGTAGCGATCAACACCGACATGCAGTCGTTGCAGGGCAGCAGTGCCGACGTCAAGCTGCACATCGGCGGCGACATCACGCGTGGCCTCGGCGCAGGAGCGGACCCGGAGCAGGGCGCTCGCGCAGCGATCGCCGACTACGACGCGATCAAGCGCGTGCTCAAGGGCAGCGACATGATCTTCATCACAGCCGGCGCGGGTGGCGGTACTGGTACCGGCGCTGCGCCAATAGTTGCGCGCATCGCACGCGAGGTCGACGCATTGACGGTCGGCATCGTCACCACACCGTTCGGTTTCGAGGGAACACGCCGCAAGGGCGCCGCCACGCTCGGTGTGGAATCACTTGCGGAAGAGGTCGACACGCTGATCGTCGTGCCTAACGACCGGCTGCTGGCAATCCTCGACAAAAACACTTCAATGGTCGAAGCCTTCGGCGTGGCCGATGACGTTCTGCGCCAGGGCGTGCAGGGAATCAGCGATCTCGTCACGCTCGCGGGGCTGATCAACATCGACTTCGCTGACGTGCGCACGATCATGTCCGACGCGGGGCAAGCTCTGCTTGGTATCGGTATGGGTGCCGGTGGCACCGACACACGCTCGACCGACGCCGCCAATCAGGCCGTCAGCTCGCCGTTGCTCGAGACGAGCATCGAGGGCGCGCGTTCGATCCTGCTGTCAATCACCGGTGGCCCCGACCTCTCACTCTGGGAGGTCAACGAGGCGGCGCAGATCGTTCAGGAAGCTGCCCATCCGGAGGCCAACATCATCTTCGGGGCAATGGTCGATCCGAACCTGACCGATCAGGTCTGGGTGACGGTCATCGCAACCCGTTACAACGACCATCGCCCGCGCCATGGGCGCATCGAATCAGAAGGTGCCCGCGGCGGTAACGCGCGCGGTTCGGCCCTGATCGAGGCAACGCGGGTGGATCGCGAACCGCGCGTTCGTCGAGGTGGCTCTGGCGGTGGATCGATGGAGCTCAACGACATCGACGTGCCCGAGTTCGTTCCGCGCGGCTGACGTCTGGTCCGTGGTGCCGGCTCGGTACCGTCCATCGATGGGGTTCGCCGACTCGACGGAATCTGTGGGCGCTGCCGCATGAGTAGCCGCGGGGTTATCGCCGCCGGTCACGAGCTGACCGCAGAGGCCGGGGCTGACGTACTGCGCGAAGGCGGCAACGCGGTTGACGCCGCCGTCGCGGCAATGCTCACCTCGTTCATTGCTGAATCGCCGCTCACCGGGATCGGCGCCGGCGGATTCATGCTGATCCACACGCCGGGCGGCGAGAGCCATCTGCTCGACTTCTTCGTCGCTTCGCCGAGCGAAGTCGCTCCTGCGGCGAGCCACGTCGAGTTCATGGTCGATTTTGAGGGTGCCGTCCAGCAGTTCAACGGCGGCCCCGCGACCTGTGGCGTGTATGGAACGGCCGCTGGGATTTGGCAGGCACTCGATCGCTTCGGTACTGCGCGCATGCCGGATCTTGCGGCACCGGCTGTCCAACTCTCGCGTGAGGGTGTCGTCACATCTGAGCTGCACGCGTTCCTATACAGGATCCTCGCGCCGATCCTCACCAATTGGCCCGAAGGCCGCGCCGTCTATGCCCCCGACGGCAACATGCCGCAGGTCGGCGAGCGCTTGTTCCTGCCGGAGTTTGGCGAGGCGATCGAGCGCCTTGCCGAGGAGGGTCCGGATCCGTTCTATACCGGGGAAATCGCACACGCGATCGCCGACTACGTCTGCGAACACGGCGGAACTCTGACCCGCGATGACCTTGCCGCGTACGCCGTACAGGATCGAACCCCAGGAGAGACGCAGTATCGCGGGCGGCGAGTGATCACGAATCCGCCGCCGTCCTCCGGTGGGCTGCTGATTGCCGACAGCTTCGTTCACCTTTCGGCCTCCGATCGGGTCGGGGTACAGGAGTTGGTCGCCGCGATGGATTTTGCCAACCGCGGTCGTGACCGCGAGTTCGTTGAAGGCCTCTCGCGGCCGGGATTCTGGGACGAATTCCTGCAGTCCGGCGCGAGTTGGCTGACTGGCGAGCACGAATCCGTCCAGCGCGGCGGTCCGGCCAGTGGCGGTGACACGGTCGGGTCGACCACGCACATCTCGGTGCTCGACGCAGAGGGGATGGCGGTGTCGTGCACCTGCTCGAACGGATCCTGCTCCGGCGTCATCGTCCCCGGTACGGGAATCTCGCTCAACAACATGCTTGGCGAGATGGATCTGAATCCGCTCGGCGCCGAGAACAACCGCGCGGGTGAGCGGGTGACGTCGATGATGTCGCCGACGATCGTGATCGAGGACGGGAAGCCGACCGTGGTGGTCGGCTCGGCCGGGTCGAACCGCATCCGTTCTGCCGTGCTGCAAACGGTCGTCAACGTGATTGACCGCGGGATGTCGATCGAAGAGGCGGTGCAGGCGCCGCGGCTGCACTTCGAAGACGGCATGGTCCAGGCAGAGCCCGGGATCGACGAATTGGCGATCGAGGAATTGCAGAAGTCCGGCATTCCGGCCGCGCAGTGGGACCGGAAGAATCTCTTCTTTGGTGGCTGCCAAGCCGTAGGGCTCGATTCCCAGGGCGAGTTGGCCGGTGCGGGCGATCCCCGCCGGGGCGGCGCCGCTATCGTCGCGTAACTCCCCAATACGAACATCCGTTCGCGTATCTAGTATCCGTCGTCTGATCAATGAGTAGCCCCTGCCCCGCGCGAAACCACATCAAAAATTGAGAGACATTGATATGCCCGATATTGCGATTCACGCCGAAGGGTTGACGAAACACTTCGGCGAAACCAAGGCCGTCGACGGCGTCGATCTGACCGTCAACACCGGAACCGTCACCGCGCTGCTCGGCCCCAACGGTGCCGGCAAGACGACGACCGTTCGCATGTTGACAACGCTATTGCGTCCCGACGGCGGCCACGCCTCCGTTGCCGGCTTCGACCTCGCAAAACAGCCGAACGACGTCCGCACGAAAATCGGGCTCACCGGCCAGGACACGGCGGTGGACGAACTGCTGACGGGCCGCGAGAACCTCGAAATGATCGGCCGACTTGCACGGATGGAAAAGGCTGCAGTCAAGCCGCGAGCGAACGACCTGCTCGCGCGCTTTGACCTCGCCGACGCTGCGGATCGCCCTGCCGGTACGTACTCCGGCGGTATGCGTCGACGGCTCGACCTCGCGGCCAGCATGATCGCTGAGCCAGACATTCTCTTTCTCGACGAGCCCACAACCGGGCTGGACCCGCGCAGCCGGCTCGGCATGTGGGAACTGATCGAGGAACTGGTCGGTCGCGGCACGACCGTACTGCTCACGACTCAATACCTCGACGAGGCCGATCAACTGGCCGACGAGGTCGTCGTGATCGACCACGGGCGTGTGATCGCCCGCGGGACTTCCGACGAACTGAAGGACCAAGTCGGCGGCGAGCGTCTGGAATTGAAGCTCACGGACGCCAGCGCAGTCGAACGCGCGCAGTCGCTGATCGAAGGCAAGAACTGCGAAGTCGTCGAACGCGACGTCGACGAGCGAACAATTACCGCCGCTCTGACGGACGGTCCGAAGCAGATCGCCCGCCTGATCGACCTTCTCGAAGAGCACGACATCGAGATCGACGAAGTCTTCGTGCACCGCCCGACGCTCGACGACGTATTCCTGACCTTGACCGGCGAGCACGTTGAGCACGCTGACGAAGACAGTCTTGAGGAGACCCGATGAAAAACACATTCGCAGACACTTGGCTGTTGTTCAAGCGTTCTATTACGCATACATTTCGCAGTCCGGAAATTCTCGTCGGAATCACCATCTCGCCGGTGATGTTCGTTCTGCTGTTCCGCTACGTGTTCGGTGGCGCGATCGACGTGGGCGGTACTACATACGTGAACTTCCTGATGGCGGGAATCTTCGTCCAGACGATCGCGTTTGGCGCGTTGACCACAGCGATTTCGCTGGCGAGCGACATGGAGAAAGGCATCGTCGAACGGTTCTTCACGCTGCCGATGTCGCGGTCGGCGATCCTCACGGGCCGCACGATCGCCGACCTGTTGCGAAACCTGTTCACGATCTTCGTGATGATTGTCGTCGGCGTACTCGTCGGATACCGGCCCGATGGCTCACTCGCAGACTGGGCGCTCGCATTGGGTCTGCTGTTGTTCTTCAGCTTCGCAATCTCCTGGGTCGGCGCCCTGATGGCGCTCGGTATTCCCAACGTCGAGGCGTTGCAACAGATCTCGTTCATCATCATCCTGCCGCTGACGTTCGCCAGCTCGGCGTTCGTGCAGACCAGCTCGATGCCGGCCGGCCTGCAGGCCTTCGCCGATCACCAGCCGGTCACGCAGGTCGTCAACGCAGTCCGCGCTCTGACGCTCGAGCAGCCAGTCGGAAATTCGATCACGGCGTCGATCGCCTGGTGCGTCGGGATTCTGATCGTCGCCCTGCCGCTGTCGGCATTCGTGTTCAAGCGCGTCGGATCGCGCTGAATCAACTTCAGCGATCGGATCCATCACTGCGAACGTTGCGCGCCACGCTCGATCAACGCAGTGCTCGATCAGCGCGGCGCGTGGCCGTTCGTCTGCGCAAGGCCAGACAACCGCCGTGCGATCGCAGCCTGCTCGGCCGCCTCGGCAAACACCCGCTCGAGCAGCGACAATCGATCTCCCTCTTCGCGGGTTTCGAGCAACGCTTGTTTGTCGTTGTCGTCAAGGTTCACGTGCGCGGCCATCGCGAACGCGTTCATCCGCAACAGCTGGTCCTCGTCAATTCTTTCCATCGCCAACGACTCGACGAGCTGCGCGAACGCCTTTTGCGTGAGCGTCGCCTGGCCGCTGTCTGCTGGAACGCCGGGGGCATCCGTGAGACGCTCAACGGTCGCAGTTGGATAGCTGAAGCCATCGGTCTCGTCGATCAGACGAACTGGCCAGCGGCCTTCCACGAGCACGTTCATTCTTCCGTCTTCATAGCGCTCCAGAACGTCCTCGATGGCCGTGGCGCAGCCGAATTCGCGCGGGGATCCGTCCTCGTTCGCAAAGACCATGCCGAAGAGTTCGTCATTCTCGATGCAGCGTGAGGTGAGGTCGCGATAGCGCTGCTCAAAGATGTGCAGAATGGTGCGTTCGCCGGGGAGCAACACGGTCTCGAGTGGAAACAGCGGAAAGTTTTCGATCGGCGTACCGGCGGGATGATCGTTCGACGCAGGAGGCATTCACCGAGACTAAAGCACCGCATCTATTGGCAGCGCAAACGAACAGCGGGCATGCGGCGACGGGACCGCTCTCTAGGCTGAGGGAATGCCGTTCAAGAGCTTCATCAGTGAGCTTCGTCCATACGTTGCTCAGGCTCCCGTCGAGCGACTGCAGTCCGAACTCGGTATTGACAAGATCCATAAGTTGGCTTCCAACGAGGGAGCCTTCGGACCGGTGCCGGCCGCGCTCGATGCGCTCTCCGGCGATCTGGACGAGCTACGCCGCTACCCCGACAGCGCTGCTCCTGACCTGAAAGAGCGCATCGCGGCGCTCAACGGCGTCGTCAGCGATCAGGTGACGCTCGGCAACGGAGCCGATGAGTTGATCCGCCACGCGGCACTCGCAGTTCTCGAGAAAGGCGACAACGGGATCTTTCCGTGGCCGTCGTTTCCGACGTACGTTGCGGCCTGCGCCACCGCTGGTGCCGAACCGCGTCCGGTCAACCTCGACGAAGACTGGCACGTCGACTTTGACGCGCTCGAGTCCGCGATCTTCCCGACGACGCGGATCGTCTTCATCGCCAATCCGAACAACCCGACCGGATTGCTCGCACCGCGCGCGCGGCTGCGCAAGTTCGTCGAGGACCTGCCCCCACACGTGCTCTGCGTGCTCGATGAGGCGTACGCCGAATACGCCGATGGCGACGAAGAACCAGAAGGTATGCAGCTGGTTCGCGACGGCGTCCCGAATCTATTGGTTCTGCGTACGTTCAGCAAGGTTTACGGATTGGCCGGGCTGCGCATTGGCTACGGGGTCGGGTCGGGCGAAGTCGCGCAGGCGGTGGACCGTATGCGCAGCATCTTCAACGTGAACTCTCAAGCGCAATCGGCGGCGCTTGCGTCGCTCGACGCCGGCCCGGAAATCAACCGTCGCGTCAAACACGTACACGAGGCCCGCACGCGGATCTTTCAGTGGCTGGCGCTGGCCGGGCACAAGCCCCTGCCGTCGCGAGCAAACTTCGTCTTCGCCGAAGCGCAGGGCGGTAGCGGGGCGGACGTCGAACAGCGTCTACTTCGTCTGGGCGTCGCCGTTCGCGCGCTCGACGGCTTCGGCTCGCCGGGAGCCTTCCGCGTGACCTGCGGAAACGACATCGAGAATGAGTACTTCGCCGCAGCGATCGACCGTATGGCAAACGGGCTCGGTTGAGCTGACACGCGTATATCGTCTTGCCCCATGGAACACGTGACCCCACAAGACGCCAAGCGCTTGATCGACGAGCAGGGCGCCGTGCTGATCGACTGCCGCGAGGACTATGAGTGGGACGAGATGCGGATCCCCGGAGCGACGCTCGTGCCGTTGTCCGAGTACGAAGGCGACCCGGAGATGGTCGAAGAGGCAGAGCTGGTGATCTTCCAATGCGCGACCGGAAACCGCTCGCAGGCGGCCGCCGACATCTACATGGGTGTGCATCCACAGTCAAAAGCCCTGAACCTTCAGGGCGGCATCGCCTCTTGGGCGTCGCACGGACTTCCTACTGAGTTCGGCCCGGCTGGCTGAGCCGCGGTTGCAGGCCGACTACGGCTTGCGCGCGCCAATCATCAGGTTGTAGAAAATCCCTGCCGGAAGACGGCCCTCAAGCGCGGTGCGGTCAAACCATTGGAACCCGAGGTAGCCGCGGTAGGCGTATTGACGCCAGATGTTCGGAATGTCACCGGGCACTCCATCGGCCTCGAGCGCGCGGTTGAACCAACCGAACCAATTCGCCGACAGCTCCTCGCCAACGACGTTGACGTCGTCGAAGCCGGACTGCTTGGCGAAACGGGCGAGCGAGCCGGGGCGAAAGGCGTGGACGTCCACAAGGTGCTCGACGGCATGGCCGTCGAGGTACTCCTGGCTGCGCTCACCGGCAGCAACCGCTTCGGCCTCGCGAACCGAGGCCTGGTGCACGCCCAGCGCCCGACGCCAGATCGGCGAAAGCCTGTGGCCGGCGCGTTTCGGATAGTTCGCCAATCGGTCGCCGGTCTCCGAAGGTTCGCCGGCAAAGAACACCATGCCGCCCGGCCGGAGCAGGCGATAGAACTCGTCGAACGAGGCCTGCAGGTCGGGTAGGTGATGCAGGACTGCGTGACCAAAAATCAGGTCGAACGATTCATCCTCGTAGGGAAAGTTCTCCGCCGCGCTGTGCAGCGTGGACACGCGGTCGCCATATCCAAGACGATCGGCCGATCGCTCGACGACGTCGAGCATGCCCTGGGAAATATCAGTGCAGACAACTTCGTCGATGTAGCCGTTCTGCATCATGTTCAGCGAGAAGTAGCCGGTACCCGAGCCGATCTCAAGGCCGCGTTCGAATTTCGGGCGCTTGCCCAGGACCTTGCGGGTCTTGATCGCGACCTGCGTGCGACCGAGATCGCCGTAGTCAATTCCCCACTTGGCGTCGTACTCGTCGGCCGCCGCGTCGTGATACGCGATGTTCGCGTCCTTGATTTCCTCTGCGCTCAGCGACATGCGGGGCGCAACTATAGTGCGCCGACGATGACTGAAGGCGTGCAAACGAAGGTTTTTGTCCAACAGGACCAGCCGCCCGGAGTTCCGCCACTGGAACTGACGGGTGAGCGCACGCTGCCAGATTTGCCTGAGGAGAACTACTGGTACCGCCGCCACCTCGTGGTCTACGACTGGATCGCCGAGCGGGTCGCTGGCCATCGCGTGATCGACATGGCCTGCGGCGAGGGCTATGGCAGCGGCGTGCTTTCCCGCTACGCGTCGCACGTGACCGGGATCGATGCGAATCCAGACGCCTACGAGCACGCCAAGGCCAAGTACGCGAGTGAAAAGGTCGAGATCGTCAGAGATTTGATTGAGACTCATCGCGCGCCGCAGCCCGTCGACGACGTCGTCTTCCTGCAGACGATCGAACACGTGCAGGACCCCGCCGCCGTATTGCGGCACTTCGCTTCGCTGCTCAAGCCGAGCGGCACCGTGTATCTCTCCACACCAAACCTGCTGACGCTCGCGCCCGAAGGTGCCGAGAAGTCGGACAACCCCTGGCACGTCAAGGAATACAAACCTCATGAGTTCCGAGAGCTTTGTCAGGAAGTCTTCGCCGAGGTCGAGATGTTCGGCGTCTTTCATGCGCGCAAACTGCGATTGCACGAGTTGGCAATCCGCCACGCCGGATGGGATGCGGTGCACAAAAAGCTCGGCCTCACGAAACGCTTCTACGACCGCTTCACTCCGGCAATCAGCGAGCGCGATTTCGCGTTGAAACCCGGTCCGACGGACGGCTCACTGAGCAAGGCACTCGACTTTGTCGCGGTCTGCTCGCGGCCGCGCTAGGCGATAAGACGTGGCTCCCGATTCTGTGAGCGACGGATCCGCGACCACCGCGCCGGCCAACTCGGTCGGCAGGCTGGCAATCGTCCTCCACACCCACATGCCGTACGTCGAGGGTTTTGGTACCTGGCCGTTCGGTGAGGAATGGCTGTGGCGTGCGGTCGCCGAGAGCTACCTGCGTGTGGCCGACGCGGTCGCCGGCAAGTCGGTCACGGTCGGGGTGACTCCGGTGCTCGCAGACCAGTTCGAGGCGATGACCGGCGACGCAGGTGACCGCATGTTGGGATTTTTCAATGATTCACGCGAGTACGTGTTCGGCGAAGACATGCGGTCTTTCTACGAGGTCGGTAAGGGGGAACTGACCGAGTCTCTGCGACCGCAGCTGGAGGACTACCGCTCCGCAAGCGGTCGATTCACCGGCGAGCTTGATCGCGACCTCGTGGCGTTGTTCGATCGTCTCGGGGCCTCTGGCGTGGAGCTGCTCGGCGGCGCCGCCACTCACGCGGTGATGCCGTTGATCGCAACCGACTTCGGTGCCGATCTGCAACTCGTCGTCGGTCGCGCCTCGCACACACGTCGCTTCGGCGAGTCGCACGGCATTTGGCTTCCGGAATGCGCCTACGACTACGGCGTCGATGAGCTCTTGGCACGCCACGACGTTGAATACTTCTGCGTGGACCAGTCAAGCGTGAACGGGTACGACTCGCTCGACAACCTCGAACCAATTCGCACGCCCGGCGGGCCGATCGCGATTCCGATCGACTGGCGCACGATCGAGCTGGTCTGGCGTGATGACGGCTATCCCGTCGCCGACGCCTACCGCTCGAGTTTCGATCGCACGATCCACAGTCTGACGCCGCGCAACAATGCCGGTGAGCCCTGGAACCCCGAATCGGCGCGAGCGCAGGCGCATGCACACGCCGCAGCTTTCCTGCGCAGCGTCGCTGCTCGCCTTGAGGTCTACGAAGCTGAACGCGGGCAGAGGGGCACCTGCGTCGTTGCACTCGACACGGAGCTGCTCGGGCACTGGTGGTATGAGGGTCCGTGGTGGCTCGAAGCGCTGATCGAGCACGCGCCGTCGGCTGGAATTGAGCTCGTCACGCTCGGCGAAACCGTTGCGGCTGCCGATCCCGTCGAACGCCCGCTGGGTCGGTCCAGTTGGGGTGAGGGCAAGACTCTTGACACGTGGGATTCGCCCGCAGTCGCCGCAATGACCTGGCAACAGCGCGCGAGCGAGCTGGCGCTGCACGATGCCTTGGTCCACTGCGGCTCCGGCCGGGGCTCGCCAGCTGCGTTGCGAGCGGCACGCGAGCTGCTGGCCCTGCAATCGAGTGACTGGGCGTTCATCGACAAACGCGCGACGGCGGGCGACTACGCGGCGCGACGGTTCGCCGACCACCTCGCATCCTTCGAGCGGGCTCACACGCGACTGATGGACCGTTCGGTGAATTCTGTGCGACAATCAGCCGCTTCCCCGGGTGAGGCTGACAGCGAAAGTCAGCTCGCCGGGCTTGCTCCGGAACTCGACGACGACCTGCTTCAAGCGATCGTCCACGGTTTCGACGGATCGACCCCCTGACAACCGACTGCGCCTGCAATTTCGCTTACGAGCCAGATGCGAATCCTCATTCTTTCCTGGGAGTACCCACCGCTGATAGAAGGCGGACTGGCACGCCACGTCCGCAAGCTGGCCGAAAACCTCGTCGATCTTGGCACTGAGGTTCACGTGCTCACGCGCGGCGACGGTACGGCGGGCGACGAACAGATCATCAACGGTGTCAATGTGCACCGCGTTCGGGAGCCACAGCGCCCAAGCGATCTAGGCGAATTCGTCACCTGGATCGAGCACATGAACACCGACATGCTCGGTGCCGGGATTGCGCTAGGCGACCAGTACGAGTTCGACGTCGTCCACGGCCACGACTGGCTCGTTGCCTCGGCCTGTGACCACCTCGCCAAGCGATTCGAGCGCCCGCTGGTGATGACGATCCACGCGACCGAATATGGACGCCACCAGGGCTGGGTCGAAAAGCACCCGCAGTCGCACATCCACGGCATCGAAAAGTGGATCACCAATCGCGCAGACGCGGTGATCGCGTGTTCGGCATACATGCGAGACCACATCGCCGACATCTATGCGCTCGAGGAGAGCGCCGTCGCGGTCGTCCCCAACGGGATCGACCCGGGCGATCTCCGACCGATGGAGAACCTCGATGAGTTGCGATCGAGCTTTGCCGCACCGGACGAGAAACTCGTCCTCCTGGTCGGGCGACTGGTCTACGAAAAGGGCTTCCAAGTTGCGCTCGAAGCGCTGCCGAGTTTGATCGAGAGCGTCGGCAAGGTGCGTTTTGTGGTGGCCGGTTCTGGCACCCACGAAGACGAGCTCAAGGCGCAGGCCGAGGAACTCGGATTGATGGAGCACGGCACGTTCGTCGGCTGGATCGGTGACGACGTGCTGCATTCGCTGTACCGCATTGCTGACCTGACCGTCGTCCCCTCGATCTACGAACCGTTCGGTTTGGTTGCACTCGAAGCGATGGCCAGTGGCTGCCCGTGTCTGGTCGCCGATACCGGCGGCCTGCGCGAGGTCGTCACAAGTGAACAGGTTGGACTGCGTTTTCGTTCGCGTGACCCCAAGTCGCTCGCGCAGATGGCCGAGCGCGTTCTCACCGATGAGGCCCTGCGTGATCGGCTGGTGACCGAGGCCTCCGATCACGTGCTCACGTTTGATTGGCTCGACGTCGCACGTCAGACGCTTTCGCTCTATGAAGACGCCGTGGCCGTTGGACCGAGCGCTCCATCGATCTCGCGCGGCTAAGTCTGACTCGGCGCGCGAGCGGTGACGATCCAGGCAGAGGCTGGCGCAACGACCGTGCCGTCTTCGCGGCTGTACTGCTCGGCCAGATCGACGAGGTCGCGCTCAATCGCGGGGCGAACTCGCTCGGCGTCTTCACCGGCCAGTCGAATCGTCTCGGCGGCTGGGCCGATCGCGAAGGCGACCTCGACTGCCTCCTGGGCATCTTTACCGACGAAGTAATCGATGTCGACGCGACGCAGGCCGACGTTCTCGAAGCCGGCGGCCTTCATCACATCTGTGGTCACGTCGGCATTTGCCATCGAGAACGGTCCCGGGCCGCAGGTCAGGGCGTCTGATTCCTCGGCGTCGGGTGGCGGCACGTGGCGATCGACGATCTCCTCTGAACGCTGCATCCACTCGTTGTCGAGCTTGCGTCGCCAAACGACTTTGCAGAGCCGACCGCCGGGCTGCATCGCGCCGCGCACGTTGCGCATCGCGGCGACGGGGTTGGCGCAGAACATTGTTCCCATGCGGGCGAAGGCATAGTCGTAGGGTCCGCCCGGTACCTCTTGCTCGATGTCGGCCACGACGAACTCGACGTTCTTGATGTTTTCTTCTTCTGTCTCGGCGCGCGAAACGTCGATAAAGCGGTCGGCGCCGTCGATTCCGATCGCGTACCCGTCCGGGCCGGCGAGGGTCGCAAGTTGGCGAGTGGTGTCGCCGAAGCCACAGCCTAGATCGACGATTCGGTCGCCGGGAAGCGGCGGCTCAAGCGCGAGTGCATCGTCGCTGAACTGCCTGAGCGCCGTCACGAAGATATGCCTGTATTCGCTGAACCGATCGAAGAGCACGGTGTTCCATGCCTCGGTCGCCTCGGTGTTGTCGACGTAGAGTTTGTCCGCCATTTTGATCAACCTTCCTGACCTGCTCGCAGAGAATCCATATATTGCCACGGATGGCAGAGCGGCGCGGAATGAATGCCGGGTCAGTCCTCCCAGCGCAACCGTTTCGGCTCTTCGCGCATTCGCAGAACCTTCGCCGGCACACCGCCGACGATCGCGTTTGCTGGAACATCCTTCGTGACCACTGCGTAGGTGCCGATCACGGCACCGTCGCCGACCGTCACGCCGCGCAGGATGGCTGCGCCGTATCCGATCCACACGTTGTTGCCGACTCGCACCGGCTTGCTGTAAAGCCCCTGTTTGCGGATCGGCTGCTCGCGGTCGGCAATGATGTGGTCGAAGTCGATGAACATCACCCGGTCGGCGATCACGCACTCGCGACCGATCGAGATCTCCTCGTAGGTGCTGAAGGTGATTTCCTCGCCAAGCACCGATTTGCTGCCGATGCGGATGAACCCGCCATGGGCGCGAAGCTTGGTGCCATTGCCGACCCAGCTCCAGCGGTCGAGGTAGACGTGTGCCAGCGGCCCGATCTCGATCTTCACCTTCTTGCCGATGAAGCAGAGTCCGTCGGTGTGGATCTTCTTGCCGTACGCCCGGCGCCGAACGATCCTGTGCCAGAACATCCGCCCGTAGGACTTGAGATAGCGCGACCTGAACAGACGGTTCTTCAACATGAATCGCAGCAAAGTGAGCGCTCCACCGTGCAGGGGCTCCGGCCCCTTCATCACAAACCCATCGCCTGCGCCTTCCGATCCATTCATAGTCCGGCGACACCATACGCCACCCAAAACCCCGCAATTTCCAAATGAGACCTAGCACCAGCCACCAACCCAAACTCGCAATTTGCATGCAACCTGTGGCACCGGGTGCCACAGGTTGGTCGGAAATTGCGTGATTCGTGGGGGCGGGGGAGGGTGGCTGGTGGGGGCAATAGGATTGGCGGCCGATGGCGGCGGTGCAGACAGCCCACGATTTAGCGACGAAGCTGGTTGCCGGCGACAAGCGTGCGCTGGCGCGGGCGATCTCATTGGTCGAGAACGACGACCCGATTGGGTGGGATCTCGTCAAGGAGGTGTATTCGCACACCGGCAAGGCAAACGTTGTCGGGTTCACTGGGCCGCCGGGCGTGGGCAAGAGCACATTGATCGGCGCGTTGATCGCGGCACTGCGCAGGCGCGACGAAACGATTGCGGCGCTGTCGATCGACCCCTCCAGTCCGTTCACGCAGGGGGCACTACTCGGCGACCGCATTCGCCTCACCGATCATTTTCTTGACCCTGGCGTCTTCATCCGCTCGATGGCGAATCGCGGTGCATTGGGCGGACTCTCCGAGGCGACGCTGCAGGCGGTGCTGTTGATGGACGCAGCCGGGAGGGACAACGTCTTGATCGAGACCGTTGGCGTCGGTCAGGCCGAGGTCGACGTGATCGACCACGCAGACACGATCGTGTTGGCACTGATGCCCGGCAGCGGCGACTCGGTTCAGGCGCTGAAAGCCGGGGTGATGGAGATCCCCGACGTGATCGTCGTCAACAAAGCCGACCACCCGATGACCGACACGCTCGTTCGCGAAATCAAGGGCGTGCTGGCGCTTGGCCACCCTGACGATGGGTGGTCGCCACCGGTGGTACGCACGCAGGCCGCTCATGACCTGGGTATCGATGAATTGGTCGACGCGATCGACGCCCACCGCAAGCACATCATCGAACGCGGCACGCTGGCAGAGCGCCGTCGTCGCAACCTTCGCAACGAAGTGCTCGAACTGGCGACGATCAAACTGCGCGAAGAGATCGAAGCCGCGATCTCCGAGGATGCAGAGGTCCAGACGCTGCTCGATCAGGTGGTCGAACGCAGGCTTGATCCGGGAAGCGCTGCCCGCGAGATCCTGCGCCGTCGCGACGAGGGTTGAGTGCGATGGCCGCGGTGCTTTACCGCTTCGTGCGAATTACCTGGCGGTATCGTCGGCTGATCGCTCTCGGGATCACGTTTGGCGTCGGTCTTTGGGAGCGACATCGCCATCGGCTTCCGGAGCCTCTGCGCCGGGTGAATCCACCGAACCTGCCCGGCCCGCTTCGGCCGAGGAGTTCGGGTGGTCAAGCCGACGCGGGTGGCCGATCGAGCCGACTTCGGCGACGTCGCGGCTGAACGGCAGGCTGACGGTCCAGTCGACGACGGCGCGGATCTTTCGGCTCAGGCCGGGGATCTGACTTACGTGGTAGGTCCGCGCCATCCACCAAGCGAGCGGACCACGCAGTTTCAGCCGACCTGCCATCGCCACCGCCTTGTAGCGGCCCAGATTGACGAACGACCCGCGGTCGCGGTAGGAATAGGGCTTTGCCCTGCCCGTGCCGAGCGATGCGGCGACGTTGCGCCCGGCCGCAATTCCCTGGCGGCGGGCGTGCTGGGCGGTCGGTGGCGAGGGTCGGGAGTCACTGATCGGGTTGGGCACCGCGGCAGCGTCCCCGATCGCCCATATTTCGTCCGTGCCGTCGACCCGCATTGATGCGTCGACCGCGATCCGGCCGTGTTCGGTCAGCGGTAAACCGAGTTCGCGCACGATCGGATTGGGAGTGACGCCTGCGGTCCATACGAGTGTTCTGGTCGCAATGTGTTCGCCAGTCGAGAGTTCGATCTCGTGCGCGGTGACGCCTCGTAACTGTGTTTCGAGGCGGATGTCGATTCCGCGGCGGCGGAGCTGGTGAACCGTGTAATCGGCCAGGTCGGGGTCGATCTCGGCCAAAACGCGTGGCCCGGCCTCGACCAGCATCCAACGCATCCCGTGTGCCCTCGCCGCCGGATACATCTTCAGGGCGTCGACCGCGAAGTCCTGAAGCTCCGCCAGGGCTTCGAGCCCCGCGTAGCCACCGCCAACGAAGACAAAGGTGAGCAGTTCGTCGAGCCGTCGCCGGTCGGCCACGGTTTCGGCAAGTTCCAGAGAGCGAATCACGTGGTTGCGCAGCCAGATCGCGTCGGCAAGGCTCTTGAAGGCCGCACCGTGCTCGGCCAATCCAGGGATCGGCAGCGTTCGTGAGATCGAGCCCGGCGCCAGGACCAGACGGTCGTAGCGGATCTCTTGCGGGTCACCTTCGGCGTTGCGGATCGTGATGATGCTCCGCTCGCGGTCGAGGCCGGTCATCGATCCCAGTTGCAGACGCGTGTGCTTGAGTAGCTCACGCAAGGGGGTGACAACGTGCCGCGGCTCCAAGGTGCCCGCGGCCGCCTCGGGCAGAAAGGGCGTATAGAGCAAAAAGTTTTGCTCCGAGACGAGTGTCACTTTGACTGATTCCGGTGACACCCGACGCTCGATCGCTCGCGCGGCGTTGAAGCCACCGAAACCGCCGCCAACCACAACCACATTCCATGCCATCGTTCTCGCCTCCGCAAACAGGCGACGCTCGAAAGAACGGCGCCGCGCAGTTTGTAACAACTTGTTACAAAGGATTGTAACAGTTTGTCACAAACTATGCGCGGCGCAATCAGGCACCCATCCGGCGGCTACTCAGGCGTATTCAGTCCTCGTCCGAGAGGCGGATTCGCACGAACCTGCCGCGCTTCACGCGGGCATCGCGAACCTTTGTTCCGGCCACCAGATCTGCCGTCGTGCAGGCGACCAGGTCGTCATCGTGACCGCGTCCACGACCACGTCCGCGACGTTCGCCGTCACGTCCGCGACCGCGACCACGACGCTCACCGTCGTCTTCCCCGCGACGTGATACCGAAGCGCTGTCGTCGTCGGACTCGGGATCCTCCATCAAGCAGACGACACGAGACGAAACCGCCTTCGTGATCAGCCCGCCGTCCCTGCCGATCGAAAGCGTCAGATTGCCGTCCTCATAGCTGACGACCTCCGCACGGCGGATCTTGAAGTGCCGGTTGGCCTTGGCGCAGTTGCTGCGTAGCTTCGACTCGGCGGCATTGTTGGCACCGTCGCCATCGCTGTCTTCAAGCCCGTCGACGACGCCGTTGTCGTCGCTGTCGGTGTCGCTCGAGCTGGTGCCGGCGCGGGCCTCGCAGCGGTCAGAGGCACCGTCCCCATCGGCGTCGGCGCGAGCCCCGCCTCCTGGATGTGCCGACGTTGTGCCGACGACTACTGCCATCGCGGCGATCATCACCGTCAGCGTCGCCAGCAGATTCTTGGTCAGTTTCTTGGTCATAGCGAAACTCCTGGATTCCGTTGTTGGATTTCGTTCAGCCGGATGTTCCGGTCGTCGGTTCAAGACGGTGGAGATTCGAAAAAGTCCCGCCGATAAGAGACTCTCAGGGTTTTCTCAGGTTTCGATGGGACTTTTCTCAGGCAGCAGCGTCTATATGTTGAGGTAAGCGAGTACAAGTGGAAGCTTCACCCGAACAACACAGCCCATCAGGGGCCAGCATCGGCCTCGGCGGGCGAATGCTTTTGGCGCAGCCGGACGCGGTGTTGTGCAAGCTGGCCACGCGTGGAAACGCAAACGCTTACGAAGTGCTCTACGGGCGCTATCACCAGCCGGTGTTCGCGTTCGTCTACCACCTGCTGGCCCGAAGGGACGGCATGGAGGATTGCGAGGACATCGTGCAGGACACATTTGCCAAAGCCTTTGCCGGAATTCGCGAGAAGAGAGTTGACGGCTCTTTCCGCAGCTGGATCTACACGATCGCGCGCAACCGTACATACGATCTGATCCGTGCGCGCAAGTCGAACGTGCAGTCGCTCGACGCCGAGAATGCGGAGCCTCCCAGTGCCGCAGAACACACCCAGACCGACCGGCACGCGGAGCAGCGCGTCGAGCTCGCATGGCTGGTCGCAGCGGTTTCTGACCTTCCCGAGCGCCAGCGCGAGGCCTTGTTGATGCGCGAACTCGGCGGACTGTCGCACAGCCAGATCGCCAGTCAGCTGGACACCACCGTCTCGGCGACGAAGAAACTGATCGGGCGCGGACGCGCCGCTGTAACAGAGGCGGCAACTATCGACGGATATCGCCCGCGCCGACTCGGGCGCGACCTCGCGATGGCAGCGCCGGTGGTTCCGTTGACGTTGGCGGGTTTGGGCCTGGGGGCCGCGACCGGCGGCGCCTTCGTGGCGTCGAGTGCGGCCACGGGCGGCGCGGCGGCCGGCGGGGCCGCCTTCGGGGGCAAGACGGCGGCGACCGTGTTGGCCGTCGTCGCACTCGGCGGCGGGGCCGCAGTGGCCGAACACGAACGCTCGGCGAGCGCGAACGCACCGCAGCAGGCGATCTCGAAAGCCGGCCCGGCGGCGATCGCGGCCGCAGCAGCTGGGCAAGGCACCGATCAAGGCACCGGCGAAGGCGACAACGGCCCGGCGAATGGTTTGCCACTGTTCGGCGTGCTCGGCGACGACGCGAATCGGCCGAGTGGCCGTCAGCGCGACGACAAGCGTGGCGTTGACCGGCGTCGTGGCGATCAGCGTCGCGGCGGCGTGGATGTCAGGCGACGCGGTCGTGATCGCAAGTTCGATGACGACACGCGACCTGCGCGCCGCGAACGACGCGGCGGGGCTGTCGAACGCGAAGAGCGAAGTGGCAGACGTGACGGCGGCGAACCGCTCGAACGCCGCGCACCGCGTGAGCGCGAGCGCACAGGTTCAGGTGAGCGCGAAGATCTCGTTTCGCCGGACGGCGATGCAAGCCAAGGGCCCGGACCGGATTCGGTCGAGCCCGAGTAAGCGCGCCGGGTTTCCCCGCGTGGCACGCTTAGGTCTGGCCGTGCTTGCGCGCCAGTTCGATCAGCAGGCGTACACCAAAACCGGACGCACCGGTACCGACGTACGGCCTGCCGAGATCCCAGGCCGTTCCTGCGATGTCGATGTGCGTCCACGGAGTCTCGCCGACGAAGTTCTTCAGGAACTCTGCCGCGGTGATCGAGGATCCCTTGCGCGCTGCCGGTGCGTTGGTGATGTCGGCGTACTTGCCTTTGATCAGTTCCGCGAACTCCGGGTGCAGCGGTAGTCGGTGACCGAGTTCACCGGTTGAATCGGCTGCGGCCTCGACCTGCGCAGCCCAATCGTCGTCGTTACTGAAGAGGCCGGCGTACGTACTGCCCAGCGCGACGATGATCGCGCCGGTCAGAGTCGCCAGGTTTACGAGGCGGTCGGCACCCAACTCATTGGCGTAGGTGAGAGCGTCGGCGAGGATCAAGCGACCTTCGGCGTCCGTGTTGTCGATCTCGATCGTCTTTCCGTTGTAGGCGGTAACGATGTCGCCGGGCTTGATCGCGCTGCCGCTCGGCATGTTTTCGGTCGACGGCACGATGCTGATCAGATTGATCGGCAGGCCGAGCTTCGCGATTGCTCCGGTGGCCTCCAGCACCGCCGCTCCGCCGGACATGTCGAACTTCATCTCCTCCATCTTGCCCGAAGGTTTCAGCGAGATTCCGCCGGTGTCAAACGTGACTGCCTTGCCGACGAATCCGAGTGTGGGGGCGTCCGAGTCGGGTGCGCCGTTGTAGCGCATGACGATTAGACGCGGCTCCTCGATCGTTCCCTGCGCAACCGCAGCAAACGCGCCCATGCCCTTGTTCTCGATCCACTGGCGGTCGTAGATGTCGAATTCGATGTTTCCCGTCTCGGCCGCGATCGCCGCTGCGCGATCGGCGAGGTAACTGGGCGTTGCAACGTTCGAGGGCTGGTTCTGAAGATCACGCGCCGCGTTGACGGCGTTTGCGCCGATCGCCGCAGCCGTCACCGCGTCAGTCAGATCATCGTCGGCGACAATTTCGAGTTGCTCGATGCCGGAACTCTCGTCATCGTCGTCCTTCGACTTGTAGGCGTCAAATTTATAAGCCTTCAGCAGGGTGCCTTCGACGATCGCACCTGCCGTTGCGGCGACATCGCCTTCTGTGGGCGAAATCCAGCTAATCGATTTCGCGCCGAGGGCCGCTGCTGCACTCGCGCCGACAGCTCCGGAAACCCGCGCTCGTTCCGTCGTGAAGTCCTCGACCTTTCCGAGTCCGACTGCGAGAAACCGCTTGCCGTGTGCGTGGGCGACGCCACTGGATTTGTAGCTGGCTTTGACCTCGCCGCTGGCAACGAGTTTGTCCACGGGCTCGATGCCTGATTCGACGCCCTCGAACAGCCCGATGATGCGGGTGTCGGCGGAGGTTTCGGCGGGATCGCCCTGGCGCGCGGTGACTTCGATTATCTGTGACATGGACGGCACCTTAGTCGGCGTTTCGGGGGCGGTTTTCTCGCGTCCGCGCCGCTGCGGCTTCGGCGGATCGAGGCGCGTGCACTAGAATTTACGAACGAACGATCGTGCGGCATGTCACACACCGCTCGCTCCGACACCACTAACCTCCCCAACGTCCACCGCGCCAAAAAAACCGTTTTCCTTGAAAGGATGCACCAGTACTCATGTCCAAGACAGTCATTCTCGGATCAGCACGTACACCAGTCGGCAAGCTCGGCGGAGGACTCGCCTCGCTGAAGGCTGTCGAACTCGGCGGCATTGCCATCGAGGCAGCGCTTGAGCGCTCGGGTGTCGATGGCGAGCAGGTGGACCACGTCGTGATGGGCAACGTGCTGCAGGCGGGGGTCGGCCAGATCCCCTCGCGCCAGGCCCAGATCAACGGTGGCATCCCCAAGGAAGTCAGCAGTGAGACGATCAACAAAGTCTGCGCCTCGGGCATGCGCGCAGTCGGAATGCTCGACAGCGCAATTCGTGCGGGCGACATCGAAGTTGGCGTCGGCGGCGGCATGGAGAGCATGAGCAATGCTCCGTACATCCTGCCCAAGGCACGCTTCGGCTACAGGATGGGCGACGGCAAGATGATCGACGCGATGATC
This sequence comes from uncultured Solirubrobacterales bacterium, assembly GCA_937128795.1. Taxonomy (GTDB): domain Bacteria; phylum Actinomycetota; class Thermoleophilia; order Solirubrobacterales; family JACPNS01; genus JACPNS01. The sequence continues at coordinate 13,605 of CAKZMQ010000022.1, read as the reverse complement.
AATGACGGTCTGACCAACCCCTTCAGCGGCAAGCACATGGCCCACGAGGCCAGCGAGGTCGCCGCCGAGATCGAGATGACCCGCGCCGACATGGATCGCTGGTCGGTCCGCTCGCACGAGCTCACGGTCAAGGCCAACGACGAGGGCAAGCTGCCCGAAGAGATCGTCACTGTGACCGTCAAAGGCAAGAAGGGCGACTCAGTCGTCGAGCTCGACGAGTCGGTCCGTCCGGGAACCACGCTTGAAGGTCTGTCCAAGCTGCCGCCGATCTTCATGGAGGACGGCACGCACACAGCTGGGAATGCGCCGGGCGTCAACGACGGTGCGGGCGCAATCATCGTGTCCTCAGACGAATGGGCAGCGGCCAACGGCAAGAAGCCACTGGCAACGATCCTCTCGCAGGCCTCGATCGCAGACGACTTTCCCTACCTCGCGCGCACGCCTGCAAAGGCCTCTGTCGCCGCACTCGACAAGATCGGCAAGACCCCGGCGGACGTCGACCTTTGGGAAATCAACGAGGCATTTGCCTCAGTGACGCTCAACTCGATCCGCATGATGGACATCGACGAGGAGAAGGTCAACGTCAATGGCGGCGCAGTCGCCATCGGCCACCCGATCGGCGCCTCCGGCGCCCGCATCATCGGAACGCTTGTCCACGAACTCCGCCGCCGCGGCGGCGGCCTCGGCGTAGCCGCAATCTGCTCTGGCGGAGGCCAAGGCGACGCCGTAGTGATCGAAGTCCCCGCCGCGTAACAACTTTGTAAAACAAGGTTCCCCATAAGGGGAGGCGGTCTCAATTTTTCCGGAGGCCGCGAACGGAATCAAGCGTCTCGTCGAGATCTGTCTTGGAATCCACTTTCTCGTCTGGATTGGACTCGTCCTCTCCGGTGTCGGGGTCATGCGGATCGGCCGGCTCGGGAGATTCGGAATCCGAAAACTTCATTTCTGGAATCTCCGGATCCGGGATCTCGGGTTCGGCGAATATCGATTCAGGGATGTCGGGATCGGGAATGTCGACGTCGGGAATCTCGAGATCGGGAATGTCCATTTCAGGGATGCTCCCTGTCGACGTCACAGGAGTCGTAGGCAACTCCGAATCCGCCAGCGGAGGGTCCGGTAGGTCTGGCTCTTGCGGCGGCTCCGAAGGCTCGGGAACTTCGAGGGCTGGACGGTCGTCGCTCATGCTCTGCTCCTTTTGTCGCTCACCTTCGAACTACCCAAAGTGGCGTCGATCAAACCGGCGATGGCCCGTTGCGGCCGGTAAGCTCGGCGGGCAATGAGCGCTGGTCTCACGATCTACGAAAAGCCCACCTGCACGACCTGCCGCAAGACAGTCAAGTTGCTTCGCGAGCAGGGCATCGAGTTCGAGGACGTCAACTACTTCATCGACCCGCTCAGCGCCGCCAAGATCGCGGAACTGCTGGACAAGATGGGTATCGCGCCCCGCGAGCTGCTGCGCACGAAAGAGCAGAAGTACAAGGACATGGCGCTGAAGGATTCGGGTCACAGCGACCTTGAACTCATCCAGCTGATGGCCGACCACCCGGAATTGATCGAACGACCGATCGCGGAGAACGGCGGAAAGGCAGTGCTGTGCCGCCCCTACGACCGAATTCTCGAAATCCTCACCTGATCGGGCCGGCTTCCTGAAATACTTGCGTTGGTCGATGGCGACAAGCGCCTACCATCCAAAGTTTGGCTGAACGCTCGACAAGCGAAATTCGAGGAAGCAGATGAACCGGCCCGTACAGACCGAAAAGCCAGCCGCACCCTCGACCGAACCCGAGCGCTCGTCCACGGGCGAGCTCCTTACGACGATCTCCGGCGAACCGGTCAAGCCGCTCTACAAACAGGAAGACGCGAACGTCGATTACGACCGCGACCTCGGCGACCCCGGGCAATACCCGTACACCCGCGGTGTCTACGAGACGATGCATCGCGGCCGCATGTTCACGATGCGTCAGTTCGCCGGTTTCGGAACCGCCGAAGAGACGAACGAGCGATTCCGCTACCTCCTCGACCACGGCCAGACTGGATTGTCGACCGCCTACGACATGCCCAGCCTGATGGGTCACGACAGCGACGATCCACTCTCGCTCGGCGAAGTCGGCCGCGAAGGAGTTGCGATCGACACGCTCGACGACATGACCACGCTTTTTCAGGGCATCCCGCTCGACAAGGTCTCGACGAGCATGACGATCAACGCGCCGGCAGCGATCATGCTCGCCTTCTACGTCGCGGCAGCCGAGCGCCAGAACATCCCGCCGAGCCAACTCGCCGGCACCTTCCAGACCGACATCCTCAAGGAGTACATCGCCCAGAAAGAGTGGTGCTTCCCAATTGACCATGCGATGCGCCTCGTGACCGACCTAATCGAGTACTGCACTCGCGAGATGCCAAAGATGCACCCGGTCAGCATCAGCGGGTACCACATCCGCGAAGCGGGATCGACGGCCCAGCAGGAGCTCGCATTCACGCTCGCCGATGGATTCGCATATGTCAAAGCTGGAATCGAGCGCGGCCTCGACGTGGACGACTTCGCGCCGCGCCTTTCCTTTTTCTTCAACGCGCAGATCGAATTCTTCGAGGAGATCGCCAAGTACCGCGCCGCCCGTCGCATTTGGGCACGCGAATTGCGGGAGACCTACGGCGCAAAGAACCCCAAGTCGATGCTGATGCGCTTCCACACTCAAACCGCGGGCGTGTCGCTGACGGCGCAACAGCCCGAGGTAAACCACATCCGCACCGCGATCGAAGCACTCGCCGGCGTGCTCGGCGGCACGCAGTCGCTGCACACCAACTCTTACGACGAGGCACTTGCGCTACCGACCGAGGACGCCGTTCGCATCGCGCTGCGCACGCAGCAGGTGATCGCGCACGAGACGGGAGTCACGCGCACCGCCGATCCGCTCGGTGGTAGCTACTACGTGGAGACCCTCACCAACGAAATGGAAGCCGCCGCATACGACTACTTCCGACGGATCGACGAACTCGGCGGCATCGTCGAATCGATCAAACGCGGTTTTCCTCAGCGCGAGATCGCCGACGCCGCATTTCGCTACCAGCGCGAGGTCGATGCCGGGGAACGCATCGTCGTGGGCGTCAACAAATACGAACTCGAGGACGAGGAGCAGATGGAGATTCTGCGAATCGCGCCCGAGTTGGAACGCAAGCAGATCGGCAGGGTTCAAGCGGTCAAAGCGACTCGTTCGGTACCAGAGGTCGAGGCTTCGCTCAAGTCACTCCGCGAAGCGGCCGCGACCGACCAAAATCTGCTCTATCCGATTCTTGACTGTGCGCGAGTGATGGCCAGTGAAGGCGAGATCGTGCACGCTTTGCAAGACGTTTTCGGCACCTATCGCGAGGTACCGGTTTTCTGACGCAATTGCCGGGGCTCACGGCGACCGACAAAGTTACCGCCGCCATTGCGTAGCCTTCGCGCCCGATGAACTCGATCGTCTTGGCGGCAGGTGCCGCGACTCCGGAGTCCCACGGACCCGCCGCTCCCACTTGGTTGTGGATCGCCTTCGGTGCCTCGGTCGTCGTCCTGCTGGCGCTCGACCTGTTTGTCTTCCACAGGGAAGCGCACAAGATCAGCCTGAAAGAGGCACTTTGGTCTAACGCGCTTTGGATCGCCATCGGACTGGCCTTCGGGCTCGTCGTGCTCTGGCAGCTCGGCTCCGTTTCGGCCGGCGAGTACTACGCCGGTTACCTGCTCGAGCGGGCGCTGTCGATCGACAACGTGTTTGTGTTCGCGGTCGTCTTCGCCTTCTTCGCCGTACCACAGCGATTGCAGAACGGAGTGCTGTTCTGGGGGATCGTGATGGCGCTGTTCATGCGCGCCGTCTTCATTTTGCTGGGTGCCGAATTGATCGAGCGCTACGACTGGATCATCTTCTTCTTTGGTGGCCTGCTGATCTGGACCGGCTATCGCATGGCGACACACGACGTCGGCGAGACCGACCCGTCAAAGAACTTCGCGCTGAAGACGCTGCGCAGGGTGATGCCGGTCAGTCATGCGTATCACGGTGACAAGTACTTCGTCCGTCCCGAAGAGGTCGATCCGAACGAGGAGTTCGATGCCGGCCGCAAGCCCGGTCAGAAGGGTTTGCTGGGCGTCTGGGTGGCTACTCCGCTGGCCGCGGCGATCCTTGTCGTCGCCGGAACCGACCTGGTGTTCGCGATTGACTCGATTCCGGCGATCTTCGCGATCACGACCGACAAGTTCATCATCTACACGTCGAACGCCTTCGCCCTGCTCGGCATGCGCGCTTTGTACTTCCTACTTGCAGATGCAATGGACCGCTTCGTCTATCTGCAGATCGGGCTGGCAGTCGTGCTGATCTTCGTCGGCATCAAATTCATCGCGAGCGAGTGGTACCACGTGCCGATCGGAATTTCACTCGCGTTCATCGCGCTCGCTGCTGGAACTTCGATCGTTTGGTCGTTGTTGGCCACGCGCGGTCAGGAACCGCTGTTGCCTGGCGAGCCACCTGAACATCTTGAGCATGAGCCGCCACGCGAGCCGCTCGAGAAGCCACCCGGCTTTGAAGACGACTGACCTCCGAACCGCGTAAACAATTGTTCATGATTTCCCGTCGCGGAACGTGGATAATCGCTGGATGAAACTCATACCGAAGAACGCGCTGCTGTCGCTCGTCGTATTGGCGGCGGCGATGTTGATCGCCGCAGTGCCGTCAGCGGCAGACGACAAACGCGCAACCGCAGCCGCGACGAAGGGCGTGACGGTCGGCGACAACTACTTCTCGCGCAGGTCCACCTCGATCAGGCGCAACGACCGCATTCGGTTCAAGTGGGATCGGACGCGCAAGCGTCACAACGTTGCTGTTCGGAGCGGACCGATCAAGTTCAAGTCCAGGACCAAGCGCGGAACCTACACCTACACCAAAAAGTTCAGCAGGAAGGGCACGTACCGGCTCTACTGCACGATCCACCCGTCCTCGATGAAGACGACGGTCAGAGTTCGCTGACGTTGGTGGTCGTCGCAACTGGCGGAATCGGCGCGGGGGGCTAATCTCTGCGGCGCCCATGAGTGAAACAGCCACCAGCCCAACTCCTGTAAGCAAGAAGAAGATTCGCGTTGTCGTTGCCAAGCCCGGCCTCGACGGTCACGACCGCGGCGCGAAGATCATCGCCCGCGCGCTGCGCGACGCTGGCATGGAAGTGATTTACACCGGTTTGCACCAGACGCCCGAACAGATCGTCGAGACCGCGCTGCAGGAGGACGCTGATGCGATCGGTCTCTCAATTCTTTCCGGTGCGCACATGACGTTGGTGCCGAAGATCATCGAGTTGCTCAACGAACAAGATGCGGGCGACATCCTCGTGACGGTCGGCGGCACGATCCCGGCCGACGACATCCCGCCACTGAAGGAACTCGGCGTGGCCGAAGTCTTCACGCCCGGCGCACCGACGAACGCGATCGTCGACTTCATCAACGGCGCCGTCGAGGTCTAGCCGGCGCGCCCGCGCCCGCCCGCGCCGAAAGCCCTGGCAAAGCCATTTCCTGCCACAAAGTCCGATCTTTGTGGCGCCCCAAAGACCGGACTTTGTGGCGGTGATTGGCTTTGTAGCGGTGAACTCGGCACCGACCGTCGTGAAAACCACTACAATGAATTCCGCTAAGTAACTATTGAGTCACTTAGCAGCAAGCATTCCCAGCAAGAGGCCCCCGCAAGCGACCATCTGCCACGCGAATGATCGTTCGTAAACCCGCTACCTTTCACCGGCGCGTATCCAATTCGAGGAACGCGACCCAGCTTTCAGCCAGACCGAAGGCTTTCCTGTCCCGAGCCCGCACAGGACGAGGGACTTTGACTTTTCCGACCATCAATCCGACCGTGCACGTGCTCGGCCGAACCCCTACCAGGAGGACACCTTGAAGATCGCCGTCCTTGTCAAGGAGGTTCCGGACGCCGCAGTCGAAAAGCGCCTCGATCCCAATACGAAGCGCATCGACCGTTCTGGCGAGAAGAACCTCAACCCATTCGACACGCACGCCATCGAGGCCGCTGTGCAGATCCGCGAAGGCGGCGCGCAGGTGGACGAGATTGTCGCCGTGACGATGGGCCCCGAGTCAGCCTCGAACGCCCTCAACAAGGCCGCTTCGCTTGGTGCTGACCGTTCCGTCCAACTGACCGATGACGCACTCGCCGGTTCCGACGTCTGGGCAACGGGCTACGCGCTCGCCAAGACGCTCGAAGCCGAGGCTCCCGACCTCGTCCTCCTGGGACAGCAGTCGGATGATGGTGAGAACTACACCATCGGCGCAGTCGTCGCAGATCACCTGAAGATGCCGTCGCTGACTCAGGTCATCGACCTCAAGCTCGACGGTGACACGCTCACGCTCGAACGTCAGGCAGAGTACGGCTACGACACCGTAAAGGTGACGCTGCCTGCCGTGATTTCGGTTGGTGATGCAATCAACGAGCCGCGCTACCCGTCGCTCAAGGCGATCATGGGCGCCAAGAAGAAGCCGCGCGACACCAAAGCCATCGGAGACGTCGGTATCGACGCCGGTGAGGTCGGTGAAGCTGGCTCGAAGACGACCGTTCTCGCGATCAACCCGCCGCCGGCCAAGGAGTCGGGCGAGCTGATCGAGAATGCGGATGATGATGTCGACGGCACCGTCGAGCGCATCGTCGCGTTCCTCGACGAAAGGAAGCTGATCTAAATGGCAGGAATCATCGTTTACGTCCTCTCCAAGGACGGCCAATTCAACAAGAACTCACTCGGTGCGCTTTCGCAGGCCTCCAAGCTGGCCGGCGAGCTCGGCGGAGAGGCGTCGGCAATCGTTGTCGGCGAAAGCTTCTCCGACGATGCCCTGAGCACACTCGGTGCCCACGGCGCCGCAAAGGTCTACCGCGTCAACGGTCCGGAAGGCACGTCCCAGCCGGCAGTCGACGCACTGGCCAAGGTCATCACCGACAACGGCATCAGCTACGCGCTGTTTGGTGGCGGTCTGCTCGGACTCGAGATCGGTGCCGGGCTTACGGCTCGCCTCGGCTGGGGCATCACCGCTGAAGCAACAGGCATCAAGGTCGATGGCGGCAAGCTCGTCGTCGAGCGTCCAGTACTTCAGGACTCCGCGATCGTCGACGTCGGATACACCGGCGACGGCGGCGTGATCGTCGGCCGACTCAACTCGTTCGAGCCCGACGCCTCAATCGGTGCCGCCGGTGCAATCGAGGACGTCACCGTCGACTTCAACGACTACTCGCTTCGTGCAGAGCTCGTCACCCGTGGTGAGCAGCGCGGTGCGGACGTCAACATCGAGGACGCAGACATCCTCGTCGCCGGTGGCCGTGGCCTCGGCGAGGCAGCGAACTTCTCGCTGGCCGACGACCTCGCAGGTTCGCTCGGCGGCGCAGTTGCCGCCACACGTGCCGTGGTCGACGCCGGATGGTTCCCGTACGCCGGGCAGATCGGGCAGACCGGTAAGACGGTCGCGCCGAAGCTGTACCTCGCGCTCGGCATCAGCGGTGCGATCCAGCACAAGGTCGGAATGCAGGCGAGCGAGAACGTCGTCGCCATCAACAAGGACCCGAACGCACCGATCTTCGAGTTCAGTGACCTCGGTGTCGTTGGTGACCTGCACAAAATCGCTCCCAAGCTGGCGGAAGCGATCAAGGCCAAGAAGGGCGCCTAGTCATGTCTGGTCACGGCGTCAAACCGTCTGATTTCCCGCCGCCTGTAAATCAGGTGGAGGAGTTCATCGGCGCACCGACTGATCCCGAGGATGAGCGGATCGAGGTAGGCATCGCGATCGTCGGCGGAGGACCCGCCGGCCTCGCGGCCGCCATCAAGATCATGCAGATCCTCGAAAAGGACCCGGAGCTTCTGGAGTCCCTCGGAGAGGTTCCTGTCGCCGTGATCGAAAAGGGCAAGGTTTCAGGAGCGCACACGCTCTCGGGCGCGAACATGCGCCCGAGCGCGATGCGCGAGTTGTTCCCAGACCTTGACCCGTCCGAATGGCCCGTCTATGGCGAGGTTCACAAGGACTCGACATACCTGTTGACCAAGAAGCGCAAGATCAAGCTCGTTCCGCCACCGCCGAACTTCAAGAACCACGGCAACTACGTCACCTCGGTGGCCGAGTTGTCACGCTGGCTCGCGGAGAAGGCGGAGGAGATGGGCGTCTATATCCTCGCCGAGACATCAGCGATGAAGCTGTTGGTCGAGGAGGGTCAGGTCGTAGGTGTCCGCACCGGCGACCGCGGACGCGACCGTGAGGGCAACGAGATGGGCAACTTCGAGCCCGGCAGCGACGTGATCGCGAAGGCAACGATCATCGCCGAGGGCACGATCGGCCACCTGACGATGGCCGCCGAAGAGTTCTTTGACATTGCACCGGAGCAGCCGCAGCGCTACGAGCTCGGCGTCAAGGAGGTCTGGGAGGTCAAGGAGCCGCTCGACCAGGTCATCCACACGATGGGTTGGCCGCTGCGCAAGGGCGCTCGTTTCAACGAGTTCGGTGGATCGTTCATTTACCCGATGGGCGAGGACAAGGTCTGCATCGGAATGGTGATCGGCCTCGACTACACCGACGCCACGCTGTCGTGCCACGACCTGCTGCAACAGTTCAAGACTCACCCCTTGCCGAAGAAGATCCTCGAAGGCGGAAAGCGCGTCGCCTGGGGCGCCAAGACGATTCCGTCTGGCGGATGGTTCTCGATGCCGAAGTCGCTTTCGGTCCCGGGTGCCGTGATCACCGGCGACGCTGCCGGCATGGTCAACGTCCCGTACCTCAAGGGCATCCACTACGCGATGCACTCGGGCATGTACGCAGCCGAGACGATCACCGCCCAGCTGAAGGCCGGCTCGACCGATTTCTCGGAGTACGACAAGAAGGTCCAGGGCGGCATCATCGGGGACGAGCTCTACACCGAGCGCAACATGCGTCAGGTGTTCAGCAAGGGTTTCTTCATCGGCGGTGCACTCGCCTCGATGGGCACGATCACCAAGGGCCTGCTGCCGTTCGGCAAGTGGATTTCCGTGCCCGACGCCGAGGAGCCGATGTTTCTCGGTGACCGCTACGACCACTACCCGCAGCCCGACAACGAGCTCACGTTCAGCAAACTGGACTCGGTGTTCGGATCCGGAAACGCCACGCGCGACTCGGCCCCGAACCACATCCGTGTTCAGGAGAACGTGCCGCGCGAAGTCGCCCAGACCTGGGTCTCGCTGTGCCCCGCACAGGTGTATGAGATCCCTGAGGGCGAGCCCGATCACGGCAACGTGAACGTGCACGTCACGCCGTCGAACTGCGTGCAGTGCGGCGCAATCACCGCCAAGGGTGGTCGCTTCACGCCGCCCGAAGGTGGCGACGGACCGCTGTACCAAATCGTCTGACGCTCGGCCGATCCGGTGCCCGTGCACCGACCCGAGCCGCAACAATTCCCTCCAGCCCTTGTCAATGAACAGGGGTTGGAGGCGTTTTGCCCGAAACAATCACTGCTCACCGCTGTTCTAACTATTGATGACGACCAACTCCAAGCTCTTGTGCTCGGCGCTTGGGATGGCCCTCTTGGCCTTCTCGTTGTTGTCGCTTACCTTACTGGCGAGTAACGCTGCAGCGACGCAGAGCGTTCATTCAAACGAGCTGTCCTCATCCCTGCCGATCTGGAACTCGGCGGTCAGGACCGGCGCCACGCCACCGGCGAGGGCTCGAATGACGTCGTGCGTGCGCTCGCGCTTCTACGACGCCCGCCGAATTGAGTTCTCGGGCCGAATGACGACGTTCAACAGCCCGCCGGGCGCCGCACAGACGATGCAGATCCGCTTTGACGTCTATCGCAAGTTCAACGGACGAAAGCGAAATCGGTACAAGCGCGTCAAGGGCACGGGCCTCGGCAAGTGGCTCCCGGCGAGCGATCCTGCGGCGACCGTGTACATACGCGAAATCACGCTTCAGGGAGTCGAAACGTACGCTCGCTACAAGGCTCGTGTGCGATTCAGGTGGCTTCGCGCGGACGGCACGACTGAGTGGCACCGCGTGCGCACGACCAAGTCATGCCATCAGAAGATCGGGCTGCCGCAACTGGTGACCAAGGCCTCAAGGCGGGTGCCTGTCGCCGGCTCACCGCAGGAGAACTATGTGGTCACGGTTTTCAACGCCGGCCGGTCAGAAGCGGTGAACGTACCGGTGTTCATCAGCGTCGACGACGGTCCCGCACAGGGGACGATCATCAGCTCGCTCGCAGCACGCCGATCGGTGGAAGCGAGCTTCAACGCAACGGCGTGCAGTGCGTTCCACAAGGTCTCGCTTGATCCCAAACGTACGCTGCGACTGCGCCGAACGTCGCGTTCGTGGAAGCCTTTCGACTGCCGGTAATCGTCGTGTCGCGGCCGATCGACTTCCCGACCGGATCGACCGTCTAAGCTTTCGCAGCCTTATGAAGACTTCGATCCACCCCGAATACGTCGAGTCCCGCGTGACCTGCAGTTGCGGCAACTCGTTCATCACCCGTTCGACCAAGGCCGAGATGCACGTCGAACTTTGCTCCGAGTGCCACCCGTTCTACACGGGCAAGCAGAAGCTCGTTGACACCGGTGGACGCGTCGAACGCTTCCAGCGCCGCGCCGCCAAGTCGAAGACTCGCGGCTAGCGCCGTCCACCGCTGATTCCGGCATCGCTGGGGTCGACCCCGTCAGAGAGCTGCGTCCATGGAATCTGAACCCGTCCTAGCTCCTCCGCCGAGCAGCGAGGTCAGTGACTACGCCGCTGGCATAGAACAGGCACATGTCCACCGCGGCAGTGGCAATCTGTCCGCGACCAAAGACGCACCGGTCGGCGGTCAAGCCGTGATCGAGGGCGTGATGATGCGCGGCACCAAACATTGGGCGGTTGCAGTTCGCCTCGAGAACGGCGAGATCGAGACCGAGACGCATGAATTCGAGTCTCGAGTCAAGACCAACCGCTTCTACAAGCTCCCGGTGGTGCGCGGTGTCGTCGCGCTCGTCGAGTCGATGGGCATCGGCATCAAGGCGCTTGGAATCGCGGCCAACAAGCAACTCGACGAAGAAGAGGAAGAGATCGGCGGTGCCACGTGGGCGGCCACCGTCGCCTTCTCACTGGTCTTCGCGATCGGCATCTTCTTTCTGCTTCCGCTCGGTTTGACCCAGCTGATCCGCGGCGACGAAGGCAGCGACGTCAACTTTGTTTTGTTCGAGAAGGTCACGCGCATTCTCGTTTTCATCGCATATCTCTGGGTGATCTCGCTTTTGCCCGACCTGCGCCGCGTGTTCGAGTTCCACGGCGCCGAACACAAAACGATCTTCAACTACGAATCGGGAATGCCACTGACGCCCGAGAACGCCGCCAAGTTCACGCGATTCCACCCGCGCTGCGGCACCAGCTTCTTGCTGCTCGTGTTCATCGTCTCGATCTTCGTGCTCACACCGCTCGGCCGCCCTGACTGGTACATCCTCTTTCCCTCTCGCGTGCTCGCGGTACCGATCGTCGCCGGTCTGGCCTTTGAGCTGATCAAGCTGATTGGCAAGTACCGCACACAGCTCTGGGCGAGGGCGATCATGTGGCCGGGTCTGCAGCTGCAGCGCCTGACCACCCGCGAGCCGGACCACGAGCAACTTGAGGTCGCGATCGCATCGCTGGAAGCGGTGCTCGCCAAGGAAGATCCGCGCGCTGCCAAGGAAGAGGATGAGATCGGCATGGAGATCGTCGCGTAAGGATTCGGGTGCTCGGGGTTTGCGGCTGCGGGCAAGCAAGGCTTGGACCGGCGCACGGCATTCCAATGCGGGTCTTTGTCTTAGGAGTCCCCCGCCGGGGGAGTCCTCGACCAATTCACCCCATTCCCAAGCCCAACAGCCGCACGCCGAAATCGCCACAGAGCCAACAAACCCCGCTACCTCTGCCACCAGCCACCCCTAGACTCACCAACCGATGATCACCCAGCTCCTCGAAACGATCGAACGCCGCTTCGCTGACGTGCAGGCGCAGATGTCCGACCCCGACGTGATCAACGACCGCAATCGCTATGCGGAGGTCGGCCGCGAGTATCGACAGCTCGAACCAGCGCACGATTTGGTCGTCGAATACCGCCGCTGTGAGTCCGACATGGAGGGAGCGAAGGGTTACGTCGATGAGGATCCGGAGTTCGCAGAGCTCTACGAAACGTCAAAGTCTCGGATCGCCGAGCTGGAGGAAGAGATCCGCATGGCGATGGTCGACCGCGACCCCAACGACGACAAAGACGTGATCGTTGAGCTGCGCCCCGGTACCGGCGGCGATGAGGCTGGCCTGTTCGCGGGCGACCTCTACCGCATGCTCACGCGCTACGCAGAGCGTCTCGGCTACAAACCCGAATTGATGGAGGCCGACGACGGCGGCCACTACACAATGGCGATCAAGGGCGATGGGGCCTACAGCATCTTCAAGTTCGAGGGCGGAACGCATCGCGTGCAGCGGGTGCCAGAGACCGAGTCCCAGGGCCGCATCCACACGTCAACCGCGACAGTTGCCGTGATGCCGGAGGCCGACGATGTCGACGTCAAGATCGATCAGGGTGATTTGCAGATCGACGTGTACCGCAGTTCGGGCCCCGGTGGGCAGTCGGTGAACACGACCGATTCCGCGGTGCGAATCACGCACAAGCCCACCGGCGTCGTGGTTTCGATGCAGGACGAAAAGTCGCAGCTGCAGAATCGCGAAAAGGCGATGCGGGTGCTGCGTGCTCGGCTCTATGAACGCGCGATCGAAGAGCAGCAGGCCGCCGAAGCGGCCGAACGCAAGGCCCAAGTCGGTACCGGTGAGCGCTCCGGCAAGATCCGCACGTACAACTATCCGCAGGGTCGGGTGACCGACCATCGAATCAAGCTCACCGCACACAACCTCGACGCAGTGCTCGCCGGTGAGCTGGACGAGTTCACGCAGGCCCTCCAAGCGGATGAAAAGCGCCTCAAGCTGGAGGCACAGACTGCTGCCACCGGTTGATGCCATGGTCGAGCAGGCCACGCAGCGGCTGGAGGAGGCCGGGGTCGATTCGCCGCGACTCGACGCCGAGCTCCTACTGGCGGCGGCGTGCCGCAGCACGCGCACCAAGGTAGTCGCGGATCTCGTCGAACCGACCGTTGATCAATTCGCCGAGTTCGAATCGTTCGTCAACAGGCGCACGGCACGCGAACCGCTGGCACAGATCATCGGCCGCAAAGGTTTTCGCAATATTGAGCTGGCCGTTGACAGCCGCGTCCTCACGCCGCGCCCCGAAACAGAGCTGCTGGTCGCCGTCGCGAAGGTCGACAGACCGTGCGGGATTCTTGACGTCGCGACAGGCAGCGGGGCAGTCGCACTTGCCTTGGCCGACGAACTGCCGGACGCGACAATTGTGGCCAGCGACGTCTCGCCGGATGCGCTGGCGGTCGCGCGCGCGAACGCCGAACGACTCGGGGCAGAGATCACGTTCATCGAATCCGACCTGCTCGATCGAATCGACGGAGTTTTCGACGTGATCACCGCCAACCTCCCGTACGTCACCAGCGGCGAGCTCGTCGAGCTTGAGCCGGAAATCACGCAGTACGAACCCGCACTAGCGCTCGACGGCGGCGCTGACGGTCTGGATCTTGTGC
>CAKZMQ010000021.1 GCA_937128795.1 uncultured Solirubrobacterales bacterium | reverse complement strand
GACACGGCTGAAAGGTTAGGCGCACCAATCGGTCGCTAGCGTTCCGTCGCAATGGCGCGCGTACTGATTGTTGAACAAGGCTCTCGGGCGGCTGCCGCGTCAGCGGCGGTCGAACAGGCCGGCTTTGCCGTTCGCCTGGTCTCGCCCTCGTTGCCCGGCGACGTGTTCGATGCGCTCGAGAACGTCGCCGTGGTCGCCTATTTGATGGCCGACGCGGAAGATCCGTCGGTCGATGACGAGTGGCTCGAAACTGTCTTGCTCAAGGTCGTCGACACCGGTGTTCGGGGGTTCGTCCACGAGCGAAAGGGAGATCAGGTCAATCGGCATGTCGAGCACGCTCGTACGACATGGCATATTCCGATCGAAGAGGTCAGCTTGAACGAGCCCGAAGATTTTTCACCGCTCGTCGCGGCGGTGAACCGGGCGCTGGGAATCTGACGGCCAGCTGAATCTGGCCCAGAGTTGAATCTGACGTAGAGTGCCGGCATGTTCTGCCCCAACTGCATGTCCCCATATGTTCAGCCGTATAACCCGGAACCGCTGGAGGGTGAAGAGGCCGAACCGCTGCCGGACGAGCCGATGATGGAATGCACCGAGTGCGAGTACGTCGGTGTGATCACAGAGTTCGTGCCGGAGAACTACCGCTAGGCAGGCTTGCGCGGCATCGGCTCGGGAAAGCACGCGCTGATGCGATCGAGCAATCGCCCGAGGATGTAGCCGGTGACGCCCCAGATCAGCCCGCCATCGGTTTCGTAGGCCTCAGTCTTGAAGGTCATCGCACCGCGTTGAATCTCGCGGTGCTCGCGCACGGCGATCAGGTCGGCGATGGCGACCGTGAAAACGTGGTCCACCTCGCCGGGATTCGGCACGATCTCGATCGCCGGATAGACGACGCCGGCGATCGGATAAACGGCGAAATCGCTGACGAAGGTCGACATCGGTTCGAGTGCGCCGATCACGCGTACCGCCGAAGCCGGAATGCCAAGTTCTTCATCGGTTTCGCGCAGCGCGGTTGCCACGTGATCGGCATCGTCGGGGTCAGAACTGCCCCCGGGAAACGAAATCTGCCCGGCATGGGAGGGCAGGTCGTCGCGTCGTTTCGTGAATATCAACTCGAGCGAACCGTTCGCGGTCTCGCGGAACGGCATCAGCACGGCCGCTTCACGCCCCTGCGCGAACAGATCGAGCGCCTCGCCGGTGGCCAGGAGCTTTGATTCGATGCAGTCGAGCTGGGCGGCTGCCGTCACTGAATGGTGATCGACTCGTTGAAGATGACTTCACCCTCAAGCGTCCGGTGCACGGGGCACTTGGTCGCGATCTCCGTGATCCTGCGAACTTGTTCCTCATCGAGTCCGGGCGGCAGGCACAACGCCACGTTGAATGTCGTCGGAGCACCGCGCTTGGCCGACTCAAACTCAACCTTGACCTTCACGTCGCCGCATTCCCAGCCCTTGTGCGCAGCGTACATTTCGATCGTGGTCGCCGTGCACGATGCGAGGCTGGCTGCCAGCAATTCCTGCGGCGACGGCCCTGCGTTCTCGCCGCCGACATCGATTGGTTCGTCAGTGACGATTCGGTGATCGCCCACGACCACCAAGTGCTCGAAATGCCCGGTGCGCTTGGCGAGGGCTTTTTTTATGCGCGATTTGACTTCCGTGGCCATAGAACTCGTTCCCTCTGTACTTGTCCCGTTGGGGATGAATGGTCTACATCAAACAATACGACTCGCGGCGAGATTTGGCGATACCAAGTTGTCGCGCGCTCGACGGATTCACTGGACTTCCGACCGCGACTACTTGCCACGACCTTCAAAAACTGTCGGTTCCGCTTCGTCGGCGAAACGCGCCATCACGAACAGCAGATCCGATGATCGGTTGAGATAGCGCAGCACGACCTCGTCCGGCAGCGGCTCGGTCGCGTTCAGCGAAACCACCGACCGCTCTGCTCGCCGAGTCACAGTACGCGCAACATCGAGCTGGGCCGAAAGCCGCGTTCCACCCGGAATTATGAACTTCGGCGGAAGCTCGACCTGTGACTTGTACCAATCGATTCGTTGCTCGAGTTCGGTGACCATCTCGTCGGTCAGAAGAGTCACGCCGGGTTCCAACTTGTGGTAGTGCTCGCTCGCCGTTGCGAGTTGTGCGCAGCCGATGAACATGCAGCGCTGCATTTCAAGCAAATCGGCGGACAATTCGCTATGCGATTCACGAGACTCCGCGCGTGCAACCGCGATCGTTGAAATCGCCTCGTCGACGTCGCCATATGCAGACGTACGGGCATCCGACTTGAGCACCCGGCCGCCGTACCAGAGGCCGGTCGTACCGTCGTCCCCCTTGCGCGTATAAATCTTCACGTCGGACATCGACAGCGATGCTACCTGTCGTGCGTCCGTCGACCCGGTGTCTGCGCGTCGCGCGCCTGTGCAGACGAGGCATCGAAGTAAGATCGACGCATGGCACGAGAGATCGCACTTGACCCGGGATTCGCCGAGGCGCTTGTCGCTGGCGACGCGAGCGGACCGCAATCCACATCCGACGCAATCATCCGGGCGGCCGAAAAGCTCTTCACCGAGAAGGGCTACCACGGCACGCGCATGACCGAGGTAGCGCGCTTGGCCGACGTGTCGATCGGGTCGATTTACGTCCACTACGAGAGCAAGGAAGGCCTCTACGGCGCGCTCGTTGCTCGCGCCCTGGAGATCGAGGCACGCTACGTGGACGCGGTGCTCGACGACCCCGACTCACCCGATCTCGAAAAGGTGATTTCGCTCGGCGAGGCCTACCTGCAGTTCTTTCGCGAACACCCCGCCTATTTCCGCATGTTGATGGTGCCGTTCGAGGACATCCCTCAAGAGGCGCTCGAAAATCCGACCACCAAGCAGGTTTCAGAGCGTGGCGCCCGTCAGGTTGCGCGACTGGCCGAGGCCATCGCCAACTGCATCGAGCAGGGCGTGATGCGCCCGAGTATCAATCCCGAGCAGGCAGCGCACTTCTGGTGGGCCGCGTGGAACGGAATCATCTCGCTGACAATGCGCAGCGATCAGCTGGCGCTCACAGATGCAGAGATGGAGAAGGTCGTGATCGAGGGGCGACTGATGATCGCCGAGGGGATGGCCAGCCAGGTGTTGCGCGACGAAGACGGCCGGATGCACGTTCAGCTTCGCGAGCGACTGAAGAAGCTCCGCAGCGAAGTGGTTCCCCCGGCCGAAGTGTCGGCGGAGTAGGACGAGGGATGAAATTCGGACTGCTCGACGTTGAGGGGCGGTTCGAGGCGCAGGCTGCGCAGTTCGATCGCTACTGGAAATCACTGGACGACGACCAGCGATGGTCGCGCTGTCGGGGATTGGTCGACGTGCAGCGCGCGGCGAAGAAGGGCGTTGGTGCGTTCGTTCAGGCGCTGAAGACCCCGGAGGACGCCGCCGAACTCGTCGTCGAGTATGACCGCGCGTTGCAGGCTGACGACGCGGTGCCGGCGAGCGACGACGTGAACGCGAGTGTCGCCGTTGTGCTCGTCGTCGGCGACGCGAATGCAGATGTTGGCGAAGTTGTGGGCCTCGTCGAGCGTTACCGCCAGGCAGGTGTTGACGAGGTGATCTTCTCGCTTCCGTACGGCGCAGGAGCGGACATCGTCGAGCTTCTGACGAAAGGCGTGCTGCCCGAGTTCGACGACGAAGAAGTTCGCGAGCAGGCCGCAGCCAAAGCCGCGCGTCGCGCACCTGCGATCGCGGCCGCGATCGAACGGCGTCGTCCTTCGCGCGACCGACCATCGGTCAGACGCAAGAAACAGGTGTTGAAGCGAGTGGACAGATTCCAGCGGTCCGCGGTGACACGCATGAGTGACCGTCAATTGGAGTTGACGATGGGAAATCGCATTGGCGTGCGCACGCTCTTCAAGGCGATGGCCAAGATGTATCGCCCAAGCAAAGCCGGCGATTTCATCGGCGAGATCGAGTTCACACTGGACACGCCGCACGGCAAAGAGGTATGGACGATCAACTGCCAGCCAACTGGCGCCCGGGCGCGCCGCGGTTCCTCTGAAAACGCCAGACTCCACGTGAAGTCAGGAGTCGCGGATTTCCTGCGGCTCGGCACCGGTGACCTCTCCGCGCCGAACGCGATCATGTCGGGGAAGGTCGAAGTGCGCGGAGATTTTCAGGTTGCGGCGCGCATGGGGGAGATGTTCGGCGCGGCGAAAATGCTCTAGACGCGATCAGTTCCGTTGCCGTAGCGGGACCAACGCTCGGGAAGTCGTTCGGCGGGGTTTGCGTATTCCTGGGCGCAGCGGCGGGCTCTGAGCCTGTCGTCGCCGGCGTCGCCGCAGACGATCGTGGACCTGACCCGAGACTCGAACGAATTCGCCGGAAACCCGAAATCGACCGGATCGACGAATTCGTCTTCCACCTCGTCTGCGACGGGCACGTTCGGTCGATCCAGACAATTCGAAAGTTCGTGCACGTGCGGTCGCCGTGTAAAAAAGTACCCCGGGCAGGATTCGAACCTGCGTAAACGGGATTAGAAGGCCCGCGCCTAATCCTCTCGGCCACCGGGGCAGGTGCAGGTTCAGCTTATTCGGGTGGCCAGTTGTCCATCCGGCTACAGCTCGCACCGCATCCTCTGCCGCAGCCCTCGGTTCTACTGTCAGGCACGAGAATGAGATATTCCGCGAAACTCACACCGAGTCGTTTCCGATTGCAGTGTCTATTGCTGGCAATTGGCGCAGCGCTGGTTGTGTTGCCGTCCGCAGCCCTCGCGGCGCGACCGCACAAAGTAGTCGCGGTGGGGGACATCGCCTGCCCACCCGAGCGGTCGGCGACGGCTACGACGTGTCGCCACTCCCAAGTGGCGAATCGGATTGCCGGTCTCAAGCCGGAAAACCTTTGGCTGCTCGGCGACATCCAGTATGAACTCGGGGAGCTCGAGAACTTTCGGCGGTCGTTTGATCCGTCCTTCGGCCGCTTCAGGTCGATCTGGCGCCCGATTCCGGGAAATCATGAATATGCAACCCCGGGAGCCAGCGGCTACTTCGACTATTTCGGGCGCGATGCCGGGCCGAATCGCCGCGGCTACTACTCGTTCGACATCGGCAGGTGGCACGTCGTCGCGCTCAATTCGAACTGTGCGAACATCGACTGCGGATTTCAATCTGCCCAGATGCGTTGGCTGCGGCGTGATCTTCGTCGCAATCGTACGAAATGCCTGGCGGCGTTCTGGCACCGCCCGTTCAAGAGTTCAAGTCTTCACGGCAACAGTGCTGCGGTGAAGCCGCTGTTCAAGGAAATCCGCAAAGCCGGTGCCGAGTTCGTGCTTGCCGGGCACGACCACGCGTATGAGCGCTTCGCGCCGATGCTCGAAACGGGGCGACGCAGTTGGCGGCGGGGCGTTGCCTCTTTCGTCGTGGGAACAGGCGGTAAGAGCCTCTATCCACCGAACGAGCCCGCACGGCACAGCCGGTTCCTGCTTTCGACCAAATACGGCGCGCTCGAGCTGAAACTTGGCGTAAGCGGGTATTCGTGGCGATTTGTTGATGAGACTGGAAGGTCTTACGACCGCGGTCGTGCAAGCTGCCGCTGAGGGCACTGGTCGGGCAGGTTCTAGAATCACCTCCGTGCGTTCATTCGCACGCGTGGTGGGCGTAGCTCAGCTGGTAGAGCTCCGCGTTGTGGTCGCGGCGGTCGCCGGTTCGAATCCGGTCGCTCACCCTTGATTTCAGTACCCGATCGCTAGCGCCGACGGGATTTTCGCGGTGCCAGCAGCGAGATCGAAGACTGGTTCGCAGCGACGAGTGAGTTCGACTTCGAGCCGTCGATGATCTGCACTGAAACGCCGAGCCGCCGGTAACGACGGAGTGCGCGCCGAAAGCTTCGATACGTACGCAGTTGCAGGCGTCGCGTGGTCCCCGGCTCGATGCTGAAGACGTAGCTGGCAGCGCGAATCTTTTTGCGCTTGATGCGCTTGGTTGATCTCAGGATCATCCGACCCGAGCAGTTCTTTACGGCCGCATCTGGGCAGGTTGCCAGGATCGAGAACTGGCCCGTCTTGCGCGTTCGCACGCGGCGCGAGCGCAGACGTATTGGAAGCGCGCCGAAGTCGAGTCTGAACCAGTACGACGTCGTGGCTGAGCGGCCCGTCGAGTCTGTGACGGTCAGGTCGACGACGTGGTATCCAGAATCGACGAACCTTCTGCTCACGGTCACACCGTTCGCAAACGCCGCGTAGTCAAACCGCCACGAATGCGTCAGTGCGTCGCCATCAGGGTCTGCCGACGTCGAGCCCGAAAAGACGACGGGCGTGGCAGTGGTGCCGTCGGAGGACAAGATCGCGATGCGCGGAACCGGCGCATCGTTCTGAACCTCAAACGCACCGATGTCTCGAACGTTTCCGGCTCCGCGGCTGACGATTCGCGGATTGCCAGCGAGGTCCGAGCTGGAGCCGCCGTCGAAAGCCGCCGGATTGCCGGCGTCGATCAGCAAGGAATTGCGCCGCAGGCTGAAGTCGCCGATTGCGGCGTTGACGAAGCCGGGGTCCGCTGAGATCGTGTGAGCCGACGGGGCCGCCGTGAACCCTCCGCTGCCGCTGGCGGGGCCCTGGTATCTGCTGTAGACGAGATTGACGTTGGCGCCTGCTCCGGCGTTTGCGGTTTTGGCCGCCAGGTCGTGGCCGAAGATCACGCTGCTGTCGACCTGCACGGTGGTCGCGCTCCCGGCGTTCGTCGCCTGCGCAACGACGCCGCTACTGCTCGATCCGACTCGGCCGATCAGAGTGCTGTTGAGGATCTGCGTCGCCGCTTGGGCGTTGCCGGTGGTCACCGCTGTGCGCACGGAGAAGCCCTCGGTCACGGCGTCGGCGGTGGGTGAGTGGCGCAACAGGCTGCTTGACAAGACGGCGCCTGGCGAGTCGACCAACTCGATGCCATGCGGCGCCATCACGAGTGCTCGCTGAATACTTGCGTTCTGGCTGTCGATCAGGTGGATTCCGGTTCGCGCTTGAGCGACGGTCAAATCGCGAATCTGCAGACTGTTTGCCGACGCAGCTCTCACCGCCGTCGAGGATCCGCCCGAATATGGCAGGGAGATCGTCGTGGAAAAGATTTCCGGTGCCGAACCTCCGAGCTCGGCACCGGTTGCATTGCTCGATCCGACGCCGGTGATTTCGACGTCGCGAATCGTGGTTCCCCCCGAGGATGCGTGGATTCCGATGTTCAGATTGCTGGCCGGGATCTCGATCTTCAGATTCGAGAAAGCTGTCGAAGGACCGGTGGTGGTCAGCACGGACTTTCCGTCGTGCGGCCCCACTCCGGAGATCGCGAGCACCGGTCTGGTCGGTCCGACGCCGACGATGCGGACGAAGCTGTCGCCGGTGTTGAATCCGGTGGTGGACTCGTACCGCCCGGAATAGAGATAGATCGCATCCGTCGAATTCGCCCCGTTGGCGATCGTCGCGTCGATCGCGTCTTCGAACTCGCTCTGCGCATACTGAGTCGAGCCGAGTGGACAGCCCGTCATGCCGACGGGTCCGACGCAGAAATCGGCCGCCGCCGCATTGCCGGAACCAAAAGAAAGGCAGAGCGCGATTGCGCACGCGAATGAAACGGCGATGCCGTGCGTGCGACCGAGCGGTCGTTGGCCCATTTTCTGAGTGCCGAGTGAATTGATCATCGTGACCGAGTTGTTCCTGCGTCCCTGCAACATCCAAGGTATGCCGAATCGACGCTCCCGTCAAGCGATTCGAGCAATCTTTCTGCCTCTGACAGGCTCGGTTACTCGCCGGCTGCGTACTGCACGATCGAACGATCAATCAGCCATTCGACCGGCGCGTGATCGTCGGTGTAAACGTCCCCGTCGGTCGGCGCCGGCCGCAGTTGCGAGGCCTCGCGAATCCCGGTGGGGGCAAGAGTTGGAATCGACGCGGTGCCTTCGATGATCTTTGTCCGGTCGATCGGAACTTGACTGGCGACGAGAATCGTGTTCGTCGGTCGAGTGTGATCCTGATACACGTGCTCGAACGCCGTGGCCATCGTTGCCGAAAGAACGCGGCGGAGCAGCTCGCTGCCCTTGGGGTGACCGACGTTGACCATCACCGTGCCGTTGGGCGCCAGGCGATCTGCGGTCAGCTCGAAGAACTCTCGCGTCGTCAGATAGAACGGAATGTACGGCTGGCGATAGGCATCGAGCAGGATCGAGTCGTATCGCTTTTTGGTTGAGCGAAGAAATGGACGGGCGTCGGCCGTGTGTGCTTCGAAATTGGGCGAACCGAGTCCGAAGTAGCGGCGACCGACTTCCTCGAGCTCGCCGTCGATCTCGACGCCGTCGACCTCCGTTTCCGGGAAATAATGTGCGTAGGACCGCGCGACGGTGCCCGCAGCGTTACCCAGAATCGCCAGACGAGCAGGCGGTTTCCCGGATGTGGCCAGCGGCAGCACGACCGCGGCGTCCCAATAGTCATTCACCAGCACCGATGCCGGGCGATAGAACGAATGTCGCGACTGACCCTCGTTGAGTTCGAGCACACGACTGCCGTCGGCGCGTTCGATCACGCGGGCATACTGTTGGCTGGTTTCATCCTCGAAGATCACTGTGCCGTTGGCGGCCTTGCCCTTTATCCCTCCGTGTGGGACCGCAAAAAGCAGGGCGATCACCGCCGGCACGGCGACGGCTCTCAATCGCCAGGTCGCGGCGATTCCGGGAAGTGCCACGACTGCCATCAGCAGGGCGAAGACCAGAAACGTACGCCGGGTTCCGATCCCCGGCACGAGCAGTAGGGCGCAGACAAGCGTGCCGGTGAGGCTGCCCGCAGTTCCGATCGCGTATAGCCGACCGGCCAGCGCGCCGGCCTGCAGTTTGTCCACTTCCTCGATTCCGATTCGAAGAGCCCACGGCGAGACCGTGCCCATCACCAGCACCGGCACAGCCAGCAGCACAAGCGTCGCGAGCAGCGAACCGATGAAGGCACCGGCCGAAACGTTGTCGAGCGCCGTGACACCAGTGTTCAGCAGCGGACGCGCCACGAATGGCAGCAAAGCGGTGAGCGCCGACGCAAGCAGCACGGAGCTGCAGAGCGGTGACATATCCGGAAATCGGTCGCCAAGTTTGCCGCCGATCCAGTATCCGACGGCGAGCGCCACCAAGACCACGCCGATCGTGTTGGCCCAAACGATTTCTGACGCCCCGAAGTACGGGGCCAGCAGCCGAACTGCGGCGATCTCGGTGCCGAGGGCTCCCGCGCCGACGACGAAAACGAGCAGACCAAGTGGCGGTAAGCGGCGGCCCTGCGTTGGTGCTTCGCTGGTCATCGCTGGGTGTGCGTGATGGCACTGTTGAACGGTTGTGTGCGCATCGGTGGCAGCGTAGATCACGCTTTGGAATGCCCGTCCGACGGTCGTGTGAATTGTCGAACGATTGCGATCGATCTGGACGACTGCGGTTGCCGACCGGCGAGAACCGGACTATTGTCCAGTTAGCTATGGCTTCGCCACCAACACCCTTGGAGGTTCCGACAGTCGATTCGGGTGGCGACGGGCTACCGCAAGTCGGGTGCGGTCCATTCGAGCGGGCAGACGCGGCACGAAATCGCCTGAAGATTCTCGCGGCCGCCGAAGCGCTGTTTCTCGAACACGGCACCGACAACGTTTCGATGGACGCAGTTGCCGAGGCCGCCGGGGTGGGGAAGGGCACGCTCTATCGGCGCTTCGGTGACCGCTCAGGGTTGGCGTTGGCGATTCTTGACGAGCGCGAGCGCGAGTTTCAGGAGTTGCTGATCCGCGGCGAGCCTCCGATCGGCCCGGGCGCACCGCCCGTAGATCGCCTGATCGCCTTCGGCGAAGGCGTGATCGGGATGCTCGAAAAACACGGCGACTTGATCCTCGCCGCGCAGAGCGGTCGCGCCGGCGCGCGCTTCCAAGGTCCGGTCTACGCAACCTACCGGCTGCACGTTTGCGGTCTGATCGGAGATCTCAACCCGCGGCTCGACGCCGAGTACTTCGCCGATCTCTTGCTTGCAGCGCTCAGCGCCGAGATGGTCAATTTCTGGCGCGGCGCGGTCGAAATGGACGACGCGCGCATGACCACTGGCTTCGCGCAGTTCGTACGCACGATCGCAAGCTCCGGCTAGCTCGACAGACGCCTCCAATTGGTCGACCGCCTCCGCCCAGTCGGGGCTCGCTTCGTAACGTCCTCTCAACATAAGCGGACCGTAGTCCGTTACACTGTTTCTAAACGGACTGAAGTCCGATTGGAATTCAGGGGTTTCGGCAGAGCCCCGCAAAACTACGAGGAGACGGACCAATGACAGCGACACAGACAGCGACACAGACACAGCAGGCCAGCGGCGTTTGGACGATCGACAAGGTGCACTCATCGGTGCGCTATGAGATCGAGCACAACGGCACTGCGCAATACCGCGGCAGCTTCAACGACGTCGACGCAAGTCTCGAATACGGCGACGACGGCGTCAAGATCAAGGGCAGCGTCAAGCTCGACAGTGTCGACCTCAAGGACGAGCAGCAGAAGGGCCACGTGCTCTCGCCGGACTTCTTCGATGCAGAGCGCTACCCGACCGCCGAGTTTGAGTCGACGAGCATCCAGCTCGATGGCACCGACGTCGTCGTCGACGGCATTCTGACGCTGCGCGGTCAGAGCAAGCCACTTTCGATCCGCGGCTCGATCGGCGAGTCCGGTCCGAACCTCGGTGGAACCGAAACCATCGCTGTGCATCTGGCGACGACGATCAACCGCCACGACTACGGCGTCAGCTGGAACACGCAACTTCCGAACGGCAGCAACGTGCTCGGCGATGAAGTTGCGATCGAGGTAGTCCTCGAGTTGGTCCAGGGCTGAACGATGAAGGTTCTGGGATTATCAGGCAGCCTGCGGCAGGGCTCCCACAACTCCCGTCTGCTCGAATCCGCGTCCCGGGTATTGCCCGGCGACGCGGAGCTCGAGATCTTTGATGGCATCCGCGACCTGCCGCACTACGACGAGGACATTGACGACATCGGAAGCCCCGATCCAGCCGTGGCACGACTGCGCGAAGCGATCGCTGGGGCCGATGCGTTGTTGTTCGTCACGCCGGAATACAACGGTTCGATCCCCGGTGCGTTGAAGAACGCGATCGACTGGGCGTCGCGACCGGCTGGCAAGGGTGCGGTTCGCAATAAGCCTGCGGTTGCGATCAGCGCAAGCCCCGGCCAGTACGGCGGCGTCTGGGCGCAGGCCGATCTGCGTCGGGTGCTTTCGATCGCGGGTGCACGCGTCGTCGACGAAGAGTTCGCAGTGTCGAGGGCGCACGAGATTCGCGAGCAGCACGATGACGTCCTCGCGCCGGATCAAGAGGGGCCGTTGGCTGAGATTCTCGAGATGATGATTGAAGATGCCCGCGTCAACGCGGCGGCTGCGAACGCCCCACTCGCCGCTTGACCCACCAGCGCATGATCGCGAAGAACCCGAGGGTCGACGCGATCGTGTGCCCGACGCGGTCGGTGAAGAAGAACGCGCGGACTCGGCTGGGGATGGAGCGGCGATAGGCACGGCCAGACATTTCGCCGCGCAGCCTATTCGTCCGCCCTTACTCACTCGATGTCCAACTCTGATCGCAGGAGAATCGATTCACCGCATTCCCAAGCCCCAAACTGCCGCCTGCCCTGTCCATGCGGCTGCTGCATGGACAGGGCATGCGGCAGAATCGCCCATTGCGATGCGGTGGGCTGCGTCACCTGAACGAAGCGCGCTCCAAAGACGTCCAGATGCCGAATCTCTGGATGGCAAACCTTTGAACGCGCCACTCAGCTGATCTTCTAGTGTCACCGCCATGACCCCAGTAACAGTTTCAACTTCAGAGCTGCCCGAAGCGAAGGCCAAACTAGAGATCGAAGTCTCGGCCGACACGGTGGAGCACGCGATCAAGCACGCGGCCGAACACATGGCCGAAGAAATCAAGATTCCAGGCTTTCGCCAGGGCAAAGTACCGCCAGACCTGGCGCTCCAGCGCCTCGGCCACGAAGCCGTTTTTGAGCACGCCTTTGACGAGTCGGTTGGCTCGTGGTACGGAGAAGCGCTCGATCAGGCGGACATCGCCCCGATCGGCTCCCCATCGCTGGCAGAGCCGCCCACGTACGAGCAGGGCGAACCGCTGAAGTTCGAGCTGGAGGTGCCGGTCAGGCCCGCAGCGGAGGTAGGCGACTACGACGGCATCGAGGTCGGCAAGAAGGAGGCCGCGCCCGACGCGACCGCCGTAGACAGCGAGCTTGAGGTCATGCGCGACCGCTTCAGCAAGCTCGTTGATGTTGAGCGCGCCTCACAGGGCGGCGACCACGTCGACATCAACTTTCTGGGCAAGCTCAACGGCGAGCCGTTCGAGGGCGGGGCAGGTAACGATTACGTACTCGAACTCGGCTCCGGCAGCTTTATCCCCGGATTCGAGGAGCAGCTCGTCGGCAAAAAGGCCGGCGAGGACGTAGAAGTCAAGGTTACGTTCCCGACCGACTACGGCGCAGAGCACCTCGCTGGCCAAGAGGCGGTCTTCGAGGTGAAGATCAATTCGGTCAAGGAGAAAGAGCTGCCCGAACTGACCGATGAGTTCGCCGCCGAGAACCTCGGCTACGACACGCTCGCCGAATTGAAGGACGAGATTTCTGGTCGTATTGCCGAGCAGGCCGAGAAGGAGGTCGAGCGCGAATACCGCTGGGCCGTCGTTGACGCCGTCGCCAAGCAGGCCACGATCGAGATCCCCAAGGGCCACGTGCACTCGCGCGCGCACGAGCTGTGGCAGGAGCTGGCGATGTCGCTTGCTCAGCGCGGCATCGATCCCCGCGCCTACCTGCAGGCGATGGGCCAGGGCGAACACGAGTTCATCGAGAACGCCGAGGGCGATGCAGAACAGACGATCCGCCGCGAGGCCACGATCGCTGCTCTGATCGACAAACTGGACATCGAACTCACCGACGACGAGATGGTCGACGCAATTGCCGAGGACATGGACGAGGGCCGCGACTCGGCCGAGGAACAGTTCAAGGCGATTCAGGAAGCCGGCGGAATGAAGCAGCTGCAACAGGAGCTGAAGGCACGCAAGGTGATCGATCACCTCGTTGAAAAGGCAAAGCCGATCCCATTCGAGCAGGCAGAAGCCCGCGATGCGATTTGGACTCCTGAAAAGGAAGAAGCCGAGAAAAAGGGCGACGGCGAAGGGCTTTGGACGCCGGGTAGCTAGCTCAGCACCATTTAGGCGCCGAGGCCCGCTCGCGGGCAACTTTTCGGCGGCTCAACTGTTTGCTCAGGTGAGCCGATGAGTGCCTTTATGTGGAGACCTTTTGTGGTGATGGCCTTGGCCATGCTGACGGCATTCGCCCCGGCATCGGCCAACGCTGCGTTTGGTGATCTCGACGCGAGCTTCGGAATCGGCGGGAAACAGCGCGAAGTAAAGGGCGGCATCGCTGGCCAGTCTCAGATTCGCGCGCAGCTCGACGGCAGAATTCTCTTCGCTGGCGCGTCGGATTTGTTCCATCTCGATGCGATCTCGAGGCGCCTTTCAGACGGATCTCCCGACACGAAGTTTGGAACAGGGGGATTCCTGCGGCCGCCGGACAAGCACGTCGTTGCCGATTTTGAGCTGCTCGCCGACCATCGGATTGCGGTGCTCTACTCGGCACCGAACCGCGACGGCGTTCTGGGCATGTACCACCCGAGCGGCGACCTCCAGTGGATGATCGACTTCGCGCAGACTCCAAAATTCCAGCCTGCTTCGCTAGCCGTCCAAGGGTCGGCGCTACTTGTATCCGGCAGTCTCCCGCCATGGGCTGTCGGCATCGTACGCGTGACGGACTCCGGCGCACTCGATCACGCGTTTGGCAAGTCGGGCCGGGTCACGATCGATGGAGTCGTTGGCGGCGGACCGGGATACTCGGCGATTGAGGTCGGCCCAGACATGTCGATTCTGCTTGGACTTGATCGCTTGACCACTGACGGAGGAGGGCAAAGGATTGCGCGTTTCGATGCGAACGGGACACTCGATCCATCCTTCGCCATTGTCGGCCTTCTTGGGTGGCTCAACCAGCACGCGGCAGTAGGGGTTCGTGACCTTGCGGTTTCGCCGAGCGGAAGTTTGGTAGCGGTGCTGCGATTTGGCCTCTCAGGCAAACGAGGGAGTTTCTCGATGTGGGATCAAGTTGTCCACGTGACTTCAGCTGGCGCGCCGATCGCACTTGCACCCGGAAGCTCGTTCGCCGCAAGCTCCTTCGCTTTCACGGCGGGATTGACCGATGTGGCTGCAATGCCGGGATCGGGATTCGCGATCGCGCAAAGAAAGCAGGTTTCGGTTCTGACTGAGGATCGAAGGCTCGACAGCAGATTCGGTCTTAATGGTCGATCTTCAATCGCAGTCGGTTCGCTAAACGCGTGGACCTCAATTGACATAGCGCCAGACGGGAAGTTGGTGGTCGGCGGTGCCTACAACGGCAGGTCGGGGAAAAGCACGATCAACGACCGGTCGACAATCGCTCGCCTGCTCGGCATCTCGGGTGGCGTCGCAGCGCCTCAGTCGGGTCTCGCGACTGTGTTTGATCCCGTCTACTGGCTGGGCAAACGGCGGGCTCCGAAACTGCTCAAGATCCAGGGAGTCGCCAAGCCGGTCGGCGATCTGCGCGGTGTTGGTATCGCCATACGGCGAGTCGACAAGCCGCTGCTCAGGCGCGGAGGCTGCCGCTGGGTGACCAGGGGAGGACGCTCTACGCGCGTCGTTCGGAAGCGCTCAACTGGATGCAAAAGGCCAGTTTTCATGCCGGCCCTGCTCGAGGCGAACGGCGAATGGACGTTTCGCTTTAAACGCAGATTGACTGCAGGGAGCTACGAGGTGCACGTTCGCGCCACCAAGTCAGACGGCACGTTCAACGCGCTCAACCATGATTCCGACGCCTTCGCAACGTTCAAGGTCAAGAAGTATCGACGCCGCTAGACGTTGACCCCCATCGTCAAGTAGCCCACGTACCCACGCTTTCCACCGCCACGCTTCCGCGTGCGGAGGATCGCCTGCTTGCCACTTGCTTCCTGGTAAATACCGTCCCCAGCATTGCGCTGCCAGCCTTGTCCGCGTGAGCGGTAGTTAGAGCCGGAGTAGATCCGCCGCGCTAGCGCTGTAGTGAAGAAATACTGCCCGGTGTGGACCTCGTTCCCACCCACGTGGACTCTCACGTGCACGTGCGGCGCTCGACCCGGGTACCAGCCGGGGAAGATCGTGTTGAAGGTCGCGACGCCGCTGGCGTCGGTCTTTTGATGACCGCGTAGGTAGCGAGTGTCGGACTCGCCTCCATTGCCGCCATCAAATCCGGAATATTCGCCGCGCGCGTCGGCATGCCAGATCTCGACGTCCGCGCCCGCGATCGGCTTGCAGGTCGACGCATCGACCACAGAAAGCCGCGTGATCACCGGCACGCCGCGTTTGCCCTCGGTGATGTTCCGACGACTCATGACGCCTTCGAGGTGGTACGGACCCTCTGTCGTTTCACGCACGAGCACGCAATCAGTCGCTGCGCTAGCTGTGGGGGCTGTGACGTCGGCGAGCTGCTCGATCACGCCGCCGTTGCTCGATGAGCTGCCGTCGAGCAACCACGTCGGTACGACATACACGGCAGCCAGCCCAGTCGCGCCAACGACGATCGCGGTCCGTCGCGAGAACTTTCGGTCGCTTGCAGGGGGTTCCGTGGAGTTTGGTGTTTCGTTCATGGAATCTCCCAGTCTGGCGCGATCGTGCGGCCCGCGTAGCGGTCAGGTGCGGACCGGGCGCCGGGTGGCGCGATTAGACTCGCGCCCGAGGTATCGGTCTGCTTGTGCATTTTCATCGCCAACTACCGGGCCGCCGGCAGGACAACAGACCAGAGAGGAAAAAACCAGTTCCATGACACCACTTGTTCCAATGGTCGTAGAGCAGACTTCCCGCGGGGAGCGCGCTTTCGACATCTACTCACGGCTCCTAGACGAGCGCATTGTCTTCCTCGGTACGCCGGTGACCGACGAGATCGCAAACCTGATCGTCGCCCAGCTGATTCACCTCGAAGCCGATGACCCCGACAAGGACATCTCCTTGTACATCAACAGCCCCGGCGGTTCCGTCTATGCCGGCATGGCGATCTACGACACCATGCAATACATCAAGCCGGACGTGCAGACGATCTGCGCCGGTGTGGCGATGAGCATGGGCGCGATGCTGCTCTCGGGCGGCGCAAAGGGCAAGCGCATGGCGCTGCGCCACTCGAAGATTCTGATCCACCAGGTCAGTTCCGGCTTTCAGGGACAGGCGGCAGACATCGAGATCCACGCCAAGGAAGTGCTCGATCTGCGCAAGCGGATGGACGAACTTCTGGCCGAAAACACCGGCCAAGATCTCGAGAAGGTTTCGAACGACACCGACCGCGACTACTTCATGAGCGCGGAAGAGGCCAAGGAATACGGCCTGATCGACCGGATTCTGGACAAGCGTTAGGCATGCGCCGCGGGCACGTGTCCGATCACGTGTCCGCTGGCGTGTTGCAAGGCGGCCAGTTAGCCGATAGCTTGATGAAAGTCCGAGGCCCCAAGCAAAAAGGCCCCAAGGAAAACGATGGCACGACCCACTGACCAAAACGAACAACTGCTCTGCTCGTTCTGCGGTAAATCGCAACGACAGGTGAAGAAACTGATCGCCGGCCCCGGCGTCTACATCTGCGACGAGTGCATCGACCTCTGCAATGAGATCATCGACGAGGAACTCGCGGCACCGGCGACGCTGGACGTCGCGAACATCCCCAAACCGACGGAGATCAACGCGTCGCTGGATGAGTATGTGATCGGTCAGGATACGGCCAAGCGCACGCTTTCGGTTGCTGTCTACAATCACTACAAGCGTGTGCAGATGATGCAGGCGATGGGCGACGAGGACGTCGAGGTCCAAAAATCGAACATCCTGCTGCTCGGTCCGACCGGCTGCGGAAAGACCTTGCTCGCGCAGACGCTCGCGCGAGTTTTGAACGTGCCGTTCGCGATCGCCGATGCCACTGCTCTGACCGAAGCCGGCTACGTCGGCGAGGACGTGGAGAACATCCTCTTGAAGTTGATCCAGGCCGCCGACTATGACGTCAAGCGCGCCGAGACCGGCATCGTCTACATCGACGAGGTCGACAAGATCGCCCGCAAGGCCGACAACCCGTCGATCACCCGCGACGTTTCTGGCGAGGGCGTGCAGCAGGCGCTGCTGAAGATTCTTGAAGGCACAGTCGCTTCGGTGCCGCCGCAGGGTGGACGCAAGCACCCGCACCAGGAGCTCCTGACTATCGACACGTCGAACGTGCTGTTCATCTGCGGTGGTGCCTTCGCCGGACTCGACAAAGTGATCGGCAAGCGAGTCGGTTACAAAGGCCTCGGTTTTGGTGCGGATGTAAAGACACGCCGTGAACAGGACCCGGGCGAAATTTTCGAGAAGACGCTTCCAGAAGACTTGATCAACTACGGCCTGATCCCGGAGTTCATCGGCCGTCTACCGGTCGTGACCGCGGTGCACTCACTTCGCGAGCCGCAGCTGATCGAGATCCTGACCGAACCCAAGAACGCGCTGGTCAAGCAGTTTCAGCGCTTCTTCGCGTTTGACAACATCGATTTGGTGTTCGCCGACGATGCCCTCAAGGCAATCGCCGATCGCGCCATCGAGCGCGAGACGGGTGCTCGAGGGCTGCGCTCGATCATGGAAGAGACTCTGCTCGACGTGCAGTTCGAACTGCCCAGCCGCAAGGACGTCACCAAGTGTGTAGTGACCAAGGAGACGATCCAGAAGGGATTGAATCCGACGCTCGTCACCGAGGCTGCGAAGGTGGAACCCGGCGGAGAAAAGCGCATCGGCAGGCCGCCGGACGCACTCTCGCAAGAATCGGCCTAGGCCGGTTCGTCCAGCTGAGCGGCGACAATCTGAACCACGCCGCCGACCTCGTGGTAGGTCACTGAGCAACCTCGCTGCTCAAGCGCTGTCCGTATCTCTTTACGTCCAAACATTCGTTGGCCGCTCGCCGGACCGACCTTGGCGATTGCGCCCGAGAGAACACCGCTTGTCGGCGAATAAGAAGTCAGCAGTGCGAGCCGTCCACCTGGCTTGAGGGCGCGCACCATCTCATCCAGCGACCGAAACGGGTCGGGAAACATGTGCAGCGCCGCAAAACAACAAATTGCGTCGACCGAGTCATCCGCGAAGGGCAGGTTGGTCGCGTCGCCGAGGATGTAAGCGAGGGTGGCGGCATCGCCACCTATTTCGTTCTGCGCTCGCTTGAGCATCGGTCGCGAACCGTCGAAGCCGATCGCCAAGCCGTTCGGCGAGACCGTTTCGGAGAATCGCCGGGTGAAGTTTCCGGGGCCACAGCCGATGTCGATCACCGTGTCGCCAGGTTTGAGTGCAAGCAGTTCGCCGGCGAGAGAATATTCGTCCGACATCGACGGTCCGCCGCGCCCCTTCATCAGTCTGCCCAAGCCGGGGCGCCACCAGCGCTCGTAGATCATCGTCACGAGCGGAAGGCGCATGGCGAACATGACCGGCGTCCGCCGCGTCGAGTCCACTTCGAGCAAGTCGATGAAACCGTCCGGCGCGTCGGCAGCTTGTGCGACGTACTCCGGCATTAGCAGCGCTTTCGCGCGATCGGTCGCCGAGGAGTTGGTCTTATTGGACGTCGCGCCAGCCACGGCGGCAAGATTAGCGCGATGGATAGGCTCCGCCGCTTGGCCGTACTCGCTCTCAAGCTGTTACTCGCCCCAGCGCTGATCGCAGCTGCGACCTATGCCACGCGTCGTTGGGGTTTGCGGATCGGTGGATTGATTGCAACGCTGCCGGCGGCTGCTGGTCCCATCCTGCTGGTGTTAGCGATCCAGGAGGGCGCGGCGTTCGCGGCGGACGCTGCGAGATCGGCCCTGCTCGGGATCGTCGCGCTAAACGCCTTCATCCTCGTCTACTGCTTGGTCTGTCGCCGCGTCGGGTGGTTCGGCTCGCTGCTGATCGGGTGGGCCGCGTTTTTTGTCGTGATTGTGCCGCTGCGCGAGGTTGAACCGTCGTCGTGGTTGGCGCTGGCGATTGCCTTCGTGGCAAACACGGTGACGCTGGTCACCGTTTGGCGGATGTCGATCGACGAGCCGGTGCCAACACCCGATCCGCCGAGCTGGGACATCCCGGCACGTGCGTTGAGCGCGGTCGCAATGATCGTGGTGATCACGGGGTTGGCAGCCGCACTCGGCCCTGATCTGACGGGGCTGCTCACGCCGTTCCCGATCATTGCGAGCATTCTCGCCGCCTTTACGCATGCGTCTGCCGGAGGCGACGCGACGATCGCGCTCACGCGGGCGTTTGGAGTCGGGCTCTATTCGTTCGCGGTTTTCTTTTTCGTGCTGGCCGAGACGCTTGTTGATTCCGGGGTTGGTGTCGGCTTCACAATTGCGATCGTCACCACGCTGATCGTGCAGGTGGTCGCGTTCGGGCTTTATACAGGTAGTGGTAAGCCGTTGCCTGAGATCGATTAACGGAAAAGGCCCCCCACAAGTCGGAGGGACTCAGATCGAATAACGGAAAACGCCTCCCACAAGTGGGAGGCGCCTCCGGACAGGACAGCGAGCCTGGTGTTCGGTGAAGAACAGCTCGCTCTAAGTTGGTGGCCGCGAGGCCTCGTTACTTCTTGGCCTTCTTCGTGCCGGTCTTTTTCTTGGACTTGACCTTCTTGCAGACCTTCTTGGTCTTCTTGCCCTTTTTCTTCACCTTCTTGCACTTCTTTTTGCCAGAAGCGCGCTTCTTGCTGGCCTTCGATGCTCCCGACTTCGCGGAAGGAGAGGCAGACACAGCCTCGTCGCGGTGAACTGCCGCGACGAGGTTGCTTGTCTGCAGAACCGACTGGGCCGAGGGCCTGATCGATAGCGCTACGTACGGGAGCGTGTTGTAACGGTTGTTGACGGTGTAGCTGCCTGCCGGAAGCTCGCTGAGGAGCGCGTCGGTGGCGTCTGAAATCTGCTGCGAGGACGAATTCGCCGCTATCGCGAGCTCGACGATCACACGCTGATCGGTGTCGTTCGAACTGGCCGATGCGGCCGGTACGAAGGCGATGGCCGCGATCACCATAGAAAGAGTTATTAGAAGTAGTCTGCGCATCTGTGGCTCGTCCTGTCCTTGTCCTGTCACGTCAAGGTAAGTCGTCTTTGACTTGAACCCAAGTTATACGCAAAGTTTCGATTTGGCAAGGGTGGCGCCAAAATAACGACAAGACGTTCTGAAGCGACTTTTTGGGACCGACCCTCACCCTGAGACCCCTAAACTCCCTCGCCATGACCGATGGGGGTACAGACAGCGCCGAGCGACTTTCCAGCCTTCAGGATCGCACTCGCTACGAGCCGGGTGAGTTCGAGCAGCGGGTGTTCGCGCGCTGGCTCGAATCGGGGATCTTTCACCCCGAGGACGAGGGCACGCCGACCGAGAACTACTCGATCGTGATCCCGCCTCCGAACGTGACAGGTGCGCTGCACATGGGTCACGCGCTCAACGGATCGATCCAGGATTGCCTGATTCGCAAGGCGCGGATGCAGGGCAAGCGCGCCAAGTGGGTGCTTGGAACCGATCACGCCGGTATCGCTACGCAAGCGCAGGTCGAGAAGCTCCTGGCAAAAGAGGGCACGAGTCGCCACGAGCTCGGTCGTGACGCGTTCGAAGAGCGGGTCTGGGAGTGGAAGGAAAAATACGGCGCGACGATCGTTGAGCAGTTCAAGCGGCTCGGCGCCAGCTGCGACTACTCCGAGGAACACTTCACGATGGAGGAGAACTACGCGCGCGCCGTCGCGAAGGTCTTCGTCGCCCTGCACGAGAAGGGCTACATCTACCGCGACAACTACATGATCAACTGGGATCCCGGCATCGGCTCGGCGATCAGCGACCTTGAGGTCGAGGATCGCGAGATCGAGGGCGCGATCTACGACATCAAGTACCCGCTCGGATCTGGCGGCGAACTGACCGTCGCCACCACCCGCCCGGAGACGATGCTCGCCGACACCGCGATCGCGGTCAACCCCGACGATGAGCGCTACAAACACCTCGTCGGTACGTTCGCGACATTGCCAATCGTCGGACGCCGCCTGCCGATCATCGCCGACGATCACGTCGACCTCGAGTTCGGAACCGGCGCGCTGAAGATCACCCCCGGCCACGACCCGAACGACTTCGAGATCGGCCGTAAGCACGGCCTTGAAGAACTCTCGGTGATCGGCTTCGACGGCTGCATGACCGAAGATGCCGGAGAATTCGCCGGGATGAAGGTGCTCGCCGCGCGCGACGCGATCGTCGAGCAGCTCAAAGAGCTGGGCGCGCTTGGCGAAGTGAAGCCGCACACCCACGTCGTTCCTCATTCACATCGCTCGGGTGAGCGGATTGAGCCGCTGATATCGCTGCAGTGGTTCTGCGACATGAAGCAACTCGCCGGCCCGGCAATCGACGTCGTCAAGAGCGGCGAAGTTCGCTTCGTGCCCGAGCGCTGGGGTCGTGTCTATCTGAACTGGATGGAGGAGATTCGCCCATGGTGCGTCTCTCGGCAGCTGTGGTGGGGTCACCGTCTGCCGGTCTGGTATCGGGGCGAGGGCGACGCCGAGGAGGTATTCGTCGGCGAGTCAGAGCCGGACGGAGACGGTTGGCGTCGCGAGGAGGATGTTCTCGACACCTGGTTCTCGAGCGCACTTTGGCCGTTCGCGACGATGGGCTGGCCCGAGGAAACTCCGCAGCAGAGTGCGTTCTACCCGACCGATGTGCTCAGCACTGCCCGCGACATCATTTTCCTGTGGGTTGCGCGGATGATCATGATGGGCCTGGAATTCAAGGGCGAGGTGCCGTTCAACGACGTCTACATCCACTCCGTCATCCAGGCTCCGGACGGACGTCGGATGAGCAAATCACTGGGGACCGGCATCGATCCGCTCGAACAGATCGAGGAGTTCGGCGCCGACGCCACTCGTTTCGGCCTGCTGACGATGTCCTCCGCGCAAGATGTGCGATATTCGGTCGAGAAGGTAAAGCAGGGAAGCGACCTGGCCAACAAGCTCTGGAACGCATCGCGGCTGATTCTTCTGAAGGTCGAAGACGTGGAGGCGCGGGCCACGATCGAGCGACCAGAAGACGCATGGATCGTTTCGCGACTTCAACGCGCGATCGCGACGACCACCGAGCAGATCGACACCTACGACTTTTCGCATGCGGCTCTTGGTCTCTACGAGTTCTTCTACAACGAGGTCTGCGACTGGTACCTCGAACTCGCCAAGCCACGTCTTTACGATGAGGACGGCGACCGCTCGGCGATCTCGGCCAACTTGCTCTATGTGCTCGAGCAGACGCTCGCGCTGATGCACCCGCTGATGCCGTTCGTAACAGAGGAGATCTGGAGCGTGCTTCCCGGCGACCGCAGCAATCTGCTCGCCTCTTCGTCGTTTCCCGAGGTCAACAACGGTCTCGTCGACGAGGTGGCAGAAGCCCGCGTTTCGAAGCTGATCGAGGCCGTCACTGAATTGCGTCGGTATCGCGACGAGCTGGGGGTTGCGCCGAGCGCCGGCTTGCGCGGACGGCTCAGCGGCACCGGGTACGAAGGCATTGAGGACCAACTCGCACGGCTGGGTCGAATTGAGCTGGCAGAAAGCGATGATGAACAGGTCGGCAACCTTGCGATCCCCGACGGGTCGATCGAGTTGTTTCCCAGCGACGCATTCGACCCAGCCGAAGTCGAGGCCAAAAAGCAGGCGCGAGCCAAGGAACTGGACGTCGAGATTGCCCGCGTCGAGGGCAAGCTCGCCAACGAGCAGTTCGTGTCGAAGGCACCGGAGGCCGTTGTGCAGACCGAGCGCGACAAACTCGCCCGCTACCAAGAAGAGCGCGCCGCGCTCTGACCGGGAAAGACCGCCGTCATCGCCGACGCCGCTGCAATTGAGGAGTTCCTGATCCGGCGCGAGCAGTTCGGAATGCGCTTCGGACTCGAGCGAATGAGACGACTACTCGCCGAACTCGGTGATCCGCAGGACGCCACGCCCGCGATTCATGTCGTCGGCACGAACGGAAAGTCCTCGACCACGCTGCTGACAGCCGCCGCGCTGCGTTCTCAGGGATTGACGGCCGGCACATTCACCTCACCGCACTTGATCAGTTTTCGCGAGCGGATCGAACTCGCCGGGGCCTCAATCGATCCGGAAGCATTCGTTCGCGCGGGCGAAGTCGTCAGAGACGTGATCGTGCACGACGATCGAACGGCGGCACAGGACGACCAAGTCACTCAGTTCGAGGCGATGACCTTGATCGCGTTTCTGGCTTTTCGGCAGCACGCCGTCGACGTGGCGGTGGTGGAGGCCGGCCTCGGCGGACGTCTGGATTCGACGAACGTGCTTGGCGACTCGCGCGTGCAGGTGCTGACAACCGTTGGCATCGATCACACGCAGTATCTCGGAGACACGATCGAACAGATCGCGCGAGAGAAGCTGGCCATCGTGCGAAGTCGCTCAGCTCTTGTCAGTGGTCCGCTCGGGCCGGTGGCGGCTCAGGTCGCCAACCAAGTAACCGATGAGCGCGACGCTCGCTGGATCAAAGTGCGCGAGGAGGACGCTGCGTTTGCGGATCTGAAAGGCGAGTTCGTTCGACAGAACGCGTCGCTGGCACTTGCCGTGGCGGAGGTCTCGTTCCCGCGGCTCCGGCACGGAGCCGAGTTCGAGCGCGCATCGGCGATCGAAGCGATCGCGCGGCTGGCCCGTGATCAAGGCATCGCCGGTCGACTCCAGTTCACGAACGCCGATCCGTTCGAAATCCGCGACGCGGCGCACAACGAGGAGGCCGCCGCAGCTTTGGTCGGGGCGCTGAGAGAGCTCGCCGAAGGCCGTCCCGTTACATTGCTCGTCGCGATGCTCGACGACAAACCCGTTCAGAACACACTTATTCAACTGCTCACCGCCGTTGCCGACGACGGCGTCGTCGTTTGCACGAGATCGTCGAATCCACGATCATTGTCTGCGGCGGTACTGGCATCGCGAGTTCGCGCGGCGGACGTCAACGACTCGCTGCGCGTCGAATCCGTTGACGATCCGCTGGCGGCTCTCGGACGCGCCCGTGAAATCGCCGGTCGCAGCGGATTGCTCTGCGTAACTGGATCCAATTATCTGCTCGCCGACCTGCTCCGAGCGCCAGGATCGTCTGCTGGTGCAACGCTGTAACGGCAGCACCTCCACTTTTGCAATGGCCGACATTCCACCAATCACGCCGATCGAACCACCGGAGCCGCCGGAGCAACCGTCGCTGCTATCGATGGTGGCGACGGTCGCGCTTGTAGTGGCCGTGGTGATTCTCGTCTTCTCGGGTATCGGCTACGCGCTCGGAAAGTTCATTTTCTGATCGGCAACTTCGCATTCCGGTCGCGCCCCCGCTGACACCGCCGATACACTCGCGACGTCCGATGAGCGAGCAGAACTCCACAGATAACTCCGCCGAGTTGGCTTCGTGCAGGCCCTGTCCTGCCGCCTATTCAGGTGTCTTACCGATTGCGCTTTTCGGCATCGACGGCGACGTGGGAATGATCCTCAATCTCTTGGTTGTGGGCCTGATCGCCATTTGGTTCGCGCTCGTCTTCTGGACGTATGCAGACTCCCGCCGCCGTCTCACCGATCCGGTGTTGATCGGATCGGCCACGCTTGCAGCGTTGATCTTTCCGTTCGCCGGTGCGTTGGTGTACGCAATCGTTCGACCGCCGGAATCACTCGACGATGCTTACGAGCGAGAGCTGGACGTCCGTGCAGCTGAGCTTCGCGTCCGACTGCTCGAATCGGCCGTGAAAGGTGGTCCGGGCAGCAGCGCCCACGCCGCGACGCTCGCCGGCGAAATGAGCGGCGAGCCGACCGGTCGCCGTTCGAGTCCTCCGCCGAGCAGCTCGCCCCAAAAGCGTCCAGAAGGCCAAAGCCGACCCGAAGGCCAGCGCCGGCCCGAGGGACAACGCCGGCCAGATGCGTCCGGCGCGCGTGCTGCGACGCCGAGCGGCACCAACAATCCGCAAACTTCAAAGCGACAGTCTTCATCGGGTTCGTCCGAGGGCGCGCCCGGTCGCCCGTCCCAGTCGGCGCGTCGCGCCGGTAACGAGGGATCGCAAGATCCGACGCGTCGTCCGCCTGCGTCCGGCACCGACGGCGCCTGATCTCCGGTCGTTTCGCCCGCTGGTCTGCGGCTCAGGCCTACGGGGCGCGCCGCAATTTCACCCGACTTCAACACTCTCAACCAAGTAATCCCAGGAGAACCACTCAGACATGGAACGCACACTCATTCTTGTAAAGCCAGATGCCTTCGAGCGCAACTTGACCGGCGAAGTGATCGCGCGGTTCGAGCGCAAAGGCCTCAAGCTTGTGGCCCTCAAACAGCTCGTCACCGGCGAGGACCTCGCCAAGGAGCACTACGCCGAGCACTCAGAGCGCCCGTTTTTTGGCGAGCTCGTCGATTTCATTACCTCTGGTCCGCTCGTCGCCGCTGTTCTGGAAGGCCCGCGCGCGGTTCCGGCTGCTCGTCAGGTGATCGGAGGGACCGACCCGATCGAAGCGGCTGCCCCCGGCTCGATCCGCGGCGACTTTGGCCTCGAGGTGCAGAGCAACCTCGTGCATGGCTCGGACTCCCCGGAGTCGGCGGCGCGCGAGATCGGCCTCTGGTTTCCTGAGCTCTAAGTCGTAGATTTGCGGGAGCGTGCGATGAGCGAGCAGCAACGACTGGTGCTCGCGTCGCGCTCTCCCCAACGCGAAACGATTCTCTCGCGACTGGGCTTGACGTTTGAAGTGATCCCGTCCGGCGTGGACGAGGTCGATGTCGGCGAGCCGAATGACGTCGTGATTGAGAACTCGTTGCTGAAGGCGCGAGCTGTAGCTGCCCGGTTGGCTGACTCCGCCGCGTTGGTACTCGCTGCCGACACGGTGATCGTGCACGACGGCGATGTAATTGGCAAGCCGCGCGACGCAGCGCAGGCGGCGGAGTTCATGCGGCGGTTGTCTGGGCAGGAGCATCAGGTGCTGGGCGGGCTGGCGGTGGTCGGCCCCGACAGGCGTGAACGAACGGCCGTAACCGCAACGACGGTGCGCTTTCGCGAGCTGAGTGACGAGCAGATTGAGTTGTACGTGGCCACGGGGGAGTGGAAGGATCGTTCGGGCGCGTACGCGATCCAACAGGGCGGATCGATCCTCGTCGAGCGAATCGATGGCGACTATCTGAACATCATCGGATTGTCAGTCAACGATCTGCGGCAGGCTGCGCCTGAATTGTTTGGTTGACGCGATCGGTCTCGAATGGCGTGATTCGCGCTGGAGGCACTCATGATTCCGCATTCCGAAGGGGCAAAATCAGCCGACCTTCGCCCCGAGGGCGAGCGTTGACGAGAGAAACCGTGTTTCGATATGGGCCGAAGCAACTGCGAACGCGGTTCCCACCTGCAACGCAACCTGCGCCCAAAATCCAAAAGACCTGCAAATTCGCGCCTGCCGCTAGACTGCCCGCAAGCTTCTCGGTCGTCCGTTGGGTCGACCTGTATTCCTCGAAAACCCGATCTACAAGCCCGAAAGCACCTCTGCCTGGATGGGAATCTTCTCGTATCTAACGGGATTCGGTGGCCGCGACATGGCCGTCGATCTCGGAACTGCCAACACGCTCGTCTACGTGCGCGGTCGCGGCATCGTGCTCAGTGAGCCCTCGGTGGTCGCGATCGATTCGCAGACACACGACGTTCACGCCGTCGGCGTGGAGGCCAAGCGCATGCTCGGACGCACGCCGGGAAGCATCACCGCCATTCGTCCTTTGAAGGACGGCGTGATCGCGGACTTCGACGTCACCGAGCAAATGCTCCGGCACTTCATCCAGAAAGTTCACCAGTCACGGTGGGCGCATCCACGTGTAGTCGTGTGCGTCCCATCCGGTGTGACCGGCGTCGAAAAGCGCGCCGTTGAAGAGGCCTGCCTCTCGGCCGGTGCCCGTCAGGCGTACTTGATCGAGGAGCCGATGGCCGCTGCGATCGGCGCCGGCCTGCCGGTCAGCGAGCCGACCGGAAGCATGATCGTCGACATCGGCGGTGGCACCAGCGAGGTCGCCGTGATCTCGCTCGGTGGAATTGTCACCAGCCAGTCGGTACGCGTGGGCGGGGATGAACTCGACGAGGCGATCGTCAACTACGTCAAACGCGAGTACAAATTGATGATCGGCCAGCAGACGGCCGAGGAGGTCAAGCTGGAGATCGGGTCGGCGCACCCGGTCGGCGACGAGGTTCAAGCCGAGATTCGTGGTCGCGACCTGGTGACGGGTCTGCCGAAGACGATCGTGCTGACCAGCGAGGAAGTTGCTCGCGCCCTGAACGAGCCTGTGGCGGCGATTATCGATTCGATCCGTGTCACGCTCGATCAAACGCCGCCGGAACTGGCCAGCGACATCATGGATCGCGGCATCATGCTTGCTGGTGGCGGTTCGTTGCTCAAGGGCTTTCCCGAGCGCTTGCGCGAGGAGACGCAGATCCCAACACATTTGGCGGAATCACCGCTCACCTGCGTGGCGATTGGCTCGGGCCGGTCGCTCGAGGAGTTCGAAGCGATCCACCGCACGACCAAGGCCCGCCGCCGACGCCGCTAGGCGCTGCGCGGGCCGACCCGAGTGAACGCCGAGATGCGCGTCACCATGAAAACAAGATTGATGCAGGCCGAACGCAACCGTAAGCCCGGTGCGTGCGGCCAAGGAGTGAAATGCCAACCAGGAAGCAGATTCGCAGACGTCGCGTCACAGCGGCGGGACTGATCGGTCTTTGCATAGTCGCGCTGACGGTGTACTTCAGCGAGACGACCTCCGGCGCGCTGCACACGATGCAACGTGGAGCGATGGACGTGCTCTCGCCGATTCAGTCGCTTGCCTCCGGGGCGATCAAGCCTGCGCGCGACGCCGTCAACTGGGTCGGCGATTCAGTCAACGCCAAGGGCGAGAACGAGGACCTGCAACGCCAGCTACGCGACGCACGTATTCAGCAGGCGCGGCTTCAGAAACAGGCCGCAGAGAACGAGAAGCTGCGCGGCCTGGTCGAATTCGAGGACAGCGACGAATTCCCGGATGGGAGAAAGCCGGTAACCGCTCGCGTGATCGTCCGCTCTCCGACCAAGTGGTACGGCCGCGTGACGATCAACAAGGGGCGGTCCGACGGCATTCGTGTGAATCAGCCAGTGATCGCCGAGGGTTCGCTGATCGGCAAGGTGACGACGGTCGCTTCCGGTTCGTCGCAGGTCACGCTGCTGACTGACAGCCAGAGCGGCGTTGCCGCGATGATTTCGGGCAAGAACATCCTCGGCGTTGTCAAGACCGGTGCCGGAGGCGAGGCGGGTGCCTCAGACCTCCAACTCGTCTACATCCGCCAGCGTGGAACGATAAAGACCGGCGAGATGGTCGTCACTTCAGGGACGGTCACCGAGCCTGGCGAGGTTGACTCGTTGTTCCCGCAGGGGATTCCGATCGGCGAGGTCTCGGAGGTCGATACCGAGGAGCGCCGACTGTATGGACGCGTACACATCGAACCGTTCGCCGACATTCAAGACATCCAGATCGTTCAGGTTCTCACACGAGGGTCGCGATGACACCAGAGATGACGCGCACCACGGCTCGGCTGTCGCTGCTCGTAGGCGGCGGCGTTTTGATTCAGCTTGCCGTGATCACGCAGTTCCGCATATTCGGCGTCGTGCCCGACGTGATTCCCGTGCTGATCGTCTCGATCGGACTGCTCGGTGGTGCGACGATGGGCGCTACAACTGGCTTCATCGCGGGTTTTCTGATTGACCTGATTTTGATCCAGACGATGGGCGTGTCCTCCTTGCTCCTGACAATCGGCGGCTACTCCGCCGGCATGCTGCGCGAACTGCGCGACCCCGTGCATCCGCTGACCAACTCAGCGGTGGGTGCCGCCGCGGCGATTTTCTTCACCGTCGGCTTCGGGGTCATGCAGTTCTCGCTTGGTCAGCCGGCGCCCGAACCCTGGTCGATGATCTGGACCACGTTGCTCGCTGGTGTTTACGGCGCGTTGATGGCGCCGCTTATCTTCCGT
Source organism: uncultured Solirubrobacterales bacterium (assembly GCA_937128795.1). Lineage (GTDB taxonomy): Bacteria > Actinomycetota > Thermoleophilia > Solirubrobacterales > JACPNS01 > JACPNS01. The sequence continues at coordinate 190,488 of CAKZMQ010000021.1, read as the reverse complement.
GCCGCCCGCTGGGCGATGTTGCCCACGCTCGGTCGCGACGATCCGGTGATGCGCCGCCGCCGCGCGACGATTTCCAGCCAGTCCGTGCTCGCGACGCCCTCGATCAACAAGCGCGCCCGCCGCCGAGCGACGCGTCAGCGAAAGCGGTTCGGACAGTGACGCCGAATCAGCGACAACCGTTCTACCGCCTGCCCGATCGTTCGTCGGAGGGTCTGACATCGCGGTCGTCGCTGCGCATCGCGATGCTCGGCGTTGCGGCACTCGCGTTCTTCGCGATCGTCTTCTTTCGTCTCTGGTTCTTGCAGGTGCTCTCTGGCGATCAATACCTCGCCGAGGCCAACCAGAACCGCACCCGCGACATCCGCGTCGAGGCACCGCGGGGCCAGATCTTCGATCGCAACGGAGACCTGCTCGTAGACAACCGCAGTTCGTGGCAGGTTCGGGTTGACCAGCGCGAATGGGGGATAGGGTTGACAAAGGAACGCCAGCTTCTGCGCTTCAACAACCCGGCCTTCGAGCCGGTGCTCGCCCGCCTCTCGAAGGCACTCGACGAGCCCGAATCCAGGCTCAAGGAGAAGATGCGCGACTCGCTGCTCCAGGAACCGTTCGCCAACGCCGTCGTGGCTGAGGACGTCAAGTACGCGAGCGTCGTGAAGATCAGCGAGAACAGCGAGGACTATCCCGACGTCGATGTCTCGCAGACCTTCGAGCGTGGCTATCCGCGTGACAAGCTGGCTGCACACCTGTTCGGCTACGTGCGCGAGATCAGCGAAAAGCAACTCAAGAGCGGCGACTTTGAGGGCGCGCGGCAGGGCGACCGAGTGGGCCAGGACGGTCTTGAGGCGGAGTACGACCGCTATCTGCGCGGGCGCAGCGGCGTGCAGCGAATCGAGGTCGACGTCACCGATCGGTCCCGGCGCGAACTTCCCGGTCGTGCCCCAAAAACCGGTGACAGCCTGCGGCTGACGATCGACCGCAGCGTCCAGCGCGTCGGCGAGGCTGCGATAGCTCGTGGCTCTTCGGGAATCCCCACGCACGGCTCGGCATTCGTCGCGATGGACGTCAACACTGGCGAAATCCACGGACTGGGGAGTTATCCAAACTTCGATCCGTCGGTCTTCACGGGTGTGCTCAAGCCGTCTGAGTACAAACGCATCAGCTCCAAGGCCAACGGCACGCCGATCGTCAACCGCGCGGTCGCGTCCGGCTACGCGCCGGGATCCACGTTCAAGCCGATCACTTCGATCGCGACGCTCAGTGCCGGTCTTGTGACGCCCAACGAGGTGATCGCCGACAACGGCGTCTTCGAGTTCGGTGGCCGCGAGTGGATCAACGCCGGCAAGGTGCCGAACGGCCCGGTGAATCTCGTATCGGCGATGAGAGTCTCGAGCGACATCTACTACTACATCATGGGCATGCGCGCATACCGCAAGGGCGACCAGCTGCTTCAGAAATGGGCGTCGCGCCTGGGAATCGGGCGCTCGCCGGCGATCGATCTCCCGTATTCGGCGCCCGGGCAGGTCTCGAACCCGAAGGCGATCAAGTCGATCGAAAAACGCGACTACAACATCGGCGACAACATGAATGCCGCCGTCGGGCAGGGCGCCACGCTGGTCAGCCCGCTGCAGATGGCGCTGGCGTACGCGGCGATAGGCAACGGCGGCTACGTCGTCACCCCGCATTTGGGCAAGCGAATCGACAACGCTCGCGGGCAGGCGATCCAGGACATCGAACAACCGGCGAGACGTCGGGTGTCGGTCAGTCCGGTTTATGCCAAGCAGATTCTGCAGGGACTGCACGAAGCGGCGCAGGCGCCCGGCGGAACTTCATACGACGTTTTCAGCGACTTTCCGGTGAAGATCGCTGGCAAGACAGGTACGGCGGAGGTGTTCGGCAAGGAGGACCAATCCTGGTATGTCGCGTTGGCTCCGTATCCGAACCCTCGCTATGTTGTTGCTGTCACGGTTGAACAGGGAGGTTTCGGAGCCGAAGCCGCCGCACCGGCCGCCCGCCAGATCCTCGCGAAGCTGCTCCGCGTGGAGGGCTCAGACGTATGGAAACCCGGTAAATCGCAAGATCAATAGTTGCGAATCCCCACGAGATCCAATGCCGACAGCAGACATACCCGCACAGAACATCGATCGAACTGGCGTAGCCGCTGGCGTCAAACGCTTTCGTGCCGACATGGCAGGAGTCGGTGTGCGCGGGTTCGACTGGTCACTGCTTGCAGCCGCGATCGGTCTTTCGCTGGTCAGTCTGTACGTGCTCAACGGCGCCACGCGTGATGACATCGCTGGCGCGCCCGACTACTACGTCCTACGGCAGGGCGTATTCGTCACCGTTGGTCTGGGTTTGATGTTCGCCTTCTCAAGGATCGACTACACGCGACTTCGCGAATATCGCAACGAGCTATACGCGTTCCTCGTGCTTTCGAACTTCGCGGTGCTGATCCTGGGAACCGTCAGCCGCGGATCGCAGAGTTGGATCGACATCGGTTTCTTTCGTTTTCAACCCTCGGAGATCGGCAAGGTGCTGATGATCGTCGTGCTCGCGGCATTTGTCAGCGACCGTCTGCGTGACCGATCTGCAACGGGCAGCATCGTGATCCCGGTTCTCGGACTGGTCTCGGTGCCATTCGTACTCGTGTTTCTTCAGCCAGACCTTGGAACCGCCTTGGTCTATGGCGCCATCACGCTCGCGATTCTGTTCATCGCGGGCATCCCGTGGCAACAGATGACGGCGATTCTCGCCGTTCTGGTTGTGATCGTCACGGGCGTCCTGTGGGCGGCACCTGCCGCCGGCGTGAACATATTGCAGGATTACCAAGTGGCCCGACTGACCGCCTTCATCGATCCAGAGGCAGACTCGGCCGGGCACGGATACCAACAGAACCAGGCGCAGATTGCGATCGGCGCCGGGCAACGAGTCGGGCGCGGCGTGGAGGCCTCGACCCAGACTCAATTGAACTTCCTCCCCGAGCACCACACTGACTTCGTCTTTGCGGTGATCGGTGAGTCGTACGGCTTTGCCGGAGCGGCTCTTGTTTTGACGCTTTATGCGCTGCTGCTGTGGCGGGCCTTACGCATTCTTGCGTCGGCTCGCGATCAGTTCGGCGCTTTGATCGCCACCGGAGTGGTGGCGATGTTGATGTTCCAGATATTCGAAAATGTTGGGATGAACGTTGGCATCATGCCCATTACGGGCGTGACGTTGCCGTTTCTTAGTTATGGCGGCGCTTCGATGCTTGCCACGTTCATCGCCTTGGGCCTTTTGCAGTCTGTCGCCATGCGTTCGCGTGGTGACGGCTCTCTCGGCCTCTAATTGACTTGAGGTAAAAAAAGTGAAGAAGAAAGTTTTGGTCAGCGCTGACCGCAATGAGACGCGCGTGGCAATGTTGGAGGCCGCAGGCACTCCGAGCAAGCGCACGGGCGGTCGCTCGGCTTCCAGCGCAAAGGACACAACCGATTGGCGCACCGCCGAGCTCTACTTGGAGCGCCGCGGCGATCGTTCGATCGTCGGCAATATCTACAAAGCGAAGGTCGAAAACGTGGTCGCGGGCCTCGAGGCCGCATTCGTCGACATTGGCTTCGAGAAAAACGGCTTCCTGCATGTCGATGACATCGTCGTCGACGGAAAGCAGGTCGCCAAACGCGGCACCGGCCGCGGTTCGAGGATCACCGAGCTGCTCAAGAGTGGCCAGGAGATCGTCGTCCAGGTCACCAAGGACCCGCTGAAGACCAAGGGCGCGCGCTTGACGATGCAGCTCGCGATTCCCGGTCGCTACATGGTTTTCGTGCCGAGCGGTGAGGGCGTCGGTTTCTCGCGGCGACTCGAGGAAAAAGAGCGTCAGCGGCTCAAGCGCGAGGGTCGCGGCCTCGATCTGCTCGGTGGCGGCGCGATCATCCGCACCGCGGCTCGCGGTGCGACGCATGAGGATTTTGTTCGCGAGTTGATCTACCTGAACATGCTCAATGACGTACTCGAGCGTCGCGCGAAGGAAACGCCGGCTCCGGCGATGATTTTCCAAGAGGCGGACCTCTCGATCCGCGTGATCCGCGACGTTTTCACCGACGAGCTCGACGAGGCATTGATCGACGACGAGGCACAGTTCGAGCGCGTCAAGTCGTTCCTCACACGCACCGCACCAGAGCTTGCCGATCGCGTCGTTCGCTACGAAGGCGGGAAGTCTTCGTTGTTCGACAGATACGGCGTTGAAGACGAGATCACGAAGATTCTCTCTACCCGCGTCGACCTGCCCAGCGGCGGCTATCTGATCATCGAACACACCGAGGCGCTGACGATTATCGACGTCAACACTGGGTCGTTCACCGGCAAGGGCAAGGCACGCGGCCTAGAAGAAACGATCACGCACACCAACCTCGAAGCTGCCGAAGAGGCCGTTCGTCAGATTCGCCTGCGCGACATCGGCGGGATCATCGTGATCGACTTCATCGACATGGCGCGAGCGTCCAACCGCGACGCGGTGCTGAAAGTGATGCGCAAGTCGCTCGACGAGGACCGCACAAAAACCCACGTCGTCGAGATCTCGCCGCTCGGCCTGGTCGAGATGACGCGCCAGAACGTCACCGACGGTGTACGCGAGATCATGACCAAGCGCTGTCCTGTCTGCGAGGGCGAGGGTGTGGTTCTCTCCGAGGAGACGGTCGCGCTGCACGTCGAGCGCCACCTGCGCGAGTACATCGCCGAGAACCCCAAGCCGGAGGCCTACCTGGTGCAGATCAACCCACGCGTCACGAACGCGCTGCTGCACACGATGGGCAATCCGATCGCGCATCTCGAGCTTGAGACCGGCAAGGCGATCCTCTTCGAGGGCGCGGACGGGCTACCGCTCGAACACTTCGCCGTGACCTTCGAAGGAACGCTGAAGAAGGTCGAGGAGCGCGCATTGCCGTTCCAGATCGGTGATGAAGTGATGGTGCAGATCGTCGAGCCGCACATGTATGAAGATGACGCGGCCGTCGCCAAACTCGATCACTACATCATCGCGATCGAAAAGGGCATTGACCGCGTCGGAACTAAGGCATTGGTAAGGATCACGGATGTCGGCCGCAACGTCGCGCGCGCCGAGATCGCCGACTCCGGTGCTGTGAAACCGGCCAAGAAATCGACCGCCAAGTCGCCGGCCAAATCTGCTGCCAAATCGACTGCCAAATCATCCGCCAAGTCTTCGTCGAAGTCCGGCGGCCGGTCGGCCAAGACTGCAACCGCGACCTCCAAGAATGGCGCGTCAGAGAAATCGAGCACAAATGACGACTCCGACCAACTAGAATCGTCCTCCACTCGCTCCCCGCGCCGTCGCGGAAGTCGGGGAGGGCGAGGTCGCAGTGCTGCCAAAAACGCTGGCGACCAGCCCAAAAAAGAAGCTTCTGACAGCTAGAAAGACTAAGAATCCAGATGGCCACAGCCACCAAAAATGAAACTTACGCAGTCGTCGAAGTAGGCGGCAACCAGCACCGCGTCAGCGAGGGTGACTTCATCCTCGTTGACCGCATCGCTGACAAAGAGGGGGCGAAGATCGCTCTCAAGCCGCTGATGCTGCGTGGCAAGGACGTCGTGCTCGACGCCAAGGGCCTTGAGAAGGTCAAGGTCGAAGCGACGATCCTGGGCCACGAGCGCGGCGAGAAGATTCGCGTGTTCAAGTTCAAGCCGAAGCGCGGCTACAAGCGCACGCAGGGTCACCGTCAGGAATTGACGCGCCTTGAGGTGACGAAGATCACCGGCGGAACATCCGCACCGGCCAAAAAGCCCGCTGCAGAAAAGTCGGCCGCGGCAGAGAAGAAGCCTGCGGCCAGCAAGCCTGCGGCCAAAAAGCCGGCTGCCGCGAAGCCAGCAGCCAAGAAGCCAGCAGCGGCGAAGCCCGCTGCCAAGAAGAGCGAGGAGTAGCCAGATGGCTCATAAAAAAGGACTTGGATCCAGCAAGAACGGTCGTGATTCGAATGCCAAGCGCCTCGGCGTGAAGGTCTTCTCCGGCCAGCAGGTGACTGGCGGCGAGATCATCGTCCGCCAGCGTGGCACCGTCTTCAAGCCCGGCGAAGGCACCGGCATTGGTCGCGACCACACGATCTTCGCCCAGCGCCCCGGCACCGTCGACTTTCACACCGGCCGCCACGGCCGCGTGATTTCGGTCAACCGACCCAACTAGTCCAGAAACAAGGCTTGGCGTATCGTTATGCGTCGCCCTGGCAATTTCAGCCACTGTTCTCATCTCGGAACTTGTACTCGGAGGGTCTCTTGACTCGGAAGATTTTTCAGTTGTGCGTAGTTGTACTGACAGCCGCCATCTTTTCGCTTGCGACTACTTCTGTTGCTTCGGCTGGAACGATCGTTTTCAGTTCGCCTGAAGACGACGCAGTCTTGAAGGTGGCCCCTTCGATTGAGTGGAGCACGACTGGAACGATCACGCCCGACGTTGAGTGTCAGCTTGAATTCGAACTTGCAGTGATCTATGCGTTTCAGCCATGCGATTCATCGCCGTTCAGCGCCGGCTCGGTCGTGAACGGCGGATCACTAGATTGGACAACCGGACCGGTGCCAGATTTCGGCGACGGCGAGTACAAGTTTTCGGTTAGCGTGAATTTTTCGCCCGATCCGCCCGTCATCGAATTCGTCACCTTCAAGCGTGACATTGTCAAACCGGTCGTAACGATCGCGGCACCGACCACCCCGACCAACGACAACACGCCAACGTTCAGTTTCAATGTAGATGACGAAAACTTGGACACGGTTGAATGCGCGCTCGCCGCGCCGACAACTCCCCCCGCCGACGTATCCACGTATGGCCCCTGCACCACGCCAACGTCCTTCACGCCGGCCACGCCGATCGCCGACGGCCCAATAGCGTTCTACGTTCGCGCCACAGACAAGGCTGGAACCCCGGGATATGCCGCAAAGTCGATCCAAATCGACACGGTCGCCCCAATCATCACCGTCGTCTCGCCAACACCCGGGATGACGATGGATTCGTCGGCCCCAGAACTGAACTTTTCCGCGATCGACCCGGCGCCCGGCACGGGTGTTGTTCAGCCGATTCAGTGTCGCTACAACGTTGAAGCGTTCGTTCCTTGCGACGCTGCGTTCACGAGTCGCACGCTGCTTGACGGTGCGTACACCCTCGGAGTCATGGCAACGGACAATGCCGGCAACACTGCGGTTTCGTCCACTCCCTTCATCGTCGCCACCAGCCTTGACGACATCGACGATCCGACCACGCCCGCGCGCGTCCGCGCGAAGAAGCTCAGCGGCAAGGTCAAGGGCTCGAAGTACCGCCTGAAGCTGCGGGGCTCGTTCGCCGTACCAAGAGGGTTCGACCCCAAAGTCGCATGCAAGGGACGGGTGCGGTTCTCGATCAAGGGGCGACTGAAGGGCAAGAAGGCGAAGACGTTCACCAAAAAGCCCAAGCTGAAGGCTTCACGGCGTACATGCGTGTACACCGCGACGTTCTCGATCCCGAAGGGATACAAGCGCAAGCGGCTGACCACGCGCACTGTCTTCCGGGGTAACACGCTCTTCGGCGGATTCTCCAAGACCGCGACGATCCGCAGGGCGTAGCCGACTCGCTTCATAGTCAGTCGTTGACGTGCCATTGGCTGCGCCACATACCATCAGCCGGTGTTCTTCGACCATGTAAAGATTCGCGTCGCCGCGGGGCGGGGCGGGAATGGCAGCGTCTCGTTCAGGCGGGAGGCTCACGTGCCCAAGGGTGGACCGGATGGCGGTGATGGCGGCCACGGCGGCAACGTGGTCGTGATTTGCGACCCGTCGCTGAGGGATCTTTCGCAGTACCGCGGCCGCGCGGAATTTCGGGCCGAGAACGGCCACCACGGCGAAGGCAACCGTCGCCACGGCGCGACCGGTGAGCCGCTCGAAATCCGCGTGCCGACCGGCACAAAGGTGAGGCGCGACGACGCCGCGATCGAAACCGAGCTGAACGAACCGGGCCAGAGTGTGGTCGTCGCGCGCGGCGGCACAGGCGGTCGCGGCAACAAGCAGTTCACCACCAGCACTCAGCAGGCACCGCGCTTCGCCGAGAACGGCCTGCCCGGTGAAGACGCGGAGATCGATCTGCATCTGCGTCTGCTGGCCGATGCCGGGCTGGTCGGATTACCCAACGCCGGCAAGTCCTCGCTGCTCGATCGAATGACCGCCGCCGCGCCGAAGATCGCCGACTATCCCTTCACCACGATCCAACCGGTGCTCGGCACGCTCGATGCGGACGACCGCCAACTCGTACTGGTCGACATCCCCGGTCTGATCGAGGGGGCGCACGAAGGCGCCGGCCTCGGCCATGAGTTTCTCGCGCACGTCGAACGATGCAAACTGCTCGTACACGTTCTCGACCTGGCCCCGCTCGACGGCTCCGACCCGGTCGAGAATCACGCGACCGTCGAACAGGAGCTCGCAGAACACGACGGTCGACTGGCGAAGCTGCCGCGCATCCTCGCTCTCAGCAAGTCCGACCTCGTGCCGCCAGAACAGGGTGCCGAGGCCGTCAAGACTTGGCGCGCGCGCATGGGCGACTCTGCACTCGACGTCATCCTCACGTCTTCGGCGACCCGCGAAGGGCTCGACGACCTACGCGACGCGATCTTCGAGCACACGCCGACCGGTACCGAAGCTCCGCATTGGAATCCGGCGACCGGGGAGCTCGCCGCACCGCTGGCTGAACGGCCCGAACACATCACCTACCGACCGAGCGACAAGGACGGCTTCCGGGTTGAGCAAATCCAGCCGCGCGTATTCGCGGTGCGCGGCAAGGGAATCGAACTACTGCTCGCCCGCTTCGACGTCGGCAACGACGAGGCGCTGCGGCACGTCGAGCAGCGCATGCGCCAGATCGGCGTGATCCGCGAACTCGAACGCAAGGGCTTCGAGTCGGGCGACGAAATCGAAATCGGCGGCGCGCGCTTTGAGCTGGAAGTCTGACCGTTGACGGCCCGCGAACTCAGACGGTTTCTGCCTATCGCGATGATCGGAATAGTCGTGCTGGCAGTTGCGGTGCTCGTCCTGGGTGGCACAGACAAGACCGGCGGCGTAAACGCGACCGCCGCTGACAAGTCCACGAACTCCCTTCAATCAAAGCCGGCCAAGAACGGATCAAGCTCCGCCGAATCCGTCTCGGTCACGCCGCAATCGACCGAGAAGGTCAGCGGCGCGCACGACGACCCGGTGCCGATCCTGATGTATCACGTGACCAAGACCGCGCCTGCGGGCACGCCGTATCCAGACCTCTGGGTATCGAAGTCAGACTTCGAAGGCCAGATGGAGTGGCTGGAGGAAAACGGCTACACCGGCGTCACGTTGGCGCAGCTGTTCAAGTACTGGGACGAGGGCTTCAAGCTGCCCGACAAGCCGGTCGTGTTGACGTTCGACGACGGATATCCGAGCCACGACAAGGTTGCCCGACCGATTCTCGCAAAAATGGGCTGGCCGGGCACGTTGTTCCTGGAGATCAAGAACGTGGGCTCAACTGAGACAGGCTTCACCTCGAAGATGGTGAAGAACTTGATCGCCTCGGGCTGGGAAATTGGATCGCACACCATCAACCATCCCGATTTGACGAAGATCGGCCCGGCGCAGTTGAGAATCGAAGTCGAGGATTCGCGCGATCGGATCGCCACCAAGTACGACGTACCGGTCGACTTTTTCTGTTATCCCGCCGGTCGCCTCAACGACAGAGTGGTGACCGCGGTCGACAAGGCCGGATACACCGGGGCAACGACGACCGTCGAAGGGCTGGCCACCGCCGCCAAACCGTTCGAGCTCAATCGCATCCGCATCGGCGGCAGCGACGGTGTGAATGGATTCGCGGCAAAGATGCGTCAGGCCGAGCAGTAGTTTTAGAGCCGTTATGCCAGTGGTGATCAAAGTCGGATCGAACGTGGCGACCGACGAACAAGGCGGTCTGCGCGACAGCGTGCTCGAGTCGATCGTCGCCCAAGCCGCAGAGCTGCACAAGTCGGGCACGGACGTCGTGCTGGTGACCAGCGGCGCAATCTCGCGTGGCATCCAGCTGCTCGGGCTCGGCGGCAGGCCGACCGCGATGGCCGAGCTTCAGGCTTCCTCGGCGGTCGGGCAGGGGCAGATCTACCGCCACTACGACCACCTGTTTGCAAGTCACGACGTCAAGACCGCGCAGATTCTTCTTACCGCGGCAGATTTTTCGGCGCGGGCGAGCTACGTCAACGCCAAACAGACCCTGCGCAAACTGCTCGACTGGCACGTGGTTCCGGTGATCAACGAAAACGACACCACAGCGACCGACGAGATCACCTTCGGTGACAACGATTTCCTCGCCGCGCAGGTCTCGATTCTGCTGAAGGCGCGCAGACTCGTTCTTGCCACGGACATCGATTCGTTGTACACATCCGACCCGAACATTGACTCCTCCGCCACACCGGTACATCGGGTGAACGATTTCGCCGAGCTGGACGGCCTCTCGATCGGCGACAGCGCCACGGCAATCGGATCGGGCGGGATGCGCTCGAAGGTTGTGGCCGCGGAGATTGCCACCGCCGGCGGGATCGAGGTCGTCGTATGTAGCGGCAAGAAGGAAGGCGCAGTCGGCCGGGCAGCGGCGGGCGACGAGGGGGAGGGCACGCACTTCACCCCGCACAAACAACCGCAGAGCAGTTTCAAGCTTTGGATTCGCTACGCCAAGGAGGCACGAGGATCGCTCGCCGTCGATGACGGTGCAGCACGTGCGTTGAGAGATCAGGGAACCAGCCTCCTGCCCGTCGGCATCGCCGAAGTAAGCGGCGAGTTCACGTCCGGCGACGCGGTAGGTATCTACGCGGTAGGTGACGAGCGGCAGCCGATCGGCAAGGGAATCGTCAATTACAGCGCCGACGAGCTACGTCGAATCAAGGGGCTAAAGTCCGACGCCGTACAGGAGCTGATGCCGCACGCGACGGATGAGGCGGTCCATCGGGACAACCTGGTGATGACCGATTAGCGGCGCGTGCACACGGTCGAAACAGCGAGGCATGGAGAGAATATGAGCGACGACTACGAGATCATCGAACTTGGCACGACCGACGCCGAGGTCGAAGCGGTCTGGCCGATCATCAGTCAACTCCGTGACCAACTCGACTTCGAATCGTTCAAACAGCGCTATCTCTCGATCTACGAGGGCAACAACTATCGAATCGTCACGCTGCAGGTCGACGGCGACATCCGCGGCGCCGCGGGATTTCGTTGGTACGAAAACCTCTATTGCGGTGATTCCCTCTACATAGACGATCTCGTCACCGCTGATGCCTGGCGTTCGAAGGGATACGGCCGCGTATTGGTCAAGTATCTCGAGGAGCTCGCGATCAGTATCGGGGCCAGTGCGATTCGACTTGACTCGGCGATTCACCGCGAAGATGCTCACCGTTTCTACGAGCGCGAAGGCTTCAAATTCACGAGTAAGCACTTCATGCGCGTGTTGCGAGACTGAGCCTTCGCAAGGCGCCCCAAGAACCAAGCAGGCGCAACATAGTGCGGGTCGAAGGTGTTCAATGAATACTGACCCAACGAACTGAGAGAAGTGATGAAGGTCGCAAACCAACGGACTTCCGTGACCTTCGTCGTCCTCGTGGCTGCGGCAAGCGTGCTGCTGTTGGCCGCCACGACGGCGGATGCTGCAAAGAAAAAGAAGCGAACCGCGAGGCCATCAAACACGGCCTGCGCACCGGTCCCGGCCGACAAGACGCTCTCGTCTTTCCCCAAAGGCGATGCCTGGCTTTCTTCCAAGGCGTACCGCTTTCCCTTTAGGGGATACACGCCGCGCGGCCAAGGGCCCGTGATCTGGAAGAAGATCAAACAGAGCGCCGTGCGTCGTACGCATTACCCGGCTCCAAACCTTCCCTCGTGCCGCGTCGGCCTGCGTGGAACCGAAGACCGCACCTCGCGCAAGGCCGGTCGCTACTTCGAGCGCCTCAAGCCGATCGACGGGCAACGCAGCTACGTGCTCAAGGACACTTTCGATCGCCCGGTCACGACGCTCGAATGGAAGCGCAAGTCGCCGATCTCGCGGCTGCCGAATCGTTGGGGTTGGTACGTCGGCAAGAAGTGGGCCGGACGGGATGCCTCACGCGCCTTCGAGGTGCAGGGTCAAGCGTGCAAGTTGGCGGCGGTTCCGGTGTATTCGGTCGTCAATGGACAGGTGGTGACCAGTTATCAGTGGGTGCGAGATCCGCAGTACGTGATGATCGCTTTCAATCCGTCACTCGGAACGCGCAAACGCAAGAATCGCCCGAATCAGACCAGAAAACTCCGCTTCAGAGCGTTCATCGATCGCCGTGCCCTGCCGGGCTGGGCCAACCGCGTCGCCAAACGCCACGATTTTGGTTGCGGCAGCACCACCTTGGGCCCGATGTTGCCGCAGATGCTGCTGGGCGCTTACAGCTTCAAGAGCGGGTATGGACCGCGGCGTCAATACATCGTCGGTCAGTACTTCGGTGAGAGCGCGTCGCCGATGGATCTGCTTCCGGGTGAGACGAAGATCCACAACAACATGCCCTACAACGCCTACAACGCGAAACCGCAGTTCAACAAAGCTGTCTACGCGATGATCAATACGACCGGGGTTTCCGGCGGCGGAATGGTCCGGGGTATCGCGCGGGCCGGTGTTGATCGATTCACGCTGACCGACGAGATGACCTACTGCGACCCGAATTACACGCTGCGCAGGATGCTGCTCAAGCGACGTGGCAAGCGCGTGTCGAAATGGAGCTACTTCGAGTTGGCCACGTTCAGCCGTGAGAACAAGCCTACGGTTCGATGGGTTTTTGGGCGCATCGATCCCGAGCCATCGACCGTTTCGCCCGAACAGAATGCAGCCTCAGCGAATCCGGCAAGCCTTGCTCTTTATGCGTGGATGCCGATTTCCTGCGATCGAGGGGTCTGAACGCGACGCCCGCGGGCATTCACACCGCGCGATCAAGACCGATCCGGACGAACCGGACTAAAGTCAAGCCTTGATGGCAACCGTCGAGAAATCTGTGAGCGACATCTGCCTCGAGGCCCGCGCCGCCTCGCATGAGTTGGCCCTGCTCGAAAGCTCTGTCAAGGACGACGCACTCAACGCGATCGCCGACGCGATCGACGCAAACGCTGACCTGATCGTCGAGGCGAACGCCAAAGACCTGGAGGCCGGTCGCGAAAGCAACCTCGATGCTGCGCTGATGGATCGCCTCAAACTCGACCATGAGCGCCTCGCGTCGATCGCCGACGACGTGAGACGGATCGCAACGCTGGAAGATCCGGTCGGTCGGCTGATCCGCGAGTTCAAGCTCTACAACGGCCTGGACGTGCGCAAGTTCGCAGTTCCGCTTGGTGTGATCGCGGTCGTTTATGAAGCCCGCCCAAACGTCACGATCGACTCTGCCGCATTGTGTCTCAAGAGCGGCAACGCGATCGTGCTCAGAGGGTCCTCAACGGCGGCGCACTCGAACGCCGTGCTGGCCCAGGTTGCCCGCGACGCGATCGCGTCCGTTGGAGTTCCAGAAGCTGTGATTTCGATCGTCGCGGGCGGCGATCGCGACGAGCTTCGAGATCTTGGAACGCAGGAGGGAGTTGTCGACCTGATCATTCCGCGCGGCGGCGAGGGCCTGAAAAAGGCGCTGAAGGCAGTGGCCACGGTTCCAGTGATTTATGCCGCGGCCGGCAACTGTCACGTCTACGTGGACGCGACGGCGAACCTCGACTGGGCCGAGCAGATCATCGTCAACGCAAAAGTTCAGCGCCCGGGAGTCTGCAACGCTGCAGAAACTTTGCTCGTTCACAAGGATGTAGCGGCGGAATTCATACCGCGCGCGCTCAAGGCGCTTGCAGACGACGGCGTCGAGATCCGCGCCGACGCGCACGCCCGAGCACTCGCGGGCGTTGAAGTCGGTGAGGTGGCCGAGGCAACCGAAAGCGACTGGGACACCGAGTTTCTAGACCTCGTACTGGCCGTCAAGGTCGTGGAATCGGTCGAAGACGCGATCGCGCACATCAACACGCATGGCACCGGGCACTCGGAGGCGATCATCACGGATTCGAACGCGTCGGCGCACAAATTTACGACCCAGATCGACGCCGCCTGCGTGTACGTGAACGCGTCGACGCGATTCACCGATGGCGGGGAATTCGGCTTCGGTGCCGAGATCGGCAATTCCACGCAGAAGTTGCACGCCCGCGGCCCGATCGCTCTGCGCGAACTTTGCTCGTACAAGTACGTCGTCGAAGGCGACGGTCAGATCCGCGGCTAGCCGTCGATATCTCGAGCGACGCGACTGTCACAAGGGATTACGGGTACAAAGACTTCATGCGCATCGGATTGCTCGGCGGCACGTTCAGCCCGCCGCACCACGGTCACGTGATCTGCGCTCAGGAAGCGCGAATCCAACTCGAACTCGACGAGGTCTGGCTGTTGCCGGTCGCCGACCCGCCGCACCGCACGCTCGATCCTTCCGATCACCCGCCTGGCGAGCTGCGTCTATCGATGTGTCGGCTGGCAGTGATCGGCCAGCCGGGGCTTGGCGTCTGCGGCGTCGAACTCGACCGGGGAGGCACGTCGTACACGGTGGATACGCTTGACGAGTTGGTCAAGAAAGATTCAGACAACGAGTTCACGTTGATTGTCGGTGCCGACCAGGCCATGGCCTTCGGTAACTGGCGTGAACCGGATCGAATCGGTCAACTCGCCGAAGTGGCGGTGGCCGCGCGCGTTGACCACGACCGCGACCAAGCGATGTCCGAAGTGATTCGAGCGACGGGCGGCAAGCAGCCGCGATCGATCGAGATGCCACGGGTGGATATTTCCTCATCGCTGATTCGTGAGCGCATCTATGGCGGAAACACCGTGGCCCATCTCGTTCCGGCGGGCATCGCAGAACTGATCGAGGAGAAAAAACTTTACGCATGACGCAGTCCGCAACCGAACAAACTGAGATCACCGGCGAGCAGATCGCCCGGCGCATCGCTGAACTGATGGACGACAAGAAGGCGCTCGACGTCGTCGCGCTGGACGTCCGCGAGCTTGCGAACTTCGCCGACTATTTCGTCTTCTGCACCGGCCGTACCGACCGCCAGACCAAGGCGCTGCACGACGCAATCCGCGAGGGGATGAAGGCCGACCCCGAAATGCTTCCCGTACACACGGAGGGCGAGCGCGAGCGGCGCTGGATCCTGCTCGACTACGGCGACGTGATCGCCCACGTGATGATCCCCGAGGTACGCGACTACTACCGCCTCGAACAGCTCTGGAGCGACGCGCCTGCGCTCGAGCTCGAACTAACGCCGCCCGACGCGGCGGCCGATGACGCTGCCTAAATCTGCGGCCGCATATAAACGTACACGTTGTAATACAATGTGCACATGTCATCAAAACCGTTCACGGCGAGGTTTGCGCAAGGTCTCGTTGATCGATTGACAGCGCGAAGCGACGAAGTTGCTGTCTCGCGATCAAGACTGGCCGAGCAATACATCGAAGAAGGACTTCGCATGGATGCTCATCCGGGAATCGTCTTTCGCGACGGCCCCGACGGCCGCAGGGCGGCCATCGCTGGCGGAATGGACGTCTGGGAAATGATCGCCACGGTCAAAGATCAGCCAACCAAAGGCGAGCAGGCGATCGATGACGCTGCCAGCTACCTCGATGTATCGCCAGTCGTCGTGCGAACCGCTGTCGGGTACTACGCGAACTTCAGATCCGAGATCGATGAACGCATCGAACGAAATCGCGCTGAGGCCGACGCCGCCGAAGCTGCGTGGCGAGAGTCTTTGGTCGCCATCTCTTGAACCATTCGCTGTTGCTCGACGAGATGTTTCCGGCGCTTCCCGCCGAGATGCTTCGAGCGCGTGATGTCGACGCGGTCGCGATCGCCGAACATAGCGGTCTGCGGTCCAACAGCGACGACGAAGTACTCGTCGTTGCCGCTCGCGAAGGCCGAGTCACCGTAACGTTCAATTATCGAGATTTCATACTTCTTGATGGTCAGCGGCGGACCAACGGCGAGGGTCACAACGGCATCGTGATAGTCAACGCACGACGATTCAGCAACTCAAAGGTTGGAGTTGTGACGATCGTCGACACACTTGAGGATTTGGTTCGCAGCGAGCGAAATCTCACTGGGATCGTCTCTTGGCTCTAACACTCGTTGCCGCCACCACCGCGTCGTACCCACACGCAATCATTTAGCTGATGCCCAAGCTCACAGCAACCCACCTCGTAGTGAATCGCAACGTTCAGATCCCGCTCGCGGAAATCGAGTTGACGACATCGCGGTCGTCCGGTCCGGGTGGCCAGCATGCGAACAAGACCGAGTCGCGCGTCGAAGCGGTCTGGTCGATCGAGGATTCCGATTCGATCGGTCCGGGTCAACGGGTACGCCTGCTGGGCAAGCTGGGCCCGGTCGTGCGCGCAGTCGCTCAGGACGAGCGATCGCAGCTGCGAAATCGCGATCTGGCACTCGAACGACTTGGCGAGCGGATAGCCGAGGGACTGGTCGTTCAGCGGCGACGCGTGGCGACGAAGCCTTCGCAGGCGGCACAGCGACGCCGCCGCAAGCAGAAGGCCGTTCGGTCGGAAGTGAAGGTGAGCCGGAGAAAGCCCACGGCAGACGACTAACGTGTAAATGAACGGTTGGAAACCGTTGACGTAACGAATCGTTGCGCCAGGGGTCTTCAAGTCCAACCGTTGTGCGATTGGGCGAAAATGGATCAGGCACTGCAACAGAAGATCAAACCGCGACTCCGAGGCGTGTTGCACGAAAAAGCGTTCTACGTCTCATTATTTGTCGGCGTGGTACTTGTTGCAACGGCCACGCACTCATCGCGCGCACTGATTGCCGCAATCATTTTCGCGGTCAGCGTGTCCGCGTTGCTCGGCGTAAGCGCGCTCTATCACCGGGGCGACTGGCGCGAGAAGACGCGGAAATGGCTGCGCCGACTAGATCACTCAATGATCTTCATGCTGATTGCCGGCACCTACACGCCGTTCGCGTTGCTCGTTCTGAGCGGGACGCTCGCAAATGTGTTGCTGGTCGTCGTCTGGATCGCGGCTCTCGCAGGGAGTGCCGCCGAGCTGGCGCTCGCCGATGGCTCGAAGTGGATCATGGCGGGAATCTGTCTTGCCCTCGGCTGGATATCAGTCGTCGCGCTTCCCGGGATCATTGAGGGTGTCGGTCCAGTGGGGACGGCGCTACTGCTTGCCGGCGGCGTCGCCTACACGGCCGGAGCCGTTATCTACGCGATGCAGAAACCGAACCCAATTCCCAACGTCTTCGGCTATCACGAGGTGTTTCACCTGCTCGTCGTGATCGCGATTGCGCTGCAGTACTCGGTCGTCGCTTTCTACGCGATTCCGACCTAGTAGCCCGGGCGCCACTCCCTCGCTAAGATCACCACCCGCACGGGGCTATAGCTCAGTTGGGAGAGCGCCTGCATGGCATGCAGGAGGTCGCCGGTTCGAGCCCGGCTAGCTCCACTGGTTGGATTGTCGCCGCCGTCGCGGCGACGCGTTCCACGCAGGTTTGCCTCAGAACGATGTGGCAAAGCCACACCGTCCTGAGTTTGCTTCGACGGGCGCGGGTTGGATTGTCGCCGCCTTCGCGGCGACGCGTTCCACGCAGGTTTGCCTCTGCACTACGCGGCTAAGCCACGAAGTGCCGAGTTTGCTTCGACGGGAGTGGGTTGGATTGTCGCCGCCGTCGCGGCGACGCGTTCCACGCAGGTTTGCCTCAGCTTTCCGGAATGTCTCCGCGATGTTCGAACAAGTGTCCCGCGCGTATTTCGGCAGCCATTGCTTTGCCGTCACTGCGGTAGCTGCTTCCGTCGGCAAACTCGATGACCGGAACGAGTGCCTGTTCGCTGACTCGCAGAACATCGGTGCGTTTTTTTCGACTCAAACTGACCGTGCGCAGTTCGTACTCGATCCCCTGCTCCTCGAGGGCCTTCTGCACTGCATGGCAACCGTGCCATTCGCCTTTGAGAACCTTTATCGGGCAGCGATGAAGCACCACCTTTTCCACTCCCCACCTCCTTCGCTTTGACTCATTTGACTCAGATCTCGACAGCCTACAACCGCGATCGTGGCGCGCGCTGGCGGTCAACACTCCAAGCTCGTCGCTGAAAGCGCGCTGGCTGATATTGGATCGCGCAGTTGTGATTTGGTCTTGACGCCGAAAATTTCCGAAATTCACGGGTCTGCGTAACCAGATCGCCAAGTAACCGGGTAGTCACTTGGAAACGTCCGGGAACCCAGTCTAGATGCGGGATTGCGCTTGTGTTTACTCGCGTGCCTCGTTCAACGTTTGGTGCCGAAAAGCCGATGCCAAGGGTTGATGGCAGACTCCTGGTTGATCAAGGACGGGATGGACCGTGAGCGCATGCTCGACATGGACATGCGGATCCAGCCCCTGCGGCTGGTCGCCCTTGGTGTGCTTGGAGTTGCGCTGATCGTTTCCGGGCCGTGGGTCGGCTGGTGGCCGCTGATCGCGCTCGTGGTTGCCGGTGTCTTCTTCAAGGTCGCCGGTGCGCGCACCGAAGGTTCTGCGCGCCCCGAGTACTACCTGTTCGCCGGTTGGGCCGGGGCCGAGTTGATGATCGCGTCCAGCGTTGCGCTCACCGGCGGTCCGGAGTCTCCGGCATTCGGCTGGTTCGCGATTCCGATCATCACGCTCGCCGCCCGGTTTTCGGTTCGTGGCGTGGTCGCGGGGGTCGCAATGACGGTTCTGATGATGTTGCTGGTCGCGTTTGGTGTGAACGCCGCCGCGGTCGTGGACAATCCCACCTATGTTCTGTCGTCAATCGCGATGGTGTTGGCGATTGCAATCCTCTCGACCGCGTTGATGCGCTCCGATCTCGAACACCGCACAGAGGCAGTGATCGACCAACTCACCGGATTGCTGAATCGATCGGCATTGCGCAACCGCACGCTCGAGCTTGCCGAGCGCTCGCACTACGTGGCCGAGCCCGTCGGCGTGATTGTCGCCGACATCGACCACTTCAAAGAAGTCAACGACACGCATGGTCACGCCGTCGGCGACGCCGTGCTCAAGGACATCGCCTACGTCCTGCGCAAGGAGCTTCGTGCCTTTGACCTTGCCTACCGGATCGGTGGTGAGGAGTTTCTCGTGTTGCTGCCGGGCGCAGACCTGTCAGAGGCGACCGAATTCGCGCTTGAACTACACAAGGTGCTGGGACGCGGTCTAAGAGGCGGTCAAGGCGTAACGATGAGCCTCGGGGTCAGCGCATCCAGCTTCGGTGAGATCTTTGATTACGACACCGTTTTCGCACAGGCAGACGCGGCGCTCTATCGGGCCAAGAACGGCGGGCGCAACCAGGTCTGTGTGGCCGATGAGATCGATGCAGCTGCCGGACCCGACGGTGGGTTCACGCGTCACGTTCGCGTGTCGGCTTGACCACCGTCGCCACCGTGGCATCCGATCGCTGATTGAATCCGTAGTCATAGGCATGGCCAACTACGAAGCAACCGTCCAATCCGACCTACCCGCAGATCGCGCGTTCGCGCTGATGGCGGATTTCGCCAATGCAAAGCATTGGGATCCAGCGACGCTCGAATCCAAGCTGCTCAACGACGGCCCCGTGGGCGAGGGTGCTCGCTTCGAGCTACAGATGAAAATTTTCGGACGCGAGAACGCCATCGAGTATGAGATCGTCGAGTTCGACGCTCCACGCCGGGTTGTGCTGCGCGGTGAGAACTCTGGATCGGTTTCGATTGACACGATCACGGTCGCGCCGACAGCGTCCGGATCCGCAATCACCTATCGAGCCGATGTGACGATGAAAGGTGGATTCAAGGTGATCGGTCCGTTCTTCGCGCCGGTGTTCAAGAAAATGGGCGACGAGGCCCGCGACGCAATGCATGAGTGGCTCGGCGAGCAGGCGCGACTGGGCGAACAGGCCCGCAGCGGTGCCTGAATTGCGTACCGTCGCGATCGCTGGTGCCACTGGTTACGTCGGCGGCCGTCTGCTGGACCGTCTACTCGACGACGGCGGCTACCGAATCCGCGCGATCGCACGTACGCCACAAAAGTTGGCAAGCGTCGAGGCTGCGTCCGGCGGTCGCCTGAGGACGTTTCAGGGCGACGTTCAGAAAAGCGATTCACTCGACGAGTCGCTCGCTGGCGTCGAAGTCGCCTACTACCTCGTCCACTCACTTGGCGTCGGCGGCGATTTCGGAGATACAGACATTCGCGGCGCGGAGAACTTTGCCGCTGCGTGCGAGCGGGCCGGAGTACGGAGAATCGTTTACCTAAGCGGGCTGGGATCGCAGGACGACGAGCTTTCCGAACACCTCAAGAGTCGACACGAGTCCGGCGACGCGTTGCGCACAACGAGCGTGCCGGTCACCGAACTTCGCGCGGCGATCATCGTCGGGTCCGGCAGTGCGAGTTTCGAGATCATCCGCGACCTCTCGCGCAAACTTCCAGTGATGGTCACGCCGCGCTGGGTGAGTAGCCGCTGTGAGCCGATCGGTATTCGCGACGTCGTTTCGTATTTGATCGGCGTGCTCGATGAGCCACGCACGGTGGGCGAGACGCTCGAGATCGGCGGCGGGGACGTTTTGACCTATGCCGAAATGATGCGACGATGCGCCGAGGAGCAGGGCAAGCGTGTGCGAATTCTGACCGTGCCTGTTTTGACCCCGAGACTCAGCTCCTACTGGCTGCATCTTGTGACCAGCGTGGACATGAGCATCGCGCGCCCACTTATTGATGGTCTGCGCAACGACGTGATCTGTCGTGACAAACGCGTTCGTCAATGGATTCCGCTCGAGCTGGCCGACTATCGCACGAGCGTTCGACGCGCGTTGGCGCGCGAAAAGTCACGCACCAAGCGCGAGTCGCGCTGGACCGACGCCTCGATCCCGGCACGTGTTCGAGAGGTTGGCGATCGCCTGCGCCTGATGCCGAGCAAAGAGCGATTCTCCGAGACGAGAACGTTCGAGACAGATCTCTCGGACGAAGAGGTCTTTTCACGCATCTCAAGGATCGGCGGCGAATTCGGCTACGGCAGTATCGCCGGATTCCTCTGGAAAGTCCGAGGCCTGATCGATCGTGTCGGAGGCGGACCGGGGCTGCGACGGGGCCGACCATTCGGTAATGAACTTCGCCAGGGCGATGCGGTCGACTTCTGGCGCGTGGTCGAATGCGAGCGGCCGCGTCGGCTTTCGCTGGTAGCGGAAATGCGAGTGCCGGGCGAGGCCAGGCTCACTTGGACCGTTGAACCCGGCGCCAGCGGAGCTCGTCTGGTGCAGACGGCAACGCTGACCAACGACAGTCTGATGAGCGGCGTCTACTGGTACATGATCGCTCCAGCGCACGACTTCGTGTTCGACCGGCTCGGGAGCCATCTGCTTTCGGATTGACGTCCAACGGCTAGTTTGTTCGACATGCACCACTCGAACCCAGATGAAAACAGAGTCCTATTTATCACGGGTGCGTCGACCGGAATCGGCGCCGAAACCGCGAGACAGGCAGTTGCACAAGGTTGGCGCGTCGTATTGGCCGCGCGTTCGCTCGACAAGCTCGAGGCATTGGCCGGCGAACTCGAACCGGACCATGCGGTGGCGGTTCAATGCGACGTAACTGAGTTCGAACAGCTGGAGGCGGCGGTCGCGACGGCCAAAGAGCGCTTTGGCCGACTCGACGCGGTGTTCGCAAATGCGGGATTTGGCGCAGCGCGGGGATTCACCCGAGAATCGGTCGATCATTGGCGTGACATGGTGTTGACGAACGTGCTCGGCCCGGCACTGACCGTGCGCGCGACGATGCCGGACGTGATCGAGAACAAGGGTCATTTCGTACTCACCGGAAGCGTCGCGGGAACGCGAGCCCTGCCCGGTTCGCTGTATTCGTCGACAAAGTTCGCGGTACACGGGATGGCCGAGTCTTTGCGTCAGGAGCTCAATGGCACGGGCGTGCGTACGACGCTGATCGCGCCGGGAATGGTCGATACGCCGTTCTTCGACAAGGGCGCCGGTCCAGGCGCATTGGCTGATGAGGACATTGCCCGCGCGGTGCTCTACGCGCTGAGCCAGCCCGATCACGTGGACGTGAACCTGCTGCTCGTGCGACCGACTTCACAGGACCTTTGACCGCTGCTGATCGATCCGTCGTTCGCGAAGCGGAGGCGGCAGACGTCGCCGCGCTGACGCATACGATGGTGCGAGCGTTCGCGGACGATCCGTTTGCGCGATGGATTGCGCCGCGAAGGTCAGACAGAACGCGGGCCTTGCGTGGCTACTTCAATGCGAGCCTGACCTACAAGCAACCGTATGGGTTCGTGCACTGCTCCAGCGATCACGCCGGGGCAGCGATCTGGGTGCCGCCGGGAAGGGCGGATCTGACCGCTCGCGAGGCATGGGCGATCGTCAGGCCAAACGTCATTTCGCGCCTGGCATTTCGTGCTCCGCTGATCGTTCGCGGCGTCCTGCAGATCGATCGCTTGCACCCCGACCAGCCGCACTTCTATCTGGCGGCGATCGGGGTGGATCCGTCGGCCCAGGGGCAAGGGCGGGGATCGCAGTTGCTCGCGCCGGTCCTGGGACTCTGCGACGAAGACGGCATCGGCGCCTATCTCGAGTCGAGCAATCCGGCGAACGTCGACCTCTACGCACGGCACGGGTTTCGCGTCGTTGAAGAGCTAGAACTTCCGCGCGGGCCTGTGATCCATACGATGTGGCGCGACCCCGGCACCGGCTGAACGGCGGTCAGCGCGGTGCCAGAAGAACCGGCTGAACGATCGAGTATGTGGTGAAGGTGCGGTTGCGGTTTCTTCCGCGACCGCCGGTTCGAACGCGCACGATCAGTCTGATCAGCGCGACATTCCCAGCTGTCGTCGCCGGAGTGGTGACTGAACCGCTGAAGGTTCCGTTGCGATTCACGCGCACATTGCCGACTCTGCGGTAGCGGCCACACGCGTCGCTTCGGTTGACCTGAACGGTGCGTCCGCGAATGACCGGCTGGGTGACGCGGCCACGGACGCGCAGTTTTGAACCGTCGTAGCTGACGTTGCTGGTGCGCAGACGACGCGTCAGCTTGACCCAGGCGCTCGTCTGGCCTCCGATCGCAGCGCGATAGCGAGCCCTGTTGGAGCCCGCACGCGGGCTGCGCGGACGATTGACAACCGCAGTGAACGAGCCGTTCGCAGCCACACGTGGCCGGGCGACCGCGCGACGACCGGTGGGCAGGTAGTAGATCGAAACGCGCTGGTTCGCGAATCGCAGGCGGGCAACGCCGGAGATCAATGACTTTCTTCCCTTCAGCCGAACGTTTGTGATCATCACGTCGCGCGCGCAGGTCGGCAGCGGATCTGGCGGACCACTCGGAACGACGCCGACGGGAAGTCGCGTGACCTTTACCGTGTCAGTTCCCACGTTCCCGACCGCGTCGACGCACGTCACGGTGATCGTGTTCAGGCCATCGACGAGCGGGATGTTCGCCCCGTACACAGGAGTGCAGCTCGGTGCCGGGTCGCCATAGTCTGCGACCTCGTAGGTCAGTGAGGAGAAGGTGACGCTGTTGGCGACCGAAGTGTTGTCCTGCGGAGTGAGGATGTTGACGACAGGCTTGGTGGTGTCGAGATTGATCGTGACCGAAGCGGTTCCGATGTTTCCGGCCGAGTCCTCGCAGGTCACGACGATCGTGTTCGCCCCTTCGGTCAGCGCGATCAGCGATCCGCTGAGTGGCGAGCACACCGGGTTTGGATCTAGGTCGTCGAGAACCGTGTAGGTAAGCGTCACGCTCGGGGTGGCGACTGTGCCGCCGTTCACCGGAGCCACAATCGTGATCACCGGGGCATCGGTGTCGTAGTCGGTCCAGTTGTATGTCAGCGCTTCGTTGTCGAAGGTCGCTGTCGCACTGCGTCCGGTCAGGCCCGAAGACGTGAAATCAAAGGACGCGATCGAGTTCGTCGTCGGTGCGGAGCCGGGTGCGACAGATCCTCCGCTGCCCGAAAAAGCGAATGAAGTGCCGTCGAACAGGAAGCCGGTGATCGCGCCGTCGTCGCTGTTCGTGTTGATCGCCGTGTTCACTGCGGTGGTGGCAGCCGGGCCGAGCACGGTGTCGTCGGGCGCGATTGACATTACGGCCCAGGGATCGGCGTCGACGTCGCTCGCTGGCTGGGTGACGGTGTCGCACCCGGCTTGGCCGGGTCCTTCATTGCAGCCCCACCAGTTGTTCGTCGCGTCTGCGGTGATCGCCTCGCCCGCGGCCGCTGAAACGCCGGTGGCGGAGTTGCCGACGATCTGGTTGCGTGTCAGGTTGACGTTGGTCGGAATGTTCAGTGCGGTTGCCCCGGCGACCGCCGACTTCAACATGCGCACACCGATCGAGTTGCTGCGGATGCTGTTGCCGGTCACCACCGGACCGTCCATGCGGCCGGTCAGCGTGACGCCGTTGGCGGCTCCGTTGCCGGTCAACACGTTGTCGGTCACGGCGACACTTGGCAGCAAAGCGGTGGGAGGCCCGCCGCCATCCGTGCCGTTCACGTCTGTTGCGCTGTTGACGATTTCGACGATCGAACGGCCGGCTGCGCTACCCGGGGATTCGGTGGTTGCCAGTTGGTTGATGGTGTTGCCATCGATCTCCACGCCGGCGGTGAACGGACGGCCGGGATAGAAGCCGAAGAACCCGGCTTGGATCGAAATACCTCGCTGTGCGTCGATCGTGTTACCGCTGTAGCGATGAAGACCGGTCGTCGGCCAACCGGCGCCAAGAAAATAATTTGAGTCGATGATCGCCGTATAGAGGCTGGACGCGGTGTTCGTGAACGTCGAATCCGTGACGGTCACCGCGCCGACATTGCGCTGGATCAGCAGGTGGTAGCCCTCGACCTCCGTGCTCGTGACGTTGTCGATCGTCAGGCTTCCGGCGTTCGATGCCGTCTCGATGAACATGGCCGTGGTGCCGGCACCGGGGCCGGTGAACTCAACGTTTTCAACAGTCAGGTTGATTCCTGTCGCCGGTGGCGCGGTCGAGGCAAGAAAGAACGCGTAGCGAAACGTGCTCGAAGAGACTTGGCGTCCTGGATTGATGATCGAAAGGTCACGGACCACTTGGGTGCGGTCGGTGCCGGTGAAGCGAAACGTGCCGGCGGCGGTGTACGTGGAAGAGCTCTGGCCGTCCACGAACGTCTGACCAACGCCGGCTCCCTCGATTGTCAAGTTCTTGCCAGCCACGACGATCCCGCTGTTTGCTGGGGTCGGGAAGGTGCCAACGCCAATCAACACGGTGTCGTTGTCCAGTGCGTTCGTGACGGCTTGCTCAATTGTCAGACAGGGGTCTCCGATCGGACCGCAAATGCCGCTGTCGGCGCCCGTGGTTTCGACGTGAACATCCGCGGCCTTGGCGGTTGCCGTGGCCGCCATCACTGCAACCAGCGTCGCAAGCAGCACAAAAAGCGTGTTACGTATTGCTCGATAGCGCCGCGGTGGCGCTTCGCGTTCGAAAGACTGCACTTTTTACTCCTCGTGTTCCGCCGCGCTGGTCCTGAGCGCTCGCGGAAGTCTGCCTTGCATGAGTTGGTTCTGGCTTGTCCTCGGGTATACGTCGGTTCGAAACTCCTAATGCCCCCCGACGCGGTAACCCGTTGTTACTCCAAAGTAGCGTTTATCCCGGCTGCCGACCACGGGCGATAGTTGGTAGCCGCGAATTCGGCAACTAACCTCGCAGACCACGCATGGCCGACACAAGCGACAACCCGACCCGTGAGATTGATCCTGGCGAGGTCCAGCACCTGCGTTACGACCCGTCGAAGATCGAGCCCAAGTGGCAGGAGATTTGGTGCCAGGAGCAGACTTGGCACGTCAGCAACAAGCCCGACGGGCGGCCGTCTTCTTATGTTCTCGAGATGCTGCCGTACCCGAGCGGCGAGCCGCACATGGGGCATCTAAAGGTCTATTCCGTCGGCGACGCGCTGGCTCACTATCGCCGCCGAAACGGCATGCGCGTGCTGCACCCGATGGGGTACGACAGCTTCGGTCTGCCCGCGGAGAACTTCGCGATCAAAACCGGCCGGCCGCCGCGCGAGTCGACCGAAGAGGCGATTGCCGAGTTTCGTCGACAGTTCGAGACGTGGGGTGTTTCGATCGACTGGGATCGAGAATTCGGGACTCATCAGCCGACCTACTACCGCTGGACGCAGTGGATCTTCCTCAAGCTGTTCGAAGCTGGCCTCGCCTATCAAAAGGAAGCCGCCGTCAACTGGTGCCCGAACGATCAGACGGTGCTCGCCAACGAGCAGGTCGTCGACGGCCACTGCGAACGCTGCGGTGCGGCGGTCGAGGTCAAGCAGCTAAAGCAGTGGTTCTTCAAGATCACGGCCTACGCGGAGCGTCTGCTTGAGGATTTCAGTCAGCTCGAGCATTGGCCGGACAACGTGATCACTATGCAGCGCAACTGGATCGGTCGATCCGAGGGTGCTGAGGTGGTTTTCAGGTGTGAATCGATCGGCGTCGACTATCCCGTGTTCACGACGCGACCCGACACGCTGTTCGGAGCAACATTCTTCGTAGTGGCACCCGAGCACCCCGACGTGATGCGGCTTGCCGAGAGTACGGGGCAGGAGGCGGCAGTACGCGAATACGTCAACGCGTCGGGGCAAAAAACCAAAGAGGAGCGCGGCGCGGACGACAAAGATAAGACCGGCGTCTATCTCGGCCGTACGATCACCAACCCGGTCAACGGTGAAGAGATCCCGATGTACGTCGCCGACTACGTGTTGATGGAGTACGGCACAGGCGCGATCATGGCCGTCCCCGCGCACGACCAGCGCGACTATGAATTCGCAGCCAAGTACGGCATCGAGATTCGTCAGGTGATCGCTCCGGCGACCGACGAAGTCGAAGTCCCACAGGACGCGGCCTACGTCTCGTCGACCGAAAGCGACGTGTTGCTAAACAGCGGTGAGTTCGACGGAAAGAGCTCGCTCGAAGCCAAGGAGCAGATAACTGCATGGCTCGGCGAGACGAATCGCGGCAAGACGACGATCAATTACAAGCTTCGCGACTGGCTCGTGAGCCGCCAGCGCTACTGGGGTTGCCCGATCCCGATCGTGCATTGCGAGCAGTGCGGCGCGGTGCCGGTGCCCGAGGCCGCCTTGCCTGTTGAATTGCCTGAAGTTGACGACTACCTGCCCAAGGGCAAGTCGCCGCTGGCCGCCGCGACCGATTGGCTGACCGTCACCTGCCCGACCTGCCATGGCCCGGCCGAGCGCGAGACCGACACGATGGACACCTTCGTTGATTCGTCCTGGTACTTCATGCGCTACACCGACGCCAAGAACGATCGCGAGCCCTGGCACCGAGCCGTGCTCAACGAATGGATGCCGGTGGACAACTACATCGGCGGCGTCGAGCACGCGATTCTGCACTTGATGTATGCGCGGTTCTTCACCAAGGCCCTGCACGACCTCGGGCT
Organism: uncultured Solirubrobacterales bacterium; assembly: GCA_937128795.1. Lineage (GTDB taxonomy): Bacteria > Actinomycetota > Thermoleophilia > Solirubrobacterales > JACPNS01 > JACPNS01. The sequence goes on along the minus strand of CAKZMQ010000021.1, from coordinate 163,057 downwards.
TGTCGGTGCGATCGAGCCGTTCAAGAACCTTTTCACGCAGGGGATGATCACCCGCGACGGCTCAAAAATGAGCAAGAGCAGGGGCAACGTGATCAGCCCGTCGCGCTATGTCGAGAAATACGGTGCCGACACCGCCCGCTGCTACATCCTGTTCATCGGCCCGCCAGATCAGGATGCCGATTGGGCGGACGAAGGGGTGGAAGGGGTCCACCGTTTTCTCGCGCGCCTCTGGCGACTGGGGCTGGAAGTGTCGAATGTCACCGGCGAGTCCTCCGGCGTGGCCGAGCCGGCGATCACCGATCCGAGCGAAGCGGCGCTTGCTGTGCTGCGTAAGGCCAACTGGGCGATCGCCAAAGTGACCGAAGACATGGAAGAGGGACGCTTCGCCTTCAACACGGCCATCGCGGCGGTGATGGAGCTAGTGAACGAGCTCTACAAGCAAAAGGATTTGTTGATCTCCGAGGGCGGCCCGAGCGCCGCCGCACTGCGATTCGCCACCGCCACCGCCGCCTCACTGCTCTTTCCGTTTGCCCCGCACCTGAGCGCCGAGGTGTACGACGCGCTTGATGCGGCGCGCGTATGGGAAGTGCCCTGGCCAATCGCCGACGAGCGCTATCTGCGCTCCGATGAGATCACGCTGGTCGTACAAGTGAACGGCAAGGTACGCGACAAGATCACGGCCGCTGCCGACGCGTCGCAGGACGATCTCCTGGCGCTGGCCAAATCTTCCTCGAAGGTGCAGGGGCATATCGAGGGCAAGGAGCTTGTGAAGGAAATCGTCGTTCCGGGGAAGCTCGTGAACCTGGTGGCCAAATAGGCGAACGACCGAATTTCAGTGGTTGCTGATCGTTAGCATCCTTGAATGAATCGAATCAAGTTCCTCACGAGTGTGGTCGCGTCGGCGATCACCATGTTTTTTGCCGTTCCCCTGGCCCAGGCTGGCACGCTTCTGGCTCCAAACTACAACGACAACGTAGTCGCCGCATACTCGGTGGCAAACGGGACCGGAACTGTCGTACCAGGTTCACCCTTTGATTTCACGGGCCCGCCCAATGCATCGGGCTTGATCGCGTTTGCCGGCACTCCCGATGGGACGCGCGGGGCAGCGGCGTTCCTGTTTCAGGGCGGTTATCAGGGCGTGACGATCGCACCTGGTGGTGAGATCGCAGCGGCGCAAACGACGCTTGCTGGCGCAGAAGGAACTTCGATCGCGATTTCGCCAGTCAGTTCGCGTGCGTACATCGCAACGCGCGATCTCGGTTTCGGATTGCGGATCTATGACTTTTCGGCGTCGGGCGCGATGAGCGAGATCGCTGGCTCGCCGACGGCGGCCGGCGAGGAGTACTACGAAGTCGCGATCACGCCAGACGGTAGATATCTGTTCGCGGTTTCGGCGGCAGGCGTGACGCGGTATGCGATAAACGCCGACGGTTCTGTGAGTTCGCTCGGGCTCACCGGGCCGGTCGGTGTCTATCGGTTGCAGGTCAGCCCGGACGGTCGATATCTGTTCGGCCTGAACGCCGACACGAGTGCGATGCAGTCGTACGCAATTGGACCTGACGGTTCGCTCGCGCCGATCGAAGCGGAGGGTTTGGCTGGCAACACCGACTCTGCGTTCACGGTTTCGCCTGATGGCAAGTTCCTCTTCGTGCCGAACCCGAGTGCCGATGTGGTGCAAGTTTTGACGGTTGCCAACGACGGATCGATGACGGTCACCGGTGCTTCCGGCGCGATCAGCGAACCGCAAACTGCCGTCACATCCGTGGACGGCCGATTTTTGTATGTCGGAGACGACGACTTCGCCGGGTTGGGATTGAAGGTCGCGACAATCGGTCCCGATGGCACGCTGGGCTCGTGGACACCGCTGTTCCCCTGGTCGATGTCAACGGCCGCGCGAATCAGCTTCCGCGCCGCGCAGGCACCAATCGCGGCACTTTCAGCGGCCAGGCGTGTCGCTCCCGGCAAAGGTGCCCGCTTTGACGCTTCAAAGACGACGATTCCGCTCGGGTCACTCGGTCGCTTCGAGTGGAATTTCGGCGATGGCACCGTGGTCGCCGACGGCGGGGCGACGCCGACTCATAAATACGCCAAGGCCGGCGTCTACGACGTCACGGTCCGTGCACATGACTCGGACGGCTGCTCTACGCAGTTGATTCACACCGGCCAGACGACACTCTGCAACGGCGGACCGCAGGCAGTGTCCTCGATCAAGTTCGACACCCTTCCGCTGGTTTCACGCCTCCGGGTGAAGCCGTCCAAGTTCAAGCGTCGCAGCCGCAAGGCTCGCATCACGTTCAGGCTTTCGGAGCGCGCCAACGCGCGCGTCTTCGTGCAGCGCCGCACAGCCGGGCGTCGGGTCGGAAAGTCCTGCCGCAAAGCGACCCGCAAGAATCGTCGCCGCGCAAAATGCGTGCGGTGGGTCCGTACCGGTCGGATCGTGAAGCGTCGAGCGAAGGCCGGATCGAACACGTACCGATTCCGCGGCAAGATCGGGCGCAAGACTCTGAACAGAGGTCGCTATCGAATGGCGGTGTACGCCGTCGATTCGGCCAAGGGCAGATCGAGCAGGGTCTATCGACGATTCCGCGTTCGCTGATGCTCAGCGCGGGGATTGGGACCGCGGCATCGGCCCGGTGCCCATTTTGCGCTGCGCCATTTGATCGAACGCGGTCGCGACAGTGTCCACCGTCAGTGCTCGGTCCATCGCCTTCGCGTTCGCTGCGGTCCAGCGCATGAGCATCCACTCGCGGGGGCCGGGGTTGGGCAGCCCGGCCATTCGCCGCAGCGATCGAGGCATCAGCGTGACCGATGCGTGACCGGCCCACTTGAGGTTGATCGCGAAGGGCCACTCCTTCGCCGGTACAAGGCGAAGGTTTGGCTTGGCTACAAACTGAATCGTCTCTGCGGCAGCCTTACTGCTGCACAGTGACGGAAGCATCGATTCGAAGTACTCCCGATATTCCTGACGCGAGCTGGGCACCATTGCTCGCGGCACGCCGATCAATTCTGCGGCGGCGACGTACTCCGCGAGGTATCGATCCTGGTCGGCCTCGGTCAGCCCGCCGACGAAAGCGCGGTAGGCGGCGAGAAAGGAGTGGGCCTCGACAGCGTGCACCCACAGCAATGTTTCCGGGTCGTTTGCATGGAACTCCTTGCCGGTGACCGGGTCGATGCCATGAACACGGTCGTGAATCTTGCGCACGCGCCACGCGGCCTGCTGGGCAGACTGGGTGTCGGAGAACACGACGTGGTGGACGTACTGCGCAGTGCGACGAAATCGCTTCAACGGGTCGGTCATGAAATCGGAGAACTGGGCGATTCCGGCCATCGCCAGAGGGTTGAGCGACTGGATCATCAGCGCCCGGAAACCACCGACGACGATGGCAGGGTGGGAGTGAATTTTCCATGCCACGCTCTCGGGGCCGAACAGTCCCCAATCGGCTCGCTCGAGGCCAGCGTCGAGCGTCTCCAGTCGGTTTCGACTGAATCGGCTGAACGGATTTTTGGAATCCGATTCGCTACCCGTGCGCTGAGCCGCACGATCGGTTGACGGGCTTGCTTCCAATGGACTAGTTGGTCGGTGACCGAGCTATGACGAGATTGGGGCGATGAGTCGCCTTGCCGCACAGCAAGAAACTGCAGTCTAAGGACAGTTCGTCAGATATGCAACAAACCGGTCGAAAGTTTGCAGATTGCGGTATCTGTTTCTACTGAGCGGTAAATGCTCAGTAACCATGCGGGATCGCGGGGTGCTGGCGTTAGAAGAGCGGAGCCCCGGAGTCGCCGTCTGAGTCGTCGCCGGAGTCGTCCTCGGCGGAGCCGTTCGGTTCGCCGGTTGCGGCGAGCACCTCGGCCTCAACCGATGCGAGTTCGAGGATCTCGTCGTCGACACTGCGAGCGAGCGCGAGGCCGTCGTCCTCGCCGCTGCGCAGCGCGTCGACTTTTCGAATGCTGTCGTCGAGCAGTCGCTGGCGCTTATCCATCAACTCGCTCCAATGGCGGTCGGTGCCGCGGATCTGGTTGTCCACCTTGCCCATCTGGGCCGTGAACATGTCCCACTGCTTGCGGAAGCGACCGATCGCGTCCTGGATCTCTTTCGTTCGCGCCTCCAGTCGGAAGTTTTCGAGCGCCTGACGCATGACCGCGAGCACGGCAAACAACGTCAGCGGCGAACAGATCACCACGTGGTTCTGCAGCGCGTAGTCGACGATCGTCGGATCCTTCTCGTGGATGAATCCATAGACCTGCTCGTTCGGAATGAAGACAAGCGTGTAGTCGAGCGTGCCTTCGGACGGGTTGATGTAGTCCCGTGTGGTGACTTCCTTAATGCGCTGCTTGGCGTCGCGCAGAAATTCCTTGGCCGCGACATCGCGTTCGCCATCGTTCGGAGCGTCGAGGTAGCGCTTGAACGCAGCCATCGGCATCTTCACGTCCATGTGCAGCGTGCGGTCGTCGGGCAAAAGGAAGGTGAAGTCCGGTCTGCTGCCTTCGCCGGTGGTCTGCTGCTTGCGGTAATTGACACCCTCGATGAACCCGGCGATCCGCAGTACGTCTTCGGCGATTCGCTCACCCCACTGGCCACGCGACTGGCTGCCTGAGAGCGCCTCGTTGAGCTTCGCGGTGTCTTGGCGCAGGGCCTCGGTCACGTGGCGCGACTCTTTCACCGCTTCGGCCACCTGCCCGATGCTTTCGACGCGCTCCTTGTCAGTGTTGGTGACAAACTCGCGGACGTTCTTGAGTTCGGTTCGGATGCTTTCGAGGCCCTTGTCGATCTCGGTCTGGCGCTGTTTGAGCGACTGCGCGCCGAGTTCTGTCTCTTGCTTGAGGTGGGCCTTCGCCATCTCCAAAAACGACTGAGTCTGCTCCTGGCTGAGTTGGGTCTGCGTCTTCAGGAGGCGATTCTCGAGTTCCTGCTCCTGAGCGGCACTCGTGCGAGCAAACTCTTCGAGCATCGTTTTGTTGCGCGCGGCTTCCTGCCGCGGTTGGAGGACCACGACGTAGGCCGCCAGCGCGATCACGACGAGCACGAGGATTGTCAGCAGGACGAGTTCCATCAGAACTAGTCATCTTGCCATATGGAAAGGATGGAACGTATGTTCGTACGCGCCAGTTGGTTGGACTGCGACGAACATGTTTCGCGGTCGTTCGACAATCGTTGCGTTTCGGTCTTGATCTGTAACGCACGCACGCGTAAGTTGCGGCGCGTGAGCGATGTCGGCAAGCCACAGTTGATCGTCTATGCCGCCGCGGTGCTGGCCGTGGCTCTGATCGGCGCGCGTTATCTGCAGTCGGTTTCTGCCGAGGCGACAAATGTGGAAGCGGCGCCCTCGGGCGCGGCGCGGGCGCCCTCGGGCGCCACAGGCTCGAGCACCGATAGCGGGGTTTTGACGCGCTCGCAGACAATGGTGGTTCATGTTGCCGGGGCCGTGCGCAGGCCCGGAATCGTCCGTCTGCGTGATGGCGATCGTGTTGGCGACGCGATCCGCGCTGCCGGAGGCTGGCGGGTCGGCGCAGATCGCGGCGGCGTGAATCTTGCTGCTCGTGTCGCCGACGGCCAGCAAGTCGTCGTGCCGGCGCGCACAGCAGTTGCCAGCGGCGCGAGCGGCTCGACCGGACCGATCAGTCTCTCCTCGGCCACCGCTGAACAACTCGATCAGCTGGACGGAATCGGTCCCGGGTTGGCGCAGAAGATCATCGAATTCCGGACACAGATCGGCGGCTTTCGATCGATCGATCAACTTGGCGATGTGCCGGGGATCGGCGACAAGCGCTTGGAGTCACTGCGCGCTCAACTTCAACCGTGATTCGCGCCGCGGCGCTCGTCGCGCGGTACCCGCGCCACGTGATCGCGGCGTCGCTCGCATTCGGATTGGCGATCGGCAGCGCGTCGGCCTACTGGCAGCTGTTGGTCTCGCTTCTGATCGCGATGCTGATCCTCAGCGTCAGGGCTCCCGGCCACGTGGCCGTTGCCGCGTGCGGCATGATGATCGCGGGAGGCGCGCTGGGCGATCTGCGACTTGCGGCAATCGACGCGGACCCATTGGCCGACGCGCCGACGTCACGGCTGCTGAAGCTCCGCGGCGATCTCGTTCGCCACGTGCGCGAAAGTGAATTCGGGTCAACGCTTCGAGTGCGGGTCGACCTGCCCGATGGCAATCGTCAACTGGTCGAGGTGCGTTCGCGGGGGCCGGCTCCGGCTGGTGTTTCGATCGGCTCCCGAATCGAAGTGCAGGGCCGTTCGAGAGCCGTCGCCGATGCGCTAGCCCGCGACGGTCCGGCAGCTAGCTACGCCCGGCATTTGCTGCGCGAGGGCATACGTCGGCGAATCGATGCTCGGACGATCGTGGTTACCGGCGAACGCCGCGGCGGCGCCCACGGATTCGTCGATTCGATTCGCGAGCGGTCCGAGCGAGCACTCGCCTTCGGGCTTGCCGCAGAGCCGGCCGCGCTGCTGCGTGGAATGGTGCTCGGCGGCGACAACGGCATTCCGGAACCGGTGGTCGAGGATTTTCGCGCCTCTGGCTTGGCACACGTTCTGGCTGTCTCCGGCCAAAACGTTCTGTTGATCGTGATTCTTGTGCGGGCGATCCTTACTGCGGTCGGCGTTGGCTGGCTCGGTCGAGTGATCGTGCCGGCAGTCTTGGTCTGCATCTACGTTCCGCTCTGCGGGGCGCAAGCGTCAGTCGTACGCGCTGGCGTGATGGGTCTTGCCGGTCTGGCGGCGATCGCAGCCTCGCGACCTTCGTCGCGTATCTATTCGCTACTGCTGGCATCGATTGCGGTGCTCGTCTGGAATCCGCGAGCCGTTTCCGACATTGGCGCGCAGCTGAGTTTTTGTGCCGTGCTCGGGATCATGGCCTTCACCGGGCCGGTCGCGCGCCGGCTTGACCGGCTGGCACCGATGATGCCGTCGTGGGCCGCAGAGGCGCTCGCCGCCACACTCGGCGCGACGCTGGCGACCGCGCCATTGATGGCGTTTCATTTCGATCGATTCTCGCTGGTGTCGCTGGCCGTCAACGTGCTCGCGACGCCATTGATCGGCATGATCGTCTGGCTCGGATCGTTGACGGCCGCGATTGGCCAGCTGGCCGCCCCGGTAGGAGGTCTGTTGAACGCTCCGAACGCTTTTGTGCTCGGAACATTGATCGAGCTCGCGGAGTTTGCGGCAAGCGTCCCGGGCGCGGAGGTCGTCGTCGATTCATTCGGATCTCGCGGCCTGATCGCAGCTTTCGGCGTAATTGTGTTGCTGGCCGCGCTCGCGAATGGGTGGCTCAAGCCGCCGCCGACGTTGTCGCCAGTCCTCTCCACGTTTTCGCGACCAGTGAAGATCTGTGGCGCGCTAGCGATTGGCGTCGTCTGCGTCGCCCTGATCGCCGCCCCGTGGCGAGCGAACCTTGCGGTGGTTCGCCCCTCGATCACGTTGTTCGATGTCGGACAGGGCGACGCAATGTTGATTCGAGGGCGGTCAGGTTGCGATGCACTGATCGACGGCGGGCCGGATCGGCGTCGGCTCGAACAGTTGCTCGAAAGGCACCGAGTCAAACGCCTGAACCTCGCCGTAATAACCCATTCCCACGACGACCACTACAACGGGTTTGCATCGCTGAACGAACGCGGCGCGGCCAGAGTGGACTTGCTGCTCGACGGCGGCGGGCAACTCAGCTCGCCGGAACACAGATCGATCGTCGCCGCGATCGCAGCCAGCGGTACCGAAATCGCGCCGGCCCGCGCGGGTATGCGTTGGCGCTGTGGCGACATCGGCGTGGAGGTGCTGGCACCGGCCGATCCACCGGTGTCGGGCGACCCGAACGAATCGTCGGTCGTCACGAGAATCGAGGTCGATGGAGTTCGGCTGCTTGCGAGCGGCGACGCCGAAAGCCCGCAACTCGCAGCGTTGTCGCTCGGTTCATTTGAGGTGCTCAAGGTGCCGCATCACGGCAGCGCCGATCCGGGTTTGCCGGGATTGCTGGCTCGCACACGTCCACGCCTCGCGCTGGTCGGAGTAGGGCGGAGCAATCGACACGGGCACCCGGCTCCACCCACCGTCAATGCGCTTTCCGCTGCCGGAGTAAGGGTCTACCGAACCGACCGGGACGGAAGCATCACCGTGAGTTTCGGCGGCGACCGGGAACTACAGGTGAACACCGCCGGTCCCGGCCGGTAACGTGACGGCGATCCCGATGGCAAAACTCAAACGCGCATATCTCTTCACCGGCGATGACGAGGTGAAGATCGACCAGACGCGCAAGCGGTTGGTTACACGGGCCGCGCAGGATGGGGCCTCGATCGAATCGCTGTCGGGCGACGCGTGCACACCGCAGAACTTTTCCGTTGCGCTCACTTCGCCGAGTTTGCTGCCCGGCACCCGAATCGTGTTGGCCGATGGTGCCGAACGATGGCGAGCGGCCGATGTCGGTCCCGCCGCCGATGCAATCTCAGCCCTGGCCGATGATGCACTGGATGCGGTCGCAGTGCTGATCTGCCGCAAGAAGCCGCTGAAGGCGATTGTCGACGCGATCGCATCGGTTGACGGCGAGCAGCGCGAGTTCAAGCCACCGTCTGACGCCCAGCTGCCGAAGTGGATCGTCCAACAGTCGGAGCAGTTGGGCGTCACGATCGAGCAGCAGGCCGCGGCGTTACTCGTCGAGATCGTCGGCAAACCGCAGAAACGAGTGTCGTCGACGCAGAACTGGAGCCCCAAGCGTCGGCTGCTCAGTGAGCTCGAGAAGCTCGCGACCTCCGCCGGACCGAGCGGAACGATCACGGCCGAGCAGGTCGGCGACGAGGTGCGCGGAGTTGCGACGACCGAGGTCTTCGATCTCACCGACGCCGCGCTTGAAGGAAATGCCGAGTTGGCGGTGCGCAAAGCCGAGCAACTGCTCGCGGGCGGTGAGTCGCCACCGGGAATTGTCGCGATGCTTTCGCGCTCGTTCGGCCAAGCGCAGTCAGTTGCGGCGCTGGTCGAATCCGGCCGCAGCAACGAGGTGGGCGAGCGGCTGGGGATTCAGCCGTGGCTCGCTGGCAAATTGACCAAGCAGGCACAGTTGCGCGGCGGGTCAGCGCTGCGCGACGCACTGATCGAATTGGCACGCCTCGACGACGCCGTCAAGGGCGGTACGTCGCTCGACTCAGAGACAGAACTGCTGCGTTCTGTCGTTGCGATTACGCGCTAAAGAAGGAAGCGTCAGACAGACAGCTTGTTGCGCGTGCGAGCCGCACGGGCCTTTTTGCGCGCCCCGGTGTTCTTGTGCAGCGCGCCACGCTTTATGGCCTTGTCGATCTTCGACGTGAGCTCTTTGTGCTCGGCCTCGGCTGCGGCGGCGTCACCGTTCTCGACGGCGGTTTCGAGGCGACGAAAGTAGGTCTTGATCGCTGACGTGTAGCGGCGGTTCTCGTCGCGCTCACGCTCAGAGCGCAGGATGCGCTTTTTCTGTGACTTGATGTTTGCCATTTGGTTCTGTGTTTTCTGGCCCTGTGGTTGTTGGATGTCGTTTGTGCGACATCGGCCATGTAAATAGGCTTGCGCGGCGAATGCACTCACTTAGAGGGGCCGGACAAGTCCTTCCAAAGAGGCAAGAGTGTAGAGGACGCCGCATCGACCACGACAAAGACAAGCAAGCCAATTCCCAGCCAACGCCGATCCCGGCCGATCGGGTTGAGGCGGAGATCGCGGAGCACCAATACCCGTTGGCGGATGCGGCGATGCGCGAAACGTTGGCCGACGGGGGAGAAGATCTCGCGCCAGAGCCGCTGCCCACGAAATCGTCGACGGCGCGCAACACCGCAATCTTCGGCGCTCTCACCGGTCTGTCGCGCGTCGCTGGCCTCGCCCGCGAGGTGCTTGCGGCTGCCTATTACGGCACCTCGGGCGCGGCCTCGGCATTCACGCTCGCCTTCCTGATACCCAACACCGTCCGTTCGCTGTTTGCCGATTCGGCGCTGAGCGGTGCGTTCATTCCGGTTTTCTCGGAACTGCTCGACAAGAACAAAAAGGCCGAGGCGTTCAAGTTGGCGTCGACGCTGTTCATGGTGATGTTCGCGGTGCTCGGCGCGTTGACCGTGGCGTTCATCTTGTTGGCTGGCGTGATCGTGCCGCTGCTCACGCCGACAGAGATCGTCGACGCCGGCCTGCAGGGCCTGACGACCGGCCTCAGCCAATTGTTGTTCCCGATCGTGTTGATCCTTGGCCTGAACGGTCTCGTCGTCGGAATTCTCCAGGCCTACGACCGCTTCACGATTCCGGCGCTCTCGGCGTTGGTCTGGAACATCGTGATCATGATCGCGATGGTCTCGCTGCAACCGTTTTTCAGCGGTGAAGACGAGATCTATGCCTACGCGATCGGCATTTTGATCGGAACGGTTGTGCAGTTCCTGATGGCGCTTCCGGTATTGCGGAAGGTCGGCTTCAAGTTCGCGCGCGAGATCAACTGGCGTGACAAACGCGTTTTGCAGGTCTTCACGCTGATGCTGCCGGTCACGCTGGGACTCGGGCTGATCAACTTCAACCTCTTCGCCAATGCCTACATCGGCGGTCTGGTCAGCGATCAAGTACCGCGCGCGATCGACAACGCGTTTCGCATTTACATGCTGCCGCAGGGAATCTTCAGCGTCGCGATCTCGACGGTGCTGTTTCCGCAGCTCTCACGGCTGGCGGGGCGGATGGACATGCTCGGCGTGCAGGAGCTCTGCGCGCGCGGAATGCGCGTGATCGCGCTGATGCTGCTTCCGGCGACCGCTGCGCTCCTCGCCTTGTCCGAGCCGATAACGCAGTTGATCTTCGAGCGCGGCGAGTTCGGCCCAGAATCGACTGCGCTGGTGTCGACGGGGCTGTTCTGGTTCGCGTTTGCGCTGCCGTTCTCCGGAATCAACCTGCTGCTGACGCGGACGTTCTTCTCGTTGAAGCGACCGTGGATCGTGACCGGCCTGGCGTTGAGCAACCTCTTCGTCAACGCGATCGTCGCCTACTCGCTGAAGGGCTACGGGATCGGCGGAATCGTCGCTGGCACCGTCACCGCGGACGTGACGATGGCCGGGGCGCAGTTCTGGTTCTTGCGGCGGGTGCTGGGCGGGAAGCTGGTCCTGACCGACATGACCCGCCCGATCGCAAAGATGCTCGTCGGCGCTGCCGGTTTCGCGGCGGCCGCATACGCAGTCTGGTTCGGCCTGAGTGAATGGCTCGGCGAAGCGACCCTCGCCCAGATCCTGGAGGTCGGCGCCGCGCTTGCCGCCGGAGCGCTCGTGTACGCGGTGATCGTGCTGGCGCTGAAGGTCGGAGAGGCGCAGACGATGCGACGCATGGTCATGAGCCGCTTGCGGCCAGCGTCTTAGCCGCTGCGACCGCGCGTGAACTCACCGCGCCCGCGGCCGACAGCGCCGCGCCGCAGCGCAAAGCCAGAATCCACTCCCACCCTCGCCCTCGGGGCGAGGGCAATGAGAATTTGCCGGATTCCTATGCGGTTGGGCCGAAAAGTATGCGTCAGGCTTTGTGATCGCGTTCGTGGAAGCGGACGTTTGCGGAATCGCGAATCGGTGCAGCGTCTGGCAACTTCGTGCGGCTGTCTTCGTCATCCTCGCCGAGCGTCGTCATTTCCATCAAAAAGGCGAGCAGCACGACAAAGCTCAAAACCGACAATTGCACCCACGGATTCCACGAGTTGAACGGTTCTCCAACGAGTTTGCTGATCCAGCTCACTCCAAACATCAGAACGAAAATGGCGCCGAGCAATCGAGCAATTTGGCCCCATCTTCCGAATCTCCCCTTTGGGGTCGCCATTCTGATTTTCGAACCGTCTGAAGTTGGATCCTCGTCGGCGCTGAGTGCTGAATCGAATTCGTCATCCTCGACGACAGTGAATCCCCATGCAATTGAAAAGACTCCAATCGGCGCGCAGGCGAGTAGAAGACCCCACGATGGGGCGCCGACGAGTCGATCGAGGACGAGGAAGACGATCAAGAACGTCAAGATCGCAAACGTCGCCAAAGCAGAGGCAGCCTGACCCCATCTGCCAAATCTTCCGTTCGGTTCGTCAAGCATCGGCATGTCTTCAAGATAGCCAGAGCGCCCCGCCATAATCAACCCCCCAATGGAGATCCCTGCCGACCGCATCCGCAACTTCTCAATCATCGCCCACATCGACCATGGGAAATCGACTCTGGCCGATCGGATTCTCGAGGTCACGCAGACCGTCTCGCAGAAGGACATGAAGGCGCAGCTGCTCGACAGCATGGACCTCGAACGCGAACGCGGGATCACGATCAAGGCGCAAGCTGTACGCGTGCTCTACAAAGCCGACGACGGCGAGACCTATCTCTTTCACCTGATCGACACGCCCGGCCACGTCGACTTCACCTACGAAGTTTCGCGCAGCCTCGCCGCGTGCGAGGGGGCGTTGCTCGTCGTGGACGCGGCGCAGGGGGTGGAGGCACAGACGCTCGCCAACACCTATCTCGCGATCGACGGTGGACTGGAACTGATCCCCGCGATGAACAAGATCGACCTGCCGAGTGCCGAGCCGGACCGCGTAGCCGGCGAAATCGAAGAGCTGCTCGGCGAACCGGCAGATGGCGTGCTGAAGATGAGCGCTAAGACCGGCGAGGGCGTGCACGAACTACTCGAATCGATCGTCACGAAGATTCCGCCGCCCGAGGCTGATCGGACCAAACCACCGCGCGCACTGATCTTCGACAGCGAATTCGACCAGTACCGCGGCGTAGTCGCCTACGTGCGAGTCGTCGACGGCGAGTTCAACAAAGGCGATTCGATCAAGACCTTCCAGACCCCGACCAAGGCACAGATCGAGGACATCGGCTTCTTCGGCCCGAAGATGACGCCGGTCAAAAATCTCAAGGCCGGCGAGGTCGGCTACATCATCACCGGCATCAAAGATGTCGCCAAACTGCGCGTCGGCGACACGATCACGACCGAGAGCAACCATGCGAGCGAGCCGCTGCCCGGCTATCGCGAGGTTCAGCCGATGGTCTTCTGCGGGCTTTTCCCGGTCAGCACGGATGACTTCGAGGATCTGCGCGACGCGCTCGAGAAACTCAAACTCAACGATGCGGCCCTCGTTTACGAACCCGAGACGTCGCGCGCTCTCGGCTTCGGTTTTCGCGTCGGATTCCTCGGCCTGCTGCACATGGACATCGTGCGTGAGCGTCTGGAGCGCGAGTACGACCTGGACCTACTCGCCACGCCGCCGAACGTGCGATACGAAGTCACGCTGACGAACGGCGAGGAGATGAAGGTGAACTCTCCCGTCGAGATGCCGGAGCGCGTGCTGATCGAAGAGATTCGCGAGCCGTACATCCGCGCGACGATTCTCACTCCACGCGAATTCGTCGGATCGGTGATGGAGCTCTGCCAGGAGCGGCGCGGCAATCACGTCGACATGCAGTACATCTCCGAACTGCGCATGCAGATCACCTACGACCTGCCTTTGGCCGAGATCGTGCTCGACTTCTTCGACCAGCTGAAATCGCGCAGCAAGGGATACGCGTCGTTCGACTACGACATCACCGGCATGCAGGCCTCCGAACTCGTGCGACTGGACATTCTGCTCAGTGGCGAGCCGGTCGACGCGCTCTCGATGGTCGTGCACAAGGACAAGGCGTATCCGGCCGGAAGTCTTGTGACCAAGCGACTGAAGGACCGCATTCCGCGCCAACAGTTCGACGTGCCGATCCAGGCAGCGATCGGTGCCAACATCGTCGCCCGCGAAACCGTCAAGGCCGTACGCAAAGACGTCACCGCCAAGTGTTACGGCGGTGACATCAGCCGTAAGCGCAAGCTGCTCGAAAATCAGAAAAAAGGCAAGAAGCGCATGAAGCAGGTCGGCCGCGTGGAGGTGCCCCAAGAGGCCTTTCTCGCGGTCCTGCAGCTCGACAGCGACGACTCGAAGTAGGACGCGCGACTCCCCGTTAGACTCCGCTCCGCACGACCGTTCGGATCAAACCCCAGAGGAGTCTCAACAGTGGCAATCAAGACTGACGCGGTGGGCAAGAGCTATCCGCCCGTCGAATATGTCATCGGTACCGAGAAGATCCGCGAATTCGCGGACGCGACCTATGACAAGAACCCGCTTTCCAATGACGAGGACGCCGCAAAGGCTGCCGGCTACGCCGGGCTCGTCGCACCGCCGATGTTCGCCGTCGTTTTCAGCGCCAAGGGCGTTGCCCCGGCGATCGTTGACGGCGATGTTGGTCTCAACTTCGCGATGATGGTTCATGGTGGTCAGGACTTCACCTTCCACAAGCCGGTCGTCGCGGGCGACCGCATCACCACCACCGCTTCGGTCAAGTCGATCGAAGAAAACGGCGGCAAGGGCTTTTACGTGTTCACCACCGAGTCGGTCAATCAAGACGGCGAGCCCGTCGTGACGGCCGACTGGACTTTGATCGTGAGGGGTGTCTGATGGGATTCAACGCAGGCGACAAAATTGAAGAAGTCCGTATTACGCCGGACAAGTACCTGCCCAACCGCTACGCGGGCGCTTCGCTCGACTTCAACCCGATCCACGTGGACAAAGAACTCGCGACGGCAGTTGGTCTGCCGGGCACGATTCTTCACGGACTCTGGTCGATGTCGCAGGTTGCGCGCGCCGCGACCGAGGCCGCCGGTAACGACCCGACAAAAGTGAAGTCCCTCTCGGCGCAGTTCCGCGGGATGGGCCAGCCCGAAGTTGAGGTTGTCGTGACCGGCGAGGTAACCGAGGTCGGAGACGGAACGGCGACGATTGCGCTCGAGGCAGCGCAGGGCGACAGCCGCATCATCCGCAACTCAACTGCTGTTATCGAGACCACCTAGGTCCGGATCACATTCGTTTGATCAAAGGCCGTCTTCGCAGCAGCGAGGGCGGCCTTTTTGTTTACCAGACCGCCAGAGCATCTGTCAACACGACCCAACTGATAACTTGCGTTGACAGATGAGCGGGCCGAGCGCAGACGACACATCGAACATCATCGACCTACCGGTGTCGGATTCCGCCAAGGTCGACCCGGCGCTCGGCCGCGTCTACGGCGGATTGACCGCCGAGCAGCGCACCGCAGCGCGACGCGAGCGCCTGCTCGACGCCGGCCTCGAAGTGTTCGGCAGCGATGGATACAAAAATGCCACGGTGCGTTCGGTTATTAGAACCAGCGGTCTCGGCGAGCGCTATTTCTACGAAAACTTTGAGGACCTCGACGACCTGATGGTTGCCGTAGCCGAACGGATCCACGAAGAAGTAATGCGCGAGTCGCTGCTTGCGGTCGCAAACGCCGGGGACGACGCCGTGGATCAAATTCGCGCCGGGCTCGGTGCCTTCATCCGCGCGATGACGCGGGACCCGCGCAAGGCGCGGATCAAACTGCTGGAAATGTCGGGTGCCGGCGACGCGGTGAAGGCGCGTCGCCGCGAAGGTATGCATCAGATGGCCTCATTGATCGCCCTTCGCGCACCAGATGAAGCCAAATCGGTCACTTCGCTCGATCCAAACCTGATCGCGCTGGGGCTGGTCGGCGCCGTCAACGAATTGCTGATCGAGTGGTTCGTAGGCGAGTTTCCGGGCGACATCGATCGACTCGTGAATCACTGCACGGCCCTGTTCGAGGGAACGCTGCGAATGGCATACGACCAGAGCACATCAACTGACTAGGAGACAATGAATGACCACGACTTCCGAACAAAAAAACGCAGACGCCACTCGCACCGATGTGCGTTTCGACAGCCACGGCGAGGAGTGCGGCGCGTGGCTCTATCGCCCAGCGGGTGAGGGACCGTTCCCGGTTGTCGTGATGTGCCACGGCTTGGGCGCCGTCCGCGAGATGCGCCTCGATGCGAACGCGAGGCGATTTGCCGAGGCCGGCATAGCGGCGCTCAATTTCACCTATCGCCACTTCGGCGACAGCGATGGCGAACCGCGTCAGCTACTCGACATCGCCGAACAGCACGACGACATCGAGGCCGCGATCAAATATGTGCGATCGCTCGACTTCGTCGACTCGGACCGCGTCGCACTGTTCGGCAGCTCCTTCGGCGGCGGAAACGCGATTTCGGTTGGCGCTCGTCACCGTGACCTCAGCGCAATCGTCGTGCAATGTCCGTTCACGGATGGTCCCGCTTCGAGCGGAACGCTCGGTCCGCTCAGCACCATCAAGATTGGCGCCCGCGCACTCGCCGACACGGCGTTGGGCGCGATCGGACGAGGCCCGGTATACGCCTTGCTTGCCGGTGAACGCGGGGATCCGGCGATGATGACCGCACACGACGTTGTCGATGGATACCTCGGACTGGTGCCGGAGGGTTTCGACCACGACAATCGCGTGGCCGCGCGCATCGCGCTACGCATCATGTTCGAGCGACCCGGCAGACGAATGAAGGATCTGAACTGTCCAACTTTGATCTGCGCCTGCGAAAAGGACACAGTTGCGCCGTACAAACCGACTGCCAAGTACGCGGCGAAAGCACCCAACGTCGAACTCAAGTCCTACCCGGTAGGACACTTCGACATCTACGTCGGTGAGCCGTTCGAACGGGCGGTATCCGACCAGATCGAATTTCTGACGCGCAACCTGTCCGTATAGCCGTCGCACAAAACTATCCTTCGGGAGTGCTTACTTCCCGACAGGAACAGATTTTGCGCATTGTCGTCGAATCGTTCACTCGCGATGGGACACCCGTCGGCTCACGAGCGATCGCCGATCGCGACGACGTGTCGTGGGCAGCTTCGACCGTTCGCAATGAGTTCGCGGTTCTCGTCAGCCACGGCTTGCTCGAACAGCCGCACACATCTGCCGGCCGTCGGCCGACGGAATCCGGCTACCGCTATTTCGTCGACGGATTGCTGTCGGCAGAGCGGCGACCAACCCCGCCGATGATCGAATTGACATTCGATCGCAACGAGGTTGCCGATGCGATTCGTCAAACGACAGAGACGCTCGCCGAGGTCACCGAATTGATGGCGCTGATCAGTGCACCGCCCCTGGCCAGCGAAGAGATTCTGCGCGTAGAGTTGATCGCACTTGCGCCGAACAAGGTCGTGGTCGTTGTGATCACGAACTCTGGAAACGTCACCAAACGACAGTTCGAGTTCGACCGCGCGGTAGACGATGGATTGGCGCGTTGGGCGAACGGATATCTGAATGAGCGACTCAGTGGTGTGCCGATCGGCGCGCGAATGATCCGTTCTCGGTTGTTTTCGTCGGAACTTTCGGCCACCGAACAGAGCTTCGTTGAGGCGATTTCGTCGGCATTTCTCGAACCACCCGCCGGCGACGACACGCTGTTCGTCGGTGGTGCCGGTCACCTTGTCGGCGCGGGCGCCAATGAGTCGATCCCCGGTCTCGATCGATTGATGACTGCGATCGAGGAGCGCGCTGCGTTTTCGCGGCTGCTCAGGTCGCGGATGGGGGAGCGCGGTGTGTTCCTGCGCATCGGACACGAGAACGAGTCCGTGGAGCTCTGCGGCGCAAGCGTCGTCGGTGCCAACTACGGAACGCACACACGAAATCTCGGCTCAGTCAGCGTGATCGGCCCCGTGCGAATGGACTATCCGCTGGCGATCGAATCTGTTCGATTCGCCGCCGCACGCCTCTCTGATTTCGTCTCGGACGTCTACGCCTAGCCTTTCGGCAACAGACTGATGGCAACCACTCGCGACTACTACGAGGTACTCGGCGTCTCTCGCGACGCTGACGAAGCCGAGATCAAGAAGGCTTTTCGCCGTCTTGCGCGCACTCACCACCCTGACGTGAACGATTCGGCCGAGGCCGAGGAAGAGTTCAAGGACATCGCCGCTGCATATGAGGTGTTGAGCGATCAGCAGCGCCGTGCGACCTACGACCGCTATGGCCACGAGGGTCTGCGTAGTAGTGGCGGCGAGCCCGATTTCAGCGGATTCGGCGACTTTTCCAGCATTTTTCAGGCGTTCTTCGAACAGTCCGGGATGGGTGGGGGGAGCTTTTTCTCGACCGGCTCGGCCGGGACGGGTCGCGCATCCATGCAGGGCGGCGATTTGGCGATCGAGGCCACGATCGAGCTTTCCGATGCGCTCACCGGCAAGGAGCTGACACTCGACTTCGACGTGATCGAGACCTGCGAGCACTGCAGCGGCCGCCGCGCTGAGCCCGGAAGCGAGGTCACGACCTGCGACCAGTGCGACGGTGCCGGTCAGATCCGAGTCGTCCAGCGCACGATGCTCGGACAGATAGCCCGCGCGACGGTGTGCGACAAATGCGAGGGCCTGGGTGACATCGTCAAGACGCCTTGCAAGGAGTGTCGCGGCAAAGGGCGTGTTCGGGTCGAGCGGGACATCAGCGTGAAGATCCCGCCGGGCGTCGAATCCGGTCAGCAGATCCGCGTCGGCGGGCGCGGGCACGCCGGTCCAAACGATGGGCCGCCCGGCGACCTGTACGTAGCGATCGAGGTCGCGGAGGATGAGCGTTTCCACCGCGAGGGCACCGAGCTCTACACCGTCGTCGACCTGCCGGCACACGCGGCAATGCTCGGCAAGACCGTCGAGGTCGAAACATTGGACGGCCCGGAGGAACTGAAGTTCGAGTCCGGCGTCGCGCACGGCGACGAGCTCAAATTGAAGGGACACGGACTGCCCGGATTGCGCAACAACACGCGCGGTGACCTGCACGCGGTGGTGAACATTCAGGTGCCGCACAATCTCAGCGACGAGCAACGAGATCTGCTCGAACAGTTTGAAGCAACCTTGACCGAAGACAATTTCGCCGAACCCAAGGGCGAGGGAATCCTCTCACGCCTACGTCGAGCGCTGCGTTAGGTTCGCGCGATGATTCGTCTGGCGATCCGCTGCCGCGCCGAAAATGCAGAGCTCGCGCTCGCACAGTTGATCGAACTTGCCCCGACGGGGATCGAGGAAGTTCGAGATGGCGACATCGTCGAGTACGCCGTATACGGGCCTCCGGGCGAGGTTCCGACGCTGCCCGACCTGCAGGTCGCCGTCGGCGACGACCTCGTCGAGGTGACCACAAGCGAGGTCGCCGACGACTGGCAGGAGCGTTGGAAGGATTTTCACGGCTCGATGTTGATCACGCCCGCCTCGGCCGCTGCGGAGCCGATGGTATTTCTCCGCCCGAGCTGGGAGAACTCGCCGGTTCCGGCCGGTGCAACCGAGGTCGTGCTCGATCCCGGGCAGGCATTCGGCACTGGCTCGCACCCGACGACGCGCCTGTGCATCAAACACCTCCTCGACATCGAAGCAGGCGGTGAGTTTGTCGATCTCGGCTGTGGGTCTGGGGTGCTTGCGATTGCGGCCGCGAAGCATGGCTGGGGGCCGGTTCGCGGCTACGACTTCGATCAGCTTGCCGTTGACGCAACGGAGGCCAACGCGAACGACAACGGCGTCTCGGTGGCGGTCGAGCGGTGCGATCTGCGAAACGGACTTCCGGCTCTTGCGCCGACCGTATTCGCGAACCTGATGCGCCCGCTATTGCTGGATGTCGCCGCGCAGGTACCACAGGATCACGGTATGCGCGACGTCGTGCTGTCGGGCCTACTAGACGAAGAGGCCGACGAGATCTCGGATGTGTACTCGTCGCTCGGTCTGATCGAAACCGGTCGAGTCAGCGAGGGCGGTTGGACCGGCCTTCGGCTGTCGGCCGCGTAGGAATCGACGACATCAAAGTGCAGACGGCTCGATGTGCGCCCAGCTGTCCGGATTTTCGGCCAGGTAGCGATCGAGGCTGAGCGGATCGTGGCCGGTGAGTTTCTTGACGACGTCGGTGACGACGTCCATCTCACCCGTTGCGACCGCCAGATAAGACGAAACCCAGCCCTCGACCTCCCAGTCGGGTGCGCCGAAATGCGCGCGTGAGGCGTAAGCCTCTTGCTCGGATTCATGGACGTATTCGA
The DNA here is from genome assembly GCA_937128795.1 of uncultured Solirubrobacterales bacterium. Lineage (GTDB taxonomy): Bacteria > Actinomycetota > Thermoleophilia > Solirubrobacterales > JACPNS01 > JACPNS01. The sequence goes on along the minus strand of CAKZMQ010000021.1, from coordinate 143,199 downwards.
CTGCTTTGCCGGTAAGAGCCGTCATACGGTTGGCGATGTGCCTGAACGACAACCGCTCGTCGCCGGTCACGTTGTAGATCTGGCCATCGAGCGAGTCGTCATCCAGCAGCGCAACTGCCACATCGGCAACGTCGGTGCGCGCCACCGGAGCAAAACGACCGTCGCCGGCTGGCCCGCGAATCACCCCATCTTGACCGGCCATGAACGGCATGAAGTCGAGATAGAGCGACTGGCGCTGGATGGCATAGGCCATGCCGGACTGGATCAGTGCTTGTTCCGTCGCGTAGTGAGTGCGCGCAAGCGTAAAGGTCGCGTCCGGTGCCGCGCCGAGGAACGATGTGTAAACGATTCGCGAGACTCCGGCCGCAACGGCGGCGTCGATCGCGCTGTAGTGCTGTTCCAGCCGGTTCTCGGCCTCGCGCCCGGACACAAGAAAGAGCGTGTCGCTGCCGCGTAGCGCCTCGGTCATCTCCTCGGTGGCGGAGTAGTCAGAGGCCGTGGCGAGATCCACACCAGCGATAGGCGGGGCCTTGGATGGGTCGCGAACGATCAGTCGAAGGTTCGCTCCCTGATCGGCAAGCCTTGCGGCCACCATCCCGCCAACGGTCCCGGTCGAGCCAGTGATGGAGATCAGAGGTTGCGGCATCGGACCGCAATGCTGTCACATCGATGGGCAATCCCGATCGATCATCGACCGTCGCGAAATGCTCCGCCATAGACTTATCGGCCGATGCTCGCAGCAACGATCACCGACGGCGCCGTCAGCGCGGCCGAGCAACCCGACCCAGCGGTCGGTGCCGGCGAGGTCCTCGTTCGCGTCCGTGCGGCCGGAATCAACGGCGCAGACATCCTGCAACGCGCAGGTGGCTATCCGGCCCCGCCCGGATCACCGAAGGACGTGCCTGGTCTTGAATTCGCCGGCGAAGTCGCCGCCTGCGGTGACGGGGCTACGCGCTTCGAGGTTGGCGATCGGGTGATGGCGATCACCGGTGGTGGCGGTCAAGCTGAGTTCGCCGTCGTCCACGAACGTCAGGCGATGCCCGTGCCAGAGAATTTGAACTGGGCCGAGGCGGGCGGGTTGCCCGAAGTTTTCACCACAGCGCACGACGCGATCTTCAGCCAGTGTGGTTTGAAGATGGGAGAGCGATTGCTCGTCCACGGCGCTGCCGGTGGCGTCGGAAGCGCGGCCGTGCAGCTGGGCGCCAACGCCGGCGCGATCGTCACTGCCAGCGTTCGCAACACCGAACTCCACGAATCTGTCGCGGCTCTCGGAGCCAGCAGAGTTGTCACACCGGACGAGGTGGCGGATGCCGGGCCGTTCGATGTGATCCTCGAACTGATCGGCGCACCGAACCTCAGCAGCAACTTCAAGGAACTCGCAACCGACGGCCGGATCGTTGTGATCGGCGTCGGCGGTGGCTTCAAGGCCGAGATAAATCTCCTGGCCCTGATGGGCAAACGCGCAACGCTGCGTGGTTCGACGCTCCGCGCGCGACCTCTGGAGGAGAAGGCGTCGACGGCCCGCGCAGTCGAACGCGAAGTTTTGCCCGGCGTTGAATCGGGTGCCTTGAGCGTCCCAGTAGCCGAAACCTTCCCGCTTTCAGACGTCCATGCCGCCTACGAGCGCTTCAAAACCGGCGGCAAACTCGGCAAGATCGTTTTGACGATCGACTGAGGTTTCGGCACGCACCGCCCGTTGGGCGCAATAAGCTCAGGCGTATGTCGATCACCGAAAAGATGCAGGACGATGTGAAGGCCGCGATGAAGTCTGGCGAAAAGGACAGAGTTCAAGCGCTTCGCTTGATCGTGTCCGAACTTCAGCGCGCCGAGAAGGACGGCAATTCAGACGAGGTCGCGATTCTGCAATCCGCGCGCAAGAAGCGGCTGGAGTCTGCGAAGGCCTTTCGCGACGGTGGTCGCGGCGATTCCGCTGCACAGGAAGAGTCAGAGGCGGCGTTGATCGAGCAGTATCTGCCGGCTCAGATGTCCGATGACGAGCTCGCCGAAATCGTCAAAACGGCAGTCGCCGACACCGGTGCTGCGTCGATGGCCGATATGGGCAAAGTGATGGGCTCTGTGATGCCAAAAGTCAAGGGGCTTGCCGACGGCAATCGCGTTCAGGCGGCGGTCAAGGAGTTGTTGGCGTCTTGACCAAAACCGCGATCGAGCTCGACAATGACGTAGCTGCCGAACTCGCTGGCACGCAGGATGCCGTACTCAAAACGCTCGAAAATCATCTCGACTGCTCGGTGCACCTGCGCGGCAACGTGCTCACGCTCGAAGGCGACGACATCGACATCGAGGCTGCGCGTGGCGTCGTCGACGAACTTGCGGAACTGATCGAACACGGACACAACGTCGCGCCCGGCACGATCGAGGTTGTCGCCAGCGCACTCGACCACCACAAGACTGCGGCCGACGTACTCGAGGACGTCGTCTGGCGCCACCGAGACAAAAAGGTCACGCCGAAGACCGTCAACCAGAAGGAGTACGTCGACGCGATCCGCAACAAGACGGTCACGTTCGGCGTCGGACCAGCAGGTACCGGCAAGACGTACCTCGCTATTGCGATGGCGGCGCAGGCGCTCTCGAGCCGCCGTGTCAGCCGCATCATTCTCACGCGCCCGGCAGTCGAGGCCGGCGAGCGGCTTGGATTTCTGCCCGGCGATCTGATGGCAAAGGTCGACCCGTACCTGCGCCCGCTTTTCGACGCGCTCTACGACATGCTCGAGCCGGAGAAGGTAAATCAGTATTTGGAGAGCGGTGCGATCGAAGTGGCACCGCTGGCCTTCATGCGTGGCCGTACGCTGAATGACTCCTTCGTGATTCTCGACGAGGCCCAGAACACCAGTCCCGAGCAGATGAAGATGTTCCTCACGCGGCTCGGGTTTGGTTCGCAGGTCGTCGTGACCGGCGATGTCACGCAGATCGACCTACCGAAGGGCGAGCGTTCTGGATTGATCGAAGTCGGGCAGATACTCGACGGAATCGACGACATCGCATTCATCCGCTTCGGAGACGAGGACGTCGTCCGCCACAAACTCGTACAGGCGATCGTCGGCGCGTACGCAGAGCACTCAGAGCTGCTCGAACAGCAACGACAGTCGCGTAAGAAGCCTCGTCGGCGCGGCACCGGCGACGACGACCAAGACCTATGAGCGCTGCGAGCGGCGAGCCCTTTGGGGGCGGCGCGCTCGAGATCGAACTGCTGGTGCAGGACGGCCTCGATGCGACCGTCAGCAACAATGCGCTGATCGCCGCTGCGGCTGAGACGCTCGCCCGAATCGGGATCGATCGCGGTCACGTCGCGATCGAGATCGTCGACGAAGCGCGAATACAACTGCTCAACAATGAACACCGCGCCAAAGACGAGCCGACCGACGTTCTCAGTTTTCCGGTCGACGGAGAGGGCGTCGCAGCCGAGGGGCCCGCAGCGGTTCGGGCCTTGCCCGCAGTGGAACTGGGCGACGTCGTGATCAATCCCGACCACACTGAAGACGTGGTCGAGGCGGTCATTCACGGAGTACTACATCTCTGCGGTTACGACCACGAGGTGGATGACGGACAAATGCTTGAGCTGCAGGACCGAATCCATGCCGGACTGAAGCAATGACGGAACTCTTCGACCCACAGGGCAACGAATCTTTCGACGGCATGCGAACGCGATCGGGGATGATCGCGATTGCCGGGCGGCCGAACGCCGGCAAATCGACTCTTGTCAACGGGATCGTTGGCGAAAAAGTCGCGATCGTCAGCGACAAACCGCAGACCACGCGTCGTGAGGTGCGGGGCGTGCTGACGCGCGAGGATTCACAGTTGATACTTGTCGACCTGCCCGGCAGCCAGAGACCACGCGATGCGATGACCGAGCGGATGCAGAAGGGCGTTATCCGAGCGGTCGAGGACTGCGACGGCGCACTGTTCGTGATCAACGGCGAACAGAAATCTGCCGGCGGCGACCAGTATCTCGCCGACCTGCTCAAGCAGGCAAAGGTTCCTGTGATCACCGCGGTCAACAAGATCGACCTGCTCAACAAGGAACGCACGGCGCAGGCATTGTTGTCGGCGGCCGAGTTTGCGCCGGGCGAGATCTACCCGGTTTCGGCTCGCACCGGTGAAGGTGTGACCGAATTGGTCGCCGCGCTCACAGAAATGCTGCCCGAGGGCCCGTTTTTGTTTCCACCCGAGGACGCGACCGATCAGCCGATCGAGTTTCGCGTGTCGGAACTGATCAGGGAGCAGGCGTTGCTGAGAACCCGCGACGAACTGCCGCACGCGATTGAGGTACAGGTGGACGAGATCGAGCGCGTCGAACCGGCCGACGACAGCGGCACGATCACGTACGTGAATGCGCACCTATGGGTTGAAACCGACTCCCAGAAAGGCATTGTGATCGGCAAGGGCGGCAAGATGATCAAGGCGATCGGGGCCGCAGCCCGCCCAGGGCTCGAAGAATTGCTCGAATCGCATGTGCACCTCGAACTGAAGGCGAGTGTGCGGAAGGGTTGGCGTCGCGACGACGGATTGCTGGACCGTTTGGGGATCGGCTAAATCGCTCCAGCGCGCCACGGTTAGGCTTCGGCCGATGTCTGACTCGCAGCTGCTCACATCTCCCGCACTCGAACTGGCGGCCCTGGTGCGATCCGGCGAGGTCAGCGCCATCGAGTTGACCGAACTCGCGCTGGCCGCGATCGAGGCGAAGAACCCGACGCTTGGGGCATTCATCATGACTGACGCCGAGCGTGCGCTTGAGGCCGCCGCAATGATCCAACCCGGCGACGAGCGGCCGTTTGCCGGAGTGCCGACGGCGATCAAAGACATCGGCGCGATGCTTGAGGGGTACCCGTTCACCTGCGGCGCGAATCTGTTCGGAGACTTCACCGCGCCGATGGACTCTGCTGTGACTCGTCGAATCAAGGACGCCGGGTTCGTGATAACCGGCAAAACCAACCTGCCTGAGTTCGGCATCCTGCCGGTGACCGAATCTTTGCGCTACGGACCGGCCCGAAACCCTTACGACACATCGCGCACTCCCGGCGGCTCATCTGGTGGTGCAGCGGCCGCGGTCGCCTCGGGCATGCTGCCGATCGCCCACGGGTCCGACGGTGCCGGTTCGCTACGCATCCCAGCGGCCTGCTGTGGCTTGGTCGGTTTCAAGGCGAGTCGCAATCGGATTTCGTCGGCACCGCTGCTCGCAGAATCGGAAATGGCAACCGAAGGTTTTCTCACGCGAACCGTGGCCGACGCAGCCGCAACACTTGACGTGCTGGCCGGATATGAGGTGGGCGACGCGAACTGGGCACCGCCGCCAAGACATGGCACGTTCCTCGACGCCGCGCGCCGTGAGCCGGGCACGCTGCGAATCGGCTTCACGATTCGGCCGACCGTCGATCGTCCGGTCGATCAGACTCACGTCGATGCCGTCGTTGAGACCGCGGAAGTTCTCGAGTCGCTAGGCCACGAAGTTGTCGAGGCAGACGTGCCCTGGACCAACGAAGACATGCTGCCGCTGTTCATGCAGAAGTGGTCGGTCGGTATCGCGATGCTCGCGTCGTTCGCGGCGCGAGTCAGCAAGCAAGAAGTTTCGCCGGAGACGGTCGAGCGGCTCACTTGGGAGTTTTACGAGCAAGGCATCGATCAGAAGGCCGTCGACATCGCGCTTGTCGATGGAATGCTCAAGAGCTACATCCGTGGCGTCATTGCGGTCACCAGCGAGTTCGACGCGATCCTCACACCTGTACTCAACCAGCGTCCGGTGCCGATCGGCTCAATCGATTCATCCGAAGGGATGCCCGCGTTCGAGAAGGCGATCGACTTCACGTCGTTCACTGCCGGGATCAATCTTGCCGGGCTTCCGGCGACGGCGCTACCGACCGGGATTGCGGAGGATGGCCTTCCGGTGGCAATTCAGCTGATCGGCCGACCGGCCGACGAGGAGACGCTGTTTTCGCTTGCCGCGCAACTGGAAAACGTAAATCCGTGGATTGACCTACGCCCATAGAATCCAGCCCTACATGACCGAACACGACTCGTTGTTCACTTCACTCAAGCCCGATCCGCGTGCGCACAATCTGCTTGTAGGAGACAACGTCAGAATTGACGAGTCTGCTCAGATCGGCGCGAACGTGGTGCTTCATGACAACGTTGAGATCGGTCCAGGGTGCGTGATCAAGCACAATACGGTGATCGGTCAGCCGCCGACGCTCGCGCCAAGCTCGAATGCCGTGCCTCAGGCTTCGCAGACCACGACGATTGGCGAAGGAACCACGATTTGTAACGGTTGCGTGATTCTCCGAGGCGCGAAAATCGGCCGCGTAACTATCGTGGGCGATCACGGCTTCATCCGCGAAGGCGCGATGATCGGCGACGAGTGTGTGATCGGCCGCGGAAGCTCAATCAGCGTTGCGGCGCGTATGGGGAATCGCGTTCGCGTGCAAGGGCCCACTGCAATCGGTCCGAAGATGATCGTCGAGGACGATGTCTTCATCTCTATAAACATGGCACCGATCACTGACCAAACTTCGGGGCGCGATCCGGCAATGAGCAATGGTTTTTCGACACTTCGGCGCGGCTGTCGGATCGGCGCGAACGTATCGCTGATGCCGGGGGTGGAAATCGGTGAAGAGGCAGTGGTCGGCGCCGGAGCAGTCGTGATCGAGTCGGTGGCTGAACGCGCGAAAGTCGTCGGCGTTCCGGCACGCGTGATCGGCTCGGTATCCGCCGAGGAGCTGCTCGACCGTTGAACGCTCTGCTTGCGAAGCCCGGCGATACATAGAATCACCTTCTCAATGGCTGACAACGTCGAAATCCGCTTCGACGACGACGGGCTTGTCCCCTGCGTCGTCCAGGACGCCAATACCGGCGCGGTGCTGACGCTCGCCTACATGAATGCCGAGTCGCTTGCGAAAACGCGCGAATCCGGCGACATTTGGTTTTTCAGTCGTTCGCGACAAGAGCTGTGGCACAAGGGCGAAACGAGCGGAAATTTTTTGCGAGTCCGCGAGTTGCGTTTCGACTGCGACGAGGACGCGATTCTGGCGATCGTCGTACCCGATGGCCCCGCCTGCCACACCGGCGAGACGAGTTGCTTCCACCGGGCGTTCGAAGGCGTGGAGCGGCAGAACTTCGAGGCGCCGGGCGACCTTCAGACGACGCTTGATGAGCGTCGCGAGACATTGCCCGAGGGCTCGTACACAACCGAACTCTTGAACAATCCTCCGCTGATCGCAGAGAAGGTTCTTGAGGAGGCCGAAGAGGTCACGCGAGCGGCTCGTGAAGAGACCGACGAACGCGTTGCCAACGAGGCCGCCGACGTGCTCTACCACTTGGCCGTGCTGATGACCCAGCGCGGGCTCTCGATCGCAGACGCGTTTGCCGTCTTGAACGAGCGCGCGAAACCGGGATTCGAGCGAAACGGAAAGTGAATCCTCGCCCGTCACTCGACCAGGTCCGCGCGCTGGCAGCCGAGGGCAAAACCGTCATTCCGCTGGCGTATTCGTTCATCGAGGATTGCGAGACGCCGGTATCGGCCTTTCTCAAACTACGCGGTGACGGGCCCGCCTTCTTGCTCGAATCGGCCGAGCAGGGCAATCGCTTCGGGCGTTGGTCGTTCATCGGGGTGCGTCCGCGAACAATCCTGACGCTGAGGGACGGTCAGATGACGATCGACGGACAGTCGGTCGACTTCGAGGATCCATACCGTGCGCTCGCCAAGGATCTCGAACGCTTCGTTCCAGCCGAACTGCCGGAATTGGAGCTGCCACCGTTTACCGGCGGCGCTGTCGGGCTGTTCGGGTACGACCTTGTGCGCTACGCCGAACCGAAACTAGGCGACGCAAACCCTGATCCGGTCGGCCTCCCCGACATGGCTCTGACGATCACCGGTGCGCTCGTCGCGTTTGACCATTTCAAACATCGCGTGATCGTGATCGCCAACGTTTTCATCGACGATGCGAGCGACGGCGCGGCGATCGAGTCCGCGTATGCCGATGCCGAGCAGACGATTTCCGAACTTCGCTCGCGATTGGCGGGTCCGGTGCCGAAGACTCCCGCCGCCGACTTTGAGCGCCCAGAGTTTGAGTCGAACATCGGCGATCAGGGCTACGCGGACGCCGTCGAACGGATCAAGGAGTACGTACGAGCGGGAGACGCTTATCAAGTCGTGCCCAGTCAACGCTGGAGCGGACCATGCCCGGTCGACCCGTTCAGCATTTATCGCGGCATTCGGGCGATCAATCCGTCGCCGTACATGTACTTCTTGGAGTTCGACGACTTTCACATCGCAGGAGCCTCACCCGAACCGCTGGTGAAGGTGACCGGTCGCCACGCCGAGTACCGGCCGATCGCGGGAACGCGCCCGCGCGGCGAAGACCCGGCCGCCGATGCGGCGCTCGGCGAAGAACTCTTGGCCGACGAGAAGGAGCGCGCCGAGCACGTGATGTTGGTAGACCTCGGCCGCAATGACCTGGGTCAGGTCTGCGAGTACGGCAGCGTCGTCGTCGACGATTTGATGCGGATAGAAACCTTCAGCCATGTACTGCACATCGTCAGTTCGATCAGCGGGACGCTGCGCGAAGGCGAGTCGGCAATCGAGCTGTTGCGCTCATGCCTGCCTGCGGGCACGCTGAGCGGCGCACCAAAGGTCCGCGCGATGGAGATCATCGACGAGCTGGAACCGGTGAAGCGCGGCGCCTATGCGGGAGCCGTAGGCTACGTCGACTTCGGCGGCAACCTCGACACCTGCATCGTGATCCGCACCGTGGTGATCAAGGACGGCATCGCGCACATCCAGGCCGGCGGCGGAATCGTCGCCGATTCCGATCCACAGACAGAGGTTGCCGAGACGCACGCCAAATCGCGCGCCGTCTTCAAGGCGATCGAGTTGGCGACTGAACAGGCGGCAGAGGGGGAGTGGTCATGACTGCCGCGGCCAAAAAGGTGTTGATCGTCGACAACTACGACTCATTCACATACAACCTCGTCCAGTATCTCGGCGAACTCGGAGCCAGGATCGAGGTTGTGCGAAATGACGCGGAACCCATCGATCAGCTGCTCGAGCGCACGCCCGATCGCGTCGTCGTGTCGCCGGGCCCGTGCACTCCGAACGAGGCAGGTGTCTCGATGCAGGCAATTGAAACGTTTGCCTCCGCCGGCACGCCGGTGCTCGGCGTTTGTCTCGGTCACCAGGCGCTCGGACAGGTGTTCGGTGGGACCGTCGTTCGCGGCACTCCAACCCACGGCAAGACTGCGAACGTCGAACACGACGGCAAAACCTTGTTTGCAGGCATTGAGTCGCCGATCGAGGTCGCCCGCTACCACTCGCTCGTGGTCGCGCCGGAAGGCTTGCCGGAATCACTCGAAATATCCGCGCGCACCGTCACGCCGAACGGCGAAATCATCATGGGCCTACGTCACCGCGAGATCCCGGCCGAGAGCGTGCAGTTTCATCCCGAGTCGATTTTGACCGGTGCAGGTAAAGCGATGCTGGCAAACTTCCTCGCCTGACCAGGATTCCGATGAGCGACGAACCACAGATTCCGAACGCAATCCTTACCGAGGCGATTGACCGAGTGGCCTCCGGCGAAAACCTCACAGCCGAGTCGGCGAGTGCGGTTCTCGACCAGGTCATGTCCGGTGCCGTCGGCGAAGCGCAGACCGCCGGGTTTTTGATCGCACTGCGCACAAAGGGCGAAACCGCATCGGAGTTGGCCGGCTTGGCGCGCGCGATGCGCGCACACGCGCTACCCGTCAACACCGGCCGCGACGATCTCGTCGACACCGCCGGGACCGGTGGCGGCACTCCGACCTTCAACGTCTCGACGACTGCGGCATTCGTTGCCTGCGGCGCCGGCTGCGCGATAGCCAAGCACGGAAATCGCTCGAACACGAGCAAGAGTGGCAGCGCGGACCTGCTTGAGGCGCTCGGTGCGCGGATCGACCTGCAACCGACAGCCGTCGCGAAGCTGATCGATGAGATCGGCTTTGGCTTCATGTTTGCCCCGACTTACCACGCGGCGATGAGGTACGTGGTGCCGGTTCGCAAGGCGCTTGCCGTTCGTACGGCCTTTAACTTTCTCGGTCCGCTCACCAACCCGGCCGGAGCCGGTCACCAGCTGATCGGTGTCTCGGACCCGAACTTTCAGGACGTGATCGCCGGCGCGCTGGCAGAGCTGGGCACCGAGCACTCGATGGTGGTGCACGGGATGGATCGATTGGACGAACTGTCGGCCACGCAGACCACGCGAGTCACGGAGATCCGCGGCGATCAGATCGACGTGCACGAAGTGACGCCGGAAGACCTCGGGCTCGAATCCGTCGAGCCCGGGCGCTTCAGCGCCGGCACGCCCGAGGAGAACGCGGCGACCACGCGAGCGGTTCTTGACGGCGCCGCTGGGCCGGACCGTACGCTTACGATCATCAACGCAGCCGCGGCGATCTACGTCGGAGAAAAGGCGGGATCGCTGGCCGAAGGTGTGCAATTGGCGCAGCAATCGCTTGACAGCGGTGCGGCGCGTGACAAACTTGATGGATTCGTGAAACGCTCGAACGAGCTAGCGGGGTGAATTGCTGACTTGGGCAGCAGGATCGAAAACTTGATATCTGCAACTCGCGACGAGGTCGACGCGCGCAAGCGCTCGGTACCGGTCGCCGAGTTGGAGAAGCTGATCGCCCTGTCCAGTCACGAGGGCAAACCATTCTCGGAGGCGCTCGTGCGCCCGGGGCTCTCCGTGATCGCCGAGCACAAGCGGCGATCACCGAGCGCTGGTGAGATTCGCCCGGGTTCGGACGTCACCGAGATCGTGCAGGCGTACGATCGCGGCGGCGCGGCAGCGCTTTCGGTGCTCACCGAACAGAAGCATTTCGGTGGATCGCTCGCGGATCTTGACGAGGCGCGCCTTGCGACCGGGCTTCCGATCCTCGCCAAGAACTTTCACCTCGACCCGTACCAGCTCTATGAATCGGCGGCCCACGGGGCGGACGCGATTTTGATCGTCGTTGCATCCGTGAACAAGAAGCGTCTGCGCGAGTTGTACGAGGAGGCGCATGCACTGGACCTCGACGCGCTGGTCGAGGTTCACGACGATGAAGAGCTTGAAATGGCTCTTGATCTTGAGGCCGACGTGATCGGCATCAACAACCGCGATCTCGCAACCTTCGAGATCGATGTCGAGACGACTTTTGAGCTGATGGCCGACATTCCGACAGGCATCACGATCGTCGCCGAATCGGGAATCGCCAATCGCCAGCAGATCGAACGGCTCGACGACGCCGGGGTCGATGCCGTGCTGATCGGCCAGGCGCTGATGAGCTCTCCCGACGTCGAAGAAGCCTGTCGCGCCTTCACGCGCATCGACGAAGAGTGAGGCAACCGCGTCGCCCGATTGCGACGTAGCCCAATTGGTGGAAATTCCGTAGACCGGATTTACTTACCGTTAAGCGCCAGTTGAGTACGGCGGTTTTGGCGGTAGATCACTGCGGAACCGGTGTTCCTTTGCCGATTGCCCTGCTAAACCACTTTAGGAACAGAACGCCCTGACTATGAACTCACAAATGGATTCGATGAACGACTACAACCAACCACCTCAGAATTTCCAGCCCAACAAGTCCGCGAGCGTCGGCATGTCGATGATTTCTGCCGTGATCGGCGGAGCCGTCGTAGCTGCGGTCGTGGCGGTGCTGATCGTGACCGGCGTGATTGGCGGCAAGGAGACGACCGTGGTCAACTCCGGTGGCGTCGCGACGAAGACCGCCACCGCCGGCGAACTGAAGACGGTCGGAGCGATCTACAAGAAGACTTCACCTGGTGTCGTTGCGATTCGCGCGAGCGTCGCGAGCAGTGGCAGCGACCTGTTCGGAAATCGCCAGGAGGGCACCGCGTCGGGCACAGGTTTCGTGATCAGCGACGAGGGATATGTGGTCACCAATGCGCATGTGGTCGACGGCGCACGAGGCGACGTGACCGTGACATTCAGCGATGAGAAGTCGGCGAAGGCAAAAGTCATCGGCAGCGACGATTCGAATGACATCGCGGTTCTTAAGCTTGATCCCGACGACCATGATCTGACGCCGATCGAACTCGGTGATTCGAGCAAGGTCGCGGTTGGTGACCCGGTGGTCGCGATCGGCAATCCGTTCGGCCTCAGCCAGACCGTCACGACCGGAATCGTCTCGGCTCTGCAGCGCACGATCACGGCGCCGAACAACTTCTCGATCAACAACGTGATCCAGACGGACGCAGCGATCAACCCCGGCAACTCCGGCGGACCGTTGCTCGACGGAAGCGGTCGGGTGATCGGTGTCAACAGTCAGATCGCCACATCCGGCGGAAACGAGGGCAACGTCGGCATCGGCTTCGCCGTACCGATCGACACCGTCAAGAAGATCGTGCCGCAGCTAGAGAAGAACGGCAAAGTTGAATACTCCTACCTCGGCGTCTCGACCGGCACGCTCAGCCCGGCGGCGGCCGAAAAACTCAACTTCGACGGTCGCAAGCAAGGCGCGGTCGTCGCCTGCGTCGTCGACGGCGGCCCGGCCGACAAGGCGGGGTTGCGTGGCGGCGGAAACGACACCGTCAGAATCGACGGACAGGAGTTCCCGATCGACGCCGACCTGATCGTGCGGATCGACGAGACCGAGGTCAAGAGCAGCGACGACATCCAGACCGCCGTACTCGCCAAGCAGCCCGGCGACGAAATAAAGATCACGTACATACGCGACGGCAAGGAAAAGACGACCGACGCCAAACTGGGCAAGCGCCCGGAATCGACGAGCAACAACTGCAGCGCGCCGTCTGAGCAGCAGCAGGAGCCGCAGCAGCCACAGCTCCCGGACCTTCCGTAGGCAACAATGCCGCGCGGGCTGGCCTGTATGTGCCTCAACCGAATCTGAAAAAAGCCCCGTCGATCGGCGGGGCTTTTTCTTTGGCTCCTTCTCCGCCTCGCACATCGCCCTGCGGGCTGCATGCGGCGACGTTGCCCGACCCGCCGTGCCACACTTAGCGGCGATATGACGAAGGTAAAGATCTGCGGTCTGACGCGTCCAGAGGACGCGAAAATGGCCGTCCAAGAAGGCGCGTGGGCGCTGGGAATGATCATGTGGCCGGCCAGCCCGCGCCATTGCGAGCCCTCGCGCGCGGCCGCGATTGCCGATGAACATCGCCGCAGCACGGAGATCGCCGGCGTTTTCGTCGATCAGCCGCTCGACGAAGTTGTGAATCTGACCAACGAAATCGGGCTGACGATGGTGCAGTTTCATGGTGACGAAGGCCTGAAGTTCTGCACCACCGTCGCTCAGCGCACCGGCGCACGAGTTACGAAGTCCTTCCGCGTGCAGAATCGCTCCGTACTGGCCGAAATGGGCAAGTTTTTTGACGTCGACTACCACTTGCTCGACTCCTACAGGGCCGGGGTTCCCGGCGGCACCGGTCAGACGTTCGACTGGAGTTTTCTCGAATCCCATCCCAGGCGCGGAAACGTGCCGCTGATTTTGTCGGGAGGATTGACGCCGGAGAACGTCACGGAGGCGATTGCTGCCGTGCGACCGTTTGCGGTTGATGTCGCGAGCGGCGTCGAGAGTGCTCCAGGCATCAAGGACGCGGACAAGCTACGCGCATTCTTCTCGGCGGTGCGATCGGTGCCGACGACCGAAGACGAAGAGTCCGTCCCTGTCACCGGCACAGACGAAGAGGTTTTGACGCTCGGATTCGCGAGGCGCGAACTCGCCGAGACTGCCGCCCTGCGAGCAGTTGAGGCCGACGAAAAGGTGAAAGCCGAGCAGCAAGCGGCCGAGGCCGAGAGTGAATCACCCGAGGAAGGCGCATGAACGATCCCGAGGTAACTATGCGCCCCGTCTCGCGTCTCGGCGCGCACGGCCCCATGGAGCATCGCTTCGGCGAGTACGGCGGGCAATACGTGCCGGAAACGCTGATGCCAGCTCTTGCCGAGCTGGAGTCCGCATGGGTCGCCGCCCGCGACGACACGGGTTTTCAGGCGGAGCTACACACGCTGCTCTGCGATTACGCCGGGCGACCGACATCGCTCTACCTCGCCGAACGCCTGTCCGAACACCTCGGATACCCCGTCTATCTGAAGCGCGAGGATCTGCTTCACACCGGCGCTCACAAGATCAACAACGCGCTCGGTCAGGCATTGCTGGCCAAACGCATCGGCAAATCCCGGATCATCGCCGAAACCGGCGCCGGCCAGCACGGAGTTGCCACCGCGACCGCCTGCGCGCGCCTGAATCTGCGTTGTGAGGTGTTCATGGGCGAAGAGGACATGCGTCGTCAGGCACCGAACGTCGCGCGCATGCGGCTGCTCGGCGCCGAAGTGATTCCGGTCACCGCCGGTTCGCGGACGCTCAAGGAGGCGGTCTCTGCGGCGATCCGCAATTGGGTCGAAACCGTCGAGGACACTCACTACATAATTGGCTCGGCCGTGGGCCCGGCACCGTTTCCGGCGATGGTTCGTGACCTGCAGCGCGTGATCGGCGACGAGGCTCGCAATCAGATCTGCGACGTCACCGGTCGGCTGCCCAAGCGCGTGATCGCGTGCGTCGGGGCCGGTTCGAACGCGATCGGCACGTTCAAGGCCTTCGAGCCCGATGAGAATGTCGAACTGATCGGCGTCGAGGCCGGCGGTCACGGCGTCGACAGCGGTGCCCATGGCGCCACGTTGACTGCCGGGTCTTCCGGGATCCTCCACGGTTCGCGTTCGTCGGTATTGCAGAACGAGGATGGTCAGATCCTCGAAGCGCACTCGATCTCTGCTGGACTGGACTATCCGGGTGTCGGACCCGAGCACTCCTACCTGCGCGACATCGGTCGCGTCAGCTACTTCTCGGCGACCGACACGGAGGCGCTCGACGCTTTGCAGTTGCTCTGCAAGCTCGAGGGGATCATTCCCGCACTCGAGTCGTCGCACGCGCTCGCCTGGCTGCTCGCCAATCCGGGCGGAGACATGGATCTGCTCACGCTCAGTGGCCGTGGCGACAAAGACCTTGCCGAGGTGTTGCGCCTGACCGGCGACGATGACTCACCGGGCGAAGTTGGATAAATGCCGCCGGTCGAGACTTCAACCGGGATTGAACGGATCGCCGCTGCCTTCACCGGCCACGGGCGTCGGGCGGCACTGATGCCTTACCTGATGGGCGGTTTTCCGACGATCGACGATTCGGTCCGCATCGCGCAGGCCTATATCGATGGGGGCGCAGATCTGATCGAGTTCGGACTTCCGTTCAGCGACCCGTTGGCCGACGGACCGGTGATTCATGGCGCTGCGGTCGAGGCGCTCGCAAACGGAACCGTGATCGAAAAACTGCTTGACAATGTCGGTCCGATTGCCCAGCAGGTGCCGACTCTGCTGATGACCTACTTCAACTTGATCGAGATTCGCGGCGTAGAACGTTTTCTCGGGCGCGCGGCCGACCTCGGCGTTAGTGGATTGATCGTCCCTGACATCCCGCTCGAAGAATCCGCAGTGCTGCTCGGTCCATGCGACGACCACGGCATCGCCCTGATCCCGCTGGTCGCACCGACCACCCCCGACGAACGCATGGCGAGGATCTGCGCGCAGGCGCGCGGATTCATCTACACGGTCAGCGTCACCGGTACGACCGGCGAGCGCACCGCAACGGCCGACGGACTGGCCGAACTCGTGGGTCGCGTGCGTAAACACACCGAACTTCCCGTCGCCGTCGGATTCGGCATCTCTGATTCGGGCCAGGCCAGCCGCGTGGCGGACGTCGCCGACGGAGCGATCGTGGGTACGCGACTCGTTCGCGAGGCCGGCGAGGCGCAGCAAGGCGGGGGCGACCCGGCGCCGGCCGTGGAGGCCGTCGTCCGCGAGTTCTCGGCCGCGCTGGCGTAGCCGCGAGTTTCTCCTGAATGCCGCTGAATCGTGCGTTAGGATTCGCGCCGCATGATCAACATCGTTGCATTCGTAATCGCAGTCTGTGTGTACCTCTTCACGTGGGCAATGGGCGTCGGCCCGTTGACCGCGATGCTGCTCCCCGTCCTGATCCTGGTCGGCGCAGCAGCCGTGTACACCTACACACCGTTGATCAAAAAGTCGATCCACGGCGAAGACGACTCCTAAATCGTCAGCCGAAGAAGGCTCTTGCTACTTGGAGGTAGTTGAGATCGACGGTTTTTACGCCTGTAACGTCGCTCAGCGGCACTGAGACGACTTCCGTGCCGCGAAGAGCGGCCATATTGCCGTATTCCCTGTTGATCGCCAGCTCGGCGGCCTTGATGCCGTACCGCGTGGCCAAGAGCCGGTCGTGCGCGGTCGGTGTGCCGCCACGTTGGACGTGGCCGAGCACGGTCACACGGGTTTCGAATCCGGTCTCCTGTTCAAGCTCCTCCGCAAGTGCGGCACCGATTCCACCCAGTCGGGGGTAGCCGTATTCGTCGGTCGTCTCGTTCGCCAGCACCTGCCGCGTTTCGCCGGAGGCGAACGCGAGATTGGCGCCTTCGGCGACGACGATGATCGAGAAATTCGCGCCGCTTTCGTGACGGCGGGTCAGCGCCTCCGACATTTCTTCAACGCTGATGTCGAGCTCGGGGATCAGCACGCCGTCGGCACCGCCGGCGATCGCGCTGAACAATGCAATCCAGCCACTGTTTCGACCCATCACCTCGAGCACCATGATTCGGTTGTGCGAAGCAGCAGTCGTGTGCAGTCGATCGATTGCGTCGGTGGCGACCTGTACAGCCGTGTCAAAACCGAACGTGAAATCCGTACCCGTCACGTCGTTGTCGATCGTCTTCGGTACGCCGATCGTGGGGATGCCCTCCTCGACGTAGAGTCGCCGAGTCATCATCATCGTGTGTTCGCCGCCGATCGCGATGATCGCGTCGAACCCCTCCTCGTCGACAGCCCGCTTCACCAGTTCCACGCCATTTGGTTCGCGGTAGGGGTTGTAGCTCGACGTCGAGATGATCGTTCCGCCGAGCTGCAGAATGCCGCGAATCTGGCCGCGGTCGAGGTCGACAAAATTGCGCTCGGCGAGCCCGCGATAACCGGCGATCAGCCCGACCGGGTGATGGCCTTCGGCGATCAACTTGCGCGAGGCCGCGCGGATGACGGCGTTGAGCCCGGGACAGTCGCCGCCGGCAGTGAGCATGCCTACCTTCATCCGCGCGAGTATAGGTCCGTTGCCCGGAATCGAGTGACGCCGCTCGGACAACGATCGCCGACGGCATTTGTGGCGGATGGCAGGGATAGGCTTGCCGCCGAATGACCGGTGAGGACCATCAACTTGGCGGGCGCAGTTCGCGCCGCTGGACATTTCTCGGCGGCATGTGCTTGGTGCTGCTGGCCTTCGGTTTCCTGGGTTGTGGGGGTTCCGACGACGACGTCGTCCTCAAAAAAGGGACGATCACGATCTCCGCGCCGCGCACCGGACCACTGGCCGACCGTGGACGCGACATGATCGACGCGGCAAAGCTCGCGCTCAATCACACGAACTACGACACCGCCACGCTCGAGCTGGAGCTGGTGGCGAACGAGGATCCGCCGGTTGACCCGTTGGCGGGCATCGAAGCGCTGAAACCACTTGCGCCCTCGTCATCGTCGTCAGGCATGCTGCAGGTCAATCTCTCCGCCCCGACGCCCGCAGACAGGTCGCAGCGCACAATCTGGCTGCTGCCGTCGGCGTTTTCCTTCGGTGAAGCCGTGGGAATGTACGGAGCCGCGACGCCAGATGATTCGATTGATCCCGTCGGCCAAAGGAGCGCTTTCAGCGACGCGGTCCGCGCTGGCGTGTTCTCCCTGGTGCGCCGCACGGGTTTGAAGACCGGCAAAGCGTCGCCGCCAAATTCGGAGCCATTCGTCGCGGGCGCGATGATCAGCGATCGACTGGTGGTTGCTGACAATCCACAGATCGCGGGTGTACCGACGCACACGTATGTCTCGCCGGCATTGGCAAGGGACAATTACCCACCCGCGGGTCAACGCTTCTTCTCTGCGTTCGAAGAGGAGTACGGCCGCATCCCAGACCGTTTCGCAATCTTCGCCTACGAAGCCGTGGGCCTTGTCGTCGACGCCATCCAGCGCCTGGAGGAGGCGGAAGGGAAGATCACGCCACGCGCTGTGCGCCAGGCAGCCTTTTCGATCGATGATCGCTTCGGCCCGGTTGGCCACTACGACGTACTTGACGGCGGGCGGACGACGCTGTACCAGTTTCAGGTCCGCGGCAACGACGCACCGCCAGATGATGCCGCGCTGATCGAAGTCAGGCGTTAGCTGGTGACAGCCGGAATGTCGATCGTCGCGGAAGTGTCCACATCGGTCTCCTGCGCCACGCCGCTACGTGCAGCTTCGTCCTTGACCGCCTTGGCCACTTCGATTGCCACCTCGCGGTTGAAAACCGACGGAATGATGTAGTCCTCGGAAATCTCGTTCTCCGGCACGCAGGCGGCTATTCCCCGAGCCGCGGCCATCTTCATCTCGTCGGTGATCTTCGTCGCCCGAGCATCGATCGCGCCGCGGAAAATGCCGGGGAAGCAGAGCACGTTGTTGATCTGGTTCGGGTAGTCGCTGCGTCCGGTGGCCATGATGCGCACGAACGGGGCGGCCTCTTCGGGCATTACCTCGGGTGTCGGGTTTGCCATCGCGAAGACGAGCGGGTCGGCGTTCATCTTGGCCAGTGATTTGGCCTCGATCACGCCGGGTCCGGAAAGGCCGATCAGGAGGTCGGTGCCCTCGATGACGTCGTTGGGTCCGCCGCCGATCTTGTCCTTGTTCGTGTGCTCCGCGAAACGCTGCTTGACCGGATCGAGTGAATCCCAGTCCTCGCGCTCGGTGTGCAGCGCGCCCTTGCGGTCGCAGCCGATCACGTCGGCAACGCCAGCATCCTCAAGCATTTCCGTCACGGCGATTCCAGCGGCACCGAGGCCGAGCATCAGCACCCGCAGATCGGAAATCTTCTTTCCGGTCACCTTGCACGCGTTCAGCAGCGCAGCGATCACCACGACGGCCGTACCGTGCTGGTCGTCGTGGAAGACGGGGATGTCGAGGGATTCCTTCAGCCGCGCCTCGATCTCGAAGCAGCGCGGCGAGGAGATGTCTTCAAGGTTGATCCCGCCGAACGTCGGCGCCATCAGTTCGACCGCGCGAACGATCTCGTCCGGATCCTTGGTGTTCAGGCAGATCGGGAAAGCATCGACGCCGGCGAACTCCTTGAAGAGCATTGCCTTGCCCTCCATCACGGGCATCGCGGCCTCGGGGCCGATGTCGCCCAGTCCCAGCACGGCGGTACCGTCGGACACGACGGCCACGGTGTTCGCCTTGATCGTGTACTTGTATGCCTTCTCGACGTTGTCGTGGATCGCCATGCAGACGCGGGCCACGCCCGGGGTGTAGGCCATCGACAGGTCGTCGCGAGTTTTGAGTGGGTGCTTGTTGTGCTGTTCGATCTTGCCGCCCTGATGCATGTTGAACGTGCGGTCAGTGGTCTCGAGCAGCTTGATTCCGCGAACTTCGCGCAGCGAAGCGATGATGCCGCGATAGTGATCCTGGTTGCGCGCGCTGACAGTGATCTCGCGAACTGTCATGTCATCCTGCGAGCCGACGATGTCGATCGCCGTGATTTCGCCGCCGGCCTGGCTGATCGCGCCGGTTACACGAGGCAACGTGCCTTCGCGATTGTCGATCGCGATCGAAAGTGTGATGCTGTAACTGGCGGATGGTGAGGGCGTCGTTGCCACTGGAATCTCTTTCTCTTTCGTCTCTTCTGGATGTTAGGCGTGGGCGTGCATTTACCTGCGCAAGCAGGCAATCTGGAGACGTCCGCTTCTGGCGAAGCGGACTAGCTGAGTACTACGCGAAGATCTATTACTGCAAGAGCAAACGTGGGCACGACGATGCGCTGGGCGCAGATGGTCTGTGCGGCGGTGCTCATGCGGGGATTATTGCGCATCGCGTTCGAAACTCAATCATGCGACGTCGAGCGCCGGCGTGCTCCTCGAGGCCGGTCACCATCCGCCGCAACCGACCGCGCCTTTAGGATGCCCGACGTGGCAAAGCCCAAGTCATCCGAACGCAAGCTCTACCTGCTCGACGGCAACTCGCTTGCGTACCGCGCGTTCTTCGCGCTTCCCGACACGTTCGTGAACAGCAAGGGCATGCCAACGAACGCTCTTTTCGGCTTGGCAAACATGTTCGTCAAGATCATCAGTGACGACGAGCACGGGCAGCCAGCGGTTGTCGCCGTCTGGGATGCGGGCCTGTCGGGTCGCGAGGAGATTTACGAGCCCTACAAGGCACAGCGCGATGCCAAGCCCGATGGTCTGCGCGAGCAGTGGCCGCATTTCTATCCGCTGGCCGAGGCGTTTGGTTTCAAGAATGTGCGAATCGATGGCTGGGAGGCCGATGACGTGATCGCGTCGATCGCCGAGTTGGCGAAGGCCGAGGACTATGAGGTGATGGTCGTCACCGGTGACCGCGATTCGTTCCAGTTGGTCGACGACGCCAAGGGTCCGGTCAGAATCATGGCCACGGGGCGCGGCGTGACCGACACGAAGGTTTACGACGAAGCGGCCGTCGAAGATCGCTATGGCATTCCGCCAAAGTTGGTTCCTGATTTCATCGGACTCAAGGGGGACACATCCGACAACATCCCGGGGGTTCCCGGCATCGGCGAGAAGACCGCGATGCAACTGCTGCAGGAATTCGGATCGCTGGAAGACGTCCTCGCAAACATCTACAACATCTCCGGCGCCAAGCGCAAGGAGAATCTCACCGAAAACGCTGATCTGGCGCGTATCTCACGTGATCTCGCCACGATGCACCGCGACATTCCTGTGCCCGACTTCGATTTCGACTCGGTCTTCGATCGCAGGATCGATCCCGTCGAACTGCGGGACGCGCTGCGCGAGAACGACCTTCGCGAGCCATTGCGTCGCGTCGAAAGGATGTTCCATGAGGAAGCGTTCGGCGAGGTCGAGGAAGAGATGCGCGCGGCGATGTCCGAAGGCGGCGACGCCGAATCCGAAGGTGCTGCCGCGGTGGCCGTCAAGTCGATCACTGTTGATGCGTTGTCCAAGCTGAACGTCGACCCGGCTCCGCTGCTGCTTCGGCCGAGTGCCGCAGGGCTCGACGGCCCGGCGGATTCGCTGCTCGCCGACGCTCAGAATCAGGCTGCCGGCGAGGAGACACGATTTGCCGTGGTTGACGACAAGGGCGACGTGCACGTCGGGATCAGCGAGTCGATCGGCGCTGTTCTCTCGGCGCTAGCCGGTCGTGCCGTCGTCACCCACGACATGAAAAGCCAACTCGATTCCAGCGACGCGCCGGTGCCGAAGATCGAACACGACACGCGCATAGCTGCCTATCTGATCGACTCCTCGCGGCGACAGTACGACATCCGCGAGATGGCGATCGAACTCGGAATCAAACCCTCCGAACCGGAGGCCGACTCGGTTGACGGGTCATTGCTGGAGCTCGCCGTCGACGCCGATTCAATGGTCAAGGTTGCAGACAAGCAGCGCGCAGAGCTGAAGCAGCTCGACCTCGAACGCGTTCAGAACGAGGTCGAGTTGCCGTTGGTCGCGGTGTTGGTGGAGATCGAGCGCAACGGCCTGAAGCTCGACGTCGAAGCGCTGGCGAAGGCAGCCGACGGCTTCGTCGAAGAGATCGCTCAGCTCGAAACGGACATCTACGAGCTGGCCGGCAAGCAGTTCACGATCGGTTCGCCAAAACAGCTCGGGCCGATCCTGTTCGACGATCTCGGTCTGCCGCGAGGACGCAAGGGAAAGACCGGCTGGTCGACGGACGCTCGCGTGCTCGCGTCGATCCGCGATGCGCACCCGATCGTCGAGAAGATCGAGCGCTGGCGCGAGCTGACGAAGCTCAAATCCACCTATGTGGATTCTCTGCCGAAGGATGTCTCGCCGGTTGACGGTCGCATCCACACGACCCTGGACCAAACGCGCGCGGCCACGGGCAGGCTTTCGTCGACCAACCCGAATCTGCAGAACATTCCCGTCCGCACGCCACTCGGCGCGACGATCCGCGAATGTTTCGTCGCCGAAGAGGGAAACATCCTGACGAGCGCTGATTACTCGCAGGTCGAGCTGCGAGTGCTCGCGCAGGTCGCCGACGACGCGGTCCTCAAAGAGATCTTTCGCAAGGGAGAGGACGTGCACACCGAAACAGCGGCGGCGATTTTCGGCATCGATCCCAAGGATGTCGATCACGCCACCCGCGACCGCGCGAAAGCGGTCAACTTCGGAATCATCTACGGCCTGTCCGCTTTTGGATTGTCCGACCGATTGAAGATTCCGCGTGACGAGGCCGCTGAATTCATCAAGCGCTATCTCGGTCGATTCGAGGGCGTGAAGCAGTTCATGGACGACACCGTCGCACAGGCGAAGAAGGATGGATACGTGACGACGCTGATCGGCCGACGTCGCGCCATCCCGGAGCTGGCGTCGAGCCAGGTACAGACGCGCAATCTCGGCGAACGGCTGGCGATCAACACCGTCGTCCAAGGCACGGCCGCAGACATCATCAAACAAGCGATGATTGACTGCAGCAAAGCGCTGAAGGATGCCGAAGTCGAGACAAAACTCGTGCTTCAGATTCACGACGAACTGCTCTTCGAAGGACCGGTCGCCGAGGCCAAGGAAATCGCCGAATTGGCCGAACGCGTGATGGCCGACGCCTATCCGCTGGATCCCCCGCTCGGTGTGTCGGTTGGATCCGGGCCGAACTGGTTGGCGGCGAAATAATGGACCGCACCTTGGCACTCCTGGTGACTGCTGGGGTCGGCGGAATGCTTGCGATGCAGGCACCGATCAACGGTCATCTCGGCCTACACATCGGCAAGATCCAGGCGGCGCTTGTTTCGTTCGTCGTCGGGACCATATTGCTGACGCTGATCGTTTTTGTGTTTGCCGGCGGTATGTCCCAAGGTGTCGGCGTCGGCGCGGTGCCTTGGTACTACTTCGTCGGCGGACTGCTGGGGGCGAGTTACATCGCCACCGTGATCTTCACCGTTGGCACTCTGGGCGCCGGAGGAATCACCGCCGCGACGATCTCGGCGCAACTCGTGACGTCGATCTTGCTCGACCAGTTCGGGGCGTTCGGTTTGGAGAGGCAGCCGTTCACGTTGACGCGGCTCGCAGGAGTCGTGATGTTGGCTGCCGGGACATATCTGATCGTCGCCGATCGGTCTTGAGCCGACGCGGACTTAGCCGCCACCTCGCAGGTTGCCCGCAATTCACCTGTGTTCGTCTGATCCCGCCTGATTCGTCGAATGTCCTCAATGTCCAGATCACTTAGTGGAATTTTGTACAGCGTGACGGCCGATTGATCGAGCCGCGGCGGTAGTTTCGCCCGTACGCCATTGGCCGACTTCACCCCGCACGACCGACCATACGAGCAGCGATCGACGATGAGCAACGTGGCAACCGATGCCTTTCAGAACGCGCTTGCGCTGCTGCGCAGGTGGCGCGGCTCGTCGGCCGATGTCGGACCGGCGTTCGACTTCATGTTGCCGGCGGATTCAATCCGTTCGTTTCCGGCGGGCGTCGCAACCACGCCCGCCGAACTCGACGGCTCGATCGGATCGACCCACCAGTTGCTTGAATCAGGCGATCTCACTTCGGTTGAGCTGGTCGCGCGCTCGCTGCGGGTCATCGAACAGCAGAACGATCGTCTCTACGCGTTTGTCGAGATCCTCGAAGTCGAAGCTCTGGAGCGGGCGAAAAAGGCCGACTCCGAATTGTCCGGCGGACGTAGCCGCGGCCCGCTGCACGGCATCCCGGTGTCGGTGAAAGATCTCTACGCAGTCGCCGGGGCGACGACCCGCGCGGGGTCAATGGCTTTCGAGCGGCGCGACCATCAAGACGCTCACGCTGTGAAACGGTTGCGCGAGGCCGGCGCAGTGATCATCGGCAAGACGTCGACACACGAGTTCGCGATGGGGGTCATAGCGCCGCAGTCGCGCAATCCCCACGATCCCACGCGCATCGCCGGTGGATCGTCGAGTGGCGCGGCAATTGCAGTGGCAACCGGGATGGGAATGGCCGCTTTGGGCACCGACACGCGCGGCTCGATACGGATACCCGCGGCCTTGACCGGCGTGGTCGGATTGAAGCCCACCTTCGGCGCGGTTTCGCTCGATGGTGTGGTTCCACTGTCGTGGACGATGGATCACATTGGCGTGATGGCGGCTTCATCGGCTGACGCGGCGGCCACGCTCGACGCGCTGACCGGCGGATCGACCTACGGAGATTCAGCACGCTCGATCTCTGACATGCGCGTCGGTCTGCCAAGGACCGCATGGCGCGATGTTGAACCCGCCGTCGGCGACTCGATCGAAACCGTGCTGGACTCATTGGCGGCAACCGGCGCACGCATCGTCGATGTTGAACGTCCGGACGAGAGTGATTTCGATCGCGCGAACCTGACTTCGATGGTCGTCAGCCGCAGCGAGGCTGCGGCATTTCACCGCGACCTCGGACTCGATCAGCAGTTGTACACGAGCGACGTCAGATCCCAGCTCGAGACTGCCGCTGAGGCCACAGCAAGCGACTACATCGATGCGCAGCGACTGCGCGCGCAGCTCCAGCGCGAAGTAATCGGTGTCTTCGAAGACGTCGACGTCCTGCTGATGCCGACGGTTCCGATCGTCGCGCCGCCGGTCGAAACGGCGGATCAAACGCCGTTGGTGTTGACGAGAAACGTCGCGCTCTGGAGTTTTCTCGGATTTCCGGCCATGTCAGTCCCATGCGTGCCTTCACCGGCGGGGCTGCCGATTGGCCTACAAATCGTTGCCGCGCCGCACGCCGAGACTGCCCTGGTGGCAGTTGGGCGCGCGATCGAGCGAGGGGTGAACGCGAGATAGCGGTCAACGGAGCCAAATTCCGACTCGACCCATCGGCGGTACCGGCTGATGGGGTGCTCGGACGGCTCAATTGGGCGGGGTTCGGTGCTTTCGCATCGGACCCCGTCTCATTCTTACCGATGGCGCTTGCAGCTGCGGTGACCGACCTGCAAAAACCCTCATTCCATCGGTGATTGATAGCCTTCATGGTTCTGTCAATCAACCAACGAGTTAGAAGTTCAAGTGTCAACAACCATTACCGAAACACCTTTGCCAGAAGAAGCCACAGCTCCCACCGCAGCAGCTCCGGAAGCCCCGGAAGCGCCGATCGGGAAGGAAGTCCCCGGCTCCGACGGCATGCTCCTCGAAATTGACGGCAAGATCGTCCCGAACTACGCGGCCACTCTGGTCGAGTTCGAAGACGGCGACGTCGTGCAGGGCGAAGTCGTTCGCATCGACCGTGACGAAGTGCTCGTCGACATCGGATACAAGTCCGAAGGCGTCATTCCCGTCCACGAATTGTCGATTCGCAAGAACGTCAATCCTGCCGATGAAGTCTCGCTCGGCGAGGTCGTCGACGCGCTCGTAGTGACAAAGGAAGACGCCGATGGGCGTCTGGTCCTGAGCAAGAAGCGCGCAAAGTTTGAGAAGGCCTGGCGCAAGATCGAAGAAGCGTCAGAGTCTGGTGAGCCGGTTGAAGGCACTGTCATCGAGGTCGTCAAGGGTGGTCTGATCGTCGACCTCGGAATCCGTGGTTTCCTCCCGGCCTCACTGGTGGACATCCGCCGCGTGCAGGATCTGGACGAGTTCAAGTCCACGACCGTGCGCTGCAAGGTGATCGAGCTCAACCGCTCGCGCAACAACGTCGTGCTCAGTCGCCGCGCAATCCTCGAGGAAGAACGCCGCGAAGTCCGTCAGCAGATCATCGGCTCGCTCGAGCGCGGTTCGGTCGTAGAGGGCGCGATCAGCAACATCGTCGACTTCGGTGCATTCGTCGACCTCGACGGCATCGACGGTCTGATCCACATTTCCGAGCTCTCCTGGAGCCACGTCAACCACCCGAGCGAAGTTGTCTCGATCGGTGATGTCGTGAAAGTAAAAGTGCTCGACATCGACCACGATCGTCAGCGCATCTCGCTGGGTCTCAAGCAGACCCAGGAGGACCCGTGGCAGAAGGTCATCGACACGCATTCAATCGGCGACGTGCTCGAGGGCACCGTCACCAAAATCGTTTCGTTCGGCGCGTTCGTCGAGATCTACAACGGCGTTGAGGGCCTCGTGCACATCTCGGAACTTTCCGAGCAGCACGTCGAGAACCCGCGTCAGGTGCTCGGCGAGGGCGATGTCGTACGCGTGCGCATCCTCGAGATCGACACCGAACGACGCCGGCTGTCATTGAGCGCCAAGCAGGTCGACGGGCAGACTTTGATTCCGACCGCGATCGAGGGTGAGGACGGCCCAGCCGAAATCGCCGCCGAGATCGACGGAGAGATCGAAGCCGAAGCCGGCGCAGAGATCGCCGCGACGATCGAAGCCGGTGCAGAGGCGGAAGCCGCCATCGAGGCCGTCGTCGAGGATGACGTCTCCGAAGCCGAAGCCGTGCTGTCGGCGCTCGACGAGGCGATTGCCTCGGGCGAGCTGTCGGACGAGCAGGTCGAAGAGGCCGAGACGATGGAGGAGCAGGTGCAGGAGGAGGTCTTCGAGGAGATCGCCGATGCGGCCATCGCCGAAGCAACGATTGAGGAGGCCGTCGCCGAGGAGGTCGTCGAGATAGTCGAGGACGCCGCCGCTGCCGAAGAGGCAGTCGCCGAAGAGGCGCTGATCGAGGCAGTCGAGGCCGAGGTCGAGGCCGAAGCCGGTTCCGAAGCCGAGTCAGACTCCGAGCCTTCAAAAGACGAAAACGCCTAGGCGTTTCGGTCCTTCGTCTCGCGTATGCGCGAGAAGAGAAAACCTCTGTTCATTGGCTTGTCCGGCGGCGTTGCCGCCGGAAAGTCGACGGCGCTCGCGGCGCTGGCAGAGGCAGGCGTCCCGACGTTGTCGGCAGATCAAGTCGTGCACGAGATCTACGCGGATCAGGAAGTCGCGAAGCTCGTCGCCGAACGTTTGGGGGCCGACGTGATCGTCGACGGAGCCGTCGACCGTGACGCCGTCGCCCGAGCGGTATTCAACGAACCCGAAGCCCGCGTTTGGCTGGAACAGCTGATCTGGCCTCGGGTCGGCCAGCGAATCATTGACTTCCGCAGGGAGTGGGAGGCCGTCGACGATCCGCCGGAAGCGATAGTGGTGGAAGTCCCGCTCTTGTTCGAGGCCGGAATGGATCAGGCCTTCGATCACACGATCGTGATCGTCGCCGACAAGGCGTTGCGACTCTCGCGCGCCGCAGAACGCGGCGACGAAGAAATCGAAGCCCGCGAAGAACGGCAGCTGCCGCAAGAAATCAAGGCAGACCGCGCAAGTGCCGTGATCGAAAACCACGGTTCTCGCGAAGATCTAAAAGACGAAATCCTCAGCACGATCAAAAACCTCGCCTGACCAACAAATGCTTAAGTTGCAAGGTTCGCCGCCGTCGGTGGCAGAATCTTGGGTTCCTGTGGCACGGCGCGACAACAATCGAAGAGGTGTTCGCACGCGGTCATTTCTGCGTGGGCGAGCGTTTGCATTTGTGCTCGTGATTGCGATCGTCGGCGCGCTCGGCTACGTGATCTCCCAGGTTGTTGAAAAGGGCTATCGCGAGCTTGCGCTTCCACTTCGCCACGACGACATCATCCGGCAGCAGGCGAAGAAAAAAGACCTCGACCCGGCCTTGATCGCCGCCGTGATCTATCAGGAGTCGCGCTTCAGACCACGAGAATCCAGTGCCGGCGCTCAGGGTCTGATGCAGATCCTGCCGACCACGGCCGACTTCATCGCCACCAAGAGCGGCGGAACCAGGTTCACGACCGAAGATCTGGCGACCCCGCAGGTGAACATCTCCTACGGCGCTTGGTACCTGCGATATCTGCTCGACAAGTACGACAACGACACACTCACCGCGCTCGCCGCCTACAACGCCGGTGAGGGTCGTGTCAACCAATGGCTGTCGGAATCCGGCAAGTCCGGCGGGTCAATCACCGACCCCGACGAAATTCCGTTCATAGAAACGCGCGCATACGTCAAAAGCGTCATAAACGCCCGCGAGGAATACAAACGCGAATACGCCCGAG
This sequence comes from uncultured Solirubrobacterales bacterium, assembly GCA_937128795.1. Taxonomy (GTDB): domain Bacteria; phylum Actinomycetota; class Thermoleophilia; order Solirubrobacterales; family JACPNS01; genus JACPNS01. The sequence continues at coordinate 115,165 of CAKZMQ010000021.1, read as the reverse complement.
AACTCTCCTTCTAACCGAGAAACAAGGTTTCCCTTTTGGGGAGCCTTGTTTTGCGGGGTCGTTAGACGATGCTTAGGATTTTGTCGGCGATCTTTCGCCAGTGGGCGCGCATTTCTTCGCGGTGCTCACCGTCGCGCAGGCCTTCGTGGTGAATGCCGAGCGTCGTCCCGGACTTCGCTGGACTCAGCGTGACCTGCACGATCGATGACTCGCCGGTTTCAGGGTCCACCCGTCGAAGCCGCATGCGTTCGCCGGGCTTGATCGTGCGGAGCTCGTACTCGTATCCGTCGGGTGCGCGAACGGTCTGGCCGGGCTCATTCGGAATCTCATCATGTAGCCAGAGCGGTGCGCCGTCGCCGGCAGTGATCAGCGTCCAGGCTTCGTCGTTGTCGATTGGCAGAGTTGTGCGAACGCCGACTTGGAAACCTGCAACACCAGTCGACCCCTCCTCACGCAGACCGCGCGATTTCTCGTATTCGACGGCCACAGATTGTTGCCACCAGGGTCGTTCAAGTTGGCCGCCATCGGCAAGTAGGGAGACGATCTCTTTGTGACTCATCGCTTCGGCTCCATTGCCGTCGAGCCAGCTGTACCAACCATCCCAGTCTCTGCCGGTCTCCTCCAGCACCTTCTGGTCCGAGATTCTTGTGGACATGGTGGAATTATTCCAGTCGATCACTTCGATTTGCATCACCAATCTGCGACGCCCGTGGAAGCGGTCAAGCCGACGACCCCGCGGCAACCCACCAACCACTCCCGTTCACTTTCGTAATCTGCCCATATGGCTGTGGCCACCAAAGACAAGTTCGTCCTCACCAGCGAATACGAACCGACGGCCCACCAGCCGCAGGCGCGCGACATGCTCGTGGAGGGCCTCCACGCGGGGGATCGCTTCCAGACGCTGCTCGGCGCGACCGGTACCGGCAAAACGTTCACGATGGCCACGGTGATTGAGCAGGTTCAGCGGCCAACACTCGTAATCGCGCACAACAAGACACTCGCCGCGCAGCTCTGCAGCGAGCTGAGAGAGTTCTTCCCCGAGAACGCCGTCGAGTACTTCGTCAGCTACTACGACTACTACCAGCCCGAGGCGTACGTGCCCAGCCGCGACCTCTTCATCGACAAGGACAGCCAGGTCAACGAGGAGATCGATCGCCTTCGGCACGCCGCAACCGCCGCACTCTTCACTCGCCGCGACACGATTGTCGTCGCCAGTGTCTCATGCATCTATGGCCTCGGTTCGCCCGCCGCGTACGAGGAATCGCATCTGATGTTCGCCGTCGGCGAGGAGACGCCACGTGAGAAGGTGCTCGAACGGCTGGTGAACATGATGTATCGCCGCAACGACACGGTGCTCGAGCGCGGTTCATTCAGGGTCCGCGGCGACACCGTCGAGCTGTTCCCGGCGTATGCGGAATCGGCCTATCGGATCGAGCTTTTCGGGGACGAGATCGAGAAGATCGAACGTTTTGACCCGCTCACGGGCGAGCACTTCGGCGATCTCCAATACGTTTCGCTCTGGCCGGCCACGCACTACGCGACCAGCCGAGAGACCGTCGAGCGTGCCCTGCAGACGATCGGTGCCGAACTCACCGAGCGGCTCGCAGAATTGGAGGCGCAAGGCAAGCTGCTCGAAGCTCAGCGCCTCAAGCAACGCACTCGTTACGACATGGAGATGATGCGTGAACTCGGCTTCACGAGCGGGATCGAGAACTACTCGCGGCACCTCGACGGCCGTCAGCCCGGCGATCGGCCGTTCTGCCTGCTGGACTACTTCCCTGATGATTTTCTGACGATCATCGACGAGTCGCACCAGACCGTGCCGCAGATCGGCGCGATGTTCAAGGGCGACAAGGCACGCAAAGAGGTGCTCGTTGACTATGGCTTCCGCCTTCCGAGTGCGCTCGACAATCGCCCGCAGACTTTCGACGAGTTTCTCACCGATGTCGACCAGGTCGTATTCGTCTCGGCCACGCCGGGCGAGTTCGAGCGCAATCACTCTTCGCGCATTGCCGAACAGATCGTTCGCCCGACCGGCGTGGTCGATCCGGAGATCGAGATCCGCCCGACCCGAAACCAGGTCGACGACTTGATGAATGAGATCAAGCTGCGTGTCGAGGCGGACCAGAGAACGCTCGTCACCACGCTGACCAAGAAGCAGGCCGAAGACCTCACCGAGTACCTGACGGAATTTGGTTTGAAGGTCCGCTATCTGCACAGCGACGTCGACACGCTCGAACGAATCGAGATCATCCGCGACCTTCGCCTCGGTGAGTTCGACATTCTCGTCGGCGTGAACCTGCTCAGAGAGGGTCTGGACATGCCCGAAGTGACGCTGGTCGGAATTCTCGACGCCGACAAGGAGGGCTTCCTCCGCGGTGAGACGGCGTTGCTCCAGACCGTCGGCCGCGCGGCGCGAAACATCCACGGCACGGTGATCATGTACGCCGACCGAGAGACCGCCGCGATGCAGAAAACGATCGCCGAGACCGATCGTCGGCGCGCGATACAGGTCACCTACAACGAGGAGCACGGCATCACGCCGACGTCGATCGCCAAGCGCATCGGTGCGCTTTCGGACATGGTCCCGACCGGGTCGAAGCTACCGACACGCAAGGCCGCGCAGGCCAAGGCGGCCGCCGAGATCGAGTCGCTTTCGAGCGAAGAGATCCACGCCAAGCTCGCCACGCTCGAAGAGGACATGCTCGCGGCAGCCGAAGAGCTGCACTTCGAGCAGGCAGCCGAGTTGCGCGACCAGATCAAAGCGCTCGAGGCCCGGCTCTGAGCCGACTCCAGGATCGCGCCGATCGGCCCAGCAAAAAGGCCCCATCGATCGACGGGGCCCTTTCGCTACCTGCTTGAGACTCGCAACTCCACCGGAACAGATCGTTCGCCGTTGCCGCCCCCGCTCCCCGGAGGGTTTGGGCTGGGAGGTGGCGGCTTCAGCTACTCCCCAAAGAAACCGATATCGTTACCAATATGAAAACAATATCGGTAGCGGTGACGGAAAAACACTACGAGTTTCTCCGCAAGCAGGCGAAGAGTCAGAATCGCTCAATTGCAAGCCTTATTAGAGAAGGAATGAGCGAACACGTCGCGCGTCTTTCACGTGAAAAAATCGATATTGGTATTGGCGAAACCGATAGCGAAGCGGTGGTTGTCAAGCAGCTGCTGCCGGGCCCTGGTCGCTATCAGATTTACGCCGAAGTCGCCGAGGCCGAGCCACGCGAATAGTGCGGCAGTTTCGCTACACGTCGCCGATCATCAGTTGGGCGGCCGGGGCGAGCCCGAGCTTTGTGTAGAACTCGCGCGCGGAATCGTTTCCGGGGACGGTCGACAGCTCGAAGTGGATGTATCCGCGCTCGCGAAACACCGACCGCGCAGCGTCCATCAAGTCGCGTCCAACGCCAGACTTTCGGGCACTCTCGAGCACCGCGATCTCTTCGACGTAGCCAATCTTTTCTCCGGTGTCATAGGCGGCCAATCCCTCGCGCTCGGTACAGAAAACGAAGCCGATCACTCGGCCCGAATCATCACGCGCGGCGAAGCAGAACCCGTGACCATGGGCGAACCACTCCGCGAATCGTTCGGAATAGATGCTCCAATAGTCGGCGTCGTCGCGAGCGGCAGCGCCACCGAGGCGCGGCTGAACCGCAACCTCATGATGGTGAAGGGCGACCGCCGCCTCATGTAGCGCTTCGACCTCGGACGGGCTGATCGATTCGATCCTGATCGCCATTGATGCACCGTAGCCGTCGCGCGATCGGCCGATTCAGAATCTGCATTCCGGAGCGCACCTTTTTGCGACTGCCTGTGTTGGTTCACGCAATGGGGGGACAATTGCTCACCGTCGGACGCGTTTCGGCAGGCCTACTGGTACTCATCGCGGCCTTTTCGGCTTCCTTGGCAACGCCTTGGTCGGCCCAAGCGGCACCACGATTCGAGAACAGCGGCGTCAAATTGGACGACCTCTCGGCGACGATACTCGACCCGTGGCGCGATCGGCAACTTCCCGACGGCAACTACGTACGACCGTCGGGGTCGACCGTATGGGATCCGATGGGCACTTCGAGCATCGCCTACTCGACCCTGATGCTCGCCAAGCGCAGCGGCAACGAAACCCAGTTTCGCTCCGCTATGGCCGCCTTCAATCGGCTGGCCACTCGGCGCGTACGTCCACAGGGCGTGTTCTTTCGTCTGTTCATGACCTCCGGCTACAACTTTGCACGTCGCCACTTCGGCAAGCGCAGCGAATTCAGAGAGATTCGCCGGGCGTGGGCGAATCGTTTGCGGCGGATCAAATACGGCGATCGGTCGTTCAGGACCGGCTATCGCTACAACAAGAACATCGTCGAAGCGCTCACGGTGCTCGAATTGCTGCGCTCAAGACTGCGCAGCCAGATCCGCGGGACAGTTCTGCACAACCGCAAGCGCGCTCGCAGCCGAGCGCTCGCAGTGGTCAGAAGGCAGATCCCTGCTCGTGTCGCGGAGTTCGGGTTCACCGTCGGACCCGAACAGGGTTGGCCGCGTCGGGTGATGGTCGCCGAAGTCAGCGACATCCCCGACAATCCTCCGGCATACAACGCGCTGGTCGCCTCGATGTACGTGCGCGCGGTCGGTCTGTTGCCGGCAAGAACTCGGACACCGGCGATGCGCCATGCAGCACGAACGCTGACGCGCTCGCTTGCTGCCCGGATGCCGCCCGATGGCGACCTCACCTTCAATGGCCGCACGCAGGAACTGTCTTGGTCGCTGACATCTGCGATGCACGCCGCTTGGTGGTCGTCAAGAGTTTCTGCAGCGCCGGAGCGCGCGGTCCTGATCGCAACCGCGCGGCGGGCGTTTTCGCGGCTGCGTTCGGCGCACATGAAAGACGGCGAGTTTCTACTGACCCCGGCTTTGGGCTGCTGCATCAAGGACGATCATCCCAAGGGGCACGACGTCTATTTCGACATCAGCAACTACAGCGGCTTGACGGCGGTTCACCTCGAATGGGCGTTGGAGGATCGGCCGCGAAACTGGGACAGCGGTGGGGGCCGACTTCCTACCGACGGCGATTCGCTTCACCTCCAGCCGCATGGCCGCGGACGATACGTCCAGTTCAGTTCGGCGAATCTCTATTGGATGGTGCGCGGCCAGGGCAACAGTGCCGACGCGCGACTCGACATGGGTGTGTCCGTGATGAAGGTCCGCCGCCGCGACGGTAGCTGGGCCGATGTGGTGCCTGCGCATCCGTTGACCGGCGGGCATCACCTTCCGGCCGACCCGGCCGGTCCCTGCTTGCGGGCCGGTCCACAGGGCAAGACCTGTGCATACCTTCAGCTGCACAGAGCTGTTCGCAGCAACGGTGGATTCCGTTTCTCGGCGGTCTGGCGCAGCCCGAGACGCACAATTGTCGATCGTGGCTCGGCCTGGCTGAGACCAACCGCGCAGGGACTTGTGCTCTCCTGGAGCACTCGGCCTGGGCAGGTTTTTCAGGTCGACCATTTTCTTGAGTCGGCGAGGTGCGCCGATCAGGGTGTTGCTGCGCCAGGAATTCTTGTCGCAATGCGCCCACTCGGCGTCTGCAGAATCGTCGCTCGCGGGTACGCCGGGGGATCGAACTCCGACCTCGATCGCGTGCGCGCAATGGTTACCGGAGACGGTACGCCGCTTACGCTCGAGTACTTCGGCAACACCGGCTGACCCCGCGAACATATGTTCGGTCCGACGGCGTGCCTATGATCGCTCGATCACAGATGGTCACGCCCGGACGGCCGTGACCCAAGGCTCCATAGGATCGGTTGCGATGGCAGCGAACGGCAAAGCAAAACTCAATTCCAACGACACGGTTGACGGGCGCACCCACGGAACCGCATACAGCGACCGCATGGTGATCAGCGGTGCCCGTGAACACAACCTCAAGGACATCTCGCTAGAGCTGCCGCGAGATTCGCTGATTGTGATCACCGGACTTTCGGGGAGTGGAAAATCGTCGCTCGCGTTCGACACGATCTACGCAGAGGGGCAGCGTCGCTACGTCGAGTCGCTCAGTGCCTACGCGCGCCAGTTTCTCGGGTTGATGGAGAAGCCGGACGTCGACTCGATCGAAGGTCTGTCGCCCGCGATCTCGATCGACCAGAAGACCAGTTCGCGCAACCCGCGCTCCACGGTCGGCACCGTTACAGAGATCTACGACTACCTGCGACTGCTCTGGGCGCGCGTCGGGCATCCCTATTGCTACAACTGCGGCGAACCGATCGAGGCGCAATCTGCCGAGCAGATCATCGACCGCGTGCTCGAACTCGAGGACGGCACGAAGTTTTTGGTGCTGGCGCCGATCGTGCGTGGTCGCAAGGGTGAGTACACGAAGGTTTTCGAGCAACTCCGTGCAGATGGGTTTGTGCGCGTCAAGGTCGACGGCGAGATACGTCGTCTCGACGATGACCAACCGATCGAGCTCGACAAGAAGTACAAACACGACATCGCGGTGGTCGTCGACCGCTTGACGATGCGCCCCGATCTGCGCAAGCGATTGGCCGATTCGATCGAAACTTCGGTCGGTCTGGCCGACGGTTTGGTCGAGATCGAAACGGCCGAGGCAGAGCCGCAGACCTACCTCTACAGCGAGAAGTTTCTTTGCATGAACTGCGGCTCGTCGATGCCCGAGCTCGAACCGCGCAGTTTCTCCTTCAATTCACCGCACGGCGCCTGTCCGGAGTGTCACGGACTCGGGATGGTGCGCACGGTGGACCCCGAAATGGTCGTTCAGGACGCAAGCAAATCCATCGTTGACGGTGCCGTCAGCGGTTGGCTCGTCCCGTTTTCGATGCATTTCGACCGCCTTGCGACCGCAGTTGCCGAACACGTCGGTTTCGATGTCGACACCCCGTGGAAAGATTTGCCGGAGAAGGCGCGTGAGGTCTATCTCTACGGTCTCGGCAGCGAGCGCGTGAAGGTCACGTACACGACGCGGCGCAACACATCGCGTTCCTACATGGCTAAGTATGAGGGGATCATCCCGAGTATCGAGCGTCGCTACAAGGAGACCGACAAGGACAACGCACTTGAGTTCTACGAAGGCGTGATGTCGCTCAAGCCGTGCGTGTCGTGCGATGGCGCGAGGCTGCGGGCAGAGAGTCGCAGCGTGCGCGTGGATGGTCTGGGATTGCACGAGTACTGCGCAAAATCCGCCGAAGCGGCGTATGAGTGGATCAAGCAGGTCACGCTGAGCGACACCGAGCGCCAGGTCGCGCGCCTGATTCTGCGCGAGATCGAAGAACGGCTGCAGTTCTTGGTCAATGTCGGCGTCGGATACCTCTCGATGGACCGCACCGCATCAACTCTGTCCGGCGGCGAAGCCCAACGCATTCGACTTGCGACGCAGATCGGGTCAAGCCTCGTCGGCGTGCTGTACATCCTCGACGAGCCGTCGATCGGCCTGCACCAACGCGACAACGAGCGCCTGATTGCGACGCTCGAACGGCTGCGCAACCTTGGCAACACGGTGATCGTCGTCGAACACGACGAGGGCACGATGTTGGCCGCCGATCAGATCGTCGACCTCGGGCCGGGCGCGGGCGCTCACGGCGGCGAGATCATCGCGCAGGGAACTGCGAAAGAGATCGGCAAGGTGAAGGCGTCGCTCACTGGTCAGTTCCTGTCTGGAAAACGCGCGATTGAGATGCCGTTCTCGCGACGTAAACCGCAAGGTTGGATTGAGGTGCGCGGGGCGACGCAGCACAATTTGAAGAACGTCAACGCCAAATTCCCCTTGGAAGTGTTTTGTTGCGTGACGGGGGTGTCGGGCAGCGGCAAGTCGACGCTGGTCAACGACATTCTCAACAAGTCGGCTGCATCGATGATGAAAAACGCTTCGCGCCAGCGGCCGGGCGCGCACAAAGAGCTTCGCGGAGTCGAGCAGATCGACAAGGTGATCGACATCAACCAAGCGCCGATCGGTCGCACGCCGCGATCGAACCCGGCGACCTATACCGGCCTGTTCGACCAGGTGCGTGACCTCTTCAGCCGCACGCAGGAGTCCCGTGCCCGCGGCTACAAGCCCGGCCGCTTCAGCTTCAACGTCAAGGGTGGTCGCTGCGAGGTCTGCGCAGGAGAGGGTCAGATCAAGATCGAGATGCACTTTCTCCCGGACGTTTACGTGTCCTGCGAGCAGTGCCACGGAAAACGCTACAACCGCGAGACGCTCGAGGTGAAGTACAAGGGCAAGAGCATCGCCGACGTGCTCGACATGACGATTGAGGAGGCAACCGAGTTCTTCGAACCGGTGCCGAAGATCGCCAGACGGCTGAAGACACTGAACGATGTCGGCCTTGGCTACGTCCGTCTCGGGCAACCGGCGACCACATTGTCGGGCGGTGAGGCTCAACGCGTGAAGCTGGCCAATGAGCTCGCCCGCGTCGCCACCGGAAACACGCTCTACATCCTCGACGAGCCGACCACAGGGCTGCACTTCGCCGACATCGAACGCCTGCTCGAGGTGCTGCAACGCTTGGTCGACGCCGGCAACTCCGTCGTCGTGATCGAGCACAACCTCGACGTGATCAAAACCGCCGATTGGTTGATCGACCTCGGGCCAGAGGGTGGTGAGGGCGGGGGAGAGATTCTCGTAGCCGGTCCGCCGGAGAAGGTTGCCAAGGAAGCTCGCTCATACACCGGGCAGTTTCTGAACGAGGTCGTTGGAACAAGAAAGTCACCGACCAACACCAAACCCAAAGCCAACGCTGCGGCCGCTGCCTGATCGAATGTCTGAATCAGACGCGCATCCGAATCCATCAGACTGGGAGCTCTGGCACCAGCGCGAGCGCTGGTACGAGCGCAATGACGACCCGGAGCACCGCGCGCAGATCGTCGAGGAACTCGTTTCCCGGCGCGCGTACGCCAGCTTCCCGATCCACGGCGAGGTACTCGAGGGTCTACGCGCTGGCCGCATCGAGATCGGCGAGAACACGCTCTTTCAGCCGCACTGCTGGCTGACGCTCAACCTCGACTCGGCGCACATTCGAATCGGGGCCAACTGCTTCCTCAATTTGGGCGTGATGCTCGCTGCGCAGGACGAAATATCCATCGGTGACTGGACGATGCTGGCGAACGGCTGTTTCGTGGGCGACGCGGCGCATCGCTTCGACGACCCTGAAAAACCAGTGCCGCTTCAGGGATTTACGAGCAAGGGTCCGATCCGCATCGGTGAAAACTGTTGGCTCGGGGCAAACGTGGTTGTCACCAGCGGCGTCACCATTGGCGACCGATCCGTGATCGGTGCCAACAGCGTCGTCACCAGTGACATTCCGCCAAACTCGATTGCCGCCGGCGCACCGGCGAAAGTGCTCCGGCAGATCCGCTGAAACGTCAGCGGATCGACAGATCCCTCAGCGCGATCGCAACGGCATGTGCCCGCGTCGAGGCGTCGAGCTTGCGCATCGCGTTCTTCACGTGGGTACGTACGGTGTGTGCACTGAGCGACAGCTTTTCCGCGACCTCATCGGTTGACAATCCATCGGAAAGCAGGCCAAGAATCTCTCGCTCACGCCGCGAGAGCGAAGGTTGATCGGCCAAAACCAATTCGCTGACCTCGTCGTCGGTTATCGGTTTCGGAAGCCAACGGCGTCCGCTGGCGACGGTGCGAATGCTTTCGATCAACGCGTCGGTGTCTTCGTCCTTCACCGCGAACCCGAGGGCGCCGGCGTTCAGGCTGCGTGCGATCAGGCGGTCGTCGCGATAATCGCTGTAGGCGACAACCTGAATGCGCTTGCGGCTCAACTCACGGATCAGTTCGATCCCGTCGTGTTCTGCAAGGCTCAGGTCAACGACGACAACGTCGGGACTTTCCCGGGTGACCAGTGCTTTGGCCTCTTCGGCTCCGTTGGTACCGCCGACAACACGGATGTTGTGCGGTTCGAGGACGTAGCGGAGGCCCGTCCTCAATGCTTCGTGATCATCGATCACGACCACTCTGGTCTCGGCGCTCATTCGATTGGATTCCTTTCGCTGCAGACCACCTTCCGCAAAAGGAACGGCCAGTTCGGCCATCGAGTCGCGATTCGGTGAGTCTTCTCAATGCTCTATCGAGCTGCGCTCTGAACGGGGCCATCCAGGCACATCGTCGGTCCACCAAGGCCAACGGTGTTCGCAATATACACGACCGACCAGCCGGTGACTAGTCAGTCATTTGAGGTAAAAATCAGTAAAAATCGCCTGCTCAGCCCAGATTTTTCGAAAATCCGATGTTATGAATCCCCGCAGCCCACGCTTGGAGCTCGTGGGCCTCGTCGGGGGCCATTTGATATTCGTGTTCACTGGACGGATACTCGCGGGTACGAACTTCTTCGGCGTAGGCGCCGACGCCGCGAACCATCGCTTCGCGAATCTGCTCGTATTGACGAACGAATTTCGCTGGACGACCCTGCCAGATACCGAGCAGATCGTGGTAAACAAGCACCTGGCCGTCTGCGGCCGGGCCGGCGCCAATTCCGATCGACGGGATGCTGAGATGCGGCACGAGCGCCTCCGTCAATTCCGAAGGCACGGCTTCGAGCACGATCGCAAAGCAGCCGGCCTGCTGCAGCTCAAGCGCCTCTTCGATGACTTCCTTGCCGCGAGCCGCGGTTCGGCCCTGGGCGCGAAAGCCGCCGAGTTGCACCGCGCTCTGGGGGGTCAGACCTACGTGGCCCATGACTGGGATTCCGGCATCGACGATCGCCTTCGCTCGCTCGGCCGATGCGCCGCCACGCTCGAGCTTGACGGCGTCGCACCCGGCCTCCTTGATGAATCGCTGGGCGTTGTTGATCGCCTGCTCGTTCGAGGCCTCATAGCTGCCGAACGGCATATCACCGACAAGTAACGGTGTCTTCAGACCGCGGCGCACTGCACCAGAGAGCATCACCATCTCGTCCATCGACACCGGCGTGGTGCTCGGGTATCCGAGAACGACCATCGCGGCAGAGTCACCGACGAGAACGAGATCGACGCCGGCTTCGTCAACGACCGTCGCGCTCGGGTAGTCGTACGCAGTGACCATCACAAGTGGCTCGCCGAGAGCCTTCTTCTCGAACAGTTGCGTGATCGTCACTGGGCGACGGTCGACCGATCCGTCGCCGCTCCTGCCGGACTTGTTCCCGGTCGGGCTGCTCTGAATTGGTTGCTGGTCGGGGTGGATGCTCATTTCTGATCGTCTCCGATGTTTGGCGGTGGGGGTGGTGTTGCCTTGCTGGACTAGCGCTCTCGTGGGTCGCCGACCACAGAGCTGCCGAGCAGCTTGGCGACCTCGTTGTCGACACAGACGCGCCGGTTGTCGTCGTCGACGTGCACGACGACGGGTTCGTAGTCCTTCAATTCAGCCTCGTCGTATGTCGCGTAGGTGACGACGATGACCTTGTCGCCCTTGGCCACCAGGCGGGCTGCCGCGCCATTGACCTGCACCATACCGCTGCCGCGAGCACCGGCGATCGTGTAGGTCTCGAAGCGTTGACCGTTGTCGATATCGAGAACGTGAACGAGCTCGTTTTCGAGAATGTTGGCCTGTTCGAGCAGATCCTCGTCGATCGTGATCGAGCCGACGTAGTGCAGGTCACAATCAGTGACCGTCGCACGATGGATCTTGCTCTTGAGCATCTGCCGTTGCATTGGGTTGCCTCTCCTTAGTTAGAAATGCACACGGTTTTCACAGCGTCCGCGACTGGTGGATCGCGGACGGCGTTTCGCGTGGGGTTGTGTTCGGGTCGATTCCCGAACTGTTGTCAGGGGATGGGTCGAGCAGGATGTTGTCGATCAAGCGGGTGTTGCCGACGTGCGCGGCAATCGCAACAAGCGTCGCGTCGGTGATTTCGCTGACGGGCTCAAGCGTTTCAAAATCGACCATCTCGAGGTACTCGACGGAGTCGACGTCGAACAATTCAGCCCGAGCGAGCATGGCCAATTTGGTCACTTCGCGTTCGCCGGCCAAAAAGGACTCACTGACGGCGCGTAACGCGCGACTGATGGCGAGTGCGCGAACCCGCTCTTTGCCGGACAAATATGCGTTGCGCGAGCTCATCGCCAGTCCATCGGCCTCGCGTACCGTCGGGCAGGCGATCACTGCGGTGCGGAAATTGAGGTCCCGCACCATGCGGCGTATCACCGCAAGCTGCTGGGCGTCCTTTTGACCAAAGTAGGCGCGATCGGGCTGCACCATGTTGAAGAGCTTCGCGACGACGGTCGTGACGCCGTCGAAATGCTGGTGACCGCGGCGTTCGGGGGCACCGCAGAGTGACTCGGTGATACCGCCAACGGAAACTGTCGTCGAGTGGTCATCCGCGTAGACCTCGTCCGCAGCCGGCGCAAAAACTATGTCGGCACCGCGTTCAGAGGCCAGAGCTACGTCATCGGCCAACTGTCGCGGGTAGGCGTCGAGATCCTCGCCCGGGCGGAACTGTGTCGGGTTCACGAAAACGGTCACGACGGTCACGCCATTCTCGGCGACGCTGCGATCGATCAGCGAGAGATGGCCCTCATGCAGGGCGCCCATGGTTGGGACAAGGCCGATGCTGCGGCCGCCGAGACGAGCGGCGTCGAGTTCTGCGCGCAGCTCATCGACTGTCGTCAGCGTCAGCATGCCACCTCTCCGAATGGATCGGCGTACTGCAAATGGCCGTCGCCGGACCGACGCAACGATCCGGTGCGGTCGGCGCGCGCGGCTGCGCGGCGGTGTGAAGGTGTCGTCTTGATCATCTTCGTTCCAGTTCTTTCGATACCGGACGAAACTCGGTCCTGCGATGCGGAAGGTGATCCGCCGTTCCACTGCGTCGGACGCAGCAAGTCCATCCCGAGTCAGGAAAAAATCCCCTCTCGGTGACGGCTATGCCCAAATGATACTCCGAAGTAGCGACGGAGGCAAACGCAATATTGATGATTGTTGTTTCTGGCCGCCGATTACATTCGTGTAGATGCCAGATCAGCAATTGACAGAACGCCTGCGCAGCGACTCCCCGAGGGCGACCGCGGAGATTGCCGCCAAAGTGGCCGACCGCTTGGTGCCTGGCGACGTAGCGCTTTTGCGCGGCGAGCTGGGTACCGGTAAGACTTCGTTCGTCCGTGCCGCTGCGCGTGCGCTTGGGGTCGAAACTCCGGTCACGAGTCCGACTTTCGCGATCGGCAATCTCTACAGCGCTTCGCAGTGCGAGATCGCACATCTCGATCTTTACCGGCTCGCCGAGATCGAGTTTGCCGATGAAGCCGTGGTCGACGATTTCCTCACTCCAGAACGCATTGGTTTCGTCGAGTGGCCACACGATCAGCTCGAGGCCGAACTATTGCCTCGAGTCGTTGTCACGTTTGAGCATGCCGGCGACGACGACCGTGAGATCGAACTGCGTTGGCGACAAGACCCGCCCGATTGGCCGGACGATGTCTGAACTGGCGATCGATACGGCCACCGCTGCTTGCGCGGTGGCGCTGAGAGTCAACGGCCAGACGTTTTGTCATGCGCCGGCTCCCGGGCGCATGCTCGAGCGGCCCGCTCACGCAAAAGAACTGCTGCCCGCGATCGAAGGGCTTTGCAGTGAATCGAGAACCGATTTGGCTGAGCTGTCGGCGATCGCGGTTGGCATCGGACCAGGGGCGTTCACCGGCCTGCGGATCGGCGTCTCGACTGCCCGCGCGATCGCAACCGCTAACGGTTTGGGGTTGGTACCGGTTTCGTCGCTCGAGACCCTGGTCGCTGGCGGTGGCACCGAACGAACCGTCATCGCGATGATCGACGCGCGACGCAATGAGATCTTCTATCGCGTCGGCGAGGGCCCGGATTCGCTCGCAACGCCGGCCGAAACGCTTTCACTGGCGCGCGACGCCGTCGCTCGCGGCCCTGTGCTGGCGGTCGGCGACGGCGCGCTCAAGATTCGCGAACAACTACTGGAAGTGGGCGCGGACGTGCCGCCGAGCGATGACGACCGTCACGTTGTCAGTGGCTCGGTGATGTTGGACATCGCCGCATCGCGGACAACACTTGCCCCAGAGGGCGTAACGCCGAATTACATCCGCGCTCCCGACGCAAAGGTGAGCTCGCGCGAAAGCTGGCTCGTTGAATCGGGGGCAAAATGAACGCCGCACCGCAAAGCAGATTCGCAATCCGCAAATTCGAGATTGCCGATATTGCCGACGCGCTAAAGATCGAGCACCAGTCGTTTCCAACGCCATGGTCCTCGGCGATGTTCGTCCTCGAACTCTCGAAGTCGGCAAGCATCTGCCTGGCTGCGACGGAGGACGACGTGCTCATCGGATACCTCGTGGCTGCTCGCTACGCGCAGGTTTGGCACGTGATGAACGTTTCGGTCGATCCGGCAAATCGACGCGCGGGGATCGGCTCCAGCCTGATCCACGAGCTCTTTCGACTTGCCGACGGCGAACGGACGCACTACACGCTGGAAGTTCGCGTCTCCAACGTCGCGGCGATTCGCATGTATGAGCAGTGCGGGTTTCGTTCGGCCGGCACCAGACCCGGCTACTACGCGGACAACCGCGAGGACGCTCTGATCATGTGGCGGAGCACCGACGACAACTTCGTGCCACCGAACGCCACGAACCCAACCGAGTGGAAGGGCCATCGATGAGTGCGGACATGCGCACGATTCTGGCGATCGAGACCTCGTGCGACGACACCTGCGCGGCAGTCGTCACAGAGGATGGGGTGGTTCATTCGAATCTGATCGCGTCGCAGATGGATCATGATCGTTTCGGTGGCGTCGTGCCGGAAGTCGCTTCGCGCCGCCATCTCGAACTACTCGACGGTGTGGTCGGCGCCGCGCTCGCGGACGCGGACGTATCGCTCGCCGAGGTCGACGCAGTCGCAGCGACCCGTGGGCCGGGCTTGATCGGGGCACTGCTGGTGGGGTTTTCGTACGCAAAGGCGCTCGCGTCAACGGCCGGCCTGCCTTTGGTCCCGGTTGACCACCTCCAGGGGCACGTTTCGGCGAACTTTCTGCATCCAAGCGTCTTTGATCCGCCGTTCGTCTGCTTGGTCGCCAGCGGCGGGCACACTTTCCTCGCGCGCGTGGAGCAACGCCACGGCTATGAAATCCTCGGTGCCACCACCGACGATGCGGCCGGCGAGGCGTTCGACAAAGGCGCGAGGTTGCTCGGCCTTGGCTACCCCGGTGGCGCGGCGCTCGACCAGCTCGCGAGCACAGGGGATGCAAACGCGATCGATTTTCCGCGGACCTACGTCGGCGATCTGGATTTCAGTTTCAGCGGGATAAAAACCTCGCTGCTCTACAAGCTGAAGGCGTTGCCGGACGGCGATTTTGAATCCGCCAAGGCTGATCTCGCGGCCTCGTACCAGTCGGCCGTCGTCGAGATGCTCGTCAAACGGATCGAACAGGCCGTCCAGCGGACGGGGATCGACCGTGTCGCGATCGGTGGAGGAGTCGCCGCAAACTCGCTGCTTCGACGGCGCGTGACAGAGCTTGGAGTCGAGGTCAAGGTGCCGCCGCGATCACTTTGCACCGACAACGCCGCGATGATCGGATCCGCTGCATTCGCGATTTCCCCGCTGCAACCAGGGCAGTATTCCGAGCTGGATGCCTATCCAAGCGGAAGTCCAATTGCCGTCTGAAGCAACAATTTCGCCGGGTGTCGTGATCTACATGCGACCGGAGTGTCACCTGTGTCAGGAGGCGCGCGGGCGCTTGGCTGAGTTGGACCCGGCGGCCGTACTCACGGTCAACGAGGTCGACATAGAGACCGATGACGATCTGCACCGTCGCTACCTCGAGCTGATTCCCGTGATCGAGCTCGATGGTGAGCAGGTTGCGCAGTTGGTGGAATTTCGCGACTCGACCTTCGCCGAGACGATTCGCAAACGAATCGACGTCTAGTTACTAAGGTTGCCGCCGTCCGTCCGACAGCGCAATACAGATCGCGACCGCTGCGGACCGGCCGAACAGGCACGCACCGCTTCACCCACAATGAATCCCTCCCAGCCAAAAAAGAAAACTGCGGCCAGCAGCCCGATCGCTGCGGGCCTCGACGGCGAACGACTTTCACTCGGCGTCGCTGCGCGCCTTTCGCGCTATCTCCAGGTGTTGACGCAGGCAAAAAAGATGGACAAGGAGAAAATCAGCTCCTCGGAACTGGCGCGCTTCACGCATGTCAATCCGACTCAGATTCGTCGCGACCTCTCGGGTTTCGGAAAGTTCGGCAAGCGCGGCGTTGGCTACAACGTCGATTTCCTGATCGATCAGATCCGCGCGATCCTGCACACGGCTGCCAAGTACAACATCGCGCTTTTCGGAGCCGGCCATCTCGGCAAGGCCATCGCAGGGTCAGAGGTTTTCGCCGACCACGGGTTCGAGATCAAGGCGGTCTTCGACAACGACGCGAAAAAGGTCGGCACAAAGGCTGGCAACGTTGTGGTTCAACCTGCCGAAGAACTGCGCAAGACAGTGATCGACGAGGACATCGTCGTCGGCGTGATTGCGGTACCCGCTGCCAATGCTCAAGCGGTCGCGGATGAACTGGTCGGCGCTGGCGTGACGATCATCTTCAACTACACCGACAGGCTGCTCGACGTGCCACAGGAAGTGACGGTTCATACCTCCAGCCCCGCCGTCGACCTGCTGTACGCCCTTTATTTCTACCTGGCTTAACGGGGCGCGCCGGATTCACGGGAACGGGCCGCTCGACGGCCCGCCATAATTCACGCACATGTCACTGGATCTGATCAAGGCCCGCGAACTCTTCGAAGCATCGACCGATTTCACGGTCGGGCTCGAAG
This sequence comes from uncultured Solirubrobacterales bacterium, assembly GCA_937128795.1. Classification (GTDB taxonomy): domain Bacteria; phylum Actinomycetota; class Thermoleophilia; order Solirubrobacterales; family JACPNS01; genus JACPNS01. Next base: position 98,421 of record CAKZMQ010000021.1, on the reverse strand, counting down.
AGGAGTTTCAGATCATCGACGCTGAATCGCTCGAGCTGACCCAACGCTACGCGGATCTCCACAACGCCGCCCAAACGGTCCCCGATTTGGCGGATTCGGTGGCGGGGGAGTTGATCTCGTCCGAGATCGAGATTCGCTCCGGGCGGGGCGAGAATTTTCCGTTGGCTGTGGCGTTGCAGGAGGTCAACCGCCGCAAGCTCTTTGCATTGGCGAATGAGCTCGGAGTTCGACTGGGATCGGTGGGCGCCCACCCCTGGAGTCGCTGGCAGGATCAGGAGATCATCGACACCGAGCACTATCGCCTGGTCGAGGAGGGTCTTAAATACGTGGCATGGCGCAACAACACCTTCAGCTTGCACGTGCATGTAGGGATCAAGGGCGCGGATCGGGCGATCGCGGTCTGCGATCGACTCAGAGAGATCCTCCCCGAACTGCTCGCGATATCGGCCAGTTCACCCTTTCTCGAAGGGCGCGACAGCGGCCTCGCATCGGCGCGCACCCAGATCTTCACGCGGATGTTTCCTCGCTGCGGTGTGCCGGATGCGTTTGGTGATTGGAAAACATATGCCGACTTCATCGAGTTTCTCAAACGCAGCAATTCGATCATCGAGTCGACTCAGCTCTGGTGGTCTGTGCGTCCGCATCACAGCTTTGGAACCGTCGAAGTACGCATCTGCGACGCGCAACCAAACGGAAACGACTCGACTGCCCTCTCGGGTTTGATCGTTGCGTGCGTCGCGCAGGCCGCACGCGACATCGACGAGGGCCGCCCGTTCGTGCCATTGGCGCCGCGCTATGTCGAAGAGAATCTGTGGCGCGCAATTCGATTTGGTCTCGACGGCAAGTTGATCGATTTCTCTGAAGGCAGCGAATATCCGGCTGCCGAAGCCGCCGGTCGGCTGCTCACATGGACTGAACCGGTCCGCCGAGACCTCGGAATCGATCCACAGCTCCCCGATTTGAACGCGGCTCAACGACTTCGCGCAGCCGATGGCGAGCTTCGTGATGTGTTTTCGGCAGTACTCGACGAAACAGCGTCGACGTACGCGCCCAGCCTTGCCGCCGCCTGAGCGAACCGCGCGGCGCGTTCTTCGAGTTGTCGCCACCGCCCGGCGCATCGGTCCACGCCTGCCAAAACGCCGATTTGCTCGATAGACTTGCGCGCGCTCTTTGGGGAAGCCGCGCCAACTGTGCGCCCTCGGGTCAATTCTCTCGGCCGTAGGTTCAGGTCGATCCCCCGAAGAGCTGATTTTCTACGCAGAGTTGAACTCCCATCCACTGTCCGAACAGAAGTAACCGCTACGAAAGGTTTCGGTCTTGACTGACTTTCTGAACGAAAACGGCGTGCTGATCGCGCTCGTGTGCTCGCTGGCCGCAGTTGCCTACGGCGTGCTGAACACGCGTGCGCTGCTCAAGCTCTCGCCGGGTAACGAAAAAATGCAGGAAATCTCACTGGCCGTGCAGGAAGGCGCGAGCGCTTACCTCAATCGCCAGTACTCCTCGATCGCAATCGTCGGCATCGTCGTCGCTGCGGTCCTCGCGTTGATTCCGGACCTCGGAGTCGCCGTGGCGATCGGCTTCATCATCGGCGGCGTCGCATCGGCGGCTGCTGGATACATCGGAATGAACGTGTCCGTACGCATGAATTCGCGCGTCGCAGAGGCCGCTCGCGGGGGCATCAGCCCCGCGCTCGACGTCGCCTTCCGTGGCGGCGCCGTCACTGGAATGCTTGTCGTCGGACTGGCATTGCTGGGCGTGGCCGGTTACTACGGCATCCTCACGTCGTTCTTCGACTTCAGCACGCGCGACTCCGTGGACGCATTGATCGGACTCGGCTTCGGTGGATCGCTGATCTCCGTATTCGCCAGGCTGGGCGGCGGAATCTTCACCAAGGGTGCTGACGTCGGTGCTGACATCGTCGGCAAGATCGAGGCTGGAATTCCCGAAGACGATCCGCGCAACCCGGCCGTTATCGCCGACAACGTCGGTGACAACGTCGGTGACTGCGCCGGTATGGCTGCGGACCTCTTCGAGACCTACGCCGTCACTGCCGTCGCCGTGATGCTGATCGGCGTGCTGACCTTCAGCGTCGACGAGAACGCGCCACGCGCGGCGCTCTACCCGCTGGTGCTCGGCGGAGTGTCGATCATTGCTTCGATCATCGGTACGTATTTCGTTCGCACCAAGAAGGAGAACGTCGAAGGTGCGCTCTACAAGGGCGTCCTTGCTGCTGGCGTGATCGCCGCAGCGGCGTTCTACCCGGTCACGAACTGGATGATGGGCGACCTGCAGTTGCTGGCTGAAGCCACGGGTGCGATCCCGTCGGTGATGGACCTCTGGCTCTGCACACTCGTCGGCTTGGCGGTAACCGGTTTGATCTTCGTGATCACCGACTTCTACACGTCGACCCGCTTCAGTCCGGTCAAGCGCATCGCCGAGGCGTCGCAGACCGGTCACGCGACGAACATCATCGCCGGTCTGGCGATGGGCTTCCAGTCGACCGCCGCCCCGGCACTCGTATTCGTCGCCGGTGTGCTCGGCTCCTACGAGCTTGCAGGTGTCTACGGAATCGGCGTCGCGGTCATGGCGCAGCTTTCGTTGTGCGGCATGATCGTTGCGCTCGACGCGTTCGGTCCGATCACCGACAACGCCGGTGGCATCGCCGAGATGGCAGAGCTCCCAGAGGAAGTCCGTGCAGTCACTGATCCGCTCGACGCGGTCGGTAACACGACCAAGGCCGTGACCAAGGGATACGCGATCGGTTCGGCAGTGCTGGCCGCGCTCGTGCTCTTCGCCGCCTTCAAGGAAGAGCTGATCAAGGCCTCCGCTGGCACTGGAGTGATCTCATTCGAGATCGATGATCCGGCCGTGTTGGTCGGGCTGCTCGTCGGTGGAATCATGGTCTACCTGTTCGCGGCGTTTGCGATGGAGGCAGTCGGCAAGGCCGGAGGCGCCGTCGTCGACGAGGTTCGTCGCCAGTTCAAGGAGAAGCCGGGGATCATGTCCGGTTCCGAAAAGCCGGACTACGGCAAGTGCGTCGACATCGTGACGATTTCGGCTCAGCGCGAAATGATCATTCCGGCGCTTATCCCGATCGTCGTCACGGCGATCGTCGGATTCCTCTCCGTCAAGGCCCTCGGCGGACTGCTGATGGGCGTGATCGTCGTCGGTCTGTTCATGGCCATTTCGATGACCAGCGGTGGTGGAGCCTGGGACAACGCCAAGAAGTTGATCGAGGACGGTGCGTTCGGCGGTAAGGGCTCAGTCGCCCACGAAGCCTCGATCACCGGCGACACCGTCGGTGACCCGTACAAGGACACCGCCGGTCCGGCGATCAACCCGATGATCAAGGTCGCGAACATCGTCGCGCTGCTGATCATTCCGTTGATTGCCTAGTTGCACCCGCAGAATCTGTTTGCAGAAAGGCCGTCCCGCTTGGGGCGGCCTTTTTTGTGCGTGATCGAGATTCATAGACTCCCCGCTCATGGCCGAACGCAGACCCAAGTCGCAGTCGCTGGAGCGTGTGCTCGGAACCAGCGCGCTTTTCAGCACCGCGTACGGAAACGTCAGCAGTTCCATCTACTACGCGCTTGGCTTGGTCGCGATTCTCGCGCTGGGGATGACGCCGATCGTCTTCGTGATTGCGGGGCTGATCTTCTTCTGCACCGCTGCCACTTACATCGAGGCGACGACGATGTATCCCGAAGCCGGCGGTTCGAGCTCGTTTGCTCGCCACGCGTTCAACGAATTCTGGTCGTTCTTCGCGGCCTGGGGTCAGTTGCTCAACTTCATAATCACGGCGGCGATCAGCGCATACTTCGTGCCGAAGTACTTGGGTGTGTTCTGGCAGCCACTGAAATCGTCGCCGTGGGACGTCATTGGCGGTATCACGGTCGTGGTCGTACTCGGCGCGATCAATGTCTTCGGCGCGCAGGAGTCGACACGTATCAACACGATCCTGTCGGCCGTCGACTTTGCCACGCAGGTTCTGCTGGTGATCGTCGGTATCGCCCTCGTATTCAACGCCGACACGCTCGTCAACAATGTGGACTTCGGGACCTTCCCGACCGTCGAGAACTTTCTACTCGCGATCCCGATCGGAATGATCGCGTACACGGGAATCGAGACGATCTCAAATCTCGCCGAGGAGGCCAAGGACTACAGAGTCACGATTCCCGCCGCCACAAAACGTGTTGTATTTGCGGTTTTCGTTATCTACGCCGTGCTGCCGGCGGTCGCGCTCAGCGCAATGCCCGTCGTCAATGGCCAAACCGAGCTGGCGACGACGTATGCCGGAGACCCGATCGTCGGAATCGTCCGGCAGATGGGACTCGGAGATTTCACGCCGTATGCAGTGCTCTACGTTGGTCTGCTCGCGGGCACGATTCTGACGATCGCCACAAACGCAGGATTGATCGGAGTCTCTCGACTGAGTTACTCGATGGGCACGTACCGCCAGCTTCCGCGGCGGATCAGTGCGCTGCATCCGCGGTTCAAAACGCCATACATCGCGATAATTCTGTTTGGCGGAATCGCCTGCTTGGTGATCGTTCCGGGGCAGGCCGAGTTCTTGTCACGCGTCTATGCGTTCGGCGCGATGCTCAGTTTCACGATCGCGCACGTTTCGCTGGTTCGACTTAGATTCAGGCGCCCGGATACCGAGCGGCCTTGGCGAAGTCCCGTCAACTTCAACCTCCGCGGCGTACCGATCCCTGTCTTGGCATTGATCGGAGGCACGGTCACCGCGCTCTCGTTTCTCGTGGTCACCATTCGCGACACGCCGACGTTGATTTTTGGCCTGGGGTGGATGTCGATCGGCATCGTGGTCTACATAGTGTTCCGCCGCAGCCAGGAGTTGAGCCTGACCGAGTCGTCAAAAATCGTCAAACCCAAGCCGATCGTCGAGCACGAGGTCGAATACGACAGCGTTCTGGTTGTGTTCGAAGATGGTCACTTCTCGCCCGAGGCGGTCTCAACTGCGGTGAAACTGGCGTCGCGCAAACGTAGGGGGGTCCACGTGATCGTTCCGATAACGGTGCCTGCAAACGCGCCGATCAGCGCACATCTACCGGCCGCCGAGGAAAAGGCGAACAATTCGATCGAGCGCGCGCGTTTGATCGGAGGGCGTCGCGTCACCGGTCACTGGGAAAAGGTTCGTGCCGGTGAGTCCGGCCGCCGGATAGTCGCCGAGGCTCACGAAATCAACGCGCGTGCGATCGTTTTCCCGCTCAAACGTGACGTCTCCGGCTCGCTGTTCTCGCAAGCGGTGCAGAAGGTGCTCGAAGAGCGACCCTGCCGTGTGATCATGACTTCCGAGCCCGTTAAATCAGTCATCAAATCCACCACCTGATGAACGTTCCCCACGAACAACCGACAGATCAACAGCAACCCGCAGCGCCCCAGAGGATGCGCAGCTTAAAGATTGCGCTGAGCTCGGCCGCGCTGGTGCTGGGACTTCTGACGATAATCGTCACGCTTGCCAACGGCGGAGGACTGGCCGCTCGCGGCATTCTGCTCGGAGCGATCCTCGCGGTGATGGCCGGAATGCGATTGTTCCTGACTCTCAGGCACCACATCTGATGATCAACCGCCTCGTCACAAGAGTTCGCTTCGGCCCGATGTCTTCGATCGGTGCGGGGGCGCTGTTTCTCGTCGTTTACATCGCTGCGTCGTCCTCGCTCTATTTCGCGCTGGGCCTGATCACCGAGCAGAGCCTCGGTATGACTCCGGTGGTGATGCTGCTCGGCGGCGTCTTCTTCGTGTTGACGTTCATGTCCTATGTAGAGGGATCGTCACTGCACGTCGAGCGCGGAGGGGCATCCTCGTTCGCTCGATTCGCCTTCGACGAGTTGGTCAGCTTCATCGCTGGCTGGGCGATCCTGCTCGACTACGCGATCGTTCTCGCGCTGGTCGCCTCGGCGGTGCCCAACTACCTGTCGGTCTTCTGGGCGCCGTTGGAGGATCACACGGCGGAGATGGTGATTCCCGTCGCACTGATCGTCGCAATGGCATACGCGAACGTGCGCGGGGTCAGTGCGGAGACTTTGAGACGTCGGCTGCCGTTCGGGTGGCTCGACCTGTTCGTGATGCTCGCGATCATCGCGATCGGCCTGGTCGCGGTTTGGAATCCCGGTGCGCTGGTTGATGAGGTCGACTTCGGAACCGCTCCCACAGGCGAGGGCCTGCTGATCGGGTTGATTCTTGCGACCGTGGCCGGGACGGGTATCGAGGCGGCATCAGGGCTGGCGGGGGAGATCAAGATCGGCCGTCGCGAGCTGAAGTCCGTGGTGATGGCCAGCGCGGGCTCCACGATCACGATCTTCGCCGGAATCGCCGTCGTGGCGTTGATGGCCGAGCCGTTGCTTGCCAGCGTCAACGGCGACCAGCTCGGGATCGGCGGCCAGTACGTCGAGAAGCCCGTCGTCGGCGTCGTCAGCGCTTTCGAACCGAGTTGGCTGGCGTCGACGCTCACCTATGTAGTGGGCGTGATAGCTGCGATCACCCTGATTCAGGCAGCCCGTATCTACATGCTCGGCCCGATGCGCGTGACCTATGCGCTCGCAACGAATCGCCAGATTCCCGGACCGATGGGGAGGTTGCATCGCACCTACGGCACGCCGTACGTTGCGGCCATCGGTGTGGCCGTCGTCGCCAGCACCCTCGCGATACTCGACGACCACGAACTGCTGATCGCGATGTTCGCCTTTGGCGCGCTGTTGACATTTTCGATCGCCAATCTTTCAATCATCGTGCTGCGATTCCGGGAACCGCAGGCGACGCGTGCATATCGCGTGCCGTTTTCGCTCAACGTCGGCAAAGGCTCGCTCCCGATCCCCAGTCTCGTCGCGTTCCTGGCCTCGGCGGGTGCATTCGTCGCAGTTCTCTTCACGCGCAGCACGGCGACTGCCGTCGGAGCTGGCTGGCTCGCGGCGGGCATTTTGATGTACATCGTTTATCGCAAGACACAGGGCAAACCGCTGCGCCAGCGCATCCTGATTCCCGAAGAGGATCTCCGTCGCAAGCGCGCGAGGGAGCAGGAGAAGGAGGGTTACGGTTCGATTCTGGTGCCAGTCTTTGGTGGTGTGCTTGACGACGACATCGTCGGGACCGCCGGTCGCCTGGCGATGGAAGAGGGCAGCGACGAAGAGGGCGGCGCAATGATCGAGGCACTACACGTGATCGAGATTCCGATGTCGCAGCCGATCGACGCGCCGGTTCCTTCGGACCGTCTACAGCGAGCTCGACAGATTCTTGCGCGCGCCAAAGAGGTCGGCGAGGAGTATCAAGGCGTCGAGGTGGCAACCGCGACGGTTCGCGCGCGTTCGACCGGCGAGGCGATCGTGCGTGAAGCGGCAAGACGAGGCGTGGAAGCGATCGTGCTGGCGGCCGAGCGCCCGTCACGGATCCGTGGCGGTCCGCTGCTGGGCGGCGTGGAACCGCGGGCGGCAGAGTTCATCGGAAAGGTGACCGAGTACGTCACGCGGAAGGCGCCATGCCGCGTGATCCTGACTGCGCCGCCGGAGACGGATGTCGAGGCGCTGCTCGAGTCGATCAAGGACAACCCGCATGTCAGCGAGTCTTTTGCCAGCCGCGAGGCCGAGCGGATTCAACGCCTCGCCGGTCTCACCGGCGAGCACGATCCGGTTACCCCGGGTGTCAAAATCGACCAGCAATCGTCCCGACCCCACGAGACCGACGCAGACCACGACGCGGTCGCGGACGACGAGGACCCGGACGACTTCATCGACACGATCTCTTGACGATCGCCTTGTGAACGTCTTGTTTCGTGGCGTCGACGAGTGCGTTCACGTGTGACTAACCTACGCGGCATGTTCGTATTGATCGTTGGATGTGGCCGCGCTGGATCGGCACTCGCAAAAAACCTCTTGGCCGATGGCCACACCGTCTCGGTGCTCGACGAAAGCGCGGAATCTCATCGTCTGCTCGACGTCGACCTCGAAACGAACTGGGAGGACGCCGGCGGAATGTTCACGGTCGGAACCGCACTCGAGATCGACGCGCTCATCGAGGCGGGAATCGAACAGGCAGACGCCTTCGTGGCCGGCACCAACGGAGACAACACGAACTTGGTGATCGCCCAGATCGCTCAAAGGCGCTTCAACGTGCCCAAAGTCGTGGTGCGTGTACTGGACCCGCGTCGAGCGGATTGGTACGCCGAGCAGGGCCTACACACGATCTGCCCGACCCAGGCCGGCATCGACATGCTGACCGCCGCGGTCCGCGGTGATACTGATTCCAATCCGCTGGTCGAGACGGTCTAGGCGATGTACGTTCTTGTAGTCGGTGGCGGCAAGGTCGGGCTCAACCTCACTCGTGAGTTGATGCAAAAAGGCCACGAGGTCACGCTTGTCGAGCAGGAGCGCTCGCGCTACGCCACGCTCGAGCCGCAGCTTGAACACGTCGTTCACCTCGGCGACGGAACGGAACTCTGGGTGCTTGAACGCGCCGGTATCGCGCGCGCCGACATGGTCATCGCCGTGACTGGCGACGACGAGGACAACATCATCATTTCGCAGGTCGCGCGCGAGAAGTACGGTCGCGAGAAGATCATCGCCCGGTGCAACAACATCCGCAACATGGCGCACTTCGAGCTGCTCGACATCAGCCCGGTGATCAGCTCGACCGACCTGATCCTGCGGCTTATCGAGCACGAAGTCCCGCAATACGGACTCGTCCACCTCCTGAAATTGCAGGCCGAGGACTTGGAGATCATCGAGGTGGAGGTCACGGCCGGTGCGTCGGCCGCCGGGAAGCGCGTCGACCAGATCGAGCTACCCGACGGTGGTCTGATCATCGCGATTCTGCGGGATCGCGCAGGCATCGTGCCGAGCGGCGACACGGTGATCGATGTCGGCGACGAAGTCCTGCTGATTCTCAACCCCGGCCTGGAAACCGATATCACGGGGCTGTTCACGACGCCCGACGAAGCATTCGCCTAGTCGGCGGACGGTGGCGTTGTGGCGAATCGACACGTAGACCACCTTTTGATCGGCGGAGGTCTCGCCTCGGGCAACTGCGCGCGCTGGCTGCGCGAAGCGGGTGGAGAAGGCAGCATTCTGCTCGTCGGTCGTGAGCCCGAACCGCCGTACAACCGTCCTGCTCTGACGAAGGGGTATCTGGCGGCTACGGAAGACCGTGCGATGGACTATTTCCGTCCGCCCGAATTCTGGACGGACAACGACATCGAAGTCCTCACGCGGATGAACGTGATGAAGCTCGACGCCGACCGGCACGAGGCGGTGCTGATGAACAAGGACGTGATCAGCTACGGCAACGCATTGATTGCGACCGGCGCGAACGTGAACCTGCTGCACGTCGACGGGATGGGTCAGGACGGCATTCACTACATGCGTGCTTACGGCAGCAGCGACTCACTGCGCGAGGACCTCGACCGCCTCGGCCGCCACGTGGTGTTGATCGGCGGCAGTTACATCGGCTGCGAGGTGGCAGCCACGCTCTCACGCCTCGGTTGCCAATGCGAGATCGTGATGCTCGAAGACCTACCGCTGCAGCGCACCCTCGGCGACGAGCTCGGCGCATGGACGAAATCCCACCTCGAGTCGCTTGGCGTGAAGCTTCACCCGGCGCAAGGTCTGGACCATCTTGAGGGGGACGGCGAGCGCGTCACCAAGGTCGTCTGCCAATCGGGGCTGGAAGTCGACGCCGACGTGGTCGTGATCGGGGCCGGAGTGCATCCGGACACGATGCTTGCAAAGGCGGCCGGGCTCACGATCGGTGAGCGCGGCGGCATCCTCTGTGACAAGTTTCTGCACTCGAGCGCAGCCGACGTGTACGCCGCCGGCGACGTCTGCGAGTGGGAGTCTGAGATGCACGGCGGTCACGTTCGCGTCGAGCATTGGGACGTCGCCTTCAATCACGGCAAGACGGCGGCCTTGAACATGCTCGGGCAGCCGACCGAGCACGACGTGGTCCCGTATTTCTGGACCGACATGGCCGATGTCGAAATCGAATCCGTGGGCCCGGCGTTCGAATGGGACAGAGTGATCGTCCGCGGCGAGCTCGACGGTCGAGACCTGAGCGTCTGGTACCTGCAGGGCAATCGCGTTGCGCAAGTTGCTGCGATCGGTCGTTCGGATGACATCGAATCCGGCCGAAAATTGATCGCCTCACGCCAAGAGTTGACCGCCGCCCAGATCGATCAATTGGCCGTCGCAATGAGCAATCCCGCCGATCTGGCGTGAGGGCCGACCGGTCGACCCGCCGACGCGATCTTCAATCTGTACCCAAAACTTGCCACAGATCGCGCAACTCGTGTCACAGATCAGTGTTTGGATGACGCAGAGCAAACGCGCCGTCCCGCTCCGAATCGAATGCCTGTAAAGGAAGTTTTCATGAAGATCGACAGATTTCGTCCCCTCCTCAGGTCATTCGTCCTCGCGTCGCTCGCGGCCGCTGCAATGCTGGCTGCTGCCACCTCGGCCTCGGCGGTCACGGCCGGAAACACGGGCTGGGAGTGGTCGAGTCCGTTTCCACAGGGGAACTCATTGACCACGGTCGAGACGGTCGATGGCCGCATCTACGCGGGAGGTGCAAATGGAACGTTGATTCGTTCCGATGACGCGGGTTTCAACTGGACCGGAGTTCGTACGGGTCTACTGGACGGCATCAAGTCGATCCGCGCGATTACGCCCGATTCGATCGTTTTCTCGGGGCGCTGCGCGTTGCGCCGCTCCGATGACGGGGGCAACACCGTTCGCAGGCTCGCGTGGGGTCCGAGCGACGACAGCTGCGGTTCAGAGATCGCAGCGTTTTACTTTCCGACCGGGATCGTTGGCTACTTGATGCTCAAGAACGGCGAGATTTTCGCCACTTCTGATGGCGGCGAGACATGGGCCAGGAAAACCTCGGCTCCCGGATCGGACGCGGCTAGCGGTCCAGCCAGCGTCGGAGACATCTGGTTCACCAGCGCCAGCGAGGGTGTGATCTCAGTCGGCTCAAAAGTTTTTCGAACGGCCGACTCGGCGAATAGTTGGACGCCTGTTGTCGACGCCACCCTCCCGATCAACGCGTTCGAATTCGTCTCGCCCACACAGGGCCTTGCCGTCGGTGACGGTGGAGCGACGATTACCACCAGCAATGGCGGCGCAAACTGGACGATCATCTACTCGATGGTGCCCCCGGGCGAGACTTTTCGCGCTCTAAGTTGCGCCACTGCGATGAACTGCCTCGGGGCAACCGCCGACAACCAGCGCATCGTCACCACAAACACCGGCGGTCACTTCTGGACTTCTGTGACCGCATCGCCCGTCAAATTGGCGGGAGTCGGTCTTGTCAACGCAACACGCGGCATCGCGGTCGGCGAATCCGGCGCGATCGTGGCCACCGACAACTTCGGCGCGTCTTGGGCCCATATCAACGGCGGAGTGGCGGGGGAGTTCAACGACGTTTCCGCGGCGAACGCTAACAACGCAGTGGCCACCGGCAAGAACGCAGCGCTCGCCCGCTCCGCCGACGGTGGCCGCTCCTGGCGGCCGGTAAACGTCTCGACGACGGCCGACGTGCTCGATGCCGCGTTTGTCGGTGACTCGCGTGGCTACGTGCTCGACAGTCTCGGCACCGTGCTCCGCACCGACAACGACGGCAGCAGCTGGCGGTTTTTCAGCTCCGGGTCGAAGGCACGACCGAAAGCCATGCATGCGGTCGACGAATCGACAGTCCTTCTTGTCGGGCCTAGGGGAGTGCGTCGCTCAACAAATGGCGCCGAACGTTTCACGGCAGTCGGAGATCGTAAATTCCGACGCCTGAGTTTTCGTCGTATCGATGTTGCTGGCAAAAGCCTGTTCGTCTACGGCTCGCGATCCGTCGCAACATCAAGTAGTCGCGGTAGAAAGTGGAAACGCGTGAAGGTTCCGAGGGCGGTGCGGTCAATTCGAAGGCTCGACATGCTCTCGGCCCGAACGGGATACCTACTGGACACACGGAATGAGCTTTGGTTCACGCGCACATCTGGAAAGAAGTGGAAACGAATCGAAACGACCGGTGCCGGGAAAGTCACGTCGATGGCGTTCGGCAATCGCAAGAACGGATATCTCACAAGCTCGGATGGCCGCGTGCTTGTAACTACGAACGCCGGCAGTAGCTGGTCGCGTCAGTATCCGTTCTACGAGGCCAACTCGACCTCGCCAACACTGGTGGCCGCGCCGACCGGAAAGTCAGCGATCCTGCTGGTCGGTGGTACGAACAGAATTTTCAATACGACCACGGGCGGGTCGTTGGGCACGCCCTCGAAACTTTCGATCAAATCGTCGTCCAGGCGCGTACGCAAGCGGACAGTGATCAAGGTCACCGGCAAACTGACTCCAGCGATCGGTGGCGAGCGCGTGACGGTACTTGCCCGCGCACTCGGCTCGAAGCGCGGAACCGGCTGGACATCCCAGGAGAGACCAGTCTCGCCGAGCGGATCGTTCACCACGTCGTGGCGGGTGAGCAGACCAACCATCTTTATAGCCCGCTGGTCCGGGGATTCAGATCGCGCCGGTGCCGGAGCGAGATCAATCAAGGTCCTGATCCGGCGATAGCCGGCGGCCGACCTCCGATGATTTTTAGGTCGGCGCGTCTCGAGATCAGCGAGAAAAAGCTCATTCGGCGCGCGTTATCCTATTGAGCCGCAGCTGCCGGTCGGGCGACGATTTGTCGCGTGCAGACGGCAAACGCTGTATCCCTTGGGGGATCGTCTAATGGTAGGACGCTCGGTTCTGGTCCGAGAAGTCGGGGTTCGAGCCCCTGTCCCCCAGTTTTTCGCAGGGTGTCACCAACGCAATGCCCTGCAAATGCCCCACAAACCCGCTTTGTAAGCGGGCTTGTGGCGATTCCTCCATCCGGTTGCTGCGGCATCCTGACGTTCGATGAGTGCGACGGCAAAGCGTGGCGCACAAGTTTCTTGTGCAGAAGCCGAATTCCCCTTTTCAGCGGTCGTGGGGCAGGATGACTACAAGCTCGCCCTGCTCGCGAACGCCGTCGACCCGGCGATCGGTGGCGTGCTCGCATCGGGCGAGCGCGGTACCGCAAAATCCACGCTCGCCCGCGCTTTTGCGAACGTTCTTCCGGCCGTTGAGCTGTCGAATGCCACTTTCGTCGAGCTACCGCTCGGAGCTTCGCTCGACCGCCTGACCGGCTCGATCGACACCGGAAAATTGCTGGCCGGTGAAGGCGCGCACGTCAGCCGCGGGCTACTCGCCGAGGCCGACAGGGGCGTGCTCTACGTCGATGAGGTCAACCTGCTCGGCGACCATCTCGTTGACGTCGTCCTCGACGCGGCCGCCTTCGGCGTGGCCAGGACCGAGCGCGAAGGCATCAGCGCCACTGCGCCCGCTCGCTTTGTCCTGGTCGGAACGATGAATCCCGAGGAGGGCTCGCTACGCCCGCAATTGTTGGATCGTTTCGGCCTTGCAGTGCGCATCGAAACCGCCCAGTCGATCGACCAGCGAACTGAAATCGTCGGCAGACGCATTGAGTTCGAGCGCGATCGCGCCGCGTTCGCGGCAAGGTTCGCGCCGACCGAGACGGCGCTGCGGGAGATCGTCGAGCGCGCCCGCGCCGGCCTCGCCAACGTCGAACTTTCGTCAGATTGCCTCGATCTGATCGCCACCGCGTGCCATCGATTGCGCGTGGAGGGAGTACGCGCCGATCTCGCGACCGCGCGAACCGCCCGCGCGTTGGCAGCGCTGGATCAACGAGAGCGCGTGATCGACCGCGACGTTGAGACTGCCGCCATGCTCGCTCTTCCTCACCGCGCCGCTACGTCACTCGGCGACGAATGGATCGGTGCTGCGGAAATCCGCCGCGCACTGTCTGGATCAGAGAGCGACGGCGAGACGGCGCGTGAATCAGTCTCGCGGCCGCGCACCACCGCCGGAGCGACGTACCGACTAGACACAAGTGGCGACAACGCGGCCCAGAGAAATAACCTCGCCGACCGTTCACCGGGTTCGGCAGAACACTCTGACGGTGTGGCCGGATTCGCAGACGACCTCGCTGCGACAGATCGCGAGCAGATGTCGGGCAAGCTTGGTCGCGGCCTTCGGGCCACCGACGGAGATCGACCGGCGGTGGACGCCAAACCAAGTCCCAATCCTGCGGATCTCGATGTCATCGCGACCGCGCGCGCCGCGGTCACGCGAAGGCTCTTCAACGGGTCGGTCGACCAACCCTCGCTCGGCGCGATCGACGATTCCGATCCGATCCACGCGAAACCCGGCGACATTCTCGCCGGTGACCTGCGTGATCGCGTCCGCAGCGGTCGCGAGGCGAATCTCGTCCTCTGCGTCGTCGACGCGAGCAGCTCGGTGCTGGCGAACGGGCGAGACGGTGAGCTCCGCGCCCTGCTCGGGGGTTTGGCTTCGGATGCGCGGCGTCGCCGCGATCGCGTCGGACTGATCGTCTTCCGCGGACGGGACGCACGACTGGTCGCTCCGCCTTCGCGCAATCATGCAGCGGTGCTGGCGGGTCTCGACACGATCGAGCCGGGCGGCACCACACCACTCGCCGAAGGTATCCGCGTCGCGCACGAAACGGCCTTGCGCGAGCTGCGTCGAAATCCGGATCTGCGTCCGATCGTCGCTCTGGTCACAGACGGCTACGCCAATGTCGCGAGGTCCGGCGACGCGCTTTCCGAGGCGCGGTTCGCTGCGAAGGAGCTCCGCCGGGACGGCGTCACGATGGTCGTGATCGGCGAGGCGAACAGCGGTGCACCGCAGTTCGCGCAAGCCACCGGCGCCGAGTTCTACCCGTTCGACAAGCCACAGAGTGGGACCGATCACCAGAGCGCCGCTTAGGCAACCTGTTTTTCCCAGCTGCCGTACAACTCGGCGTAGTGCCCGCCAGCGGCGATCAGCTCCTCGTGACTGCCAATCTCCACGATTCGGCCGCCTTCAAGCACGGCGATCCGCGACGCATTGACGATCGTCGACAGCCGGTGTGCGATCACCACCGCTGTGCGCCCCGACAGCAGTCTGCGTAGACCGTCTTCGATACGCAGCTCGGTGTGTACGTCGACGCTTGCCGTCGCCTCGTCGAGGATCAACAGTCGCGGTTGCGCGATCAACGCGCGAGCGAACGCGACAAGTTGCCGCTGACCGGCAGAAAGGTGACTGCCGCGCTCGCCGACGATCGTGTCGAATCCATTGGGTAGGGCGGCTACCACTTCGCGCGCACCAACGGCGTCGGCGGCCGCTTCGATCTGCGCGCGTGTGGCGTCGGGTCTGCCAAAGGCGATGTTCTCGGCCACGCTGCCCGAGAACAGGTAGCCCTCCTGGGGCACGTAGCCGATCTGTTGCCGCAGTGATCGCGCCTGAACATCGCGAAGGTCATGTCCGTCGACAAGGACTCGTCCGCGCTGCGGATCATAGAAACGAGGAATCAACTTCGCGAACGTGGATTTACCGGCTCCCGTCGCTCCGACGAGCGCGATCGTCTCACCCGGCGCAACCGTCAGGTCGATGTCTTTCAACGCCCACGTCGACGCAGCGTCGGTCGTCGATTCGTCGTAACTGAATCCGACCCCGTCGAAAACGATCTCGCCGCGAATCTGATCGAGCTCGGCGGCTCCGGGCCGGTCAACGACATCGGGTTCCTCGGCGAGTAGGTCGAAGATCTTGTCGAGGGCCGCCATACCGGCTTGGTAAGTGGTGTAAAGCTGTGACAGCTGCTGGATCGGATCGAAGAAGTTCTGCATGTATCCGGCGAACAAAACCAGCACACCGATCTCGATGTTGCCCTCGATCACCTGGTAGCCGCCGAACAGCAGGATCACTGCCATCGAGACGGCAGACATGAACTCGACGGCCGGGAAGTAAGCCGCGTTGAGCACCACCGACTTCATATTCGCGTCGCGGTTGTTGGCAGACAACTCTTCGAATTCGCCGACGTGGCGGTCTTCTCGCCCGTACGAACGAACGACCGCGACGCCGGAAATCGTCTCCTGCAGATAGGACGTGACCTGCGCAATCCGTTCGCGGGTGGTCCGATAAACGTCGGTCGAGACCACGCGAAAAATGAAGCTCGCGAAGGCGACGAACGGAAATACGGCGAAGCAAACGAGCGCGAGCGGCACACTTTGGCTGAGCATGATCGCGACCATCGCGGCAAGCGTCACGACGGATTGGAAGAGCGTCATCGCGCCGTTCGTAACCAGTTGATCGAGTGCCTCGACGTCATTGGTCAAGCGCGACACGAGCACGCCGGTTTTTCGCTTCGAGTAGAAGCCAGACGACTGCTTTTGCAGGTGGTCGAACAATGTGATCCGCAGGTCAAGCAACGCTCGCTGGCCGACCCAACCGGTCATGTATGTCTGTACGTAGGTCGCAATCCAAAGCGTTACTGCGCTGACGAGATAGAGCACGACCACCAGCGTCAGAGTGCGAGCATCGCCTTCAAGGATCCCGCTGTCGATCGCGATTTTTGCAAGATAGGGGGGAGCAAGCCCGGCCGCGATTGCGATTGTCATCGCGACGAACATCAGGATCACCCGCCACTTGTACGGCCGCAGCAGCGCGAGCAGCTCGCGCAAGCGACGGCTACGAGTCTGCTCGCCTCGCAGTCGCGCCCAGGTCGACATGAAGGTGTCGTAATGGCGTTTCATCACAGGCCCGCGAGTTCTGCGGTCGGGTCCTTACGGGTGAGAAAGACGCTTTCCGGCATGCCCTTGGTGGCGAGCGCCTTATAGGTTTCGCTGCGCTGCAGCAATTCCTCGTGTGTGCCGTGGGCGGTGATCGTCCCGCCATCCAGCACCACGATGCTGTCGGCGAGCGAGATCGTCGACAGGCGATGGGCGATCACGAAGGTTGTCCGGCCCCGCATCACCTCTGCGAGGGCGGTCTTTATTTCGCCCTCGGTGCGGGCGTCGACCGACGAGGTCGCGTCGTCGAGCACGAGAATTCGCGGATCGGCAACCAATGCACGCGCGATCGCGACGCGCTGTCGCTGACCACCGGACAGCGTGATGCCGCGCTCGCCGATCACAGTTTCGTACTTGTCGGGAAGCGTCTCGATGAAGTCGGCGATCTGCGCACGGCTCGCGGCTGCCGCGATTTGCGCGTCGGTCACGTCGTCACGCGCGTAGGCGATGTTCTCTGCGATCGAGGCAGAAAACAGAAAACTGTCCTCCGCCACGAAGGCGATGTTCTTGCGCAGCTCGATCGGCTGAAGCTGACGGACATCTACTCCGTCCACCTTGATCGACCCGGAGTCAACGTCGTAAAGGCGTGAGATCAAAGAAACCAGCGTCGTTTTCCCTGATCCCGTGCCGCCCACGACGGCGACGGTCTGCCCAGCGGGGACAGTGAGATTGACCGCGTGAAGGATCTTGCGGTCGCTCGAAGGGAATGCGAAATCGACGTCGGTGAACTCGACTTCGCCACCACCGCCGGGCATCGGTTGAGCATCATTGGCGGCCTCGATCCGTGGCTCGCGATCTAGTAGTTCGAAGATTCTCACGCCGGCGGCGGTTGCGCGCTGCGCGGAGCCGAGCGTGCCACCGAGCATCCTCATCGGGCCGATCAGCATGCCGACGAAGAAGTAGAACGACGTGAAGTGATCGAGCGACATTTCGCCGTTGATCACGAGATTTCCGCCGTAGATCAGCACGGCAGCCAAGCCCAGCGACGGGATGAAGCCGAGCAAAGGGTCGAAGAACGCCGAAAGCTTCGTCGAGTACATCTTCTGGTCGAAGACCCGCGTACTCGTATGTTCGAAGCGCTCCATGCGCTCGTCCTCGCGCGCGAATGCCTTGATCACGCGAATTCCCGACACGTTCTCCTCGACGTCGCCAGAAAGCTCTGCGAGGCGTTGCTGAGCCTCGGTCACCGCTGGCCTGGCGAGTTTGCCGTAGCGCGCAGCCGAGTAGATGATGAATGGCATCGTCGCGAGCACCATCAACGCGAGGTCTGCCTGTAGGTAGATCATGATCGCGCCGCTGATCACGATCGTGAAGGCGCTCTGAATCATGAAGATCAAGCCGTATCCGAGGAAGAAACGCACTACCTGCAGATCGACCGTCGCTCGAGACATCAGTTGGCCGGTCTGCTGGTCGTGAAAGAACCCGATCTCGAGCCCTTGGAGATGTGCATAGATTTTCGTGCGCAGGTCGTGTTCGACGCCAAGCGAAACTCGACCGCTGAGCAGCCGCCGCGCGACCGACAGGGCGCCGCGAACAAGACCGACTGCCACGACGGCTCCGCCGATCAGCCACAGGCTCTGCGTGTCACCATCCTGAACCTGCCCGACCGCAGAACCCGCGAGCAGCGGAATCATCGCCCCGATGCCCATCGCGATGGCGGCGAGCACCACCGACCAGATCACGCCCGTTTTATACGGTCGCAAGAATCCAAGTAGTCGCCAAAAATTGCTCACTTCAGAAAGTATAGTATTGGCGGCAACGTCCGGGGAGGCGCTCGGGAGGAGCCACGGCTGGCAAGGCATCGAGGCATCGCAACCTGCCAGAGCGGGCGGTGCGGCGAACTTGCGAAGCGAGCTGCGACGTGGCGCGGGAAGTAGCGGGGGAGGGACTCGAACCCCCGACACGCGGATTATGATTCCGCTGCTCTAACCAACTGAGCTACCCCGCCGGGAGATCGGAAGCCTACCAATGCTCATGGCCGTGCCAAACGTCTCCGAAGGCGTCAGCAAAGCCACTCTTGACGCGATCTGTGAGGCCTTTGAGCCAGCTCGTGTGCTGGACATTCACAGCGATGTCGACCACAATCGTGCGGTCTTCACGCTCGCATCTGAGCAGGGTCGACTGGCCGCAGAACTGGCCAACGGCACCTTCGTCGCCCACCAACACGTCTCGCTCGAACACAACTCCGGTGTGCACCCACACGTTGGCGCGGTCGATGTCGTACCGGTGGTCTACCTCCGACCTGAAGACCGCGGCGCCGCGTGCGCCGAGGCTTTGGTGACTGCGCATTTAATCGCCGAGCGGTGTGCGACGCCGGTGTTCCTGTATGGCGAACTCGCCGGCGGTCGCGAGCGCGCCGAGTTGCGCGAAGGCGGGCTCCACGGTTTGGCTGCACGCATGGCCGACGGTCAGCATTCGCCTGATTTCGGCCCGAAATCGATATCCCATGAAGTCGGCGCGACGCTGGTGTCTGCCCGCCCTCCGATGGTCGCCTTCAACTTGGTACTGAGCGAGACTGAATCGCTCGAACGCAGCAAGCAGATCGCTGCCGAGTTGCGCGAATCCGGCGGCGGGCTGCCGGGAGTGCGTGCAATCGGACTGTGGCTCGACGGTCAGGCGCGCGCACAAGTTTCCTGCAACATCCATGACCCCTTCGCGGTTCCGTTGGCCGAGGTCGTCGCTTTTGTGCGCGAACGCGCGGCGGTCGAATCGTCCGAGCTTGTCGGGTTGGCTCCTCGCGCTGCAATCGAGGGCTTCCCCGAAGATGTGCGTTGGCTAGATTTTGATCCGGCTCGGCACGTCGTCGAAAACGTGCTCGGCGACGAGGGTGTGTACGGCAGCAGGTAGATAAGCTGACCGGCCGATGGCACAGTCAAAGAAGAAACGCCGCACCAAACACCGCGGCACGCAGGCCGGCACCGTCGAATCGCGCGGACGCACGTCGCGCCCGACCAGTCGCGCCCAGGCGCGTCAGCAGGCACAGCAGAAGCGTCAGTCAGGACGCGTAGAACGGGCGAATCAGCCTCCCACATGGCGCAGCGCGGCGATTCGCGCCGCCGTCGCCGCCGCGGTTTTTCTCGCAGTGTTGATTCTTTTCCAGCAGCCGCCGGTCAGCGCGGTGTTCGTCGCGTTCGTGATGTTCGGTCTGTACATCCCGATGGGTTACTACACCGATCGCTTCCTCTACCAACGCCGCTTGCGCAAGGAAGCACAGGCGCGTAGTCGCGCCGAGGTCGAGAAACTGGCAAAAAAGAATTCGGCCCAGAAGAAGGCCGTCGAGCAGAACGCCAGTTCGGCCGACGGCGAAGCTGCGACCGAGTGAGGCTGCGGGCATGAAGGTCGCCTATCTCACGGTCGGCCCGGTCGCCGAGAACACGTTTCTGGCGATCAATGAAGAGGCCGACAACGCCGCGCTGTTGATCGATCCGGGCGACGAGCCGGACGCGATCATGCAGGCGATCGAGGGCAGCAACGCCGACGTGAAGGCGATCCTGCTGACGCACACCCATTTCGACCACGTTGGTGCGGTTGCACCGATGGTCGAGCGCACGGGGGCCGAGGTCTGGGTTCCGAAGTTGGAAAAACACATACTCGCCGATATCAACAACTTCATCCGATTTCCCGGCGTCGGTCCGTTCGAGAGCTACGACGCCGAACACGAGGTCGAGGGCGGCGAGCGGCTTGAGCTGGCAGGATTCGAAATCGACGTCCACTTCACTCCCGGCCACAGCGTGGGTCACGTGAGCTACGCGATACCCGAGCACTCGGCGCTGTTCTCCGGAGACGTGCTTTTTCAGGGTTCGATCGGACGCACTGATCTTCCGGGCGGCGACACGCAGACGCTGCTCGACTCGATCACGACGTTGATGGAATCATTGGCGCCGGAAACCGCGGTGTTTCCCGGACACATGGGAGTGACCACGCTCGATGCCGAAGCCAAGTCAAATCCATTCTTGGCACGCTGACGGGCAGCGCGATGAGCGACAAACTTCAAGCTCCAAAGGGGACTTTCGATGTGCTGCCGGCAAGCTCGACGCAACGCGATGCTCTGGTCGAACAGATCGCGGCTCCTGCGTTCGCGCGCGCCGGATACTCGCGCATCGACACGCCGATTTTCGAGGACACAGCGCTGTTCGCCCGCGGCGTTGGCGAATCCACTGACGTCGTCAGCAAAGAGATGTACACCTTCCTCGATCAGGGTGATCGGTCAGTCACCCTGCGTCCGGAAGGCACTGCTCCGGTCTGCCGCGCGTACGCCGAACACGGCATGCACAAGTTGCCCCAGCCGGTGAAGCTTTGGTACCAGGGGCCGTTCTTTCGTCAGGAGGCGCCACAGGCCGGGCGTTTCAGGCAGTTCTTTCAGATCGGCGCCGAGGCTCTGGGCAGCGACGATCCCGCGCTCGACGCCGAATCAATCGTTCTGCTCGCGCGACTGCTTGAAGCCGCCGGGGCTACGGATACGACGCTGCGAATCTCAAGTCTGGGGTCCAAGAGCGAGCGGCAGGCGTATTCGCAGGAACTCAAGACTTACTTGCGTGAAAACGAACGGCAGCTTTCTGCCGACGTGCTCGCGCGCATCGACCAGAACCCGCTTCGGGCGTTCGATGCCAAGCACGAGGGCACACAGGCCGTGATGGAGGCCGCCCCACGGTTGCTCGACGCGATCTCCGTCGAGGACCGCGCGCACTTTGACGAGGTGCTTGCGCTGCTGGATGCCGCCCAAGTTGGTTACGAGGTCGATTCGACGCTCGTTCGCGGCCTTGACTACTACACGCGCACGGTTTTTGAGTTCACCTCGCCAAATCTCGGCGCGCAGGCCGGAGTGGGTGGCGGCGGGCGGTACGACGGTCTGGTCGAGTTGCTCGGGGGGCCACCGACGGCCGGGATCGGCTGGGCCTGCGGCGTTGAGCGCGTACTTGCGGCTGCCGAGTTGTCGACCGAGCCCGAGCCGACCGCGAACACCGACGTCTACATCGCCCTTGATGACGACGCCGACCGCAGCGCAGCGTTTACGGTGCTTCTCAAGCTTCGCGAGGTTCACGGATTGAGTGCACAGATCGAACTTGCTGGCCGCTCGATGAAGGGGCAACTCAAACAGGCGTCGCGGATCGGCGCGAAGGTGCTCGTGATCTTCGGGGGAGAACGCGGGCAATACGATGCGGCCGTGAAAAACTTGCAAACGGGGGAGCAGCAGGAATTGGATGGGTTGACTGCCGGTGACTATTTCGATCGAATCGCAGAACGAGTGTTGGCCGGGGTGAAGCGATGAGCTCGGCCAGCGACGGTCGCCACGAACCGCTCGGCCCGCCGCGCGCGAACGCATATCGCGATACGTGGGCGACCGGTGCGATCGAGCAGCCGATCGGCAAGGAGATCAAGGTCAGCGGGTGGGCGCATCGCCGTCGCGATCACGGTGGTTTGGTGTTCATCGACCTGCGCGACCGGAGTGGCCTACTGCAGATCGTTTTTCACCCCGAGCATGCAGCAAAGGCCCACGAAACCGCAGGCACGTTGCGCGCCGAGGATGTCGTATCGGTCAAGGGTAAGTTGGTCAGGCGCGACGACGCCGTTGTCAATCCGAACCTTCCGACCGGGCACCTCGAGCTCCAGGCCAGCAAGATCGAAATTCTGGCTCGCGCCGAGACGCCGCCTTTCCAGGTCGACGAAGACGGGCCGGTCGACGAGTCGCTGCGCCTCAAGCACCGCTACCTCGATCTTCGCCGCGGCACGATCGCACCGATCATCGCTCTTCGAGCCAGGGTTGTCCGCGCGATGCGCCGGGTGCTAGACGAGCGTGACTTTCTCGAGATCGAGACCCCGAATCTCACTCGTCCAACGCCCGAGGGTGCTCGCGACTATCTAGTGCCAAGTCGCGTCAAGCCCGGATCCTGGTACGCGTTGCCGCAGTCGCCCCAGCTCTACAAGCAACTCCTGATGATGGGAGGACTGGAGCGGTACTACCAAATCGCCCGCTGTTTTCGCGACGAAGACTTGCGCGCCGATCGCCAACCCGAGTTCACCCAGCTGGACCTCGAGATGTCGTTCGTCGAGGAGGACGACGTGATCGAGCTGACCGAGGCCGTACTAAAAGAGGTGCTTGCCGAGGGCGGCATCGAGGTCGAAACGCCGTTTCCGCGCATGTGTTACGACGAGGCGATCGGTCGCTTCGGCAAGGATGCGCCGGACCTTCGCTTTGGGCTGGAGATCGTCAATCTCGATGATGTTTTCGCCAAGAGCGAGTTCAAAGTATTTGCATCGGTGTTGTCGAGTGGCGGCACGGTGCGTGCGATCAACGCCGGGCAACGCGAGCTTTCGCGAGCCGATCTCGACGAACTGACCGAGTTCGTCAAGGGCCACGGCGCCGGTGGGTTGGTCTGGGCGTTCGTTGAGGATGACGGCGGCTGGCGTTCGCCGATAGCCAAGTTTCTGGCCGACGACGAACGCGCCGCGGCCGTCAGCGCGCTCGACGCCAAGCCGGGCGATCTCTTGCTTGCCGTCGCCGATGCCAAGTCGATGACTGCGGCGGCATCGCTCGGTGCATTGCGTGAGAACCTCGCCAAACGCTTCGATCTGATCCCGTTCGGCGAACACAAGCTCGTCTGGGTCGTCAAGTTCCCAATGCTCGAATTCAACGATGACGAACAGCGTTGGGATCCGCTCCACCATCCATTCACCGCGCCCGATGGCGATCTCGACGATCCAGCGAATCTTGGGTCGCGCGCGTACGACATCGTGATGGACGGATGGGAGGTCGGTGGTGGTTCGATCCGTATCAACACCGTTGAGGTTCAGGAGAAGATCCTCGAGGTGATCGGCATCGATCGTTCCGAAGCCGAGCAGCGCTTCGGATTCTTGCTCGAGGCGCTTAAGTACGGTGCGCCGCCCCACGGTGGCCTCGCCTTGGGCCTGGATCGCCTTGTTGCGTTGATCGCCGGCGCCGATTCGATTCGCGACGCGATCGCATTTCCAAAGAGCGCGACCGGAGCCGATCCGCTCACCGGCGCGCCGTCGTCCGTCGACGAGCACCAGATTCGTGACCTGCACCTCGTCTCGACCGCGCCGCCGCCGGCAGTCGACGCGGTCGAGGGAGAAGTCAGCGAGAGCTGATCGAGTGGGCCTCTTCCGCCGCAACAAACTCCCGCGCACCGGCAAGATCGTGTTGCGGGTCGGCGACATGGCATACGACGACTGGCCGATCGTCGCTGACTATCAAGAAATTACGGTTGCGATGGCGTTCTGCCAACAACTACGCGACGCAGGATTTGCCGCCGAAATCACGAGCGACTGGGAACTGGACCAGTTCGGAACGGGCGACATCGCCCTCCGTACTCACCCCGAAGAAGACCAATTCGCCGCCCGCGACCTAATCGACTTCCCCGAAGAAGCCGACTAAAACCCCACCCACCTTCCACGAAACAAGGTTCCCCTTTTGGCAAACCTTGTTTTTCGGAGTTGCATGTTGGTTGGCGGGGTTGGGGGGCGCTCAAGGATGGGGGCGGATTTGTCGATGTGGCGGTAGAACTCGCGTTCACCGGACCGTGGCATGTTGAACGGGTCGGCTCCGCAGAACGGCAATCCGCCGATCTACTAATCCAAAAAGCAGCTCATGAGCGACATTCAGATTTCAAAGCCAGTTTTGATCGCCCTCGTCGGCGCAATTGTGCTCGGCGGTTTTGTATTGCTGCGTGGCGGGTCGGGCGAGGAGTTGCCGCCGCCTGCCCCGGCCGTGACAAGCGCTGCCACCGGTGAAACCGGCAGTACTGAAAAGGCCGGCTCGACCGGCCCGACCGCAGCCGCAGAAGCGACAAACGTCACTGGCGCGGTCAAAAAGGCGAAGGAGACGGCCGCAGAGAAGCGTCGTCGAATTCGCATCGAACGCCGTAAGAAGCTGGTCGCCGATGCAAAGGCTGCAGGAATGCCGACCCCGGTCTACGACGCCGTCAAAAAGGGCAAGATCGTGATGATCTTCTTCTGGGAGCCGAAGGCCAAAGACGACGAACGCGTCGATGACTCGATCAAGAATCTTCAGAAGTACCGCGGCAGTTCGATGGTGGTGTTCCGCGAGGAGATCGCGAACAAGTCGAAGTACGACGGCATCGCACAGGCCGCCGAGTTGACGCAGACGCCAGGCATCGTGATCCTCTACAAGGATGAGGCCGACACAGCGCAGGGATACATCGACTCCGCAGCGCTGAACACCAAGATCACTCGCCTGACCGGCAATTCCGGCAGCGACTGAGCGAGCACGGCAGTCTCCATCGGGCCGAACCCGCGCGCCAAACGCGGAACATTGCGGCGCAGTCAATACGCTGTGTTCGAACCGAAATGTTCGACTCAGCAACACTTTTCGCCGACCATGTAGCGTCGCCTCGCGGGCGAGACTCGCTCCCCGCCAATGCCTCCACCGGCTTGGCAGGTGGGTCGGCCTGTGGCGACTTGGTCACCGTGGGCATAAGCGTCGATCGGGGAATCGTCAGTCATGCCGGTTTTAACGCCGATGGTTGCGCCGCTTTGACGGCCAGCGCCAGCGCGCTCGTCGAGCTCTTGACCGACGCGCCGCTTCTCGACGCGGCGCGTATCGGTCGCGACGAGATCATCGACGCTCTCGACGGCCTATCGGTCGAGCGCCAGCACGCCGCCGTCTTGGTCGAGGAGGCACTGCACCGCGCGCTCGGGTGCGTTGTCTCGGAGGGCGATGATTCGCTCCTGGCACCAGCGCCAGGCCGAAAACTCGTCGCGATGAGCGGCGGCGTGGACAGCGCCACAGCTGCTCGCATCCTCGCCGAGGACGGCGCCGAAACAGTTGGCCTGACTCTGCAACTGTGGGACGATCCGGCAACCGATGGCACGGCAAGTTGCTGCTCACCGCAGGCCGTCACCGCCGCCCGCCGCCTTGCCCACGAGATGGACATGCCACATTTCACCGTTGACCTGCGCGACGCGTTCAGAAAGGGCGTCGTCGACCCCTACATTTCTGCGTTCGGCGATGGCGACACGCCAAATCCCTGCGTCGGCTGCAACGGGCACGTCCGCTTCGATGCACTCGACAACATTCGTGACCGACTCGGTGCCGAAACACTTGCAACCGGCCACTATGCCCGGATCGAACACGACACGCACGGGCCGCTGTTGGCCGCCGCCGAGGACGACAACAAGGACCAGACTTACATGCTTGCCGCGGTCGACCCCGATCTGATCGCCCGGCTGGAGTTCCCGCTTGGCGAACTGAAGAAGCCACAGGTTCGCGAGCAGGCGAAGTCGGCGGGACTGTCGGTTGCTGACAAGCCCGAGAGTCAGGACCTCTGCTTTCTCGCCGGAATCGGCCGCGATGATTTCCTCGAACGCCACGGCGGCATCGTCGAACGCCCTGGCGCGATCGTCGATCAGCAGGGAAAAGAGCTCGGGACGCACGTCGGCGCTCACCGTTTCACGGTCGGTCAGCGTCGTGGCCTCGGAGTGGCGGCTCCCGAGCCGCTCTATGTGCTCGACGTGGATAACAACGAGAATCGGGTGATTGTTGGCCCTCTGGCGGCGCTGAACACCACAGAGGTCCGCCTGATCGGCGCGCGTTTGCTGCGTGACGGCGATGAAATAGATCGCGTGAAACTGCGGTACCGCAACGCACCCACCGAGTGCGAAGTCGTCGGCGACGCCAAAGCCGGACGACACCGCGATCTCCGCGTCAAATTGCATAGCCCGGTCAACGGCGCGGCGCCCGGGCAGATCGCCTGTTTGATGCGCGGCGAGGCAGTCGTCGGATGGGCGACAATTGCCAGAGACCGCCCAGACGATGCCAGAATACGGCCGATCGCACGGCCGGCCGCCTGAATCGGTCGCCAATCAGTGCATCTCGCCGGGCAGGAGCATTCCGCTCGGCGACCAACGAACACCGATGATGACTTCGAACCAGATTCGCGAGACCTTCCTGTCGTTCTTCGAACAGAACGACCACCTGCGCATGCCGTCGGCATCGTTGGTGCCTGCCGAACTCGACGCATCCGTGCTGCTCACGACTGCCGGAATGCAGCCTTTCAAGCCGTACTTCCGCGGGCAGGAGACGCCGCCCAAGACGCGCCTGACCAGCTGCCAGAAATGCTTCCGCACCACCGACATCGACGAGGTCGGCAAGACCGCACGACACCTGACGATGTTCGAAATGCTCGGCAACTTCAGCTTTGGTGACTACTTCAAACAAGAGGCGATCGGCTTCGGTTACGACCTTGCGATCGACGGGTTCGGCTTCAAGCCGGAGCAGGTCTGGATGACGGTGTTCGGCGGCGACGACGAACTCGGGCTCGGACCGGACGAAGACGCAATCGGATTCTGGCGGGCCAAGGGCGTTCCGGATGAACAGATCGTTCGGCTCGGTCGTGGCGATAACTTCTGGCAGGCAGGTCCGACCGGCCCGTGCGGTCCCTGCAGCGAGCTCTATCTCGATCGCGGTCTCGATTTTGGTGCGGAAAATGACCGCCCCGGCGACGATTCCGAGCGCTTCCTCGAGTTCTGGAACCTCGTGTTCATGCAATATGAGCTGGCCGAGGATGGATCGCTCAGCGAGTTGCCCGCCAAGAACATCGACACGGGCATGGGTCTCGAGCGGATGGCGGCGATCCTCCAGGACAAACCGTCCGTCTACGAGACCGACAACTTCTGGCCGTTGATCGAACTCGGTCAAGAACTTTCTGGCAAGAACTACAACGAGGACGCCACCGTCACCAAAGCGATGCGCGTGCTCGCGAACCACTCGCGGTCGATGGCGTTCTTGATTGCCGACGGCGTGGTTCCGTCGAACGAGGACCGCGGTTACATCCTGCGTCGCATCATGCGTCGCGCAATTCAACAGGGACGCACGCTCGGTCTCGACTCGTCGCTAGTGCCGTTTGCAGAGCGGGTGGTCGACGTTATGGGCGAGCCGTACCCAGAGTTGCACACTCAGCGCGACGCGATTCTGCAATGGGCTGGTGCGGAAGAAGAAGGCTTCGGTCGCACGCTTCAGCAGGGCACAGATCTGCTCAACGACCTGATCGCCACGGCGAAAAAGGACCAGACTTCCTGGATCGACGCCGCCGATGCCTTCCAGCTGCACGACACGTTTGGATTTCCCTATGACATGACAAAGGAACTGCTGGCCGCCGAGGGTCTCTCCGTCGACGACGACGGCTTCGACGAGTTGATGGAACAACAGCGCGACCGTGCTCGCAGCGGCACACTCAAGGCCTACGCGAGCGGCAGCGCTCACGAGGCCATTCAGCGGTTTGCCCGCGAAACCGGGCGGGCAAGCGAGTTCGTCGGTTACGCGGATCTTGGCTGCGCCACAACTGTCCTGTCCGTCGCCCCGAAAGCCGGCGCCGATGGCCACGTATTGCTGAAGCTCGCCGAAAGCGTCTTCTATGCGGAGGGTGGAGGTCAAGTGTCGGACGCCGGCACGATCGTCAGCGACACTGCCGCTGGCGAGGTGGTCGATGTATATCGAATAGGCGACGACCAGGTTGTCGACGTCAAGCTCACGGACGGCGAATTCGCCGACGGCCAAACCGTCACGGCCACAGTCGACAAGCACGCAAGATTCGCGACTGCAACGCACCACACCGCAACCCATTTGCTCCACGCCGCGCTGCGCGAACGCTTGGGCACACACGTACGTCAGGCCGGCTCGGCGGTGCGGCCGGACAAGCTTCGCTTCGACTTTACGCACGGCAAGCCGATGACCCCGGAGGACATTGCCGCCGTTGAGGATCGCGTGAACGGATGGATCGCCGACAACCACAATGTGCATGCCGTGATCACCACGCGAGACGAAGCCGAGAAGCTCGGTGCCATGGCGCTCTTCGGTGAAAAATATGGCGACCAGGTTCGGATGGTCGAGGTCGGCGATGGAATCAGCGCCGTGTCTCGCGAGCTGTGCGGCGGTACCCACGTACGTTCGACGGGAGAGGTCGGCGTCTTCTCGATTGCATCCGAGACGTCCAGCGCTGCGAATGTGCGCCGAATCGAGGCACTCGCCGGACCGGCGGCTGCCAGCAAATTGATCGAAACTCAGCGTGACCTGCGGGACATCGCCGACCAGCTTCGCACCAAACCGGAGCTTGCGGTCGATGCGGTTCGCGATCGTGAGGTGCGTCTGAAAGACCTCCAAAAGGCGCAGAAGCAAGGGAAGGGCATGTCCGACGACGCGCTCACCTCGCTCGGCGAGCAAGTCGCAGATATTGCGGGCACTCGCGCGTTGATCACTGCACTCGACGGCGAGGCGATCGGTGCCGACGCGGTGAAGGATCTGCGTTCGGTGGCCGACCGTATGCGCGACAAGTTCGAAGCCGAGGTGGTGGTGATCGGTTGCGTTGCAGAAGGCCGGGTTCAGATCGTGGCGACCGCCCAGCCGAGCGCGATCGAGCGCGGAGTAAAAGCAGGAGCGTTGGTCAAACTCGCCGCCGAGGTCGTCGGCGGCGGTGGTGGGGGACGGGACAATCTCGCCCAGGCCGGCGGCAAAGATCCCGCAAAGCTGCCCGATGCTCTGGAAGTGGTACGCGAAGCGATCGCGAACGCGGCGGGCTGAAGCATGCGCGTGCTCGCGCTCGATCACGGTGCCGCCCGCTGCGGTTGTGCGATTTCCGACCCGACCGGCACGATTGTCACGCCATTGCCGATCGTTCTGCGCCCGGATTCCGGCCCAGGCCTGACGGAAATCGAACACCTCGCCAGAAATCACGAGGCCGAGCTGGTTTTGATCGGCCTTCCGCTGCTTCAGAGTGGAGAATCCGGCGCGCAGGCAGCAGCCGTACGGTCATTCGCCGGTAGGCTCGAAGGCCGAATCGACGTGCCCGTCGAACTGTTCGACGAGCGATTCACCACGCAGATGGCTCAGTCAAGCCTCGCCGAGGGGGCGACCTCCGAAGAGGACTCGCTGGCGGCCGCACACCTCCTCGAGGACTACTTGGCACAGAAGATCCAGACAACGGACGGAACCGAATCTTGAACGGTCGATCAGAAGAAGAACGCGAACGAGCTCGACTCGAGCGCGAACAACGACGTATGGCGAAAAGTGGCCGCGGTGCCCCGCCCGAGCCGCCGCCCGAATCGCCGCCCGAGCCAAATCTTCCTCCGCCGTGGAAGGGCGACGGCGCGACTTCGTTCGATCCCAGCGAGTTCGACACCTCTGATGCGCTGGTGAACGACTACACCGAGCAGCACGCTGCCCACCATGAGCATCCACCACCGCCGCCAGTCAAGGTCACTCATGGCCAGATGGGTAAGCGAGCCCTGATCATCGCTGGAGGCCTGCTCGCGGCGTTTCTGCTTTGGAATCTGATCGCGATTTTCCAACCGTTTGCCGGTGACGGAGGCGGGGAGGGGCAGGTTCAGGTCACGGTTCCCAAGGGCGCCGAGATCGAACAGATCGGCGAGCTGCTCGCCGACTCGGGTGTTGTGTCGAGCGCGCGCAACTTCGGCTGGCGCGCAAACTGGTCAAGCAAATCCGACAAGTTTCAGGCGGGCAAATACTCGATGGCAGAGGGGATGAGCTACTCCGCCGTGATCGACCTGCTTGTAGCCGGACCGAACACCGGAATCGTCACAGTCACCGTGACGGAAGGTCGGTCACGCTATGAAATCGCGCAGCAGGTCAAAGAACAGGGACTGTCGGGCGACTACATGGAAGCGAGCAAATCAAGCAGGTCGCTCAACCCCAGGCGATACGGCGCTCCGTCCAATGTGCAGAGCCTCGAGGGATTTCTGTTTCCCGCGACCTACGAATTCGAGGACGGCGCTTCGGCAAGTCAGCTCGTCAATCAACAACTGAGAGCATTCAAAAACAACATCGGCGCAGTGAACATGCGTTTCGCACGCAGCAAGAACCTCACCGTATACGACGTACTGATCATCGCGTCACTGATCGACCGGGAGGTGTCCGTACCGAGTGAACGCAGCACGGTTGCGTCGGTGATCTACAACCGCCTGAAGGCCGGTATTGCCCTCGGGATAGATGCGACCACGCGTTTCGAGACACGAAACTGGACCGAGCCGCTGACCAATGCTGTCTTGCAGGACGACACGCCGTACAACACGCGCACCAACAAGGGACTGCCGCCCGGACCGATCGGCAATCCCGGATTGGCGGCGATAAAGGCTGCCGCGCGCCCGAAGTCGACCGACTTTCTCTACTACGTGGCGAATCCATGCAAACCCGGAACCCACACCTTCGCCAAGACGGACGCCGAATTCCAGGCTGCAGTCTCGCGCTACAACAAGGCTCGCGAAGCGGCAGGTGGAAAGCAACCGAGTGGATGCTGATCCGACGTTGACCGCACGCTATGGCGTCGCCGGATATCCGGTTGGGCACAGCCGCTCGCCGCAGATGCATTTGGCGGCCTACGCCGAACTGGGCATCGCGGCGGACTATCTGCGGCTCCCGATCCCTGCGGAACTGTTCGACGAGATAGTGCGTGCGCTACCGAAAAGCGGATTCTCCGGTATCAACGTCACGATTCCGCACAAAGAGGCGGCGTTGCGGGTCGCCGACGATGTGTCGGAACGCGCACGCGAGATCGGTGCCGCGAACACGCTGACGTTCGATGGCGAGTCGATTCGTGCGGACAACACCGATGCCCCGGCACTCGTTGCCGAACTGGAGCAAACGACCGGGATCGAAGGACAAAACGTGTTGGTGCTCGGCGCCGGTGGCACCGCGCGAGCTGCCGTTTGGGCGCTGCGCGAAGCCGGTGCCGAGGTTGCAGTCTGGAATCGAACGGTCGAACGCGGGCAGCGTTTGGCGCGTGAACTTGGCGTCGCGTCAGTGAATTCGACTGGCGGCGGCGTCGGCTACGGCGTTTTGGTGAATACAACGGCGGTCGGTATGGACGCCACCGCGAGCGAACAATCGGTGTTCGAATCGCTCGGACTGCGGCTGGATGAGCTTCCCACGACGACGGTTGTGGTCGACTTCGTCTACCGCGACGACGGCAGTGAGCTGCGAAATGCCGCCCACCGTCTCGGGATGCCAACTGTCGATGGCCGGGATCTGCTCGCCCGTCAAGCCGCCCTCAGTTTCGAGATCTGGTTCAATCGCCCGCCGCCGCTGGCAGCGATGCGCGCGGCACTCGATTCGTGATCGGAGCATTTTCGGTATGGGGCCGTGGCTCCATCAAGCATTTCGCCGCGTGAGCCGATAATTCCGTTGAAATTGGCCATTTGGTCGATCCCTCAAGTTCGCGAACTGAATAAACAAACAGGAAGACGCAAGGGCTCAGAGCCTTGCGACTAAGTCATGGCTGACGATCCAAACATCCCAAGGATTGGGCAGTCCGCACAGCAAAAACCGGCGCAGGCTCCGCAGCAACCGCCGGAAGTGCGGCAGATGTCCCAGCAGCAGCAACCCGGGCAGGTCCAGAACATGGGCGCTGCACGTCAGGCTGGGGCTGGGCGCCAACCACAAGCACCCGCGGACGGCGGCACCGGTGTTCCGGGCCTCTTCGCGCCCACGCTCAAGCAAGCAGGGCGCACGCCTCCTACGGTGCTTGACGCGCTCGTGCGTCTGGGATACGTAGGCGCACTGGCACTTGAATCTGCTGTCGCCAAGGCTCAGGCGCAGGGGATAACGCCTGAACAGGTGCTGATGGGCGATTCGATCGTTTCGACCGATCAACTCGCTCGGGCGACGGCCGAGAAGTTCGGCATCAACTACATCGATCTCTCGCAATTCGAAGTCGACATGTCGGTCGCTGCGCTGATCTCCGCCGAAAAGGCGCGATCTTACGAAGTACTCCCGGTGCGTCAGTACGAGGATGGTTCGGTGCTCGTCGCGATGGCGAACCCGGCCAACGTGCTTGCGCTCGACGACCTCAAGCTGATGCTCAAGAAGGAGCTGCGACCGGCGGTTGCGGCCCCGGACGACCTCGCGGGCGCGTTCACCAAGCTGACCAACCTCGACGAGGCGGTGACCGAGGCCTACGACGACGAGGGCGACGACGAGGCCGTGCAGCTCGAAGTCCGCGAATCGGCGACCGACGCGCCGGTTGTCAAGCTGATCAACTCGATCCTCGTCCAAGCGGTCACCGTCGGCGCGTCCGACCTCCACTTCGAACCCGAGGGCAAGGAGATGCGCGTCAGATTCAGGGTCGACGGCGTGCTCCAGCGCGCCACGACCGTGCCGCGCAAGATGGTCAGCGGCATGATCAGCCGACTGAAGATCATGGCCGACATGAACATCGCCGAGAAGCGAGTCCCGCAGGATGGCCGCGTGGCGCTGCGTGTCGGCCAGGTCAGCGTCGACCTTCGTGTCGTGACGATGCCCTCGGTATTCGGCGAAAAAGTCGTCATCCGTATTCTCGACAAGTCCTCGACCCAGCTCACGTTCGACGATCTCGGCATGAGCGGTGCGGCCGGTGACCGCTTCCGCACCGGTTTCATGAGCCCTTACGGCGCGGTACTCGTCACCGGCCCGACCGGTTCCGGTAAAACCACCTCGCTCTACGCTGCCGTCAACCAGTTGAACACGATCGAGCGTTCGATCTTGACGATCGAAGACCCCGTTGAATACCAGCTCAATGGAATTTCTCAGGTCCAGGTCAACAACAAAGCCGGTTTGACGTTCGCCCAAGGCCTTCGAGCCGCGCTGCGTTCGGACCCCGACATCATCATGGTCGGTGAAATTCGAGACGGAGAGACCGCCCAGATCGCGATCGAGGCGGCGCTCACCGGTCACCTCGTGCTCTCGACGCTGCACACCAATGACGCTTCCACCACCGTCACGCGTCTCACCGAGATGGGCGTCGAGCCGTTCCTGACGGCGACAGCGCTCGAAGTTGTCGTGAACCAGCGACTTGCCAGGCGAGTCTGCACCCAATGTGCCCAGACGTCGACGGTCTCGGCCGAACAACTGCGCAAGAGCGGTTTCAAGGCCGACAAAGACATCGAGGCGCTGCAGGCAGTTGGTTGCCCACGTTGCACAAACGGATACAAGGGCCGAGTCGGTCTCTACGAGGTGCTGGGCATCTCCGAGACGATTCGCTCAATGATCCTCGACCGCGCGAACGCGCAAGAAATCGAGGAGCAGGCGATTGACGAGGGGATGGACACGTTGCGTCAGGCGGGCCTCGCAAAGATCATCGAGGGTAAGACGACGATCGAGGAAGTCTCCCGTGTAAGCGGCGTGACATGAGAGATTTATCGCATTGCAGCTAAGGAGAGCGCGTTGTACTGCCGACAAGAGTTCAGATGCAGTTCACGCTTTTGCTGGAGCTTGATCCGGCAATCAGCGCCGGAAATCAGGTTTCTCCGCCCAGATCCCGGCAAATCACCGATATACGCAAGTCAGCAGTCTCAAGCACGATCCACACCAGTCAGCAATCCCGCAAAGTAACGCAGCGAAAGTCAAGGCAACCCAGCGATGAGCAATGAGCAAGCAATCGATTTCGCGGACATCATCACGCAGATGATCAACCGCGGTGCTTCCGACCTTCACATTACGGCTGGCGCCCCGCCGACGATCCGCGAAAAGGGCACGCTGCGTCCGCTTGCCGGTTACAACCCCCTGACTCCGAACCAAACGCGCGCGATCATCTACGGAATTCTCTCCAACGATCAACGCCAGCGGCTCGAGGAAAACCTTCAGCTGGACTTCGCATACTCGGTGCCGCGCATGGCCCGCTTCCGTATCAACTGCTACTACCAGCGCAACGCACTGAGTGCCGCCTTCCGCCTGATTCCGAGCGAGATCAAGACGATCGAGGACCTTGGCCTGCCTCCGGTGCTCCATGAGTTTGCCGACAAGCCACGTGGGCTCGTTCTCGTAACCGGCCCAACCGGTTCGGGAAAGTCGACGTCGCTCGCCGCCGTCATCAACGAGATCAACGAAGCGCGCCACGACCACATCCTCACGATCGAGGATCCGATCGAGTTTCTCCATCGCCACAAGAACTGCATCGTCAACCAACGCGAGATCGGCACGGACGCGGAGAGTTTTGCGCTCGGTCTCAAGGCCGCACTTCGCCAGGACCCTGACGTGATTCTCGTCGGAGAAATGCGTGATCTCGAAACGATCTCGACCGCGCTGACTGCAGCGGAAACCGGACACCTCGTGTTCGGCACGCTGCACACCCAGGACACCGCATCAACAATCGACCGCATCATCGACGTGTTTCCACCCGAACAACAGGAGCAGGTCCGCGTGCAGCTCTCGATGGCGTTGCAGGGCGTCGTCACGCAGCAGCTCCTGGCGCGCGCCGATGGATCGGGACGCGTCTGCGTCTGCGAAATCTTGATACCGACCCCGGCGATCCGCAACCTGATCCGTGAAGGCAAGACGCACCAGGTCTACAGCGTGTTGCAGACCGGTGGGCAGCACGGAATGCAGACGATGGACTCGGCCCTGGCCGAACTGGTTCGCGGTGGCGCGATCACCAAGACGCTGGCGGAGTCCCGCTCCTCTGCGCCGTCTGAGCTACGCCGACTGCTCGATGGCGGTGGCGTCGCCACCTCCAACGGCAACGCAGGCAGCAGTGGCAACGGTGCCATGCAGGTCGCGTCGTAGGAATCGCTGAACGATGGGCGCCTACGCATACAAGGCAATTGATCCGACGATCGGACGACCGATCGAAGGAGAGATCGAGGCCGACAACAAGCTCGGCGTGACCGAACACCTTCGCGGCAAGGGTCTGATCGTCGTACAGGTCGACGAGCAGAAGACAACCGATGTCGGAGACCTCTTCGGGCGTTTCAAGAAGATCAACTCCAAGTCGCTCGTCGTCTTCACCAGGCAGCTCTCGACGATGGTCGACTCCGGCATGTCGCTGCTGCGCTCGCTCTACATCCTCGAAGAGCAGACAGAGGATGAGCTGCTGAAAGAGAAAATCGCCGAGGTCCGGGAAGACATCGAATCCGGCTCCTCGCTCGGAGACGCCCTGGAGCGTCACCCAACAGTTTTCAACGAGCTCTACGTGGCGATGGTCCGCGCCGGTGAGGCCGGAGGAATCCTCGAAGAGACGCTACGACGCGTCGCGACCCAACTCGAAAAGGACGAATCCCTGCGTAGACAGGTGAAGTCGGCGATGATGTATCCGGCGATCATCATGATTTTTGCCCTAGTAGTGCTGATCGCTCTACTGACGTTTCTGGTGCCGGTGTTCGCCGAGATTTTCGACGACCTCGGTGGCGAGCTTCCGGTAATTACGAAGGTGACGGTCGCGATGTCGAACGCGATCAAGAGTTACTGGTACGTATTGATCTTCGCACCGCCGGCGATCTGGTTCGGCTTCAAAAAATGGAAGGCGACGCCGGCCGGCAAGGCCAAGTGGCACAAGTTTCTGCTGCGGATCCCCTTCAAGATCGGCGACATCATTCACAAGGTCGCGCTCGCCCGCTGGGCCCGCTCGTTCGCTTCGCTGACTGCAGCAGGCGTGCCGATCCTGCAGTGCATCGAGGTTGCGGGCAGAACCGCAGGAAACAACGAGCTCTTCCTTGCGATGGAAGACGTCACGCGCTCAGTCGAGTCGGGAGGCACCGTGGCTGCGCCGCTGCGGGCTTCATCAGTCTTTCCGGCGATGGTCGGTCACATGATCGGCTCCGGTGAAGAAACCGGCGCGCTCGATCAGATGCTCAGCAAGGTCGCCGACTTCTATGAGGACGAAGTTGACGCGTCGGTGAAGGCCTTGACCTCGATCCTCGAGCCGGTGATGATCATCGTCGTCGGCGGCATCGTCGGTTTCATCGTGGTCGCGATGTACATGCCGATGTTCAAGATTTACAACGAGATCCAGTAGTCACTGCACGTGATTTTGCGATCACCGGCGCACTGGTTGCCGTTCGCAGCGCGTCCGTATAAAGCCGTCCAATCCCGCGCCAGAAGGTCGATTGCGCCCTTTTCGGTCGTCATGCGAACGTCTAGGCCTAGTACACATGTCCATAAGGTCCAGCACCTAGGTCAAGTAATACGCGTCGCTGCTCGATAACCAACCCCGACAGGACAGCAGCCTGGGTTTCGGGAACGCGTCGAATTTGCTTCACGCAAGAACCCTCCGAATTTCAGGCATTTCGAAGTACAGGAGCAAATTCACATGTTCAGCAAACTACGTAATCGCATGGAGAGCGAAGAGGGCTTCACCCTCATCGAGCTCCTCGTTGTGATTCTGATCATCGGCATTCTCGCCGCGATCGCAATCCCATCGTTCCTCAGCCAGCGCACCAGGGGCCAGGACGCCTGCGCAAAGTCAATGGCCAAGCAGATGCAGACGGCCATGAAGACGGCTCAGATCGACAATGGCAGCTACACAGGTACCACCCTTGCCACGCTGACCAACATCGAGAACTCGATCCAGGCCGGACAGTGCGGCACGGGTTCCGCAGTGACCGTCGGTAACGCAATCGCAACGAACGCTTGTGACGGCGCAACATCGCCGGGCACCAACACGTTCTGTGTATCTGCGGCGTCCGCAAGTGGAAACGTGTTCTCGATTGGCGAAGCAGCCGGCGGCACGATCACTCGAAGCTGCACCGTCCCGGCAGGCAACACACTGCCATACGGTGGTTGCCAGGCTGGAAACACCTGGTAGGTCGCGCGACTCACAGCAGCAGTATTCGAATCCGGGTGGGCCCAACGGCCCACCCGGATTTCTTTTTTTAACCAGGCGTCGTCTGGAAGGGTTGTGAAGCGACCTCGCGAATCGCGTGAGTGCGGTATCGACCCGACTTTTGCGCGCCGCCGTACTTTGACGAACGATGAACTCCGAAGACACACTGCTCACAGCAATTCTGCTTTTCGTTCTCGGCCTCCCGGTAGGTAGCTTTCTCAACGTCGTCGCGTATCGAGTCCCACGCGGCGAGACGCCGTGGAGTCCCGCGCGATCGTACTGTCCGAGTTGCCAAGCGCAGCTCCATGCCCGCGACAACATTCCCGTTCTCGGCTGGCTGTTGCTACGCGGACGATGTCGCTACTGCGACGCCTCGATTTCGTGGAAGTATCCAGTGTTTGAGGCGATCACCGCACTGCTATTCGGCGCGATTGGATTGAAGTTCGGCTGGAGCGTCGAGCTGCTTCCCGCACTGTTGTTCGCGTCGACGCTCGTTGTCGTCGCCAACAGCGACATCGACATGCGAGTCGTGCCGAACGCCGTGCTGTTCGTCTCGCTGCTGTTCGGTGTCGTCGCGCAGGCGCTTGCCTACCCCGACGACTGGCTCACCTGGGCGCTATCCGCGACGATCGCCTTTGCGGTGATGCTGATCATCGCGTTGGCATATCCGCGCGGTATGGGCATGGGAGACGTGAAGCTGGCCGGAATCATGGGTCTGTACTTGGGTCGAGCGGTGGCTCCCGCGCTGCTGTTCGCCTTCCTTACTGGAACGATCTTTGGACTGGCGGTCATGGCGAGCAAGGGCGTTGCTGAGGGTCGTAAAACCAAGGTCCCGTTTGCGCCGTTCATGGCTGCTGGTGGCGTGTTTGCGCTGTTTTTTGGTGAAGACGTGATCGACTGGTACCTGGACACCTTTGCCGGCGGCTGAACTTCGCCGGATTCGCATGGGGTGACGACCCTACGGGCGTGGCTTTAGCCTCTCGCCAAAAGACGGACAAACGATTGACTGGCCCAGTTGCCGGTATCAAGCCGCACCTGCGTATCACCGATACAGACGGGGATGCAGACGCTTCGACGTAGATACCGCATGCTCAGCTTGCGCCGGGACAACGGCTGGGTTCTGATGGACGCAGTCATGTCGTCGGTCGTCGTCGTGCTTGCCTTCACGGCGACCTTCTACGCACTCGACGCGAGCTCGAAAACAGCTTCACGCGACATCAAAAGGACAACGGCGCTTGTCGTGGCGCAGAACGAACTCGACAAGATGCGCAACGATTTGACGCAAGACATCAGGGTGTTGGATGACCTGGAGAACTCATCCTCGAACGTCACGTATCAGGGAACGAACTATGCCGTGACGCGGCGCGCCTACTACGTGACCGGCCTTGGAGGCGACCAAACGACCGCCTGCGGCAAGAAGTTCGACGGCACGGCGGGCGGCACAGCGAAATTCATCTACCTGAAGGTCTCCGTTGCGCACAACGGCTCGACCTCAAATGCCGAAAGTGATCCGGGTGCAACGCTCGACGCGTACTACGCGCCGGAAGGCGGCAGCACTCAAACCGGCACGGCGACTCTTCGAATTTATGTGCTCGACCGCAACGGCATCGAGGTCAATCCCGGTACACAGCAGGTGCAGCTCTACTTGGACGGCGTCTACCAGGACCAGCAGATCGCCAACGAGAACGGCTGTGTGCTGTTCATCGGTCTCGAGCGTGGTGCCTACGAAGTGCGGATCCCGAACACCAAGTACGAGATCCATATGGAACGCAAACCGACGAACGCGGCGATCGTGAACGTGCCGATCAACGTCCCGCAGCGTGCTGCACTTTCGAAGGACGTCCGAATAGAGACGCCGGTGACGGTGGCCCCGACATTTCGAGTCAACAATGGAAGCGCCGATCTCACGGTGAATCCCGCAAACTCAAGTAGCCATGTTGGCCCGTGGGTTGCCACCTCGGAGAAGATCACGCGCGAGTCGGGTACTGACTTCACCACCTTGCCGGGCTCAGTGCACATGCCGCACGCCGCACCTCTGCCAGCGAATCAGATCTACCCCGACCCGAGCGGCTACGGCGCGTACGCCGGGGCATGTGACATCAACGACCCCGATGATGGAAACGTCGGCAATGGCAGTGAGCGCGCCACCTTGCCGGTTCCGGGTACCGAGGGCACCTGGGTGCCGGGCGGCACCTATACCGCCGGCTCTCCGCTATGGCTCTCGCAGATTCGGTCTCGCGCGTATGCGAACTCCGGCGCAAACGGATTTAGCTACAGAAACGAAAATATTGTCAACAACTCCGTGCAGGTGGCAGTGAAACTCGTCGCCGACCCCGGTGCCGAGAAGGTCGGAGCGAAATGTGGTTCGCGACTCTCTTCCCACTACGACCGTTACGTTCGCCTTCCCGGTGTCACGAGCCAAAACGGTTACCTGTCCGACGACGCGGAGTCGCTACCGGCCGGTC
Organism: uncultured Solirubrobacterales bacterium; assembly: GCA_937128795.1. Lineage (GTDB taxonomy): Bacteria > Actinomycetota > Thermoleophilia > Solirubrobacterales > JACPNS01 > JACPNS01. Next base: position 58,741 of record CAKZMQ010000021.1, on the reverse strand, counting down.
GATACGACATCTGCGTTCGAGTGCGGCTGGAGTGGGAATACCGCGTCCTATTTTGGTGGAATTCAACGTCGGAAACTCGCTACATGTCGATCAGCAACCAGGACCTGTTCTATCGATCTGCAATTTCGCCGACCTTCAACTTCTCAAGCTTCGGTTCATCCAGCACAGGTGACTGCTCGAGCGGACAGGTGTCGTGGTCGTGATGCAAGGCCCATTTCATTTACGACCGCGCGTCGGCCTCGGCGATGAATCGGGAATCTCGATCATCGAGGTCTTGGTCGCAGAGCTGATCGGCGGCGTAGTTCTCACTGCCGCCGCAGCAGTGATGTTGATCTCATTCAACTCTTCGAATCGTGTCAACGACAAAGTCAATTCGGCCTCGCAGGGCCGCGGTGCGATCGAGCTGATGCAGCAGCGCCTGCGATCGCAGACCTGCCTGTTTCCTCAGGAATATTCGATTAACGGAGTGCTCCCCGACAGCGGCGGGCAACGAAGCTTCATCCACGCGAATCCGACCAAAATGGCCTTCATCGGCGACATCTCCAATGCCAACGGGGCGACGAACGTCGCCGGTTCGGTCGGCTACCGCCCGCAACTCAGATACATCTGGTACGACCCGGGCGTCACTACAGGTAAATTTGCCGGTCGTCGTGGAAAGCTGATGGAGGGTTCTCGCAGCACCTCCAACTCATCGATTCCGTTCAATTTCAGCCTGTCTCCATTGACGGGCGTCACTGCGCTCGACCAGATGGCGACGGTGGGGAACGTCAACCAGGTCAATCCCTCGGAGTCCACGCCGATGGCCGAGGGCGTGACCAACGAAGTCGGCCCGGGCAACGTGCCGATTCCATTTTTCCGCTACTACGACGCAGCCGGCGCTGAACTGCCGCAGTCAAGCGGCGCCGTCACAAGCGCAGCTTTGAGCAACGTCAACCGCGTGAACGTCACATTCAGAATCCTCGCGGCGAGCGGTAAGGACTCGATTCAGAACGGTGGCGTGCAGCAAGACACACGAACAGCTTCGTATTCGACCGACGTGTATGTCCGCGTCGGCGTGGATGGGTGCAACTAACCATGGAGCGTCACGGATGATGCGAATTTCAAAAACTTGGACTTCGATCAAGTCGACCGTTCGTCGCTTGCACAGCGACGGTGGTTTCACGATGATCCCGGCGATCACCGCGGTCGCCACCGGCAGCCTGCTTTCGCTGGGTGCATGGGCCGCGGCCAACGGCGATGTCAATCTGCAGGACCGCGATCGCTGGTCGAAGGTCGCCTACACCAAGGCGCAGAGCGGCGTCACTGACTATGTGCAGCGAATGGCCGAGGACTCGAGTTATTGGCAGAACTGCGATCAGCCGAGCGGTACGGACGACAGCGACGGCATCGATCACGCGATCAACGACACTGACATCGGCAGCGCGGGCCACCTCAATCGTCGCTGGTGGCCAACGCCGACGAACCTCGCAGAAAACACCGCCCAAACTGGCCAATACACGATTGACCTGATTCCCGCCAACGGCAACACGAGTTGCAAGGCGAACGGAAACCGTGCGATCACCATGGTCGATGAGCAAACCGGTGCGATTCGCGTACGCGTAACAGGGCGAGCCGGGCCGGCAGTCCCGAACACGCCGACGATCAACCCCGATCCAGCGAACCCGAACACGTTCGTCGCCCGTACTGCGGCCTCGATCAACGAGTGGCGTCAGAAGCGCTGGCGCCACCGCTCGATAGTCGTCGAGTTTCGCCGCAGAGGCTTCCTCGACTACGCCTACTTCACCGACCGTGAAGGATTGGAACCGACGCTCTACACGAACTCAACGCTGCGGACCCAGTGTGCCACCTACTGGCGCACCTGGGGCTCGACTCCGGGTCGCCACAACTACAGCTGCTCAGAAATCCAATTTGCCGACGGCGACCAAATCAAGGGGCCGTTCCACACCAACGACAGCGTTTTGCTGGGTAGCTACAGCACCACGAACGGCGCCAAGTTCGGCAACGACAACAAGGGCGATCGCATTGAGGTCTACGACTACGGACAGGGAAGTCAGGCCTATCGAACAGGCTCGTCGACCTACTACACCACTCCAGCGCGCAGCGGCATCGGAACGCAGCTGCTGACCGGCGAGAACGCCGGATATCTGGATCTGCCCGAGAGCAACGAAGATCTCGCCACGTATGCGGATCCAAACAACGGTGACCCGACACAACGCGGATTGACGTTCTACGGCACGACGAAGATTCTTCTGAAGAACGACGGAACGATCGACATCAACAACGCCAACGTCAACAGCAACGCGACGACCACGTATCCAGTGCCGACGTCCGGCGTCATTCGTGTGGCAAGTACGCGGAGTGATTGCGATCTGAACATTTCAAGTGGCGCGAGCTACCCGTTCATCAACAGCGGTTGTGGGCTCGCGGAAGTTCGCGGTACGTACAACCTCCCGCTGACGATCACGTCTGACGCGGACGTGGTTGTCACCGGAAATATCGTCAAGGATGCGGGGTCGCCGACTGCGGTGCTCGGTCTGATTGGAACGCACTTCGTACGCGTCCGCCACTACTACAAGTCATTCAATTCATGCGGAAACTCGTCGAGTCAGACCGGCAGCGACGTGACTCAGATCGACGCGGCGATCCTCGCGCTGACACACTCGTTCATGGTTGATCGTCACGATTGCGGCGACAAGCTCGGCGCGTCACCGAATTACTACCTGACCGTCAACGGTGTGATTGCGCAGAAATACCGTGGTCCGGTCGGTACCGGAGGTGGAGGAAGCGGCGGTTCGGGCTACATAAAGAACTATTCCTACGACTACCGCTACCGCTACTTGACTCCTCCGCATTTCCTCGTTCCGACGCTTTCCACCTGGAAGACCTCGCGATCACGCGAGCAGACGCCAGCGTGTGCGTGCACGGGCTGATGAGCCGTGCCGAACGAAGATGCAAGTGCAAGCAGATATTCCCTGTAAAGCCTTCGTGCCAACAGGCCGATAGGGGACTAGACAAAAGGTCCATGGACTGGACCGCCTCCCGCGCAAGACCCGCATTAACAGTAGGACCGATTCTCAATGCAGCTCAAACTCTCACGTAAGCCAACTGGCGAAGACACGCCCGACGTCGGCGACGCCAACGTCACCGCCGAACAGATGAACGGCAAGGTCAAGTCCGAGGGGCTGACCGGCCTAGACATTTCTGGCAGCGGTATTGCGGCGGCCAAGGTCTCTGATGGTCGCGTACGTGCAGCTTCGATAACGACGCTTGATTCCGGTCTGATCGTTGACGGCGAGATCGCCGATGCTCCTGCACTGGGAGCTGCAATCGGCGAATTCTTCCACGCCAACGGCCTGCCCAACAAGGTGCGGATGGGCGTTGCCAGTCCGCGCGTCGTGATTCGCACGATGGAAGTGCCGGTGATATCCGATCGCAAGCAGCTCGAAGCGGCGATTCGATTCCAAGCCGCTGACCACCTTCCGATGTCGGTCGACGAGGCAGTGATCGACCACCAGATCCTGCGCACCCTGCCGGGACTTGAGGTCGGGGACCCGCCTCGCTTCCAAGTGTTGTTGGTGGCAGCAAGTCGAGGACTGATCGACACGATCGTCGAGACCGCTCGACACGCCGGTATCAAGCTTCAGGGCGTCGACCTCTCGGCATTTGGATTGATCCGGGTCATGTACCCGGGCGCAGTCGCGGACAGCGAGACGATCGCGTACCTGCACTACGGCGACATGGTCAACGTCACGCTCGCCCAGGGCAAAGTTTGCAAGTTCACGCGTGCAACCGCAAACGGCTACGAGTCGCTGCTCGACCAGCTTTCAAAACGCGTGAATCTGACCCACGAGCATGCTCAGATGTGGGCCGATTACGTCGGCTTGTTGGCACCGGTCGAGACGCTTCAGGGCGAGTCGGACATCATCCAGGCAACGCGCGAAGGGTTGGCGGCAGCGGTCGATCAACTGAGTTCGGACATCACGGCCGCGATCGACTTTCATTCCGTCCAGGATTCGATGGCACGCGTCAACCGAATCCTCGTGTCGGGGCCGGGATCGAGCATCCCCGGGCTCGGCGAGATGATCGCCCAGCGCACGGGACTGGCGGTCGAAACCCCTGCACCGCTGGGCGCGCTCGACGCCGAAAGCATTGCTGGCTCGGGTATCGATGAGCGTCGGCTGACGCTCGCAGCTGGTCTGGCGATGGAGGAGGTGGCGGCGCTGTGAGGGCCGTAAACCTTCTGCCACCGGAGCTCCGATCGCGCGTCGCTGGTGACGGCGATCCACGCGTTGCATATGGGGTCATCGGCGGACTCGCCGTTCTTCTCTTGATGGTCATCGTTGCGATCTCCTACTCGAACAAGGCGACGACGTTGAACGACCAGGCGACGGCACTCCAAGCCGAGGCCACTCGCGCTCAATCGAGCACCGTGCGACCGGTCGAGGCCTTCAACGATTTCGCCGGCGTCGCACAGAGCCGGACCCTGCTCGTAGGTGGCTTGGCAGCCAGCCGTTTTCCCTGGGGCAATGCGCTCTACAACCTTTCGCGCTCCCTGCCAGAAGACGTGACGCTGAATGACATCAACGCTGTGACTGCCGACAAGTCGGTGGTGGCAGCCGACCAGGCATCGGGAGCAGCTGCTGTCGAATCGACCGCGCTGCCGTCGCTTGCTCTCACAGGCTGCACTTCAGGTTGGATCGGCTACTCGCGTCTGATGGTCTGGCTGAAGGAGATGCCAGGTGTGAACAACGTCCGCTCGACGCAGAGTACGAGCAACGGCGTGGTCGGCGAGGGTGAGGACGAGAACAGCAAACGCACACAGAACTGTGGCCCCGCGCCACTCCAATTTGCCCTGACGGTCATCTACGACGCCCGCAAGGTTGACCTCATCGGGCTTCCGAAGATCGACGCGCCGCAGGCCGCGGGTGCGACCGGCTCAACCGGCGCGTCCGGCACCGCCACGACTCCGGCACCGGCCGCCCAATCGACCCCGCCGGCAGGAGGCTGACCTCATGGGAATGACAGAACGTGACAAGAAGCTCCTCGCAATCTTTGCCGCCGTCGTATTGCTCGGCGGATACTGGTTCCTGATTCTCGGTGGCAAACGACAGGCCGTCGCCGATGCGGAACAGGCCGTACAGGAGGCTCAGACGGCACTCGACACAGCAAAGTCTTCTGCTCAGCAGGGCAAGATCGAGAAAAAGCGTTACCCAGTCAGCTACGCACGTGTGCTGCGAATGGGCAAAGCGATCCCGACCGACAGTGATTTTCCGTCATTGCTGGTGCAGGTGAATGACGTCTCAGAAGATGCGAACGTCAATTTTCTCAGTCTCACCTCGTCCGAAGGGTCGACCGAGAGTGGCGCGGAAGTCGGGGCAACCGGTGGCACCACGACCTGCGAAGCCGACGGCACGGTCACGGAGACCAGCGGCAGTACTGGGTCAACCGGCAGCGCGGGATCGACCGGCAGTTCGGGCGCGACATCGACCGGCGCTACCGGCTCGACGGCTCAAAGTGGCGTAGGAAAGGCTCGCGACAACGCGACCGACGCCCAGCAATCTTCCAATGCAGATGGGGAACGCGCGGCGAGCGAGTCAGCAGACTTCGCCGTCAAGTGCGCGAGCTCTCCGACTCTTACCGACGTTGCGGCGCAGGCTTCCGGACTTCGTGTGTACGCGTACACGTTCACGTTCGAGGGCAGCTTCTTTGACCTCTACAAGGTCTACAACGGGCTGCTCGACATGGTTCGTGTCAAGAACGGGCGGATCAACGTGACCGGTCGGTTGCTCCAGATCAACTCGATCACCACTGCAGTCAAGTCATTCCCGCAACTTACGGCGACCGTGTCTATGACCGGCTACGCACTTCCAACCGGAGCCACGATCACCGCCGGTGCAACGGCCACCGGCCCTGCGGGCACGGAAAGTGTGAGCGCATCGGCACCGGCACCGGCGCAGCCCGCACCTGCAGCAGGTGGCGGTGCACCGCCCGCAGCGTTCGTGGGGGTGAAGTGAAATGGGAAACAACGGTTTGAACATGGATCAGATCCGACGCGCAGTCAGTGACGTGGTTGCCGATCTGCACGCACGGCGTTTGGCGATACCGGCGGGCGTCATGCTCGTGGCGATCATTGCCGCGGTGTTCGTGCTTCCGAAATCTTCGAGCCCGCCGCCCCCACAGCCAGTCACGACGCCGGTCGCCGACGGTGAAGCGATCGAGCGTCCCGCGCAGGTGAGTTTGAAACTGGTCGGTGTCAGTTCGCTCGAAGACGATGTCGCGCTGACCGATTCAAGCAATCCGTTTTACGGAACTGACGCTGCAAAGTGCTCGCAGATCAATAGTGGTGAACCGAAAAAGTTCAACTGCATGATCGGCGATCTCTTGGTTCGAGTCACGTGTCCGCCGGCCGGACCGGAGGTCGAGGCCGCGGGAATCTGCGCGACGAAATCGTCGGGCGCGTCTGGTTCGACCGGCGCTTCGGCTGAAACCGGTGCCCCGATGGGTACCGAAACGCCGAGTTCGGGCGGTGACACGGGTGGTGGCAACGGCGGCGGCCAGAGCGAACCACAACAGAATCCCACCGAGACCGAGTCGTTCTATGTCATTCAGGCCACGATCGACGACACGACTTTCAGCAACGTGGAGGCTGGCGCACCGCTTCCCGACACGAAGACGATTCTCGTGACGTATGCGGGGACCAACAGCAAGAACACAAAAGCGATCTTCATCGCTGGAGACGGAGTGTCCGTGGCCGGTGTACCGGTCGACGAATCGCTCGGGACCTTTGAGCTCGAGAAGGGTAAGTCCGCGACCCTGACCGATCCGTCTGGAGTCACGCACTCGCTGAAGCTCGACAAGATTTTCAAGGTGACCAAATGAGGTTGTCCCACGGCAATCCACGCGCCCGCAGGCCGCAACGGCGAACTGCGAAGAATCAGCGAGGAAACTCGGCTCGGCCAGGTGCCGAGCCTTCGACGTTTGCGTGGGTCGAACCGCTGGCCGACGTGGAGCCGCTAGTCGTCGAGAAGCGAATCTTCGTCGAACGCGATTCTGCCGAGACGGACGCGGCTCCCGCGAAGACTGCGGCCAAAAAGAACCAGCAAACTTCAGCGGAGGCGAAGCCGAAAGCAATCATCATCGGTCGCGGGCCGACCGTGCTGACGCGAGTCGCGCGAATGGCGCCGAATCCGTCGCCGGTGATTGCCGGAGCATCTGCGCTATTGATCGCATTGGTCGGTATCGCGTTGATATCTCCGTCCGGCGACAACGCCACGGCGCAGCGCTCGACCGCAGCCTTCATCGACGACCCGGGTCTTGAATCAGCCGGGGTGACCTTGGATACAGATCAGTCGACGGCCGACGACAAGGCAAAGGGGAAGAGCCGCGATCCGTTTGCCGCAGATGGCTACGAAGCGCCGCAACCAACTGCCAAGACCGGTAAATCCGACGGCACTGCACCGAACTCGCCTGCCGACGCCAAGCGCAAGGCAACTGCGAACGCCAAGACTCGCGCGACCGCACCGGCGGCTTCGACAGCGTCTCTCTACAGCGCGTCGCTGATCACGTACTCCTCGTTTACGCCCTGGACCAAGAGTCGCAAACGCGCTGGAGGCTGGATTGATTTCGGCGGTGAGCCGACGGTCAAGGTGATCGCAGTAAAGAAGGACGTGATCGAACTGTTCGTCGTCACCGACGTCGAGGTGATCGAAGACAAGAGTCGCAAGATTGAGTACGACAACCCGATCCGTCAGGTCAAGGTCGGAAAGGGTGGAATCGTCCGATTCGCGGACTACCGCAACATTCAGGGCGACGACGTGACTTACACGATCCGCTACAGCGAGTCGAACAAAGTCCTCATCAAGCGTAAGAACTAGCCTGCAAATCCAGCGGTCGATCGATTTTGGTCGACAGCGCATGATCTAGGCTTGGCGGCGATGCATCTGCGCTTCACAACTGCTGGCGAGTCTCACGGACCGGGTCTCGTCGCGATGATCGAAGGCGTGCCGGCGGGCATTGAGCTCGCCCCGGACGACCTCAACGACGACCTTGCGCGTCGGCAGCTCGGCTACGGCCGCGGCGGTCGCATGAAGATCGAGAAAGACGCCGCCACCGTAGTTTCTGGCATCCGTCATGGCCGCACTCTGGGTAGTCCGATCGCGCTATCGATCCCGAATCGCGACTACGCGAACTGGGAGGAGCGCATGAACCCATGGCCCGTCGATGCCGACGTGTCTCAGGTGCATCTTCCGCGCCCCGGGCACGCCGATCTGGCGGGAGTTCAGAAGTTCGGTCACGAAGACGTGCGCAACGTGCTTGAGCGTGCAAGTGCGCGTGAGACGACCGCCCGCGTTGCAGCTGGCGCGGTCGCACGTGCGGTCCTGCGCGACCTCGGCGTGGAAATCCGCAGTCACGTGACGCGGGTCGGTGAGGTCGACGCGCCGCCGTCGGAGAGTCCGTTGACGCTCGCTGATTTTGACGCTGTTGACGAATCCCCCGTCCGCTGCCTCGACAAGGACACCGAGCGCGCGATGATCCGGCACATCGACGTCCAGCGCAAGGCGAACGAATCGATTGGCGGCATCTTCGAAGTGCTGATTTTTGGTCTCGTGCCGGGGGTCGGCTCGTACGCGACGTGGGACGGCCGGATCGAGGGACGGCTCGCTCAGGCGTTCTGCTCGATCCAGGCGATCAAGGGCGTCGGGTTCGGTGACGGCTTCGGTCTTACCAACGTCCCCGGATCGGCGGCGCACGACGAAATCTTTCCGGGCGACGGACCATACGGCTTTCATCGCACGACCAACCACGCCGGCGGCATCGAGGGCGGTATGACGAACGGCGAGACCGTCGTCGTGAAGGGCGCGATGAAGCCGTTGCCGACCCTGACCAAGCCGCTGCGAAGCGTCGACATCGCCACCGGCGAAGAGGCGGAGGCGTTGCGCGAACGCACCGACTCGTGCACGGTCCCTGCTGCAGGCGTGGTTGGAGAGGCGATGGCCGCGCTGGTCTTTGCGAACGCTTATCTCGAAAAGTTCGGCGGCGACAACATCGCCGACACGCAGGCCGCGCTGTCCGCCTATCGCGCCAGAATTGCCGGTGAGGCAGTCTTCCATCGGGAGAGCAAGTAATTCCATGACCCGTCATCTCGTCTTGACCGGCTTCATGGGCGCCGGCAAGTCGAGTTCGGCGACCCGTCTGGCAAAACAGCTCGGCCGCGAAGCGGTCGACAGTGACGCGCTGCTCGAACGCGAAGTCGGCATGTCGATCCCCAAGTTCTTCGACAAGCACGGCGAAAGTGATTTTCGCGAACGCGAAGAAGCGCTGATCGCGAAGGTTCTGTCCGCCGATGAACCCGCCGTAATTGCACTCGGCGGCGGTGCATTGCAGTCGTCAAAGACACGCCGCGCGCTGAAGAAGCATCTTGTGGTGTACTTGGAAATCTCTGCCGACGACGCTTGGCAGCGCGTGAAGAACTCTCGTCGCCCGCTCGCCCGCGATGAAGAGGCGTTTCGAGCGCTGCACTCCAAGCGGCTCGCGACGTACGAGGACACCTCCGACGCGATAATTCCGAACTCGCCTCGGGGTGCGTTGCGGGAAGCGCTACCGGTCCTTCGAGAGTTGCTGAGCCGACCGAGTTCGTCAATGCAAAACCCGCGGATGCTCTGGGCGGCTGGCAAGTCTTGGGGATACCCATCTGTGTTTGACCCGGGGGTGCTCGAGCGCGGAGATCTTTGGCTCGCCCGCCGCGATGCCGTGACCGTCACCGACGAGCACCTCCTGAATATCTACCCATGGCTCGACGAGGGAATCATCGTTCCTGCCGGAGAGACGGCAAAGACGCTTGCGGAAGTCGAATCCGTATGTTCCCAACTCGCCGAGCGTCAGTTCGAACGTGGGCGTCAGATCGCCGCGGTCGGCGGCGGTGTGGTTGGCGACCTTGCTGGATTTGCCGCGGCTATCTACCAGCGCGGTACGCCGTTCATTCAAGTGCCGACGAGTCTCGTGGCGCAGGTGGACTCCGCATACGGCGGTAAGACCGGTGTGGACCTGCCCGCTGCGAAGAACTACGCCGGTGCGTTTCACCAGCCAGACGCTGTCTTGGTCGACACGGATGCGTTGGTCGGATTGCCGAAGGCCGAGCTCGTTGCCGGTTACGCCGAAGTGATTAAGACGGCATTGATCGCTGGTGGCCGGCTCTGGAAGAAGGTGGCAGCCGGCGTGGATCTTGGCCAACCACTAGATCCATGGGTCGTCTTCGAATGCGCGCGAACAAAATTGAGCGTCGTCTCTGCCGACGAGCGCGATGCGAACCTGCGACAGATTCTCAACCTTGGTCACACGATCGGACACGCGATCGAGACCGCGGCCGGGTATGGCACTCTGCGTCACGGTGAAGCCGTAAGCATCGGACTGGCCGGCGCGATGCGGCTCTCCGGGAACGAGGCATTGCGTCAACAGGTGATCGACGTGTGCCGTGCTGCGGGTCTTCCCGTGACGGTTTCCGGCGTCTCCGCGGATACCGTGATCGAAGGGATCAGGCTCGACAAGAAACGCAAGGGAGACGTTGTGCCATTTGTGCTCGTCGAGCAGCCGGGGCAGGTCACGCCGGGGCACGAGATTGCCGCTGGCGAGCTACGCGCGGCCGTCGAAGAATTGATCGTTTGATGTCAGGCAACCAACACGAGAGCGGGCTTTGATGCGCAGCAGGATCGAAGTGCTACACGGAGTCAACCTTGACATGCTCGGAAAGCGGCCGAACGAGATCTACGGCAGCTTCAGCCTGTCGGAACTCGAATACAAGATCGAGAGCTTCGCGGATGAGTTGTCGCTGGAAGTGTCGTGTTTTCAGACCAACAGCGAAGGCGAGTTCGTTGAACGGCTTCACCGCGCGCGCGAATTGGCCGACGGATTGATTCTCAACCCGGGAGCCTGGACGCACTACAGCTGGGCAATTCACGATGCGCTCGAGATTGCCGCGATGCCGGCCGTCGAGGTTCACATCTCAGACCTGACGGCGCGCGAGGATTGGCGGCAGCAATCGGTGATTCGCGACCAGTGCATCCTCACTGTGGCTGGCGAAGGTGTTGAGGGCTACCGCACGGCGCTATCAGCGCTTCGCGGCGAACTCGTGAAGAATGCCGAACAAGCGGTCGATGGCGATGAGTAGGTCGATTGAGCGAATCGGTCGGCTTCGCGAGCTGATCGCCACCGACGGTCTCGACGCCTTACTGGTGTCGGGCAAAGAAAACGTGCGTTACCTCTCGGCGTTCACCGGCACTAATGGCACACTTTTGATCGACCCCGACGACGCCTACCTGCTGACCGACTTTCGCTACGTCGAACAGGCTGCCGACCAATCTCCTGATTTCGAAGTGATCGACGGCGGTGAAACTCCGCGCAAGCGGTTGGCCGAACGGATGAACACCCGAGCGAAGGTCGGTTTTGACGATGCCGACATGCGCGTCAAAAATCACGCTGCGTTGGTCGAGGAACTCTCTGAGGGGACTGAATTGGTCGCCGCCGCCGGCGTTGTCGAAAAGCTGCGCGCAGTCAAGGATGCGGACGAAATCGACGCGATCGCCCGAGCTGCTGCGATCGCCGATTCGATCTACTCAACGATTTCCGAGGAGGGTCTCGCTGGAAGAAGCGAAAAGGATGTCGCCTGGCGCATCGAGTGGCTTGCCCGGGAGCGCGGAGCCAGTGGGCTTTCATTCCCACCGATCGTCGCTGGCGGCCCACACGGCGCGCTGCCGCACGCCGAGCCGCGCGATCGAAAGATCGGCGACGGGGAGTTGGTGGTTCTAGACCTTGGCGTCGTGTTCGACGGCTACTGCTCGGACTGCACGCGAACGTTTGCATCTGGAAACGTGGATGGTCACGCGCGCGAGATTTACGACATCGTGCTCGATGCGCAGCGAACCGCACTCGCGCAAATCGCCGAGGGCGTTGAGTGCCAGTTGATCGACAAATCTGCCAGAGACGTGATCGACGCGGCGGGATATGCGGATCAGTTCGGTCACAGCACCGGGCACGGTGTGGGCGTGGAAGTGCATGAACTGCCGACGCTCTCTTCGCGCTCGAAGGACGTGCTCGAACTGGGAAATGTCGTCACCGTTGAACCCGGCATCTACTTGCCGGGTGAGTTCGGGGTGCGGATCGAAGATCTTGTGGTGGTCGCCGACGACGGACCGCGAGTGCTGACACCGTTTGAAAAACAACTACTCGTCGTCGATTGACCGATACGCACCCGAGCGAACTCGACACCAAACGATGTAGAGTTCCAGCCAGCATTCAGGAACTCCAAACCATCCCGACCCGGAGCGAAAACAAGTGAGCAAAAACACCCGCTGGGCACTGGCACTGATCGGCGCTGTGATCCTGATCGTTGCCGCAGTCGTGATCGGCACCAGCGACGACTCGAACACGGCGACCGAGACCGACGAACCAAGCGCGCCGGCGCAGCAACCCACCGGGTCAACGAGCACGCCGTCGACTGGCGGAACAGGGTCCACCGGAGGATCCGGGGACGACGACGATACGGGCGGGACGACGCCCGATGACGGCACTGGTGGCGGCAGCCCGGGCGATGACACCGGCGGTGCCAGTCCGCAGAACGACGGCTCGGGAACCGGCGGCGCAGAGGCAGGAACATCCAGGAGCACCGCGCCCTTGCTGAGATCCGGGAAAAAGACCACGATCAAGGTCGACAAGGGCGAAACGGTGTATATCCGCGGTCGCTCGGCGACGACGGACGAACTGCACATCCATGGATATGACCTCTACGTCCCGCTGCCGGCGAGCAAGACGGTCAACTACAAGTTCAAGGCCGACATCGACGGAGTCTTCGAGATCGAGCTTCACGGCAACGGCGAGCAGGTGGCGGTCCTCAGGGTCAGTCCTTGATCGTCCTCGCACATGGACTTGGCGAACGCGCTGATCTGCCGCTGCCCGGATGGCTGTTTGCATGGGCGGCGGCCGCTGTGCTTGCGGTTTCGTTCTTCGCCTTCGCGGCGATGTGGCAGACGCCGAAACTGGAAACGGCAACACCCAGGCCACGCTTCAGAATTTCTCAGTTCTTCGGTCCGCTGTGCGGATTCGTCGGCATCGCTGTCCTGACGTTCCTCGTCTATGCGGGGTTCGCCGGTGATCAGGATCCGTCGACGAATATCGTCCCGACCTTTGTCTATGTCTACGCCTGGTCGGTCCTGCCAATAATCTCCGCCGCCCTCGGAGACGTTTTTCGCGCCTTCAACCCGTGGCTTGCAGTTGGTCGCGCCGCAGGATGGGCCAAGTCGAAGATCGCACCGAACGCACTTCCGGCACCGTTCAACTATCCCGAGGCACTTGGACGATGGCCAGCGGTTGTCCTGTTGTTTGCTTTCGGTTGGATCGAGTTGGTCGCCGAATCGGGACGCGATCCGAGTTTTCTCGCCTGGATGATCATCGCCTACAGCGTGGTCCAGTTCTCGGGCATGGCGCTGTTCGGCAGTGACCGGTGGAGTGAACGCGGAGACGCCTTCAACCTCTACTTCAACATGTTTTCGCGGATCGCACCGTTGACGGTGCAGCGAGGACGGGTATGCACTCGTCTTCCGCTCTCTGGCTTGACCGACATCCAGTGGCTGCCCGCAACGGTGATGTTCTTTTGCGCCGCCATCGGCATCACAGCGTTCGACGGGGCTTCCGAAGGTGCGCTCTGGCAGAGTGTCGGCGGCACAGATCCCAGCGTGATCACTTCGACGCTTGGACTGCTCGTTGCGATCGGAATCGTGTTCGGTTTCTACCGCCTCGGAGTCGAGGGGATGCGCTCAAGTCATATCGAGATGTCGGCGCGCGAGCTCTCGCAGACGTTCGCACCGTCGCTCGTCCCGATCATGCTCGGCTACGTCGTCGCCCACTACTTCTCGTTCATCATGTTCCAAGGGCAGGCACTCTGGCCAATGTTGTCGGATCCGCTGGGGAACGGTTCCGACTATTTCGGTACGGCGACGTCCGGCATCGACTACCGGTTCGTTTCCAGCCAAGTGATTTGGTACGTGCAGGTGCTTGCGCTGGTAATCGGCCACGTCGCCGGTCTGGCCGTCGCGCACGACAAGGCGCTCTCTGTTTGGGGCAAGGCCCGCGCGGCGGTGCAGTCGCAGGTGTGGATGCTGATCGTCATGGTCGGCTTCACCAGTTTCGGCCTCTGGCTACTGTCGCAAGCGAACCAATGATTTCTGAGCTTGCATCGTCTGTAGGAACCGAGCTCCCGCTCGCGCACGTCGGTCACTGGCTGGCGAACCTGCTTTATCTCGCTCCGGTTCTGGTGCTCGCGGGGGGCATCGCCTATCAGCGTATGGCGGACCGCAAGGCGCGCGCTGCCGCCGAAGAGCCAGACCGGCCGCGCGACGCCGACTCGTCGAAAACAGACTGAACCGTGCTCGCCAGCGCGCGGGTCTATCCTTCGCGTCCATGATCTCCACAAACCAGTTCAAGAACGGCAATCACATCGACGTCGAGGGCACGGTCTACAAGATCGTGGAATTCCAACACGTCAAACCCGGCAAGGGCGGTGCATTCGTACGCACCAAGCTGAAGCGCAGCAGCGACGGCGCTGTGATCGACAAAACGTTCCGAGCTGGCGAAAAATTCCGCTCCGTGCGCACGGAGGTCAAGAAGCTGCAGTTTCTCTACAGCGACGGCGACGATGCCCACTTCATGGACAACGAAACGTTTGATCAGCTTTCGGCGCCACTCGCCAAACTCGCAGAACCGCTCGGATTCGTCAAGCCCAACAGTGAGGTCGAGGCGCTGTACATCGATGGCGATTTCAGTGACATCCAGTTGCCGGCATCGGTCGTTCTCGAAATCACCGAGACGGAGCCCGGGGTCCGCGGGGACACGGTGTCGGGCGGCGGCAACAAGCCCGCGACGCTCGAGACGGGCAAAACAATCAACGTGCCGCTCTTTCTCAACTCCGGCGACACCGTCAAGGTGGACACCCGCAGTGGCGAGTACATGTCGCGTGCATAGCCGCCGTTGTTCAGGCAACGCACGCTCGAGGCGTGGGTGAGCAACGATGAAACGGTCGGACCAACGCAGGCTCGCCGTTTTTGCCCTGTACCAGAACGATTTGACGGGTCGCGATCTCGACACCTTGATCGCCGATGACGCAACCGACTTCACGCGCGCGTTGGCGGAGGCGACGCTCGAAGAGCGCGAGAAGCTCGACGAGCAAATCACGAGCTACGCCAAGGGCAACTGGCCGATCGACCGTATTGCGCCGCTTGAGCGCAACATTCTCCGCGTGGCGATCCACGAACTTCTCGCGAACGGCGACGTTCCGCCGGAAGTGGCGGTGGATGAGGCGGTCGAACTCGCCAAGAACTACTGCTCGGCCGACGCGCCAAAGTTCGTCAACGGTATTCTCGGGTCGATCCTCCGCGATATCCCCGCCGGAGCAAGTCCAGAGCCAGGAGCTGCCAGTGACTGAACATTCTGAGAATGATGCGCAGATTGCCGACGTCCAAAACGCCGACACCCAAAACGCCGACACCCAGATCGCCGAGCTCGATCAACTGATTGGCGAACTCAAAGAGAAGGTCGGTACTTTGCGTGAGGGCGAATTTGACGCCAGCGCCCTGGAAGCTCGTCTGCGCGAACTGACCGACCTGGCAAGCCGCGCAGCTTCGACTCTAGATTCCGTCTCGCGGTGACCGAGGGTCAGATGAGCGGACCCGCCGTCCATCTTCCGGGAGACACCCCCGTCGCTTTTCCCGACGCCAAGCGGGCCGCGGTCGACGCCTATCTTGAGCAGGTCGATTTCGATCAGAGTGTGCCGATAGACGGCTTGACCGAGGCAATGCGTTACTCGCTGTTGGCAGGCGGCAAGCGTGTGCGACCGGTGCTGGCTCTGAGCACGGCCCACGCGCTCGGCCACGATCCCGCGGCGGTCATGCCGTATGCCGCCGCGCTCGAGCTGATTCATACGTACTCGCTGATCCACGACGACCTCCCTGCGATGGACGACGACGATCTGCGTCGTGGTAAGCCGACGTGCCACGTTGCCTACGGCGAAAACGTCGCAATTCTTGCCGGCGATGCATTGTTCGCCGAAGCGCTTCGTCTGATCACTTCGTTCCAGTCCGGTGAGCCGGCACACGTGATCGCGGCGATCGACGAGCTGCTCGCGGCCACCGGTGCAGCAGGGATGGTGGGCGGTCAGTTCATTGACATCGCCGATCAGGTCGAAACCGCCGAAGAACTGACGCAGATGCACGAACTCAAGACCGGTCGCTTGATTCGCGTTTCGGTCAAGGGTGCGGCGGTCGCATTGGGCGCCGACACCGGGACGGTCGAGAACCTCGGGCGGTTCGGCGCAGAGTTGGGGGTGCTTTTTCAGATCATCGACGATATCCTCGATGTCACTGGCTCGGACGCCGACCTCGGAAAGCCGAGTGGTAGCGACGAGCGACACGGCAAGGCAACATATGTCAGCGTTTTTGGTCTCGATCGCGCGCGTGAACTGGCGGACGAGAGCTATCGAAAAGTCTGCGGACTGCTCGATTCGATCGAGTTTCGTGGCGATGCAAGCGATTTGCGGTCCGTCAGCGCGTACATATATGGCCGAGACCGATAGGTGACGTGCCTTGGCGAAATCAAAATCCAACGAAAACGCTTTGCCGTCGGGCTCGTTGCTGTCCGGCGTCGACGGACCCGATGACCTCTCGGGTCTCGACGACCAGCAGCTCCAACAGATAGCCCAGGAAGTCCGCGAAGAGCTGATCGACACGGTCGGCGAGATCGGCGGACACTTCGGCGCGAACCTCGGCGTTTGCGAGCTGTCAGTGGTGCTGCATGCGCTGCTTGATTCACCGACCGACAAGATCCTCTGGGACGTCGGACATCAGGCCTATCCCCACAAGATTCTCACCGGCCGACGCGATCAGCTTCCCACGATCCGCAAGTACGACGGGCTTGCGCCGTTTTGCGCACGCTTTGAGAGTGAGCACGACATCATGGGGGCGGGGCACGCTTCGACATCGATTTCATACGCCGTGGGCCTCAAAGAGGCGATGCGGATGGGCAGCGGACCCGACGGCAAGGTTGTTGCCGTAATCGGTGACGGCTCGATGACCGGAGGCGTCGCCTTTGAGGCGATCCACAATGCAGGTGGCCTGGGTTCGCCGATCGTCGTGATTCTCAACGACAACGGCATGTCGATCTCACCAAACGTTGGGGCGCTCTCGCGCTACTTCAATCGGGTTCGCATGAATCCGAAGCTCTACAAGGCGCGTGACGGTGCGGAAAGTGCGCTCACCAAACTACCGGCAGGTATCGGCGCGGCGTTCGAACGCTTCGGCCCCCAATTCAAGGAATCCGTCAAGGCCTTCTGGGCGCCCGGATTGTTCTGGGAGGAGCTCGACTTCGCATACATCGGCGTGATCGACGGGCATGACGTCAGCGAGCTACGCCCGGCGATCGAGGAAGCTCTGGCAGCAGACCGCCCCGTCGTCGTCCATATCGCGACGGTCAAAGGAAAGGGATTCGCGCCGGCCGAAGAGGGTGGACTCGAAGGAATGGAGCAATGGCACGCGGTGAAGCCGAAGGGCATCACCGACCGCAAGCCGACCGCGGCACCGGCTAAATCGACCACCAACGGAGCGGCGATGAAAAAAGCGCCGCCGCAATACACCAAGGTCTTCGGCGAAGCGTTGGTGGCCGAATGCAAGCGCGACGAACGCGTGGTCGGCATCACGGCGGCGATGAATTCCGGCACCGGTCTTTCGATCCTGCAGAAAGAAATGCCAGAGCACTACTTCGACGTAGGCATTGCCGAGCAACACGCAGTCTTGTTCGCTTCCGGACTCGCATTGCAGGGCGTGAAGCCTGTGGTTGCTGTCTACTCGACCTTCTTGCAGCGCGGCTTCGATCAAATTGTTCACGACGTCTGCCTGCAGAAGTTGAACGTCGTTTTCGCGATGGATCGCGCGGGACTGGTCGGCGACGACGGCCCGACGCACCACGGCGCATTTGACATCTCCTATCTACGCCCGTTGCCGAACATCATCTTGATGGCGCCGCGCGACGAGGCTGTGCTTGTGGACATGCTGCACACGGCGTTGCTCCACGACGATGGCCCGGTGGCGATCCGCTATCCGCGGGGCGAGGGCGTTGGTGTGCCATTGCCGAAATCGCCCACTGCGATCGACGTTGGTGTGGGCGAGGTGTTGTCGCGTGGTGACGGAAGTGTCGCGCTACTTGGATACGGAACCGGCGTCGGGGTGGCGCAAGGCGCGGCCGGCGTGCTCGCCGAACAGGGAGTGTCCGCCACGGTCGCCGATGCGCGATTCGCGAAGCCACTCGACACCGAGCTGGTCAACGAGCTCGCCGCCGAACACGAGCTGCTTGTGACGCTCGAGGAGGGTGCGCTGGCCGGTGGATTTGGTTCGGGAGTGATCGAGCATTTGGCCGACAACGCGTTGCCCGTCTCGACATTGCGCGTGGGCATTCCGGACCGCTACATAACGCACGGCGCACCCAAGCTTTTACACGAAGAGATCGGCTTCACCGCCGATGCCGTCGCACGACGCATCACAGAACGAATGGCGTCGAAGACGCCCAGCGACGCCTAAACGGACTGCCGTCAACCCGCATCAGGAGCGGGATACCGAGACGTAAGTACTTTGTGCAAGTGTGAGCAATCTCACACACACATCACACAACGAGGCCTATCTTTACCACCAGATACGGAAGTCGCCTCCAAGTTTTATCGGACACGACTTCTCCAGGGCGTCTCTCTCCCCCAAGTACGAGACGACCCAGAGACACAGCAGTATCCTCCCCAGAGATCAGACCCGGCCAAACGCCGGGTCTTTCTCTTTGCCCAATTCCCTTTTCCTTTGCAAGGTCCGAGGTTGCAAGCGGGATCTGGTTGGGGTTTGATGCGGGGCGCAGGTTGACTTTCGTTTGGGCACCGAAAAGGGAATGGGCTGATTGGTGGTGGTGATTCCGATGGGGCAAAATGGTCCAAGACTCCCCCGCCGGGGGACTCCTGGACCAAAACACCCCATTGCAATCAGGGCCACCGATTCACACTACGTCGATCCCCAACGAGATCGGCCCGCACCACAACCAACCGCCTCACCCCATCGGTGCCAAACGAAAGTCAACCCACCCTCGCAGCAATCCACGAACGTCACGCACTGATCCCGCTTGCAACCTCGGACCTTGCAAGCCCCGGATCTCGCAGGCCCACTTGACAATGTCTTGTCAGTATGCGAACATACGTTCGTGTCTGTTGTATGCGTAATGCTCCCTCGTTTTGAGCTGATGGTTGCTGCTTCGGCCGATTCGTGCGTGCCCGGCTCTCGCACGACCGGCGGGCACGCCGAAGTCGCAGCGGCCTTGATGCAGCAACCGATCGCCCTCGCCCCACCCCCGACGGGTCGCGCGGTGATCGGGCAGGTCTCGGCGGCGGCCGAGGCCTTTGCTGTCACTCCGGGTCTGTCGGTCGGCGAGGCATTCGCGCGTTGCCCACAGCTGAAGTTGGTGCCACCGGATCCGGTCGCCGCCGCGAATGGGTGGGAGGCCGTGCTGCGCGCGCTCGAGAACATCGGCACCGAGGTCGAGAGCGATCCCGACAAACCGGGCACGGTGTTCTTCGAATCCGCCGGACTCGAACCGCTGCACCGTGGCTTCGACGGAGTTATCGCGGCCGTGCGCGACGCGATCGGTCGACCGGTCAGGATCGGTGCGGCCGAGACGAGGTTCATCGCGTTGGCCGCAGCGCGTACGGCGCGTCCGCGCAAGCCACGGGTGATCGGCAACGATCTTGAGCGGCGCGAGTTTCTCGCCAACGCGCCGGTCGGCTGGCTTGCGCTCTACTCGAAACAGTGCGAGCAGCTGGCCGCGACGCTGGAGAAGCTCGGCATCGAGACGCTCGGTGAGTTCGCGGTGCTGCGTCGCGCCCAGGTGGCCGAACGATTCGGCCGCGTCGGGTTGACGGCGCGCGACCTCATCTACGGACAAGAGCCACCACTGCGCCCGCGCCGGCCCGCCGAGCGCCTGAGCGAGCGGATCGAGCTGATCGACGATGCCGAAGGTCAGGCGAGGAACGCACAAGGTGCGATGGCCGGCGATCTCGAACGCGCGCTGACGCTGTTGATCGAGCGCCTGCTCGCACGCCCCGAGCGCGCTGGCCGTACGCTGCGCGGCTTCACGCTGCACACCAGCTTCATCGAGGGCGGCTCATGGAGCACGCGCGGCCTGATGCGCGAACCGACCGCCGACCCCGTGCGCATCAAACTGGTCGCCGAGCGCAAACTGCTCGAACTACCCGAGCCCGCGTCTGCGCTGGAGTTCACCGTCGACGGCTTCGGGCCGCTCGACCACGAGGTCTTGACGCTGCTGCACGAGGATTCACCCGCCGAGCGCAAACGCCGCCTGAAGGTCGCCTCCGAGCAGGCCCGTCAAGCGGCCGGTTCACCGCAGAAGGTCGCGCGCGTCGTGCGGATGAACGAGGGCTCGCGCCTGCCCGAGCGCCGCACCGCACTCTCGCCCGGGCCGGTGCCGCTCGGTCGCCCCAAGCCAGCCCAACTGCGCGCCGACGGCGACGGCAACCCGCTGGCGCTGCGCGGTCACCCGGTCGATCAGGAGCGCGAGCGCTGGGTGGTGGAGGATCGTTGGTGGACGGGCAGTCCGGTCAGACGCCGCTACTTCGAGCTGGTGCTCAAGGGCGGCAGCAACGCCGTCGTATTTCAGGATCTCAAGACCAAGCGATGGTTTGAGCAGCGGGCTTGACCGTGCAACGGCCCCGACGGGCGAGCGATCTCAGCGGCTATTGGGATGACCATCTTCACGATCGAGTTGCGTGTCTGCGAATGACACCGGATCCTCGATCGGTTCAAGGTGCGTGAAGACCGTCACCGTGCCGAACAGCGAGCGCAGGTCGTGCTCGATGCGCTCAACCACATCGTGCCCCTGCTGCACGGACCACCCGCCTGGCACCAAAACGTGAACCGAGACGAAGGCGCGATGCGCGGAGCGACGGGTGCGTAGAGCGTGGAACGAGATTTCCTCGGCGCGATACTTGTCGAGCACCGACTCGATCTGAGCGATCTCGTCGGTCTCAAGTGCACGGTCGAGCAGCCCGGAGAGCGAGCGCCTCACCAAGCGCGCACCGGTGAAGATGATGTTGAATGCGACGAGCAGAGCGATGATTGGGTCGAGGCGCTCGACGCCGGTGATTGCGACCAGTGCCACACCGCCGATCACGCCGACCGACGTCCAGACGTCGGTCATCAGGTGTCGGCCGTCGGACTCGACGGTCAGCGACGATTCTTCGCGACCGACGCGCAGCAGCAGTATGGCTACGGTCAGATTGATCACAGTGGCGACGGCTGTGATCGCCAGACCGAGGCCGACGGTTTCGAGCGGCACGGGATTGATCAGCCGGCCGACGGCGGCAATCGCGATCGTGCCGGCGGCGACGAGGATCATCGTGCCCTCGGCCCCGGCCGAGAGGTAGTCGGCCTTGTCGTGTCCGTAGGCGTGGTCCTCGTCGGCGGGCTGACCGGCCCAGCGCACGACGATCAACGCGACGATCGCCGCCGCGAGGTTGACGAACGACTCGGCGGCGTCGGCGAGCAGACCGACCGACCCCGTGATCAGCCAGGCCGAGAGCTTCAGCGCAATCGTCGCGACCGCCGCAGCGATCGCGAGCCAAACCATCCGCATCAGCCGACGATGGCGGCGCGTTCCGTCTTCTGTGAGGGTGGACACGGCGGTAAGACTACGGGTGAAGATGGCCGATCGGCTGTTTGATCACGGATGACAGTGCTCGCTCAACCACTCAGAGAGCGCGTCTTCACTCAGATCGCCAGCGGCCAGGCCGATCATCGTCGCGTACTTGTCTTCCTCCGACGCGTCGATCGTGATGCCATGGAGGTCCAGAAACAACTCGATCGCGACGAACGCAGCCCGTTTGTTGCCATCCACGAACGGGTGGTTGTTGGCGATTCCGTATCCGTATGCAGCGGCGAGCTTTGTGAGTGGTGCATCTGGCTCGTAGGCGTGAATGTTGCGTGGTCGGGCGAGCGCCGATTCGAGCAACCCCTCATCTCTAACCCCGTCGCTGCCGCCGCTGAATTCGATCAGCAGTTTGTGTGCTCCGAGCACATCGACTGTGCGGAGCCATTTGATCTCAGTCATGGAACTACTCCGCGAGTCGCTTGAGCAGGTTGCGGTTCTCGCGCATGATGCGCTCGACCCGATCCATGCGGTTCGCGAACTCGGGATCGAACGGCGTCAGCTCGACGCCGTCCTTCGTTTCGAGCACGTGCAGGGAGTCGCCCTTCTCAACCTTGAGCTTGGCGAGCAGTTCCTTGGGGAGGATCACTCCCAGGGAGTTCCCGATTTGTGTGATCTTCAGTTCCACGTCGTTCAGTATAACGGATGTTATAACGACCATCGCTGCCTCCTGCTGTAGAATCGAACATATGTTCGTGTCAGGAAGACCATACATACCTCAGAAGCGGTAGTAAAAGGCCCTGCAAATGGCGTTGAAAGCCACAAACGCAGCCGCAGCCGCATACGTCGAACTACACGCCCACAGCGCGTTCTCGTTCCACGACGGGGTCAGCCATCCACATGAGCTGGCGACGGCCGCCGCCGAGCTCGGCTACTCGGGCTTTGCGCTGACCGATCACGACGCGGTGCACGGCTCGATGGAGTTCGCGCACGCCGCCGAGCCGCTCGGTGTGCTGCCGATCCACGGCTCCGAGCTGACGCTCACCGACGGCCACCACGTGACGCTGATCGTCGCCGAACGCAGCGGCTGGACGACGCTCTGCCGCCTGCTGACGCTGGCGCACGCCGAGACGCGCGAGGGCAGCGCGCAGCGAACTGCGCAGCAACCTCAGGTCTCGCTCGACCAGTTGCTCGAACAGGTCGCAGGTGGCAGCGGTCTGATCTGCCTCTCTGGCTGCGCGCTGCGCGGAGCTGTAGGTGGGCGCATCGAGCGCGGCGACCTGCGTGGGGCGGAGGCGGTCGCCCGCAGTCTGCGCGACGCCTTCGGCGGCGACAACCTCCGCATCGAGCTGCAGCGACCGTTCGCCCGCAACGACCGCGCACGCAATCGCGCGCTCACTGAACTGGCCGAGCGGATCGGCGTGCCGACCGTGGCCACCGGCAACGTCCATTCGCACAACCGTGAGCGCGTTGCCCTGCAGGATGTGTTTGTTGCTGTCAAGCACAACGCCACGCTCGACGAGACCGAGGCGCTGCGGCGTGGCAATTCCTCGCACGTACTCGCCTCGCCGGCCGAGATGGCGCGGCGCTTCGCGGAGTTCCCGCGCGCGGTCCATGAGACGCGGGAGATCTTCGAGCGGATTGATTTTGATCTGACCAGCGACCTCGGCTATCGCTACCCCGGCGCGCAGGACCCACGCCAAGCGCGTCGTCTGCGGTCCGTGTGTGAGGAGCGACTGGTCGAGCGCTACGGACGCGGCGCCGAGCACAACACCGATGGACAGCAGCCCGGCAGTGTCGGCCGGCGCAACGTTCCGCTCAAGGAGGCGCGCGCCCGGCTGGAGGATGAACTACGGGTGATCGAGAAGCTCCAACTGCCCGGCTTCTTCCTGATCCACCACGACCTGCTCGAACTGGCACGCGAGATCGCCGTTGAGGTGCGCGGAAGGAGCGCGGCGCGCAGCGTCCTGCCACCGGGGCGTGGGCGCGGCTCGTCGGTCAGCTCGATCGTCTGTTACTTGACCGGGCTCTCGCACGTTGATCCGCTGGAGGCCGACCTCTGTCTCGGCCGCTTTCTGCATGAAGATCTGACCTCGCTGCCGGACATAGACCTCGACTTCCCCCGCGACATCCGTCACGCATTGATCCCGCGCGTACACGAGCGTTACGGCAAGCGGCACTCGGCGCTGGTGGCGGCCTTCCCGACCTACAGAACGAGGGGCGCGTTGCGCTCACTGGCCAAGGCATTGGGGTTGCCGACGGCCGAGATCGAACGGATCATCCGCCAGACCGATCGCAGCAGGGGCGAGCAGGTCGAGGACCGCGTGCGCGCGGTGCTGACCGATTCGCCGTCGGGCGCGAGGTTGCTCGATTCGCCGCGCTGGCAGGCGATGCTCAGGCTGCTGCCGCAGATCCACCGGCTGCCGCGCGGGCTCAGCCAGCACTCCGGCGGCATGGTGATCAGCACGGATCAACTGGACGAGGTCTGCCCGATCGTCCCCGCGGCGATGGTCAACCGCCAGATCGTTCAGTGGGACAAAGACTCCTGCGGCGACGCCGGCTTCGCGAAGATCGACCTGCTTGGTCTGGGCATGCTCTCGGCGGTCGAGCGCACGGTCGACTACATCGGCGAGGCTCGCGGCGAGCACGTCGATCTCTCACGCATCCCGCTCGACGACCCCGAGACCTTCGAGCAGATCCGCAGCGGCGAGACGACCGGCGTCTTCCAGATCGAGAGCCGCGCGCAGATGCAGATGCTGGTTCGCTCACGGCCGGAGAATCTCAACGACATCTTCATCCAGGTCGCGATCGTTCGCCCGGGCCCGATCACCGGCGGCGCCGTCCATCCATATCTGGATCGTCGCAAGAAGCTGCGAGCCGACCCTGACTACGAGGTGCCGTATGCGCACCCGCTCTTGAAGGAGGTGCTCGAGGACACCTTGGGGTCGATCGTCTTCCAGGACCAGGTGATCGAGGTGGCGCGGGTGATGGCTGATTTTTCTCCCTCCGAAGGAGAAGGACTGCGGCGGGCGATGAGCCGCAAGCGCAGTCACGAGGCACTCGCTGCCTATCACCTGCGCTTCGTCGAAGGTGCCGCGCAGAAGGGTGTTCCGCATGACGTCGCCGAGAATGTCTTCGCCCAGATCATCGGCTTCTCGGGCTTTGGATTTCCGAAGGCCCACGCGGCAGCGTTCGGGCTGCTCGCCTACCAAACCTCTTGGCTGCGCTGCCACTATGGGCCAGAGTTGCTGTGCGGGTTGATGAACGAGCAGCCCATGGGGTTCTATCTGCCCGACGCGCTGGCGCACGAAGCGCAGCGGCGGGGCATCCCGGTATTGCCGGTGGACGTGAACGCGAGCGGGGTGGAGTGCTCGGTGGAGTGGGTTGAAGTTGCGGGTGGCGGCGAGTCCGAAGGCGGGGGCTCGGTGGTCGAGAGTTTTGAGCGCGGGGGTCAAACGGATTTGCAGGCGAAGGATGCCGGTGCCTCGGGGCGCGTCCAAGGCGAAGTTGCCTCAGAAAGCGGAAAATTTCCTCATGCTCTGTCTGTGAGGGTTCCTCAAGGACAGAGTGTGAGGGAAAATTCCGCATTCGAAAGCGAGAAAGTGCCGCATGCCCTGTCCATGCAGCTGCCGCATGGACAGGGCATGCGGCAAAGCATCCCTTTGGAATCAGGGGCTGCGGATTTGACGGGGTCGCCGCAGCGGGAGCTGGCCGTACGGATCGGGTTGGGGTATGTGAAGGGCGCCAAGGAGGAGGGACTGAGATCGCTGGTGGCCGCGCGCAGGGAGGGCGGAGAGTTTGTCTCTGTTGAGGATCTGGCCGGGCGGTCGGGGGCGGATGGCTCGACCTTGGAGAAGTTGGCTTGGGCTGGGGCCTGCGACCACCTTGGTTTGGGCGGATCGGCGGCAAACGGCGAGGACGGCGCAGACCGCGCAGACGGCGCAGACCGCGCAGACGGTGCAGACCGAACAGGCGGTGCAGACCGAGCAGGCGGCCCAGGCCGCGCAGCCGAGGCAACACGGCCGCGTGGTCGAGGCCGCCGCGAAGCACTCTGGCTGCTCGGCGCTGCTCCTGCCGGTGAGCCGCTCGGCCGCAGTCGTCGCTCGGCCGGTGGTGGATCGAGGCGCTCGGCGATTGGCGCTCGGAGCAGCAGCGACCAGAACAACGAAAACCAGAAGAGCGGCGCTCGGAGCAACGCTGGTCGCAGCAGCGCCAACCAGAGCAACGACGACTTCGCCGGCGCGCAGCTGGCACTACCGATTCCACCCCTCCCAGCACCCCAGCTGAACAAACTCAACGACTGGGATGAGATGATCGCCGACTACGCCGCGACCGGGATGACCGTTGGCACCCATCCACTGGCCCTTCTGCGCGAACAACTCCAGGCGCAGGGCGTCATCCCGACAGACCGACTCGACCGCCTGAACGAGAACCAACCGGTCAAGGTCGCCGGTCTCGTCGTTGCACGCCAGCGACCGGGGACCGCCAAGGGCGTCGTTTTCGTGCTGCTCGAGGACGAGGTCGGCGTGGTCAATGTGATCCTGCCGCCGCGCGTCTACGAGCGCTATCGCGTGACGGTGCGCAGCGAACCGCTTTTGACCGTCAATGGCAAGCTGGAGCGCAAGACCGGCGCAGTCAACGTGCTGGCCACCGGTGTCGAAGCGCTGTTCGGCGACGATGTGAAGCAGGCCGTCCGCCAGATCAAACGCCCAGAGACCGGTGAGCAGGATCTGCGCAAGAAGATGGGTATCGATACTGATGCGGCGCTGGCGGCGATGAACGGTGAACTGCCAGATGAGTATCGCGATGCGGCGCGCAAGGTTATGGGCGAAGCTGCCGACATAAGGGCAGTCGCCCCCGTTGGCATCAACTTTGGCCGTCGCGGGCGATGAACACCAAAAGGCGGGGCTCGTAACCCAACCGACGGGTCCGTCGACGAAACACCAAAAAATCCACCAAAACTCAATGAGCGCCGCACGCGTAGTAGTTGCCGATGATTCGGCATTCATGCGCCGATTGATTTCGGATGTCCTGACGCGCGCCGGGATCGATGTCGTCGCAGAAGTAGCGAACGGCCGCGAGGCGATTGAGGCCTGCCGCCTGCACGAGCCGGACGTGCTCTCGCTCGATCTCGCGATGCCCGAGGTGGATGGCATGGAGGTGCTGCGCAAACTACGCACGATGAATGGTCTGAGGATCGTCGTCGTCTCTTCGTTCAGCGAGGATGGCGGCGTGCGCGCGGTCGATGCCCTGTCTGAAGGCGCATTCGAACTCGTGCCAAAAACCTCTGCGGGAGGCAAGCTCCAAGACTTCCTCGACGACCTACTGGCAAAGGTCGAAGCCGCGATCCGTGAAGTACGCAGCGCACCGCGAGCAACGGTCGTGCAGCCGCCAAAACCTCCACCGCCACTCGCGCCCAAACAAAAAGTCACCCGAGCGGGGTCCACGACGGGACGACTGGTGGTCATCGCCGCATCAACCGGCGGACCGCGAGCGCTCACCAACGTTGTCAAGGCATTCCCGGAAACACTCGGCCGGGGATTGTTGATCGTCCAACACATGCCAGCCGGATTCACCGAGTCGCTGGCGATCAGACTCGACAGTCTCGGCCCATTGCAGATAAGCGAGGCCGAAGCCGGAGCCAAGATCAAGCCCGGCCACGGCTACGTCGCCCAGGGCGGGAAGCACTTGCGCATTCGGCGTCAGCGGCTGGAGCTGTCAGATGATGCTGCGATCGGCGGCCTCAAGCCCTGCGCCGACGTCACGATCGCCGACGCAGTCACCGAGTTCGGCGGCGACATCGTGCTCGCCGTACTAACCGGCATGGGTCGCGATGGAAGCAACGGTGCCCAGCTGGTCCACGATGCGGGCGGCGTGGTGATCGCCGAACACGGCGAGACGACCACGGTAAATGGCATGCCGCGCGCCGTCGTTGAGGCAGGACTGGCAGACGGCGTCTTGCCGATCGACGAGATCGGACCGGCAATTGCAGAGGTGGCCGG
Organism: uncultured Solirubrobacterales bacterium; assembly: GCA_937128795.1. Taxonomy (GTDB): domain Bacteria; phylum Actinomycetota; class Thermoleophilia; order Solirubrobacterales; family JACPNS01; genus JACPNS01. The sequence continues at coordinate 31,013 of CAKZMQ010000021.1, read as the reverse complement.
TGGCTGATTCACCGAGATCCCGCCGCGAGCCGCCGCGCAGGCCACCGCACGGCCCGCCGGACCCGGAACCGCTGCCGCCGGGCGACTTCGACAATTTTTGCGCCGGTATCAAGCAGCTGCTTGGTGTGGATCTGTCGCTCTACAAGCGCAATCAGATGGAGCGTAGGGCGCGCGGCCTGGCGTCGCGCAACCACGTCGAGACCCTGACCGAATATCTCGAGCTGCTGAGGCGCGATGCGCCGCTGCTCGACAAGTTCATGGAGCGGATGACGATCACCGTCAGTCAGCTGTGGCGCAACACCGACATCTTCGAAGTGATCGAAAAGCAGATCCTGCCGGAGCTCGACGAAAGATCCGGCGGCACCCGCCTCAAGCTCTGGTCGGCCGGATGCTCGTATGGCGCGGAGCCGTACACGCTTGCCGCGATCTGCCTGGAAATGCGCGACAAGCTCTCGCGTCTGCCGGTGATCAAGGGAACGGACATCAATCCGCGGATGATTGAACGTGCAAAGGCTGGCTGGTTCACCGACGAGGACGCACGAGATGCGCCGCCGAGCCTGCTCGGCAAGTATTTCGAGCGCGGCAACGGTGGGTGGACCGCGAAACCCGAGTTGAGGCAACTGATCACGTTCAAGGTCGAGGACCTGTTCGCGTCGAAACCACGAGAAATGGATTTGATTCTTTTTCGCAACGTCGCGATCCACTTCGAACGCGAACGGCGTGAGCAGGTTCATGAGATTCTCGCGGGTGCCCTCAGGCCTGGTGGCGTGCTGGTGCTCGGCTCGACCGAAATGATCGTCGATCCAGGCGCGTTGGATCTCGAACGCGTTCGCCCGTTCGTGTTCCGGAAAATCGCCGCGCAGTCGGACGTTGAGTTCAGTCAATCGAGCGAAGCGGCGCGTGGCTTCGGCGATGCGCTGGATTTCGACGAGGCAGATGAGGCCGCAGACCGATGAGTGAACTCAACGACTCCGAATACATCGAGCTGTTCCTGGCAGAGGCGCGCGAGAACCTCGAAACGCTGAATACAGCGATCGTCGGCGTGGAGGCCAACCCCGACGATCGTGCGCGTCTCGACGAAGTGTTTCGCGTCGCGCATTCGGTCAAGGGCATGGCTGCGACGATGGGTTTCGAGCAGGTTGCCGCCCTGACCCACGCGATGGAGGACGTTTTCGCGTTGCTGCGGGAGCGAACCGGCGGCCTCGAACGCGCGGCGATCGACGTGCTTTTCGACTGTATGGACATGCTCTCGAAGATGGTCGAGGAGATCGCCGCCGACGGCGCCTCGAAGACCGACCCAGAACCACTGATCGGCGCGCTCAAGGGACTCGTTCGCGGCGCTGACAAGCCAGAGTCGGTTGCAGCCGTGCGAACTGGCGATGAGTCGGCTGGCCCGGATCTTGTCAACGCGGCGATCAAGGAGGCCCAATCGCGCGCCACGGTGCGCGTGGAGGCTGCCCGCTTGGACACGCTTCTGCACATGATCGGAGAGTTGGTCGTAAGGCGATCGAGCGTCGAACAGCTCGCCTCCGAAAGCGGGAACTCGGAGCTCCACGACGCAGTTGCCGAACTCACGCGCGCGTCGCAGGCAGTGCAGGACATGGTCATGCGGGTGCGCATGGTGCCGATCGAAACCGCGTTCGCGCGACTGCCGCGCTTGGTGCGTGACCTCTCGCACCAACTCGACAAAGAGATCACGCTCGAGATGGAGGGCCACGACACCGAGCTTGACCGTACCGCCGTCGATGCACTTGTCGAGCCGTTGATGCACTTGGTACGAAACGCGATCGACCACGGGATCGAGACACCCAGCGAACGCGCGAGTCACGGCAAATCGTCAGCTGGTCTGCTGAAGATCACGGCGAGCCACGAGGGCGGCGAAGTCGTGATCAGCATCGCCGACGACGGGGCCGGGATCGACACCGACGCAGTTATCGCCAAAGCGCGCGAACGCGGATTGATCGATCAGGACAGCGCCGATCGCATCGATCCCGATCAGGCAATGGAGTTCCTCTTCATGCCGGGCTTTTCGACCGCCGAAACGATCAGCGACATTTCAGGGCGTGGCGTTGGGATGGACGCGGTCCGTTCTGCCGTCCGCGGGTTTGGCGGCGACGTACGCGTGCACTCCGATCTTGGCTCCGGAACGACGACGGAACTGAGGATGCCGTTGACGTTGGCGATCCTGCCCGCACTTGTGGTGCGCTCATCCGGAGACCCCTACGCCCTGCAGCTCGACCGAGTCGACCGGACGTTCAAGCGCGACGAGGTTACGGTCGCGACGACTGCGGGTCAGCCGGTTGCGATTCTCGAGGATTCTGCGATGCCGATCGTCAATCTTGCGGAGATTTTCAATCGACCGTGCGAACCGGAAACAGCACAGTTCATGGTCACAGTGCGCTCTGCCGATAGACAAATTGCTTTGCTGGTCGACGAAATGATCGGTCGGCGCGAGCTTGTTACGCGACCCGTTCCAGACTTGGTGCGGCGTGATTCCCCTGTTTCTGGGGGCGCGGTGCTGGCGAGCGGCGAGATCGCATTCATCGTCGATTGCGAGGAATTGATCCGCAGAACGTTGATCGAACCGGTTCAAACAGGAACCAACTGATACGGACTCAAGCGAACTGGATTGAACGAGCATGAACATGTTGATGCCGCTGGGCGAACCAGCACCACCAATTTCAGATGAACAGCAAGAAGCACTCGGCAAAGTCGCTGAGACGATCTCGGAGAAGGCAACTGACGCTTTCTCGAAGCTTTTGGGATCGGAGGTGACCGCGACGGTCCCGGCGCTCGAAGTTGTGCCGTTGAGCGACGCAATCGATCGCCTGGGCTCAGCGGGCGAACACGTGACCGTCGCATGGCTCTCGGTTGTCGGTCAGATCGAGGCCAGCGTCCTGTTGCTTTTCGACAGCGAGGGAGAAGCCCAGCTCTACGAGATTCTCGGGCTCGAGGCCGGGACCGAGATGGCGCGATCGGCACTACAGGAGATGGCCAACATCATCGGCACGCAGTACGTCTTTGGAATCGCCGAATCCTGCGGACTCACCTTCGAACCCGAGCCGCCCGAGGTGTCCGAGGGAATGCTTGGCGCGGTCCTTTCGACGGTGCTCGCAATGTCGACGGTCGTCACCAACTACGCGGTGCTTGTCGACACGCAGTTGAAGGTCGAAAAAGTTGACTGCACGGTCCGATTTCTGTTCATCCCCAGCGACACAAGCGTGGAGGCACTGATCTCCAATCTCGGCAGCGAAGCATGATGCAGTCCGCGGGGTCATCCGCGGTCAATCTGATTCCCGTTCGCATGGGGGAGATGGCCGTATCGAGTTCGAAACGCGACGTGCTTTCGGTGGTCGGCCTGGGATCGTGCGTCGCTGTGATTCTCGTGGCGCCAAAACATGGAGCCGTGGGCCTGGCACATGTGGTGCTTCCTGAGGCGCGCATGACCGGAGGTCGCGAGGCCCCGCCCGCGAAATTTGCCGATACCGCCGTTCCGGCACTGCTGGTGGCGCTGCGCGGACTGCGCGTGAAGCCGAAAGACGTCTACGCGATCCTCGTCGGAGGCGCGACAATGTTTGGTCATGGCGATCAGAGCAAACTCGCCGGCGTGGGCGACCGAAACGTCGAAGCGGCGCACCAATACCTTGCCCTGCACGGCATCGGTGTAGCCTCGGAGGACGTCGGCGGCGCCAGTGGGCGCAGTGTTCAGGTCACGATCAACGGGCTGAGAGTGTTCGTTCGCAGCGGTGCCGCCGAGCCATTCGAGATGCTTGGGTCACCTACTCCACTCACGGTAAAGATTCCGAGAACCGAGTCCGATTTTCAACCAGAACCGTTTCCGGACGACATCTGGACGTCAGAAAATTCGCCTCGCTCAGCCATGGGCTGATTGCCGAGACCGATCAAAAAGTTCACCCCCGAAATCGAAAGCTCAATTTTCACGATGGCCACAGTTTTGATTGCCGACGACTCGATGTTCATGCGTAAGCGCCTGAGCGACATCCTCTCGAACGCGGGACACGAGGTGATTGGCGAGGCCGAAGACGGCGAGGAAGCAATTCACATGTTTCGCCAGTTGCAACCGGATCTGGTGATGCTCGACATCACCATGCCCGAACGCAATGGCATCGGGGCGCTCAACCACATCATGGCCACGACTCCCGAAGCCAAAGTGATCATGTGCAGCGCACTAGGTGAGGAAACGGTTGTACAGGAGTGCGTCGAGACCGGCGCGAAGGCCTTCGTGGTCAAGCCGTTCGATCCCGAAGAGGTCGTTTCGGCAGTTGATGGCGCGCTTGGCGACTAGTTCAAGCAGGTTTCATCGGTAACGCGCGGCGTAGGGGCATTGCCCGTCGCGGCGAATCTAACTGCAGATCGGGCGCCACCGGCGACGACGTCGACGGCACCCGTTTCACACTGCAATGACGACCGCGACATCACCTGCATCGATCGAGAAGAGCTTGGTCCACCGCGCCACGCCGCAGTGGTACCTCGATCTCGAAGCGTCACGAAAGCCGGTTGCCGTCGTCGGATTCGTTCTGCTCGGCCTCGTGCCGCTGCTTGCGGTTGCACTTCTCGCATCGCGTGAAATGGCGGAAAAGAGCACCGAACTGAACTTGCTGCTTTCGCAGCCGCAGGCAAGCCTCGCGGCGATCGATTCGCTGAATCAACAGATCGCCTCCGCCTACAACCGCTACGCCGTCGCGTTGATCGGCGGAATGATCTGGACTCTGGTGGTCGCGATCGGTGGCGCGTGGGCTTCCGCGGTGATTGCGGCGGAATGGGTCAACGGGCTCGCCGCAGTGACCAATCGCGCAGCCGAAGGAGACCTCAACCAAGTCGTCATTCGCGACAACGGCAGCCAGGTCGGCGATATTCAGGAGGCGACCGGCAAGATGCTGGCAAGCTTTCGCGCAACGATTCAGCGCATCGAACGCTCGGCGACGGAGCTGAACGAAGCGGCGGCGGAGATGGCGGAGACATCGGACAGTTCCGGCCGCTCGATCGGCGAAGTCGCACAGTCGATCAGCGCGATCAGCGAAGGTGCGGCGCATCAGGTTTCGTTGATAACGAAAGCTTCGGCGGTGGTCGGACAGATCGAACGGTCAGTCGTTGATACGGCGCGAAATGCGGATTCGGCGCAGCAGGAGAGCGCCGATACCGAATTGCTGACCGAGGCCGGGGTGCAGCGTGCCACCGAGATCCAACAGGCGATGCAGACAGTCAGGGAGGCCTCGACCTCAACTGCAGAAGTCGTGCGATCGCTGAGCGAGACGTCTTCGAACATCGATCAGATCGTTCGCGCCATCACCGACATCTCCGGCCAGACCAACCTGCTCGCCCTGAACGCCGCGATCGAGGCAGCGCGCGCGGGGGAGCAGGGGCGCGGATTCGCGGTCGTCGCCGAGGAGGTTCGCAAGCTCGCCGAGGACTCGCAATCGTCGGCCGAGGGGATCGCGCGGTTGATCGAGGAAATCCAGGCCCAGACGATCACGGCGGTGGCGGCGATGGAGAGTGGTCTGGGTACGGTCGAGCACGGTTTCGAAGCGGTCAATCGCAATCGGCAGAAGTTCTTCGACATCAGTGGAGCTGTGCGACTTTTTCACGAGAGTTCAGTCGAGATCGCGTCGCTTTCCCGAACGATCGCCGCCGACGCCGGTCGAGTACGAGAGCGAATTGAGGAGGTGGCGTCGGTCGCCGAGCAATCGAGCGCGTCGACCGAACAGGTGTCGGCCTCCACACAGCAGACTTCGGCATCGTCCGAGGAACTGACAGCGGCGGCCCAAAGGGTTTCTCAGACAGCGAACAACCTTGCCGAGCTCGCCGGCCGCTTCAAGGCCGATCCTTCCATCGATCGCGTGATCCCGAACGGTGGCGACAGTGGGTAAGTGGATGCGATCGGTCCCGATGACTCGGGCCTACACGATTTCGACGCTGCTCTACACGGTGCCGCTGACGTTGATTGCGATCGTCCTGGTGATCTATTCGCAGGCACCCAAGAACGACGCCGCCCGCATCGAGCGGCAGGCACAGGTGGTCGCGCAGGCAGATCGCGTGGACACCGGCGAAATCACTGACCGAACCGAGTACACGGATCTGAATCCATACTTCGCGTTGCTGGTGCTGCTTGCTGCGCTCGCCGGCGGCGCATATACAAAGTTCGCGCTGACCAATCGATTGATGCGTGAGACCGTCTTGATAGTCGATGCGACGCGAACCGCCGCTCGTGGAGACCTCACGGCAGAGATCGAGGTCAATCTCTACAACGAATACGGCGCGCTTCAAGTTGGGGTCAGAAACATGCTCGGAGCATTCCGGACGACGATCGGGCGGATCGACGCCGCGGCGCGCGAAATGCGCATCGCGGCATCCGAGATGTCGCACACCTCGGACGAATCGAGCCACGCAATCGGCGAAGTCGCACAGGCGATCGGCTCAATCGCGGAGGGCGCGCAACATCAAGCCACACTGGTCGCCGACGTCTCTGACGTGATGGCCGAGATCGAGAGCTCGATTCGAGATGCGTCTGAGCACGCGGTCGAGGCTCAGCGCCAGAGCGCCGACACCGAGCAACTTTCGGACAGCGGCGTGGAGACTGCCTCCGAGGTGCTCGCCGCCATGCAGTCGGTGCGCGAGAATTCGCTCGAAACGGCGGGCGTGATTCGCGAACTCGGCGAGAAGTCGTCGAGCATCGATCAGATCGTCGGCGCGATCACCGATATCGCGCAACAGACCAACATGCTTGCACTCAACGCCTCGATCGAAGCGGCGCGAGCCGGCGAAAGCGGCAAAGGCTTCGGCAACGTCGCCGACGAGGTGCGGCAGTTGGCCGATGACGCGCAATCTTCGGCCGAACAGATCGCCGGGCTCGTGCGCCAGATTCAACAGCAGACGAACGCCGCCGTCTTGGCAATGGAAGAGGCCGTGGACGCCGTTGAACGGGGGTTCGAGACGGTTAATAGCAACAGGCAGACGTTCTTCGACATCAGCAACGCAGTGCGCAGTCTGAACGAGGGCGCAGCTGAGGTCAGCGAGCTCTCCGCAGGTGTTGCGCTCGGGGCAGGTCAGGTTCGCGAGCAGATCGAGGAGGTCGCGTCGGTAGCGCAAGAATCAAGCGCATCGACCGAGCAGGTTTCGGCCGCAACGGAGCAAACGGCCGCCGCAGCGCAGGAGGTGACTGAATCTGCCCAGCGAGTTGCCGAAACCGCGAGCAACCTCGCCGAACTTGCTGGTCGATTCACGTTGCCCGGCGCGCGAAACATTTCTGGCTGAACTCCCTCAAATGGTCAATGTTCGGGCATCAGTGGCCGATAAGCGATGCCGAGGGGGATTTTCAGTCCGGGACGCAGAAAATTACCCCGAAACCATTTTTAGAGGACACCGACAATTTTGAGCTCATCTGAAGGCACGAACGCCGATCAATTGGTCGTATTCGCTCTTGGCAGCGAGGAGTATGCACTGCCGATTCGCACGGTGCAGGAGGTGATTCGCTTCCAAGAACCGCGCGCCGTTTCGAGCAGTGACCCCTCGTTGCTCGGCGTGATCAACCTGCGCGGCAGGATTGTGCCGGTTCATGATGTGCGACCACAGCTCGGCCTCGCCGATGGGCGGGCATCGACAAACGGCAACGACGGTTCAAACGAAGGCGAAAAAATCGTGCTCGTGCATATCGAGGAGAAGATGGCGGGGGTCGTCGTCGACGACGTATCCGAGGTGATGAACGTCGACGCGCAGCAGTACGAAGATCTTCCCGCCTCCGGAAATGCAGTCGTCGACGGTGTCGTCAAGGCCGGAGAGCGACTGATCATCATGTTGGACCCACAGGCACTTACGAGCCTTTCCGGCGATCAGACCGCTCCACTGGCGTCGTGAAACAACGAGCCGGCAATCAGCCGCGTGATTCGCGCACCGGCGTCGCCAGGTTACTGCCGAAGTGGTACGTCGACCTCGATTCTGCGCACAAGCCGATCGTCGCCGCGGTGGTGATCATCGCGGGCACCGTTCCTGCATGTATCTATGTCTGGCTGCAGTCACGCGTAGCCGGCGACCGCGAAGCTGCGATCAACGCATTGCTCACCTCCGGAAGCGGCACACCGGCCGAGATTCTTGTGCTGACGGAGCAGATGCGCGAGGCGGTTTTCAGGATGCGCGTCGGGATGGCCTTCGGATTCATCTGGCCGGTCACGATCGCGTTCGGATTTTCGTACCTTGCGAGTTCGCTTGCGCGCCAGTGGCTCAGGGCGCTGATCAGGTTCACCGATGAAGTCGCGGAGGGAGACCTGACGCGGGTAGTCGTTCGCGACAACGCGAGCCAGGTCGGTGACATCCAGGAGGCTCTGGGCAAAATGCTCGCGAGCTTCCGTGCGACGATCAATCGCATCGAGGTGGCCGCCAACGATCTGCGCGGTGCTGCCGGCGAGATGGCGCACACCTCCGACGATGCCGGACGTTCGATCGGCGAGGTCGCCCAGTCGATCAGCTCGATCAGCGAGGGTGCGTCGCATCAGGTTGGATTGATCTCGGCCACGTCTGACGTCGTGGGCGAAATCGAGCGGTCCGTCGTTGCCGCCGCGGATCACGCGGCAGGTGCGCAGAAACAGAGCGCAGAAGCCGAGGCGCTGACCGAGGAGGGTGTGCTTCGCGCGACCGAGGTTCAAGCGGCGATGCAGAGCGTGCGCGAGACCGCGCTGGAAACTTCTGAGATGGTCCGCTCGCTGGGCGAGAAGTCGACGAGTATCGATCAGATCGTCCAGTCGATTACTGACATCGCGGCGCAGACGAACTTGCTCGCACTGAACGCCGCGATCGAGGCCGCCCGTGCCGGCGAACAAGGTCGTGGATTCGCAGTCGTTGCCGAGGAAGTGCGCAAGCTTGCCGAGGACGCACAGGAATCCGCGGGCGACATCGCCGGGTTGGTGCAGGAGATACGCAACCAGACCGACCAAGCAGTAGGCGCCATGGATCACGGAGTGGCGATCGTCGAAAAGGGATTCGAGACGGTCAATCTCAACCGCCAGACGTTCTTTGAAATTTCCAGCGCCGTGCGCTCGTTGCACCAGAGTTCGACCGACATCAGCGCATTGGCAGGCGGAATCGCCGGCGACGCAGGCGAGGTCCGCACTCAGATCGAGGATGTCGCGTCCGTCGCCGAGGAGTCCAGCGCTTCGACCGAACAGGTCAGCGCTTCGACGGAGGAGACGTCGGCCGCCGCGCAACAGGTGACCGCGTCGGCCCAGCACGTTGCCGCGACGGCAGAGAATCTGGCGGCGCTGGCTGGAAGGTTCAAGGTTTCGACTGGCGGCGTCAGCGCGCTCGGCGCGCGCGGCATCCAGCCCGGCAGCGCTCTTGTGAAGGCGAAGGACGAGGCCGATCGTGCCAAGCAGGAGCGCGCAGCATGAAAAGACTTTTGAACGTCAGCATCGTGCCCGCGTATGTGTCGGCAACGATGCTTGCCTGTATTCCGATCGCGTTGATTTCGCTCGGGGTGTTCTTCTACGTCGGCAGCGTCGGCGGTAACGTCGAGAAGGTTGAACGCCAGGTTCAGTCCGCGCAGCTGGAGGACGGCAAAGTCCCGGCAGAGTCCGTTACTGCCAGGCCTGATTTCAACAACATCATTCTCGAGTGGATCGCGTTTCAATTGATTGCGTCGCTCGGCGTGGGAATCTTTCTGCGTATTGCGCTGGGCAATCCAACGCTGCGAGTAACAGAGCGACTCGTGGAGGACGCGCGGCTCGTGGCCGGTGGCGACCTGCGACCGGCACCCGAGCAGTCGTTCGGCAATGAGTACGGGCAGCTACAGGCAAGTTTTGGTCGTATGGTCGGCAGTTTCCGTCAGACGATTTCGCGCATCGAACACGCCGCCGTCGAGCTCAAACAGGCGGCGGCAGAGATGGCGCATACTTCCGACGAGGCCGGCCATTCAATCGGCGAAGTCGCCCAGGCGATCAGCGCGATCAGCCAGGGAGCGTCTCATCAGGTCGATTTGGTCACGCAGTCGTCAAACGTGGTTGCCGGTATCGAGGGCAAGATCCGCGACGCGTCCGAACATGCGCGGGACGCGCAACGCCAGAGCGCTGACACCGAGCGACTCTCCGATGAGGGAGTCGCCCGAGCTGCCGAGGTCCAGGACGCGATGCGGGCCGTGCGCGAGAGCTCATTGAGCACCGCTTCGGTCGTGCGATCGCTGGGCGAGAAGTCGAGCGATATCGATCACATCGTCCAAGCGATCACGGAGATCGCGCACCAGACGAACATGCTCGCCCTGAACGCATCGATCGAGGCCGCACGTGCCGGCGATCAGGGCCGCGGATTCGCCAACGTCGCCGAAGAGGTGCGCGCGTTGGCCGAGGACGCGCAATCCTCCGCAGAGCAAATCGCGGCGCTGGTTCGAGAGATCAAGCACCAGACCGAGCAGGCCGTGAGCGCGATGGAGACGGGCGTGATGCGAGTCGAGGACGGGTTCGAGACGGTCAATCGCAATCGCCAGACTTTCTACGACATCAGCGGAGCGGTCCACGCCCTGCACGAGAGTTCCAGCGAGATCAGTGAGCTCGCCGACGGGATCGCAATGGGCACCGGCCAAGTGCGGCAACAGATCGAAGCAGTCGCATCCGTAGCCGAGGAGTCGAGCGCCTCGACCGAGCAGGTGAGCGCGTCCACACAGGAGACTTCCGCCGCGGCCGAAGAGGTTTCGGCGTCGGCCCAGAAGGTCGCCGAAACCGCGGCCAACCTCGCGGAGCTTTCGGGGCGCTTCAAGTTGCCCGCCGCGAGCGACGCGCGTCGCGCTGCCTGAGTTTCAGCTCGCGACTTTGAATTCAGCGGTGTCGGTCGGAATAACGACCCACGTACCGCGAGCGAACGCGCGCAATTCACCGTCGGCGGTATAGATCGCCGAACCGCCGTGCCACTTGCGCTCCTCGCGGTCAATTGGCCATCCAACAACAATGTGCGGCTCGCCGACCTCGATCGGGTGCAAGATCTTCGCCGTCAGGCGTCCGAGCACGGCCACCTGCGGATAGTCCGCCAGGCGACCGCCGAAATAGGTGGGGCAGTCGAGTGCGGCCCAGACGATGCGGCCTTTCACGGCACCGAAGTCGCCGGCGACGTCGGGACCGGGAAGCCAGTGGCTGGCAACCACGTCGCGGTCATCGACGCGTCCGGTGAACAGGCGAAGGCCGTCGTGTTCGTGGCGGTCCGGACCGCAGACAAAGCAACCAGAAAATGGGTGCCACTCAAACCCGACGTACCGGGCTTCGGCGGAAGTTGCCTCCGTCAGTGTCGGCGGTGCGGGGATGTCGAGCTCGAGTTCAGCAGGCACACCCGTGGCGATCGCTACGTCATCACTGCGCAACTGCCACTCGTCGCCGGTTCGATCGATCGACATCGGAGAGTCGAGCGGCGGCGGCTTGCGCAGCGTCACCTCGGCGCAGTCGCCGATCAACGTACCGAGCACGCCGCACGCGTAGCCTCCGTTTCCGGAATCCGGGGGACCCTTGAAGCGGGAGTCGATCGTGGCCAGGTCGCCGGTCACGGTCGCCGCACTTCTAGAAGTCCATCCCGACGTACTTGATCTCGAGATATTCCTCGATGCCCTCCGAGCCGCCCTCGCGGCCGAAGCCGCTCTGCTTGATGCCGCCGAATGGCGCGGCGGGGTTGCTTATGACACCGCGATTGAGACCAACCATGCCGGTTTCCAATGCCTCGATGGTGCGGAAGGCGCGGCCGAGGTCCTCGGTATAGACGTAGGCCGCGAGGCCGTACTCGGTGGCATTGGCGGCGTCGATCGCCTCTTGCTCGGTCGAGAACGATTTAATCGGCGCGACCGGTCCGAACACTTCGTCGGTGAGGATTGCAGCGTCGTCCGTGAGATCGCCGATCACCGTCGGTGGGTAGTAGAAGCCGGCGCCGTCCAGCCGTTGGCCACCGGTCAGCACATTGCCGCCCTTGCCTTCAGCGTCAGCGACGAGGCCTTCGACGATTTCGCGCTGACTCTCGTTGATCAGTGGGCCGACCTCACTGTCCGGATCGGTACCACGACCGACCTTCATCGCACCGAGTCGGGAAGCAAGCTTCTCGCCGAATTCGGTGGCGATCGATTCATGCGCGTGGAAACGGTTCGCCGCCGTGCATGCTTCGCCGTTGTTGCGCATCTTCGCGAGCACGGCGCCATCGACTGCGGCGTCGATGTCGGCGTCCTCGTGGACGATGAACGGAGCGTTTCCGCCGAGCTCCATCGAGACGTTGAGGACGTTGTCGGCTGCCTGCTTGATCAGTTCGCGCCCGACTTCGGTTGAACCGGTGAAGCTGAGCTTGCGAACGCGCGGATCCTTCAGAAGTGGACCGACGATCTGGCTCGCGCTCGAGCCGCAGACGATGTTGACCACGCCGGCGGGCAGGCCTGCCTCAACCAGCATCGCACCGATCGCAAAGGCCGAAAGTGGCGTCTCTTTGGCCGGCTTCATGATCACTGTGCAGCCGGCGGCCAGCGCTGGTCCGATCTTGCGCGTGGCCATCGCAGCCGGAAAGTTCCAGGGCGTCACGAACACGCACGGGCCGACTGGCTGCTTCATCGTCAGCAGACGACCTACGCCATTTGTAAGGGTGCTGTAGCGACCGTTGATTCGCACTGCTTCCTCGGAGAACCAACGGAAAAAATCTGCGGCATATGCGACTTCGGCCCTGCTCTCAGATACGGGCTTGCCCATCTCGAGTGTCATCAGCAACGCGAGCTCGTCAAGACGAGCGGTCATCTGCTCATAGACCGAACGCAGAATCTCGCCGCGATCGCGCGGTGCAGTCTGGGCCCATTCGCTCTGCGTTGCCGCGGCCGCGTCGAGCGCTGCCAGTGCTTCGGCCTCGCCGGCGTCAGTAATCGCGCAGAGCGGCTCACCGGTGGATGGGTCGATGACGTCAAGCGTCCGGTCGGTGTCGATCCAGTTGCCGCCGATCAACGCACCTTTCGGAACGCGTGCGACCACATCCTGTTCGAGAGCTGACGACATCTGGAGCGATCCTATTACCTGCAGCGATCGCGGCTGTCACGAGGTGGACGGCGCAAAGAGAAGACGCCGGGCGAGAACCTCCCGGCGTCTGCTGATTTGCCCCTCGTGTCTGTCCTTTGAGCTGTCTGGCCGTTCAGTTCGGGCGGTCCGGTCCAAGCCCTGCGGTCACGCCCAGCACACCGATCGCGGCGTAGACGATCGCCGTCATGTCGTTGATCGGCACCATGCCAAGAACCGTGTTGTCGAACAGGCTCCAGACGGTCAGGGCGAGATACACGACGCCGACCACCAGTGCTGATTTGCGAGCACGATCGGCGTTGCGACGACCGACCAGCAGCACCGCGCCGGTCACCAGCAGCAGCGCACTGCTCCAGCCGTTGACGTCCATGAACAGGAGGCTCTCGGTGGCAATCGAGTTGCCGGTCGAGAAGTCGGCGTTGAGAACCATGCCGACGATGCCCGCCAATACGAGCAGAACGCCCGCTACAAATGCGAACATCTGGGCGACGGACCCGTGAGTCACGTCGTGCCCGAATTGCTTGATCCGGTCCACGAGCATCCCTGCTCCGTGTTCTGGCTTCATCCCATGTGCTTCCACCGCAATCACCCAGCCTTTCCGTCAGCGAATCAGACGGTGAATTTCGTATCCCTCCCCGACGCGGAAAGTCTCCGCGTGAGGGCTCCGATCATTAACTACACCGCCGACGTCGCGGCGGTAACTCCGTTGAGGGGGATCGTACGTTGAGCGGGCGTGAAGTTGCCGTTCCCGCCGATGCCCGGGTGTGGCTGATCCGTGCGCACAACCCCTCGCCGATGACGTTGAGCGGCACCAATTCCTGGGTCGTTGAGGTCGGCGGAAGCGTTTGGGTAATCGACCCCGGACCGGATGACGCCGGCCACGTCGATCGCCTCGCGGCCAAGGCCCGCGAGCTCGGAACACCCGCCGGAGTTGCGCTGACGCATGACCATCTCGATCACAGCGCCGGCGTTGAACTGCTGGCCGAAACGCTCGGCGGAGTGCCGGTGCTTCGTTACGGAAACACCGTTGCTTCGCCGTTCGCGGTTCGTCACACCCCCGGTCACGCGGCCGACCATCTCGTCTTCTGGATCGGCGCGGAGGAGCAGGCCACGCTGTTCTCGGGAGACCTCGTATTGGGACAGTCCTCGACAATCGTGCCACCCGGCGGCGGCACCCTGATCGCCTATCTGGAATCGCTCAAGCAGTTGGCCGCAATCGGGCCATCGTTGATCCTCCCGGGCCACGGTGAGCCGATCGAGGACGGAGCAGCCGCCGTCGTTGCTCAGCGTGAACACCGACTTCGCCGTGAAGCTGACCTTCGCGACGCACTCGCCGAGCGGGTCTACGACCGCGAAGCGTTGCTCGACCGCGTCTGGAGCGATGTTCCCGATTCCCTGCGGATCGCCGCGCACGTAACGATGCAGTCGCACCTGGAAAAGCTAGATCTCGAAAATGACCTTCCCGAAGACTTCGAACCCGAAGGTCGCAAATCCTGGCAACACCGCCCCTGACCTTTGCAAGGTCCGAGGTTGCAAGCGGGATCAGCCGAGTTTGCCTTGCAACCTCGGACCTTGCAAGGGACTTAGCGGAGCGGGGGGGTGGCTTTGAACTCTCGTTCGACTTCGGCGGCGGCCGGTTTGGGGAGGCCGTTCTGGTCGAACAGACCCTTCTTCGAATACGGCGGTGACGGCTCGGGGTTGCCGCCCGACCATTCCGGGCGCACCCAATAGTCCTTCAGCGCCCAGGCGAAGAAACCATTGAGTTGTGGCGTGTCACGCAGGATTCGCATCTGATTGACCATGAAGTTTGTCTGGAACTCGTAAGTGCCGAGTTCGTCGGCCGGCCCACTGCGGTTGGCCTCAGCGCCAAACTCGGTCACGAACAACGCCTGCCGTGAGTACGCGCGTTCGAGGTAGTCCAGGTACGGACGCAACAACGCCATGTCGAGCGTCGATCCGAGCAAGCCCGGGTACCAACCGAAGTACTGGTTGATGCCGAGCACGTCGAGCTTGCGGTAGGCCGGATGTTGGAATTCATCCTCCGGTGCCCCCGCATAGTCGGCTCCGATCAGACCGGTATCGAGCTTCTTCACAGCCGACCGCTGCGCCGAAATCGTCCTGTTCAAATACTTCGTGCTCGACGGCACTGCTTCGTTCATCAGGCTCCACACGAGAACCGAAGCGTGTTGACGATTGGCGAGAACCATCTTCTTGGTGTACGACACGGCGTTGCTGCGGAACCGCTTCTGCCGGAGTTGGTTCTCGCGCGCCCTGAAGACCGGTGCCTGCGACCAGACGAGGATGCCGTTCCGGTCTGCCCACTCCATGTCCTGCGGGCTGAACGGATAGTGCGAGCGGATCATGTTTGCGCCAAGTTTCTTCACCAACGCCTGGTTGGCGGTACGTTCCGCGGGCGTCCAGGCTGCGCCGACCTTGTCGTCGGCCTCGTGATAGCTGATGCCGCGCAGGCGCGTCTTTTTTCCGTTGATCGACATCGATCCGCTTTTGTTCACGATGATCCTGCGAATTCCGGCACGGTGCGTATGTCTCGTGCCCGGCGCGCGCACGGTGACTCGATACAACTTCGGTTTGAGCGGTTCCCAGAGCTTGGGTTTGCGAACGACCGCTCGGCCGACCAACTGTGCGGTGCGGCCACGCCGGAGCGTCGCCGTGCGAAAACGCACACGGGCCCCCCCGTACTTTCCTGACAGCCGGACGCGTGCCCGCTTGCGATTGCCGAGGTATCTGACGCGCGCCAGAACCGTCACCTTCACCGGTCCTCGGTTGCGCTTGAATCGCGTGCGAGTGGCGACCGAGCTGATATCCCAGCCACCAACTCGCCTGAGCACGACCTCGCGGAGGATGCCGCCGTAGTTCCACCAGCCGCCGGTCAATTGGTCGTTGCGCAGTTCCTGGGACGGGATCGAAGTCTCCGATAGTCGGCTGTCGACGCGAATCACCAGGCGATTCGTGCCCCGGCGAATCGTCTTCGCATCGACCTCGAAGGGGACGTAGCCGCCGACGTGGCGACCGATCCTGCGACCGTTCAAATAGACGGTGGCGCGGTAGTTGACCGAATTGAATTGCAGAATCCATTTGCTCCCGCGTCGGGCGCGAGGGAGGGTGAACTCTGTGGCGTACCAAGCGATGCTTCCGGTGTAAGAATTTTCTGAGGCGTCGCCGGCGTTGAATGAATGGGGAACGGTGATCTCTGTCCACGCCGAAAAGTTTCTGGTGCGCGGGAAGCGCTGGCGCACGCCGAGGTTTTGCGGATCGGCCCGGACATACCACTTGCCATCGACCGTGTAGCGCCCCGACTGTCCGTAGGAGAACGGTGCGCCTGAGCTTGGGGCGTCGGCACTCGCGCTCGGCGCAAGTAACAGGAAGCCGCCCAGCAGTGAGCCAGATATGGCAACGGCCGCGAATGCGACCGTGAGGAAACTTGATTTGAGGCGAGTTGAAGCCACCAGAGTTCCAAACACACTAACGACACCGAATGTTGCGACTGCCACTCCGGAAAGGTTCCGTGCACTGCGCCGTGAAACTGATCGGGTCATCGCGCGGGAAAATTGCGTAGAGTGGCCGAATGGCGACGACCTCGGCCTCAGGCAGTCACCTCACCAGCGCGCGGCAGGAATCCCAGGACGTCGCCCTGATCGACGCCCGAGAGCGAACGCTCGCCTTGATCGAAGGGGTCGATGAGCGTGATTTGTCCAGCGTCATCGATCCGCTGCTGTCACCTCTGCTGTGGGATCTGGGTCACATCGCCAACTTCGAACAACGTTGGTTGATCGGCAGCGAAGACGCCGACCTCGATCACATCTACAACCCTTTCGAACAGCCGCGCAGCGATCGCGGCGAGCTTGAATTGCTGACGGCTGATCATTGTTTGCGCTACATGGAGGAGGTGCGCGACGTCGTTCTGGCGCGCTTCACCTCGCTCGACCCCTTCCTGCTCGAACTGGTGATTCAGCACGAACAACAGCACAACGAGACGATGTTGCAGTTGCTCCGTCAACTCGACGGATACGTACCCAGCGAATCGCTGGTGAGTGCATACTCCCCACCGCCAGACGGTCCTCAACACATTCGACTCAGAGAGACCGCAGCGCGGGCGTTTCGACCGGCGGCGACAGCGACGCTGTCGGATTGGGTGGCCTTCCCGGCAGGGTCCTATGTTGTCGGCAGCTCACCGGAATCCGAGGGCGAGTTCGTGTACGACAACGAGCGCGAACAGCATACGGTTTCCGTCGATTCTTTCGAAATCGCTACGCGACCGGTGACAAATGCCGAGTTCCAGGAGTGGATTGAACTCGGCGGGTACAAGAAACCCCACTGGTGGTCGGCTGACGGGTTGGCGTGGCTGGACGAGACACGCGTGACAATGCCGCTCGGTTGGGAACGCGAGGGAGACGAGTACTTCACGCGCGAATTCACGCGACGCCGCGCGGTCGAACCGGATGCGCCCGTGTGCCACATCAGCTGGTTCGAAGCCGATGCCTATGCGCGAGCACACGCCGCACGGCTCCCGAGCGAGCTCGAGTGGGAGATCGCGGCGTCATACGACCCGCGTCACGCATTCGAAGCGCCGCGTCGCCGCTTTGCATGGGGCGACGATCCCTGGACTCCCGGCGCGTCAAACCTCGACCAACTGGCCTTCGGAACGGTCGCCGCCGGTGCGGCGGACCATGGTTTCGGATTGATCGACATGCTCGGCCAGGTCTGGGAATGGACCTCGAGCACATTCAATGCATATCCGGGATTCGCTCCGTTCTGTTATCGCGAGTATTCCGAGCCGTTTTTTGATTCGGGCTACCGCGTTCTGCGCGGGGGCTCCTGGGCGACGCGCGCACGTTCGGTTGACAATCGCTTTCGAAATTGGGACCATCCGCAGCGCCGACAAATATTCTCCGGAATGCGGCTAGCCAGAAACTCGTAGAAACCAGGCACGCGAAATCCGAGCAAACCCAACCAGTTCTCGGCCGGCCAGAAGGGGGCTTTGTGACGTCGTCAGCACTTCAATTTGAGGCACTTGAGTTCGCATCCGTGGTGCCGGACGTTCGACTCGACATCTATCGCGGAGAGGAGTGGATCACTTCCTTCGCCAACGACGTGCATCGCGGCCTGCTCGCTGACCCGCCGATGCTTCCTCCGAAGTATTTCTATGACGCGCGTGGGTCGGAGTTGTTCGATGCGATCTGCGAATTGCCCGAGTACTACCCGACGCGAACCGAGGAGGCGATCCTCGCCGCGCACGGTGCCGAGATAGTGAATGCAGCCGCGGCTCGCTCACTCGTCGAGCTTGGCTCCGGCTCCTCGCTCAAGACCGAACACCTGCTGCGCCCGTTGATCCTCGACAACGAACTCGAGGATTCACTCTATGTGCCTATCGACTTCTCCGAATCTGCCGTGCGCGAAGCCGCTGTGCGGCTGATCGGCGAGTATCCCGGGCTGCGCGTGCACGGTGTGATCGGCGACTTCGAGAAGCATCTTGGTGGGTTGCCGCCGGCAGAGGCTCGGTTGATTGCGTTCCTCGGTGGAACGATCGGCAACTTCGCGCCCGACGAGATGCACTTCTTTCTCCGTCGACTGGCGCTGCTCGCCGAGCCAGACGACTCGCTGTTGATCGGCATCGATCTCGTGAAAGACACCGAAGAACTCGAATCCGCCTACAACGATTCCGCCGGAGTGACCGCGGCCTTCAACAAAAACGTGCTGGCCTCGATCAACTCGAATTTGGCTGGGGATTTCGACCTCGACGCGTGGGAGCACGTCGCATTCTTTGATCGTGAGAACTCCTGGATAGAAATGCGCCTGAGATCATCGATCGATCAGATCGTGCGTATCTCGGCGATCGACACGGTCGTCTCGTTCGCGGCCGGAGACGAAATCCGCACAGAGATCAGCCGCAAATTCACGCGTGAGGCATTCACCGCAGCCCTCGAGAGTTCGGGCCTGGAATTGAGCGGTTGGTTCACCGACGAGAACGAGCGATTTGCCCTGGCGCTCGCCGATTCGCAGCTGGCGAGCGGGCGCTAGGTCGCGTCTTCGTAGCCAGGGTCACCCGGCAGCAAAACCTCAAATCCTTCGTCGGTCGTTGCGACGCGCGGGAGAATCGTCTCGACGGGAGTTTTTCGACTCGCTTCGAGTGCCTGTTCTGCGGTCTCGAACTCGGCGATCCGTTCGACCTGCTTGATCGTTGGGAAGTGCAGGTCCGCCTCATCCTTGACGAAAAGGTGCATCGCTTTGGCTGGCGTCCACCATTCGGCGCGATCGACCTCGCGGCGGTCGGGCGCCGGCTCGGCGTCGTCGGGAGCGCACGTCAGGTAGAACCGCGTGTCGAAACGCATCGGCGCAAGTTCCGGCGTGATCCAGCGGCTGAACGGCACCAGTTTTTCCGGATCGGGAAGCGTGATCCGGGCTTCCTCAAATGTTTCGCGTGCGCCGGCGACGCGATAAGCGATGTCGGTCTCGATATCGCCGTCCTCCGGCAAAACAGTGCCGCCCGGAAAAACCCACGCGCCGCCCATGAATTTGAGGTCCATCGAGCGACGCACGAACAGCAACTCGATGCCGTCGGTGCCCTCCCGCATCACAAGAACGGAGGCCGCTGGTCTTGGGTCGACTGTCATCAGACAGTTACTTTTGTACGCGAAATCCGAATTTCTTGTCGCGGCACCGACTCGACGACTTCTGCGATCGCTTCGACGACGATCGAAACGAGCTGGCCCAATTCGACTTCCGAGATCGAAAGCGGCGGCATCAACACGACGACATCACCCAACGGACGAACGATCGCACCGCGTCGACGCGCGGCGAGCGTCACCTGGTGGCCCGATCGCGCAGCTACGGGAAAGCCTTCCAGCTCGATGCCGACCATCATGCCGCGACGTCGCACTTCAGCGACGCCATCCATCGTCTCAAGCGGTTTGAGCAACTCACCGAACTGAATGCACCGGTCCGCGACCTCGTCGAGCGTGAATTCGTGGTCGAAGACCTCCAGCGAAGCGAGCGCGGCGGCGCAAGCCAGAGGATTGCCGGTGTAGGTATGGCCATGGAAAAAGGTCTTGAACTCGTCGTGGGCCCCGAGGAAGCTCTCGTAGAGGCGCTCGGTTGCGAAGGTCGCCGCCAACGGCAGATAGCCGCCCGTGATGCCTTTGGCCACACACATCAGGTCGGGACTGACACCCTCTTGCTGGCAGGCGAACATCGTGCCGGTGCGCCCGAACCCGGTCGCCACCTCGTCGCAGATCAGCAACACGCCATGCTCATCACATAGCTGGCGCACGGCGCGCAGATAGCCGTTGGGGTGGATCAGCATGCCCGCCGCACCTTGAACAATCGGCTCCATGATCACGGCGGCGACCTGCTGGCCATAGGCGGTCAGCAACCGCTCCATCGATTCAATGTCGCCCGACTCGGCTTGGAGCGTGTCAAACAGCAGCGGCTTGTACGTTGAGTGGAAGAGGTCGATGCCGCCGACCGAAACCGCGCCGATTGTGTCGCCGTGGTAGGCGTCTTTCAGCGAGATGAAGCGGGTCCGCTTGGGCTGGCCGGACTGTTGAAAGTGCTGGTAAGCGATCTTGATGGCAATCTCCGCAGCGGTTGAACCGCTGTCGGAGTAAAAAACTCTGGTCAGACCACTTGGAGCGAGATTGACCAGCTTTTCGGCGAGTCGAATCGCCGGTTCGTGTGAGAGGCCGAGCATCGTCGAGTGCGCGACCTTGTCGAGTTGGTCGCGGATCGCTTGGTCGATACGGGGGTGGCGGTGGCCGTGGACGTTGCACCACAGTGAAGACACGCCGTCGATGTACACGTTGCCCTCGGTGTCGCGCAGCGTGCAGCCGTGCGCGTCGGCGATGATCGGCGCATCCTCGGCCGTCCAGCCCTGTTGCTGCGTAAACGGGTGCCAGACGTAGCGCCGGTCGAGGGCTGCCAGCTCTTCCGAGTTCATCAGAGTTCGTCCTTGGTCATGGATGGAGCTTAAAGACCGCGTCCGTCGTCGCCGATCCACGATGCCAGCGGCAGTGATTCGGCAGCGTTCGCAAGCTCGTCCGGCGAAGTCCGTTCCAGCACGGCGACTTCCACGTTGAGCAGCCGCGAGATCGTCTCACGATTGGACAACTCGACCGCGGAGGGATCGTCGGACGAAGTATTCGACGGCCATCCTGAAAGCACGACCGCCGCGACCTCAAGCGCCTCGCTGCGAAGGCGGTCGACCGCCAGTCGCGTATCGCTGATCGTGCCCAGGCCGGGTCGTGCGGCCACCACAACCGGCAGCGCGAGGCGCTTGGCCAGGTCGAGCACGCTGAACGGCGGGTCGATGCTCAACGGTACGAGCAATCCGCCGACGCCCTCGCAGACCGTGAACTCGGCTTGCGCAGCCAGCTCGCCGAAGTCCTCGAGCAAGCGGTTGGGGTCGATCGAAACGTTCGCCATCTGCGCTGCCAAGTGCGGAGACACGGCCGGGCCGAACGTGTACGGCGTGACGTCACTCGCCGCCTGCCATCCGGTCGCGGCGGCCAGCAACTCATGGTCCATCGGCCAGGTCTCGTCCGGTTCGTCGAGACCCGTCACCACCGGCTTGAACGCGGCAACTCGGTGACCTCGGGCAACGAGACCGGCAACGATCGAAGCAGCTACAACTGACTTGCCGACGCCGGTACCGGTGCCAGTGACGAAAACTCCGCGGCCGGACGCCACCGAACTACGCGACGCTTGCGAGTTGGTCGGAATCTTCGTCGTAGATGCTCGGCTCAGCGTTGGCGGCCTCGATCGAGATCGGCGGGCCGAACTCGCCCGGCATCCGGCGGCCAGCCTCAAACCCGGCCGCGGCGGCGGCCTTGGCAAGCACGTTCGCGGCCGCGCGTAGTTCGTCGGGCTTGTGTGAGGCCATCACTGCGGCGCGCAGCCGACACATGCCCTCCGGCACCGTCGGCGGGCGAATCGCCTGGACGAAGACTCCGCGTTCGAGGGCCTTCTCAGTCATTTTCATAGCCGCTGCGGCGTCGCCGGTGACCAGCGGCACGATGTGCGAACCGCTGGCGGCCACGTCGAAGCCGCGGCGCGCGAGCTCGCGACGGAAGAGCTCGGAGTTCTGCTGCAGCCGCAACACGCGGCGCGGCTGTTCGATGAGAATCTCGAGCGCTTCCGCGGCCGCGGCGACGACCGGCGGCGCCGGCGCGGTGCTGAAGATGAAGGCACGCGAGGTGTTGACCAGATAGCGCGCCATCTGCGTGTCGCAGGCGGCATAGGCACCGTATGCGCCGAGCGCCTTGCCCAACGTCCCGACGATCAGGTCGACATCGTTGGTCAGTTCCGCGGCCGCCACTGCACCGCGACCATCCGGACCGGTCGTGCCAGTCGCGTGCGCTTCGTCGACCATCACGCGAACATCGTTGTCTTTCGCCAATTGGACGATGCCTTCGAGTGGCGCGGTGTCGCCGTCCATGCTGAAGACGCTGTCGGTGACGATCAGACTTGCCCGGCCACTGGCCTTGCGCAGGCCCCAGGCCAAGTGCTCGAGATCGCCGTGGTCGTAGACGAAGGTCTCGGCGCGTGAAAGGCGGCAGCCGTCGACGATCGAGGCATGATTCAGCGAATCGCTGAATATCACCTCGCCCTCTTGTGAGAGTGCGGGAATGATGCCGGTGTTGGCCATGTAGCCGCTGCCGAAAAGCAGTGCGGCCTCCGTGCCCTTGAATTCGGCCAACCGTGCCTCGAGCCGCCGGTGCACGGTCATGTTGCCGCTGATCAGCCGTGATCCGCTGGAGCCGACGCCCCAACGACGAGCGGCGTCGGCGGCCGCTTCACGGACCCGCGGGTGATCCGCCAAACCCAGGTAGTTGTTGGAGCACATCACCAACACCGGCTTGCCGTCGAGCAATACGCGCGCGCCTTGAGGTCCGGAGATCAATCGCATTCGGCGATAGAGCCCGCGGTCTTCGAGCGAATTGAGGTGCTGTTCGATGTCAGTCATTGGCTGCGCCGGCCTAGCAATTTGATGAGTCCCCAACCTCGGCGGGAGGCCGAAGTTGACCATAAAGTTATGGTCGAGGTCGGACGGATTAACCGCTCCAATGCCGCATGGCTACGCGATTAACGTGACCGAATAGTCAGTTGGAGTTCGAGTGGTGGTTTATCGACCTCGCCACTCGGGCGAGCGCTTCTCGCTGAATGCGCTGACACCCTCGTGGAAGTCCTCGCTGAGAAAGCATGTACGGCGGAGTTCGATCAGCTCGTGCTCGATTTCGGGCTCGAGCGGAGCGTGCTTGAGCAGCGTGTCGATCACACGCTTGTTGCCGGTGAGCGAGAGCGGAGCGTTTGTCGCGATCCGCTCCGCCATCACGACGGCGTCGGCGAGCACAGATTCGGATTGGACGACGTAGTTGACGAGCCCCCACTTGAGCGCGCGGTCGGCACTGATGTTCTCTGCGGTGAAGAACAGCTCACGGGTGCGAGCCGGACCGATCGTCTGCAGGAACTTGTCGAGACCGTGGTGGCTGTAGACCAGCCCTAATTTGGCCGGCGGCATTCCCAGTTTGGCGCCCTCCGCACATATTCGAATGTCCGTGGAGAGCGCGAGTTCCAGTCCGCCGCCGATCGTGTGGCCGTTCAGTGCGCCGATCGTCGGATACGGAAAGTCACCGATCGCGGCGATCGCCTCGGCGAACGGGTGGGCAACCAGCTTTTCTGCCTCTTCGGCGAAGCGGTCCTCGGGCAGGCCGCCGATGTCATATCCGGCACTGAAAACACTGCCGGTTCCTGTGATCACGAGGCAGCGAGCCTCGATCTTCGGTGTCTCCTCGGCGATCGTGTCGAGGATCTCGTGATCGAGCGCGCCGCGTTTGTCTGGATTGTTTATGCGCAGCCGGGCGACGTGCGGCGCGGGCTCGTCGTAGACGAGCTTGCCACTGGCCAGCTCTCGCAGATTTTGTCCGACCGGCGTCTCCATTCACCGGCGAGATTAGTGCGCACCGGCGAAACTAGTGCGGTCGGGCGTTATTCGACCACGACCAACGCGTCGCCCTCGTCAACCGCCTGGCCTTCGGTGCAGAGAATCTGCTTGACGACGCCGTCGTCCTCGGCCTCTACGGGCATCTCCATCTTCATCGATTCGATGATCACGACGGTGTCGCCCTCTTCGACGGCGTCGCCGGGGTTGACCTCGATCTTCCAGACGGTGCCGGTGATGTGGGCTTGGATCTCGCTCATCTTGCAGTAATGCTCCTTCTGCGTCGTGACTTCGTGACAACATACTGACCCTCATGGCGGATGCGGGGATAGATCAAGCAGCAGTTTCGGACGCGGACGTCGGCCACGTGATCGTCGCCGCGCGCAATGAGGCCGACCGGATCGCGGCGACCGTCGAGGCGCTGCAGGAGGCATTCAATGGCGCGATCGTCATCGTCGCCGACGACGGATCTGACGACGAAACCGGTGGCATCGCCGGACGTGCGGGCGCAATCGTCGTGGGCGGCGGACAACACCTAGGCAAGGGCGGGGCAGCGAGTCTCGCCGCCGAACGGGCGCTGAAGGATGGCGCGCCACGGCCGGGGGCGGTGGTGCTGCTTGCCGACGCCGACCTCGCGGAATCGGCGGCCCGACTCGCACCGCTCGCGCGTGCCGTGGCGCAGGGCGACGCCGACATTGCCGTCGCAATCTTCGCCAGTCGCGTCGGCGGCGGATTCGGGTTGGCACTCGGCTTTGCCCACTGGGCGATCAAGCGCCGCTGCGGCCTCGACACGGGAGCGCCGATTTCTGGACAACGCGCGCTCAGTTATCGAGCACTCGCGGCCGTAACGCCGTTTCACAGCGGTTTCGGGATGGAGATCGGGATGACCGTCGATGCAGTCCGCGCCGGGTTCACGGTCAAGGAGGTCGAACTCAACCTTGCGCACAGGGCAACCGGCAAGTCGCTGCGTGGTTTCATCCATCGCGGGCGGCAGTTGAAGGATTTTCTGAAGGTGTTCTGGAGAACTCGCAAACCGGGGTTGGCCGGCGCATGATCCTCGCGCTCGATCAGGGAACGACCGGAAGCAAGGCGTTGTTGATCGACGAGCAGGGCCGGATCGCCACTGAGCGTTATCGCGAGTTCACACAGCACTTTCCAAAACCCGGTTGGGTCGAGCACGACGCGAGCGAAATTTGGGAGGTGACGATCGCTGTCGCCGCCGAGGCGATGGCGGCGCAGGGCCTGCGCGGACCTGATCTTGCGGCGGTCGGAATCACCAATCAGCGCGAAACCGTCGTCGCATGGGATCGGGCAAGCGGCGAGCCACTCGCTCGCGCGATCGTCTGGCAGGACCGCCGCACCACCGAGCGCTGCGCCGAATTGGTGGCCGCCGGTCACACGGAACTGGTTCGCAAACGGACCGGGTTGACGATCGATCCGTATTTCTCGGCCACGAAGATCGAGTGGATGTTGCAGAACATTGAGGGCCTCGCGGATCGCGACCCGTCAACAATCTGCTTCGGCACGATCGATTCGTGGCTGGCTTTCAAGGCGACCGGTCGCCACGTCACGGATTACACGAACGCATCGAGAACGATGCTGTTCAATATCGCGACGTTGGAGTGGGATGCCGAACTTTGTGAGTTGTTCGGCGTCGACATTCGCTCACTTCCAGAAGTGCTCCCATCGCAGGGGGTGTTCGGCGAGACCGAACCCTCGCTGCTCGGCGGCAAGGCAGTGCCGCTGGCCGGAATCGCGGGCGATCAACAGGCGGCATTGTTCGGACAGGCCTGCCTCGATCCCGGACTCGCCAAGAACACCTACGGCACGGGCAGCTTTGTACTTCTGAACGTCGGCGACGCTGCTCCGGCGCCGAGCGAAGGTCTGCTCGGCACGGTCGCGTGGGGTGCCTTCGGCGAAGTGGCGTATGCGTACGAGGCGAGTGTCTTCGTCGCGGGCGCAGCCGTTCAATGGCTGCGCGATGGCCTGGGGTTGTTGAAACTTGCGGGAGAGACCGAGCAGCTCGCGGCTTCGCTCGACGGCAACGATGGTGTCTACTTCGTGCCGGCGCTGACCGGTCTCGGGTCTCCACATTGGGATCCGAACGCGCGCGGCGCGATCATGGGACTGACGCGCGGCACCACGCGCGCGCATCTGGCGAGAGCGGCATTGGAGGCGATGGCCTTTCAAACGGTCGACGCGGTTCACGCTATGGAGGGCGCGGCCGGGGTGGCGCTGGCCGAGCTCCACGCCGACGGCGGAGCGGTGGCCAACCGCTGGCTGATGCAGTTCCAGGCGGATGTGCTCGGCGCGCCTGTCGTTGTTCCCGAAGTCACACAGACGACCGCATATGGCGCCGGGTTGATGGCTGGGATCACGGTGGGCCTGTGGCAGCGCGACGACGTCAAGCGTCTCTGGCGCGAGGCCGAGCGCTTTGAGCCACAGATGCCAGAATCCCTGCGCAGCGGACTGGTCGACGAGTGGTCGGCGACGGTGTCGGCGGTTCGCGAACGTGGCACTCCGGTGCAACCGAGCCGGTCGATTCGTCGGGAACAGGAAAAGTAGGAGACGTTGAAGGAGCAGGTCTACATAGACGAGCGCGGCGCCGAGGGAATGGTGAAGTACCACAAACGCGTCCGCGAACACAAGCCGAGTGCGATGTACGACCTCGTGCGAATCCTGATGACCGGCACTTACGGCGCGCTCGATCGAGTTGCCGCGATCGACGTGCGCAACGTCCCCAACGATGTCGGCACGATCTTCGTCCCGAATCACTTCAGCTTCATCGATCACTTTTACACCGGTATCCATTTGCGGCGGAAGATCCAGTTCATGGCCAAGTCGCAGCTGTTCAAACCACCGATGGATTTCGTGTACTCGCACGGCGGCGTTTTCCCGGTGATGCGCGGTAAGGGAGACGACGAGACGTTTGTGACCGCGCAGGCGATTCTCGATCGCGGCGGGGTGGTTCAGATGTACGCCGAGGGCGGCCGATCGCGCGGCTATTACCCGACCGAGGCTAAGCGTGGCTCGGGATTGCTTGCCCTTACGAGCGGCGCACCGGTTGTACCGGTGGCGATCTATGGATCGCAGTTCCTGCGCGACGTGAAACGCCGCGGCTTTCCGAAGGTGACTGTTCGTTATGGACGGCCCTTGCAGTTCACGCCGATTGAAGATCCGACGAAGGAGCAGCAACAACTCGCCGCCGAGGAAATATTCAGCCGAGTGCTGAAGATGTGGTGGCAGATGGACGAGGCGCTCGAACCGAAGTGGCGACGCGAGGAGCGCGAGCGGACCGGCGAAGAGGTTCCGCGGCCTTAGATCACGCTTGACGTTTCCCACACGCAACACCCGCATCAAACCGGGATAAACCGCCACAAAGTCCGGTCTTTGTGGCGCCACAAAGACCGGACTTTGTGGCGATCGACGGCCGACGTCAGTATTCGGAATCGAGGCTTTCGATCAGCTCCGGATCGTGCCCCGGTACCACGAGGGCGCTCGGTGTCATCTGCGCATAAGCCCGCATCTCCCGTACCGACCGCCGATAGTTGTGTTCATCGGCCATGATCATCGGCTCGTCGCCGCGGTCC
The DNA here is from genome assembly GCA_937128795.1 of uncultured Solirubrobacterales bacterium. GTDB lineage: Bacteria > Actinomycetota > Thermoleophilia > Solirubrobacterales > JACPNS01 > JACPNS01. Next base: position 3,450 of record CAKZMQ010000021.1, on the reverse strand, counting down.
AGAGCGCGTCGGGTGTACACCGCGTCCCCACACAGCAGCGCTTCGCGATCCTTCAACCGAACGACAACCGATTGATGGCCGCTGGTGTGCCCCGGCGTTGAGACGAGCACGATCGAACCGTCACCGAACAGATCGAAGGATCGCCCGAACGACGCGAATGAGTTGATCGACGTAGCTTCGTAATCGACGAGCCGGTAGTCATGCGCCTGGTCGAACTGCCGTTTGAGATATCCGCGGGCGAGCCCTTTCGGCTTGTGGGCAGAGCGCCACTCGTCTTTGCTGACGATCACGGTCGCGTCGAACAGATCTGCGAGGCCGCCGGCGTGGTCGAAGTGCAGGTGCGTCATCACGACCACGTCGATCTCACCGCGTTCAATGCTCAGCTCGCGCAGACGGGCGGGCAGCGGCTGGCTCTCTTCGGCACGCACGGCGAATAGTTGGGCTGCGAAGCGACCGAGTGCCGCCTTCGGATCATGGGCGATGGCAGCCGGTAGGCCCGTGTCGATCAACACCCGCCCGGCCGTCGGGTGCTCGAGCAGGAAGATCGGGCAGGGCACCCACGTCTCGATCTTCTTCACTGCGCCGTCGCGCAGCGAGCGAACCTTGTTCAGCGTTCGATCCTCGCGGTGGAGATAACCGCGCGGTGCACCCATCTCGCCGGTCACGAATGGCCGCATCGTGACCGACGCGCCCCGGGATCCTCGCGGGAGTGGTGCCTTCAGGATTGGTGCATCAACCTCAGGCATCCGATGAAATCTATTTGTTCATCGGGCGGATGGACCAAACTCGTTCAACAGAAAGGGGACCCAGCCAATCGGCCAGGTCCCCATCACTGCAAACGATTGCGGTTCTGCGCCCGCGCTAGTTGCCCATACCGCCGAACATACCGCCGGTGATGTTGAGCACCTGGCCGTGCACGTAGTTCGAGTACGGCGAAGCGAGGAAGAAGACCGGCGCTGCGGCCTCCTCCGGTGTCGCGGCGCGACCCAGCGGGATCAGCATCGCGGCCATCTGGCGCATCTGCTCGGGGATACCGAGCTGAATCTGCTCGCCGTCACGCTCGATCGTCTCGCTCTCTTCCTTGGCAGCGGTCAGGCGGGTGTCGACGAAGCCAAAGGCAACCGCGTTGACGTTGACCTTGAACTGACCCCACTCCTTGGCGACGGTCTTGGTCAGACCGACGACGCCGAGCTTGCCGGCGCTGTAGTTGGCCTGGCCAGCGTTGCCGAACACGCCCGAGGTCGATGAAACATTGACGATCTTGCGGAAGACCTCCTTGCCCTCTGCGCGTTCGGCCTTGGCCGGCTCGCGGAAGTATGGGGCGGCTTCGCGGATCATCTGGAACGGAGCCTTGGTGTGGATGTTGAGCATCGCGTCCCACTGATCGTCGGTGATCTTGTGGACCGGGCCGTCCCAGGTGTAGCCAGCGTTGTTGATCAGGATGTCGAGCTGTCCAAACTCGTCGACTGCCTTCTTGACGATCTTTGCCGGCTCACCGTCGGCGGTGATGTCGCCACCGATGGCAGCTGTGTTGCCGCCGATTTCCTTGGCGGTTTGTTCTGCGACGTCGCCATCGAGGTCTGTGATCAGAACGTTGGCGCCAGCGGCGGCGAGCATTTCGGCGGTCGCACGGCCGATGCCTCGTGCCGAACCGGTGACGATTGCGGACTTGCCCTCGAGCACCTTCGGGATCAGGAGTTCACTCATTGTGGTGGGTCTCTTTCTATACGGATTGGGGATAGATGAATCAACCAAAATTCCAGCGCGGGAGCATACCCGCACGGTCGTGCGTTTTCACGTTCATCGGGCTCGGATCTAGAACCCGTACGAACGCCCGATCACGTCGAGCATCACTTCGTCGGTGCCAGCGCCAATGCGGTTCAGGCGCATGTCGCGCCATGCGCGCTCGATGCCGTACTCCTTCATGTAGCCCCAGCCGCCGTGGATCTGCAGGCACTCATCGGTGACTTCGCAGGCGACTTGGGTCGAGAACAGCTTTGCCTGTGAGATTTCGCGGACGGGGTACTCGCCGCGGTCGACGAGCCACGCCACGTAGTAGTTGAACTGACGCGCCGCCTCGATCTTCGTGCTCATCGCGGCGATCTTGTGGCGGATCGCCTGGAACTTGCCAATCGGGCGACCGAAAGCCTGACGCTCGCGGGCGTATTCCATCGTCATCTCGAGAACGCGCTGAGCACCCGCCACAGCACCGCAGGCGGCGACCAGCCGCTCGCCCTGCAGCTCCCACATGATGTTGTAGAAACCCTTGCCCTCTTCGCCGAGCATGTTGCCCGCGGGTACGACCATGTCTGTGAATGACAGCTCGGCGGTGTCGCTGGCGTGCATACCAAGCTTCTCGAGCTTGCGCGATACGGCAAATCCCGGCGTGTCGGTTTCGACAAGGAAGAGGCTGAAACCGTCATAGCCGGTCGAATCATCGGTCTTGGTGACGAGCACGATCAGGTCGGCACGGATGCCGTTGGTGATGAAAACCTTCGAGCCGTTGATGATGTAGTTGTCGCCGTCGCGAACCGCGCGAGTCTTGATCGCCGCAACGTCGGAGCCGGCGTCGGGCTCGGTGATGCCGAGCGAGAGGATCAGGTCGCCGGCGATCGCGCCGCGCAGGTACTTGTCCTTGATCTCCTCGCTGCCGAACTTTTCGATCGGTGGCATCGCCATGTCGGTAGTCATGCCCTGCGTCGCACAAGGCGTACGCCGACACAGCAAAACCGGCCCCCGGCCGATCCGGTCGGACATGGCACCGGCAATGGAAGACGTCACCATCCCGCAAAGATAAACCACAAAGATCAGACTTATCTGCCCCTGGCTCAGGTCATAGGGGGCCGCGGATAAACGGAACCCGGCATAATTATAGACCGTCACAAAACAGCCCATCGCAAATGCCCCGATCAGGAACACGAATGGCAGGCCGGGATGGCGCAGATGCCCTTCCCACGCCCGGACATGATAGGACAATTGAAAGCCGGGGCGGCGCACGAAATTACGCGATGCAGGCAACAGGATGACAAATCCAAGGGCGGCGAGCAAACCAAGTGCGCCCATCGCACCAAGTGCGAGATGCCAGCCAAACATATCGGTCAGAATGCCGATCACCACGCGCCCGCGATCGTCCTGCACCACGACGTCCGTGAAGGTCCCGCCCGTATCCACCGAGATCTTGTATCGCATGCCTGGCCTCGTCGCTGTCGCGTCTACTTGGGTGTCGATTCGAACTGTGCGCCGACTTCCACGTGCGCATCGTCGATGTGCTTCTGCATGGCCCGCTCCGCCGCCGCGCCGTCGCCGGCCACGATCGCCTCCAGCAGCAGGTCGTGGGTCGCCGCGGTGTGCTCCAGGGTGGTGAAGGAGGTGCCGACCATACGCAGCAGCATCTTCAGCTCGACGTAGATCTCGTCGAAGGCGCGGAGCGCGCGCCGGCTGCCGGAGATT
>CAKZMQ010000020.1 GCA_937128795.1 uncultured Solirubrobacterales bacterium | reverse complement strand
CAGGCGCCGGTCGTGACGATCACAGCACCGACCGATGGCAGCAGCACGACCGCTGCCTCTGTGGCAGTGACGTTCACCGCGACCGACAACTCCGGCGTCGCACCGACGTGCAACAGCACGAGCGGCGCCAGCCACGCACTCGCGGTCGGGGCGAACACGATCACCGTCACCTGCACCGATGGATCGAGCAACAGCACTGCAGCGTCGGTCAGCGTGACCCGTGTCGATTTGGTGGCACCGGTGATCACGATCACTTCACCGACCAACGGAATCACCACTGTCGCACCCGCAATTGCGCTTGTCTACACGGTCGTCGACAACGACAGCGGCAGCAGCCCGACCTGCAACGTGAGTTCCGGCTCGATGCAGGCGCTCACACTTGGATCCAACACGCTGACCGTCCAATGCACCGATGCGTCGAGCAACACTGGCTCGGCGTCGGTCACGATCACGCGCGCGACCGATCCTCCGCCGGTACTGACGATCAGTTCACCCGCCAACGGCGCGACGATCGCCGCGACGCAGACACCACTCGTCTTCAGCGCCACCGACAACTCAGGTTTGGCGCCGGATTGCGACAAAACCAGCGGCAGCATGATCGCCCTTTCGCCGGGTGCGAACACGATCACCGTCACCTGCACCGACGATGTCGGCGGCGTTTCGATCGCGTCCGTGACGGTCACGCAGTTTGACGGCACTCCGCCGGCCATCTCGATCGCCAGCCCAGTGCACGGCAGTGCAACTGCGTCGAGCGTCGTCGTGCTCCAATACTCAGTCGCCGATGATTCCGGCGAACCGGCCAACTGCACGCCTGCCAACGGCACGCGCGTGAGCCTGGCGGTCGGCGTCAACACGATCACGGTGAGTTGCACCGACGGCTCCGACAACACAAGCACCAAGCAGGCGCAGGCCGTTTACAGTCCGCCGCCACCGCCTGCGCAGCCGACGTACGTCGATCCGACGATCAAATTCGCTCGCAAGGGAACGCCGAAATTCAAGCGCACGAACAAACCGTTCAGGTTCGGCGTCGTCGGGGCCAAGACCCGACTGACAGCGACTGTTGACGGGAACCTTCACGTCAAGCTGCAGCTGTACGCGATCAAAAAGGGCTTCAAGTCCGGCCGCAGGTGCGTCTCGAAGAAGCCGAAGAAACGCAAACGAGTCAAGCGCTGCAGTCTGAAGTTGCGCGGATCGCGCACGCTGGCTGCCACGCCAGGAAACTGGATGCTCGACTGGGGCGGCAAGTGGGGCCGCAAGAAACTCCCGCGCGGCAGGTACTACGTCGTCGCGACCGTCCGGGAAACAGGCGAGAAGTCCAAGCTCAAGGTCATACTGCGCAAGTAGGGGGAGCCCCGTCGCGTTATGCGACGCGGTCGATCTCTGCCGGCTGCTCGCGTAGCTTGCGGGAACGCAGCTCGCCGATCTCGACCGGATCCGCACCGAGCGTCAGCGCGTTCTCACAGGCCGCAATGCACTCGGCTATTGCGTCGGTGCGGTCGAGCGCGTGGGCGAGTGCGGTCCAGACGTCGACGTTGCCGTCGTCGAGCTTCAATGCGACGCGCACGGCGTCCAACGATGCGGCGCGGTCACCGAGCAGATGATTGGCCAACGATAGGTCGAGCAGTGTGTCGACCGTGACGTCCGGCAGCGGACGCGCCCGGGTCAGCGCCTCTCGCGCCGCTTCGGGCTGCAACAACCGCAGCCGCAGCCCGCCCAGGCGGCTCCATGCGGCACCGTCCCGCGGGTTGGCGGCACACTCCCGTTCGGCAGACTCTGCTGCAAGTTCGTAGAGGCCCATCGCCTCGTAGAGCCGCGCTGCGTACCGATGTGGGGCAGGCCGACCGGGCTCGACGCGTACCCAGGAACGAACACTGCGCGCCGCAGCTTCCATGTTTCCGGCCTGCCAGAAGGCGACCGTCATCAGGCGGTGAATCGTCGGGTCGCCGGAGTCGGCGTCGCGCGCGTAGATCAACCGTTCGGCAGCGAGCCCGTAGTCGCCCTCTGCCATCGCGTGCTCGGCGCTGATCAAGAAGCGTCGCGCGCGTTCGCGCGCGTCGTCCGGTTTGCCGAACTCAACGAAGTCAAGTGTGCCCGCAGGGATCGTCCGCACTCCGACCTCGAAGTCGACACGCGCCCACTGCTGCATGTTGTCGCCGCCGCCGGTGAAGTAGATGCCGAGGATGCTGCCGACGCCCCACTCGGGGTAGGCGTTACAGCGGGCGTAGCGGTATACGACCGAGTGATCGGGAAGCTGCGAGTGGAAGGGGTCATGCTTCTCGCGGTCCTCGCGCATCGCCGCCTCGGCCTGCTGTTGCTCGTAGGCGCGGCGGCCTTCTTCGGCGCGGCGTTTGCGCGCCGCGTCCGCGCTCGCACGTAGGGCATTGGCAGAGATCGATCCGGCGGGCATCGTCGACAAAAGCGATTCGAGCTCGTCGGCAGCCTCGTTGAGCACTTTCAGGTGGTCTTCGTGCGTCTGGCGTTTGCCCGGCGGCGCGATGTCCGGGTGCCAGCGCTTGGCCATCGTCTTGCGGGCCTGCTGGACCTCCTCGATACCGAAGGGCGGCTCAAGTTCGAGCAACATGCTGAGCTGCTGGATGTCGAGGATCACTGAAGACATGGACACCGAAATTTAGTCGCTCGGGTACCCGTTGGAGGCGGCGGTAGGCTTGCACCACCAAATGACTGTCCATTCGATCGGATCCGCACAACCTCCCGCGCCAACAGGCAATCGCCGCGTCGCGCTCGTCGCCGGTGGCGCGGGCGGCATCGGTCAGGAAGTGGCCGCCGAGCTGCTGCGAAACGGCCTCGCGGTTGCAATCGGCGACATCGATGCGCAGCGCGCGGCCGCAGTGGCCACCGAGCTCACCCAGATCGGTGGCGAAGTGATCTGGGTCGACCTGAACATCACCGAGCAGTCATCCGTATCGCGCGCACTCGGCGAGGTTGAGCAACGGCTCGGCCCGATCGACGTGCTGATCAACAGCGCGGGCTGGAACCACGCTCAGAGCCTGCTCAAGAGCGACGAGGCCTACTGGCGCCAGATGATCGACACGAATCTCGTTGGCGGCATCCGCGTGACCCATGCGGTGCTCGGCGGGATGATCGATCGCGGATACGGTCGAATCGTCCACATCGCCGGCGAGGCCGGTCGCGCCGGAACGGCGAATCAATCACTGATGAGCGCGGCCAACGGCGGCACGATCGCGTTCGTCAAGGCAATGGCGCGTGAGGTGATGGACAAGGGCGTGACGGTGAATTGTCTTTCTCCCGGCCCGACGGCGACGCCGATGCTCGACCAGCTCATCCAATACGCCGAGGACGCAGCAGAGATGGTCGCCTCGCTGCGCGGAGCGGTACCGATGGGCCGACTCGGTCACCCCTCTGACATCGCACCCGTAGTCGCATTCCTGGCGTCCGAAGGCGCCGGCTTTGTCACCGGACAGACCATCTCCGTCTCCGGCGGCATGACCATGGTCTAAGCCCCTTGCAAGGTCCGAGGTTGCAAGCTGGTTTGCTTGCAAGGTCCGAGGTTGCAAGCTGGTTTGGTTTGGGGTTTGATTCGGGGCGCGGGCTGACTTTCGATTTCGCACCAATAAAGGGAATGGGCTGATTGGTGGGGGTGATTTCGATGGGGCAAAATGGCCCAGGACTCCCCCGCCGGGGGACTCCTAGACGTAAACACCCCATTGCAATCAGGGTCACCGATTCACGCCACGTCGATCGCCAGTCGAATCCGGCTTGCAACCTCGGACCTTGCGCGCCAGTCGAATCCGGCTTGCAACCTCGGACCTTGCGCGGCGGATCAGGCGTTGGTCTTGATGACCGGTGCGTGTTGCGCGACGACCGGTAGTTCGAAGCCGAGGGGCTCGGAGGCCTCCTGGAAGAGCGGCAGTTCTTGTGGGGTCAGGGCGATGATGCCGCGGGCGGCGCTGCGGATTGCCTGGGCTGCGGGGTCGTCGGGGTCGGCCACGACCAGCGGTGTGCCCTCGTCGGCGTGAACTCGCAGCGGCTCGGAGATCGGCGCCTTGCCCAGAAGCGGCACATCGAGTTCGTCGGCCAGCATCTGGCCGCCGCCCTCGCCAAATATCGTGAATCGCTCGCCGTCCGGTGTCGTGAAGCCGGACATGTTCTCAATCACACCGATCACTTCGATGTTGACCTTCTTCGACATGTCAGCGCTGCGCTTGGCAACGGTTTGAGCCGCCGGCTGCGGCGTCGTGACGATCACGAACTTGCTTTGCGGCAGAAGTTGCGCCAGCGTCATCGAGACGTCGCCGGTGCCAGGCGGGAGGTCGAGCAACAGGTAGTCGAGCTCGCCCCACTCGACGTCCTCCAGAAATTGCTGGATCGCCTTGTGCAACATTGCGCCGCGCCAGACGACCGCGGCGTTCTCCTCGATGAAGAATCCGATCGACATCACCTTCAGTCCGCCAGCGGCTTCGACCGGCAGGATCTTCTGCTTGTAGTTGACCTGCGGCCGCTCCTGCACGCCGAGCATGCGGGGGATCGAATAGCCGTAGACGTCGCAATCGACAACGGCCACCTTGTGGCCCTCGAGTGCCAGCGCTGCAGCCAGGTTGGCAGTCATCGTCGATTTTCCGACGCCGCCCTTGCCCGATCCAACGCAGATCACGTTGCTGACCTGGGCGAGCGCACCCTCGGGCAGCGCTCCACGACCCAGCTTCGCCTTCAAATCATTTTTCTCGCCGTCGCTGAGTACGTCAAATCCGACGTTCACGACCTCGATGCCGTCCAGTCGCGCAGCGGATTCACTGACCGCCTGCTGAAAGTGCGAGCGCACCGGGCAGCCCGGAGTGGTCAGCGAGATGACGATGTCGACCACGCCGTCGGCCTTGATGTCGACCGAGCGGACCATGCCGAGCTCGACGATCGAGCGACGCAGTTCTGGGTCGATCACGGTCCGCAGGGATTCGCGGATCTCTTCCTCGGATGGCATGTTCTGGACGTCAGGCATAGTGCGGAATTATCGCAGGGTCGATCGACTGTCCGGACCGCAGTCCGATACGCCGGCAATCGTGGACGAGCTCAGGAATCCGCGCCGTCGAAGCGAGCGCGTCGCTCACACGGCAGGCACTTCGAGTCGTACCCATGCGGAAAGATCTGCACGGTCAACTTCGCGTTGCAATCGGGGCAGCGCCGCTCCGGCTCCAGCGCTCCAGAGCGCGTCTCGGCATCCAGTTCCTCGCGAGCCTGCTCCAGCCTGCGCACAGTGATCCGCTCGCTCTCGCGAGTCAGCTGGCCGGGCTCAAATGGCATGCGTACCGCGCTCCACTAGATGACCTTGCTGACGGCCTTGATCGGCATCTTCAGGTCTTCGAGCATGCCGAGGTCTCGCGCCACGTTGTCGCCAAGTGTCGTCAGGTAGTTGCCGGTGATCAGCGCGTTGACGCCAGACTTCATGCCCATCGCCTGCAGGTCGCCGAGCGTGACCTCTCGGCCACCCGCGTAACGAATCACCGTCGACGGCATGATCAATCGGAACAACGCGATCGTTCGGATCGCCTCGGTCGGCGAGACGAGGTCGCGATCCTCCATCGGCGTGCCGGGACGCGGGTTGAGAAAGTTCATCGGCACCTCGTGTGGCTCCAGCGCCGCCAGCTGGAATGCGAATTCGATCCGCTGCTCACGCGACTCTCCGAGACCGATGATGCCGCCGCTGCACAATTCCATTCCGGTTTCGCGGACGAGCTCACAGGTCTCCATCCGGTCTTCCCAGGTGTGCGTGCTGCAGACCTCGGGGAAGTAGCTCTTGGCAGCTTCGAGGTTGTGGTTGTAGCGGTGCACGCCGGCGTCCTTGAGCTCATACGCCTGATCGCGCGTGAGAATGCCCAACGAACAGGCCACTTCCAGGCCCTTGACGTTCTCATGCACGAGCTTCGTGCATTCGAGTACGTGGTCCATCAGACGGCGGTCCGGCCCGCGCACGGCATAGACGATGCAGAACTCGGTGGCACCGGTCTCGGCCGTCGCTTCGGCGGCAGCCAGCAACTGCTCGGGCGGGATGAAACCGGTCGGCGCGACCTCCGAACCGAAGACCGAGGACTGCGAACAGAAATTGCAGTCCTCCGGGCAGCCGCCGGTCTTCCCGGAGATGATCGATTCGACCTCGACCGACTCACCGCAATAGTCCAACCGCACGCGGTGCGCCAGATCCGCGAGGTGGCCGAGCTGATCATCGGGCAGCTGCTGAATTTCGAGCGCCTCGTCCTTCGTGATGCGGCCGCGCTCGGTGAGCAAGCGGTGTTCGGCGGTCTTGAGGATCGCAGCAGGCTCTGCGGCGGGTTCGACCAGTGTCGTTGAGGCGGCGGGCGCGGAAGCGGTGGTCGCTTCGGGCGCCTTGACGCTGCTGGGTTCCATGGTGAAAAAATCTCCGTTTCGGGGTCGGCGCGCTGCCGCTAGTTGCAGAGCGACTCTAAGCGTCGATCCGGACGCAGATCTTTACGAGATCGGCCCGCTCGAGCGGGTCGATCCGGGTTCAGGCGCTCTGGCTCTCGCGCAGGTCTGCGAATGCCTGGAACAGTGGAACCAGCACGCCGCTGTCGATCTGTTCCTGAATTTCGTCGGCGAGATCCGTCCGCATGCCGAGTTTGGTCGCGCGATAGGCGAACTCGTTCAACGCCGCCGCCCGTTCGGCGATTTCCTTTACCCGCGGCATCAGCTGATCGACCGGCACAACCTCGTCGAGGTAGCCGATCTCCCGTGCACGATCGGGATTGAAGACTTCGCCGTGCAAAAGCCCGGAGCCAAACGCCGCAGGCACAAGGTGCGTCTGCGCCAGCTTCATCGCGAAGCCACCGAAAGGTATGCCGATTCCGACTTCGTTCAGACCGACCTTGTAGTCACCTTCCGCGCCGACCGAGCGATCGCACGCCAGCAGGATGATCGCGCCGCCGGCAATCGCGTGACCATTGACGGCAGCGATCACGGGTTTCGGGAATACGAAAATCCGCTTCGCGAGCGCGGCCATGTTCGGTCCGATCGTGCCCAGTTCGTCGCGGTCGATCGAACGCATCCATTTCAGATCCATCCCGGCCGAAAAGAATCCCTCGCGGCCGGCGATCACAACCGCGCCAACGTCGCTGCTGGCCTCGGCTTCGTCGAGCGCCTCGGTGAACGCCTCGAAGATCTCTGTTCTGAGGGCATTCGGACCGCCGTCATCCAGTGTGAGCGTCGCGACGCGGTCCTCAACGGAGTATTTGACGCTTTCGCTCGCCATCGCGCGGGAGGTTATCGGGCCAGTTATCACCCGAGTGGTGTGGGCAAGCGGTCCGATGCCACTGGACAGGGTGCAATCCCGGTTGCGAACGTCCAGATTATGGGCAACCGCAGAAGGACTGAAAACACGGAATTTGCGGATTTTGTACCGCCTGTGCGGTAGTTCCTACGCGTTTATGTATCGAACATTCGTCCAGTCGGTTAATGGGGGCGCAAGGTGTAGGGCCAGAATCCCGATAAACCCCGTGGTATTCGGCGTCCAAGGGCATATCTCGATTGCTCGGCCGCTCACCCATTCTTTCTTCCGTATGCCAATCGCTTCAGCCAACACCGAAAACTCCCGCCTCGAAGAATTCGGCCTGCTCGCAGATCGCGAATTGATGCGCCGGATCGCGATCGGGCTTTTGGCATTCGGTGGAGCGATCGAGATCATGTACTCGCTCGCGTTCAATCCACCCGACTGGACCGACGTCGCAGCAGTGACCCTCGTCGCCATCGCAACGGCCTGGGTTCTGATCGCCGAGTGGAACGAGGTGTCGCCGCGCTGGATCGTGCCGCCGGTGATGATGGGGCTGACCTCGGTGGCACTTATCGCAATCGGCGACGGCGTGGCCGTCGGCATGTCGTTCTTCTTTTTTCCGGCCGCAGTGGTGATGGTGTTTTTCTGGGACGACCCGCTGGTCAAGTGGTCGATCATGCCGCCGCTCGCGGCGCTCTACGTGCTGGTGCCCGCGATCTGGGGAAGTCAGGCGGCGCTAATCGAAGCCGTCACGACCCTGCCACTGCTGGTCGGCAGCAGCATCGTGTTGGGCGCGCTGTTCAATCGCTTCCGCAGCTCGAGCGTCGAGCAGGCGAGATTCCGCGGAACGATCACGGCCTTGCTGATGGCGCTCGACGCCCGTGAGGACTACACGGCGGAGCACTCGTCCGAGGTGCTCTCGCTGGTCATGGCCGTTGCTGAGGACATCGGCCTCGACTCGAAGGAACAGCTTCACACGGCCGACGTCGCCCTGCTTCACGACATCGGCAAAATCGGCATCCCGAACGAAATTCTCGACAAACCATCGTCGCTCAACGAGGCCGAATGGGAGGTCATGCGCCGGCACCCGGTGATCGGCGAGCGCATCCTCAACGAAGTGCCCGGCTTCGAAATCGTCGCCAACGCCGTTCGGCACGAGCACGAACGCTGGGACGGAAAGGGCTACCCGGACGGGCTCAAGGGCGAGGAGATCCCCGTTGCCAGTCGCGTCGTGCTTGCCTGCGACGCCTACCACGCGATGACTTCGGCCCGTCCGTACCGCGAGGCGATGAGTGAAAAGGACGCGCGCCAGCAATTGGCGATGGGCGCCGGAACCCAGTTCGATCCGCAGGTCGTCGACGCATTGATGCGTGCACTCGACGCGCGTGATCGCGAGGCGGCCAACACCGTCAAAAGCACAGACACGCCGCAGATCGGCAACCAACAGGGTGGTGGCTCTGGCGAGGGAGAAATGCCGGGCCAGTTTGTACGTGAGCCGACGCCGCTCCGGATCGCCGGTCGCGGACAGGCCGGAAGCTTCAGCCAAAGGACGGCTTCGCTATGAGTGTCAACTACGTAGGTCTTCCCACCACGCAGCGGCGCGAGGCCGAGGAGGCCCAGGCCGAGCACCGCTTGATGAGCGCCGCGATGGCGGTTCTCTACGCGGCTGTAGTCGTTTTCATCTTTCTCTGGGCTGGGCTGCTTGGCGAGTTCGACTACTACGCCTACGCGGCGGCCTTCGTCTGCGCCGTAATGGCTGCGGTGGGACTAATGATCGGGAGCATGAATGTGCCGAAGCGGATGTTCGTGCTGCCGTTGCTGATCGGCACTGCCGTACAGGTCGGCCTTTCGATCCACTTTGAGCAGATCAGCGCTGGCTTTTTCCTGCTGATGCCGGCGATGTTCACCGCGGTGTTCTTCTGGACCGATCGCGTGGTGGCAATCAGCTGCACGACGCTCTACACAATTGGCTTTGTCGTCACGCCACTGGTCGTCGGTGGAGACGACGCCCTCGCCCGAATCGTCACGACCGCCCCGATCTTTCTCGGGCTGGTGTTGACGACTGGATACCTCGGGTCCGAGTCGAACCGCATGGACCGCAAACGCGGTCGCTTCGAGTCGACGATCTCGTCGCTGCTCGTAGCGCTTCAGGAGCGCGACGGCTACACGGCCGATCACTCCGAAGAAACCGTGGACCTTGCGATGGCCGTCGGCGATGAGCTGCGCATCAACGACGACGAGCGAACCATCTTGGCCGACGTTGCGCTGCTCCACGACATCGGAAAGATCGGAATACCGAACGAAATTCTCAACAAGCGCTCTGGTCTGGATGACTATGAGTGGGAGTTCATGAAGAAGCACCCAGAGATCGGCGAGCGGATCGTTGCACCGGTACCGGGCTTTGCACCGGTTGCCAAGGCGATTCGTCACGAACATGAACGCTGGGACGGGGCCGGTTATCCCGACGGAGTCAGTGGCGAGGACATCCCGCTGGCGAGCCGAATCGTCTTGGTCTGCGACGCGTTCCACGCGATGATCACCGATCGCCCGTACCGAAAGTCGATTGGACTCGAAGAGGCGCGTTCCGAATTGCTCAGAAACGCCGGCACTCAATTTGATCCGCAGGTGGTGGACGCGTTGCTGACGGTGATCGACGGCGTCGGTGTGCCGGAATCGGTCGGCCAGGCAGCGTGGGATGGCGAGACCAACTCCGCCGTGCCGCAGGCCGCCGCCGTCGGCTGACCGCGACTAACGACCGGGCGCAGTGGGCACGCCACCGACCCAGAGGTCGATGCGCGTACCCATCCGCTCGAAGCCACGATGGCCGAATGCAGCTCGCCGAGTCATGAAGCTCTCGACTGCGGCGTAGCGTCGTTGCTTTGATTGCCTTGGTTCCTCTCGCTGCCAGAGTCGTCCTGGTTGCCCTTCTTGTTCTCGTCGCCGTCGCGGTTCTCGCCCTCGCTGTCGCCCCGTTCGTGGTGGCGGGGGCCGTTGCCGTCACGCGCGCCGGGAGGTCCGTTGACGCCTGGAGGCGGGCCGCCGCGGCCCTTGCCCCGCGGCATTTCGCCGTTGCCCATTCCGCCTTTGCCCATCCCGGCAGCGCCGCCAGGCGGCTGGAACTGCCCGTTCGGAGGACCGCCGAGCCGTTGTTGACTCGATGTCAGGGCGGTGTCGTTGCCAGTCGCCTGGGCGATGACGATCGCAACCAAGGTGGCGATCACGACGGCGCCGACCACGTTGATCGTGCGCTGCTGTGGCTGGCGTATCGAGATTGACTTGGTCGGTTGATCGCTGTCTGGTGTCTGTTCTGTGCTCATTGCTCTCTATCGTTTTGGCGCCCGTTCTACGAGCGCAGGTGGTTGGCGCAGGGCCTTTTGGTGCTGTCCAATAGAGGCAGGTTCGGCCAAGCGACTTGGAATGCGCTTGGCAGAAGCTTGGAGTTGGCTGAGAATTTCTGTGTGCTGCTGAGCGGCGGCGTAAGCCGCTTCGTGCCTAGCCGGCCGTTGCCGGCGCGGGGGCCGATGGCCCTTCGCTGAGGCCGATTCGCGCGTGCAGACGTTTCATCCAGCGCGGAGCCCACCAGTTGTAGTCGCCCAGCAAGACCATCAGGGCAGGCACCAGCAGCGCGCGGATGATCGTCGCGTCGATCGCGACGGCCAGCGCCGTGCCGATGCCGAGTTCCTTGATGAAGACAATGCTCGAAAGGCTGAAGGCACCGATCGCGACGCAGAACAGCAGCGCCGCCGAAGTGATCACGCGGCCCGTTCGCGCCACTCCCAGAGCGACGGCTTCGTTGCTCTCGACGCCCTGGTCGTGGATCTCTTTGATGCGTCCGAGCAAGAACACGCCGTAGTCGGTGGCGAGGCCGAACGCCAGCGCGAACAACAACACCGGCTGCGTCATCTCCAACGCGCCCTGGCCGTTGTAGTCGAGCAGGCCCTCGAGGCGGTCCTGGCCGAAGATGAACGTCAAGATGCCGAAGGTCGCCGCCAGCGTGAAGACGTTCATGATGAAGGTCTTGATCGGCAGCACGACCGAACCGGTCATCAGGAACAGAACGATGAATGTGATCAGCCCGATCAGCAGCAGCGCCAGTGGCACGCGCTCGATGATCGCCGCGCGCTGGTCGACGAACACGGCGGTCTCACCGCCGACCCACACGGTCAGATCGGTGTCGAGCGCTCGCGTGGCCTCGACCGCATCTGTCGCAGTCTCGGAATAGCGCAGGCCTTCGGGAAAGGCATTGATCTGCCAGCGATCGCCGCCGATGTATTGCGGCGGCTGGGTCGATTCGACGCCGGCGACGTCGGCGATCTGTTCGCTGAGCTTGGTCACCTTCGCGGCTTCGTCCTCGCCGGCCTCGGCGATCACGAACATCGAGCTGTTGGCACCGCTCTTGGGATAGTCGTTGGTGGTCGCGTCGGCGACGATGTATGCAGAGTTGGTTTCCGGCAGAACCGTCGCGTCAACGGAGGTGAAACTGATGTCCTTCAGCGGCAACGCGCAGACCAGGATGATCGCGGTAGTCAGCAGCGTGATCATCACCGGTCGCTTCATCACGCCCTTTGCCAGGCCGTACCAGCGCTCGGTGCTCTGTTCGGCGGTCGTACGCGAGACCGAGAATTTATTGATGCGATCGCCAAGCAGGTAGAGCACGGCGGGCAGGATCAGCAGCGCGACTGCCGCCGAGGCCAGGGCGACGGTTGCGCCCGCGAGCGCCATCGAATACAAGAACTTGAGCGGAAAAATCACCAGCGCAAAGGCCGATCCGGCGACCGTGAAGGCGCTGAACGTCACTGTGCGCCCGGCGGTGGCCACCGTCCGCTTGACCGCGGCGCCCTTTTCGAGCCCCGCCGCGAGCTCCTCTCTGAATCTCGTGACGATCAACAACGAGTAGTCGATCGCAAGACCGAGCCCCAATCCAGTCGTCAGGTTGAGCGCAAAGATCGAGAGGCTCGTCATCTCGTTGTAGACGCCGATCAGCGCGAACGTCAACGGGATTGTGATCCCGCCGATCAGCAGCGGAAGCGCAGCGGCGATCAATCCGCGAAAGACAAAAAGTGAGATTAGGAAAAGCAACGGGAAGGCGATCAGTTCGGAGCGCTGAAGGTCCTTCTCGACCGTGGTGCTGACGTAGTGCTGCGCGATCACGCCACCGCCGAGCAAGACGTTTTCGTCCTCTTCGAAAAGTTCGACCAGCCGTTCACCGACCTTGCCCTCGGATTTATCGGGCTTGGGCGCCGCAATTACGAGCGCCGAATCGCCGTCGAGCGACGTCAGCTGCTTGGCGGCAGCCGCTGGAACTTCGTCGTCGAAGGGTGTGCTGACGGACGCGATGTCCTCGTCCGCGGCGAGCATTTTCGCGGCATCAGCGACGGCCTCGCGGCCGTCCTTTGAATCGATTTTGCCACCGTCGGGCACGCTGACCAAGGCGATCACCGACGCGTTTGCGTCGATCTTTGCCGCAGCCGCGATCTCGTCGACGGCCTTTTGTGACTCTGCGCCGCGGTCCTGAAAACCCTGCGAGGCGAGTCGCTCGGGCAGGCCGGAGCTCGCGACCAGCGAGGCGATAGAGATGATCGCCGCAAGCAGAAGCATCCGCTTTGGGCGACTGGTGGCGAGGTTTCCGATGGCGCTGAACATGGGGGCGCTGTTTCTGTCCGTGATCGGTCTGATGCTGGTAATCCTCGGGATTTCGCTGGGCTGATCGATGGGTTTGACCGGCCCGCTTCGGCGGTGCTGGACAGGGCCGCTGCATCTGCTTAAATCGCCCCATGGATATTCGCCAAATCACCCCCCGCTATTTCGTCGCCCCGCAGATTGAGCCCGGTGACATGGAAAGC
>CAKZMQ010000019.1 GCA_937128795.1 uncultured Solirubrobacterales bacterium | reverse complement strand
CGAGCTTGAGCCGGAAATCACGCAGTACGAACCCGCACTAGCGCTCGACGGCGGCGCTGACGGTCTGGATCTTGTGCGCAGGTTGGCGGCCCAGGCGCCATCGCGATTGAAGCCCGGCGGTCAGATCGCCCTTGAGATCGGTGCCGACCAGGCGGGCGCGACCGCCGCGATCCTTGAGCGGCACGGTTTTTTCGACACGGAGGTTCACAACGACCTCGCCGGCCATGGCCGCGTGGTGACGGGGAGGACGAAGCGGTGACCAAGCTCGATCAAGCAGGCGTGAGAAAATTCGAGCAGACGATCCGCGGCGGCGGAATCGCGATCTTCCCCACCGACACGCTCTACGGGATCGCCTGTGATCCCGACGATCAATCCGCGGCAGACCGCATCTATGCACTGAAAGGCCGCCCGTCGGTGAAGCCGTCCGCAGTGATGTTCTTCAGTCTCGATCGGCTGCTCCGGGAAATCGGCGATGAACTCGATCCCGCGGTCCGCGTGCTCGCCGAACAGCTGTTGCCGGGGCCGTTCACGCTGGTCGTGGCCAATCCCCACCACAGATACGCCGCAGCGTGCGCCTCGACGCCCGAAAAGCTCGGTCTGCGCGTTCCGAAACTGGAGGGGTACCTCGAGCCGCTCTCAGCGGTCGATGCATGCGTGATGCAGACGAGCGCAAACCTCAGCGGTGGGGCGCATCCGACCGCGCTCGAAGACATCGATCCGTCGATAGTCGCGGGCGTCGATCTCGCGCTCGACGGAGGGCCATTGCTGGGATACGCCTCGACGGTGGCCGACGTCTCCGAGTTGTCAGACGGTCGCTGGCGGCTCCTCCGCGCCGAACAGCCGCGCATTTCGGGTCGTCTGACCGAGCTGATCGGTTTTCCGCCGTCCGATTAGCCAGAGCGGCGCGGCACGTTCGCTTGCGAGCTTGAGGAACCCGCCGACTTACCGATAAGTACACAGTGCGCGAATCGATGCGGTCCGCGCGTCACCTCAGATGGAAGAAACAGCACTCATTTACGTGGTCCTGGCCACTGCACTCGTTCCGGTGCTCGTCGGCATCTCGCAGTCCCGAAACGCCGGTTCTGACAGCTATGCGCGCTCAAGCTCGATGTTCGTTCGAACGAGCCTGCTGGTCGCCGTGGGCGCAGGTTTGTCGATACCACTCGACAGCGTGGCGCCGCTCCTGATCGCGCTCACCTTTGGAATGCTGTTGCTTGCCACCGGGCTGGCCCGGCAATCGAGGGAGTCCGAGGTGTTCAAGCGCTTCGCCGAGGAGCAGCGTGTGGACATCGTCACCGGCCTGCCGAACGAGCGTCTCTTTCAGGAACGCCTCGCGGCCGAGCATTCGCGCACCAAGCGCACCAACGTCCGCTATTCGGTGGCCATCTTCGAGATCGACGGCTTCGCGTTGCTGTCCGACGAGGACCAGGTAAATGGATTGAAATTGCTTGCCGAGTCGCTAGGCGAATCGATCCGCAAGACCGACTCGCTCGGTCGGATCGGGGAGCGCCAAGTCGCGGTGTTGCTGGTTGACACGTTGGCCAAAGGTGCCGTGATTGGTTGCGAGCGAGCGTGCGAGCGATTCTTCTTCCAGAGCTGCGGGCACAGCGAGTACGCGCACGTCACGCGACCGATGACGCTGTCCGTTGGCATCGCCGCGTTCGACGAGGACACAGTCGATCCCACGCACGTAGTCGACAACGCAAGGCTCGCCCTGCGCAATCTCCAGAACGAAATGGGCACGGGCATCCGCTGCTACGAACGCGACGAATTTGCCGGCCGCGTATCTGATGCGACTGAGTCGGGCGAGTCGTCCGGCGATTCGCAGCCCCGCTTGACGCACGCGGCGTAGCTCGCGGCCGCGCCGTGGCCGCTAGCCGGATTGCTACGGTGAAACGGTGAAGATCTCGCTTGCATCCGACCACGCTGGATTTGCTCTGAAGGAGCAAATTGCCGCTGCGTTGCGCGAGCAGGGCCATGAGATCGAAGACTTCGGCACGACATCTGAGGAGTCGGTCGACTATCCGGATTTCGCCGAGCCTGCGTCTCGTGAAGTCGCTTCCGGCGCAGCCGACAAAGGCGTGCTCGTATGCGGGAGTGGCGTCGGCGTTTCGATCGCAGCCAACAAGGTCGACGGCGTGCGCGCCGTCCACGCGCACGACCCGGACGAGGCAGAGCTGAGTCGTCGCCACAACAACGCCAATGTGCTCACGCTTGGCGAGCGTACGACCGACGCCGACACGGCGTTGAAGATCGTTGACCGATTTCTCAGCACTGATTTCGAGGGCGGACGGCACGAGCGCCGCGTAGAGAAGATCACCGCGATCGAACGCCACAGTGCCCAGGCCTTGACCGAACCCGACTGAATTTTTCAGCCCCACCAGCACCACAGGAGATCCCCAGCGCCATGGCCGAACTACCCGACGACTACTTCAATCGCCCGCTCGAAGAGGTCGACCCGGCGATCGCCGAAGTTCTGAAGAGTGAACTCGGCCGCCAACAGGACACGCTGGAGATGATTGCCAGCGAGAACTTCGTGCCGCGAGCGGTGCTTGAGGCCCAGGGTTCGGTGCTGACCAACAAGTACGCGGAGGGTTACCCCGGCAAGCGCTACTACGGCGGCTGCGAGCACGTTGATGTTGCCGAACAGCTCGCGATCGACCGCGCCAAGGATCTCTTTGGCGCCGAGTACGCCAACGTCCAGCCGCACTCCGGCGCGCAAGCAAACACTGCCGTTTACCACGCGCTGCTCAAGCCCGGCGAGACATTGCTCGGGCTTGAACTGGCGCACGGCGGTCACCTCAGCCACGGGATGAAGATCAACGTGTCCGGTCGCCTCTACGACATCGCCGCCTACGGCGTGCGGCAAGAGGACTGTCTGATCCACATGGAAGACGTCGCACAGATCGCCCGCGAACGCAAACCCAGGCTGATCGTTGCCGGTTGGAGCGCCTACCCCCGCCAACTCGACTTTGAGGCCTTCCGCGCGATCGCCGACGAGGTTGGCGCGTTGCTGATGGTCGACATGGCCCACTTCGCTGGGCTCGTGGCCGCCGGAGAACACCCCAACCCTGTGCCGCATGCCGATGTCGTCACGACGACGATCCACAAGACGATCGGCGGCGGTCGCAGCGGCATGATCCTCGCCAAGGAGGAGCACGGCAAGGCGCTCAACTCGGCGGTGTTCCCAGGGCAACAGGGTGGTCCGCTGATGCACATCATCGCGGGAAAGGCAGTGGCATTCAAGATCGCCGCGTCCGAGCAATTCAAGGAACGCCAACAGCGCACCCGCCGCGGCGCGTCAATCCTGGCCGATCAGATGCTCGCGCAGGGTGTGAACGTTCTGACCGGCGGCACCGACGTTCACCTCGTGCTCGCAGACCTGCAGGGCTCTGGTCTCAACGGCCAGGAGGCCGAGGATCGTCTGCATGAGATCGACATCACCGTCAACCGCAACTCGATCCCGTTCGACCCGCTCCCTCCGGCCGTCAGCAGTGGCCTGCGGATAGGAACGCCGGCGCTGGCGACGCGTGGATTCCAGGACGAGGACTTCACCGAAGTCGGCGAGATCATCGCAACCGCGTTGGCTGCCGAGGATTGGAACCCCGCGAAGCGCGACGAACTGCGTGCGCGAGTTACTACGTTGGCTGAGAAGTTCCCGCTCTACGAGTTTCTCAACGAGTCGGCGCTGGCGTAGCAACGCCCGGTCGGGTCAAGGTCCGCGGTGCGCGGACCACCTCAGGCCGCGCTACTTCCACACACGCACGTAATCGATGTACATCCGATTCTCTCCGCGCGGCTTGAAGCCCTTCTGCAGCGCGAGGTTGAAGATCAGGTAGTTGGCCTTCTTGGGTAGGTTGCGGCCGGTCTTGTAGATCGGACCGGGGCGACCGTCGACGAACACCTGCGCGCGTCGTTTGTTCCAGGCGAGACCGTAGGTGTGCCAACCCTTCGTGTAATTGCGTCGCTTGGCGCCGTACTTCTTCGATCCCCACTGTCTGTTGCGCTTACCGGCCTTCCAGTGCACGTTGAACTTCGGACGCTTGTCCTTGCGGGTGTTGAAGAACTCAAAGATGTCGATCTCGGGTGGCCACTCCTCATCGACTGGAGCGTTCAGCATCCAGAATGCAGGCCAGCAACCACTGCACGACGGAACCTTCACGCGTGCCTCCACGTATCCGTGGCGGAAGCTGAAGTGATTGCCGCTGTGGATCATGCCGGAGGTGTAGGGATTTCTCCGGTCCGTGCTCGACGGCTTGCGCTTGAGCGTGAGCACCGCTTTGCCGTTCTGCACGTTCGCGTTTTCGCGTGCGTAGCTCGCAGATTCCTTTTTGGCGTTATATGCGGATGTGTACGGAAACTTCAGGGTCCCGCGTAGATTCGACCACTTTCGACGGTTCAGCGCATTGCCACTGAACTCGTCGCGGAAGATCAACTTGCTCCGCCTGGTCAGCTTGCGCGGAGTCCGGCCCTTCGGTTTGGCGACGCCAAACTTTTCGGCGGTGTCCGGTGACGTCAAATCGACCGCGAACTGCACGCCGTTTGCGCTGCTGTTGCCGGCTTGGTCGATCGCGCGAACTGTCGATGTGTGCACGCCGTCGTCGAGCCCGCTGATCGAGAAGGGGCTTACGCAGGGCACGAACGCGCCGTCGTTTGCGCTGCATTCGTAGCGCACCGCAGTTGCGTCGGCCGCTCCGAAGGTCACGCCAACCGACGAGCCGAACAAAGTCTGACCATTCGCCGGCGAACCGATCGATACCGCCGGTTTGATCGTGTCGATCACGAATTGAACGCTTCGGACCGTCTCGTTTCCGGCGAGGTCGCGGGCACGAACGAACGCAGTGTGCGCGCCTTCGCCGAGGCCGCCATATGTACGCGGATTCGTGCACGGTTCGTATGCACCGCCATCGAGGCGACAGTCCACCGAGTCCGGATGCGTGTCGTCGGTGGTGAAAGCTTTGCTGATGCTCTTCTGGGCGATGAAGCTGCCCGCGACCGGTGAGCTGATCGCAACCGTCGGGTCGATCGTGTCGACAACGAAGGTGGACTCCACGCCGAAGTGATTTCCGGCGCGGTCGGTGGCTTCGACCCTGAACGTGTGCTGACCATCGGGCAAGGTCGAGATGTCAAAACTCGAGGGGCTGCAGTTGTCGTCGACTTCCACGTCGTTGATCTTGCAAACGATCTGATCAATGTTCACGTCGGTCGCGCTGTATAGGGCGTCGGGGTTCGTTTCGTTGTTGACGTATTCATGGTCGTCGTCGTGTGGGTACGAAATCGC
The DNA here is from genome assembly GCA_937128795.1 of uncultured Solirubrobacterales bacterium. Classification (GTDB taxonomy): domain Bacteria; phylum Actinomycetota; class Thermoleophilia; order Solirubrobacterales; family JACPNS01; genus JACPNS01. The sequence goes on along the minus strand of CAKZMQ010000019.1, from coordinate 104,613 downwards.
GACTGCTGGGTCGACTGTGTCCACGGTGAAGGTGACGTCGTCCTCAATGGACCGGCCCGATGGATCGGTGGCGCGGACAGTCACCGTGTGATTGCCTTGCGACAGACCGGTTTGGCTGGCAGGACTCGTGCATGCGGCGAACGCGCCATCGTCGAGCTTGCAAGACGTGGTGACTCCGTTTGTGTCCGCTGCGGTGAACGCAGTCGCCGTGGTCGTGTCGTCGGCGAAGAAACCATCAGTCGGACTGGTGATCGAGAGAGTTGGATCAATCGTGTCGACTCGCACCGTCCGCGTTGCCTGCGTGGAGTTGCCGGCTTCGTCAGTCACCGAAACCTTCAAGGTTCGCGATCCGTCAGCCAGATCGGTAAACGTGAATCCAGTCTGCGAACCGCATGCGATCGGTGTCGCCGAATCCACTTGGCAGGTGACGCTGGAGACGTTGACCTCGGTCACGGCGAAAGTCGTGGTGACGGATGCGCTCTGGCTCCATGAATTGTTGGCGGGCGAGGTAAACGCAACCTCTGGCTCCGAGTTGTCGACGCTCACCGCGACGCTGTCGGTCACGCTGCGCCCAGAAGGATCGGTCGCCGTCACGGTGATCGTCCGCGAGCCATCGCCGACACCGGTGAAGGTGTGGCCAGAACCGGAGTCGCACGGCAGCGCACTCTGGCCGGAGATCTGGCAAGTCAAACTGAGCGAGTTCGCGTCGGTTGCGGAGAAGCTCACGCCGACGCTGCTCGAATCAAGCCAGGCTCCGGCGGCCGGCGAGCTGATTGACAGAACTGGGTCGATCGTGTCAACGTTCACCGTCAGCGACACTTCAGCCGAGTTGCCGGCCTGGTCGGTCACGAGCACCTTCAACACGCGCGCGCCGTCGGCGAGGACGTTGAACGTGAATTCAGTTTCTGAACCACACGGCTCAGCGGCGTCCGAGTCGACCTGGCACTCCACACTGGCGACGTTGGCTTCGGTGACAGTGAAGGTCGAATCGACGGAGGCGCTCTGGCTCCAGGAGTTGTTGGCGGGCGAGGTGAACGCAACAACCGGATCGGTCTGGTCGACGTTCACGGCGACGTTTTCGGTCACGCTGCGACCGGAAGGGTCGGTCGCCGTGACGCTGATCGTCCGCGAGCCGTCAGCCACGCCGCTGAAAGTGTGGTCAGCACCGGAGTCGCACGGCACCGCGCTCTGGCCGGTGATCTCGCAAGTCAAACTGAGCGAGTTCGCGTCGGTTGCGGAGAAACTCACGTCGACGCTGCCCGAATCAAGCCAGGCACCGGCAAGCGGAGAGGTGATCGTCAGAGCCGGGTCGATCGTGTCGACGTTCACGGTGAGCGACGCCTCATCGAAGTTGCCGGCCTGGTCGGTCACCAAGACCTTCAAGACCCGAGCACCTTCGTCGAGTCCAGCGAACGTGAAGCCGGTCTCCGACCCACACGGCACTGCGGCGTCCGAATCAACCTGGCATGTGACGCTGGCGACGTTCGCCTCGGTGACCGTGAAAGTTGTGTCGACAGAGTTGCTCTGGCTCCACGAGTTGTCTGCCGGAGAAGTGAAGCTGACCACCGGCGCGGTCTTGTCCACCTGGAAGGCGATCGTCTCGGTGTCGCTGCGGCCAGAGGCGTCAGTTGCAGTGACGGTCACCGTGCGGTCGTTGCCGTCGGCAACGTCGGTGAAGCTGTGCGATGTGGCGCTGGTGCAGGCGACCGGGCTCTCGGCGTCGAGCTGACAGCTGAACTCGAGCGCGTTCGCGTCGGTCGCAGAAAACTCAAGATCGACTGTGCCCGACGTGATCCACTCGCCGCCCGTCGGCGCGGTCACCGTCAACGCAGGATCGATCGTGTCGACGTTCACCGTGATCGATGCCTCGTCGGAGTTGCCGGCCGCGTCGATCACAAGCACCTTCAACACCCGAGCGCCGTCCGCGAGGCCGCTGAACGTGAATTCGGTCTCAGAGCCACATGGCACAGCGCCATCAGAATCGACCTGGCATTCGACACTTGCGACGTTGGCCTCATCCACCGTGAAAGTCGCGGCGACCGAATCGCTCTGGCTCCAGGAGTTGTGGGCCGGCGAATCGAAGGCGACGATCGGATCAGTCTGGTCGACGTTAACTACGACGTTCTCGGTGACGCTGCGACCCGAAGGATCGGTCGCAGTCACGGTGATCGTTCGCGCACCGTCAGTCACGCCGAGGAAAGTGTGTGACGATCCGGCCTCGCATGGCACCGCGCTCTGGTCGGTGATCTCGCAGGCCAATGTCAGCGGGTTCGTGTCGCTGGCAGAGAAACTCACTGGCACGCTGCCCGAGTCAAGCCAGGCGCCGGCAAGCGGGGAGCTGATCGACAACGCAGGATCGATCGTGTCGATTCTCACCGTCCGTGTTGCCTCGGCTGAGTTGCCAGCCAGGTCGGTGACCAAGACCTTCAGGACCCGATCACCCTCGGCAAGACCTGCGAAAGTGAATCCTGTTTGCGAGTCGCAGGAAACCGGCGACGCCGAATCGACCTGGCATTCGACGCTGGCGACATTGGCCTCGGTCACGCCGAATGTTGTCGCGACCGACGAACTCTGGCTCCACGAGTTGTCGGCGGGCGAGGCGAACGCCACAACCGGATCGGTCTGGTCGACGTTCACGACGACGCTCTCAGTCACGCTGCGACCCGAGACATCAGTTGCCGTCACGGTGATCGTTCGCGAACCGTCGGTCACGCCGGTGATGGTGTGCGAAGAGCCGGAATCACATGCAACTGCAGTCTGCCCGCTGATCTCGCAGGTCAAAGTCAGCGAGTTGGCGTCGGTGGCTGAAAAGCTCACACTCACGCTGTTCGAGTCGATCCAGGCACCTGCGAGCGGCGAGCTGATCGAAAGCAATGGGTCGATCGTGTCGACGTTCACGATGCGCGTTGCCTCTGCGCTGTTGCCCGCCTGGTCGGATACGAGCACCGTCAATTCACGTGCGCCGTCGGCGAGCCCGGCGAACGTGAAGCCGGTCTCCGACCCACACGGCACTGCCGCGTCTGAATCGACTTGGCAGGTCACGCTGGCGACGTTGGCTTCGGTTACGGTGAAAGTCGTGGCAACGGAATCGCTCTGGCTCCAGGAGTTGTCGCTCGGCGAGGTGAACGCAACGACTGGATCGGTCTGGTCGACGTTCACGACGACGCTCTCAGTCACGCTGCGACCCGAAGGATCGGTCGCCGTGACGCTGATCGTCCGCGAGCCGTCAGCCACGCCGCTGAAAGTGTGGTCAGCACCGGAGTCGCACGGCACCGCGCTCTGGCCGGTGATCTCGCAAGTCAAACTGAGCGAGTTCGCGTCGGTTGCGGAGAAACTCACGTCGACGCTGCCCGAATCAAGCCAGGCACCGGCAAGCGGAGAGGTGATCGTCAGAGCCGGGTCGATCGTGTCGACGTTCACGGTGAGCGACGCCTCATCGAAGTTGCCGGCCTGGTCGGTCACCAAGACCTTCAAGACCCGAGCACCTTCGTCGAGTCCAGCGAACGTGAAGCCGGTCTCCGACCCACACGGCACTGCGGCGTCCGAATCAACCTGGCATGTGACGCTGGCGACGTTCGCCTCGGTGACCGTGAAAGTTGTGTCGACAGAGTTGCTCTGGCTCCACGAGTTGTCTGCCGGAGAAGTGAAGCTGACCACCGGCGCGGTCTTGTCCACCTGGAAGGCGATCGTCTCGGTGTCGCTGCGGCCAGAGGCGTCAGTTGCAGTGACGGTCACCGTGCGGTCGTTGCCGTCGGCAACGTCGGTGAAGCTGTGCGATGTGGCGCTGGTGCAGGCGACCGGGCTCTCGGCGTCGAGCTGACAGCTGAACTCGAGCGCGTTCGCGTCGGTCGCAGAAAACTCAAGATCGACTGTGCCCGACGTGATCCACTCGCCGCCCGTCGGCGCGGTCACCGTCAACGCAGGATCGATCGTGTCGACGTTCACCGTGATCGATGCCTCGTCGGAGTTGCCGGCCGCGTCGATCACAAGCACCTTCAACACCCGAGCGCCATCGGCGAGCCCAGCGAACGTGAAGTCGGTCTCCGAACCACACGGCACCGCAGCATCGGAGTCGGCCCGGCATTCGACGCTGGCGACGTTGACTTCGATCACGCTGAAGGTCGTGGCGACTGAGTCGCTCTGGCTCCAAGAGCCGCCTGCAGGCGTGTCGAAGTCGACCACCGGAGCGGTCAGGTCGACGTCGATCGTCACGGTGTCCGACGCGGAGTTGGTAGCGGCGTCACTGACAGTTGCCAACAGCGTGAACGTGCCCTCGCCGAGCGCAGCGGCGTCGCACGTGAAGGCGCCGGAGGCGACCGTCGCGGTGCAGACCGGGTTCGCGCCCTCGGTGACTTCCACAGAACTGCCGTCAGGCACGTCGGTTGTTCCGGCGACCGTCGGCGTGTCGTCGTTCGTCGCGCCGGCGACCGGAGAACTCAGTGCGATCGTCGGCGGAGTCAAATCCACGGTGAACGTCACGGACGCCATCGCCGAGTTCAGCAGCTCGTCGGTGGCCGAAACTTCCACAGTGTGCGTGCCCTCGCTCAACCCGGTGTAGGCGATCTCGTCCGCACAGGCAACCGGTGTACCGCCGTCGAGTGCGCATTCGATGGTCAATGGCGCGTCGCCGGAAGCGTCGAACGCGACCGTCACATCAGCGCTGTTGATCGACGCAAATGCGGTCGGCGAAGTGACCGAAACCGCCGGCGGATCGGCCATCGCGGCCGGTGCCGTCGCGGCAAGCAACAGCGCCGCGAAGATCGCGGTCAAGAAGACGCTCCTCATGAGCCCGAGTTTTGTCGTAGGGGAAATCGCGGAATTCATCCTGAATGCCGGTAAACAAGCCACCTTCAAGGCAAGGCACAATAAAGGTAAGGGAACCGACGCCGAGTTGCCACTCAAAAACAGGTAAATGTTGGCAGGGTTGCGCTTTTTCTGGGCTATCCGCAGACGCTCTCCGAGCTTTGCGCCATGATTTGCCGCGAGCGCCCTTGTCATCTGAACTTCAAGCACTTGCTGGCTTCGCCGTAGCCACAGCCGTCTCGTTTGCCCTGACGCCGCTGGCGGCTCGATTCGCCGTCCGCGTGGGGGCGGTTGCGGAAGTCGAAGACCGCTCGTTGCACGACCAAGACATGCCGAGCCTCGGCGGGCTCGCAATTCTTGCCGGGCTGCTGGTGTCGAGTCTCTTTTTCATGCCGGATACGGGCGAGACCGAAGGGATCATTCTCGGCGCCCTGATCATCGTTTTCGTTGGTGCGATGGACGACATCTTCAATCTTTCGCCGTTCGCCAAACTGGTCGGGCAGTTCCTCGGATCGGCCGTGCCGGTGATGAGCGGCGTTGTCGTTCAGAACTTCACACTGCCGTTCATCGCTCCAGTCGACCTCGGTGAGCTGGCAGAACCGCTGACGATGCTCGGCATTGTCGCGGTCATCAACGTTGTGAATCTCACCGACGGTGCCGACGGCCTGGCGGCCGGCGTATGTTTCATCGGTGCTGCAACGTTTGCCGCGATCGCGCTGTCGCTCAACCGCTACTCGGCGGGCATCCTCGCCGCATGCACAGCCGGGGCGTCGCTCGGGTTTCTCTTTCACAACTTCCATCCGGCGACGATCTTCATGGGCGACGCTGGATCGAACCTGCTCGGCTATCTGCTCGCCTGTATCGCGATTCAGGGCGTGCTGAAGACGGCCGCCGCCGTCGCGCTGTTTTTCCCGCTGGTGATTCTCGCGGTGCCGATCCTCGACACCGGTTTCGTGGTGGCCAAGCGACTGAAGTACGGCAAACCGATCTATGCCGCAGACCGTTGGCATTTTCATCACCGCTTCGTGAACATCGGTTTCTCGCAGCGAAGAACCGTGCTCTATCTCTACGCGTGGACGCTCTGTCTGGCGGCCCTCGCCCTCGCGCTGCGGTTCATCCCGTATTCAGACGGCCATGGCAACCTCGACACCGGTTGGACGCTGGTACTGGTGGGCCTCGGACTGGTGGTGCTCGCGGCGAGTTTCTATCTCGTCGTCGTGCTTGAGATCCTCAAGCTGCGTCGCTTCAGCGGACGACGGCTGCGCCGCAAGGGGGCCATCACCGAGGATCAGGTGGATGCCGACGTCGCCGAGCAGCTGGCAACGGGGGAGTTTCCGGCGATCGAACGCGAATGAACGGGTTCAGCCGGTGGCCGGCTGCCAGACGCGCACGAAGTCGATCAGCATCTTTCGTCCGCTTCGCGGCCTGTTGCCTCGCTGCAGAGCTAGGTTGAAGATCAAGTAGCTCGCTTTGTGCGGGATTCGCGCGGCGTTGTTGTAGGTGGGGCCGGGCTGGTTGTCGATGAATACTTGGATCGTCTCTGGCGTCCAGAGCATCGCGTAAGTGTGCCAAGAGCCGACGTAGGAGCGACGTGGTTCACCGTAGGGCTTGATGCCGGTCTGACGGCGCCTGCTGCCCTGCTTCCAATGGAAATTGAAATGCGGACGCTTCTCCTTGGCGGTGTCGAAGAACTCGAACACGTCGATTTCCGGCGGCCACGAGCTGTCCGGCGGATCTTCGAGTAGCCAGAACGCCGGCCAGCACCCGGAACAGCGCGGCACCTTCACACGAGCTTCAACGTAGCCGTAGCGAAATGCAAACTTGGGACCGCTCTGGATCATCCCCGAGCTGTACGGAAAACGCCGGTAGCCCTTTGCCGGACGACGTTTGAGCGTGAGCACAGCGCTTCCGCGGTTCTGCGTCACGTTTCGAATCGAGTACGCGGCAGATTCGAGTGAACGATTGAAAGGCGAGCCGTACTTGTGTCGATCTCCCCGCAGACGTGACCATTTTCTCGTGTTCAGGAATGAACCGTTGAATTCGTCGTGGAAAATCAGATTCCAGTCTGCGGCCTGGGACACGGCAGGATTGCGCGGCACGAGGCTCGCGGCGTCAACTTCGCCAGCTGCCACACGATTGGCCGCCCTGCCGCGGTCAGCGGCAAACAGCGCAAGGGCGAGCACGGCGCAAAGCACAGTCGCGGCGACTGCTCGCGCAAGAATGGGGGACTCCGACTTGATCATGCGTACTGCAGCGTAGGAGGGATCGGACGCAGCGACAACCGACGGGACGGCCGACCCGCAGAAACGTTGGTCAGTCGACGATCTCGAAGGTCTCGCGCTGCGGCTTCTCGGTGAAGTCACGCATCACGCCGCCGAGCAGCATGTTGAAGATCCAAAGAATGAATGCCGCACCGATCGTCTTCCAGAATCCGTCGAGGTCGAACGGCGGCACCAACAGTGCCGTCAGCCACAACATCAACGCGTTCACCAACCAGATGAACAGGCCAAGCGTGACGATGATGAATGGAATCGACAGCAGCATCATCACCGGGCGAATCGTCAAGTTGATAGCCGCCAGCACCAGCGACGCGATTACGAGGTTGAGAATGTTCTCGCCGTAGTAGACGAGATCAAGCAGGCTGGCGATCCAAAGACCGAGGAAGCAGATGACCGCGGTTGCCAGCACACGCACCCAGAAGGGCGGGGCCTGGCGCATCTCGTAGGTGACGCTGGTTGACATGGTGGGGAGGCTACAGCAGCGGGGTCAACCACGACGTCAGAAATACACCAAACAGCGCCATCCGATTCGGGTACTATAAATCAGATCGTGTTAAGGCTGCCTTAATGGTTGTCAAATTCAGTATGAATAATGGGGAAGAAAATTTATGTATCGGTTGGCACGCTTTGCGCTAATTCTTACGTTGGCGGCGGTCGCAGGTTTCGGATTCGCAGCTTCTGCGTCAGCGCAGTTCGGCGCCACCCTCACTCTCACGCCCTCAACCACAGCAGTCAACGCCCACCCAGACCTCACGCTGACCACCGACTTCGTCGGCACGCCCAAGCCCAGTGATGTGACTCTGAAGCTCCCGGCAGGACTGCGGATCGCTCCTGGCGCTATCGAAACGCCGTGCCCCATTGCAGATGCCGAAGCAGGCGACTGCGACCCGAGCACCTTGATCGGCTCGGCCTCCGTCACGCTGGCCTCGGGCTCACCGGCAGCCGGTGAACTCTTCCTCACCGAGGCGCCGTCGTCCAACCTTGTGGCTGGTGTCTCGCTGAACGTCGAACTTCCCGGCGGCGACGGTTCGTTCATCGCACAAGCAGGCCTTGACCTGAACCTCAACGGCGCATTCACCGTGTCCGGCGCGCCGACCTCTGACCAACACCAGCGGATCACCTTTCCCGAGCTCCCGTTGACCTCATCGACAGGTGTCTCGATCCAGCTGACGCAGCTCTCGATGTCGTTCACCGGCGCGCTTGGCGGCAGCTTCCCGTTGATCACCAACCCGAGCGCTTGTCCGGCCGTCGCCGACACCGCTTCGGCAACCTTGGTGGCCGATGACCTCTCCTCGGCGACCGCCATTGCTCAGTATCCGGTGACCGATTGTGCTCCGCAGACGATCGACCCCACATTCTCTGCGTCGCTCACCAACCCGACGGCCAACGCACCGACAGGAGCCCGGTTCACAGCGACCGTTGCTCCAGAGAGCAGCGCGCTTCGAGCGATCGTGCTGAAGCTTGGCACCGCGATCTGGCTGAACACCGTCGCTTACGGGGCGACGGCCGACATGTGTCCCACCAGCTCGGTTACGACGCTCAGCCGCTTCAACCCAGACTCCTGTCCCGCGCAGGCCCAGGTCGGAACGGTCCGCCTGACGACGCCAATGTTCCGCGAGCCGATCGACGGCAAGCTCTGGGTCGTGAATATGTCACCGATCCCGGTCTTTGCGATCGACATCGGCGAGTCGAACAGATCGATCAGGGCTGCAGGTTGGCTCAGTTTCCCGCAGATCGACCCAAGCTGCGACAGCTTCTGGGAGTACTGCGAAGTCGAGACGTTGATGACCTTCCAGCTGCCGTCGATCCCGGCCACGAAGTTGGAGCTCGACTTGGGGCAGGAGGGCCGCGTCAACACCAGCGGCACACCGCTCTCGCCGCACATCCTGCGGATCGTTTCCCCGTCCGAAATGGGCTGCGTCTCTCCCAACGACGTTCGCATGCTGGTCGCCACATACGCGAACTGGACGACGGCAACGCGAACCGAGTCACTGAGCCTGATGGGCTGCAACTCAGGCTCACCTGTCGACACGCAGATCACCTCTGCGCCGCCAGCAGAGACCAACGACAACCAGCCGACGATCGAGTTCGACTCAGACCCGACCGGTCAGGCCGACTCATTTGAATGCAAGATCGACGACGGCACCTTCGCGGCCTGCGAGTCGCCTTGGACGGTGCCGAGCGCACTCGCCGACGGAGTGCATTCGATCTCTGTTCGCTCGCTCAATCAGTTTGGGCATGACCCGACGCCGGCGGTTGCGGAGTTTGTTGTTGACGAGGGGCCCGATACCTCAATCGCGGGTCCGTCATCCCCATCGGATGACCGCACGCCGCAACTTATCATTACGTCTTCGGATCCGTCAGCAACCTTCGAGTGTTCGGTGGACGCCGCTCCATTTGAGATTTGTGCGAGCTCTTTCACTCCACCGCTCGTTGACGGTGAGCACGAGGTCCGTGCTAGGGCTGTTTCGGAAAACGGCGCAAAGGACGCTACACCTGCGCTGTTCACGATTCTCATTGAGACCGGACCTCCGATGGTCACGTTCGAAAAGAGCGAACGCTCGCAGAGATACTTCGAACCCGAGGACGTTTCGATTCAGTTCAGCGCGGATGAGCCTGCCGAGTTTATTTGCAGTATTGACGATGGGGAGTACCTGCCATGCGAGTCGCCGCTCGCTCCCCCAATGCTTGAGGACGGGGCTCACGCGCTTCGGGTCGTGGCAATTGACGCGGCCTTCAATTCTTCTACGTCATTTGAATTCGAGTTTTTTGTCATCGGTGTGGCTCCTACGGTCGAAATCTCCCAGCAAACTTCGTCAGAGGAAATTCCTCAGGCCATGACTTTTGACTTTCACACTGTCCCGGAACGCTCGGCAGTGGAGTGTCGAATCGACGACGAACCATTCGCTGACTGCGAAATGTCGTATCCCGTCGAATCGCTTGCCGCCGGCGAACACACCATCAGTGCACGCGCCATGTCATACCTAGGAGTCCCTGGACCGACGACGACGCTCAGTTTCTCACTCGAGGAAGGTGAGGAAGATCTGACAACTTCCCTCGTTCAGCCAATACCCGCCGCAGGCAGTTCGCGGCGATTGGATGTCGAGCTGACATCGAATGATTCGAGCGCTGGTTTTGAATGCAGTGAAGATGCAGAGTCTTGGGCACCCTGCGCTGCGCCTTTCACATGGATGATTGGAGCCGAATCGACTGATGGAACGTACACGTTCTTTGCCAGGGCACGGAATGGCGAGATGGTAGATCCGTCGCCCCTTGAAATCTCCTACATCTTGGACACCGAGGCCCCGTCGCCAACGATCCAAACAAACCTCGACACGAACAGTCAACTGATGTCTGGGGAGCTTCAACTCACATTGGGCTCAAACGAGTCGAGTTCTTGGTTTGAATGCTCACTAGATGGATTCGTCGCATCTTGCTCACAGGACGAAACCTTTTCTGATCTCACGGCTGGTAACCATTCGCTTGCCGTTCGGGCCATCGACGCCGCAGGAAACGTTTCGAGATGGGTCCGCGTTGAATTCAATGTCATTTCGGGGGCGTCACCGAACGTTGACGTCCTACCGCCGGAAACGACGATTCATGGTCTGCCTCCAGGCGAGCGGATTCGTGAAAATGAACTCGCGTTGACTCTGGAAGCTTCCGAAACTTCAACATTCCACTGCTCGATAAATGCGGCGGAGTTCAGCGAATGTTCGGCGGAGATGCAGTTGTCGAACTTGGAAGAGGGTGCCAATACGTTCGCGGCCTACGCGGTCGATGAGGATGCGAACGCAGACCCCACGCCAGCTTCAGTCAGTTTCATTGTCGATACGGTTCCACCGACCACGGCGATCACGCTTCCTGATCAGGAATTGGTGTACTCGTCGCTTGCATCCATTCGGATCGAGTATTCGTCTTCGGAGTCTCCTGCCCGCTTTGAGTGCTCCGTCAACTTGGCCCCCTTTATTCGATGCGCGCCTGGTCAGCGGCTCGCGAGCCTGATAGAGGGCACAAACACTATCCGCGTAAGATCTGTTGATGAAGCTGGCAATCACGACCTGATCGGCGACGAACTTGCAGTAGTGCTCATGACATCGCCGCCGCTGTTTACTCGGATCGTTGCAGGGCCAGGCGAGAATGAAGTCGTGACGCTTCCAGTTCTGTTCGAGTTTGATGGGGAGGCAAACGCCGGGTTTGAATGCTCTTTCAATGGTGGCGAATTCGAGATTTGCGACCGCGAGCTCAGTCTTAGTTCAGTTCCAGACGGGAACTACTCGGTCTCCGTCCGTGCGCGCAATAACGCTGGCGGAACGGACCCGACACCTGTAACTAGAAACTTTATTGTGGACGCGACCGCGCCTGAAACGATGCTTGATTCAGTAAGCAACGCCCTTTCGGACATCCATGCACCCGTAATTCAAGTCGACTCAGAGAACATACGCTTTGGCTGGAGTTCGTCCGAATGGGCTGTGAGTTTTATATGCAGACTGGACGGCGGACCATTTCGATCATGTCCTGACGGGCAATCGATCAACCTCGCGGCTGGGCTTCACTCGATTGAGACGAAAGCTGTCGACGCGGTCGGCAATGAGGATCCAACGCCATTGGTTCTTCAGGTCGAAGTCACTCCGCCCTCATCTGATTCGGTGCCACCTGAAACGTCGTTCGACGAGCAAGTGACGCCGAGCCAAGGCTCGACCCTGACCGAGCCAAGTTTGCCATATCGAGCTTTGGCTAATGAACCTTCTTGGTTTGAATGCTCTGTCGACGCTGAGCCGTTCAGTCACTGTCCCGCGGGGGGCAAGACCGCCAGGCTCGCAAATGGCCCTCATGTCCTCAGAGTTCGAGCAGTTGATGGAGCGGGAAATACTGACTCCGATCCGGCTGAGATCTCGTTTGATACCGAGGTTTCGGGGCCACCCGCGCCAGCAGTGCAGTCAGAACTATTGGTCCCGAATCCACATCGGGGAACGAATCCAATAGTTGGGTTTGAATCGCTTGGCGACCAGCCGGACGGTTTCGAGTGCAAGGCGCAGGGGAGGCCGTGGGAGCCGTGCGTATCGCCCCACAAATTCAACTTGCCCCACGCAGCGAACGACGGGAATGTTGGTTTCAGTGTTCGCAGCATCGTTGGAGATGCGGTTGGTCCGTCGAGCGACGTTTTGGAGTACCAACTCGATCGAACTGCGCCGGTGACGCCGTTATTGACAGTGACTCCGGACAATGACCAAGTGCTGACTGAGGACTCGATCGAGTTCGCTTTTCAGGACCCCCCGATCGACGCCATCGCGAGTTGCTCGATCGATAGCGCGCCGTTCACGAGTTGTGCCTCTCCCGTCTCGATGGTCGATCTCGACGATGGTCCGCATACGTTCGCGATCCGGTATATCGACGCCGCTGGAAATGTCGGAAGCAGTGCAACTCGAAGGTTTATCGTCGACACTGCTGGCGAACTCGTGTCCGACACTACGGCTCCGCAGACTTGGATCGTTGATGGTCCGGCTCTGAACGTGTCCAGCTCAGTCTCGCCTCAGTTCACGTTCTCGGCTTCCGAGCCAGTCGAGTTCGAATGCTCGGTCGACAACACCGAATTTGAAGACTGTGAATCCGCGATGGATACCGCTGCTATGGGCTTGATCGATGGTGAACACAGTGTTGAAGTTCGTGCAAGAGACATAGCGGGTAACGTTGATTCTTCACCGGCATCTTCGGTATTTGTCATCGACACGATTGCACCGGCTGCGCCGAGCTTGGATTCGCAAATACCTGAGTACGTCGCGGGCAGTTCGATCGAGATTGAACTAACGCCGCCTGCGGATTCGTTCATCACCAAGTGCAAACTCGACTTCGGTCCGTGGTCGGAATGTGATGGAGATTTCCGGGACTCAGGGTTGAGCAGCGGTGCACACGAGTTTCAAGCTAAGTCAGTCGATCGTGCTGGAAACGAATCGGCGGTGACACAGGCAAGTTGGACGCAAGATGCGGAACCACCGCCGCAAATACTGTGGGCGAATGCATTCGAGAATCGAGAAGGTGAGTTGACAGTTCAATGGGACGACAGTGCAACCCACGCTGAGGACTTTGATTCATACGAAACCCGGGCTTGCAGTGCTCCGGTAGACGACTTTGCTACGGAGTGCGATTTTGCCTCCGAAGACCGATGGTCGGATTGGCAGCCGTCGGAGGAGCCAACCAAAAAAATTGGAGACGGCCTGCTCAGTGCTGGTACCGCCGCCGCGGTTGAAATTAGAGCGTCCGATAGCCGGGGAAATCGGTCTATGTCAACTTTCGCGGGCGGCATCGTGTCCGGATCACCACCAGATATCGCCGACCCGGGGCCGGAATTGACAAAGCTCGACGGCGAGTATTTGCAGTCATTGAGCCTACTTGCGAGCAATTTGACGGTCTCCGATGATGATTCGGGGGTGAAGTCGGTTGCCATCACAGCCGATCGAGTCGATGACCCTGGCCCGTCGCTTCAAGATCTCCAAAGCCAAACTAACTCCGACTGCGATGACCAGCGATGCTCAAATGTGTTTCTCGCGTCATTTCCGGGACAAACTCACAACCTCGCCGAAGGTGCGTGGCGACTAATCGGTACTGCGTCGGATCGGGCCGGAAATGCGACGAATCGAGTTCTGGCGACGATCCGAATTGACACAACCGCGCCGCTAGCGCCCGCTGAATTCGACGTGTCATACAACGGCGACGCGAAGATTGCCGAGCTCGACTGGGACGAACCCGAAGACCCGTCGATTGATGACTTGACGCAAGGGTCTGGCGTCGAGTCATCGTTGATCCGTTATCGGCTTAATGGTTCGAGCTGGAGCGAATGGACGGTTACGGATGATCCAATGATTCAGTTCAACAATGTCGACATCGGTGATGTCATCGACGCCGAGTTTCGGTCTATTGATCAGGTCGGTAATGAGTCGGCGGTAGCCACGTTCTCTGAGACGGTCGAGTATGACCCCCATAGCACTGGGTACATTCATATGGCATTCGACGACGCGCTCGGCCATGCCGCAACGGTTCGAAGCGTACCTGGTGCGCTGATGAAGGTCTGCAGGAAGATTGAGGGCCAACGTGACCGGTGTAACTCATTGAGGTCCCGGGAGTTATCGGGGACGCTTCACCACAAAGCGTCTGGGGTCAGCATTAAACGAGGCGAAGTGTTGATGGAGTTGAATCCAGGAATCTACAGGATTTATGCATACAAGATCAACGGCCGTGACGCTCCCGAGGCCGGCACGAGGGATCCAATGCCGACGGCGTGGCGATCGCCTATCAATGGAAAGAAGTATTACTTTAAAACGATTAGGGTGCGTGAAGGACGAGTTACGAGCGCCTGGGCGGGACAGTACGGAGGACGCGACCTAGCGGATTGCGCAGGCCCAGGTAACAGAATCGTTCGTGGAAAACACTGCGGCCGGTTTAACGTTGCCAAAGCCGTGGACTATGCGCTCGAGTACGGGGGTTATTCAGCCGGCGATCAGGTGCGAGAGGCGGACCAGATCGATCGAGACGCGCCTGAAATTGCTCCTGCGCAAGGGCTTGATTACTCGAATTCCTTGTACGGAAAAGAAGGTGACAACGACTGCACGAACTTTCTGTCCCAAATTCTGAGGGCCGGCGGTGTCTCATTCGCTCACGAACGCTGGACGGGCCTCCCGCGACGGAAAAGGGACGGGACGCTTTACTACACATGGCCGAAGGCAGACACGGACGACGAGGACAACAGGAACTACTTCGCGTTCTGGTTCCTCAAGGATGGACGGCCGGGTGCAAACAAGGTGCGTGAGAGAACGACGTCCTGGATGCGCGCGACGCGCTTCATTGAATACTTCGAGTCACGCGAACTGATTGAAAAGTACGCGGATCGCCCTAGAAAATCGCAGTTGACACAAATTAATACAAGGCCTGGCGACATCATTTCAATCGATGCGGCAGATAAACGCCGTTGGCAAGACTATCTCCCAGGCAAGAATCCCCCCAACGTCAACCATCTCGCATTCGTGACCTCCACAACGGACGATCCGATTTCCGGCAGGCGACTTCCGAAAATCGCTCAGCACAGCAAGGATCGAACTGATTACCCGTGGAGATCATACTTCGATCGATGGAACAAAAGCGAGGATGACGGCTATTCGCCGAACACACCCGGTTGGGACGGCGACGGAACGAACACGTGGACGTTTGACCGCTATCGCGTCGTAAATACGCGTTTCAATTCATCTTCGATCACACAGAGTGCTCAGCAAAGCGGCAACTCGTCGGATTCCGAGAGCGAGGAGACTGACGGTGCCGTTGCGGCTGAAGAGAATCCAGCGATCACCGTCGCGGGCTCGGGAGAAACGGGAGGTGGTCTGCATACGTTCCATGTGGACACGTCCACTAATTTCGGTTCGTACACAATGCCCGAGGACACCGCATACGAAATGAAGCTGGAGTACGAGGTATGCGATCGATACGTCGGTTTCGGCGCCGTGGGTGATGTTCTTTCGAACTGCAGAATGGTCCCAATTTGTGACACAAACACATGCGGAGATGAATTTGATGACCCGTTGTTCGGGCTCCCCCCCGAGTCTTCAAGCTGGTCGTTCAATGTTCCCGAGAACACCGCGCCCAGTGAGGTTATTCCGTCAACGCTCAACCGGACGCTTTGGCTGAACAATCCGAATCAGACCTGTAGGTACCCCACTGACTACGAGTATGAGATCACGCCCACAATCAGGTGGAAAGGTACGAACGGAGACTACGTCGATACTGAAGGGACCTTCAGGGGCGCTCCAATTGCGGGGGAGTACACAGCGCATTGGTGTACCTAATGAAATCGATTTTTTCACGCATCGACGATGACGCTTCCGCCACAATGCGCTCCTCCAAAAAGAAGGCCTATATTGCCGCATTGTTCGCAACAGTTCTTGTTTGCGCGTTCGGTGCCATCTACGTGAGCACTCGTGGATCTGAGTCGACCCCCTTTACGGTCGAAACAGTGTTCGAAGGGCTCCGAGAAACGCCCAATGCTCGCGTGCACGCCTACCTCATGGATCCACCGTCGTCGCTCCCTCTCGAGGGAGTAATTTTGGGGTCGGCCGTGAGGGGGGAGGAGACTCCTGAAAACACGCTGGATTTTGCCATAGTGATCTGGGATCGTGATCGGCCGTCTGCCAATAGCAGCATCAATCAATGGAGGCCATTCGTCCCGTACTCATCGCTTCAATTGGCGTACCGCGACTCAGTGCGAAATCTTGAGTTCTATCCAAACGCCGAGAGAGCATTTGGTGAAAACCTCGAGCAGTACGAGACGATCACAGCAAATAGAATCAGGCTCGCAACGGACCTGCTCACGTCGGTTGCCGGCCAAGTAGGGATCGATTCATTGGTGACGCAGAATTGAGCGGCGGTAGCGACATGAATCGAATTGAACGCATCGGCGCCACAGCGGCGATTGTGATGCTCCTTGCCTACGCACTCATCTCGTCTGGTTGCGGGACAGTTCAACCGCTAGAAGTCCCCGGTTCATCCAACAGTGTCGTTTCGGTCGAGCAAGTTGTGACTGAACTCAAATCGTTCACCTCGGAGGCCGGTCTAGAGCTCGAGATGAATCGAACGCGGTTAGCTCGGGGCGGTCGTGCCAAAGTTGTTTCAGGTACGGCAGCTGACAAGTACGGGTCCGAAGTGGACTTTGAATTCGCCGTTTTTCCCGACCGAAAAGCTGCAAATAAGTTTGGAGCGACGGTGTTGCCATTTTTTGATCTGCGCGATTGGTCTAGTGGTGACCACGTCGACGAGTCGGAACCGAACGCTGGGTTCGTCGGTGTGATTGGCAATGTCGCCCCGGCGCTTTACTGGCGGAAAATCGTTGGTACTAAGCGCCCGGTCAGCGCCCCGGTCCCGACTTACGTGCTCACAGACGCGCTGATAGCCAGCTTTCCGGAGGACGATGCCTCGATAACCGCATTCAAAGGGATTAGGCCGCAATCCGGCGCTGCCTCACTCAGGTAGCGACCTTCTATGGCAGCGGGCATCGGTGTCTAGAAAGTCAGGCCTAGTCTGCCCCGTCCACTTCCTAGGTACGGCGAGCAATCGATATTTGCGAGTTTTCCATGAGCTTGCGACGCAGCTCAAGTTCGCAAACCGGTGGAAACCCGCATCAAACCTAGTCACAAAAGGCACCAGAAGACTTTGTGCGATGTTGTATCTTTCTCAACGGAACACGACGAGGCATGTGGCCTAGCCGCCCTACCGAGTCGCCAACTGAGCCCCCGCAACGTTCTGTCGCTTCACACGGCGAGATCTACGAACTGAAACGGACTCGACCGGCGCAGCACGCGTTCCGTACATCACTCATGAACACCTTTCCCCACAACGATGGATCATCCGCGCGCAGCCATGCAGACTGTTGGGCATTCCTCAGCAAACGTGACCGCGACGAGCGGTCAGCGCGTACGCGTTGTGGCGAGGTGCGGATGAAAGGCCTGCGCCCTGCCGGCACCTCGCTTGAGAATGTCCGCAAGGCCAGCTTGCTCAACTACTTGGATCGCCGCGGAGTGCGTGCATGTCTTCCGCCGTCCTGACGACCACCGGCTCTGCCGGTTCGGGCTCTGCGGGCGGCACCGTCTTCCGCTTTTTACTCCGTCGTCCTGACTTCGTCGTTCTCGCGATCGCGCTTCCAATCTTTCTTGCCGCTGGCTGGCCAGTACTTGCGTGGGGCGCCGTAACCCTCGTCTGGATCCTGCAGTTCGCCCTCCAAGTCTTTCTCGACAGCCGCGTCGAAGGCGCGACCGACCCGAAAAAGGTCATCGGCATCCTCGCCGGCGGTGCGCTCGCGCGCGCATGGACGGTCGCAACCGCCCTGCTAATCCTCGGTCTGATCGACCGCGACGCCGGCGTCTACGGCGTGATCCTGATGATGGTCGTCTTCACCGCATACTTCGCAGCACGCGTGATCGGCCGGCTCTTCGAAGAGTCCGAGGCCGTCAAGGGAGCAGGGAAGTGATCGGGAGGATTTCCAGTCTTCGTTCGAGCGCCCGCGCTCGCTACCTCGCGATCACGCTGCCGATCGGCGCATTCTTGCTCTCGAACCCCGTCGCCGCGCACGCGATCGAGATCAACGAGGACTTCAAACCGCAGAACGAGTTTCGCCTCGACCCGTGGGTCGAGATCAACATCGGTCCGTTCGACATGTCGATCAACAAGGCCGTGTTCATGCTCTGGTTCGCTGGGCTTGCGACCGTTCTCACGCTTGTCTACATCTCGAAGAAGATGGTCGCCAACCCCACTAAGAAGCCGGGACGTATCCAGTTCGTCGTGGAGGCTGGCTACGAACTGGTCGAGAAGACGATCGTCGCGGCGAACATCAAGAACGTCGGCATCGCACAGAAATGGTTCGGATTCATCGCGACGCTGTTCTTCTTCGTCTGGTTCTCGAACATCCTCAGTTACATCCCGCTCCCGATCAACACCGAGCACAGTGTTGACGTCTTCGGTCTGAGCCTGCCGACCTTCCAGCTTTACGCCGCCACCTCGAACATTTCCGTGCCGCTGGCGCTCGCGATCGTCGTCTGGATCGCCTACCACATCGAGGGCGTTCGCGAACACGGTCCGATCGGCTATCTCAAGACCTGGTCGCCGTCGGGACTGGGCAAGGGCATCGCGATCGTCGTCTGGATGATCGAAGCGCTCTCGCACTTCCTGCGTCTCGTGTCGCTGTCGGTTCGACTGTTCGCCAACATGCTCGCCGGCCACATGCTGATCCTGATCATGTCCGGCGGAATGATCGTGCTGCTCGGCAGCGTGTTCGTCTTCCCGTCGCTGATCATCGGCATCGCCTTCTACCTCTTCGAAGTCGGCCTGATCGCCAGTCTGCAGGCCTTCATCTTCGCGATTCTTTCCGCCATCTACATGGGTAGCGCCGTCTCCCATGACCATTAGCCAGCTCGACCACTAACAAGCTCGTTCAATAAATCAAGGAGTTCATTCCATGCCAATCACTGACATTCTCCCGCTCGCTGAAGTTGCTGGCGAAGCTGCCGAGTTCGGCGTCGAGGCCAACAAGGCGCTTGCGCTCGGTATTGCCACCGGCATCGGCGCGATCGGCCCGGGCATCGGCGTCGGTTACTTGATCGGTAAGACGATCGAATCAACCGCACGTCAGCCGGAAATGGCCGGTCAGCTCCAGGGTCTGATGTACATCGGTGTCGCTCTTACCGAGGCCATCGTGTTCTACGCCCTGCTGATGTCACTCGTCGCCTTCTTCATCGGCTAAAGCGATCAAGCAACCGTTTAGGAGTAAGAAGCGATGATCAACCTGATCAACACAATCGTGCCTCTGGCAGCGACTGCGCCGGGCGCCGAGGAGGAATCCTCGTCGTTCCTGGTCTCGCCCAGCTGGGGCTTGATGATCTGGACGCTGATCACCTTCGGGATCGTTTTCATCGTCCTGACGAAGGTGGCGCTGCCGCGCATTCAAGAGGCGATCGACGCGCGTACGAACATGATCGATGAATCGATCAAGTACGCGGAGACGCAGCGCGTCGAAGCCGACTCGCTACTGGCCGACTACCGCCAGCGTCTCGCCGAGGCGCGCGAGCAGGCGGACGAGATCCTCGCCCGCGCCCGCAAGACGGCAGACCAGCGCGAAGTCGACGCAATCGAGCTCGGCAAGAAGGAGCGCGAGGAGCTGCTCGAGCAGACTCGTCGCGAGATCCAACTGGAGACCGAGAAGTCGCTCCAGGACCTCCGCCGCGAGGTGGCAAACCTCACGGTCATCGCAACCGAAAAGGTCACGCGCAAGTCGCTCACGGGCGACGACCAACAGCGCCTGATCGAAGAGGCACTGGCCGAGGTGGACTTCTCCGCCCTCGCCGGTGACGCGAAGAACAACTAATCAAGCAGTCCAACAGAAACCAATAGGCCAACACAGACCATGGAAGAAATCGCACGCATCTACGCAAGGTCGCTTTTCGAAGCTGCCGAGTCGTCGGGCAAGGTGGACGAGCTCAAGACCGAGCTCGAACAGTTCACCGCCGCCATCGATGGCAGCGATGACCTGCGCCTCTTCCTGTTCTCGCCGTACTTCTCGAACAAGGAAAAGGCGGAAGGTCTGTCGCGCGTGATCGAGGGTGCGACGCCCGAGTTCACGAACTTCCTCGACCTGCTGGTCGAGAAGCACCGCCTACCGGCGATCTCGAGGATTCGCGATCAGTACGAAACCCACTGGGCCGAGCATCACAAGTTGCTCCCGGTGACGGTCACGAGCGCCGTCGAACTCCCCCGGGAAACGATCGAGATGATCGGCAAGAGCGTCGAGGCGCAGACCGGCCGCAAGGTCGAGCTGGACGGCCGCGTCGACGACTCGGTGGTCGGCGGCATCGTGCTTCAGGTTGGAAATCTCGTGTTGGACGCGTCAATCCGCGGAAGTCTTGAACGCCTGCGCAGGCAGGTAGCAACGGCGGCCTGATCCACCTGTTCATTTGACAGGTCGGGTCGCCGCAAATTCAATTCCTTAATTAGGAGCAAGAGCAAAGTGCAGATCAAGCCAGACGAAATCACAAGCATCCTCAAGAGCAGGATCGAAGGCATGGGCGCCGGCCAGGCCGACCTCTCCGAGGTTGGAACGGTGCTTTCGGTGGCCGACGGTATTGCTCGCATCCACGGCCTCGACAACTGCATGGCGCTCGAAATGCTCGAGCTGCCGCACGGCGTCACCGGCCTCGCGCTGAACCTCGAATCCGACAACGTCGGTGCCGTGCTCTTTGGCGACTGGGACAAGATCGAGGAGGGCGACACCGTCAAGCGCACGGGCAAACTCTTTGAAGTACCGGTCGGCCCGCAGCTGCTCGGACGCATCGTCGACCCGCTGGGCAACCCGCTCGACGGTAAGGGCGAGCTCGGTACGACCGAGACGCGTCCGGCGGAGTTCAAGGCCCCGGGCGTGATCGCCCGTAAGGGAGTTCACGAGCCGATGCAGACCGGCGTCAAGGCGATCGACGCGATGGTGCCGATCGGTCGTGGCCAGCGAGAGCTGATCATCGGTGACCGCCAGACCGGTAAGACAGCGATCGCAATCGACACCTTCATCAACAACAAGGACAAAGACCTCGTCTGCGTCTACGTCGCGATCGGTCAGCGCATGGCCACCGTGGTCCAGGTCGCCGAGACCCTGCGTGCGCACGGCGCCCTCGACAACACGATCATCGTCGCCGCTCCGGCCGACGAGGCCGCGCCGATCAAGTTCATGGCGCCCTACGCCGGTACCGCCATGGCCGAGTACTTCACCTACAAGGGCGAGCACTCACTCTGCGTCTACGACGACCTCACCAAGCACGCCTACGCCTACCGCCAGATGTCGCTGCTGCTTCGCCGTCCGCCGGGCCGCGAGGCATACCCGGGTGATGTCTTCTACCTGCACAGCCGTTTGCTCGAACGCGGAGTGAAGCTGAGTGACGACCTCGGCGGAGGATCGCTGACGGCCCTGCCGATCATCGAGACCCAGGCCGGCGACGTCTCGGCATATATCCCGACCAACGTGATTTCGATCACCGACGGGCAGATCTTCTTGGAGCCGAAGCTGTTCTTCAGCGGCGTGCGCCCGGCGATCAACGTCGGTATCTCCGTCTCGCGAGTCGGAGGTAACGCCCAGACCAAGCCGATGAAGAAGGTCGCCGGTGGTCTGCGTCTTGAGCTGTCGCAGTACCGCTCGCTCGAGGCCTTTGCGCAGTTCGGCAGCGACCTCGACGCCGACACCCAGAAGACGCTGGCACGTGGCGCCCGCCTGGTCGAGACGCTCAACCAGGGTGAGCTTCGCCCGTGGGAGGTCTCCGAGCAGGTCGCGGCCGTTTACGCCGGAACCGGCGGATTCCTCGACCGCATAAAGGTTGACCGCGTCAAGGAGTTCCTCGATTTCCTCGTGGACCGCATGCACGCCGAGAATGCCGATCTGATGACGAAGATCGACTCCGGCGACTGGGGCGACGAGATCGAGGACGGCCTGAAGAAGGCGCTCGGCGAGGCGATCGACGACTTCGGTCCGGACTTTGACGAAGAGGGTCTGGCGCTCGAGGCCGGCGAATCTGAGCGAGTGATCTCCGCGGGCGCCGAAGCCGGCGAGGCCACTCGCGAGGCCGAGGAAGACAAGGAGGCCGTCAACGCCTAGCGCGATTGACGGAAACCCGCACCCGTGGCATCCCAGAAGGACACAGCGAACCGCATTGGTTCGGTCAAGAACATCCAGAAGATCACTTCTGCGATGCAGATGGTTGCGGCCGCTCGCCTGCGCCGTGCCGAGCAGCGCATCCAGGCGCTCCGGCCCTATGCCGACACGATCGAGACGATGACGCGCACGGCTGCGGCCGCCGCCGGATCGATTCCCGATCTGCCGATTCTGAATCCGCACGAGGAAGTCAACAACGTCGGCCTGCTGCTGATGGCCGGCGATCGCGGATTGGCGGGGTCATTCAACACCCAGATCATTCGTTCAGGCGTGGCTGCGCGCCAGGAAGAGATCGACGAGGGCCGCGACGTCACGCTGTTCGCCGTCGGCCGCCGCATCGACAGCTCGCTGAACTTCCGCGACATGGAGCCGTCGCGTGCCTTCACCGGTTTCACCGATCGCCCCGAATACCACAACGCTCGCGAGATCGCCACCGAATTGATCGCCCAGTACATCGACGGCAAGGTCGACCAGGTCGACATCGTCTACAACAGCTACCTCTCGCCGCTTACCCAGGTCGTCACGCGTCAGCGCATTCTGCCGCTCGCCGAGGCGCAGATCCTTCACGGGGGACTGTCGGACGATGACGACGCCGAATCGCTCGACGAGCAACACGAAATGGTCGAGGGCGAGACCGAGCCGCTCTGGGACTACGAGCCCGCGCCGGAAGAGCTGCTCAAGCGCCTGATCCCCGACTTCGTAGAGATCACGATCTACCGCGCGCTGCTCGAAAGCGCAGCCAGTGAAATGGGCGCGAAGATGACGGCGATGCGCAGTGCGTCGGACAACGCCAGCGAGATGATCAAGAACCTCACTTTGGAAATGAACAGGCAGCGTCAGGCTGCGATCACGCAAGAGATTTTGGAAGTCGTCGGCGGTGCGGAAGGTCTGTAGGGATATCCCGCAGCGACCGCCCACGACCAAGAGAAACAGCGTCTAATTAAAGACCGAGGAGCACCTAGGACACCATGTCAGCCACAGCAACAGCCCTGAAAGGCACTATCGAGGAGATCCAGGGAGTCGTCATCGACGCCCACTTCCCCGATGGTCTGCCCGCGATCTACAACGCCCTCGAGGTTGACGTTCCCGCCTCCGGCGCGCACGAAGCGTTCACGCTGACGCTCGAAGTGCAGCAGCACCTCGGCGACGATCGCGTTCGCGCAATCGCGATGGACGCCACCGACGGCCTGGCCCGCGGCACCGAAGTGCGCGACACCGGCGGATCGATCACCGTCCCGGTCGGCGAGGCCACGCTCGGCCGCATCTTCAACGTGCTCGGCGAGCCGATCGACGAGGCCGGCGAAGTTGCCGCCGAGACGCGCAAGCCGATTCACCAGCCAGCCCCTTCTGTCGAGGAGCTCTCGCCGACCCGCGAGATGTTCGAGACCGGCATCAAGGTCATCGACCTGCTCGCCCCTTACGCCAAGGGCGGAAAGATCGGTCTGTTCGGTGGAGCCGGAGTCGGCAAGACCGTTCTGATCCAGGAGCTGATCAACAACCTCGCGCAGGCGCACTCTGGTCTGTCCGCATTCTGCGGCGTCGGTGAGCGCACACGTGAGGGCAACGACCTCTTCGTAGAAATGACCGAGTCAGGTGTCATCGACAAGACGATGATGGTCTTCGGTCAGATGAACGAGCCGCCGGGAGCCCGTCTGCGTGTGGCGCTGACCGGCTTGACGATGGCCGAGCACTTCCGCGACACCGAGGGCCGCGACGTGCTGCTGTTCATCGACAACATCTTCCGTTTCGTCCAGGCGGGTTCTGAGGTTTCGGCGCTGATGGGTCGCATGCCTTCGCAGGTCGGTTACCAGCCGACGCTCGAGACCGAGATGGGCCAGCTGCAGGAGCGGATCACTTCGACCCGCAAGGGCTCAGTGACCTCCGTGCAGGCCGTTTACGTTCCGGCCGACGACCTCACCGACCCGGCACCGGCGTCGGTGTTCGCCCACCTCAACGCCACGACGACGTTGTCGCGTGCGATTTCAGAGAAGGGCATCTACCCGGCCGTCGACCCACTCGACTCGACCTCTACGATCCTCAAACCCGACGTGCTCGGCGAGGAGCACTACAACACGGCGATCGCAGTCCAGGAAGTGCTTCAGCGCTACAAGGAGCTCCAGGACATCATCGCGATCCTCGGTATCGACGAACTGTCTGACGAGGACCGCGTGGTCGTTGGACGAGCCCGCCGCATCGAGCAGTTCCTCTCGCAGCCATTCCACGTCGCTGAGATCTTCACCGGATCGCCCGGTGTGTATGTGCCGATCGAAGAGACCGTCCGCGGTTTCAAGGAGATCGTCGAGGGCAAGCACGACGAAGTTCCCGAGCGCGCCTTCTACATGAAGGGCACGATCGACGAGGTCCTCGAGGCCGCCAAGAAGTCCTAGGCGAGGGCTCGCAGGTAACCAACCACCATGGCAACAACATTCCCAGTTGAAGTGATGACCCCCGATGGCGCCGCCTACAGCGGCGAGGTCGAGATGGTCTCGACCCGCACCGTCGATGGCTCGCTCGGCATCAAGGCCAACCACGAGCCGCTGATGGCGATGCTCAACCCGGCCGAGCTGCGGTTGCACGTCGACGACTCAGAAGTCGTCAGCTTCGCCCAGGGCGAGGGCTACCTGCAGATGGCCAACAACCAAGCGTTGCTTCTGGTTGAGGAGGCGACCCCAATCGCCGACCTCAAGCTCGACGATTTGAACGCCAAGCTCGAAGAAGCAACCACTCGCCTGGAAGCATCCGAGGACGGCTCAGCCGCCCACGACCTCGCCGAACGCGACATCCACCGCATCCAACGCTTCATAGAAATCGCCGAAGCCCAAACCTAACATTGCAAGGTCCGAGGTTGCAAGCGGGATTCGCCTGATTTGGCTTGCAACCTCGGACCTTGCAAGGGGTAGGCTGAGTAGATGGACGAGCATGATCTGGCGAAGCGCCTGATGGCGTATGACACCTCGACGCCGGCGGGGATCACGACCGGCGTCAGCTTCATCAAGGGCTGGCTGGAGTCGAACGGATTTGAGATTGAGGAGATGGAGGTCGCCGGTCTGCCTGTGCTGATAACGAGCACTCAGGGCAACGGACCGATCATCGTTTTTCACGGCCACATCGACGTCGTCCCCGGAAAGCCGGGTCAGTTCAAGCCGCGCGTCGAGGGGGATGAGTTGATCGGCCGCGGCGCCTACGACATGAAGGCAGCCCTCGCCGCGATGATGTGCGCGCTCCGCGACCTGCGCGACGAGCAAGGTGTGGAGGTGCGCTTTCTCTGCGTCGCCGACGAGGAGTCCGAGTCGATGGGCATCCGCGGCACCGACGTCCTTGTCGAGCGCGGCTACGGCGGCGACTTCGCGATCACCGGCGAACCGACCAACCTTCACGTGGGCGTACAGGCCAAAGGTGTTCTCGCCCTCAGGCTCAGCGTCAGCGGTACCGCCGCCCACGGCTCAACCCCGTGGCTCGGCGACAACGCCGTCCTCAAAGCGGCAGACGTCTTCCGCCGCATCGAGGGCATGGAGTTCGCACGCGCCTCCTCCGACTTCTTCGACCGCCCGAGCATCAACCTCGGCCGCATCGAGGGCGGCGACGCGATCAACAAAGTGCCCGACACCTGCATCATGGAGGTCGACATCCGCTACGTCCCGGGCCAAGACCCAGAGGCAATCCTCGCCGACATCAAGGCGATCGACGACATCGCCGTCGAGGTCGTCTTCGAACGCGAACCCGCCTACGTCGCCAACGACAACGAGTTTGTCGCGGCATTGCACCAGTCGCTGGCAGACTGCGGAGTCGACGGCGCTCAGTTGGTCGGTCGCGACGGAAGTTCCGAAGCCACCGCGTTCCTCGGCCAGGGCATCCCGGCAGTCGAATTCGGCCCCGTGGGAGCCGGCCACCACGGCCCGCACGAATACGTCTCCCTCCGTTCGCTGGCCGACTACAGGCGCGCACTCGTCGGCTTCGCAAAGCGGATCGCCGCTCAGAACGGCGAATCCAATGAGGAAGACCCGCCGATTCGGCACATTCGCGCCGTCTAACCGCTCGTTTTCATCCTCAAGCGTGTTTCACTGTTCGACGGGTCGAAAATTGCTCTACCGAATTGTGTGCTGCCCACCGCAGCCTTGCCGCGCCCGCTGCCTCTAACTTAACTCTCACGTGTTTGACGAACAAGAAAAGTTTGCGCCCTGGAAGCGCTTCCTCACGGGATCGGTCGTGATGGTGTTGATCGCTGCCACGGTCGCGACGCTTGCTGCGTTCAGTCAACGCGAGGATGTCGTCGCCGCCTTCGAACAGAACGCGATCGGCAACGGCCTCAGCAAGTATCTCGACGGCGCCACCGGTGGCCCGCAGACGATTCTGCTGCTCGGGTCCGACCGGCGCAAGGCCGACCGCAAGTACGGCTACCCAGCGCGCTCGGACACGATGATGCTGGTCCGGCTGAATCCGAACAAACCGGTCACGACCGTGATGTCGTTCCCGCGCGACTTGAAGGTCCAGATCCCCGGCCACGGCGTCGGCAGGATCAACGAGGCATACGCGTACGGCGGTCCGACGCTCGTCGTCAGGACGATCGAGGAGGCGACCGGCATTCGCGCCAACCACGTCGCCAACGTCAGCTTTGCCGGTTTCCGCCGCGGGGTTGACGCGATCGACTGCGTCTACACCGACGTCGACCGCAAGTACTTCAACTCAAACACCGGCGCATACGTGCGCGAACAGTTCGCGACGATCAACATCAAGGCGGGATACCAGAAGTTGTGTGGCACCAGGGCCCTCGACTATGTGCGATTCCGCCACTACGACAGCGACGTCTTTCGCGGCGCCCGCCAACAGGCGTTCCTGCGCCAGGCCAAGCAGCAGGTTGGCGTGACCGGCCTCTTTGCCAGCGCCAAGGACATCAAGAAGATCATCGCCAAAAACGTTCGGGTCGACAAGGGTCTTGCCAACGGCGCCAACCTTCAGCGATTCCTCACGTTGGCCGTCAAGTCTGCAGGCAAGCCGGTCTACCAGGTCGAGATTCCCAACCTGACGACGCCGACCCAAGGCGGAGTCGCCTACGTCGAAGCGTCGAACGCGAGCCTCAAGAAGGCGGCGCGCGTGTTCATGAAGGGCCCCAAGCAGAAGGGCGCGGTGGCTACAGAACCAGCGGCCGAAAAAGACGCCGAGCCCAAGCGCAAGGTGAAGCGGGTAAAGACCTCCAAGGGCCTCCCCAGAGGCACCGTCTATGCCAAAACTGAAGGCCGCAACCAAGCCGTGCTCGCCGGTTTTCGCATCGGCCTTCCGGTCTTTTACCCCACCGCCAAGATCTCCGGCGCCAGTTACCAGGACGGATCCACCCGCCCGTATCGCATGCAGACCGCGGACGGCAAGCGCGTTTCGGCCTATCGAATCGTCGCCAAGATGCCCAACAGCAACGGTGACTACTACGGAATCCAAGGCGTTTACTGGGACGATCCACCGATCCTCAAGAACCCGTCCGAGTCGCGCAAAGTCGGCGGCCGCACCTTCGACCTCTACTACGAGGGCGGCAAGCTCGGACTCGTTGCCTTCAAACGCGACGGCGCCTCCTACTGGGTCTCCAACACGCTCAGCCGCAAGCTCAATGAGCGGCAGATGATGGCGATCGCCAAGTCGCTGCGATTGCGCAAGAAGGGCGGGTAGTTGCGAGTCGCCGAAAGGCGCCGTTCTACTACCCTGCCCGCGATGTCAAACACCACTTCAGACAAGCCGCCGATCGGTGTGATCGGTGCAGGATGGGTCGGTCTTGTGACCGCCACCTGCTTCGCCGAACTCGGCCACGAGGTCGTCGTCCGCGAGATCGTTCAGGACAAGGTCGACGTGCTTTCGCGCGGCGACTTGACGATCCACGAACCCGACCTTCCCGAGCTGCTGCGCAAGAACCTCGACCACATGACCTTCACCACCGACATGGGGGAGTTGCTCGACCGCACCCGCCTGATGTTTGTCTGCGTCGACACTCCGCCGACTTACAGCGGCGACGCCGACCTCTCGCGCGTGCAGACAGTCGTCAGCGAAGTCGGCGATTCGACCGAACACGCGCTGATCATGAAGAGCACCGTGCCGGTCGGCACCGGCTCGGCAATTCGTCGCGACAAGCACGACTTGGCTTATGTGTCGTGTCCGGAGTTTCTCAAAGAAGGCACCGCCGTCGCAGATTTCATGCACCCGGACCGTGTCGTGATCGGAGCCGACAACCGAGCAGAGTTTCCGGGGAGCTGGGCCGGCGACGCCGTCGAGGCGATCTACCGGCCACTCGGCGGCGAGATGGTCCGCACCGACATCGCCAGTGCCGAGATGATCAAGCTTGCAAGCAACGCCTTTCTCGCAACCAAGATCAGTTTCATCAACGAGATCGCCAACGTCTGCGAAGAAGTAGGCGCAGATGTGACCGAGGTCGCCAAGGGCATGGGCCTCGACGAGCGCATCGGCTCGAAGTTTCTCCATGCCGGCATCGGCTACGGCGGAAGCTGCTTCCCGAAGGACGTCACCGCGCTCAAGCAACTGGCGGGCAACAGCGGATACCACTTCCAGCTGCTCAACGCCGTGATCGAGGTCAATGAGCTGCAGAAGCGCCGCGTGATCGGCAAGCTGAAGAAGCATTTGGGCGACAACCTCGTCGGCAAGAAAATCGCTTTGCTCGGGCTCTCCTTCAAGCCGCACACCGACGACATGCGCGAGGCCTCTTCGCTCGTGCTCAGTTCGCGCCTGCGCGGCGAGGGTGCCGAGGTGTCTGCCTTCGACCCCGTTGCATCCGAACGCGCGGCCGAATTGCTCCCCGGAGTGATGATCAAGGACAATCCGCTCGCCGCATTGGAAGGCGCGGATGCTGCGGTGATCGTCACCGAATGGCCGGAGTTCGCAGAACTGGATCTCGCCGCAGTGCGCAGCACGATGGCCACACCGTTGATCATTGACGGTCGCAACCTGCTCGATGGCGCGGCAGTCGCCGCCGCTGGGTTCGTCTATGAAGGCGTCGGGCGGCCGGCTCTTGGCGGCGACGCCGAACCGACCGCGGTCGCCGCGAGCGCAGCCGCCGAGTAGGGGGAGGTTCCGTGCAAGCGGTCATCCTTTCGGGAGGCCAAGGCACGCGGCTGAGGCCGCTGACCTCGACCATGCCCAAACCCGCCGTGCCGATGGTCAACCGTCCGATGCTCTGGTACATGGTCGACTGGCTCGCGCGCCACGGCGTGGAGGACATCGTCATGTCGGTCGGCTTTCTCGCCGACGGACTGCGCGCCGCGCTCGACGAGACCGGCCACGAGGGTGTAAACATTCGCTACGTCGAGGAACCGGAACCGCTAGGCACGGCCGGCGCGGTCAAGTACGCCGAGCAGCATCTCGACGAACGCTTCCTCGTGCTCAACGGCGACATTTTGACCGACTTCGACATCTCCGCCGAGATCGCGCAGCACGAATCAACCGGCGCTCGAGCAACGCTGGCGCTGGTGCCGGTCGAGGACCCGACGGCGTACGGCCTCGTCCTGACCGATGCAGATCAACGCGTGCTCTCGTTCCTGGAGAAGCCGAGCGCCGAAGAGGTTCCGCCGAATCCGCGCATCAACGCCGGCGCATACGTCCTTGAGCGCGATGTGATGGATTTGATCCCGGCCGGCAAAGCCGTTTCGTTCGAGCGAGAGGTGTTCCCGGCGCTGATCGACAACGGCATCTACGGATACGACGCAGACGGATACTGGCTGGATCTCGGAACGCCCGAGCGCTACGTCGAAGCAACGCGCGACCTGCTCGCGAACAACCTCACTTCATGGCTCTCGCCCGAACTCGAGGCTTCAGGAAGCGCGATCGCCGCGTCCGCCAAAACTGAACTCGGCATCATCCGCGACCCGGTCGCGATTGACGAGAACGTGACCGTCGATGCCGGCGCAACGCTTGGCGCGTACTGCGTCGTCGGCCCAGACGTTTCGATCGGTTCGAACGCTGCGCTCGCAGGTTCCGTGCTGATGCGCGGGTGCAGCGTCGGCGAAGGCGTCGACATAGCGCAGGCGTTGATCGGACCCGGCGTGTCGATCGGTGCCAGAGCGCGAATCGAGTCCGACGTTGTGATCGGTGAGGGAGCGGTCGTCGAACCCGGCGCACGCATCGCTGCGGGCAGTCGAATCGACGCCAAGGCGGCGGTGACCGCATGAGTGACGTGGCCGCGAACGCTCTCGAACGCGATTCGATCAAGGCCGTCGACGCGGCGAACCTGGTCGACGACATCCTCGCGATGCCCGACCACATCGACGACGCCCTCTGGCGCGCCGAATCGGCGATGCTCCCACCCACTGAATCACAGGGACTGATCGTTTGCGGGATGGGTGGATCGGCGGTTGGCAGTGACCTCGCCGCGGCCGCACTCGGCTCGCGACTGAACAAGCCGCTGCACGTGGTTCGCGGCTACGACCTTCCCAGCTGGGTCACATCGGAAAGCGCGGTATTGATCTCAAGCTACTCCGGCGGGACCGAGGAAACGCTGTCTTGCTACGAGCAGGCGACCGCCCGCGGCTGCAAAATATTTGTGACCAGCTCTGGCGGGAGGGTCTCCGAGCTTGCGCACGCGGCCGGTCAACCGGTGATCGGCCTGCCGGGAATCTTTCAACCGCGAGCGGCGGTGGCGTACGGTGTGGTCGCGACGGTTGAGGTCTCCATCGCCGCCGGAATCGTCGATTCCGACGTTCGCAGTGAACTGGCCGCCAGCGCGGCAACACTGCGCGAGTCCGTCGCGTCGTGGGGACCGGATGCGGCGGGCGATGCACTGCCGAAGCGTCTTGCGCGCGAGGCATATGGCCGCGTGGCAGTGATCTACGGCGCGGGATTGACTGCCCCGATCGCGTATCGCTGGCGTTGCCAGATCAACGAAAACGCGAAGGTCCCCGCTGCCGACTACGTATTGCCCGAGGCCAACCACAACGAGATCTGCGCGTGGGATGGCGCCGGAGAGATAGTCGATCAGACGGCTTGGTTCCTGCGCGACAGCGATCAAAACGAACGCGAACGCCGTCGCATCGAGTTGACTGCCGAGATTGCCAGCGCCCACGGAGCAAAGGCCGAAGTGATCGACACGATCGGCACGAGCCGCTTCGACCGGCTGTTCGCTGCGATCATGCTCGGTGACCTGATGTCCCTGTACTTGGCGGTCTTGCGCGGAGTGGATCCTTCCCCCGTGCCGGTGATTGAGGGACTGAAGGATTCGCTGGGCCGCCCCGCGGAAAGCTGATGACCCCGGCCCCGCGTGACATCGCCGACGCCGCGCTCGCCGACGACGGTGTTCTGCGCGTCGACTGGGCCGACAACGAAATGCCGGTGCTCGCACGCATTCGCGAACGCTTCGCGAAGGAGCGTCCGCTGGCGGGAACACGCGTTGGCGCCTGCCTGCACGTGACGACCGAAACCGCGAACTTGATGCGAACGCTGGTTGCAGGCGGTGCCGAGGTTGCGCTCTGCGCAAGCAATCCGCTGTCGACGCAGGACGAAGTCGCCGCAGCCCTGGCCGAGCGTTACGACACTGAAGTCCACGCGATCCACGGCGAGGACACCGCAACCTACTACCGACACATCGACGCCGTCTGCGACATCCAGCCGCAGATCACGATGGACGACGGCGCCGATGTGATCAGCACCGTCCACAGCGCCCGGCGCGAACTGATCGACGGCATAATCGGCGGTACCGAAGAGACCACGACCGGGATCATCAGGTTGAAGGCGCTTCAGCAAGAGGGCAATCTTGAGTACCCGATCATCGCCGTCAACGAAGCCGAGACCAAACACCTATTCGACAATCGCTACGGCACCGGTCAATCGACGATGGATGGCATCCTGCGCGCTACCAACGTGCTGATCGCCGGTCGAGTGGTGGCGGTACTCGGCTATGGCTGGTGCGGCAAGGGAGTGGCGATGCGCGCGAAGGGCATGGGCGCGCATGTTGTTGTTTGTGAGGTCGACCCGCTCCGCGCACTCGAAGCCGTGATGGACGGATTCGAGGTGCTGCCTGCGATGGCCGCCGCAGCCAAGGCCGACGTGATGGTCAGTGTCACCGGCAATCGTGACGCGATCGCCGGTGAGATGTTCGACGCCATGGGAGATGGCACGATCATCTGCAATGCCGGCCACTTCGATGTCGAAATAAACAAAGACGATCTGGCCGCAGTCGCGACCGACCGCGCGATCGTCCGGCCGCTCGTTGAACGATTCACGACCAGCGACGGCCGTCGCATCTACCTATTGGCCGACGGCCGCCTCGTCAACCTCTCTGCCGCCGAGGGCCATCCGGCCGCCGTGATGGACATGAGCTTCGCCAACCAAGCGCTCGCCGTCGAACACCTGGTCAAGCACGGCGCCCAGCTGGAAAAGCGCGTGCATGAAGTTCCGCCGGCAATCGACACCGAAATCGCTCGCCTCAAACTCGAGTCGCTGGAGGTCAACATCGATGAATTGACCGAGGCCCAGCGCAACTACCTAACTTCATGGGATCAGGGAACCTGACCCCCGTACCCGACTGCAATCGAAAGGAACAAAACCACGATGAAAGCAATGGTTCTCGCCGCCGGACTCGGCACACGTCTCAAGCCGATCACCTTCGGAATTCCGAAGCCGATGGTGCCGGTGATCGACCGTCCTGCGATGGCGCATTTGCTCACGTTGGTTGCCAAGCACGGCTTTCGTGACGTAGTCGCCAATCTCCACTACTTTCCCGACACGATCCGCGACTACTTCGGCGACGGATCGGACTTCGGCGTGAACATCGAGTACAACTTCGAGCCCGAACTGCTGGGCACGGCCGGCGGCGTTCGGGCGGTGTCCGAATCTCTTACCGCGGGTGGCGAGCCATTCTTGATCATCAGCGGCGACGCGCTCACCGACATCGATCTGACGAAGCTGGTCGAGCGCCACAAGACCTCCGGCGGAGTCGCGACGCTGACAGTCAAGAGGGTGCCGGACACACGCGAATACGGCGTTGTGCTGCACGACGCCGACGGTCGCATCACGGGATTTCAAGAAAAGCCCGAACCAGAAGACGCATTGAGCGACCTTGGCAACTGCGGTATCTACGTGTTCAGCCCAGAAATCTTCGACTACTTCCCGGAAACGGACTTCGTCGACTGGGCGCAGGACGTATTTCCGGTGCTGCTAGAAAAAGACGTTCCCTTCTTCATCCACGAGATCGACGAGTACTGGAACGACGTCGGCTCGCTCGGCGAACTGCGCAGCGGTACATTCGACGCCCTGACCGGTGCGTTGGAACTCGGCATCGAGGGAACCGGGGCCCGCGACGGCGTGCACAGCTCGACGCCGGGCGCGCTGGACAACGCTGAGCTCGTCGAAGGCCCGGTTTGGATCGGCCAAGAGGTGCAGATCGGCGACGGAGTCAAGCTTCAGGGCCCGGTCGTGATCGGCGACGGGGCAAAGGTCGGCGCCGGTGCGGCAGTTCGGGATTCGATCATTTTTCCCGGCGGTGAGGTACCTGGCGGTACGATTGCTATCGGAGCGATTCTTGGACAGGGCGACGTCGTAGCCAATCTACGGCCTGCCGCGGCACTCTGACCGAGCTCCGTTTGCTCACGACTCCCATTGCTCAAAGCTTTCCGAAAGGTCTTTCATGCGTACGAAGCTCGCTCTGCTCGCAGCCGTCGCGGTGGTTGCCTCGCTAGCCGTCGCCCCCAGCGCAAATGCGAAATCCAGCTACATACTCGTCACCACCAAGCTGACCTCCGCAACGGATTTCTGTCGCCCCAGCGCGGATTTCCTCAGTTACAAACTCAATTTCAAGGCGACGATCAAGCGCAGAAATTCAGCGAAGCCCAAGAGCGTCCGTGTGACCTACAAAGTCATTGACAATGCGACCGGTGGGCAGTACAACAGTGGCGTCGTCACGCTGACGCCGCGCAACAAGTTCAAGAACAAGTCGAAGTACGTCAGCGTGCCGGCAGGTGCCTCGATCACCTACAACCTTGTCTCCACATACCGCGCACCGCGGACGCGCAAGAAGGTCACTGCAAAGGCGAAGATTCCCGACACGATCCCGACGGCGGCCGAGCTCGACACAGCCACGTTGCCGGCCTGCGCCTAGCCTTGCAAGGTCCGAGGTTGCAAGAGGAATCCGCTTGCAACCTCGGACCTTGCAAGAGAGACTCTTTGTTGGATCGATTGTTGCCGATCATCGACCGATGATTCTCACGTCGAGAATCTTCGGTCTATGGCTGTCGACCGTCGTCGCAGCGTCGGGGTCGACGACTTCGTGGTGGACCACCAGGTAGTCGATTTCGATCCGGACGCCCTCGTCGATCTCGCCGATCACCGCGTCACGTAGCTCGTCGACTAGCTCGTAGGCATCTGGCTTGTGGTGGTCGTCGGGCTCGATGTTGACCAGGAGATGTCTTTCGACGTCGCCTGAGTCCCAGAAGAACTGGACGACTCCGGCCGCGGTAACGATCTCATTCTCGGATCCGCCCATTGCAGTGTCTTCGCGATGCATTGGCCGAATCTTCGCATTTCTGTCTTGATTCGCAACTCCTGTTCGGGAACGATCGTTCCGTGCACGATGCCGCCTACAGCCGCGCATCGCGGTTCGCAGCACTCTTCATCCCGCCACGATGCTCTCTTTGCCTGGCCACGACCGAGCCAGACCAACCGCTCTGCACGCAATGCCAGCAGCGAGCCCGGCTGACACCGCCGGGCGCAATCCAGTTGAATCACAGCGGCCTCGATGCCGCCTTTGCCGCCTTTGACTACGCCGGAACCGTCAGCGAGATGGTCAAGGCGCTGAAGTATCGCGGGGCCGTCGCACTTGCCGGGGTGATGTCCGAAATGGCGTCGCGTCGTTTGCCCAGCGACTTCCTTGCTCCTGGCGCCGTTTTGGTGCCTGCGCCTTCGCATCCGGCATCGCACCGCGCCAGAGGCTTCAATCCGGCCGCGCTGTTTGCCAAGGCGTTGGCCAACCGCCACGGACTGGCGTTCGCCGATCAACTGGCGCGCGACGGCTCAAGGCCGCCGCAGGCGAAACTCTCGCGCGCCGAACGGCTGACAATGCCCGACGACGCCGTACGCATGAGATACGCCCGCCTTCGACCGTGGCGGAGGAATCCTTTAGCCGAATTTCCGCCGAATGTTGTGGTGTGCGACGACGTAACGACCACAGGCGTTACATTGGAGGTATGCGCTTTTGCCATACGCGAGCGATACGGGCTGGAAGATCGGCCCGTCCAGATCAAGGGTCTGGCATTCGCGAGCGCGAGACAGACCTCACCCTCACACGGCGGGTGATCCGACGGCACGACTGACCGGATCGCCCAACTGCTTGGCCGTTGCTCAACGCGTCGGCTGCATGGTGATCCGATCGGCTTCAAACGAGTAAGGAGCACACGGAACATGCAGATCGACATCAGAGCACGCAACGGCACCAAGGTCACCGAAGAGATTCGCGGCTACGCGAAGATGCGCTTCGAAAAGCTGTCGAACAAGGTCTCCGACCCGGCGCGGCTGGAGCTCGAGTTCAAGGAAGAACACAATCCGTCGATCGCGGAGCACTTCGTGGTCGATGCGGTGCTCTACATGAAGGGCGCAACGTTGCGCGCCAGCGACCGTTCATTCGAGATGAAGCACGCAGTGCATGAGGTCTCCGATGAACTCTCGCGTCAAGTCGACAAGTTTCGATCCAAGCGACGCAATCGCAAGACGATGCATCGGCTCTCGAACAAGGCCACGGGAGCGCAGCCGGCCGCGTAGCCGTCAGTCAGACCGCGCCGACAGGCAGGAGCAAAGCATCGGGGGGGTAAAGTAAGCCTCTATGTCTCTGATTGACCGCGCCCTCCGCATCGGCGAAGGAAAAAAGTTCAAGCAGTTCGAGAAGAAAGTCGGACTGATCAACGCCTTCGAGCCCGAAATGGAGTTGCTCGACGACGACGAGTTGCGTGCAGAGATGGACGAACTTCGGCAGCGCGCGGAAAACGGCGAGTCGCTCGACGACTTGTTGCCCCATTCATTTGCGCTCACTCGCGAAGCGGGCCGACGCACGATGGGCATGCGCCATTTTGATGTGCAGTTGATCGGCGGCATGGTTCTTCACTTCGGCGACATCGCCGAGATGAAGACCGGTGAAGGAAAGACCCTCACTGCAACGCTGCCGATCGTGTTGAACGCACTCGCCGGCAAGGGCGTGCACCTGGTGACCGTCAACGACTACTTGGCGCGACGCGACGCCGAGTGGATGATGCCGATCTACGAGATCCTCGGATTCACCGTCGGCATCCTGCAGAGCGACGAAGACGACTGGGACTACAAGCGCGACGCATACAAGGCAGACATCACCTACGGAACGAACAGTGAGTTCGGTTTTGACTATCTGCGCGACAACCTCGCCCACAGCACCGAGGAAAAGGTCCAGCGAGGCCACCAGTTCGCGATCGTCGACGAGGTCGACAACATCCTGATCGACGAGGCGCGAACGCCGTTGATCATCAGCGGTCAACCCGAGCAGGCGGCTGATTACTACAAACAGTTCGCAAAGCTGGCCAAGACGATGGTCCAGGGCGAGAAGCCGAAGGAAGTCAGCTCCAAAGACCGCGTTTGGGAGGCGGATTTCGACTTCGAGGCCGACGAGAAATACAAGACCGCTTCGATCACTGAATTGGGCGTCGCGAAGGCCGAGAAGTACCTCGGCATCGAAAACCTCTACCTCGCAGAGAACGGCACACTGGTCAACCACCTGATCCAGGCTTTGAAGGCCGAGTCGCTCTACAAGCGCGACGTCGACTACGCGGTCATCGACAACGAAGTCAAGATCATCGATGAGTTCACCGGCCGCATCCTCGAAGGTCGCCGCTGGAGCGAAGGTCTGCACCAGGCGATCGAGGCCAAGGAGAACGTCCGCATCCAGGAAGAGAACCAAACGGTCGCGACGATCACCTACCAGAACTACTTCCGCCGCTACGACAAGCTCGCTGGCATGACCGGTACGGCGTTGACCGAGGCCACCGAGTTCATGAAGATCTACGAGCTGCAGGTCGTCGAGATCCCGACCAACCGCGAGATGGTTCGAAAAGATCAGAACGACCAGATCTACAAGACCAAAGAGGGCAAGTGGAACGCGATCGAGCGCGAGATCGTCGAGCGCAACAAAAAGGGCCAGCCGATCCTGATCGGAACGATTTCGGTTGAGACCTCAGAACGGCTCGCCCGCCGTCTGAAGAAGAACGGCATCGACCACGAGGTGCTCAACGCGAAGCCCGAGTACGCCGAGAAGGAGGCCGAGACGATCGCCCTCGCCGGTCGGCCGGGTGCCGTGACGATCGCCACCAACATGGCTGGTCGTGGAGTCGACATCAAGCTCGGCGGCAACGCCGAGGAGTACACGCACACCGAACTGCGAAAGCGACGGATTGAAGAGGGCACCGAGGAATATCAGAACGCGTACGTAGAGCTTCTGGCCGAGTACGAGGCGCGAGTAGAGGCAGAGCGAGACAAGGTTTTGGAGGCCGGCGGCCTCTACATCTGCGGCACCGAACGCCACGAATCACGTCGCATCGACAACCAGCTGCGCGGTCGCGCCGGACGCCAGGGTGACCCCGGCGAGACGCGCTTCTTCCTGTCTGCCGAGGACGACCTCGTCCGGCTGTTCGCCGGTGAGCGCATTTATCGCATCCTCGATCGCTTCGGCGACACAGACGTCGAGGGCAACGAAATGCCGATCGAGGCCGGCATTCTCAGCAAGCAGATCGAGGGCGCGCAGAAGAAGGTCGAAGAGCAGAACTATCTCTCGCGTAAACGCGTTCTCGAGTACGACGACGTGATGAACCAGCAGCGCGAGGTCGTGTACGAGTTTCGCGACAGCATTCTCGAGGGCAAGGACATGTCGAGCAATGCACGCGAGAACATGCACGGAGTTATGGAGCGGCTGGTTGCCGAGTACACCCAGGGCGACGCGCCGGAACATTGGGACATCGACGAACTGTTCGATCGCATCGATCAGGTCTTCCCGATTTCGTTCGGACCGGCCGACATCAACGTGATGGGGATGGAGCGGAGCGAACTTGTCGACACGATCACCGAGGAGGCGATCGAGGCCTACGACGACAAGGAAGAGGAGCTGAGCCCTGAGCTGATGCGTGACCTGGAGCGGCACGTCCTGCTCGACATCATCGACGAGCGCTGGCGCGAGCACCTCAACGACATGGACTACCTGCGCGAGGGAATCCACCTGCGTGGATTTGCCGAGATGCAGCCGATCGTCGCATACAAGAACGAGGGCTTTCAGATGTTCACCGAGTTGATGGAAAGCATCTGGGACGAGTTCGCTCGCGTGATCTACCACTTCGAGCTGACCGACGAGGCCGCCAAAGAGCGCGCTCAGCAGCAGCTTCAGGACTCGTCGCGGGCTTCGAACACCGGTCAGTTCAATTACAGCAGCAACAACTCGCCCGAGTACGGCGTTGGTGCTGCGGTCGCCGCGAACATGGCCGACGGCGCACTCGACGCAAACGAGGCCCCTGACCCGACCGGTGGCATCGTCCCGCGCCCGCCGAAGGTGTCTTCAACCGGCGCAACCAACGCCAACAAAGCGGCGCCCGCCGGGTTCGACCCGGACGGCAACCCGATGAGCCGCAACCAGGAGTGCTGGTGCGGATCGGGCAAGAAGTTCAAGAACTGCCACGGCAAGTAGTCGCAGCCGGATCCAGCGCAGCTAGCTGATCAGTTCGAATTCGCACTTCGTGCCGGGCGCGTTGGTAAGCCGGACGTCGGAGGTGATCAGCGGCGCGCCGAGCAACTCGGCCAACGCGACGTAGGCTGCATCTTGAATCGACAGGTTGTCGCGAAGTTCCCACATTCGCCAGTAGAGCGGTGTGTGGTCCAACCTTTTGACACGAAGTCGCCGCAAACCGTCAATAGCGAGAACTGCGTCCATCGACGACATTGCGTTGAGTCGCACTTGTTTTCGCCAGCCCGAAATTGCTTCGAGGTCCATGTGCTGGGGGGCGGCGAGCGGGGATGATTCGAGCGCGTACGTTGCCGCGAGGCCCCGTCGACCAGTTGAAGAGAATGCGTCGACAACTACCGACGCATCGACGACCTTCACTCCCAACCCTCGTCGATCGCCTTCAATGTGGTTTCAAGATCCAGGTCAGGAGCGGACGCGTCGTGTCTTGATCGCACTTCTTCCATCAATTCGCGAACGGTCGGTTTGCTGGCATCTTCAATCAGGTGCTCTCGCATGTACTCCTGAAGCGATTGCCCAGATTTTGCCGCGCGAACTTTCAGTGTTCGGATGACATCGTCGGGGATATTTCTGATCTGGATCGTGCCCATCATCTCACTATACCGATAACAGCGCTAAAAAAGCGCTAAAAGCGTTACAAAAGCGCTACTAATCAGCTTTAAAACTCAGACGTAACGCTGATCGACACGCGGGAAAGTGATCTGATTGCGATCACGGCGTCGATATGGCTTGGGCTCCGGGCGATCGGCAAGCGCAGTGCGCCATTCGTCGGCATCCGCAAAGGCTGGCTGCTCGCCGCGAAGCAGCTCCAAACCGCTGTCGTCGAGAACATGCGTACGACCCGCGACGATTGCCCGTTCGTACGTCACGAAGTGATGCCACAGCGCGAGCGCAAGCTCGGCTTCGCCAATTGCATCCTCATTGCTTCCGGGCACGTGGCCGATGTTCGTCTCGGCGACGCGCTGCGGGTGCAGCACGCCGTAGTCGCCCCTGACCGGAAATCCCGAGGCACCTTCCGCGTTGACGATCTCGGCGGCGCAGCGATACAGCGCCGAGTAGACGTCGATCGTGTGCGGGATCAAACGATCGACGTCGACGACCGAGCCGAGCGCAACCAAATCGAATCGAAGGCCGTTGTAGGTGATGATCGGCAGTTTCAGGTCGAGCAGATGTTCGGCGACAATCTTCAAGTCGTCCGCCTCGAGCAGGTCACGACGTTCGACGATCACATCGCCTGTGGCGATGTCTGCCACAACCACGCCGACGCCGGTCACCGGCAGTAGCTCGGGACGGTTCTCTCGATGCTTGCGGCCCCAGAGCACGCCGACGCTGACGGCGACGACACGGTCCGGTCGATCCGGCAGAGTACGAACACCTGTTCCCATTCGCCAAGGTTATGACCTTGCGTGGACGACTCGGGTGAATGGCAGGAGTAGCCTTCCGCACGCATGGCTGTGGACGCCCACGAACTGTCAACAAGAATCGATGCCCTCAAGCGGCAGCTCGACTTGCTTTCCGACGCACTCGATCGCCCGACGGTGGCCGAGCGTGCCGCAGAACTCGAATCGCAGATGGGCGAGGCGGGATTCTGGGACGACGCAGACGCAGCGGCCAAGGTCAACGCCGAGTACTCGCGACTGAACAAGAAGCTCGAAGAGTTCGACGCGGTATCCAACGAAATCGAGGATCTCACGACGCTTGCAGAGATGGCGGTCGAGGACGAGTCATTGGCGGCGGAGTTCGACCAGCAGCTCGCCGACATCGAGAAGCGCATGGCGGTACTCGAGGAGGAGCGCCTGTTCACCGGTCGATACGACAACGGCGACGCTGTGGTGTCAATCCAGGACGGCGCTGGCGGCACCGACGCCCAGGACTGGTCCGAGATGTTGCTGCGGATGCAGATGCGCTGGGCCGAAGGCCGCGGAATGAAGGTTGAGCTCAAAGAGGTTTCGCCCGGTCAGGAGGCCGGCATCACGCATGCGACCTTCTTGGTGCACGGCGAGAACGCGTACGGCCTGTTCACCGCCGAGCGTGGTGTGCATCGCTTGGTCAGACTGTCGCCATTCGACAGCGCGCACCGTCGTCAGACGTCGTTTGCCGCTGTCGAGGTCGCCCCGTTGGTCGACGACGACATCGACATCGAGATCGACGACTCCGATCTGCAGATCGACACCTATCGCGCGTCCGGAGCCGGCGGACAGCACGTCAACAAGACCGACAGCGCCGTGCGCATCACGCATCGACCGACGGGCATCGTTGTTCAGTGCCAGGACGAGCGCTCGCAGGGCGCCAACAAGAACACCGCGATGAAGATGCTCCGCGCGCAGATGGTTGCGCTTGAGGAGCAGAAGCGCGCGGCCGAGATGTCGGCCGAGAAGGGCGAGGCTTTCGACGTCAACTTTGGTTCGCAGATTCGCTCCTACGTGCTGCACCCGTATTCGATGGTCAAGGATCACCGCACCAACTTCGAAGTCGGCGACGTGCAGCGCGTGCTCGACGGCGATCTTGATGGTTTTGTGCATGCAGAGCTGACGCGTCGCGCGGCCGGCCGGCCGTCTGAGCGCGCCGGCAGCGAACGATCGATTCGGGAAGACGAATAGCGGCGTGGGCCTGAAGAGGGACGACTACGCGCAGCTCGTCGCGCTGGCGATTGCCGAGGACGTCGGCAGCGGCGACGTCACGACGAACCTCACCGTCGAACTCGTCCAACCCGCACACGCGGCGATACGGCAAAAAGCTCCGGGAGTGATCTTTGGTCACGACGTGGCCGAGTACGTGTTCCACGAGATCGATCCCACGACCGAGTACGCCCGCGTCGTCGACGAGGGCGTGTGGCGTGAAGACGGCGAGGTGGCGACGATCTCCGGACAGGCCGCGGCCTTGCTCACGGGCGAACGAACCGCGCTGAACTTCTTGATGCATCTCTCCGGCGTGGCGACCGCTGCCGCGCGAGCCGCACAGGCAGTTGCCGGGACCACTGCGCAGATCCTCGACACCCGCAAAACCACACCGGGCATGCGCGCGCTTGAGAAAGCGGCCGTCGCGGCGGGTGGGGCGACCAATCACCGAGCCGGCCTGTACGACGCGATCCTGATCAAGGAGAACCACAGCGCCGCGGCGGGCGGGATCGCGGCAGCAATCGAGCGTTGTCGCGATGGATCCGACCTGTCGCTCGAGGTCGAGGTTCGCAATTCCGACGAGATCGACCAGGCATTGGCCGCCGGCGCAGACCATCTGCTGCTCGACAACATGAGCGACGACGAGCTGCAAGCTGCGGTGGCGCGGGTCGACGGTCGAGCCAAGCTGGAAGCCTCCGGCGGCTACACACTCGAAAACGTCCGCTCAGCGGCAGAGACCGGCGTTGACTTCATCTCGATGGGGTCGATCACGCATGGCGCGCAGGCACTGGACCTGAGCATGATTGTCGAGCAACGCTGAGCGCATTCAGCCGCTGCCGGGACGCGTTTGAGTTACGGCGCGGTAGGATCTAGCGATCAAGACATTCCGACTGGCGACCCTCACCCCGGGTACCGCGGCGGAACATATTTACGTAAACGACGGGACATCGGATGACACCACCACCGACAGTCACTCCCGAACGCGAGGACTCCAAACGCGCCGAGGCATTCATGCTTCCGGTGATGCCACCGCCGCTGCCCGAGGCACCCTCGGCCGAGCGGATCGCCGAACTCTCGGCCGAGATACGAGGCCTCGCGGCGCAGAAGAACGCGGTGATTCTTGCGCACAACTATCAGGTGCCAGAGGTGCAGGACGTCGCCGACTACACCGGCGACTCGCTGGGTTTGTCGATCGAGGCATCAAAGACCGATGCCGAGCGAATCGTCTTTTGCGGCGTCCACTTCATGGCCGAAAGCGCGAAGGTCCTCAGTCCAGAGAAGACCGTGTTGATTCCCGACACTCGCGCTGGATGCTCGCTCGCCAGCGGCATCACCGCGCAGCAGGTGCGCGACTGGAAGGCAGAGAACCCGGGCGCCGTTGTCGTGATGTACGTCAACACAACTGCGGAGGTCAAGGCCGAGACCGACTACTGCGTCACCAGCAGCAACGCCGTCAACGTCGTCAACGCGATAC
Source organism: uncultured Solirubrobacterales bacterium (assembly GCA_937128795.1). GTDB lineage: Bacteria > Actinomycetota > Thermoleophilia > Solirubrobacterales > JACPNS01 > JACPNS01. Next base: position 61,502 of record CAKZMQ010000019.1, on the reverse strand, counting down.
CCCAGGACAAGGAAATCCTCTTCGGCCCGGACATGTTCCTCGGCAGCTACGTCGAGAAGATGACCAAGCGCCCGATGAAGGTCTGGATGGGGGAGTGCCATGTGCATGCCGGCATCCGCCCGGCCGATCTGCAGAAGATGCTCGACGACAGTCCTGAGGCGGACTTGATGATCCACCCCGAATGCGGCTGCTCGACCAGCGCGATGGAATACCTAGCCTGCGGCGACATCGACCCGGACCGCACGTTCATCCTCAGCACAGGCGGCATGATCGAGCACGTCAAGAAAAGCAAGGCGAAGAAGTTCATCGTCGCCACCGAGGAGGGGATTTTTCACCCACTGCGCCTGGCGGCGCCCGACCGTGAGTTCGTTCCGGCCAGCGACGGCGCCGTCTGCGGCTTCATGAAGACGATCACCCTCGAACGCCTGCGGGATTCGCTTCGCGACGACAAGTTCACCGTCGAAATCGATCCGGCGATCGCCGAGCGAGCGCGAGTACCGATCGAGCGGATGATCTCGATCACCGCCTAAGCCACAAAGCCACCGCCTTGCGAGGTCCGGTCCTGCAAACAAGGTCCTGCCTTGCAAACCTTCACACAGCTTTGATAAGGTTCTCCGAGATGGCTACGGAGGCACCCGCTCACGCGTCAGACTCGCATGCCGGCAGCGGCGCGAAGGCACTTACGATCAACGAAGCCGCGGAGACCACAGGCTGGTCGTCGCGCATGCTTCGTTACATCGAGAGCGTCGGGCTGGTCCAGCCCCCTCGCTCGACAGGCGGTTATCGCCTTTACGGGCCGGCCGAGCTACAGCGCCTGCGAACTCTTCGTGAGCTGCTCAAGCAGAACAAGCTCGAAATCGCGGACGTCGGCTTCGTTCAGCGCCTTCGCGATGAACCCGAGATCGACAGGGCCGTCAATGAGTGGCTCGACCAGCAGGCCGAGAAGCCGGAGGATGTCTCGCCCGGCGATTGGCTCAGCTGGGAGCAGGAAAAGCACAAGCGGCTGATCAGTTCACTCGCAGCCCCGACCAACTAATCCAAGCAAGATTTTCGGCCTCACCCCAACAAGACCAGCACCCCAAGGAGACCCAAAGCAATGACCAGCACTCTCGAAGCAACTGATTTCAAGGTTGCAGACCTCTCGCTCGCAGCCGCCGGCCGCAAGCAGATCGAACTCGCCGAGCACGAGATGCCCGGGCTGATGTCGACCCGCGCCGAGTACGCCGACGCCCAGCCGCTCAAGGGCGCGCGCATCATCGGCTCGCTGCACATGACCGTCCAGACCGCCGTCCTGATCGAGACCCTCACTGCCCTCGGAGCAGAAGTCCGTTGGGCAAGCTGCAACATCTTCTCAACCCAGGACGAGGCCGCAGCAGCAGTCGCCGTCGGCCCGAACGGCACGCCGGAGAACCCGCAGGGTGTCCCGGTCTTCGCTTGGAAGGGCGAGACGCTCGAGGAGTACTGGTGGTGCACCGAGCAGATCGTTAACTGGCCGGGTGAGCCAGCCAACATGATCCTCGACGATGGCGGCGACGCCACGATGCTGATTCACAAGGGTCGCGAGTTCGAGAAGGCCGGTGCCGTCCCCAACCCGGCGGATGCCGAGTCCGAGGAGTTCCAGGTCTTCCTGACGCTGCTCGAGAAGTCAGTCGCCGAGTTCCCGGACCGCTACACCAAGATCGCTGAGTCGATCAAGGGAGTAACCGAGGAGACCACGACCGGCGTCCACCGCCTCTACGAACTGGCCGAGACGGGCGACCTGCTGTTCCCGGCGATCAACGTCAACGACAGCGTCACCAAGAGCAAGTTCGACAACCTGTACGGATGCAGGCACTCACTGGTCGACGGCATCTACCGCGCGACCGACGTGATGCTCGCCGGCAAGACCGCCGTCGTCTGCGGATTCGGCGACGTCGGCAAGGGCAGCGCCGAGAGCCTCAAGGCCGCTGGTGCGCGAGTGATCATCACGGAGATCGACCCGATCTGCGCGCTTCAGGCGTCGATGCAGGGCTTCCAGGTCGACACGCTCGAGAACCAGCTCGAGAAGGCCGACGTGTTCATCACCACGACCGGCAACAAGGACATCATCATGGCCGACGACATCGCCCGCATGAAGGACAAGGCGATTGTCGGCAACATCGGTCACTTCGACAACGAGATCGACATGGCCGGCCTCGCGAACACGCCGGGCATCGAGAAGATCGAGGTCAAGCCGCAGGTCCACGAGTGGAAGTACCCGAACGGCAAGAGCATCCTCGTGCTCAGCGAAGGCCGCCTGCTCAACCTCGGCAATGCGACCGGTCACCCGTCGTTCGTGATGAGCAACTCGTTCACCAACCAGACGATCGCTCAGATCGAGCTCTTCACCAAGAACGACGAGTACGACAAGCAGGTCTACGTGCTGCCCAAGCACCTCGACGAAAAGGTCGCGCGCCTGCACCTCGATGCGCTCGGCATCAACCTGACCGAACTGCGTCCCGACCAGGCCGCCTACATCGGCGTCAAGGTCGAGGGCCCGTACAAGCCGGATCACTACCGCTACTAAGCCAGCGATCCAGCACATAGGAGTTGAACGAGAACCCGGCGATCGCCGGGTTTTCGTGTTTTTGGGTAAATGTTTTGGTTCGGGTGCCGATACCTAACTGAAGTAGCGGCCTGTTCGCGGGCCGAAGCGATCCACTTCCGCACGGATGCCGACCACCCTCACCTCCAAGAGCTCGTACGTCCTCGCCGTTCTCGTCGCGACGACGCTCGCCGTGATGGCGCTGGCAGCAACGTTTCAAACGTCTACGGCAAATGCGGACGCGGCGGCACCGTCGGCGAAGGTCATCAACGGAACGACCGTTCCAAATGATCCCGACCAATGGCCGTACATCGTCGCGCTGCTCAGCAGCACGAATCCGCTCTCACAGTTCTGTGGCGGCACGCTCGTCGCACCGACCTGGGTGGTCACCGCGGCGCACTGCGGATCGCCGAATTACATTCTGATCGGGCAGAAAAACCTCGCCGGGTCGGGCGGCCAGACGATCCAAGTCGCCCAGACGATCCCACACCCGCAGTACAACGCAGACACCGCCTACAACGACATCTCACTTCTACGCCTCGCCGAGCCGGTGACTTCGGCCACGCCACTCCAGCCGGCCCTTCCCAGCGAGGATCCACCACCGGGCGCTCAGGTCTCGATCGCCGGATGGGGCAATACGAGCACGACCGCAGACATCTTCCCCGACGAACTCCAAGAGGCCACGGTCGACGTCTTCAGCAATGCCGCCTGCGAATCGGCCTACTCATCGCTCTATGGCCCGGGGCTGATCATCGGTTCGAGTCTCTGCGCCGGACATTTCGACGGCGGCGACTCGCGTGATACCTGCCAGGGCGACAGCGGCGGACCACTTGTGTACGACTCTCCCAACGGTCCCCGTCTTGCGGGCATCACCAGCTGGGGCGAAGGCTGCGCGGAGGAGCCTTACCCCGGCGTCTACGCGCGCGTCTCGTCTTTCGTTGGTTGGGTGCTGGGCTACACCGGCAAGGCCGCGAAGCCCGCTCAGTCAAGCGTCGATTTCGGGCCGATCAGCGTGCTCGCGGGTGCCTACGTGAAACCGATCACGGTCGTGAGCACGGGCTCGCAGCCGATCACGATCCACGGAATTGAACAGGCCGGGCTTGACTTTGCCGTCGTCGCCGATGGCTGCTCGGGCGTGCAACTTGCACCCGGTGCGTTCTGCAACGTCGACGTTGCGTTCGATCCGAGTGCAGTCATCGCGCGCAGCGGATACGTCAAGTTCGTGACCGATGCGCCAACAGTGCCGTCGATCAAGGTCAACGTCTTCGGTAGCGGCAGTGGATTCGACTCGAAGTCGCTGAAGCTGACCGTCAAGCAGTCAAGAAAAGCGAAGCGGATCAAGAAGCGCCGTAACCAGATCCTCGCGCGTTACAACGTGACTTTCAAACCACCGCCCGGCACGCCGCGAACCGTGATGTGCAAGGGCACCGTTCGCGTGTGGGTGAAGATTCCGCGTGGTCGCAGGTTGCTGATCAGCAAGGGCAGGGTGAAGGCGAATGGATCGACCTGCCTCGCGGTGGTGAAGGTCAGGCTGCCCAAACGCGTGAAGCGCAAGAAGACCAGGGTCACCGCGAACTTCAGTGGTAACGACGCGATGATCGCCGGTCGCGTGGCGAAGACCCTGAGAGTCAAGTAGTTCGTTATCGGACGCGGTCGCCAAACCGATCCGTCAAACTTCACCGCTAGATGACGAATCCTTTTGGTCCAAGTCGTTCTTCGATCGCGCTGCTCTGCCTCGCGATGATTGCCTTGCTCGCCGGTGCCCCGCGCGCCAATGCCGATGCTGCGCCCCCGGGTGCTGGCGCTTCGCCTCCCGGTGCAGACATCATCAATGGCACCGTCGTGCCAAATGACCCGGCACAGTGGCCGTTCGTCGTCGCGTTGCTGCAAAATACATCCGGCGGTTCGCAGTACTGCGGCGGCTCGTTGATCAAGCCCCGCTGGGTCGTGACCGCCGCCCACTGCGTCGACACGGCAAACGGTGGATTGACGCCGGGCGCGGTGCTCTACGGACGCAAATCGCTCACAGCGCTGGGCGGCGAAACCCTCGGAGTGGCGTCGGTCCACATCCATCCTCAATACAACCCGGCGTCGGCCGAGAACGACATCGCGCTGGTGAAGCTCGCGAGCGCCCCGGCGGCGCCGAGCTGGATTCAGCTCGCCGCGCCCAACGAGGACCCTGCGTTCGGAGACCCCGTCAACGTCGCGGGCTGGGGGTCGGTGGACCCAGACGGCAATGATCCCGGCGACTATCCGATTGATCTCTACCAAGCCACGCTCGCCTCGGTCGGGAACTTTGACTGCACCAACGCGTGGGGTGTCGGCGCGATTTTCGCCTCCAACACGTGCGCAACGTCGTCGCCTGCCGACACCTGCTTTGGCGACAGCGGCGGGCCGCTCGTGACCGGCAGCGGGCCGAGCCTGCGGCTGGTCGGAATCACCAGCTGGGGTTCTGACCCATGCGCCCAGCCGGCGAAGCCAGGTGTGTACACGCGTGTTTCGTCGTTCACCAGTTGGATCTCGACGTTCACGGGCAAGTCGCTGACGACTGCGACTCCGGTGGTCGGTTTCGCGACCGTCTCTGCAGGAAAGCTCGGCGAGACGAAATCAATTCTGTTCACGAGCACCGGCGAGGAACCGGTCACGGTGCAGCCAATCGGGCGGTTGTTGTCCTCCGAATTCAACGTGATGCGTGACGGCTGCGGCGGCCTCACACTGGTTCCCGGATCGTCCTGCAGTATCGACGTGCTCTTTTTTCCGCGCGCCGAGGGCAATCACTCGACCGTGATGAACGTGCTCACCGTGGGTGCGGATTCAACGGGGGCGTCAGTTGTGCTGACGGGCGCCGCCAGCCCGGCGGTGTTCTCGACCGGCGTGATGCGGTTGAAAACGGCCAAGCGTCCGAAACGAAAGAAGCGTTCTAGTCGATTTCGGTCGTCGATGGTCATCCGGTACCGAGTGCCGCGTGGCGTTTCGGCTGCCGAGGCATGCGCAGGCAGCATGCGACTCTCGCTCGCGATCAGCGGTGTTCGTAAGCGTTACGTCAAGCGTTCGCTCGTGCGCGACTCAGCTGGCTATTGCGTCTCGCGGCACGTCTACAAACTGCCCAAGCGCGTTCTTCGCAAGCGCATTCGCGCGACGGCGACGTTCTCCGGTAATCCCCGAGTCGAGTCGAGAATCAAGTCCTTCGTGCTCAGACTGCGCTGACCGAGCCGCGCCTTGGCGGCTGCAGCTGACCAGTCGTGGCGGTAGCGTTCAGTTGATGATCACGCGCACGGCACGCCAATGGATTCGTTCGTAGCGATCGACTTCGAGACTGCCTCGTGGGGTGCGGCCTGCGCGATTGGCATCGTTCACTTCGAGGACGGTGTGGCGATCGACGAGCTCTACACGCTGCTCAATCCAAAGATCAGCGCGCGCCGTTGGGACAGAGGGGCGATTCGCATTCACGGGATCACGCCAGACCAGGTGATCGACTCGCCGACGTTTGAGGACATCTGGCCCGAACTGATCCACTACGCCGCCTGCTATCCGCTGGTCGCGCACAACGCAAACTTCGACATCGGCGTGCTGCGCGGCGAGCTGCAGCGGGCAAGTCTTCAGACACCGACGATTCGCTACGGCTGCTCGATGCAACTGGCGCGATCGGCCTGGCCCAAGCGACGCCTGCGCGACGTGGAGGAGGCGGCTGACGGTGATCTGCGCGCCGCACCAGAAAACCACAAGCTGAGCACGCTGAGCGAGTTTCTGCAGATCGAGCTGGACCACCACAATGCGCTTTCCGATGCCCAGGCGTGCGGTCAGATAGCGGTGCGCGCCGTTGAGCAGTTGGGGCAGTCGACGCTGGCGGCCGCGTATGAGTTGCCACGACTGAACTGGGGCGAGCTGAGCCCCGAACTTGAGGTGGCCGGGCGCGCCCAGCGGCGCTACTGAGCCGCGCTCGTACGGCCCTAACGGCTCTGCTTCTTGGCCCGCCGCACCGTTTCGCGATAGAGCACGCGGTGTTGAAGGTTCGCCAGCGGCGGAAGGTATCGCTCGATCCACCACCCGAGCCGCCCATAGAACGGCGTGATCACAATCGGCTTGTGCTTTGCCACGCCGTCGAGCAGGCGTTCGACGGCTTTGTCGGCGCCGAGCGGTTTGATCGGCACCAGCGAGTGGGTGTCGACGCCTTTGAGACGGCCTTTGAACTCGGCAGTCTCGAACATGCCGGTCTCGATGAAGGCGGGGCAGAAGGTGGTGACGTGGATGTTGTGCCGGGCGGATTCAATGCGCAGCGTCTTGTCCATACCGACGATCGCGTGCTTGGTGGCGACGTAGTGGGCCTGCAACGGAACGGGAACCAATCCGGCCACAGACGCGGTGTTGATGATGTGCCCGCCGCCCTGCTTGACCATCTGGTCGTAGGCGAGCTTGCTGCCGTATGCGACGCCCTTGAGGTTTACGTTGATGATCTTGTCCCAGTCGTCGAGCGAGACCTCCTCGTACTCACCGAAGATCGCCACGCCGGCGTTGTTGAAGATCAGGTCGAGACGGCCGTGCTCGGCGACAAAGTCGCTGATAGCCGAAGCGACGGCATCACGGCTGGAGACGTCGACCTTGCGAGCGGCTGCGTTGCCGCCAGCGGTCGTGATCTCATCCACGACCGCATCGATGCCGTCGGCCACGTCGGTGACGAGCACAGTCGCGCCCGCGGCACCAAGCTGCAGCGCAATCTGTCGACCGATGCCACTCGCCGCGCCAGTGACGATCGCCGTCTTCCCCGAAAATTCACCGCCCATGGCGCGCCAGTCTACCCACGCCACACGAACTGAACAAGGTTCCCCGCTTGGCAAACCTTGTTTGGCGGATTTGGGTCAGTCTCCGCCGCCGCCCATGGCGTGCAGGGTGGGGCAGGGCTGGCGCTGTTCCCAGATCTCTTGAAGTTCGCCCGCGGTGAGGTTGGCGCGCTCTTCGGCCTGGCCGATCACGACCTCGATCCAATCGAGCTCGCAGTCGCACTTGGCCGCAACCAGATGCTGCTTGGCGCTACGGCGCAGGTCGTGCAGCAGGCGCTCTGCTTCTGCCGGCACGATCGCGGCAATCTCGACCGTCTCGTCCGGGTCAAATTCCGGCTGCTCGGACGGCTCAAGGATCGCGTCGATGATGTCGCGCATGGCGAGCATGCCCACGGTCACGCCATCTTCGACAACCACGAGGTGACGGAACTGCCCGCGCATCATCGTCTCCATCGCGCGGTCGAGCGTCCAGTCCGGCGTGGCGGCGATCGCGATCCGTGTGTGATGGTCACCGACGGTGCGGTTCTCGACCGTTCCACCATCGGCGATCACCTTGACGATGTCGAATTCGGTGAAGATCGAGGGTGAGTCGTCGCCCGTCTCAACAACCAGAGCCCGCCCGCGTCGTGTCTTGATGATTGCCGCGGCCTCGACCATCGGCGTGCTTGACGACACCGTCGTGATCGGCCCCATTGCCTCGGCAACTGTCACCGAACGCAGGCGGACTGGGTTGAGCTCTGCGACGTCCATTGAGGTGCAGTATGCCCGAAATTGCCGATCGGCGTACCCGGCAAAGTGAACCGGTTGGTTCCCCGCCGAAGCGGGGACCATTTGAACCGGAAAAAACGGAGGCTCAGTTAGGCGGACGTCGCGGCGGGGGTGTCGATCCAGAGCGCCCAGGCCAACACCCCAACGCCGCGCAAATCCACGGAACCCCCCGTGAAATCCGTCCTGGAATCAGAATATGAGGCGTCTAAGTAATCGGGTAGTTGTGGTGGACGGATGTTTGGGGGCGTCAGAACGTTGTTTTTCGCGGCCTCGAAGCCCCGCCGGTGCTTGAAGCCCGTAATTGGCTTGCCGCGCCTGTGTTGGTGGATTCAAGACGCTGCTGAAGCGCCCTCAGCCACCGTATTTGAATTCGATCCGTCTGCTCGCCGAGGCCCGAGCAAGTACGGGCGAACCCGAGTAGCTTGCGCGAATTCTGTATCGACCTTCGCGAAGCTTCGTCCGCGCAGAGAACTTGCCAGCTCGGATCGATGCGCGTATGACTTTGCGCTTCGTGCCCGTTCTGCCGATGCGGGTGATCTTGATAGTCACTCGTCCACGCGCGGACCTGCTGATCTTGCCGGAGATCCACAACGATCGCTTGCGAACTCTCGGCTTGCCGAGCTTCAATCGAGCTGGCGAGTATCTGCTTGGCACGTCGACTGATGCGGCTGCGGACGCAACTCGCCCGAGCGCATCCGTGGCAGTTGCGCGCGCAGTTGCTCGTTGCGTCGAACGACTCGAGTTGAAATATGTGACGGTGAGGCTCGAGAGGGCCGTGAGCGGCGCACTGGCGTCGGCGCTGAAGACGCCGTGAAGCGTAATCGGAGATCCAACGTTGTGGCCAGATACCGTCGCTGCCGATCGGCCACGGACGATTTCGGTGGGTGTCACCGAAACGACTGGAGCGATGGCATCGATGACCGTGGATACCGAAATGGGCGCAGACTCGTTGTCGGCGACGTCTCTGGCGGTGACGTACACCGTGAGTCTGGCACCTTCGGGTGCGGTGAAACTAGAGCTGGTGCTGGTCGTGTCGTCGAGGATCAGCTGGGCCGGCGCATCGTTGATCGAAGTCGACACGTCGTAACTGGCGACCGCACTATCGTCAGTTGCGGTCCAAGAAATATGGGCGTTTGCATGAGCCGACCACTGGCCAGGCCCATTGATTTGAACGACTGGAGGCGTGCCGTCGACGTTGAGAGTTGCTTCGCCCTCACCGTCGAAGTCTTCGCCGTATGCAGTGCCGTTTGCCGTGGCCATGAGCGTTTTCACACCGCTCGTGCTGCCTTCGACCTGCCATATGGCCACTGCAGCGGAATCGACGCCAAGAGTGCCGAACGCCTGGGTGGCACTGCCGGACGTGATTGAAACTCCACTGGGCGGATTGAGCGTGACCGATGCACCGGTGAGCGCGATGTCGCTTGATGTATTGGTGACGGTGGCGGTGACGACTGTCGTGCCCCCGACCCCAGCTGTCGTAGGCGCGACTGCAAGCTCAACATTTGGCACCGGCGTCTCGAGTGCTGTCAACGGTTTGGCAGATGCGATCGAAAAAGGTTCGGCTGCGATACCCGTCACTGCGGAAAGCGCCTTGACTTTGAGCACCTGCGTGCCGTGGCTCGTCGCGCGGATCTGCTCTACGTTGTCGCCGCCATCAGTGCCGCTTCCTGGCATCGGATTGTCCGTGCTGGCGGTCTGATCGGTGTCGACAGAGTCAGCCGCGTCAGAACCACCTGTGGCCGTAGAAACGCCCGTCGCTTCGTTGTGCTGTGAGAGGTCGAGGTCCGTGAGTGGGTGGTAGGTGTTTGCAGTTGCGGTGCGGCGATTCCAGACGAGCGTTGAGCGATCGTTGGATTCGATGCCCGTGGCAAGGAAAAAACGGACTCCGTTGTCAGTTGAGCCTGTGATCGTGCCGTTCGCGTAGTTGGCACGTTGATGGAAAGCTCCGTCGAGCTCGAGCGCGCCCCAGCCGCTCCGCGGGGTCCAATAAGTCTGACCTTGGATTGGCGTTGCTGTGTTGATGAGGATCGCCTTTTGGGCGGTTGGTTGGTAGACGCCGGTAGAGGCTAGGAGGAGGGCGCCGGCGGAGGCGTGGGGTGCAGAGAAACTGGTGCCTTCCCCGGTGTTTACGTAGTCGGTGTCGCTGAGTTGGCTGGGACCGCCTCCGGATCCGGTGACCTTGTGAATGAGATCGGGCTTCTTTCGTCCGCCCCACGTCGGGCCCGGAGAGCTATTCGCCCAAGGAATCCAAACGCTTGAGTTGTAGATGTCCCCGTTGTAGTCGAGACCGCCCATCGTAATCGTGTTGTGCAAGTTGCCGGGAGTAGACACGCGGTGAGGGCCCTGGCCCATAACGCTGCAGCCTGTGTAGCCGCCGCCTTCGACGCCGCAGTTGCCGCCGCTGATCGAGTAGGTGATGCCGAAGGATGCGACATGGTTGTCCATGTAGACCCAAGCGGGATTGAAATCAGTTGTGTCTTCATACAGACCAGCGCTGTAGTTGATTGCCTCGGGAAGGTCGGTGACGCCGGTCTCAGCTGCATAAGTGATGCCAGTTAGCCAGAAACCGGCGCTTTGAGCCTGGTATGGGTCATAGACCTTGTCGATGCCGTATGCGAGGCCTTTGTAGTAAGGCCAAACGGGTTGTGTCAGGTCGGTGTTGGCGACCGTGGCGGCGACGGTGTTCCCATGGTCGCTGCCGCCGAAGAATGTGCGGCCTGGCGGTGAAGTTATTCGCGACGGTCCGGTGGCTGGCCCGTTTGTTGGGTCGCCAGGAAGACGAGTCCTGAAGGCAAGGTGCGTGGTGCGGATGCCGGCGTCGATTGCTGCGAAGTCTGGCCCGCCGTTTCCGTCAGCTGACGGTCCATTGCCGATGAAGCCGTTCTGGTGCCAGGTCTCGGATCCATCGACTGGGGAGTTCATCGGGAAAGCCTCGCCGCCGGCTGGGATGATGCTGGCCACCAGTGCGCTGCGCGAAAGGATCGGGATCAATTGAGCCGGAACGGTTGCCGTGATCGAGTTGGGCAGTGGCGAAGACTGGTGCACCTCTCCCCCGCCGTGCTTGATCAGCGCCGCAACGAGCTCATTTGCTAGTGCGTCCGGCTCTGCAGCTCTGCGAAGTGCAGGCAGTCCTTGGTTGCGAAGCGCTTCAACGTTTCTAGCCGCGTCGCGCTCCTGCTTGGTGAGCATGTAAGGGTTTGCAGATGCTCGGGCTCTGGCGCGGGTAGTAATGCGTGCTTGCCGGACGAGCTGCGCCGATTGACGCTTGGCAAGATCCTTGGATAGGTTGTTGCTTGAGAGACCGATATAGATGCGCACGTCACCTGTGGCCGCAGAGAGGCGCTGATCAGCCTTTGACGTCGGAACGATCGAAGCGGCACCGGCAGAGCGAAGAAGGTGCGGAGCTGCGCTGGCAGTAATCAGAACTGCGGCGCAGATGATCGCAATAAGGCGGCGGGTGTCGAAGTCCGTAAAACTCATTCCTGGCACTAGTGTCGGAATTCTTGCGCAACGGGAATAGTTCGGACCTCAGATATGAGTCTGCAGGGATTCACACTGTGAATTGTTCTACTTCGCCTGTCAGTTCCATGTTTGATTGCGCATGCGTCACTTCGCACCGTTGTCAATTGAGTTTCAGCGTCAAGCGGCGTGACGCGCTTGTTGCGTGGCCCCATCCCTCCTCGGTCGGTGCGATTACGCGGAAGACAAGGCGGGCCTTCACGCGCTTGCCATCGAACTTGTACTTGACGGCAAAGCGGCCCTTGCTGTTGGTGCGCGCGATCGCCACAGCTGGGCGCCATTTCTTGCCTGCGTAGAACTGCAGGGCAATGATCTTGCCGCTTGCGGGAAATGTGCGATCAAAACTCCTGACGGTGCCGCGGAAGGTGACGGTCTGGCCGGTGCGAGCCTTGCGCCTGGAGACGCGCAGAACGAGCTTGGCACCTGTTCCGAGGGTCACGCGCGCAGAAGTGTCGCGGCGAGTTTCAGTGCCCGGGTAGTAGACGCGAACAGAGCGCGAGACTCCCGGCTTGAGCTTGAACAGGTACGAGCCGTCAGCTTTGGTCGACGTGACGCCCGCGAGCACTTCGGCCTTGCCGCGCGCCGTCGTGTAGATCTCGATCGGTTGGCGCGCGAGTGCGCCGTAGCGCTGGTTGGTCAGGTAACCCTGAACGACGGCGCCGCGCTTGAAACCGACGTTCACAGTCGACTTGCCGCCGATGAAGATGACCTTCCCGCGGTGCCTTTTGGTGCAGCGAATCACGCGGTGACGGCTACGACCCTTGCGGGTCTTGCGCTTTGAGCGATTCTTGCATGTGCGCTTTGACTTGAACAGAGATGCCGAGAGACCTGAGAACGAGCGCATCGCGCCGCTGTCGACGATCAATGGATTGCCGCTCTTGTCGCGATCGGTGACAAGCGGATTGCCCGCCTGGTCGGAGGCGCGAACGCGAACGCGGTAGCGATCTTCTGGCAACGTCGTGTCGGGGAAGCGCGCAGAGGCGAGCGCGCTCTTGGGGTTTCCAGCGACAGCGTTGCCAGAAAGGTCGGCAAGCCCGGTCGGCAATGTGATCCAGTCGCCACCCGAAACTCGCTGAACATCAATCACGGCTGATTCAAGTCCCGAGACCTCGTCGCCCAAAGGTGCCGAGAGCAGTGTTGGCCTTGCGGCGTCCTGATTGTTGAGAAAGCCAGTCGGATTTGATGCGTCGATGCCGAAGTTGACGACTGTGTCGCTATTGCGGTTGCCGGCTAGGTCGACAGCCGCAAAGCGCAGCTCCTTCGCGCCTTCGCCGGAGACGGGAATCTGAGCTTGTCCGCCTCGAGCGGGTTCAGCAGGCTTTGTTGCGTTGATTGAGTAATCGAGGTAAGCGCCGAAGTTATATGGATCAAACGGTCCGGCAGGTGCCATCCCGGAAGGCGCATCATTCGCCCCGATCGTGACAACGGAGCCATTTTGGTACCAACGTCCCGGCGTCACGCCAGAGAAGTATGAGACGGGTTCTGTGCGGTCGACCTTGACGTCCACCGAGCTGACAGTCGGCGAAGCGAGACCGTTGCATGCAATTGAGCGAATGTGTACCCAATGAGTGCCTTCGGCAAGGCTTGACGGAAGTGTCCACTGATTGACGGGACCGTTGATGTTGATCGTGGTGCCGGGGTTTGCGTTGGAGCTGGTGTCGACAAGACCCGCGTAGCCGCAAATCGGAGCACCGCTCTGTGGGTCAGGCTGAATCCATTCCTGGCTGTATCCGGCGATCAACTGATCTTTGCTGACCCAACCATTGTTCTGTAATCCAGGAGCAGCTGGCGGATTCGGGTCATACCCGACAATCGGATTGCCGTCCTCGTCACTTGCGCCTTCAGTGCCTGTCGCGAGCGGAGAAGTGTTGCCGGCGCGGTCGACCACGCTGAGCTTGAGCGTCCAGCGACCAACATCCGGCACGGTAAGACCGGCGATCGAGTCCTTCGTTGCGGAGATCCCGCCGACCGTCGTGCCAACCGGAATGGTGATCGGCGCTGGGTCGCTCTGAGACCCGTTGGTCGGCTCGACATCGATGACAACAGAACCGACGCCCGACTGCGTTTCAGTCTCTTCGTCTTCGACCGGGTTAATCCAGTTAGCGTCAAACGAGTTGGCCTGGCTCCAGCCTGCCTGAGTGTTCTCAAGCTCAAAGTCTGCTGGCGCAGCCGGATTGGTGTTGTCGACCTTGAAGTTGTAGGTCGGTCCGTTTGTGACGTTGCCGCTGTAGTCAGAAGCCGAATAGCGAATCGTGTGAGCTCCGTCGCCCAGAGCATTCGTCGCGATGTTGCCGGACCAGTTGGCGAGTGTCGACGGGCACGGCAGAACGTTGAGGTTGCTACATGAGAGCGTCGTGCTGTTGCTGGCGGGACCAACTGGATTGCTGTTGACGACCGCAGAGGCCGACTGAACACCGGATTGACCGTCGGTAGCCGTAATTCCGCTGGAAACGGTGCCGCGATTCCAGTTGTTACCAGCTGCGACCTTTAGCGTGCCGGTCGGCGCGCCCACTGCAGGATTGGCGCTGTCGTTGAGCGATATATCGAGATTCCAAATTGACGCCGTGGCGCTGCTCGGAATGTTCGTGCAACAACCGGCAGACATACCGAACTGGAAGGTCGTGGTGCCTGGGGCCACAAGCGGGATGGACGCGGTAGCGGCGCGATTCATATCCTCGTAGTCGCTAAAAACGCAAGCAGGCAGACCATTGGCAGCGCAAAGCACGGCGAACAACCCGACGTCGCTGCTGGCACCTTGGCCCTGCCCGCCGAAGACCACCGAATTGAACGACAGGCCGGTAGGAAGCGAAAGCGTGTGGATTGCCCAAACGCCGGGCAATCCATTCCCTGCCACTTGCAGTCCGGCGCCGCAGAGATTCTGGGCTGCCCAACTGCCATTGAGCTGAGTCCACCACTGCGGTGAAAGTGACGCACCGGTTGACGCGTTGCATTGGCTTACGTTGTAAGAGCCGGCGTTGGCCGAACTGGGAATGGCGCAAAACGTGACGACGATTGCCCCGACGATAAGTGCGCGTGTGACGCTTTTCATGGTTTCTGATCTCCTGCCGCTTGGTGCGATGTGACGGTTGGTGGTGTTGGGTGATCGACGACTGCGCTCATCGCGCCTCTGGTAGGAACTCGCTCGAGCCGTCGTCGACCGGAGTCGATGGTGCATTGACCGGCGCAGGGCCTTTTGACGGCGGCGGCCTGGTCTGCGTTTTTGATGCGGAGGAGGGCTTTTCGGTCTTCGAGCGTCGCGTGCGCGGAGTGCGCCTCGACTCTCGTGCTGTTGCTTTGCTTTTTCTGGCTGGCGTAAGTCGCTCGCCGGAAACTGTTTTGGATGATGCGGAATCGGCGGCTGGAGTCGAAGGATGTTGGTCCGCCCGCCCGGCGTCTCGGATTTCATTCTGCGCAGCTACACCGCCGCCAACTGCTGCCGCAGTCAAGCCGATTCCGAGGCTCAACTTTTTGGCTAGCGACAGCTCGGACCATTGATGGGTCTTGTACGAGACCGTTGCAAGCCGTTCGTTCAATAGCGATCGCAGATGGCTGACAGCCGACGAAAACACACCGCCGAACGGGTGAACGAGCACAACTGCTGGCGGAAAATACGCGGCAGTCGTCTTCGGTGCACGTCGGTACGAATGCAGACGCGAACGGCATGACGCGCAGCTCGACAGATGAGGTCTGGCTTCGACTGCAGCGTCGGCATCGCCGTCGATGAGCTGGTGAAGCAAGGGTTGGACTCGATCGCATTCCGATCCAGACTCGATCGCATCAACTTTCTTCAAGAACGCTTGACGACCGTCATTGATGCATCGAGAAACTTTGCGCTGGGAGAACCCGGTGACTTCGGCGATCTCGTCGTACGTGAGGCCTTCAGCCTGAGCCAGAAGGCATCGCACCTGATCTCGAGAGATTCGCTTCAGCGCCTCATTCCCCACTTCAAGGTCTGAAATCACGTCGACTCGTTCATCGGGAAGCGCGTCGACGGATTCGGCCCGCGCAACCGCATCGGCCGACCGCTCAAACGAGACCGAACGTTGATTGTGCGTCGACTTGGCAATCGCGACTGCCTCCCGGCGAACCACAGTTCTGATCCAAGGGACAAGGTGTTCAGGGTCCGTGGTCGGTGCCTTGGTCACAAGGATCTCAAGCGCGCGTTGGTACGCATCTTCGGCATCCGCGCGACAAAGGCTGTACCGCTGGGCGTCCTGCATGATCACCCCGCCGTAGAGCACCACGAGTTCACTCGCGATTTCGTCGATCTCATACCGGTTTGGAGTGCGATTGTTCGGACGGCGCCGTAGCGCCGCTGGCCTGACATTCATATTCATCTTTCTGGCCGAGCAACTAGATCGACAGCGAAAGAGAACACAGGTAGGGCGCAGCCGCCCCTCGGTCCTACGATTCCCCCGCCCGAGAGGCGGCGCTGCCCAATCAAACGCACATGTCCCCCAGGGACACCGAGATGTGCGTTCCCTCCTGTATAACCGCAAATTGGGTATTTGGCAAGAGCGTCGTTTCGGAAAAGTTCGCTGAGGCGCTTGGGTATGCGATTGAAAATCTGGGCCATATCTAGTTAAGGGCCCGGCGCGGGGGTCTCTACTCCCACGAATGGGGTATTTGTTCAGTCGCGTCTCGATTCGCGCTTCCAGGAGTTGAATCCGCACGGCCCGTTGTTGAGCCGGTTATTGCCGCATGGCCTGTCCATGCAGCACGCCGCATGGACAGGGCATGCGGCGAAAACGCCCTTGTCTATCGGGTCATTGGGATGAGTGGATTTGGACAGACTTGGCTTCGCGTGAGTCAGACAGCGAAAGGAACGAATCCGCCATGCCCTCGCCCTGAGGGCGAGGGCAGGACCAACTTGCCGCGCGGCTACGCCGGTCGAAACTGCGAAACAGCCGCCACAGCAACAGCACCAAGCGTCTCGCCCAACTCCACGATCTCGTCGTGGGTCAATCGCTTTCGCTCGCCCTGGTCCCACAGCTCGTCCGTCACTGCCAACAGGCATGCGCTGGGAATCTCGCGTCGCGCGCCCACCGCAAATACAGCCGCCGCCTCCATCTCGATCGCAAGCGCGCCGCGCTCGATCAGCTTCAAGTGGCGGGCGCCAGATTCAGGGTCGTAGAAAAGATCGACCGTCCCGATCGCGCCGTCATGAAATCTGTGGCCGCTTGCGCCGGCTTCTTGCGCGAGCAAGCCAGCGAGTTCGGCGTCGGCCTGGATCAGTCCGCTGATTCCGAGTCCATCGCCAACGCCCAATCCATGGCCAACACCCAGGGCCTGGCTGGTGCCGTCGTCGCCAATGGCCGCGCGGGCGACGATCAGGTCGCCGAGCTTTACATTTGGATCGATTGCGCCGCAGGTGCCGACGCGTACAAATACTTCGGCGCCTAGGTCGGCCAGTTCTTCGCAGACGATTGCGGCGCTTGGGCCGCCCATGCCGGTGGCCTGCACCAGAAAACCCACGCCGTCCTCGGTCTCGCCGGAGTAACCCCACAGGCCGCGGCGGTGGTTGAACATGCGCGGCTGCGTCAGCTGGGCGGTCGCGATTGCCATCGCGCGCGCGGGGTCGCCGGGCAAAAGCACCCGTGGCTGAAACTGCGCGGCGGGGTTGAGGTGAATCGTTTCGCCGTCGCCCTCGGGCAACTCGATGTCTTCGAGCGGCGTCATGAATTTGTCGGCAACGGCATGGGATCGGGAGTATCGTATGCCGCATATGGCTACTAAACGATCCACCACAGGTAAGGCACAGCGCAAGGCCCAGGGAATAACCGATCAGCTGCGTTCGGCTGTCGAGAAAACTTTCGAGGCAACGCTGGGCGACAATTTCAACTCTGACCGCGCGAAGGATGTGTTGGACGAGGTGACCGACGCAGCGGACCGATTCGGCCGCTCAATCCTTGACGAGGTGCGCAACGTCGGCGACGAGCTGCGCAAAGCGGGGGAGGACGTTCGCAAGAGCGCAGGCGACGAGCTCGCGGCAACGCGCAAGCGTTTCGACTCGCTTGAGAAGCGCTTCAACGACCTTGAGTCGCGCGTGCGCAATGCCGCGCCGGGCACCGCTTCGAAGAAGCCTGCGGCTCGCAAACCGGCGGCCAAAAAACCGGCAGCTCGCAAGCCTGCGGCCAAGAAGTCAGCCGCCAAGAAATCGGCAGCCAAGCCTGCAGCCCGCAAGTCGGCCAGCACCGCCCGCAAGCCCGCAGCCAAAAAGCCCGCAGCCAAGAAGACGGCAGCCAAGAAGACGGCGGCCAAGCCGGCCGCCCGCAAGTCTGCCAGCACGGCTCGCAAGCCAGCAGCCAAAAAGCCGGCAGCAAAGAAGCCAGCAGCCAAAAAGCCGGCAGCCAAGAAGCCGGCAGCCAAGAAGCCAGCAGCCAAGAAGCCAGCGGCGAAGAAGTAGGCAGTTTCACGCAAGCAAGCACCGGCGCGACGTTTCCATGGGGGGAATTCACGGAAACGTCGCGCGCGGCGCTCTGCGTAGATCTCTCCGGCGAAGCGGCATTTATGCCGAATTTCCGGCAATAACGTTCATTTCAGCTCGGTAATCCGGCCGCGATGTCGTCGCTGCCTGCAACACTGCAGGGCGAACGAACATCCCCATATGCCTCGGACCGGCGGCAGGCAAGAACGCCAAAACGCCGCAAAGCTCGCGTCGGCCGACAGCACGAATCAGAGTCCCCATGGCAGACACAAAAGCTAAATCCAAGCGCGGCAAGTCCGCTGAAATGCCGCAACCACAAAACACCGAAGAGCACCGCGCTCTATCGGCGGAGTCAACGACCGACGACCAGGTCGCCGAGCGCGCGGGTGTTTCCGTCGCGACGCTCCGCCGCTGGGTCAAAGCCGGCGCGATCCCGCAGTATCAGGGCAAGTGGACCACGGCCGCCGTCGCTCACGCCCGCATCGTAAGTCAGCTCAGGCGCGGCGGGCAGCCGCTTGATGAGATCGTCAAGGCTGCGCAAGACGGCCGCCTAGCTCTCGGTTCGGTAAACGAGCTGTTCGTCGTCGAGTCCGAGACCTACACGCTCAAGAAGGCGGCTAAGGAAGCTGGCATAAAGCTCGCCGTCGCCGAGCAGATCTGGCTGTCGCTGGGGCTGTCGGTGCAGACGACCGACCAGGTCACCCGGCAAGACGTCGAGGCGCTCAAGCGGATTGCCGCCGTGCTCGAGGCGGGTGTGCCGCTCGGCGCACTGCTGCAGGTGATCCGCGTTGCCGCCAAGTCGTTCGCCGACATCGCCGATGCCGAGGCGCGGCTGGTGCGAATGTTCGTGCATGAGCCGCTGCTGCAGGAAGGCGCCAAATCGGAAGAGATCTCCGAGGTGATGGGCGCGATGATCCAGGCCGTGCTGCCGCACATGTCGCCGCTGTTCGAGTACATGCACATGCGCTTCTTGCAGCAATACACCGAGCAGGTCCAAATCGAGAACGTCCAGGGCGCCCCATCGCGCGGCAAGTCGATCGACGGCAAACTCAACGTGACCATCTGTTTTGTCGACATCGCCGGATTCACGCGCTACACCGAGCAGGCGGGGGTGGAGAAGGCCTTCGAGCAGGCAGACCAACTGCGTCAGCACATCGACGGCACTCTGCCCGACAGCGCCAGGCTGATCAAGCTCACCGGAGATGGCGCGATGATCGTCGGCTCAGAGCCGGGCGAACTGGTTCGCTGGGCGGTCGAGCTCGCCGATGAGGAGGAAAAGATCTTTGACCTGCGCATTGGCATGGACTTCGGCGAGGCGCTCTACCGCGACGGTGACTATTTCGGCGGGGCGATCAACATGGCCGCGCGTGTGCTCAATCGCGCCGACGCCAACGAGGCGCTGGCCACCGAGCAGTTGAAGGATCAGATCAAGAATCGTGCGGCGGCCGGGCTGCGCTTCGTCTCGATCGGCACGGTCAGACTGAAGGGCTTCGACGAGATCGTTGAGCTCTTCAGGGTCGAAAAGCGCGAGAGTTAGGCGCGGCCCGCCCCGGCGCGGTCGGTCGGTTGGTCTAGCGGCGCCGGCTGGACTTGCGGGCGATCGCTACGCGGCCGCGGTACTTGCCCGAACGCGCCTTGCGTGTGTTGCCGGCCTTGTCGACCGCCACCACTGACCAGCGGATGCGCTTGCCGGTGCGAAGTTTGATCTTGGTCGCGTGGCGCTTGGTGCGCTTGCGAACCTTGCCGTTGATGATCAGCTCGTAGTGCGAGAAGTCGGTGTCGCGCGTGCGCGTCCACCTGAACTTGACCTTGCCGGAGCGACGCTTCATGCGCACGCGCTTGCCGGGTGCACGTAGGCGGAACGCGCGGGGTGGTGCTCCGAGGTCGAAGTCCGTGGTTGCCCAGCCCAGCGCTTGGTAGGCGCCGACGACGTCGACGACGCCACCGCTGAGAAGCCTGTTGCTCAACGCCGGCACCTTCTTGGCACCGATGTTGATCGCGTAGCCGATCGACTCTGCGCTGACCGACTGGTCCTTGGCACGGAGCAGCGCCGCGACGCCGGCCACGTGGGGGGCGGCCATCGAGGTGCCGCTGTAGTAGCCGAAGCCGTTGCCCAGCGTGCTGAGGATCTCGGCACCCGGCGCGGCGACGTCGACTGTGTTGCGGCCGTAGTTCGAGAAACCGGCGAGTCCGTCGGACCGCTCAGATGCGGCGACGGAGATCATCGTCGGAAGATTCATTGAAGCGGGGTAGTTCGGCGCGATGTCGTTGTTCGTTCCGTCGTTGCCTGCCGCTGCGACGAAGACGACTCCGTGTTGACCGGCGAGGCGGATCGCAGCTTCGAGCGGAGCACTGTAGGCGGGGCCGCCCCAACTTGCGTTGATCACATCGACGCCCTTAGAGACCGCGTACTCGATCGCGGCGATCGCGTCACCGACGTTGCCGGCACCGTTGCGATCGAGGAAGCGCAGCGGCAGAACCGTTGCATGCGGTGCAACTCCGGCACCGCCGACGCCGTTGTCCGAAACTGCCGCGACGGTGCCGGCGACGTGCGTTCCGTGGCCGGCCTCGTCGTTGGGGTTGCCATCGCCGTCGATCCAATCGGCACCGTGGTAGTCGTCCACGAAGCCATTGCCGTCGTCATCGAGGCCGTTGTTCGGCACCTCGGCTGCGTTTCGCCAGACGTTGCCAAAGAGGTCGGGGTTGGAGAGCGTGATGCCGCTGTCGATCACAGCAACCAGCGCTCCGGCGCCACGGTTGGTGCCCCAGGCCAGCGGCGCGCGGGTCTGCATCGTGCCCCACTGCGAGCCGTCCCGGATGAAGGGATCGTTGGTGACCATGTTTGCGCGAACGATGTAGTTCGGCTCGACGTACTCGACGCGGCTGTCGCGCTCGA
The DNA here is from genome assembly GCA_937128795.1 of uncultured Solirubrobacterales bacterium. Lineage (GTDB taxonomy): Bacteria > Actinomycetota > Thermoleophilia > Solirubrobacterales > JACPNS01 > JACPNS01. Next base: position 40,551 of record CAKZMQ010000019.1, on the reverse strand, counting down.
GCTTGGCCTCGACTTGGGCTGTGCTTTCACCGGCCGGCACCGAAACGACGACGTCGCCGGTGGCGAGTCGTTCGTTCACGCGGGCATCGCTGCGCCTGCCGACTATCGAGCGGCTCTTCGAGGCGCTCGTGCCTGGCTTGAACCCGACGATCAACTCGCCGGGTACGGCGTCTGGCGTGGTCGCCGCTGATGCGCTTGAAGTTCCAAACGCGAAGAGGAGGATCAGAGATCCCGTGGCGCAAAACGCGACAATCGAAGCGCGAACGGCGCGGCCTCGGGATATGGTGATCATTCCTTGCACAGGAGTGGTTTCGGGACCTCCCGGGCAGGCAGCAACAATCAATCATTTAGTTGGACAAGCGTTCTATGGACGGGTGTTGTATGAATCCAGCAAACACTTCAGGTTCTCTGGCAGATGTCGTATCAGCACTACGAAATAGTGGGTTGGCAGACCCTGGAAACCCCGTTCTGACGCTGATTTCAGGCGGCGGCGACTCAGTCGCTTTGTTGGCCGCACTTGTTGAACTGCGAGGCCCTAAAGGTGTATTCACCTTGCACATGAACTACGGGCTGCGCGGCGACGAGTCGGATGACGACGAGGACTTTTGTCGTTCGCTCTGCGAACGGTTGGGCGTGAGCCTGACGGTTCTGCACGCGCCTGAGGGATTCGCCGAAGAGGGCAATCTTCAGGCTCGCGCGCGCGAGTTGCGCTACGCGCTGGCCGATCAACGTGCCGCCGAACTCGGCGGCGCGAAGGTTGCTGTTGCCCACACGGCAGACGACCAGGCCGAGACGATTCTGTACCGCTTGTTCGCCTCGCCGGGTCGTGATGCGCTGCACGGCATGGCGTTCGAGTACGGCAACGTCGTACGCCCGTTTCTTGGCCTCAGGCGCGAGCAACTTCGTGACTGGTGTCGCGCGCGGGGCTTGGAATGGCGTGAGGATTCGTCCAACGACGACGAACGGTTCGCCCGGGTCAGGGCGCGGCGGCTGTTGGCGGACGCAGAGAGTCTGCATCCCGCTGCGGTGCCGAATATGCTGCGCACGGCCGAGGCGTTGCGCGAGGAAAGTCAGCAACTTGAAGCCGTGGTCGCGGGTCTGCATGCTGAAGCGCTCAACAGCGACGGCTCGCTCAGCGCTGCACGGCTGGCCGAGCTTCCCGATCAACTGGCTGCGCGCGTGCTGCGAACGCATATCGAGCGGTCGTATGAGAAGTCGTTGCCGGCTGCCGCCCGCGCGCTGCCCGAGGTGCTTCGGCTCGCAAAGGCCGGCGGCAGCGGGCGAGTGCAGATCGAAGGAGCCGCGATCGTCATCGAGTACGACTCGATCCACGCACAGGCCGACATTGACCAACCGCATACTCCTGACGAGACCGAGTTGCGCGTGCCCGGGGAGGCTCAGTTTGGCGACTGGCGGCTGATTGCCGCGAGCGCGGCGACCGGATCACCGAAATCGGCCGAAAAGGACGGTTCCGGCGGTTTCGCCACGAGCATTGCCCTCAGCGACTCGGGCGCGCCGCTGCGCGTACGCGGAAGGCGCCCGGGCGATCGCATTCGTCCGCGGGGGATGGGCGGCGTCAAGTCACTCCACGACCTCTTCATCGACAAAAAACTGCCGCAGCGCCTGCGCGACAGCTATCCAGTTGTGTGCGAAGGCGATCGGATCGTCTGGGTGCCGGGCATGGCGGTGGCCGAAAGCCCCGCATCCGAATTCGACGCAACGGCAGTTGTCACCGCGACACGCCTAAACTGACGCAACCTTGCCAGCCCAACCCGAAATCGGTGAAATCCTCGTCCAGTCGGATGACCTGCGCCAGCGCATTCGCGCGCTGGCAACCGAAATCAATCGCGACTACGAGGGCAAGTCGGTACTGCTCGTCGGGGTGCTCAAGGGAGCGTTTTTCTTTCTCGCCGATTTGATGCGTCAGCTCGAGGTTGAGTGCGAGGTCGATTTCATGGCGGTCTCGTCGTACGGATCGAGCACTGAATCTTCAGGCGTGGTGCGGATTCTGAAGGATCTGGACACTCCGATCCAGGACCGCCACGTCTTGGTCGTCGAGGACATCGTCGACTCCGGTCTCACTCTCTCCTATTTAATGAAGAACCTCGGAGCACGCCAACCGGCGTCGCTTGAGGTCTGTTCACTGCTCACGAAGCCGTCGCGATTCAAGGTCGATCCGAAGCTGCGATATGTCGGTTTCGAGATTCCCGACCAGTTCGTCGTCGGTTACGGACTCGACGTCGACCAGCGTCTGCGCAACCTGCCGTACGTCGCCGCGTTAAAGCAGTAGACCCGATGGGTCGAAGCTGTACGCAGGCAAGCAATCGTCCGATCATCCGGCGTGGGACGTATCTATCGCTGGTAGCCTGCGTTTTCGAGGTTTCTCACTGATGAATCAAACGTTCAAACGGGCATGGGTCCCGCTACTGATGGTCTTGCTGATCGCCTTCTTGGTGCTTCAGATGACCGGCAATGAAGGCGGCAAGAAGAAGCCGACCTTCAGCGACTTCAACCAGCAGCTCGCTGCCGGCAAGGTCAACAACGTGGTGATGGACACCCGCAGCAACGCGCTGCAGGTCACCCTCAACGACTCCTTCCCGAAGGCCGAGCGCGAGTACAAGACCGGCTACCCGCCGGAGTACGCGACCGAGCTGACGAACAAGATTCAGGCCCAGCAGAAGAAGCAGCCTGCGCTCAACTACGACGCCAAGCCGGTCAACAACAGCCTGCTCAGCCAGCTTCTGCCGCTGCTCTTGATGATCGTCGTGCTCGCTGCCTTCTGGCTGTTCATTTTCAGTCGCATGCAGGGCGGCGGCGGCTCGCGCGTGATGAGCTTCGGCAAGAGCCGCGCCCGTCGTATGAGCGCCGACACGCCGAAGATCACCTTCAAGGATGTCGCCGGCGTTGAAGAGGCGGTCGAAGAACTTCAAGAAGTCAAAGAGTTTTTGGAAGACCCGCGTCGATTCCAGGCACTGGGTGCCCGCATCCCGAAGGGCGTGCTGCTCTTCGGACCTCCCGGTACCGGTAAGACGCTGCTCGCCCGCGCGATCGCCGGCGAGGCCGGTGTGCCGTTCTTCTCGATCAGCGGATCCGACTTCGTCGAGATGTTCGTCGGTGTCGGCGCCTCGCGAGTGCGTGACCTCTTCGAGCAGGCCAAGCAGAACTCACCTTGCATCATCTTCATGGACGAGATCGACGCGGTCGGTCGCCACCGCGGTGCCGGAATGGGCGGCGGTCACGACGAGCGCGAGCAGACGCTCAACCAGCTGCTCGTCGAGATGGACGGCTTCGAGACCAAGGACAACGTGATCCTGATCGCCGCGACCAACCGCCCGGACGTTTTGGACCCGGCGCTGCTCAGGCCCGGTCGGTTCGACCGTCAGGTCACGGTCGACCGCCCCGACCGCAAGGGTCGTATCCAGATTCTCAAGGTCCACACCCGCGGCAAGCCGATGGAGCCCTCGATCGACCTCGAGAAGCTCGCCGGCCAGACACCCGGCTTCACCGGTGCCGACCTCGCCAACCTGATCAACGAAGCTGCGCTGCTGGCGGCGCGCGATGGCCGCAAGGCGATCGGCGAGAACCAGCTCGAAGAGGGCATCATGCGCGTGATCGCCGGCCCGGAGAAAAAGTCGCGCCTGATGGGCGACAAGGAGCGCCTGATCACCGCGTACCACGAGATGGGCCACGCACTGGTCGGCCACTTTCTGCCCAACTGCGACCCGGTCCACAAGATTTCGATCATCAACCGTGGCCAGGCGCTGGGTTACACGATCAGCATGCCGACCGAGGACAAGTTTTTGACGTCGCGCTCCGAGCTGACCGACACGATGGCGATGACGCTCGGTGGCCGCGCCGCCGAGGAGATCATCTTCGGCGAGATCACGACCGGGGCGTCGAACGACCTCGAGAAGGTCACTCAGACCGCCAAGCAGATGGTGATGCGCTTTGGCATGAGTGAGAAGCTCGGCCCGCGCGTGTTCGGTCACGACCACGGTCAGCCATTCCTTGGTCGCGAGTTCTCGAGCGAGCCCGATTACTCGGACGAGATCGCCAGCGAGATCGACTCTGAACTACGCCGACTGGTCGAGAACGCGCACCAGACTGCGCACCGCGTGCTCGAAGAGCACCGGGACAAACTCGACCGCATCTCGAAGATCTTGATCCGCCAGGAAACGATCGACAGCGACCAGTTCTTACGACTGCTCGATGGCGATTCCGAAGACGACGTCTTCAAGGCACCAGAGGAAGAACAGAAGCCTTCCGAGCCGTCGGGCCGTCCGTTGCCCGAGCGCCCGGTGCCCGGTCGCGGCAGCCGCCCGACCAGTCTTCCTCGCCCCGGCCTCGCCGGCGGCGGCGCCGAATAGCCAGGCGCACGCCTGGACTGCGTCGTCACTCGCTCACCTGCGATTGCAGGCTTCGCTCCCTGCCTCCTTTCCAGGCGCGCGCCTGACTAGTCGGCGGCGATGCCTATTAGTTAGAAAGTTTTTTCGCTTGGCAGCTAAGGAAACTGGCTGATGCTGCCGATTCGGAAGGCATGAAATCTTTCGCTCGGCGCCTCACCGACATGCTGCCGCACACCAAAATCCTCGTATTGATTGGTCTATTCGTTGTTTTGGGTGGCGTTAGCTTCGCTGCTGTGAAGCTCCCAAGCGACTCCACTCGACAGGTCAATGGCGATTCCGCCGTAAGCAAGAACCAGTCCGGCAACGCGAATGGCCAGAGCGGATCTGCGAGCGCCAACGGTGGCGCCGCGATTGCTGGAGCGAAGGGCAACGGCAAATCGAATGCGAATGGCACCACCGACGGTGTTCAGGTATTGAAGAACCGAAAGTCGAACACTTTGCAGTCGCTCACGCTTCAGCCAGGCAGATACTTGGTCAAGAGTTCGGGTGAAATAGCCAACAATCTCCGGCCGTTCAAGAAGAAGCGCCGAACCGAATGCTCGCTGCTGAAGGGTTCCACCGTTCTCGTCAGCGCAAACGCCTTCAACGGGGCTTACGACAACAAGAACCCCGAAGGTTCGCCTGCTGCAGTCGAATCAATCGCAATGGAGGCGAGAGTCAAGCTGACCCGCGCCACCGCGATCACGCTCAGTTGCACGCCAAAAAACGGTCGCACACGGGCGTCGATGTCGTTGGTCGCCCAGCGGCAGCGGTAGCAGCGCCGCGAAATACCCGGCCGCCGACGCCATAACACGCGGCGCCGCAGGCCGCCGACCGTCGTGGGAGACTGGCCGAGGTAATCATGCTGCTCAACGCGCTTCAACCCCTGATCGCCCAGGCCGGACAGACGGTTGGTGAGCTCGGCGCGGGCGGTAACGAGCAGTTGCTCTGGGCGCGCCAGCTGCAGGCGATGTCGCTGACGTTCCACATTCCGTTGGTCTGCTTCGGCATCGCATTCCCGGCGATCGTCCTGTTCACCGAGGGGCTCTGGCTGCGGACCGGAGACGAGACCTACAAGCGATTGGCCAAGCGGTGGTCGAAGGTGATGATGATCTTCTTCGCCGTCGGTGTGGTCAGCGGCACGATCCTCTCGTTCGAGTTCGGAATTCTCTGGCCGGACTTCATGGCGACGTTCGGCGACGTCTTCGGGTTGGCGTTCGGGCTCGAGGGCTTTTCGTTCTTCATCGAGGCGATATTCATTGCGATCTACGTATACGGCTGGGATCGACTGCCGCGGAGGGTGCACTTCATGACCGGTATTCCGATCGTGATCACGGGAATCACCGGCTCGATGATGGTGATCGCTGTGAACGGCTGGATGAACAACCCGGTCGGCTTCGACATCGTCAATGGTGCCGTGACAAACATCCAGCCGTGGAAGGCGCTGTTCAACGACTACTTCTGGCACGAGCTGGTGCACATGTATCTGGCGGGGTACATGGTCGTCGGTTTCATCGTTGCGTCGGTCTATGCGGTGGCCGTTCTGCGCGGCGATCGTTCGCGCTACGTGCGCGCCGGGATGATCATCCCGCTGACCGCCGCGGCGCTCGTCGCGCCAGTGCAGCTGTTCGTCGGCGACTGGGCCGGGCGCGAAGTCGCCAAACACCAACCATTGAAGCTCGCGGCGTTTGAGGGTCTCGGTCAGACGACGAAGGGCGCTCCGTTCACGTTCGGCGGCCTGTACGACGCCGACACGGGAGAGGTCAAGGGTGGGATCGCCGTGCCGGACATGCTTTCGCTGCTCGCCTATCACTCGCCCAACGCCACTGTTGAAGGGCTAAACAGCGTGCCGCGCGATGACCAGCCGGGCGCGGTGAACGTCGTCCGATACTCGTTTCATGCAATGGTCGGAATCGGTTCGCTGCTGGCGCTACTCGGCGCGTTCTACCTGGCGGTCTGGTGGCGCTACAAGCGGTTGCCGACGACTCGCTGGTTCTATCGAGCGGTGGTGCTCGCAGGCCCAGCGGCCGTGACGGCGCTGATCTGCGGCTGGATCGTCACCGAGGTCGGTCGACAGCCCTGGATCGTCTACGAGGTGATGCGGGTCAGTGACGCGGTAACCGATGCCGGCGGCCTGCGGACGATGTTCTTCGTCGCGCTGCTGGTGTACATCGGGCTCGGTGCCACGGTCGTCTGGCTTCTGCGCAGATTGACCGGTGAGGGCGCTGCCCCCGGATACAAACCACCGAACGCGGGTGCGGGCTGATGCTGCCAGAGATCTGCCTGTTTCTCGCGATGCTTGGGCTGGTCGCCTACGCGGTGCTCGGCGGCGCAGACTTCGGTGCCGGTTTCTGGGACTTGACGGCGGGCACCGCCCACGGTGGCGCGCGCGTACGCGGAGTGATCGAGCGATCAATGAGCCCGGTGTGGGAGGCCAATCACGTGTGGCTGATCTTTGTTCTGGTCGTACTCTGGACTTGCTTTCCAGTGTTCTTCGCGTCGATCATGTCGTCGCTCTACATTCCGTTGATGATCGCCGCGCTCGGGATCATCCTTCGCGGATCGGCATTCGCGGTACGCGGGCAGGCCGCGACGATCAACGAGGCGCGTTGGTTCGGCGCGCTCTTCGCAAGTTCATCGGTGCTCGTCCCATTCGCCTTCGGAACCGTCGTCGGCGGCATCGCATCTGGTCGCGTGCCGGTGGGCAATGCCGCGGCAGATCCGTGGAGCGTGTGGCTCAATCCGACTTCGATCTACCTCGGCGTGCTGGCAGTTGCGCTCGGCGCCTATCTGGCGGCGGTGTTCCTGGTCGGCGACGCGGAAAAGCTCGACGAGCCCGAGATGGTCACCGCGTTCCGGCGGCGCGCGCTTGGCTCCGGATTCGTGACCGGCGCGATCGCTCTCGGTGGCTTGTTCGTGCTGCGCGGCGATGCGCGAGAGCTGTTCGACGGCCTGACCAGTGGGATGGGCTTGGTGTGCGTGGTTGCGTCGGCGCTCGGAGGGATCACGACGATCGCGCTGCTTCTGGCTGGTCGCTACAGCTGGGCACGCTGGACCAGCGCCGTCGCCGTCGCCGCGGTTGTCGCCGGATGGGCTTTTGCGCAGAGCCCGTACCTCTTGCCCGGCGAGCTGACGCTGGACGAGGCGGCCGCTCCGAATGCTGCGATCACGGCGTTTCTAATTGCCGTTGCGTTCGGATTGGTCGTGCTGGTTCCGTCGCTCGTCTGGCTCTATCGCTTGGCGCTTCGCGGCGATCTCCAGGGCGAGTTTCATCCAATCGATGAGAAGTTTCGCGGCGGTGCGCCTGCCGATGAGCGGCCACGCGAACGGGGCGGAGAATCATGATCGGTAGCAAGTTGAAGCTCCTCGCGTTGTTCGTGATCGGCGTCGGATTGCTGTTTCCGTTCGAGTACACGATCACGCTGATACTCGGCGTTGGATTCTTGCTCGCCTTCGCGGTCTATGGCATGTTCGTGATCGCCGAGCCGGGTTTTCTTTCCGGCGACACCGCGAGCGGTCAACCCGCTGCCGAAGAGCGGGACGGCCCAACCGGCGCAGATACCCGTTGAGCGCAGCGCGCGGCGTAGGATTCGCCGCGTGAATCAGCCAGTGGCCGCTGCGAACAGTTTCAAGATCATGGGCGTCGTGAACGTCACGCCGGACTCCTTCTTCGACGGCGGGCGGCACGACGCGCCGCTCGCGGGAGACGCGCACGCGGAAGCGCTGATCGAGCAGGGTGCGCAGATCGTTGACATCGGCGGCGAGTCGACCAGGCCCGGGGCAGACCCGGTCGAGGCCACACTCGAAATTGCCCGTGTGGTGCCGGTCGTGGAGTCCGTGCATCGCAGTCATCCGAGCGTTCAACTGTCTGTCGACACGATGAAGGTTCCGGTCGCAGCCGCAGCGATCGATGCCGGTGCGAGCTACGTGAACGATGTCACTGGCTTTCGCGCCGATCCCGAGCTTGCCGGTTTGGTCGCGAGCGCGGGTGTCGAATGCTGCCTGATGCACATGCAGGGCGAGCCGCGCACGATGCAGGCGAATCCGCGGTACGCCAACGTCGTCGACGACGTGCGAGCCCATCTTGAAGAGCGCATGGCCTTTGCGATCGCCGAGGGGGTGCGCGAGCACCGCATCCAGCTCGATCCCGGCATCGGTTTTGGCAAGTCGCTCGCGCACAATCTTGAGCTGCTGGCGCGGTTGGACGAGATCGTCGCGATCGGACGACCGGTTGTGATCGGCGTGAGCCGCAAGTCGTTCATAGGGAAGATCGCCGAACAGCGTGGAATAGCCGGTGCCGACGCAGACGATCGCCTTCCTGGAACGCTCGCGGCGAACGTAATGGCGCTGCAAAAGGGAGCACAGGTCTTTCGCGTGCACGACGTCGCAGAGACCGCGCAGGCGCTGGCAGTCGCTAGCGCAACGATCAGTGCCCAGCCAACCTCGGCAGCTGAGTAGGCTGGCAGCCGATGATCGACGAACCGAACAACGCTGACGACCAAGAAACTCCAAACGACGCGGACTTGCCGGACGACGCGGAAACGCGCGACGATGACGAAGTCGACGACGTAGACGACTTCGCTGAGAGCGAAGACATCGAGCCGTCAGTCGAGAGCGCGGTCAGCATCGACATCACCGGGCTGTCGGTGTATACCCATCACGGCGTAACCGCTGCCGAGCAAGAAGTCGGTCAGCGCCTGTTGATCGACATCAGCTTTGAGCTCGAATCCTGTGACGCGACTGTCACCGACGACCTAGATGACACCGTTGACTACGGCGCGGTCTGTGAGCAGGTCTGGCTCGCCGCCCAGAATCGCTCATACAAGACCCTTGAGCGTCTGTGTTCTGCGATCTGTGACCACCTGATGAATCACTTTGGCGTCGATTCCGTGATGGTGCGTGCCACCAAGCCCGAGCCGCCGATCCCATTGCCCGTCGGCGATGTGGCGGTGGAGGTCTGGAAAGAACGGTGACGGCGGACGCGGCCAGGCGCGTCGGCTATCTCGGCCTCGGCAGCAACGTCGGCAACAGCGTCGCCAACCTGCGCGCGGCGGTCGATGCGCTTGAAGCGGCCGATGTGCGGATAGTGGCCCGAGCCGCGATCTATGTGACTGCGCCGCAGGGCGAGGTGCTCGACCAGCCGGACTTCATGAACAGCGCGTTGAAGATCGAGACGCATTTGGAGCCACTCGATCTGCTCGACCTCTGCAAACGAATCGAGCGCGAGCTCGGGCGTGACCCCGAAGGCCGCCGCCACGGCCCCAGACCGATCGACATCGATCTGCTGCTGCTCGGCGATCGGGCCTTCGAATCGGACCGTTTGACGCTGCCACACCGCGAAATCGCGACGCGCCGGTTCGTTCTGCAACCACTGCTCGAGATCGAGCCGGATCTTGCGTTGCCGGATGGCACACGCATCGATTCGCTGGCCGACGCCGTCGCCGATCAACCGGTTCGGCGCGTCGAGCCGCTCTAGAGTTTTTCAGACCGGTGCGGCGCTGCTTGAGGGTGCCGTTCAGGCAGTGGCCGGAACGAGCGATCGATTGACCGGCTCGAACCAATCGGCCGGAAGAATGCCGCCCGCGATCCGACCTCCCGGTTCGCCGAACAGGGCTTCGCAGGCCTTACCGCTTGGTCGCGCGTCGATCGCCGGCCGCAGGTCGTCCATCGATCGCCACAACCAGAGCGAGGCGAGGATCTGCAGGTCGGCGGCATTCGGTTGCTCTCCGCCGATCACGCCATCGGCGATGTACTGGTCGACCTGGTCAAGCAGCTCGGGGAGTTTCGCCAAGTCGCTTTTCACCGACTCGTCGTCGGCGCGGTTGAGCTTGGCCTGAATCTTCGACATCGGAGCCGCCGCAAGGTTCTGCATGAATTTCGGCAGTGGAACGGGCTGGCCCTCCGAAAAGGACGCCACGCCACTTGCGTCGCGCGCCAGATGCGCCCATGAGAGCCGGCGTCCGATGTCCTGGAAGTCTCCGTCGCCCCACGCCTCCGCAGCCAGCACGCGTTCTCGCTGAGCCGGGTCCGAGGGGTAGAACTCCGGCGCATCGGGATTCATCGACTCGAAGGCGCGGATGATCTTGCGCGAGGTCTGAATCTTTTCGGTGCCGTTCGGCCCGCCGGTGATCTTCGCGGCAGGCACGGTGCGGGAGCCGAACATCAACGTCATCTGAATTCGGTGCGCCGGTGGCAGCACGACCACGCGCTTGTAGTCGATGTTCTTCAGCTCTGCGGCCTTGAAGACGGCCTCGCACGGGTGGGAGCCGGGGATGTAATAGATCTTCACCTTCACGCCGTCGCGCATCATCGCACAGATTGACACCGCCGTGGGCACCGGTTAGTCTCCCAGCTCAATGCTGCTCGCCGTCGACATCGGAAATACACAGACACATCTCGGTGCCTTCCAGAACGGGAAGCTGCTCGAGCATTGGCGGCTGGCCACCGAACGCGACGCCACTGCCGACGAGTTGGCCTCGACGTACACAAACCTTCTGGCGCTACGCGGACTCAGTTTCAGCGATCTCGACGACGTAATCGTCAGCTCGACGGTGCCGAAGGTGATCCCGGAATACGTCGAGATGTCCGAGCGGTACCTCGGCGAGGAATGTCTCGTCGTCGGCCCGGGGATGAAGACCGGTATGCCGATCCGCATGGAGAATCCGCGCGAGCTGGGTGCCGATCGTCTGGTCAACGCGGTGGCCGCATACGACCGGCTCGGAGGCCCCTGCTTGGTTGTGGACTTCGGCACAGCGATCACCTACGACGCCGTAAGCGCAGACGGCGAGTACTTGGGGGGCATCATCGCGCCCGGAGTTGAAATCTCGCTGAACGCGCTCACGGAGCGTGCAGCCAAGCTGCCCCAGGTCGAACTGACCGAACCGGAACGCTTGATCGGCAAGACGACGCTGGAGGCGATTCAGGCCGGCGTGATCTACGGCTTCGCCGCTCAGATCGACGGAATCGTCGAGCGCATGCGTGACGAGCTCGGTGAAGAGACACAAGTGATCGCCACCGGCGGCCTCTCGGGCCACATCGTGCCGTTCTGCGACACCGTGGAGTTACTCGACGACATGCTCACCCTCGTCGGCCTACACCTGATCTACCAACGCAACGCCCGCTGAACCGAAAAACAAGGTTTGCGTTTTGGCGAACCTTGTGTGCGTGTTGATTAGTAGCGGGTGCCGAACTGGCTGACGTAGACGACGAAGGGGCCGCCGCTGTCTTCGTAGTCGCCTCCGACGTCGCCGTCAGAGAGCACCGCACTGACGGCCTGCTCGCGAAACTTCCTGTGCAGGATGTTGCGTCGGTGGCCCGGGGATTCCATCCACATACGCACCATCTCGCGAGGAGTCGCAACCGATTCCGGGGCCCAGGCGAGGTTCTCGCCAAGCGAGTAGCCGTTCGATTTCCTGCCATATCCGAATCGCGAGATGCGGCCGACAAAACTCGGGCCGCCGCTGCGATCGTGGTCGAAATATTCGTGACGAAGCATGTCCTTCGCTTGCCAGAGCGCCGATTTGTGGAGTCGCTTGTTGAACTTCGTGGAGCGCATTCCGTGTGAGCGGCGTTCCTTGTTGATCAGGCAACGCGTTGCCGCCTCGGCTCGCTTGACGTCCTTCTTCGAGGCGGGAAGGATGTCGGCGTTCCTGCAACCGGCGGCCGATGCGGGTTCAGCGGCAAACATGACCGTCGCAACGATCGCGATCGCCAGCACGCTGAAAGCGATCATCAACCTGCGCGGCGTTCGCGCCAAGAGACTTGCGAACGTGGTCTCAACGTCGGAAAAGCGCGCCACCGTCGGCTGCGAAATCGTGTTGTTGAACGGGTGCATCCGGTGTGTTGTCGGCCCGTCGGCAGTGGCGATCAAGGGGTCAGATGCGATTCCTCCCGTAAAAATCAAACGTTTGTCCAGATCGGGCAGATTGCGGTACTACTCCGATGGTTCGCACTAACCTGAGGCCGATGGATCGACTACTCGAAACGTGGGAACTCGGCGGCGTCGAGGTCAAGAATCGTGTGCTGCTGGCCCCTCTGGCGGGCATCGGAAACTGGTTCGTGCGCCTGCAGGCGAAGCGCTACGGGGCGGGCTTGACCGTTTCCGAGATGGTGTCCAGCCACGGCTTGGCCTACGGCGACAAGCGCACACGAAACGAGTTCCTGCGCCTACACCCCGACGAAGGTCCGACCAGCGTCCAGCTGTTCGGTGCCGACCCCGCGATCATGCGCGAAGCGGCGTCGATCGTCGCTGAGTCGGGCGCCGATCTGATCGACTTGAACATGGGCTGCCCCGTGAAAAAGGTTTGCCGCACAGGCGCGGGTTCGGCACTGCTCGGCGATCCGGACACCGCAGTCGCGGTCGCCGCTGCGGCTCGCGAGGGGAGCGGCCTGCCGGTCACGGTCAAGCTGAGGCCGGGGGTGAAGCCGGGCGAACGAACCGGTGTTGAGCTTGCTCGTCGGCTTGTCGACGAGGCGGGAGTATGTGGGATTGCCTTTCATCCGCGCCACGCAAGCCAGCAACACAAGGGTCTTCCTGATTACGAGTTGGCCCGTGAAGTCGTCGAGGATCTACCGGTTCCTGTTTTGATCAGCGGCGGGCTGATGTCGGAGGAGAAATCTCGAAAAGTGATGGACATCACCGGGGCCGAGGCGATCCTGCTTGCTCGAGGTTCACTTGGGAATCCCTGGCTGTTCGAGCGCGTGTTGGGCGAGCGCGAGGGACTGCCGACAATCGACGAAGTCCTCGCTGAGTGGAACTGGGTCCTCGATCGCGCCGGCGAGCACTATGAAGACGGCCGCGCTGCCCGCTACCTACGCAAGTTCCACCCCTGGTACCTCGATCGATTGAAGGAGATCGACGGCGAGTGGTTCACGCGAGCACGATTGAACGAGATCAACATGGCGCTGCAGGACAGCGACTCACTCGACTCGACTCGCACAGCAATTGCGGCGATCGAGCTGCCTGCAATTGCCTGACCGGCTGCTGACCGGCACGCGCCGGTCGATCTGTATACTGCGCCGCTTCAATGGCGAAAGAAACGATTGTCACCAAAGAGGGCTACGAGCAGCTGAAGACCGAGATCGAGGATCTCACCGGTCGCGGCCGCCGCGAAATTGCCGAGCGCATCAAAGAGGCGCGCGATTTCGGCGACATCAGCGAAAACGCTGAGTACGACGCCGCAAAGAACGAGCAGGCGATGCTCGAGGCACGTATCGCGACGCTTGAGGAAAAGATCCGCTCCGCAAGCGTCGTCGACGAAAAGCAGCTCGAAATCGACACCGTCCAAGTCGGAAACACCGTCCACTTGAAGGACCAGAAGACTTCGAAATCCGTCAAGTACAAGGTCGTCGGCTCTTCAGAGGCCGATCCCGCAAATGGCAAGCTCTCGAACGAATCACCGATCGGCAAGGCCCTGATGGGTCACAAGAAGAACGACATCGTCAAGGTTCCGGTCCCGCGCGGTCCGCAGAGACAGCTCAAGATCACCAAGATCGACCTTTGAGCGCGACCTTCCTCTAGGTCTGGCGATTCGTAGATCAGGCCGACCCATGCGCCGATCTTCGCTGAAGCGACAGCTGTGCGATCGGTAGTCTCCCGACGCGACATGTCCGAGCAACCGGAAACACCGAACGAACACGAGTTGATCGCCGAGCGCAAGGCCAAGCTTGCGCGCTTTCGTGAAGCTGGCATCGAGCCGTTTCCGCACGAGTTCGCAGGAGTTGTTCAGAGTGAAGCGGTTCGCGAGAATCACCAAGGACTCGAGCCCGGTACCGAGACCAACGTGACCTACCGAGTCGCCGGTCGCCTCGCCGGTCGCCGGGGGCACGGCAAGGCCGCCTTTCTCGACGTTGTTGACCGCAGCGGCAAGATGCAGGTGCATGCGCGAGCCGACCTGTTGGGGGAGGAGTCATTCGAGCTTCTCACTTCGCTCGACTTGGGCGACCTCGTCGGAATTGATGGCGATGCCTTTGTCACGAAGCGCGGCGAGCTCTCGTTGGCGGCCTCCGGCTGGACCTTGCTCGCCAAATCGCTGCGACCGCCGCCTGACAAGCACCACGGTCTCGCCGACGTCGAGACGCGCTACCGCCACCGTGAGCTGGACCTGATCGCCAACGAGGCGGCGCGCGACCTGTTCATACTGCGCTCGAAGGTGATCGCACTGGTTCGGCGTTGGCTCGACGACCGCGGCTTCATCGAGGTCGAGACGCCGGTGTTACAGCCGATCTATGGCGGCGCCCTGGCGCGACCATTCACCACGCACCACAACGCACTCGATCGCGAGTTTTACCTGCGCATCGCCACTGAGCTTTATCTGAAGCGTCTGATCGTTGGCGGTCTTGAAAAGGTCTACGAGCTCGGCAAGGACTTCCGAAACGAGGGGATCAGCCACAAGCACAACCCCGAGTTCACGATGATCGAGTGGTACGAGGCCTACGCGGACTACAACAAGGTGATGGACGACGTCGAGAGCCTTGTCTCGTGGCTGGCCGACGAGATCGGCTACGCCGGCGATTTGAACTTCTCTGCGCCCTGGCCGCGTATTCCACTGAGTGATGCGATTAGGGAGCAGACCGGCCTGGACATCCTTGAGCTGCGAGATCGCGAAGCGCTCGCCACTGCGATGGTCGAGAAGGGCTTCCACCACGAACCTCCGACCGATTCTTGGCCGCAACTGGTGGATGAGTTGCTTTCAAAGCACGTCGAGCCGAAACTCAAGCACCCGACCTTCATCACGGACTACCCGGTCGAGCTTTCGCCCTTTGCCAAAGGCCACCGCAGTAAACCGGGGCTGGTCGAGCGCTTCGAGGTGTTCGCCGAGGGGATGGAGTTCGGCAACGCCTTTTCCGAACTCAACGACCCGGAGGTCCAGCGCGAACGCTTCGAGGAACAAGCGCGCTTCGCTGCCGAGGGAGACGAAGAGACCCAACCGTTCGACGAGGCGTTTCTGCAGGCTCTGGAACACGGAATGCCGCCGACCGGAGGCTTGGGAATCGGCATCGACCGCTTGGTGATGCTGCTCTCCGGCCGGCACGGCATTCGCGAAGTGGTGCTGTTCCCCGCAATGCGGGACTGAAGTAGTCGGCTGATCTGGCTGCACTGGCTATCGGAGCCAGCCAGCGAACGATTCAGTTGAACAGCTCGGCCAGCTTGTCGATCATCGCGCGCCAACCGTCGCGGTGGCCTCCTTCAACGGTGAGGTTGCTGTGTGTCAGGCGCAGGAGCGTGCCGTCATCATGCGGCATCAATTCCACTTCAACGTTGCTGCTACCGGGCAAATTGCCCATCGCGCTGTCTTTCCACCCCCAGGTGAACGCGACGAACTCAAACGGACGAAGTTCGGTGAACTCCCCGCGCATGAAGTACGGCCCGTCGGTATCGCCTTCCGGTCCGGAGTGGGTTTGATGATTGATGCCTCCAGGACGCGGATCCGTTTCGGCGTCGATCGCCAACCACTTGACGAGCTTGTCTGCTTCGACGAGGTAGGGGTAGATCTGTTCGGGCGTCGCGCCGATCACGCGTTCGATCACGATCGGTTCGACTGATTGAACGGTGTCAGTCATTGGGCTTCCTCAACTTTCTTCGATTCTTGCCTGGCGTCGTGTTCTACGACCGTCTGAAGCAGATCCAGCCGGGCATCCCAGAACGTCGATAGGAACTCGCGAACTTCAGCGAGACCTTCCGGACGCGCGGAGTAGAGGCGACTCGTGCCCTGGCGTCGTTCGCTGACGAGCCCGGCCTCGCGAAGAACGCCGAGGTGCTGGGAGATCGCCGGACGCGAAACGTCAGGGAACCGCAGTGCGATTTCGCCGGCCGGTAACTCGTGGTCGCGTACGACCTCGAGTATCTGCCTGCGACGCGGTTCTGCGATGGCCTGAAGAGCTGCTTGCATGGATCATATGTTAGCAAGAACTAACGTAAGTGAAACACAACATAGTTGGAGAGGGGGGTAAACATTCTCGTTTCAAACCCTTAAATAGGTATGGGGTTCGAATTTCTGTACGAGGACACGTTTCGCGACGTTCTGCGTCTGCGGCCGCATGAGTTGGCGCACGCCGGGCCGGGAATGTTCCACGTCACCGCTCACGCGATGGACGATCTGCACTGCTTCGGCGATCGCGCGGACAAGTTGGAGTTCCTCGATCGCTTCGCCAGAATCCTCTCACCCTTACCGATCCGTGACCCGCTAAGACGAGCGCCATATCCGCACCTGCGACCCGAGGCGTCACTCGTCGCGTACTGCCTGCTCGACAATCACTACCACTTGCTGATTCGCCAATTCAGCGTTGGCGGCTGTGAGCGCGCGATGCGGTCGGTGCTGACCTCGTATGGCCACTACTTCAATCGCAGGTACGGCCGTCGATTCGTGCCGATCTTCAGAGAGCCGTACACGGCGACGCAGATCTCAAGCAGTGTTCACGGCGCGCGCGCAATGGCCTACGTAACGCTGAACCACGAGATTGAGCGCGAACATTACGAGTTCAACAGTCACGACGTCTACGTCGGCCGACGGAAGGCGGATTGGATAGACACGAATTCGGGCCTTTGGTTTTTCGGTGGCGATTCGGCGGCGTATCGGCGCTATCTGGCTGGCGAGGGTAGGCAGGCGCTGGAACGAAAAATCGCCCGCCGCGACCAATCGACGGGCAAGCGCGCTCGACGAATCCCCCGCGGCCCGGCGACGCACATCAAACGCTGACCCGGCAACGCCAATGCCAGATCCCCTTGACGAAGCCATTCACCGCCACAAAGTCCGCCCTTTGGTGCGCCACAAAGTCGGGACTTTGTGGCGGGAAAGGGCTTTCTGGAGGCCGTGATCATGGTTGGCCCATTGTGGACTTCGCCGCCCATCGCGGTGTTAGTGTTCCGATCTGAACCGGCAAGCTGGATTTCGGTCAAGTTAAGACCTTCAGGTGTGTCTGAAGGTCGCCCCAGAATCGACCGATACATATCGCTAATGAGCCGTCGCGAGAGGTCCGGCGCGAGACTCGGCAATAGCAGTGATTAGGAGCAAACATGTTTGAACGGTTCACCGAGCGCGCCCGCCAAGTAGTCGTATTGGCCCAAGAAGAGGCGCGGACCCTGAAGCACAACTACATCGGTACAGAGCACATCCTCCTCGGGCTGCTGCGCGAAGAAGAGGGCCTCGCCGCTCGCGTACTGGAAAGCCTCGACATCACGGTCGAGCGCGTTCGCGCCCAAGTCGTGCGCATCGTCGGCTCGGGCGAGGAAGTCACCTCCGGCCAAATCCCCTTCACTCCCCGCGCCAAGAAGGTTCTCGAGCTCGCGCTGCGCGAAGCCCTGAGCCTCGGCCACAACTACATCGGCACTGAGCACATCCTGCTCGGTCTCGTTCGCGAGAACGAGGGCGTTGCCGCACGCATCCTCCTGGACTTCGATGCCGACAGCGAAAAGATCCGCAACGAAGTAGTCCGAATGCTCTCCGGCCCCGGTGGCCGCCGTAGCGGTTCGAGCGGAAGCTCGGGATCCGGTTCTGGTGCTGGAGCTGCCGGCACTGGTGAGGGCAAGAAGAACTCCAAGCTGCTCGATCAGTTCGGTCGCAACCTGACCAAGCTGGCGATCGACGGCAAGCTCGACCCGGTCGTCGGCCGCGAGATGGAGATCGAGCGACTAATGCAGATCCTCAGCCGCCGCACGAAGAACAACCCGGTCCTGGTCGGCGAGCCCGGCGTAGGAAAGACAGCCGTGATCGAAGGACTCGCTACGAAGATCTCCAACGGCGAGGTCCACGAGCTCCTGCGCGACAAACAGATCTACACGCTCGACCTTGCCGCGCTTGTCGCGGGCAGCAAGTACCGCGGTGAGTTCGAGGAGCGCCTCAAGAAGGTGATGAAGGAGATCATCCAGCGCGGCGACATCATCCTGTTCATCGACGAGCTGCACAACTTGGTTGGCGCAGGCGCGGCCGAGGGCGCGATCGACGCCGCCAGCATCTTGAAGCCCGCTCTGGCAAGGGGTGAGCTGCAGACGATCGGCGCCACCACCCTCGACGAGTACCGCAAGTACCTCGAGCGCGACAGCGCGCTGGAACGCCGTTTCCAGAAGATCGTCGTCGAGCCGCCGTCAATTGACGAGACGGTGCAGATCCTCCAGGGATTGCGCGACCGCTACGAGGTTCACCACAAGGTCACGATCAGCGACGAAGCTCTCAAGGCCGCAGCCGATCTCTCCGACCGCTACATCTCCGACCGCTTCCTGCCGGACAAGGCGATCGACCTGATCGACGAAGCAGCCAGCCGTATGCGCATCAAATCAATGACCGCGCCGCCGGTGTATCGCGAACTAGAAGAAGAGATCGAGCAGGTGCGCCGCGACAAAGAAGTGGCGATCGAGAATCAGGACTTTGAGAAGGCCGCCAGCATGCGCGACAAGGAGCGCAAGCTGACGAACAAGAAGCGCGAGCTCGAAGAGCAATGGGAATCAGGCGAG
This sequence comes from uncultured Solirubrobacterales bacterium, assembly GCA_937128795.1. Taxonomy (GTDB): domain Bacteria; phylum Actinomycetota; class Thermoleophilia; order Solirubrobacterales; family JACPNS01; genus JACPNS01. The sequence continues at coordinate 21,717 of CAKZMQ010000019.1, read as the reverse complement.
ACGGGCGACCGTCCGGTGATCGGCGAGGAAGAAATCGCCGACGTCGTCAGCATGTGGACCGGCATCCCGCTGTTCAAGCTGACCGAGGGCGAGACCCAGAAGCTCCTACGCATGGAAGAGGAGATGCACAAGCGAGTCGTCGGCCAAGAGGCCGCGGTTGTCGCCGTGTCCAAAGCCATCCGCCGTAGCCGCGCCGGCCTCAAGGACATGACGCGCCCAACCGGTTCGTTCATCTTCCTCGGCCCGTCGGGTGTCGGCAAGACCGAGCTGGCTCGCACGCTGGCCGACTTCCTCTTCGGAGACCCGGAGACGATGGTCCGCATCGACATGTCCGAGTACATGGAGAAGCACAGTGTTTCTCGTTTGGTGGGTTCCCCTCCGGGCTACGTCGGCTACGACGAGGGCGGCGTGCTGACCGAAGCCGTGCGTCGTAAGCCCTACTCAGTGCTGCTGCTCGACGAGATCGAGAAAGCCCACCCGGACGTCTTCAACATCCTGTTGCAGATCCTCGAGGACGGTCGTCTGACTGACGCTCAGGGTCGCACGGTCGATTTCCGTCACGCGATCATCATCATGACGTCGAACATCGGCGCCGCCGAAATCGCCAAGAACGCGTCGTTCGGATTCTCGCTCGGCGACGAAGCCGCCGGCATCAGCTACGACGACATGAAGTCGAAAATCATGGGCGAGCTGAAAAAGGCGTTCCGCCCCGAGTTGATCAACCGCATCGACGAGATCGTCGTCTTCCACAAGCTCACACGCGAGGAGATCAAGGAGATCGTCGACCTGATGATCACCCGTGTGCGCTCGAGCATGAAGGAGATGGAGTTGCAGCTTGAGATTTCGGAGGACATGAAGGAGCTGCTCGTCGACAAGGGCTGGGATCCGTCAATGGGTGCTCGTCCGCTGCGTCGCGCGATCCAGCGGTACGTCGAAGACCCGGTTGCAGACAAGGTCCTCGCCGAAAAAATCGAACCCGGCAGCACGATCTTGGTCGAGCGCCTCCCCGAGGAGATCAAGGGCGGCCCGAACGATGGACTGGAAGTCGAGATCAAGATCGCCAAACCGAAGAAGTCGCGCGCCAAGAAAAAGGCACCGGTTGCCGTGGGCGCCGATTCAGATGCGTCGAGCGATTCGAACGATTCGACCGACAAACCAAAGGCAGGCTCCGACGGCGAAGCACCGACCGATTCGGACGACGACAAGTAGCTTGCAGTGATCTGTGAGTCCAGTGTGGTGATGCACTCACCTCGACTGGCCTCGCGCTGATCACGTCAGTATGCTGAATCGCAATGTATTTCACGGAAGACATGCAGACGTTTTTTGGCTCTACGGCCGGCAAGGCCCGTTTCGGCGAGAATCCGAGCGGGTTCTTCTTCTGGCGCAAGGTCGTTGGTCAGATCGTTCTGAACCCCGGTGTGCTGACGATTGCGCTCTACCGGTTGTCGCGTTCGCTCTACGTCCGTGACAAGGTTCTGGCCTCACGGATCGTCGACCGTCTCACGGAATTCACCACCGGCGCACAGTTCACCGGTCAGTCAGAGTTCGGGCCCGGCCTGCAGGTACATCACCCGGCTGGCCTGGTCGTGTCTCCGGAGAGCAACGGCGGCGAACGCGTGATGTTGATGGGTGGCGTCGCACTCGGTATTCGCGACGTCAAGGCCGATCCGTTCGGTCAATCGCCGACGCTCGGTGACGACGTCGTCGTGGGCTCGGGCGCAAAGATCCTCGGTCCGATTCACGTCGGCGACCGTTCACAGGTGGCTGCAAACTCGGTCGTGATGGTTGACGTTCCGGCAGACGCGATAGCGGTCGGCATCCCAGCCAAAGTGATCGTCAAGGACGGATCGGGCTCGAACTCGAAAGACGCTTCGGCAGCTGGCGCCAAGCCCGCCACCAAGCCCGGCTCGTAGTTCTGGCGTCGTGGCTGCAGTAACGCTAGGCGCCGTAGTTTGCGCCTATAGCGACGAGCGAAGAAACGAGCTCGAGCTGGCGATCGAGTCTCTGCTCGCGCAAGACCGTCGATTGGACCGGATCGTGCTCGTGATCGACCACAACGACGGACTGCTCGCGCATGCCACCGAACTGTTCGCGGATCGCGGGGTCGCTGTCGTTGCCAATCGTGCCAAGCAAGGTCTGTCCGGGGCGCGCAACAGCGGCGTGGCAGAGCTCGATACCGACGTAATCGCGTTTCTTGACGACGACGCGGAGGCCGCCAGCGACTGGTCTCGGAAAATCGAATCCGCGTATTCGAACCCCGCGGTGATCGGGGCCGGCGGGTCGGTGATCCCACGATGGCAGGCGAAGCGCCCGGCTTGGTTCCCGGAGGAGTTTCTCTGGGTGGTGGGGTGTACATACGAGGGCATGCCAACAGAAACCGCGGATGTGCGCAACTTGATCGGTGCGAACATGTCGCTTCGCAGTGACGTTTTCGATCGCGCAGGGCAGTTCAGCACCGAGGTCGGGCGCGTCGGCAAAAAGCCGGTTGGCTGCGAGGAGACCGAGCTTTGCATTCGCGCGCTTGCGGCGATCGACGATTCGCGAATCGTCTACGACCCGGCTGCACGCGTCACCCATCTGGTCACTCAGGAGCGCGCCACCTGGCGGTACTTTCGCCAGCGCTGCTTCATGGAGGGCGTGTCCAAGGCGCAGGTGGTTCGGATGGCAGGTGCGGGCCAGGGTCTTTCCAGCGAGCGGTCTTACAGCACCAAGGTCCTCCCGCTGGGTGTGCTGCGAGGGATCGGCGATCTGTTTCGGGCCCGGCCGTCGGGATTGGGCAGGGCGATCGCGATCTGCGCCGGCCTGGCGATAACGACAGCCGGATTCATCCGCGGGCGGCTCGCCCCGCAAGTGCTCGAGCCGCTTCCTGCTGCGACGGGCAAGTAGGGGTCAGGCAGGCATGATCAGGAAGAACATCGCGCGAGTACGGGAGCACCTGAAGGAGCCTTTGCACCTCGCGGCGTGGAGCGTGATGTTCAGCTCGGTACTGACCAGCGGCATCGGGCTGCTGTTCTGGGCCTTTGCCGCCTACGTCTACGACATCGATACGGTCGGTCGCGACCAGGCGCTGATATTCGCGATGATGATGCTCGCCACCGTCTTTCAGATGAACATGACCAACGCGGCGGTGCGTTTCTTGCCGCAGGTGCGCGAGAAGCTTGGGTTACGGATCATCCAGGCGTACGCGATCGCCGGAGTCTTCAGCTTGATCGCCGGATTGGCGTTCGCGCTGGTCGCGCCATCGATCTCCTCGGAATACGACTTCATCCGCGACGATCCCTGGTTGGTGCCCACGTTTGCCGTCGCCACCGCGCTGTGGGCGATCTTCCTTGTGCAGGACCCGGTGTTGATGGCGCTCGGCAAAGCGAACTGGATGCCGGGCAAGAATGCCATCTACAGCATCTCCAAGCTCGCTCTGCTGCCGCTGTTCTTCTGGGTGGCAAGCTCACACGGGATCTTTCTCGCGTGGATCATCCCGGTCGCGATCATCGTCCCGATCGTTGACTATCTGATTGCTCGCAAGGCCGTTCCCGCTGCGACCCACGCCCAGCGCAACGCCGGAGGTGTCGTTGACGCCTTTGGGCATCCGCGCGCGCTCGCCAAATTCGTCATGCAGGACTTCGTTGGTTCCTCTGCCGCGCACGTAGCGATCTACATCACACCGGTGATGACGTTTGCGCTGCTCGGTCCGGAGGCGAACGCGCTCTACAGCCTTCCGTTCGTGATCGTCGCCGGACTCGACCTGCTGTTCGAAGCGTTTGTCGTTTCATTGACGGCCGAGGGCGCGCGATCGCCTGAGCGCATCAAACATCTCACGGACCTGGTCGTCAAGCGGATGCTGAAGATCCAGTTTCCGGCTTCGTTCGCGGTCTTTCTTGCGGCGCCGCTGCTGATGCTCCCGTTCCCCGCCGAATACGGCGAGCAGGGAACTGCGGTGGTTCGGATCATCGCGATCGCCGGTTTCTTTCGCGCGGTGCTGCTCTTCTATGAAGCGGTGGCTCGGTTGCAGGGCCACGGCAATCGCCTGCTGTGGATTCAGCTGACGAACACCGTGCTGCTCGTTGGATTGGTGCTGGTTCTGGCGCCGGCCTGGGGCATCAAGGGGAGTGCATCGGCATGGCTGTTCGCTGCGATGGCGTCGGCGCTGTTCGTGTTGCCGTGGTTGATCGGCTTCATTCGCAACCCGAATGTTCTCACCGGCGGAAACACGACGACCGATTTCGACGCCACGATCGACCGCAGCAGCTAGCGCGAGTCGCGCTCAGCGCTGGGCTGATTCGGCGCGCTTTTCGGCCGCAGCCTTTCGCTCCTGATCGCGTGCAACCGACTCCGTCGTGCCCTTGAGCCGGTAGATACGGTTGCCGCCATTCTCGTACCAGAGCTCGAAGTATCCGCTGTCGAGCAATGCCTGTTCAAAGTTTTTCAGCTGGCCCGGTGCCGACAGACCAAGACTCTCCGAATAGCGGATCTGTTCGTCCGAGATCGTGAAGTAACCGGTTCGCGCGTAGCTGGCGATGTCGTCGATCAGAATCTCAACCTCTTTCGGGCCGAGCTTGTCGAGCCGACGCAGGTCCGGGTTTTCATAGATCACCGGCATACCACCGCCGTAATTTCGTGCAAAGCTCGCATATCGAGCCGATGCCAATTGAGGGAAGTTCGGCACAGTGGCGATGAAAACCGATCCGCGTCGGGCATTGTCGAAGTAATACCGCGCGGTATCGAGTTCGGCCCGCGTGACTCTGTAATTGTGCTCGTTGCCGAAGTAGGCGACGAGGAAACCGAACGTCAGAACGGTCGTCAAACCAATCGTGAAAACCAGCCGCAGGCGCGAGCCATAGCTGGCGATCGCGGTGGCCATCAGGATCGCACCGAACGGCGCGCAGAACATCACCAGGCGCAGTCCGGCCTCCCCGCCGTAGTCCTGACCGAGCACCATCAGGAACGGACTCAACATGCCGATCGCAAAGAGGGGAACGCGAAATGAAGGGCGTCGACGCGCGACTATGAAAATCGACGCGATCCCGCCGAGCCATCCGATCATGCTTGTTGCGAGCGTGACCAGCGAAACGGTTTTGCAGCCGCCAGTGCAGTCGAGTTCAACCGTGTCTGCGACTTTGATGTTGTTGAACGGATCGAGCGACGAGAAGATTCCGTAGTGCTCGTCGACCCAGCCGATCATCGGCGCGATGTAGATGATCGGCACCAAGGCGAAGATCAGGATTACCCAGCGAGGCCGGATGAATCCGCAGACCCACAGTAGACCGGCCTGCATCAGCATGATGTACGGAGTCAACTGGTGGCTCATCGTCATCGCCACGTCGACGAGCAGCACGAAACCGACGGCGATGGCCGTCGGCCAGTCGGTGCGCTGAATCGCGAGTGTCCAGGTCTGTTGCCTGCGGGTGAACCAGCGCAGAACGGTGATCGTGAAACGGCCCAGTCTGTTGCCGCGTGCCGAGAGTTGGCTGAACAGCACCGCGATGATGGCTAGTTGCAGCGTGAAGGTCAGCGCTTGGGGCGAGTAGTAGCCCTGGCCGATCCAGTTGAGCAGGACGAAGATGATTGCCGCGAATCCACCAATACCGAACTTGCGCTGTTCGCCCATCGCGATCGCGGACACGATCAGCGTTTGCAGGGCGATGAAGTAGAACTCGGCCCAGGCGATGAAGTTGAGCGGGTCGGCGTAGCCGGCAAATCTCGAAAACGTCGCACCCAGTGCGAACATGCCGGGCCAGCGGTTGTACAGGTCTGCGTTGGGGAGCAAAACCCCGACGTCCATGAACTGCAGCGTCACGCCGACGTGTTTGTAAACCCATTGGTAATGGGGGAGGTCATAGAGCAGCGGGGTCGTCGAATAGATCATTGCGATCAACGATCCGACAAACGCGGCCATCGTCCATGCGCGTACGCCCGGACGCATTGCATACACGGCACCACCGATCGCCACGACCAAGATGCTCAAGTACCAAGTCGGCGGAAACTGCGTCAGCAGGCCGAGGTCCGTCATTCCCGCGACGTCGATCGATGGCGTCGACGCGAGCCAGAGAATCCAGCCCGTCGCGATCACCCAACGAAAAATCACCTCACGGCGCGGCGCGCGATCGCCGACCTCGATCCGGGGCGATTTGCGGCCAACACGGTCGCTGGCCCGTCTCGCTGTCTTCCGCCGCGCCAGCTGAACGCGTCTGGCCAGAATGACGCTGCTCGGAAGCATCACGAGCCAAATCAACAGCCAGGGCTTGAACCACGATGCAGCGATCAAGATCGTCGAACCAATCGTGAAGATGCTGAGGCTGATCGCCGCCGCGACGCCGATTCTCAGCATGATTGGCAGACGTGGCAGCATCGACAGGATCGCGACGCCCGGGAGAAACGTCATCGCGATGATCGCCAACAGGCCGCGTACGACGCTCTCCGAGCCCAGCAACGCAAAAGCGCCGACGGCAAACGGCAGCAGCGCGAGAAACGTGTAGATTCGCTGGGTGGCGATGCCCTCGGCCTGCTGCCGGCGCGGGTCGGGCGTCGATCCGGGCGTTGTGGTGTCTGTCATCTTTGACTCAGGCCTTTGACGTAAAGCAAAGGTCCGCGCCAGGCGCCGCGACGCCAGACACGCTTGAGTTTGCGATCCATCGGCGTGTGCGGCAACTGCAGGTCGGTGTGGCGATGCCAGGCGCCGCCGTCGGCCTTGTTCGTAGGCGTCCTGCCGCTTGCGGGTGTAGTTAAACAAACCATCAGGCTGCGGACCAGCGTGGCGTAGTTGCGTGGATTGAAAGCATGTTTGAAGGCGTACGCCGTGGCGCCGGAACCGTACGCCGAAACCTGCCTGAGCAGCGCTTCGCCATCCGCGCGGTGGTGGTGCCAAACCAGCGCCGATGGCTCGTAGCTGAGCGTCCAGCCGCGCTTGAGCACGCGCAGGAAGTAGTCGAGATCGTCGCCGCCTCCGCACGGCGCGCCGGCGCCGAGCGCAACGTCGAATCCGCCGACAGCCCGCGCACAATCGCGCGAAACTGCAAAGTTTGCTCCAGCGCCCATGCGTCCGGTCCGGAACGGGAATGTCGGCAGTGTCAGCCGGTTTTCGTTGAGGTCATACGAACGTCTTGTCAGCTCGGTCGACCAATGCACTGCCGAGTCAAATCGCTGCTGGAACTCATTGTCGAGCTCCGCGGCTGGAACCAGTCCTGTCACCAGCCCGACGTGTGGCTGAGCGGCGAATGCGGATGCGAGTGAGCGCAGCCATTCGGGATCGACCTCGACGTCGTCGTCGGTGAAAGCGATCAGTTCGCCTCCGGCCGCGGCGAGGCCACGATTGCGTGCGCGAGAGAGACCCGCGGCGGGCTCGGCCTCGTAGCGGACGCGCGAGTCGCCGATCGCCGCGAGCGCGTCGCGAGTGCCGGCCGTCTGCGGAGCATTGTCGACGACGATCAGTTCGAAGTCGGGGTAGTCCGATTCGAGCACGCTTCGGACCGCTCTGAGCATCGAATCCGGGCGATCAAACGTGCAGATGACGACCGAGAAGCGCGGCCAGTGCGTGGGCGGCGGCAGCGGATTGATCTGGTCGGCGTTGTCGGAATCTATTTGACTGGCGAGGGCGGCGCGCACGGCGTCGTCGTCTGCCCTCGAGTCGTCAAGGCTCACAGTTGCGAAGCCGAGTGGCATCACACCCTGGCGCACGAGCAGTCGCGCTCGCGTGTACGTCCCCGACGGCGCTTGCGGCGCTGAGATTGAGGCATCGGCTGCGTCGATGTCCACCTCGGTCACCCACACAGGATCGGTTATGGCACGTGGCGATTCCGGGACGGGAATCTGATTGTCCCACTGCCTTGCTTCGATTCGCGAACGCAGATATCCGACCGGCCCGACGCTTGCTCCGAGCCGTTCGCGCCATGTGAGCGATCGTGGGAAGTCGCTGCCCTTACGCGCGTTCTTCGGAGAGCCGGGGTCGAACATCAGGCGCAGTCCGGCCGGAATGCGTCTGAGCAGACGTCGCCGGTAGCGCCCCGTCATCTGCTTGGTGATCACAGCAGCCAAACCGGCGCCGTATCCGAACATCTCCTCGCGGAGGTCCTCCATACGGTCTCGATGCTCGTGCCAAACGATCGCCGCCGGTTCGTACACAAGCGTGCCACCGCTCATCATCAGGCGGATGAACGTGTCCAGATCTTCGCCGCCGCGAGCCTTCGTTCCGGTGCCGAGCACCGGGTCGAAACCGTCCAGTCGAGAAAAAACTTCGCGTCTCATGCTGATGTTCGCGCCAGATCCGAACCTGCCCGCGGCGAACGGAAACAACGGGTCATCTTTGGAGTTTTCGAGCGTGAAGCGAGTGACTTCGAAACCCTTCCCGAAACCTGCGAATCGTTCCAGCAGCCACTGTGCTTCGGTCTCGAGCGCCATCGGCAGAATCATGCCGGTCACGCAGTCGACGGTTGGATCGTCGAACACCGCAGCGATCGATGCCATCCAACGACGGTCGGCGACCACATCGTCGTCGGTGAAGGCGATGATCTCACCGCGTGCGACCGCTGCGCCCGAATTGCGCGCGGCGGACAATCCCGGCCGAACCTCCTCGTGGTAGCTGATGCGCGAATCGTCGGCGTATCGCTGCTCGATCGTTTCGCGCAGTGTGTTGGCGGCCGGGCGGTTGTTTACGACTACGACTTCAGAGTTCGTGTATTCGCCGTCGAGAATCGAGTCGATGCAACGAAGTGCTTTCGCACCGTCATCCACGACGCAGATGACGATGCTGATCAACGGTTCGGCAAGCGCCCTGGAAGTCGGCGTTTCAGCGGCCGGCCGAGGTTGTTCGAGCGCGGCCAACTCAGCCGCCGAATCCGGCGAAAGGACCGGTCGACCGTCTTCAGCGACCATGGTCGTGATGATTGCCATCGGTCGGCCCTGGTCCCGCAATAGCACGAAGGCTCCGTTGTACGGTGACCCGGCTCGTTGCGGGATGGCTATCTCGTCTAGTTGCGAGCGCTCGATGTCGATCACGGCGATCGGCGCCTCGGGAAGAGTGTCGCTCACGCGCTCTCCTCGGCTTTCTTTGCTGCGCCGACACGCGCTTTGGAGCGCCGCACGAGACGCGCCGCGCGCGTGCGCAGCCGCTCGTTGGTCCATCCGCGCGGCGCTCCCGAGCCGGCAAGTACCTGGCTTAGCGTCTCGAGCGACACTCCGGTCTCGATCGACCACCTTGAAACCGCGAATGGGTCGTCCTCTCGGTGCGAGATCGCGTTCTTGACGGCCGCTGCTCCCGTGAAGCCGCAGCGTTTCACCAGCTCTCGAACATTGCGGTCATAGGCCCCGTGGGGGTAGGCAAACGTCGTCACCGCGCTGCCCAGAGTGTCTTCCAACTGTGTCTTCGAGTTCACGATTTCGATCTCTGCGCGGTCCGTTGAAATTGAGTCGAGATAGGGGTGCTTGACGCTATGCGCGCCAATGTCGATGCCGGGTAGTGCGGCCAGTTCTTGAAGCTCCGACGCTGCGAGCATGTTCGATTTTCCGACATATGAGGAGGTGACGAAAACCGTGGCTGGGATGCCCCGCTCAGCGAGCGCCTCGCACGCTTTCAGATTGTCGGCGAATCCATCGTCGAAGGTGACTGCAGCAAGCGGTGTTTCGTCGAATGATCGCGTTCGAAGCCGTTCGCTCAGTTGGCGGAATGGCACCACTTCGCGACCGCTCTCGAGCAGCAGCTCGAGGTGACGAATGAATTCAGACGGAGCGACGTTGTAAGCGGGAAGGCCGTTCGATGCGTCGCTGGCGACCGAGTGGTAGAGCAGCACCGGGATCAGCTCGACCGAGCCGTTGGATTCTGGGGATTTGATCGCGTTCATCGCTCGTTCATCGTGGCCTCGTCGTGGGCCGGGTTCGGCCGCATGAACGATCAGTTATCAATAGCACTCGGTTCCCCTTCCATGGGCAAACGGTCGGGCAGTTATCCTGCCTGCCGTGGCCTCGCAGTCTGCAGCCGACGATCCACCCGTTGCATGGTGCAAGCTGCTGATCGTCGAGCAGGGCGAAGGGCTCTGGGGTGCACAGCGCTACCTGTTGCGGTTGGCACCGTTGCTCGAAGCGCGCGGTGTCGAACAGATCCTCGCCGCACCCTCCGACAGCGCGCTCGGGGCCGCGTGGACGGCCAGCGGTCGCAGGCACGTCGTGCTTGCTTCGCCCGATGACCGACGGGTGCGCAGTGAATCGGGTCGGATCAACCCGTTTTTGGCCGCGCGCGAAGTCGCTCGCACGCTTCGACTCGCCTGGCAGACCGCGCGACTTGCCCGTCGGCATGGCGTCACGGCGATCCATGCCAACAGTCACTGGTCCCACCTCGAAGGCGTGCTGGCCGGCGGCATCGCCAGAAAACCGGTGATCCTGCACCTCCACGAGGAGAATGAACCGGACCTGCTCGGACGCCTGCGAGGACTGTCGGTCCGGGCCAGCGCGGCGACGATCGCCGTTAGTCCGGCCGTTCGCGATTCGCTTCCCGAGAGGGCTCGACGGCACGCTGTGGTGATCGCCAATGGTGTCGACGCCGTCGCGATCCAACCCGCACCTGCGGACCCAACGATCCGTGAGCAGCTGACGGACTCGCCCATCGACCCTGTCGTGTTGACGGCCTGCAGGCTGGACCCGCGCAAGGGAGTGCAGCACGTCATTGCCGCGATCGCCGCGCTGCCACCGGATCTTGAACATGTGCGGATGGCGATCGCCGGATCTGGCAGTCTTGATCCGACTTACGCCGCGACGCTCAAGGAGATCGCCGCCGAAAAACTGCCCGGGCGGGTGCGTTTTCTTGGTCATCGCGATGACGTCGTGGACTTGTTTCATGCCGCCGACGTACTTGCCCTCGCCAGCACCCTCGAAGGCATGCCGCTCGGCGTGCTCGAGGCGCAGGCGGCGGGACTTCCGGTGGTGGCGTGGCCGGCAGCCGGTATTCCGGAATTGATCGATCACGGTGTCAATGGTCTGATCGCCGAGTACGAGAGCGTCGAAGATCTCACCCGCCAGCTCGCACGCGTACTCTCCGATTCGGAATTGCGCGAGAGCATGTCGACTGCCGCGCGCGCGTCCGTGCTCGCCGAGCACACGCTTGACCGTCAGGCCGACGAGCAGGTCGAGCTACTCAGCGGTCTTCTCCGGTAAAGCGCGCGAAGCGCGGGAGTTCCTCTAGTTGGCGTTGACGGCCGAGACCGCCGCTGCCTCGGAGGGCTGGCTCGCCGGCGCCTGGCGACGTGATCCGATGCCCTTGAACTTCTCGCCGGTGATCACGCGCAGGATACGCAGACCGTCGCGAATCGCATTGAGATTGCTCGCGCCGTAGAGGCGGTCGTATTCCATGTTCGGTACCTCGGCGATGTTGAGACCCGCGGTCTGCGCGCGAATGCTCATCAACGTCTCGATCTCGAACCCGTCGCAGTCGAGCTGCAGGTAGGGAAGCGTCCAGCGCCAAAAGGCCATGTAGCCGTAGCAAAGCTCTGTGTAGTCGGTTCCGTATAGCGAGTTGACCATGCCGCGCAGGGCGATGTTGCCGGCACTACGGATCATCGTGATGTCGGTCGAGCCGCCACCATCCATGTAGCGCGAACCCTTGACGAAGTCGGCACCGTCGACGAGCGCGTCGACGAATGACGGGATTTCGGCAGCGTCCATCGAGCAGTCGGCATCGATCATCACGATCACGTCGCCGCGGCAGGCGTTGAATCCGCAGATCAGTGCGTTGCCCTTGCCGGGGCGCTCCTGGTCGACGATCCGCACGTTGTCGCGTAGTGACATTGCCACGTCTGCGGTGCCGTCGGTCGAATTGCCGTCGACGACGACGATCTCGTAGACATCGGCTGGAATGTTCTTGAACATCTCCGGAAGATTCTTGGCTTCATTCATCGCCGGAACAACGACGCTCACGCGCGGCTTGTCGCTGGCGCGGCGGCGGTGGCCGCGGCGGGCAGGCATGTGCTCGCGCTGGCGGCGCTCGAGGCGCTCGCGAATCGCGTCCATCTCGGGGTTGCGCAGAAGCTCGGCGTGACCGAGATCGCCGATCAAATCGCTTGCGCGACGGCGCGGCGCAGTGTTCGGTGCGGCGAGCGTTGCAATAGAACCCGAGTCGGCCAACGGTGCCTGATCAACGTGATCAATCGCCGTATTGAGGGGGGTATTCAAGTTGATGTCATCTATGTAGACCAAGTGAGACTCCTATCTCTCCTAGTTACTGACCAGTATTCCCTTTGCAAAGCCGTTTTTCGATGCCTTGCTGACCGAGGTCGGAATCTCCGGTCGACCGGCGAATGGAATTCGTCGATCTGCGGCGTTTGGCCGCTCGATTGCTGCGGTTTTCGAGGCGAAAGTAAGTCCGAGGTTTCGCTTCGGCGTTGTTGTCTACCCAATCATTGGGAAGCGCCAACGTCTTCTTGACAAAGATAGTAGTTGTCTTCGGCGAAAATGGCAAGTCGAAAAGAAAACATTTTGAGAAACCGAAACAATCTGGCGCAAGTCAGGAACGCATGAAAGGCTTCCATCCGCGGGCGAACGTATGTTCTTATAGATGGCGAGCAACACGAAAGCAGGTGGCGGTACTCGCTTCGTCTGCACCGACTGTGGCACGGTGGAGCGGAAGTGGCACGGTCAATGCCCCGGCTGCGCAGCGTGGAACACACTCATCGAGGAGCTTGCACCAACTCCTGCGACCGGCGTCGGCGCACGTCGCGGCATCGGTGGCCGACTGAAGTCAGCACCGACAAACCCCGCAGCGCCCGCCGCCGCAACCGGTGCATCTTCATCAGACGCGTTCTCAACAGGCGCGTTCGCCTCGACCGGCGAAATCGCCGAACCGGTGATCCTCAGCGAGGTTCGCGCATCGCGCATTGCCCGCATTCCCACGGGCATCGGCGAGTTCGACCGCGTGCTGGGCGGTGGCATCGTGCCGGGTTCCCTTGTGTTGCTCGGCGGTTCGCCGGGGATCGGCAAATCGACGCTGGTCGGCGCCGCTCTCGGAAATCTTGTAACCGGCGATGTGCCGGTGCTTTACGTCTCCGGTGAAGAATCGCCGGATCAGATCAGAATGCGTCATGAGCGCATTGGCGACGCGGCGCTCAGCGTTCCGGCGGTTGCGGAAACTGATGTAACGAGCGTGATCGCCACCATAGAAGCGCAGGATCCGATGCCGAAGGTCTGCGTCATCGACAGCGTCCAGACGCTCTACTGCGCCGAGCTCTCGGGCGCGCCGGGCAGCGTCGGCCAGGTTCGAGAGGTCGCCTCACGGTTGATGCAGCTTGCGAAGACGCGTGGCATCGCGATGATTCTGATCGGCCACGTCACGAAAGAAGGCTCGCTCGCCGGGCCGCGCGTGCTCGAGCATCTCGTCGACTGCGTACTGCAGTTCGAGGGCGAGCGCGAGCGGTCATTCCGGGCCTTGCGCAGCGCAAAGAACCGTTTCGGTTCGACCAACGAGGTGGGCGTTTTCGAGATGGAAGACCACGGATTGGTCGAGATCGAGGATGCGTCGGCCCGTTTCGTCGGCGATGCGACCGGCAATCCCGGCTCTGTGGTTTTGTGCGCGATGGAAGGGACCAGACCGTTGTTGGTCGAGATTCAAGCCCTAGTCGCGCGAACCGAGGTGGTGCCGCCGCGCAGGATCGCCAACGGAATCGATCGCAACCGACTGTCGTTGGTGCTTGCCGTCCTGGGCCGCCACGCAGGTCTACCGCTTGGCGATCACGACGTTTTCGTCAACGTCGTCGGAGGGGTGCGGATCGACGAACCGGCGGCGGATCTGGCGATCGCACTGGCCGTCGCGAGCGCCGCGCGCAACGTTGCGCTGCGCGCTCCGAATACCGAGGGCGTCGTGCCGCTCGCGTGCTTTGGCGAGATCGGCTTGACCGGCGAGCTCCGACCGGTTCCGCAGCCGGATCGACGCGCCGCAGAGGCTGTCAAATTCGGGTTGCAGAACGTGATCGTCCCGAGTGAGCGCGGTTCAGAACGCGGCATCCGAAGCGTCAAGCAAGCTCTCTCACATGCATTCGAAGAGGCCGCCAGTGCTCCGGCGGAGCAATTTCAAGTCACATCCGCCGGCTGAAGCGGACGACGCGCGGCAGATTCCGCCGTTCGACGGCTCGATTAATGCCCGCAAGTCCGAACTTGCGCAAGTGCCAATTGGCGCATACCCTGACTCGGCGATGGAACGCAAAAAGTCAGACTTTGAAGCGGCGCTCGACAATCAGCCGCTCGAGTGGTCATGGGTAGAACGCAAGCTCATCACGAGCAGTAGTTATTGGCTCGTAACCACCAAGCCCAACGCGGGAGGACCACACACGCGGCCAGTCTGGGGTGTCTACTACGACGGCACGATTTGGTTCTCGACCGGTCGCTCGTCGATCAAGGGGCAGAACCTTGCCGTTGATCCGCGCTGCGTGATTCACGTTGAAAGTGCCGACGACGTCGTGATCATCGACGGCGTTGCTGAGCTTGTCGCACCGTGGGAGGACGTGTTCGCCGGCGACCACTCGCGCGCAGTGCTCCGCAGGTACATGCAGAAGTACGTCATGACCGAGTCCGAGTTGTCACCGCAGGGCGAGCTTTCCGATGCCGCGCTCTACCGCGTCTGGCCGAAGGTTGTCAATGCGTGGCTAGAGGGTGCATACCCAACCACACAGTCGCGTTGGCGCATGGAACTACCTGATCTGGGCCGGTAACACTTCTCGGTAGCCGGGACTGGTTGCCGTCGCCGAAAAACGGCGCAAAACCCGCATGGTTAAGGTGAAAAACGGCGAATAGCACGCGATCGCCTACAATAGACAGAATGGCGCAACGTGTTGTAGAAGATTCGATTGACCTACACACGCGTCTGGAGCCCAAGCTTTTACGGGCTCTGGAGATGATCGCGCCGGGTTCGTTCATCCGCGAAGGACTGGACGAGGTGCTCCAGGGCGGCACCGGCGCGTTGATAATCATTGGCGAACCGGAAGAGCTCGCTTTTATGTTTTCCGGCGGAATCAAGATCGACCTTGATTACCAGCCGGCGATGTTGTATCAACTCGCGAAGATGGATGGCGCGATCGTCCTCAGTGCGAATGCCAACAAGATCGCATGGGCCAACGTGCAGTTGATGCCGGACCCGACGATTCATTCCGTCGAAACGGGAACGCGCCACCGCACCGCCGAGCGGGTGGCCAAGCAGTCTGATGCGATCGTGCTTGCGATCAGCGCACGTCGCGAAGTGCTGTCGCTGTACGTTGATTCGAACAAGTACGTGATGGCCGACATCCCAGAGGTTCTCGCCAAGGCCAATCAGGCGCTTGCCACGCTGGACAAGTACCGTCGCCGCCTTGATCAGGTTTCGGCCCGACTGACCCTTCTGGAGTTTGAAGGTCGCACCTACATGCATGACGTGCTCACCGTGCTGCAGCGTGCCGAATTGATCACACGTATGAGCGTCGAGGTCGAGCGATACATCGTCGAACTCGGAAACGAAGGTCGTCTGATCGAAATGCAGCTCGAAGAGACGATGATCGGCGTAGCGGCCGAAAAACACGGACTGGTGCGTGACTACATCGCGGAGGACACCGACGAGACCTACGGTCAGGTCGTTGACCACCTCGCGCGGATGCAGCACCAAGAACTACTCGACTTCGGTCGCCTTGCAGAGATGCTCGGCTACGACCGCAAGATGAACACCATCGATCACGCGGTCGCCCCGCGTGGCTACCGGATCCTGTCGCGCATTCCGCGACTTCCGAAGTTGGTGGTCCACGACATAGTCAATGAATTTGGCGGTCTGGACGAACTGCTCAATGCCGCGGATTCCGAACTGGAATCCGTCGAGGGCGTTGGCGAAGTCCGGGCGAAAGACATCCGCGAAGGCCTCAAGCGCCTTCAGGAGATCAACCTGGTCGATCGGTACATGCAGGCCTAGCGGGCCGGCATGCGCGCGATCGATCGAACGACGAGGAGGCGATCGGAATTTCCGACACAGACGTAATCGATATGGAGCTCGACGACCTGGAACTTGCGCCAAAGGCACCGAACATCAAGTTCAAGGTCGGTGACAAGGTCGTGTACCCGCACCACGGTGCGGGCAAGGTCCTGAAGAAGGAAAAGAAGATTCTGCTCGGCGAGAAGCGCGAGTACTTGACGATTCAGATCCTGCACAACGACATGACCGTGATGGTCCCTTCCGAGAACACCGGCGTCGCCGGTCTGCGTCGCGTGATCGACCACGCGACTGTGAAGAAGGTCGTCGGCGTGTTGCAGGACGACGTGTCCGACATGCCCGGCAATTGGAACCGTCGCTTCAAGCACAACCGCGAGAAGATCCGTACCGGCGACATCTTCGAGTTGGCCGAAGTGATCCGCAACCTCGCAGCGTTGGAGGCCGAAAAGGGCCTTTCATCCGGTGAGAAGCAGATGTTCGTGCGCGCGAAACGCATCCTCGCAAGCGAATTCATGTACGCGCTCGACATGGACGAGGAAGAGGCCGAGGAGCACGTAGACTCCCTACTCGGACATGTGACCGAAGGCGTCGAAGAACAGGACGCAGTCGAGGCTTGACCGCAGGCTCGGTCAACAAGCTTCACTCCCCGGGGGAGAGGGAATGAAGAGCACCACACAGCAGCGCCCGCCTCTGGCGGTAGTCGCAGCAGGTGGTGATGGCAAGCGCCTTGGGGCCAATGGTCCCAAGGCGCTTGTTCTTTCTGCCGACAAACCGCTGCTCGCCTGGTGTCTTGATGCGTTCGCCGCCAGCGAGACCTTCGGAGCCGGTGCCGGCGACGTGGTGGTTGCCGCTCACGCGGGCTCGGTCGAACTTTTCGAACAAGCCGTGCAGCCTGCACGCGAGGCCGGGCTGTCAGTGCTCGTCTGCCAGGGTGGCGCGAGTCGATCGCATTCAGTCGCCAACGCGTTGCGGGCCGGGGCCGAAGCAACCGGTGCCGGAACTCGAGTAGTGCTTGTTCACGACGCGGCACGGCCGTTGGTCTCGCCGAAACTTATTGATGGCATCCACGACGCCCTCTTGAATGGCCGCACCGATGCTCTGGTCGCCGCCGCTCCGGTCACGGACACGATCAAGCGTGTCGACCGGTCGAATGTCGTCGTCGAGACTCCACCGCGAGAATCGCTGTGGGCGGTACAGACTCCGCAGGCATTTCGCAGCGAAGTACTCGAGCGCGCACTCGGATTGTCTGAACGGGTCGCCGACGAAGTACTGGCCGGTGCCTCCGACGACGCCTCGCTAGTTGAAGCCTCGGGTGGCAGTGTTGCTGTCTACCCGTGGGCCGAGCCCAACTTCAAGGTCACGACCGCGGCTGACCTGCGGTCTGCCGACCGGTGCCTTCGATCAGTCGATTGAGCGTTGCCCCGAGCACCTCGATGTCGAATGGTTTGATCAGGTAGTCGTCGGCACCGAGGTCGAGGCCGAGCAGTCTGTCCTCTTCTTCGCCGCGGGCCGTAAGCATCACGATCGGCATCTCAGCGGTGCGCGCGTCGGACTTCAGCTTCACGCACAGCTCGTGGCCCTGGATGACTGGCATAACCCAGTCGAGCACGGCGATCACCGGGCGATACTCAAGCGCGGCATCAAGTGCGGCCTGTCCGTCAGCGGCTGTTACCACCTCAAAACCGCGTGAAGCAAGGCGGGTGGCGAGCAAGTCGCGAATGTCCTGGTTGTCGTCCGCGACGAGTACGAGGGGCTTGTCGGGGTCGAATTCTGTTGGCGGATCGATTGTCACAACCAGTACCAACTGTAAGAATAGGGATTGAAGATGGCGATTGACGAGGTCAACACTGGGGGCACACGCGAAAAGCAGAGCTTTCGGCGGCTGATTCGCTTCAGCATTTCGGCCCAGGTGACGGTGATCGTGGTGATCGTCGCGTTCGCGATCTGGGGGGCGCTTCAGACCACCGATCGATCGAACGACCTCAAGCAGGCGTCGGGGAACGTGCTGCTGATGCAGGGCCTTACGCAGGAGTTCGATCGCTCCCGCGCCTCACTGCGTCAGTACGTCGCGAGCGGTGACGCCTTTGTGCTCGGACCGTTCACTCAATCACGACGCCAGCTGACGGTGATCTCCAACGTGCTGTTCGCAAACCTTGAGCCGCCGACTCTGGATCGCGCTCGGGCGTACAACCAGGCGCTGCAGTCGTACTTGGTCGACATCGGCGACAACGCCGTGGCCGCGGTCAAGCGCGGCGAGCGCGGCGAAGCACGCGAAATTCTGGTTTCGCCGGAGGCGGCCAAGCAGTTTGACACGGTGCTCACGAACGGCAGCGCTTTGCGCGACGAACTCGCCGATGCTCAAGTAGATGCGGACCGCGCGGTCGCACGCCGCCAGGCGATCAACGTAGCGCTGATCATGATTGCAGCGTTGATCATGCTCGGTTCGGGTCTTGGCGTGCTGTTCTGGATTCGCAAGAAGATGATGGTTCCACTGGAGAACCTCGCGGTCGCGTCGCGAAAGCTGGGACACGGCGACCTCAGCGCGCGTGTCGACCCCGGTGGAGTGCAGGAGATCGCACTGACGGGGTCTGCCTTCAATCAGATGGCAGACGAGATCGAGCAACATGTCGGGCAGATGCACGACCTCTCCGCCGCGCGCAGCCGCTTTGTCTCGTCGGTCTCACACGAGCTACGAACGCCGATTACTTCGCTGCGCGGATACCTCGAACTTCTGGAGAACGGCGAAGCTGGGCAGCTCGAGCCGGACCAGGCGAAGTACGTCGAGATCGCCGGCCGCAACGCCCGCCAGCTCGACGACCTGATCAATGACCTGCTGACGATGTCCCGCGTGCAGAGCGGCAGGATCACCGTCAAACCCGAGCCGGTGAATGTGCGCGAACTTTTGCGCGACCTGAAGGCCGAGATGTTGCCGATCGGCGCCGAGCGCGGGGTCGACGTCGTACTGGTCGACACCGGTGACCTGATCGTCTCGGGCGACCCGTTGCGACTGAAGCAGGCATTCGGAAACCTGCTCAGCAACTCAATCAAGTACAGCCGTGACGGCCAGGCGGTGATAGTTCGTGCATTCGCGGTCAATCGGCAGGCGGTGGTTTCGTTCGTCGACTGGGGCGTCGGGATTCCGCGAGAGGACCTGCCGCAGATCGCTGAGCCGTTCTTCCGCTCAAACTCATCTGACCGCATTCCGGGAACGGGTCTGGGATTGGCAATTGCAAAGCAGATGGTTGAGTTGCACGGCGGGCGGTTGGCGGTCGAGAGCGAGTTTGGTTCTGGCTCGACGTTCACCGTGTATCTGCCCCTTCAGGGAACGGCAGGCGACGTGCAACCGGACAGCGCCCAGCCGGACGGAGCACCGACGGCCGGCGCGCAAACGGACGGTGTTCAAATGGACATTGCCCGGCCAGACGATGCATTCGGGTCGGTGGAAGCTGCGGAAGCATCCGGAGGCTTTCAGGAGCCAGAGGCCAGCAAGCCCGTTGAGAGTTGAGGAAATCGTGCTGGGGGAGCCGTTCGCTACAACTATCGCCCGCCGACCCCCAACCACCGAGGACGATTCACAGACGATGCTGACCGATTACCACGTCCACCTGCGGCCGGATGCCTTGGACGCGACCTTCGACGAATACATGACCAATGAGAACGCCCAGCGATACCGCGTTGCGGCCGAGGAAGCTGGGATAACCGAACTCGGCGTCAGCGAACACATCTATCGCTTCGCAGAAGCGCTGAGCATCTGGGATCATCCCTACTGGCAGAAAAACGCGCTCGATGATCTCGGTCGCTATGTGGAATTCGTTCGCAAAGAGACCGATCTGCGGCTCGGAATCGAAGCCGACTATGTAGCCGGTCGCGAGGAGCAGATCGCTCAACTGCTCGGCGAGCACGATTGGGACTACGTCGTCGGATCGGTGCACTTTCTCGCACAGGCGGCGCTCGACCACGAGAGCTACGACATCTGGCGCGAGCGCAGCTCGGCCGAGGACATCTGGACCGAGTACTTCAGGACTTTGGCGGACGCGGCGCGGACGGGCCTGTACGACATCATGGCTCACCCCGACCTTGTCAAGTACTGGGGCAAGGAGCGTCCTGCGCCCGATCGCGACCTTCGGTTCTTCTACGAACCGGCGGTTGAAGCGTTTGCCGAGGCGGGCGTCGTCGTCGAGGTCTCGACCGCTGGATTGCGTAAGCCTGTCGGTGAGATCTACCCCGCACCGGCGTTCATCGACATGTGCGTGGACGCGGGTCTCTCGTTCGCCCTGTCGAGCGACGCCCATCAACCGATGTACGTCGGCCATGGATACGAGCACGCGCAAGAGCTGCTCGCCGATCACGGCGTGACTGAGCTCGTTGTCTTTGAAGGCCGCGAACGCCGGTTGGAGCCGATCGGATGAGCAGTCGCGTCGGTCTCGGCTGGGACACGCATGCGTTTGGCGACGGCCGGCCGTTGGTGATCGGCGGCGTTTCGATCGAACACGGTCGCGGGCTCATCGGCCACAGCGACGCCGACGTGCTTGCTCACGCCGTGTGCGACGCGATTCTCGGCGCCGCGGCGCTCGGCGACATTGGCGAACATTTTCCGGACACCGACCCGCAGTGGCAGGACGCCGATTCGATCGATTTGCTCGCTCGCTGCTCTGTGCTGGTGGCCGACAGTGGCTTTTCGCTCGTCAACGTCGATGCGACGGTGATCGCCGAGGAACCGCTTATGGGCGCTCACCGCGCGCAGATGGTTGCCAACCTTTCGGGGGCGATGAAGTTGCAGGCCGATCAGGTGAACGTCAAGTTCACCCGTGGCGAGGGAATGGGCTACCTCGGTCGCGCGGAGGGCATCGCGGTGCTCGCGACCGCGGCGATCGAAGCGGTCGAAACCGACGACCTACGCACGGCCGGCAGCGACTGAAGATGGCTCCGGTGCGCGCACGCTTCGCGCCCAGTCCGACGGGCGCTCTCCACGTCGGATCGGCGCGTACAGCGCTGCTCAACTGGCTCTTCGTACATTCACCCGTTGCCGAGGGCCGCGGGCGGCTGCTGCTGCGAATCGACGACACGGATGAGGAGCGATCCGACTCCGTGCTCGAGGCGGCGATCCTCGCGGATCTGCGTTGGCTCGGGCTTGACTGGGACGACGGGCCGGTGCGCCAGAGCGATCGCACAGCGCGCTATGAGGCAGTGCTTGCCGAACTCCCGGTCAGCCGTCGCGACGACGCGTACGAGTTCGGCGGTCGCGTGATCGCGCGCTCCGACGGAACCGCGCTCTACAACCTCGCGTCGGCGGTCGACGACGTCGACGACGCGATCTCTCACGTGCTCCGCGGCCGCGACCACACTGCCAACACCGAGCTGCAGATGCAGATCATCCACGCGATGGGGGCCGAGCCGCCCGTCTACGTGCACGCGCCACTGCTTGTATTCGAAGGCGGTGCCAAGGTCTCAAAACGTGACGGAGAGGCCGGTGGTCCGGCAACGATCGCGTCGATGCGCCGCGCCGGCTATCCACCGGCCGCAATCTGCAACGCGCTTGCTCTGTCGCTGGCCGACTTCGGCGTGGACGAGCTGATGCTGACCTTGGACGAGATGGCGGACCGTTTCGACCTCGACCGGCTGCACACCGCCGATTCGCAATTCGACGAGGACAAGCTGCGTTGGGTGAGCGGTCAGCACATACGTGCGATGAGCGACGAGGAACTTGCTGCTGCGCTTGCCGAGCGAAGCGCGCCGAGCGATTCCGAGGCGCTGTTGTTGGCGGCGCGCACAGGCGGGACGACGCTGGAGGAGTGCGCGTC
>CAKZMQ010000018.1 GCA_937128795.1 uncultured Solirubrobacterales bacterium | reverse complement strand
GCGCTACATGTTCTATCTCGGGCCGTTGTTCTTCACTGGGCTGCTCGTCGCTTGGCGGCGTGTCTCGGTCGGGTCGGCAGTCGTGTCGGTTGCGGTTGCCACCCTGGTCGTCAGCGGTTTTCAAACCGACGCGGTGCTCGTGCCGTTCTCGTACGACTCGTTCAGCCTGTCGCTGGTTGGTCGACACATGCTTGAGCATCCGGAATCGGCGGCGAAGATCGGCATGTTGCTGGCGCGAGTGACGCTCCTGCTCGGGATCGTCTACATCATCTCGACGTTGCCCAAACAAAGGCTGGCGCGCGTGTTCCACTGGCTCGCCGTTGCGATCACGCTGACGATTCTGATTGCCACTCAGGCCCAGACCTGGCACTACGCGCGGCTCTATTCCGAACAGGCCTTCGAGTCCGTGCCAAAGCCCGCGAGTTTCATCGACCAGAACACCGACGAGGACGTCGGCATGATCATCACGTCGACGGATTCGCCCGAGATGTACTTCACGAGCGAGTTCTGGAACGACCGCATCGTGCGCGCGTTCGCGACCGACGCGGAGCCGTTCAAATCGCCGGTCATGTACTCGCCGAAATGCCTGTTTGATTGGGACGAAACAGGACGGATCCTCGGCACCGGTTGCGACCTCATCCCGAACGCATGGTTCATGCGCAGCAACGACGTAACGATCCATTTCAAAAACGAAAGCAAGCGAGTTCAACCATCCGACCTTGCTCCCGGGATGACCCTGATGGTTGCTCAGCCGCCGCCGAGCCTGCTCTCGATACTCAGCGGACGCGATGTTCGAAACGGCGTCGCCCAGGGATTGGTCAACGTGACCACGTTTCTCGACCGCCCGGGGGAATTGCGCCTGCGACTGGGATCGGCGGCTAGTCCGCACCTCGTGCAGATCAACGACGAGGACGCTGTACGAGTGCCTGCCAGCGGCGAGAAAACTGTCGTGACAGGACTTCCGGCAAAGCAGCACGACTCGCGAATCAGTATCAAGACTTTGTCGGGCCTGCCCGCCAACGTGGTGGTGGAACGCATCGACGTTCGCCAGCCCGGCGGTCCATGGATCTCGATTCGGTGACGCCGTTCACTTCAGCTTCAACGAGTCGAGGATTTCGTTGCATCCGGCTGCCAGCTGTTTGCGGTTTTCGAGCGACGATTGGCAGTTGATCTGCACGAGCATTTCGCCGTGGAAAAGAAAGACCAGGCGCGCGCGCAATTTGTTCATCCCACCGTTCGAATACTCGACGATGTAACGAAATCCGTTGCTCCCGCCGTAGGTGACCGGCTTGCCGACGCCAACCGAACCACCGGTTCGTGCGGCGACACGTTGAACGATCGCGTCCGCCTCGCTCTGGTTGCCGCGTGCGGTTGCGGGGATCGACTTTTTCATTCTGAAACTCGTCAACTGCACTTGGTCGAGCGGTTCACGTAGCGCGGCGGTCACCGTGCCGCTGCTGGAGGCCTCGGGTCCGCTTTGCGTGAGTGTCCAGTCCGCCGGGTATTCGAAGGAGAACGGGTAGTCGTCCGAACTGAAGGCACCCCCGCTCACCTGGGTTCCGCACGACGAGAACAGACCGGCGCATGCGAGCCAGCAGCAGACCGAGATGATCCGCCGGACCGAAACGCCCTCGCGACCGTTCAAGTCAGATTCGCCTCGAAGAAATCGATGTTTCGCGACCAGGCGAGTTCGGCGAGCGCTTCGTCGTAGGTGCCCAATCGGTTGGCGGTGTTGCAGAACGCGTGACCGGCGCCTTCATAGAAGTGCGCGTGCACTTCGCCGCCGGCGTCCTTGATCTCTTGCACGAGCGCTTCGGCGTCCGCGACGGGGATGAAATCGTCGTTCGTGCCGAAATGCATCATCACCGGGCCGTGGAGCTTGCTGAAGTCCGGCTTCTTGTGTGGAAAGACGTAGTAGAAGCTCGATACTGCCGTGACCTTTGGATTCGCTGCTGCGGCAAATATCGCTAACGCTCCGCCCATGCAGTAGCCCGTCGAACCGACCTGATTTGCTCCGGAAATCTCTGCGATGTGGTCGACGGCACCGCGCAGGTCCTGCTCTGCCTGCTCGACATTGAGCGCCATCAACTTCTGCTCGGCCTCGCTGGGGTGTTCGGTCTTGTCGCCGTAGTAGAGGTCGGGCGCCAACGCGTAGTACCCGGCTTCGGCGTAACGATCGGCGATTGCCTCGATCTCCGGCTGTAGGCCCCACCACTCCTGGATCACGATCAGCGCTTTGCCGTTTGGATTTTCGGGCGTCGCCAGGTAGCCGTTTGCAGAGCCACCGTTGGACGCGTAGTCGACCATCTCTCCAGCCATCGGATCCTCCCTCGCTGGTTCAAGGATTTAGCTTCTGGTCGCGCAACCTACCAATCCCACCGTCTTCAGTACGGCGCGGTAGGCTCGCCCGGATGCCCGACGCGATTCTCACCGATGTCAACGCCGAGACGCACGTCGCGACGCTGACGCTGAACAAGCCGGACAAGTTCAACGCGTTCGACCGCGAGATGGTCAACGAATGGGCGGATGCGTTCGAACGGCTCGCCGCAGATCACGCGGTGCACGCGATCGTGGTCACGGGTGCGGGCAAGGCATTCTGCGCAGGCGGCGACCTGGCCACACTCGGCGAGGACGTCGGCCCATTGGCGCGCAAGGAGTTCTTGCGTGACCACGTCCACCGAGTCCAGCGGGCGATGCGGGACGTCCCGCAGCCGGTAATTGCGATGATCAACGGCGCTGCGATGGGGGCGGGTTTCGACATGGCGCTCCTGTGCGATTTGCGCATCGCGGCAGACGAGGCGAAGATCGGCGAGGCGTACGTCAACCTCGGACTGGTCCCCGGCGACGGTGGCGCATGGCTGCTCGATCGTCTGGTCGGTCCGGCACGCGCGCTCGAGCTGCTTTGGACCGGCAAAGTGCTGACCGGTGCCGAGGCGGCCGATTGGGGACTCGTGAATCAGTCGGTCCCCGGAGATGAGCTCGCGCAGACCACGTACGCGTTGGCCGAGAAGCTCGCGACGGGGCCGCAGCTCGCGCAAAGACTGATCAAACGCGCCGTCTACTCCGCCGAGTCGCTCCCGCGCGACACCCACTACGACATGGTCTCCTCGTACATGGCCGTCGCCCAATCCTCCGACGACTTCAAGAACGCCGTCACCGCAGCCCAAAAAGGCGACCGCCCAACCTTCACCCAAGGCGACCCCCGCCCCTAACAACTCTGTAAAACAAGGTTTGCCAAAAGGGGAACCTTGTTTGGAAGGGTGGGGGATTCGGTAGAGTGGGAAGTCGAACGTCTTACTTTTTACTTTTCTGAGTTGAGCTAGTGCGGAGGGTGCGGGTCTTTGAGTAGTTACGAGAACGTTTTGTACGAGGTCGATGACGGCGTGGCAACGATCACGCTGAATCAGCCGGACAAGCGCAATGCGCTCAGCCACGGGATGCTCGACGATTTGATCGCGGCATTCAAATCCGCCCGCGAGGACGACGATGTTCGCGTGGCGGTGCTGACCGGCGCGGGCACGGTGTTCAGCGCCGGAGGCGATCTCTCGGGGTTTTCGGCAGACGTCCCGCTGGCGCACAAGCACTACGCGACCAAGCGCTTCCTCGAACTTTTCCGCCAGATCGCCGAGCTCGGCAAGCCGACGATCTGCAAGGCCAACGGACACGTCGTCGCAGGCGGCCTGGGCGTAGCGCTCGCGTGCGATCTCGTCGTCGCCAGCGACGAGGCCAAGTTCTCCACTCCGGAGATCAACATTGGCCTCTTCCCGTTCATGATCATGGCGATCATCTACCGCAACGTTCCGCGTAAAAAGGTCAACGAACTGCTGTTGCTTGGCGAGCGTCTGACCGCCGAAGAGGCAGTCCAGCATGGATTGATCAACAAGGCCGTCCCGCGTGAGGAGCTCGACGCGGCGGCCGACGAGTGGGCCAAGAAGCTCGCCGCCAAAGCTCCGGTCGTGATGCGCCTCGGTCACGACGCGATGGTCAATCAGCAAGACCTGCCGTACTTTTCCGCCCTCGAGTACCTCCACTCGCAGTTCACGGTTGCTGTCAGCACCGAGGATGCGATCGAGGGCGCGATGGCCTTTTTCGAAAAACGTGATCCCGAATGGAAGGGCCGCTAGATGTCCGAATCAAATGGTGCCCAAACCGACGGCCAGCAGGCCGCGGCAGCACAGCTCGAATCGCAGATGCAGTCGCTCGTTGACGAGTTGCTCGCCAAGCGCGAACACAATCTCAAGGGCGGCGGTGACGAGAAGATCGCAAAGCAACACGATCGCGGCAAACTCACCGCCCGCGAGCGCCTCGATCTGCTGATTGACGACGGCACGTTCGTCGAACTCGGTATGCACGGGCGACCGCATTTCTCGCAACGAGCGCTCGACGGTGTCGATGCCCCGGCCGACGGCGTGGTCACCGGCTACGGAAAGGTCGACGGCCGACTGGTTTGCGTCGCCGCCTACGACTTCACGGTGATGGCCGGTTCGATGGGCTACACCGGCGAGGTCAAGCTCAGCCGCGTGCGCGCGCTCGCGCTGAACAAGCGGATGCCGATGATCTGGCTGCTCGACAGCGCCGGTGCCCGCATTCAAGAGGCCGTCGGTTCGCTGTTCGCCGGCAGTGGCCATCTTTTTCGCGAGCAGGTGACGATGAGCGGCGTCGTTCCTCAAATCGCCGCGGTGATGGGGCCGTGCGCAGCGGGCACCGCATACATCCCGGCGCTCACAGACTTCCTGCCGATGGTCAAGGGCCAGGGATCGATGGCGCTGGCCGGCTCACATCTGGTCAAGGCCGCGACCGGCGAGGACGTCACAGACGAGGAGATCGGCGGCTACAAGGTCCACAACCGCAAGAGCGGCGTGGCCGACATGGAGTGCGCCGACGACGCCGAGTGCATCCAGGCGATCAAGGACTACCTCTCGTACATGCCGTCGCACAGTGGCGAGAAGCCGCCGTACAAGGCGACCGAGGACCCGGTCGAGCGCGCGCCCGACGAGCTGCTGAACATCCTGCCCGAGAGCAACCGCCAGCCCTACGACATGTACGACCTGATCAAACTGATCGTCGACGACGGCGAGTACTTCGACATGAAGGGCAAGTGGGCGAAGTCGATCATCACTTGCTTTGCGCGGATGGACGGGCGCAGCGTCGGGATCGTCGCCAACCAGCCGAAGGCGCTCGGCGGCATCCTCGACAACGACAGCGCAGACAAATCCGCACGCTTCATCAACCTCTGCGACGCCTACAACATCCCGCTGATCTACCTGCAGGACGTCCCCGGCTTCATGGTCGGCAGCAAGGTCGAAGAAGACGGCATCATCCGCCACGGCGCCAAGATGCTCTACGCAACGAGCCGCGCGACCGTTCCGAAGGTGACGATCCTGATCCGCAAGTGTTACGGCGCTGGCTACTACGTGATGAACGGGTCCGGCTACGAGCCCGACGCGATCTACGCCTGGCCGAGCGCCGAGATCAGCGTGATGGGCGCCGAGGGCGCGGTAAACATCATCGGCCGCAGCATCATCGAGGCCGCTGAGGACCCAGAGGCCAAACGCGAGGAGTTACTCGCGCAGGCGCGCAAGATGATCGACGTCTACCTCGCGGCGGGCAACGCGATGATCGACGACGTGATCGATCCACGCGAGACCCGCCACTGCATCATCCGCGCCCTGGAAATGGCCGAGAACAAACACATTGACCGCCCCGCCAAAAAACACGGAGTGATGCCCGTATGACCCCTGCAAGGTCCGAGGTTGCAAGCCACGTTTCGCCGCATGCCCTGTCCATGCGCACGCTGCATGGACAGGGCATGCGGCAGTTTCCCCCTTCGAATTCAGGAGTAGCTCAATGAGCGGTTTTGACAAGCCTTGCATCCTCACGAATTCGATCTCGGGGGTTGTGGCCAATAAAGACCAGCACCCGGCGATCCCCTACACGCCCGAGGAATACGCCGCCGAGGCACGCCGCGCGGTCGATGCCGGCGCAGCGATGATTCACATACACGCGCGCAAGCCAGACGGCACCCCGAGCTTCGAGATCGAGGACTATCGCAACATCACTGCCGCGATCAAGGCAGAGATCCCCGACGTGATCATCAACTTCTCGACCGGCGCGGTTGGCCTCAGTGTGGAGAAGCGCCTTAAGTATCTCGAGGCGATCCGTCCAGATGTTGCGGCACTGAACATGGGCTCGATGAACTACGCCAAATACTCCAAGCGCCGCAAGGAGTTCATCTTTGGCTTCGTATTCGAGAACAGTTTCGACACGATCATCCAGTTCCTGACCGCGATGAACGAGTACGGAATCAGACCCGAGCACGAGTGCTTCGAGCTCGGTCACCTCGCCTCACTCGAACCGCTGATCGACATGGGCATCCTCGAAGCGCCTCTGCAGATCTCGCTCGTGCACGGAGTGCTCGGCGGCACACCAGCCCGCGCTGCCAACCTGAAGCACATGGCCAGCCAGGTGCCGCAGCCAGACGGCCAAGGCGGCATCACGCACGGCGGCGACGGCATCAACAATTGGGGTCTCGTAGGCGTATCTCGCGAGCAATGGGACCTGGTCCCGGTCGCGATTGAGCAGGGTGGCAATGTGCGCGTCGGACTTGAGGACAACTTCTATTTGCCGGACGGCGAAATGGCCAAGGGCAACGGCGAACTCTGCGAGGAGGCCGCGCGCCAGATCGAAGCCGCCGGCCGCAAGATCGCGACGATCGCCGAGGCGAGAGAGCTGCTTGGCGTGCCAAGAATGGCAGTCGCGAATGCCTGAGCTGCCGCGCGATCTGAATCTGCCGCTGGACGGCGTCAAGGTCCTTGACCTCTCGCGTCTGCTGCCCGGACCGTTCTGCTCGCTTCTGCTCGCGGACCTCGGTGCCGAAGTGCTGAAGGTCGAAGACACCGGCATGGGCGACTACGTGCGTTGGACGCCGCCGTACATGGGCGACGAGGACGCCAAGGAACGCGGCGTCGCCAGCGCGCAGTTCGCCGCCCTCAACCGCAACAAGCGCTCGATCCAGATCGACCTCAAACACGAGTCCGGCAAGGAAATCTTGCTCAAACTCGTCGCCCAGCACGATGTCGTGCTCGAGAGCTTTCGTCCCGGCGTGCTCGACAAGCTGGGCGTCGGCTACGAAACGATGAAGACCGTCAACAGCGCACTGGTCTACTGCGCGATCACCGGATACGGTCAGGACGGATCGTTCAGGCACCGCGCCGGACATGACATGAACTACCTCGGGCTCGGCGGGCTTCTGGCCCTTACGGGCGCCAAGGGTGGTCCACCGGTGCAGGCGGCGGGACAGATCGCAGACATCGGCGGCGGCGCACAAATGGCAGCAATCGCGATCCTCGCCGCACTGGTGAAGAAGCGGGCAACGGGTGCGGGCGCAAACCTCGACGTCTCGATGACCGATGGAGCGCTAAGTTGGCTGGCGATGCCGGCGGCGAGCGCGTTGGCCGGCGACGTTCGTCACCGCGGCGACGTCGATCTTGCCGGCAGATGGGTGTGTTACATGCCCTACGAGGCGGCCGATGGGTGGGTCAGTTGCGGGGCGCTCGAGCCAAAATTCTGGAGGTCGTTCTGCGAGGGCGTCGGTCGCGAAGATCTGATCGCCAAACAATTCGAACTGGCGGGCAGTGAGGGTTGGACCGAGATCGCCGAAGTCTTCAAGTCGAAGACGCGTACTGAATGGGCCGCCTTCAACGATGAGCGCGACTGCTGCATCGAGCCGATTCTGGAGATCGACGAGGCGCTCGATTCAGAACTGGTGCGCGAACGCGAGATGGTCATGACGATCGACCAGCCGGGAGTTGGCGCGATGCGTCAGGTTGCTCCGCCGATTGTGATTGACGGCCAACGCCCCGACCGCAGCGAACCGGCTCCGGCATTTGGCGAACACACTGACGATGTGCTTGCTGAGCTCGGCTACGACTCGGAAGAAGTCGCAGTGCTGCGCGCGAGTGGAGCGGTGAAGGGCGTTGACACGGGAGCGCACGCGTGACGCCAAGCCCGGCCACATCACCGAAGGTCCAACCATCGGTTAACACTGACGGTTTGTTGCGCATGGGTGCGTTGGCCGAGGCATCCGGCGTCTCACCAGCGACGATCAAGCATTACCTGCGCGAAGGTCTACTCCCTGCACCAGTCAAGACAAGCCGAAACATGGCCTGGTATTCCCCGGAGTACGTCGACCGCATCAAGTTGATCAAGCGGCTCCAGGAAGAGCGCTACCTGCCGCTGCATGTGATCAAGCGAATCCTCGAGAACGAACCCGACCGCGTCGAAGAGCGTCTCGAGCTCGGCGACACGCTGCTCGCGCGATCGAAGCAGCTCGCGCGGGGCACTGGGATCACACACAACCAAGCCGTCAAGAAGCTCGGTCTGCCAGAGGACGTACTCACAGGCTTCGAACGGATCGGCGCGATCGAGCCGATCAAAACGAAGGCCGGCGTCCGCTACAACCAGCCGGATGCGGAGTTCTTGAGCGCGATCGCAGAGTTTCGCGAGAGCGGGTACGGCGAGGCACTTGGCTTCACGATCTACGACGCACTGATCTACATGCGTCACCTGGAGGCGCTTGCCCGTGACGAAGTCGACGTGATCAGCGAAAAGCTCCCCGGACGCCTCAGTGCAGACGAGGCCGCCGACCTGATCGAGCGCGGTCACGGCCCGATGCGTGACCTACTCAGCGCGATGCACGTGAAGCTGTTGCTCGCTGAATTGCGGCGTCGCCAGCCGGACGGTTGACATCGCGACTATCCTGCCCGCGAATGCTTCGCGTCTCACTGACATGCCTGCTTCTGGCGACTGCGCTTGCCCTCACCGGTTGCTCGTTCTCGGTTGGGTCCGCCGACCAAAAGTCTGAGCTCGAGAAGATCATCCGTGTTCAACTGCCGGGCGAAGCGAAAGATGCTGGTCTCGGCGCGGTCTCGGTCGACGAGGTCACCTGCGTCGAGAAGGATGGCGACCGCTACGACTGCGTTGCCGAGATTTCGGGTCGCGACGCCCAGGGCAAGCCCGCCAAGCGCACGATCCCGATCGACGGCTCCTGCGACAATTCAGAGTGCGTCTGGAAATCGCGCTAGTCGGCCTCCACTTGAGGCGATCACGCCGCTCGCCGACATTGCAATAGCCTGATCGAAATGCCATCCTCGCTGACCGCCGCCGCCATTCAGATGAACTCGCAGGCCGACAAGTCGGCCAATCTGCGGCGCGCTGAAGAATTGGTACGAAAGGCTGCAGCCGAGGGGGCAAATCTCGTGTTGCTGCCCGAAAAGTTCAACCTGCTCGGCAACACGAAGGACTACTTTGCCGGTGCCGAGCAATTGGATGGCGAGTCGATCACGCTGTGCGCTGAACTCGCGCGTGAGCTGAGGATCGATCTGATCGCCGGGTCAATCGCCGAACAGATGGAGGGCGAGGAAAAGCTCGCGAACACCTGCGTACACCTCGGACCCGACGGGGCAACAAAGGCCGTCTATCGAAAGATCCACATGTTTGATGTCGAGGTCGACGGGCAGGTGTATCGCGAGTCAGACCACGAGGATCGCGGTGAGCAGATCGTCGCCACGGAGGTCGACGGCGTCGCCACCGGCATGACGGTTTGTTACGACTTGCGATTTCCCGAGCTGTACAGAATTCTGGCGGTGAACGGCGCTCTGATCATCACTGTTCCAGCGGCGTTCACGTACGTGACCGGCAAGGCTCATTGGGAACTCCTACTGCGCGCCCGCGCAGTCGAGAACCAGGTCTTCATCGTCGCGTCGAATCAATTCGGCTTCCACGACGGCGACCGGCGCAGCTACGGCAATTCGATGATCATCGACCCTTGGGGCGAGGTGCTGGCGCGCGCCGCTGACGACAATGAATCGGTCGTTGCGGCGACACTAGACTTCGAGTCGCAGGCCGATATCCGCGATAAGCTCCCAAGCCTCGCCAACCGCGTCCCAAGCGCGTACTCGTGGTGAAGGAGCAAGCCTTGTCAGAAGAATCGACGACGATCCAGAGGGTGCCCGCAGCGATGCAAAACGATCTTGTGAAAAAGCTTGTCTGGAGTGGCGTGATGGCTGGCGTCAGCGCCCTCGCCGCGATCGCCGCACGTAAGGCTGCCGAGCAGATTTGGATTCGCGTGTTCAACGAGCCGCCGCCAACCGACTGATGCCGGCGATCAGCAAGCAGCCACAGCGCCCCACGCAACGACTCCATGCCTGAAGACAACCAGAACCAACCACTCGGCCAATCGATCAGCGAGATCATCGATCGCACGACGGCGATCGTCCACGAAGAAATCGAACTCGCGAAGTCCGAAATCGCGGTTTCGTTGCAGAACCTGCTTCGCGGATCGGTCGCCGGGATCGTTGGCGGTGTTTTCGCGTTCTTCGGCCTGTTTGTCCTTCTGATCGGGCTTTCGTTCTTGGTCGGCGACGCGGTCGGCGCGTTCTACCCCTGGCTGGGGTTCCTGATCGTCGCGTTCTTCCTCTTTTTGCTCGGTGGCTTGCTCGCCTGGATTGCGCTCAAGAAGATCCAGAAGGGTGGATCGCAAATCGTGCCGTCCCAAGCGATCGATGAAGCCGTCCAGACCCGTGACGCACTCGCGAAGCAGGTACAGGAGATCGACAGCGTCGCAGTTGAAGAGCCAGTTTCGGGCGAGGTCCCGGCGACCGGTGGCGTGCCGACCGATTTTGCGCCGCCGCCTGCAGCGACGCACCCGGCACCCGATGCTGCCGCCGTCGAGGCACAGCGAGAGTCGGTCGACGCTCAGGTCGGGGCAGATGTCGCGGACGTCGACGCCAAGGAAGCCAAACGCCGCGCCAAGCAGGAGGCCAAAGAGGCGAAGGCGGCTGCCAAGGCCGCAAGCAAGGCCGAGCAGGAGGCCGCAAAGGCAGAGGCCGTGGCCGCCAAGGCCGCCAAGAAGGCGGAGAAGGAAGCCGCAAAGGCCGCCAAGAAGGCTGCGCGCAACGCCGAAAAGGCCGCGAAGGCCAGCGGATCAGCTCCGTCGGCGCCGCAGCCGCCCGCACCACCGCAGCCGCCCGCACCGCCGCAGCCGCCGACTCCACCGGCCGGTAATCAACCACCACCACCACCGACAGGCAACCAGCCACCACCGCCACCTACGTCACCCAGCGATCCGAACAGGGGCAATTAGATGCCGCAGCGCAGTCCTGCAGAGATTCGTGCCTCGATCGAGGAGAACCGCCAAGAACTCGTCCGTTCGGTCGAACAGGCACGCACCGAAGTCGCCCGGCTGACCGATTGGCGCGGTCACATCGCCGCCCACAAGCAAGAGCTGACGGTTGGTGCCGCTGTCCTGGGTTTCGCCGTCGGCAGCGCGCTCGTATTGCGCGGTCTTCGCCGCCGCCGCTAGTCGATCAAACCGGCGGGAAAGACGCCCACGCCGATCAAACCCGGGCCGACGTGCGCGCCGATCACCGGGCCGATTTCGCCCGGCTGAATCACCGGTCCCTTGCCAATCCGCGCGGTCAGATCATCGATCACGATCTGCGCGCGATCAGGCGCCTGGACGTGCTGAACGATGAAATCGCCGTCGTGCGGAATGTGTTCCATGGCGAGGTCGGCGATGCGCGAAAGCACGCGCGCTTCGGTTCGGACCTTCTCGACCGGCATGATGCCTTCACTGGTGACAGTGAGGATCGGCTTGATTTTGATGGCACCGCCGACAACCGACGCCACGGCGCCGATTCGGCCGCCACGACGCAGGTACTCCAGTGTGTCGATCGCGAACCAAAAGTTGAGCCCGTCCGTCATCCGGTCGACCGCCGCGAGCACGGCTTCGCGGTTCGCGCCCTTGCGCGCAGCAGCAGCGCCGGCGAGCGCAATCATCCCGTAGCCGCCACAGGCGGAACCAGTGTCGATGACCGTCACGCGTCCCGGCTCGACACCGTCACGCTCAACCGCCTGCATCGCCTGTACGGCGCTGTCGTACGTACCGGAGATTCCCGACGAAAAGTGCAGTGATACGACGTCGTCTCCGGCGTCGAGGATCGGTGCGTAGACGTCCAGGAACTGGCCGACTGACGGTTGCGATGTACCGGGCAGGTTCTTCATCGAACGCAACTCGTCGTAGAACGCGTCAAGGTCAGTGATGTCCAGCTCTTGCTTGGACTCGTCGTTCCACACGACCGAAAGGCTGACCTCTTTGATTCTGTACTCCGCGATCTGCTCGCGGGTCAGGTACGACGTGCTGTCGCAGACGATTTGAACGGCCATTCTTCGCGCCGCTATTCGAGGTTGTTCTCGAGCTGCAATCCTTGCGACTGAGGGGTGGCCTGCGCCTGCGCAGGATCATCTTGGTCGCCGGTCGGCTGTTCGACGCCAAGCGTCTCGGCCAGTTCGCCGGTTTCGTACATCTCCATCATGATGTCGCAGCCGCCGATCAACTCGCCGTCGACGAACAACTGCGGAATCGTCGGCCACTCCGAGATCGCGGTCAACTCTTCGCGGATACGTGGGTCCGGGAGGATGTCGACGGCCGCGTAGCGCTTGCCGAGCGAATTGAGCACTGCTACCGAGCGTGCTGAAAAACCGCATGCCGGCCCTTCTGGTGTGCCTTTCATGAAAAGGATTACCTCGTTC
Organism: uncultured Solirubrobacterales bacterium; assembly: GCA_937128795.1. Classification (GTDB taxonomy): domain Bacteria; phylum Actinomycetota; class Thermoleophilia; order Solirubrobacterales; family JACPNS01; genus JACPNS01. The sequence continues at coordinate 142,403 of CAKZMQ010000018.1, read as the reverse complement.
TCGTCGATCAGTTTTGCCAGGTGATCGCGAAGTTCATTGGAAATGGCATCGCTCATTGTGCTGCTCCCTCGGTTTCCTGTACCTGAGTCTTGATCGAAAGCGCGTGGATGCTCCCGCCAAGCTCACCGTCGAAAATTTCGTTGATCATGCGGTGCTGTTGGATTCTCGTGAGACCCGCGAACTGCGGCGCCGTGACCTCGGCGCGAAAGTGATTGCTGTCGCCGGCTGTGTCGATGACATCGGCGGTTGCACCCGGCAGCGCTGCCTCGATGCGCGTTTTTATCTCGTTGACGTCGGCCATGTTTCCTCAAGGATTGGTTCGGGTTCTTCGAGAATGAGTAAAATGGACTGTAGTCAAGTTAGCCGGAGGACCGTTCCCGTAACGACGCGAGGACTTTCCGGGTGGCACTAGGAGCAAGAGGCAACCAAATGGTCAATCTCACAGACATCGCGGCAACCAAGGTAAAGGACTACGTCGAAGGCCAGAGCAAGAGCATCGACGATGCCGGTCTGCGCGTGGGCGTGAAGGGTGGCGGCTGCTCGGGATTCACCTACTCGTTGGCGATCGACGAACAGCGCGACGGTGATCACGTCTTCGAGAACAACGGCATCAAGATTTTGGTCGACGACCTTTCCCTGCGCTACGTCGACGAGTCCGAAGTCGACTACATCGACGGCCTCACGGGCGCCGGCTTCCAAGTGAACAACCCGAACGTCGTGGCTGCCTGCGGCTGCGGTTCTTCTTTCCGGGTCAAGGACGAAGAGGGCGCCGAAGTGGACTGCCCCTCCGGCGCGGCTGCATAGCCCTTACCTGCCGCACCAACTACCTGGCACTGAGACCGGCTAGGCCTGCGGTTGCCAGACCCGCACGTAGTCGACGAGCATTTCCTGACCGCTCGGCGGCGTCTTGCCCTTCTGCAGCGCGAAGTTGAAGATCACGTAGTTCGGAACCTTCGTCACGAACGCACTGTCGGTGTACGCCGGACCGGGCACGCCGTCGATGTAAACCTGGACGCGGTTGGCGTCCCAATACAGGCCGTACGTGTGGTAATCCGCCGTGTAGTCAACGTTGGAGCTGCCGAACTGCTTGATCCCGAACTGCTTGTGGCCGTTGTCGGCCCAGTGGTAGTTGAAGTGGGGGTGCGGGTCGTTGAGCGAATCGAAGAACTCGAAGATGTCGATCTCCGGCGGCCAGTGGTCGTCGACCGGGGCGTCGAGCATCCAGAACGCCGGCCAGCAACCCGAGCATTTCGGCACCTTCACGCGTGCCTCGACGTAGCCGTACTTGTAGCTGAAGTTGTTGCCCGAGTGCAGCACGCCAGACGTGTAGGGGTAACCGTTGGTTGACTCTTTCTTCAGCGTCAAGACCGCATTGCCGTCGCGAACGGTCGTGTTGGCGCGTTTGTAGAAGGCGTCTTCGATCGGCGGGTTGTACGGGTCGCCGTACGGCCAGACGAGGCCGCCGCGCAGCGTGGACCATTTCGTCGAATCGACGGAGGATCCGCTGAACTCGTCGCTGAAGATCATGTTCCAGTTTCCACCGAGGCCGAGGGGCGTGGCCGGGGCCGGTGGCTCGGGCTCGGGGATCGGATCTGGCTCTGGCGCTGGCTCCGGCGTCGGGTCTGGAGTCGGATCCGGCGCGGGCTCCGGCGTTGGTTCCGGGTCTGGAATTGGGTCAGGCACTGGCGTTGGCTCAGGAGCTGGCGCCGGTTCGGGCGCTGGCGCCGGTTCGGGCACCGGCAACGGCGCGGGCGCTGGTGCTGGTGCGGGTGCGGGTGCGGGGCTCGGCTTCGGGGCGGTCGGCCTGCCCGGGCGCCTCGCCGGCCTGCGATTGGCCACGGTCACGGTGTGGACCGTTGTCGCGTAGTTGCCCGAGCGACTCTTGGCCGTAACTTTCAAGCTGTGTTCGCCGTCGTCGAGGCGACGCGTGTCGAGATAGCCGCGGTGACGGGTGAACGCAAAACGCGCCCGTCGGTCGACCGCAACCGTACGACCGTCGATCGCAAAGCGCACTGCTCGCACACCACCGCGCCCACGAGCGCGAACTTTCCACTTGATCCGACCATCGACGACCTTTTCATTGGCCGGCGTAAGGATTTTGACGTTCGCCGTCCGGTCGCCGGTACGCGCTCGTGGCTTCTTTTTAGCCGCGGAGCTGCCGACTACGCCGAATACGAGAGACATGACAATTGCAGTGGCCAGCGCGAAGCTGACTGGGGTGCGGAGACGCATCGAAATTCAATCCCTGAGCCTTGGCAGCGAACTGCCGGTTGACGACTTGCGGAGAACGGCGAGTGAGGGCATCCGTGCCCCTTGCCGTTACATGCGGGATCGCCACGTCGGGGATCGTGCGTGAATCGTTTCTGGACGCCTGTCGTAGGCGCGGTCTGGTGACTAAAGCGTCGGCGCTGTTCTGTGTCGGCAGATCGCTACTGCTGTGCCTTGTCCAAGGCGGATTCGAGTTCGTCCGCCACGAACGGGCCCTGAAGCTGCTCGACAACGCGGCCGTCGGCACCGATCACGAACGTGTAGGGCTCACTGGTCAGCCCGAAAGCGTCAACCTGCGGCATATTGCCCGCGTTCAGATCGTTGTTCTTGTAGATCTCGTTGTGGATGAAGATCACGTCGTCGCCGGTCTTCGCCTGCACAGAAGCGGCCACGTCGACGATCGGGCCACAGACTCTCGAGGCGCAAAGCTTCGGTGTCGCAAACAGCAGGACGATCGGCTTGTTCTGCTTTAGGGCATCTTTCAGGCTGACGTCGTGCATGTCGGCCGGAGGAACGCGGGTCGAAAGTCTTCGCGCATCGCCATCGACGTCGGCGAGGGTGGGTGTGTCGATCGCAGGTGCCTTCTCGCCGGGGGCCACCGTCGGGTCCTTCTTGGCCAGCGTGATGCCGGTCGCAGCGGCTTGGAAGCCATCGTCGGTTTCGGTCAGGGTCAGCACGTTGACCTTTTCGCCACCTTCGCCTGCCGGGATCATCGCGGTGTAGAAACCGTTACCGACCGCGTTGAGGTCACCTTTTGACGTCTCGCTCTGAAACTCCTCCGGCACATCGAAATCGTGCGGTGTGACTGGAAACGGACCGCTCGCGGGCGCGTCAGTGCCGGACGACAGATACATCACTGTTGGGCCCCAAACCGCCTTGCGATCGGCGTCGAACAGTCCGAACGGAAGTCGGTTAACGCGACCGGCGACAAAATTGTTGGCCGCCGGCAGAAGGGTCGCGTCCTGCATGGCCCGTGCTTCTCGTTGAAGGTCGCCGAACGTCTTCTTTCCGTCTGTTGTGGGAAAGACGGCCTCATTCACTTCGGCAGCCGCGGCGATCGGGTCGTCCACAGACTCGTTGTTTGATGCGCCGCAGCCCGCGAGGATCGCCGCACAAGCCACGATTGCGGCACTGAACGCGCAAAGCCGCACCAGCAGGTTGATCTGTGAATGCCTTCGCATCGCAGCGGCAACTATATGCGGATCGCGTGGTTCGCCGATCCGCCCGATCGCGCCGGACGCCGGATAACATCACCGGCTCCGTCGGCCCCCAATTGACATCGTCCGACGCCTCGAAGAAAGATTTCACGCACTCCATGAATGACACCCCAAATTTGCGCGCCGCAATCGTCGGCGCCGGACCATCCGGTTTCTACGCTGCCGGTCAACTGCTGGCCGAGGGATTCTCGGTGGACCTGATCGATCAGCTTCCCACACCGTTTGGACTGGTTCGTTTCGGCGTGGCGCCCGATCATCCGAAGATCAAGAACGTAACGCGCGTCTATGAAAAGACCGCCGCGAACGAGAACTTTCGCTTCTTCGGTGGCGTCACGCTCGGCGAAGACATCACCCGCGCGGAACTCAAGGAGCGCTACGACGTTGTTGTCTATGCGACCGGAACCAGTTCTGACAACCGACTCGGCATCGAGGGTGAGGATCTTGCCGGGTCGCACCCGGCTACCGAATTCGTCGCCTGGTACAACGGCCACCCGTTTGCCGCCAACAAGAGTTTCGACCTGAACTGCGAGCGCGCAGTTGTGATCGGCAACGGCAATGTCGCAATCGACGTCGCGCGCATGCTCGTGCTCGACCCGGACGAAGTCGAGCCGACCGACACCGCCGACCACGCGATCAAGACGCTGGCCGAATGTGGCATCAAAGAGGTCATCCTGCTCGGCCGCCGTGGCCCGGCACAAGCAGCTTTCACCAATCCAGAACTGCTCGAACTCGGCGAGCTCAAGCGCGCCGACGTGATCGTCGACCCGGCCGACATGGAACTCGACGAGGTCAGCGAGACTTGGCTGGCCGGCGAAGGCGCTGACCCGACGAACCGACGAAACGTCGAGATCATGCGGGAATACTCGACCCGCACCCCGGAGGGCAAGACCCACCGCGTAGTGCTCAAGTACCTGCGTTCGCCGGTTGAGATCCTTGGCGACGGCGACAAAGTCACCGGCATTCGCGTCGGCATCAACAAGATCGAGGACGACGGCAATGGCAACCCGCGCGCGGTGCCGACCGGCGAGACCGAGGACATCGAGTGCGGGCTCGTGATGCGTTCGATCGGCTATCGCGGTGAGCCGCTCGACGACATCCCATTCGAGCCCAAGCGCGGACTGATTCGCAACGACGGTGGCCGCGTGACCGACGACCAGGGCGTGCCGATCCCAGGGGAGTACGTCACTGGTTGGATCAAGCGGGGGCCGTCCGGCGTGATCGGAACGAACAAGAAAGATTCGGCGGACACGGTCGCAAAGATTGTCGAGGATCGCGAAGCGGGCAGGCTCGGCTCTCCGAGCGTCAGCGACGACACCGAGTCATGGCTGCGATCGAGAGTCCCGAATCTGACGAGTTGGGAAGGCTGGGGCAAGATCGATCGGCACGAGATCGCGCTCGGCGAGCCGCAGGGTCGCCCGCGAGTGAAGCTGGTCGATGTCGCGGAGATGGCTGAGATCGCCAATAGCTGAACCCGCGCTTGCGCCCTAGATAGTACGAACTGAACGGTTTTATCTGTATGATTGGCAAATGTCAGGCATACAGAGTCCAGTCACGCCAGATTCGGTCACGCAGGGTTCAGTTGTGGTCGACGGTGTACGTTCGCCGTGGATCCAGGCAGGTGACAAGTCGGCAAGCGAAGCGGTCGTATTCACCCACGGCAGCCCCGGCTGCGCCGCAGAGTTCACGCAGCTGGTCGCGCAGACAGGCAAGTTCTCGCGAGCAATAGCGCTAGACATGCCGGGATTCGGCGGTGCCGACAAACCGCCGCCGCGCGCTTTCGAATACAGCGTCGCAAACATCGGCGTTCACCTGGCCAAGCAACTCGAGGCGCTCGGGGTTGAGCGAGCACAGCTCGTCGGTCACGACTTCGGTGGGGCGTTCAACTTGCTCGCGGCGGCATATTCGCCGGATCGGGTCGGCTCGATCGTGATGATCAACAGCGGTCTGATGCGTGGGTACCGCTGGCATCGCATCGCCCGGATTTATCGCACGCCTCTGCTTGGCGAGCTCTTCATGATGATCGCGAACAAGCGAGGATTCGCGTTTGCGATGCGATCGCTACCCGACTGGCTCGTCGATCAGATGTGGTCGAATTTCGATCGCTCGACCCGCCGAGCGGTGCTCGCGTTGTACCGGGCTACCGCGATGGGTGATCAGGCGGAGCAATTGCCGGCGATTCGAATGCTCAGTCGAGAGTGGCCGGCCTTGGTGATCTTCGGGATGGATGATCCGTACCTGCCGGCCACTCTGGCGTCGCGCAACACGGAATCGCTTCCAAACGCCACGATCGAACTGATTGGCGGTGCTGGCCATTGGCCGCACGCGGAGCTGCCACAGGCGACCGCCGACCTGCTGTTGCCGTTCCTGCGGGCGAACGTCAGCGACTAATTCGCGACGGTTTCGGGCACGACGACCGGCGCTGTGCCGTCAAGCGCATTCAGCGCACGTTCGATTGACATCGACCGACACGTGAACATCGGCGTGTCGCGAAGCGTGAACTTGCTCGATTCAGTTTCGCGAAGTTTCTGTACGAGATCGAGAAAGTCCGACGGCTTGTCGGCCTCGAACGAGACCACGAACTCTTGGTCGTCGAGCCCGAACGAGTACGAGGTGTTGAGATTGATGTGCGGGAACTCGCGTCCAACGTCAATGTGCTCCTTCATGATCCGCATCCGTTCTTCGAGCGGCAGCAGATACCAATCTCGCGTCTTCACGAACGGATACACGAACAGGTAGTCGCCGTCGCCGGGCCGGACCTTTGTGCGATCGTCATCGGAGTACGGCGAATTCTTGGTCATGGCCAGAAACGAATGTGCGATTTCGCCGAAGCGCATGATCCCGCTCTGGTTGAGCAGTACGTGCAATTCGTGTATGTGGTCGAGATTTGGCGATGCGGTCCAGAGCAGCAAGTCCGCCGAGCCTTTCGTGCCGACCAACGAATATCCGCGTAGAAAATCCGCAACAGCAAAGTTGTTGCATGCGGCCGCGAACTCCTTCTTGTCGAGCGTGCGTTCCTCGGGTGTACGACGACGCCATTGGGGATCGACTTTTATCGCGGTGAATTTGACGAAGGACTGACCAGCCATTGAGCGCAATCATAGGCGGCGCCCATGCGATCCGTGCCCGCCCGGTGCACCGGTATAGTCGCCGCAATGTTGGGCGTGAGCCGATTGACTCGATTCGGCCCTCGCGCGATCATCGGTTTTGCGTTGCTGGCATCCCTCAGCGCACTACTTCTTGCGACGATGCCCGCGTCGGCCGCGAAGCCGACGACCTGCGGGGACGAGGATGTCCGAGGCTCGACCGAACCGTCGAATGCGCCTCGGTCTGAACGCGCGACCCTGCTCTTCATACCCGGTCCGCTGCGTACTCCGAGGCCTGCGCTAACCGCCGATCTCGAACAACTACCGGGGTTTTCGGTTGGCCTGTTCAGTCCCACGCTCGGTCGTTACACGCCCTTGCAGATGATGCTTGATATCTCGCAGGGGTCCCGAGTTGCGACGAGTCTCTACAAACCGGCGATCCCGCCGCGGCCCGGGCTGATTTTCGAGCAGGACGGTTCTGGGCGAATGGTCGGATGGGCGGGGCTGGTGGACCGCGCGAATGCAGTGCCGGGTGACGTCATCCCCGGACTCCTTGGCTGCGCGCTCGCGGAGGCCGGTAAGAAAGTCGATTGGATCGGTTTCAATGGAGTGCCGACGCTGTCGGCGGTCGCGGCCGCAGACACCGCCGGAAGGCTCCAATCAGTCAGATCGACAAGTCAGCGCAATTTGCGCGCGGACATTTTGGACGCAGGCGGCGATGCAGATCTCGTTGTCGCAGAGCTTCCCGCTGGCGGTCCCGGGTACGGCATCGCTCGCTCGCTCGCTCTGCAAGACCCGGCTCGCATGATCGTCGTCGTCCAGTCGCCACCGGATCCTGCTCGCACGCGCCTGCTTACGCTGGCCGTGCGCGGGATTGGCTCGGAGGGCGGAATCTCGTCGAGGACGACGCGTCGAACTGGTCTCGTCGCTGCGACCGACGTGGCCCCGACGATCCTCGATCGGTTGAAAGTGCCGCAGCCTTCATCTATGCAGGGGCAGCCGATCGTGGAGGCACCGCGGCTGAGTGCGGCGGAACTCAACGAGATGAATGACCGGCTTGCGCTGATCGCCGGCCGTCGCGCCCCGCTCGGCAAGGACGTCCTGGTGCTCGGCGGGTTTTTCCTGCTGGTGCTGCTCTTGGTCGGGCGCTTGGCAGGCCGATCCCGTGAAACGGCGAGACTTGCCCAGCGGCTCATCGGGCTGGCGGTGCTCTGGTTGCCATTCTTCCTGTTGGTCACCGCAGCCTTGCGTCCATCGCGGGCGATTGAGGCGGACGTGGTCGTTTTCGGGTCGCTGCTCGCGGCATATTTGACCGACCGCCTGATCCCGTGGCCGCGTGGTCCCTGGCTTCCGGCGCTGGTTGTGCTGGCCGCTCATGGGCTCGACTTCATCCTGCTCGGCGGCGAGCTGACGGGCGAGTCCCTGCTCGGTTCGAACCCGCTCTATGGCGCGCGCTTCTTCGGCGTCGGCAACGAGCTCGAAGCCGTGATCTGCGTCAGTGCGGTGATCGGCTGTGGCGCCGCAATGAGTGGACGGTCGCTGGCTCGCCCGGCTCGATGGTTTGCTTTTTCGTGCGTCGCGCTCGCCCTCTATCTCGGAGCCGGCAGGATCGGTGCTGACGTCGGTGGGGTGATTTTCGCCGCCGCAGCATTTGGCGCAGCCGCGCTCTATGTGGCACGACTGAAAATCACCGTCCTGCGCGCGCTGGCAATCGTGGCCGTGCCAGTGCTCGGGCTGATCGCGATCGGGCTGCTCGATGCCGTCTCTTCGGGCGAGTCGCACCTGACCAGAACCGTCTTTGAGGCGCAGGGACCGGGCGAATTGATAACGGTCGTCGAGCGGCGTTTTCGCGCCAGCGTCGAGGGCGCTCGCAATGGCGGTGTTTGGGTCGGGGTGCTGATCTCACTTGGTCTGCTCGCGTGGGGCTGGGTCAAGCGAGAGCGAGTCTTCGCGCGGCTCACCGAGGGAGGCGCGAGCGCAGACGAGATGCGTCCGATGCGTGCGGGGTTCGTAGGTGGCCTCGCCGGAACGGTGGTCGGCGCGCTCGCCAATGACTCGGGCCCGGCGATTCTGTTGATCGGGACGATCTATCTCGGGATGTGCGTGCTCTACGTGCGTGGCAGGCAGCCACTAGCCCAAAATGGCTAGTTGGTACCGACTTTTTACTAGTTTGCGAGTTGAAAACCGGCGGATAATCGCGCTGGCCAACGCCGATTGCCGGGTTTTGTACATCTGGATAAGCGCGGCACGCAGCCGATTGGCTTAGGCTCTGCGACGCATCCATCACGGTCGTCAAGACTTTCGAGACAACAAATTCATTCACCCCACCCAAGACCGATCTGGAACAATTCCAGAGGCTCCGGATCGTTGACAGTCACAGAGGAGATAGGCAACAAATGACAGCTCTACGCCAGCACGCCATCACCGGCACGCATTGGGGTTTCCGCAACGGAACCACAAGTTCGTCCGAGGAAGAGGTCTTCAACCAGAACGTCTTCACCGACGACGTCGCCAAGGAGCTCATGCCGACAGAGAGCTTCGACCAGTTCAAGGCCGCACTGAAGGCCGGCGAAGCGATCAGCCCCGACGTCGCCGACGCAGTCGCCGCCGCGATGCTCGAGTGGGCACTCGGCAAGGGTGCGACTCACTACACCCACTGGTTTCAACCGCTGACCGGTCGTACCGCCGAGAAGCACGACTCCTTCTACGAGCCGAAGGATGGCAAGGCACTCGCCAAGTTCCGTGGCAAGGAGCTGATCCAGGCCGAACCCGACGCGTCATCGTTCCCGAACGGCGGCCTTCGCTCGACCTTCGAAGCTCGCGGTTACACCGCATGGGATCCGACCTCTCCAGCCTTCATCCTCGAGAACCCGAACGGTGCGACGCTCTGCATCCCGACGGCATTCACCTCGTGGACCGGGGATGCCCTGGACACGAAGATTCCGGTGCTGCGTTCGATGCGTGCGCTGTCCGATGCCGCGCTTCGCGCCGTCCGTCTCTTCGGCGACGACGAATCGCAGGCAGTCTTCACGACGGCCGGTGCCGAGCAGGAGTACTTCTTGATCCCTGAGCACTACTTCTACGAGCGCCCCGACCTCGTCACAACCGGCCGCACGCTGTTCGGTGCCAAGCCGCCGAAGGGCCAAGAGCTCGACGACCACTACTTCGGATCGATTCCAGAGCGCGTGCTCGCCTTCATGATGGAATTCGAAAATGAGCTGGCCAAGCTAGGTGTGCCGATCAAGACTCGTCACAACGAGGTCGCCCCGGCCCAGTACGAGGTCGCTCCGATGTTCGAGAGCAGCAACCTCTCGTGTGACCACCAGCAGTTGATCATGCAGACGATTCAGAACACCGCTCGCAACTACGGCCTGGTCGCGCTGCTCCACGAGAAGCCGTTCGCCGGCATCAACGGATCGGGCAAGCACAACAACTGGTCGATGGGTACCGACACCGGCACGAACCTGCTGAACCCTGGCGACACGCCGCACGACAACCTCCAGTTCCTGTTTTTCTGCACGGCGATCCTCGCCGCGGTCAAGAAGCACCAGGGCCTGTTGCGTGCGACCGTCGCGTCGGCCGGAAACGACCACCGCCTCGGTGCCAACGAGGCACCGCCGGCGATCATCTCGGTCTACCTCAGCGACCAGCTGCAGGACGTTTACGACCAGATCGAGAACGGAACCGCGACCACTTCCAAGGAGGGATCGATTCTCGACCTCGGATCACCGGTGCTCCCGGACCTGCCGGCCGACGCCGGCGACCGTAACCGCACCAGCCCCTTCGCCTTCACCGGCAATCGCTTCGAGTTCCGCGCGCTCGGCTCCAACCAGTCGATCAGCGACCCGAACACCGTGCTCAACACGATCACAGCGGAGGCGTTGAACGAGTTGTGCGAAAAGCTCGAGGCTGGTATCGCGGAAGGCAAGTCACTCGAGGACGCGCTCGCCCCGATCCTGACCGAGACCTACAAGGCCAATAAGGACATCATCTTCAACGGTGATGGCTACTCCGAGGAGTGGCACGCCGAGGCAGCGTCGCGTGGCCTTCTGGATCTCAAGACCACACCGGTCGCTCTGAAGCAGTGGCTCGACGAGCAGACCGTTGCGACGTTCGAAAAGTACGGCGTGTTGTCCGAGGGTGAGCTCGAGTCGCGATACGAGGTGTACATCGAGCAGTACGTGATCAAGACCAACATCGAGGCCGAGACCACTTACGACCTCGCCAAGACGTCACTGCTGCCGGCCGCGGTTCGTTACATCAACGAACTGAAGACCGGCGCGCCGTCTCTCGCGGGTGACGTTGAGGAGCTGGTCGAGAAGTTCTCGGCTGCGATCAAGGAACTCGCGATCGCCAACCTCGACGAGAACCACCCAACGGAGATCGCGGCCGAGGCTGACTACATGTGTGACGTGGTGCTCGGCAAGATGCTCGCGGTTCGTGAGATCGGCGATGAGCTCGAGCGCGTCGTGCCGGACTACCTCTGGCCACTGCCCAAGTACCGCGAGATCCTGTTTGTCAAGTAAGCACTTCGCCAAACGGGCACAGCGCCCAGCAACAGTCTCGGCACCCCGGCATCGGATTTGACCCCCAGGTTCAGGTTCGAGCCAGCAAAGACCCCGTCGTCCCCCGGCGGGGTCTTTGCGCGTTCAGGGCAGATGTTTTTTGCGCGTGCGCAGAACTTCTCAGACGTAGCGATTGGCGATCGACAGCGCCTGCGCCTCGTACGAACCGCCGAACAGGTAGACGTGCAGCAAGATCATTGCCAGTTGCCAGAGCGGCACGCGATCCTCGAATCCGTCGGCGATCGGGAAGGTTTCATCGTATGCGTCGAAGGTTCGCTGGCCGGGCCCGCCGAAGACCGTCAGGTTGGCCAGATCGACTTCGCGGTGCCCGCCATGCGCCACAGGGTCGATCAGGTATGGCGTGCCGTTGGTGCTCGCCATGACGTTTCCGATCCACAGATCTCCATGCGTTCGCGCTGGCGCCTCGGGGGGTCCGGCGAAATCGTCGATGCGATCGGCGAGCGTCAGCATCGTGCTCGCTGCACTGCTGCTCAATCGTCCGATCGTCGCGGATTGCTCGGTCAGTGGAATGATTCGATTCGTCGCGTAGAACTCGGCGAATGTGGGGTGGGGGTCGTTCGGTAGTGAAAGGTCGTTGAATCGCATCGGCGCGTTGTTGTCGGGGCCGGGCGTGAAGCCGAACGATGTCGCGCCGAGCCGGTGCATCGCCGCGAGTTGTCGGCCAAGTCGTTCGGCGTCGATCGACCCTTCGTCAATCCATTGGAGTGCCAGCAGGCGCGGGCCAGAGTCTGCGGCGAGCGGGTCATGCACGCCGACGACCTCAGGGGTCGCGATCGCCGATTTCTCGGAGAGCCATTGCAGGCCCGCTGCCTCAGCGGTGAACATCCCCGCCTGCGCCCCGGGGCTCGACTTGACGAAGATCGAGCCGTCGCTTGTTTCGGCGCGGAAGGCGTCGTTGATGTCGCCGCCTCGAGTCTTGGTGACGGATGCGACCTCAATCCCGAAGTCTTCGGTCAGCACGCGTTCGATCGCCGCGGAGTGGACCACTGCGATCGGCCGCTCAGACCGTTTCGGACAACACCGAATCGAGCAGTCCGCGGCAGGCGGCTTCGACCAAGTCGATCACGTCGTCGAATCCGTTCGGTCCGCCGTAGTAGGGGTCGGGCACGTCGAGGTCGTCGGGAGTGGACATCGGATCGAACTCGCGGAGCATCTTCACCTTTGTCTCGAGTTCGTCGGTCGGTGCGATCGATCGCAGGTCACGGAAGTTGAACTCGTCGGCGGCGAGGATCAAGTCGTAGTGATCGAAGTCTGCGCTGCTGACTTGGCGGGCCTTGCCACCGATCGCTATCCCGCGAGCCTCGGCGTGGGCGGTGCTGCGTGGATCAGGCGCTTCGCCGATGTGCCATGAACCGGTGCCGGCGCTGTCGAGCTCAAAACGATCGGCGAGACCCTCTTGCTCGACGATGTGCCGCATCACGCCCTCGGCAGTCGGCGACCGGCAGATGTTGCCAAGGCAGACAAAAAGCAGTTTCGTCGGTTCACTCATCCGAACGATTTTGGCAGGACCACTGCATGGGTGTTGGCTGCGAAGGGTGGGAATCAGCGCCCGGCATCCGAATCGGACGAATCGGTCTTGCCCTCGCCCGCCGGACGAGGGCAAGACCAAAACACCGCTTGAAATCAAGCGAACCCAACACCAACGGTCGGTCCGCCGCCATCCGGTCTCCGCGCAACCGCTCGCGCCTGACCCTCTTTAGTGAAAACCGAAAGTCAAACCATCCGGTGCATCAAACCCAAACGCGGACCGCTCCCGGTGCCCTATTTCTCAATCAGGTGCACTGCAAGAAAGCTCTTCGGGTACTGCTCTTTGAGGTCTTCGACCAATGTCTGGAGTTGCGGTGAATCGGTTGCCGCTTCAGCCATGCTGCCGACCAACGGGTCGATCTTCGTCGAAAGCGTGCCACCCCGGTCGACGGCAGCGGCCTTCTTCTTCAGCGCCTCCAGCGCCTTGTCGCTCGATTCGCCGGATGCAACCAGGCCACCGGTGTCGTCGTCGTCAAGAAACTCCTCCCACTGTTCGAGAAAGTCGAGGTACTTCTCGAGCGCGCTGAAGCCGAACTTCACGGCGGCGAGGCCGGCGGTCGTGTATCGCTCGACCGTCTTGGTCGTCTGCTCGTAGTCCTCCGTGAACTGGTCGTTCGACGCGTCGTCGTCGAGCCCGCCCGCGAAGTCCGGCATCGGAGTCCGCTTCAGTTTCGTGTTTGCTCGCGTCAGCTCTTTGCGGTAGTCGTCGAGCTCGTCGATCCGCGACTGGATCTCGGTCTGCGCGCGCCGCACGTCACCCATCGTTGCTTTCGACAGATCGTTCGCTTCCAGCGCCTTGTTGATGTCCTTCAAGTCGCGCGTCGAGGACTTTTCCAGAACGTCTTTGTTGTAGAGCGCGTAAACCAACTCAAGGGCGTCGCCGTGCACTCCGGCCTCCTCGACGAGGGCTTCGTCGACGGATCCGCTGCATCCCGTGGCGAACACCGCCAGCACGGCAATCGTGAACGTTGCAGCGAGGTTTGGCTTGGACGGAATCATCTTCCAGCGTTTGAACGAGCGCATCTGCGAACGGGCCTTTCGGTTGGTGGCGACAAATTATGATCGTCAGTCGGTCGGCCGTCATACGTAGTTCATGCGGAGATCGTCTCAAACGCGCATCGCTTCGGCGCGATCCAGGGCCGTGACGAATTCCGTGGCCGACAACACGGTTAGGTCCTTCACGTGCGAGGAGCGCAGCGACTCGTCGCCGGAAATCACGTACCGGGCGCCGGCCGTCCGTGCTATCGCGGCGAGAAAGTCTCCCGTTCGATCGATCGTGACGCGCGGCGGGTCGTAGATGTCGGCGACGAAGAGGGTGGAGGCAGTCAGCTGGTCGACGAACACTGCTGCGCGTCGTTCGTCTGCATGATTTGCGAACACCGGACGACGCAGGACGCCGTCGAGCTCCGCGATCAAGCGCGGACTGGTGACCAACTCGAACTCGCCCTCGCGGTGGGCTTCGAGCAGGACGTCGGCGGGCGAACCGGACGGGCCGATGAATCCCGCCACCAACACATCGGTATCGGCGACAACGCGAATCATCGAATCACTCGTTTCCAGCCACTACTTGGTGATCGGATGTGTCCGGCGATATGCGCGCACTTCATCCACCGCAGCCTGCATCGCCTCGTCGGCCGTGAGCGTCGTCAACTCGTGGGATGCCTCGACCGCATCGAGGCCGAGCTGAACCTTCAATGCGCGTTCGACGATCTCGGACTCTTTCAAGCCCTGACGAGCTGCGGTGATCTTCAAGGCGCGGTGGACCAGCGGATCGACATATGCGGTGAGCTTTGTTTTCTTCGCCATTGCATTGGATCATACCGAAATGACGTTATGACGTCAAATCGACAAAATGCATGCTTTATGCTCGTTCGAGGCACCGATCGTGGCACGACGCAGCCGCGCCGCTCGAACCCCACAGACAGGATCTCCGAAATGCGCGATTACCTCAAGACAGTCAGCGAACGAGTCGTCATCTTCGACGGCGGGATGGGCGCGACGCTCGAGGCGTTCGACCTCTCGCTCGAAGACGACTACAAGCTCGAAGGCCGAGCGCACGAAGCGCTGATCCTCCACCGTCCGGATGTGATCGAAGGCGTCCATCGCAGCATGGCGGAAGCCGGCGCGATGGTCGTCGAGACCGACACCTTCCAGGCTTCGCGCCTGAAGCTCAGCGAATGGCAGTTCGCCGACGGCACGACGCTCGCCGAGCACACGCACGAGATAAACGTCAAGGCCGCCCAGATTGCACGCCAGGCCGTCGGCGAGGATCGCTTCGTCGCCGGGTCGATCGGCCCGACCGGCATGTTGCCGGCCTCGATGGAACCCGGCCTCTGTGAAATCACGTTCGCCGAACTCGCCGAAACGTTTCGTGAGCAGACCGTCGGCCTGCTCGAAGGCGGCGTCGACCTGATCATCATCGAAACCGCGCAGGACATCCTCGAAGTCAAGGCCGCCGTTTTCGGCGCGCGTGCGGCGATGAAGGAGTCGGGCCGCTCGGTGCCGATCCAGACGTCGATCACGCTGCTGCCCAACGGCGGCAAGATGCTGCTTGGCACCGATGTCGACGCCGCGCTTACGACGCTCGAAGCGCTGAAGGTCGATGTCATCGGCCTCAACTGCTCGACCGGTCCCGAGGACATGCGCGACGCGATCCGCTTTCTCGGCGAGAACAGCCCGATGCCCGTCCACTGTATTCCCAACGCCGGTCTGCCGGTTCAGGGCGACGACGGCGAGACGGTGTTCCCCGAACAGCCGGGGCCGCTCGCTGAAAGTCTCGGTGAGTTCGTCGAGAAGTACGGAATCTCGATCGTCGGCGGCTGCTGTGGCACCACGCCGGAACACATCCGCGCGATCGCCGACCGCTGCGCGGACCTTCCGGTTGCCGAACGCCCGGCGCCGCGCCCGCCGCGCGTCTCATCGATGATCGCCGCAACCGCACTCGTGCAGGAGCCGGCCCCGACGCTGGTCGGCGAGCGCGTCAACTCGCAGGGTTCGCGCGCCGCGAAAGAGCTTCTGCTCAACAACGACTACGACGGCCTCGTCCAGGTTGCCGAGAACCAGGTCACCGGCGGCGCGCACGTGCTCGACCTCTGCGTGGCACTCACCGAGCGGCCGGACGACGAGGCCGAACAGATGCGCGAGGTCGCCAAGCGCGTCTCGCTGACCCAGCCGGCGCCGCTGCAGATCGACTCGACCGAGCCCGACGTGATCAAGCTCGCGCTCGAACAGACCCCGGGCCGCGCGATCGTCAACTCGATCAACCTCGAAGCCGGACGCGACAAGCTCGACGAGGTCGTGCCGCTGGCCATCCAGCACGGCGCTGCCGTCATCGCCCTGACGATCGACGAAGTCGGCATGGCGAAGACTGCCGCCCGCAAGGTCGAGATCGCTCAGCGCATTCACGAATTGGCCTGCAAAGAACACGGCCTCGACGAAGAGCTTCTGATCTTCGACCTCCTGACCTTCACGCTCACGACCGGTGACGACGAGTGGAAGCCGAGCGCGATCGAGACGATCGAGGGCATCCGCGAGTTGAAGAAGGCGCTGCCGCAGGTCAAGACCTCGCTCGGCGTATCGAACGTGTCGTTCGGCGTCGGCCTCACCGCCCGCGCCGTGCTCAACTCGGTCTTCCTGCACCACTGCGTCGAGGCCGGCCTCGACCTGGCGATGGTCAACCCGAACCACATCACGCCTTACGGCGAGATCTCCGACGAGGAACGCGAACTTGCCGACGACCTCGTCTTCAACCGCAGCGAGGACGCGCTGCAGAAGTTCATCGAGCACTTCGAGGGCAAGGGCGAGGAAGACGTCAACGAAGCCGCCGACCCGACCGAGGGCATGGAGCCGGAGGAGGCTCTGCACTGGCACATCCTGCGCCGCAAGAAGGAGGGCGTGGAAGATTGGATCGACAAGTCGGTCGACAAGATCGGCGCGGTGCCGACCCTCAACGATGTCCTCTTGCCGGCGATGAAGGAGGTCGGTGACAAGTTCGG
The DNA here is from genome assembly GCA_937128795.1 of uncultured Solirubrobacterales bacterium. Classification (GTDB taxonomy): domain Bacteria; phylum Actinomycetota; class Thermoleophilia; order Solirubrobacterales; family JACPNS01; genus JACPNS01. The sequence goes on along the minus strand of CAKZMQ010000018.1, from coordinate 125,727 downwards.
TGCCGGTGAGCTGATCCTGCCGTTCGTGCTGCAGAGCGCCGAAGTGATGAAAAAGGCCGTCGCGCGCCTGGAGAACTACCTCGACCGTATCGAGGGTTACACAAAGGGCGTGGTCGTCCTGGCGACCGTGTTCGGCGACGTACACGACATCGGCAAGTCGCTGGTCAAGACGATCCTCACCAACAACGGCTACACGGTGGTCGACCTCGGCAAACAGGTGCCGGTTGGCGACATCGTCGACGCGGCAAAGGAAAACGACGCGACAGCGATCGGCCTTTCGGCGCTGCTGGTCTCAACCTCAAAGCAGATGCCACTTGCGGTCCAGGAACTCCACCGCCAGGGGCTCGAGTTTCCGGTGCTGCTCGGCGGGGCCGCGATCAACCGCAAGTTTGGCTACCGCGCGTCGTATGTCAATGGCAAAGAAGACGACACCACATATGACCCCGGCGTTTTTTACTGCAAGGACGCCTTTGAGGGTCTTGCCGTGATGGACCGCCTGGTCGAGCCGGAGGAACGCGCAGAGCTCGTTGCCAAGGTCGCAAAGGCAGCGGCCGACATGCGCAATGAGGTCGAGGTCGTGGACGACGGTCCGCCGACCACGGACGACTCGGTGCGCTCGGCCGCTCAGACCGAGCTTCCCGTGCCGACACCGCCATTCTGGGGTGTGCAGGAAATCGACGTTCCACTTGACGAGGTCTACAACTTTCTCGACACGCACGTGCTCTACAAGCTGCACTGGGGCGGTCGCGGTATGTCGGCGGAGGAGTACCGCAAGCTGCTGCAGGACGAGTTCCAGCCGCGCCTTGAGCGCATGTGGAAAGAGCAGACCTACCTGCATCCGCGCGCCAAGCTCGGCTACTTCCCGGGCTACTCGGTCGGCAACGAAATCTGGCTGATCGATCCGGATGACCGCGAAAAGCCGGTCGCCGAAGCGCGCGTAATCGAAAAGCTCGTCGCGCCGCGCCAGCCACGCCACGACCGCATCTGCCTGGCCGACTTCTACAAGCCGCGCGAAGTGGTCGAGCAGACCGGCGAGTACGACGTGGTGCCGATACAGGCAGTCACCGTCGGCAGCGAGGTCACGGATCTGATGGCAAAGCTCGAGGCGGACGGCGAGTTCGCCGAGCAGCTCTATGTGCATGGTCTCGGCGTCCAGACCGCTGAGGGAACGTCGGAGTGGCTACACGCAAAGGTTCGCGAAGACTTGGGTATCGATCCCACGCAGGGTCGCCGCTATTCGTGGGGTTACCCAGCAGTGCCTGAACAGAGCGAACACGAGAAGGTCTTCCGCGCACTGGACGCCGAATCGATCGGCATGTACCTCTCCGGTGCCTACGCGGTCGAGCCCGAGCAATCGACTGTCGCGATCGTCGCCCATCATCCGCAGGCCGTGTACTACGGAACCAAGAGCGGTTTCTTGCCCAAGCCCGGTGTTGCGATGCCGGATCAATTGATCAAGGGAACAGAGCGCGACCCGGCCGTACGTGCCATCAACCTCGAAGATCCGCGAGAGGCGACGATCGCCGGCGAGATCGATGAGACGGGCAAACCGAAGGTCGTGGACTCGGACGGATCACCCGATGAGGATGAGTTCGACGAATCTGCACTGGCCGACGAAACCGCGTCTCTTACGAAGTAGCCGGCCCACGAAGTGGCCAGCGGCGCGGTACCCTCGACCCCGATGGCTGCCAACCAAGAAAACAAGACCAAGGCCGAACAGCTGGAACGCGTCGATCGCGACTATCTCCAGATCAAGCGGATGCTGGTCGTCGGCCTCGTCGCGGTGCTGGGACTCGCCGCTGCACTGATTTTCACGCGCCCCGGCGGGTACATACCGCTCGTCGCCTTTTTGGTCATCGTCGAAGCCATCAGCTTTCCGCTGTTCATGCGGTCACTCGACAAGCGGCGCGACGAGCGCATCGCCGAAATCGAGTCTGACGAGTAGCCCACCTACCTTTCGGTAGCTCTCTGAATAGTGCATTCCGATGCGGGTTTCAACCCGTTCGTGACCCTATGTCCAAAGCCGTCGGTGAATGTTTCTCCATCGGTACAACAAGCGCAAATGGGCTTGTCCATACCTTGATCGTGCATTCACGAAACCATTCTGACCGGGCTTCTGACGTCGCCGGGTTATTGCATGACCGAAAGGAAATTTCACTGCACATGAAACGTAAGCCAATAATCCTCGGAGCGGCGCTCGCTGTGCTCGGAGCATTGATGCTCCCGGCGACGAGTCTTGCTGCTGGGGCGTTGACCGTTACGGATGCCGACGCGCTGTCCACGCAGTTTCAGCTGAACACGCTGTGGATTCTGCTCGCAGCCGTTCTCGTTCTGTTCATGCAGGCCGGATTCGCGTTTTTGGAAATCGGATTTTCGCGTGGCAAGAACTCCGGAACGATCGTCGCCAAGATCCTGACGAACATGGGAATCGCCGCAATCGTGTATTTCGCGGTCGGTTACTCGTTCGCGTACTCGGATGGAAACTGGTTCATCGGTGGACTGGACAATCTGTTCCTCAAGGACATCGCCGGTGTCAACCAAGCGGCTGCTGACGGTACGTTCGCGGCAGTCAACGAAGAGGGCATCGGATACTCCGGATGGGCCGACTGGCTATTCCAGTATGCGTTCTGCGCCGTCTCACTGGCCATCGTCTGGGGTACGACGCTTGAGCGCATCAAGTTCGGCGTCTACATCATCTTCGGCGTGCTGTTCGCGTCGGTCATCTACCCGCCGGTCTCGCACTGGGTCTGGGGTGGTTGGCTCGGTGCCGACCTCGGCGTACAGGACTTCGCCGGTTCATCGGTGGTCCACCTGACGGGTGCAACCGCCGGTCTCGCAGCGACGCTGTTGTTGGGTGCTCGTAAGGGCAAGTACGTCGACGGCAAGGCTCGGGCGATCCCCGGCCACAACATGCCGCTGTTCGGGCTCGCCTGCTTCATCCTGTTGATCGGCTGGTTCGGGTTCAACCCCGGCTCCCAGCTTTCGGCCGACCCGCGCATCGCCGAGATCGGCGTCGTGACGCTGCTCGGTGGGCTCGGCGGCGTGCTCGGCGCGTTGATCACCGGCTACATCATCATGAAGACGATCGACATCGGCATGGTCGGCAACGGTCTGATCGCCGGCCTGGTCGCGATCACCGCACCTTCGGGATACGTACTCGCATGGGCCGCAATCCCGATCGGTCTGGTCGGTGGTGTCGTTGTCGTGCTCGGCGTGTTCATGTTCGAGAAGCTGCGTGTTGACGACCCGGTCGGTGCGCTCTCGGCCCACGGTCTCGCCGGTATCTGGGGGACGCTCTCGTGCGGAATCTTCACTGCCGGTGGCCTCGCCGAACTCAACGGCGTCGGCGAAGCTGGACTGTTCTACGGTGGTGGCCTCAGCCAGCTCGGTGTTCAGTTCGTCGCCGTCGGTGTGACGTTTGCGTATGTCTTCGCCGCCAGCATGATCGTGTTCGCCGTCATCAAGGCAACCTACGGCCTGCGCGTATCCGAGGCAGAGGAAGACGCCGGACTCGACATCTCCGAACACGGCATGTACGGCTACCCGGAGCAGTTCATTCCGGCGTCAGAACTCGTCGGTCCCGGACTTCCGGGCACGCCGAGCCACGCGTCGAGTGTGCTCGCTGAACCCCCGACGTCCGGCGCTCCCGCCGGCGCCCAGGCATAAGGAGGCCTTGAATCATGAAAAAGATCGAAGCCTTCATTCGCCACGAAGCGTTCGAGTCGATCCGCAAGGACCTGCTCGACAGCGGAATCCCGAGCCTGTCCATCACGGACGTGAAGGGCTCGGGACGACAGAAGGGCATCACCGAGTCGTATCGCGGCTCTGAACTGGTGATCCACCTTCGTCCGAAGTTGAAGATCGAGTGCGTCGTCGATGATTCAGAGGTCACGACGGTCTGCGACACGATCCTCAAGTACGCCCGCACGGGAGAGGTCGGTGATGGAAAGATCTTCATCATCGGCGTCGAGGATGCGATTCGCATCCGAACCGGCGAGCGTGGCGCGTCTGTCCTGCAGTCGCACGAAGCGGAAGAGATTCCCTCTGGGGTTTAGAGCCCCACTCCTGGATGGTGGATGGATGGAACGCCTCGGACCAAATGGTCCGGGGCGTTTTTCCTTTTGGTAACAAGCGGCCGCGGTCTGTTCCTTACTATCGAGTACAAACGCTCGCAGCGATTAAAGATTCCTACTCTGCCGCCGATCCAACGACTGGATTTGCCGCGTGGACCCCGCGCTATATTGCTGGCGAGGTCAACATGTGGCCTCATTGGCAGTCTTGATGTACGAACCAAACTTCAACTCCACCCCCTTGCTCAGGGCCCGATTCGTCGGGAACGTTGAAGAAGTCTGAGGAGTTTCTTGGCGCTCAAGGACATCACCCTCCAGCTCGCCGGCGAATCCGGCGAGGGCGTTATTTCGGGTGGTGACATTTTCACCTCCGGCGCCGCGCGTGCTGGTTATTGGGGATTGACATTCCGCACATACCCGGCAGAGATCAAGGGCGGTCCGTGCATGTTTCAGGTGCGGATCGGCAGCGAACGCATTCGCTCGATCGGCAACCAGACCGATCTGCTGATCTGCTTCAACCAAGAGGGATTCGACCTGCAGAATGAGACGGTCGGCCCCGAAGGCATCGTAATTCTTGACGCTGAGTCGGCGAAGGCAACCGATGAGTTCGACGGACGCTCCTACGAGGTGCCGTTCAGCCAAATATCTGAAGAAGCCGGTGGCTCCCGCCGCGGCAAGAACATGGTCGTCGTCGGGTCGGTCTGCGGCCTCCTTGATATCGACGTCACGCAGCTCGAACAACTGATTCTCAAGCGCTATGCGCACAAGGGCGACGTCGGCGAGGCGAACATCAACTCGTTGAAGGCCGGTGAGGCCTATGCGCGTGAGAACCTGCCCGACGTCTGCAACGTGCAAAAGCCCGGCGAGCCGGAGCGTGAGCGAATCCTGCTCAGCGGCAATCAAGCGATCGTCGCCGGCGCGCTGCATGCCGGTCTCACCTATTACGCGGGCTACCCGATCACTCCGGCGTCAGACATTCTCGAAAGCCTTGCAGCAAGGATTCCGAAGTTCGGCGGCGTTGCGATTCAAACTGAAGACGAGATTGCGGCGCTGGCTTCGGTGCTCGGTGCGAGTTTCACCGGTGCAAAGGCGATGACGGCAACGTCTGGTCCGGGACTTTCGTTGATGAGCGAATTGATTGGTCTGGCCGGCACCGCCGAGATCCCCGCGGTGATCGTCGACGCCCAGCGCGCCGGGCCGTCGACCGGCATGCCGACCAAGACTGAGCAGAGCGACCTCAACCACGCGATCTACGGGTCACACGGTGAGGCACCGCGTGTTGTGATTGCACCGACGACAGTGGACGACTGCCTGACCTGTGCGGTTGAGGCGTTCAACGCAGCCGAGACTTACCAAGTGCCCGTGATCCTGCTCTCGGACCAGTCGCTCAGCCACCGCCTGGAAACCGTCGACCGGCCCGACCTTTCGAAGCTGGAGGTCGAGAACCGCGTCCAACCGCCGAGCACGGTCACGGGACCTCGCTATGACGCAGTCAACGGCGACGGCGATCCGAACCGCTACAAACGCTATGAGCTGACGAAGGACGGCGTCTCGCCGATGGCAATCCCCGGAGCGCCGGGCGCGTACGTTTCGACCGGCATCGAGCACGACGAACTTGGGCACCCGGGCTACACGCCCGAATTGCACATTGCGATGCAGGACAAGCGCTTCAACAAGCTATTGCCGCTGGCGGCGAGCAGCCGCGTAACGGTGACCGGCCCGGAGAGTGCGAAGATCGGCCTGCTCGGCTGGGGCTCGACCGAAGGCGCGGCCGTTGAGGCGGCAGAGATTTTGCGCGATCAGGGCATCAGCGCAGCGACCTTCTATCCGCGGATCATTTCACCGCTGCCGATCGAGCGCATCAAAGAATGGGCCGAGGGCATGGAAACGATCATCGTGCCGGAGGTCAACTACACCGGACAGTTCGCCCGCATCGTGCGCGCAGACTGCGAGATCAAACTGATTTCGCAGACGCAGATCACCGGGCTGCCGTTCACAGCGGCGGACATCGCCGGCTTCGCCGCCAATGCCGTCGGTGCAAAGGTCAACATCGTTGCCGGAGCAACGGCATAACGAAAGGCAAACGGGTCCAGCAATGCCAAAAGACGCCAAAGAATTCAAGTCAGATCTAAAGCCGATCTGGTGCCCGGGTTGCGGAGACTTCGGTGTGCTGGCAGCGGCTTATCGCGCCTTTGCCGAACTCGATCTCGACCCCGATCGCACTGTTGTCGTGAGTGGTATCGGCTGTTCGAGCCGGTTCCCGGGATTCGTCACCACGTATGGCTATCACGGCGTCCACGGGCGGGCGCTGCCTACCGCGATGGGTGTGAAGATGGCCAATCCAGAACTTGAAGTGATCGCCGTAGGCGGCGACGGAGACGGTTTTGCGATCGGCGGTGGGCACTTCCCGCACGCAGCGCGACGCAACATCGACATCACCTACGTGATCATGAACAACGAGACATACGGCCTCACCAAAGGCCAGGTCTCGCCGACGTCGCGTCACGACCAGAAGTCGCCGAGCTCGCCTTTCGGCAATCAGGAAGAGCCGCTGAACACGATGGCCACGGCGATTGCTGCCGACGCGTCGTTCGTAGCCCGCGGTGCATCCTTCCGCGCAAAAGAGTTGACCGAGCTGATCATCGCCGGCATGACCAACCCCGGCTTCAGCTTCATCGACGCCTACTCGCCGTGCACGGCCTTCAACAACAACACGCAGATCTGGAAGAACGACGTTGTTCAGCTCGACGAGAACCACGACCCGACCGATCGCGCGGCGGCTTTTGCCCAGGCTCTCGACGATCCGATGTCACTCGGCATTTTCTACAAGCACGAGAAGCCGACGATGGTCGAGCAGTTCCAAGCGCTCAAAGACGCCGCAACACCCGGCACCGTCGAAGAGCTGATCGACAGCTACTCGCTGAACGTCAAGATCGCTTCCTAGTCCTGCAAGGTCCGAGGTTGCAAGCGGGATCCGGTTGGTGTTCGATGCGGCGGGCTGACTGACTTTCGTTTTTGCACTAAAAAGGGAACGGGCTGATTGGTGCGGGTGATTCCGATGGGGCAAAAAGCTCCAGGACTCTCCCGCCGGGGGGCTCCTAATCCAAAACACCCCTTCGCATTCAGGGTCACCGTTCTCACCAGCGCTGATCCCCAGCGAGTAAGACCCCGCACCGCAACCAACCGCCGCACCCCATCGGTGCCAAAACGAAAGTCAATCCGCGCCCCGCATCGGTCAACGAACGCCACGCGCAGATCCCGCTTGCAACCTCGGACCTTGCAGGGGGTCAGTCGTCGAAGATGCTGCTGTCGAAGTCTGGTGTCGGGTCGATCGCGACTACGCGTGTTGAAGCGGCAGGGGTGTTCTCGGCGGTGAGCAGCGTCGTTCCGCCGTACAGGTCGCCGGAAAGTGAATAGCCGATGCGGTGCTTGCCGCGACGCAACGGCGTGAGTGGCAGATTGAATTCTTTGGTCTCGCCCGCGACGAGTGGGCCGAGGTTGAAACTTTGTGCGAGCGCCGAGTCATAGGGCGTCACGTTGGCGTACTCGACTTCGTTGGGGATCCAAACCGGTCGCGTGTTCGAGGCTGCCGCGCGCTGTTCTACGAACTGCCTCATCCCTGCGATCGTCAGGATCAGCTGCGGGATGTCGCGCTCGTCGTCGTTGCGGACGACGATCTCGAAGTCCACCGGTCGACCGAGCGGCTGGACTTCAGGAAAGTTCCATTCGACCACTTCGACCGTCCAAGTGCCGGTCGGAGCGTCAGCGTCCTGAGCGTCATCACCGCCGCATCCAGCGAGCAACAGACCGCAAAGCAAGATCAGGAATGTCGCCGCAAGCGACGTGCGAGCGCGCCCATTGGGCGTGCCGACTGCGCTCGGAGCGCGGGACCCGTCATGGGCCGCAGATGTGTCCAAAGACTCCTCCACCGTCAAGACCGCCCGCAAGATACCAGCAGCTCACCACGGCTCAACCCGCTGCGCCCTTTTGCGATGCAGGATTCGGCGGCGAAACAGGAAACTCGCCTAGATATGATCTTGCATCGGAATTCGGGGGGTTGGGCCGGTTGTGGCTTTCTGCGTTTAGGAGAAACTCAGAACGCCGGGCAACAAGGCTTAGGAGCAATTCAGCTGGAGGAGCAATCTCCACCAGCGCTGCGGTGGATCAAGGGATGAGTGTTTAGGTTGACAAAAGGGTTGGGGCTGTGAGCTACGCGACTCGCGCCTATGAGGGCGTGAGGGAATTTCTCGTTGAGATCGGTGAGATGGTGATTCTCGCCGGCCAAACGATCATGTCCGCGATCCGTCCGCCGTACCCGTACGGCGGCGAGTTCGTACAGCAGTTTTTGTTCGCCCTCAAGCTGTGCTGGTTCCCGCTGATCGTTTCGACCGTTGCCCTTGGCTACGGCGCACCCGGGCTTCAGGCCGCGAACTTCGCAACTCTGTTTGGCTCGATCGACCGCCTCGGTGGGTTCTTCGTCCTCGCGTCAATCCGTGAGTTTGCACCGTTCGTCACCGCCGTCGTGATGGCCGGCGTCGCCGGTACCGCGATCACCGCCGACCTCGGCGCGCGCAAGATCCGCGACGAGCTCGATGCACTCGCGGTGCTCGGCGTCGACGCGATCAAGAACCTCGTCGTGCCGCGCTTCTTCGCACTGATGATCCTCACCGGGCTGTTTGACATTTTCGCCTTGATGCTCGGTGTGTCCGGCGGCGTGATCGCAACGCTCGTCAACGGCGCCCCACTGGGTCCGTTCTGGGCGACCTTCTTCACCAACGCCTCCGTCACCGACCTCTGGGGGTCGATCGTCAAGACGACGATCTTCGGCGCGATCATTGCGATCGTCTGTTGCTACAAAGGCATGAATGCGCAAGGTGGTGCCGAGGGCGTGGGCCGCGCCGTCAACCAGGCAGTCGTCATCGCCTTCATCGGTGTTTTCGCCTTCAATTACGTATTCACACAGACGCTGCTCGCCACCAACCCCGAGATCACGGCGATCCGTTAGGTACCTGAGATGCTCGCGACACGCATGAGACTGAAGCTCGAGGAATGGATCGACGCCTTCGGCAAGGTCGTCAAGTTCGGCAGCGAGGTCGTCGTCGACATCTTCGGCGGCCGCGTGATGACGTTCTTCGGCGAGACGCTACGCCAAGCCGGCGTGCTGATCATCGGGTCGGCCGTTGTCATCTGGACACTGATGTTCTTCGTCGGTCTGCAGTGCGGCATCGAGGGCGCCTACTTCACGCGTTCGTTGGGCGCCCCGGCGTACGCCGGTGTGTTCACCGCCTGGTGCGACCTTCGCGAAATCGCCCCGTACGCGTTTGGCTACATGATGTGCGCAAAGGTCGGCACCGGAATCGTCGCCGAGATCGGTTCGATGCGCATCAACGACGAGATCGACGCGCTCGAAGTGATGGGCATCGACTCGGTGCTCTTCCTGGCGTCAACCCGCCTGCTCGCGGCGTGGCTCGTACTGCCGTTCCTCTACATCGCCGGCGTCGGCGGCGCCTTCTTCGCTTCATACCTGGCGGTCGTCCAGCAGATCGGCGATGTTTCGAGCGGTTCGTACTCGCTGATCTTCTGGTTGTTCCAGAACCCGCCAGACCTCTTGTTCAGCTTGATCAAGGCCATGGCGATGGCTACGTTCATCGTGATCATCGCCTGTTACTACGGCTACCACGTGACCGGGGGGCCGGTCGGAGTGGGAACGGCAACTGCGAAGTCGATGGTTGCGAACATTGTTGTGGTCCACCTCGTAGGAATGATGGGGACTGTGTTTTTCTGGGGCGCTAACCCGCGCGCGCCAATAGGAGGATGACGGGTTATGCATGGCAAAGGGATACGCATGCAATTTTGTGCTTGTTTTGAGTTGCGGACCAACGACTTGATGCCCGGGTTATCTCTTTCGATGGGAGATCAGGGGAAGTGTCAAAGAAGGGGAATGAACGATGACTGACGAGACTTTCGATCAGGAAGGCAACGCGACACCGCGTTCTGATGGCGCGGCCACCGACTCGGGCTCGTACGTCCCCGAGACGTTCGTCGATCCGACCACGGGAGAAAGCTTCCCGACGGCACTCCCGCCAGAACATCGACCAGTCGAGCCGACCGTCCACCTCGACGAGTTCGGCAACCGCATTCCGCCGAACGCGCCCGGCTATGAACACGCCGGCCCGTATGACTTTCACAGTCACACTGTGCGAGATCATGGTGCCCAGCGCAGCGCGATCGAGTTCGTTGACGTGCACAAGGCGTTCGGTCGCAACAAGGTGCTGAACGGTCTCAACCTGGAAATCCCCGAGGATCAGATTTCGATGATCCTCGGTCCGTCCGGCACGGGCAAGTCGGTCTGCATCAAGCACATGGTCGGCCTGCTCTATCCCGACCAGGGCGACGTGCTCGTCCACGGCGAGTCAGTGCCCGACATGGAGGATTCCCGTCTATTCGAAGTGCGCAAGAAGTTCGGCGTGCTGTTCCAGGACGGTGCACTCTTCGGTTCGATGAATCTTTTTGACAACGTCGCGTTCCCGCTTCGCCAACACACCGACAAGAGCGAGGTCGACGTCGCAGAAATCGTCAACCGCCGACTCGGTGAGGTCGGCCTCGGCAACGACGGCGACAAGATGCCCAACGAACTTTCCGGCGGTATGCGCAAGCGCGCCGGATTCGCCCGTGCCTTGGTGCTCGATCCGGACATCGTGCTGTTCGACGAGCCGGACTCCGGCCTCGACCCCGTCCGAACCGCGCTGCTGTGTGAGTTGATCAAGGAGATCCACGACGAAAACGGCGGCGCATACGTGGTCATCACGCACGACATTCTTTCCGCGCGCCGCGTGGCCGAACACATCGCCCTGCTCTGGAAGGGGCGCATCGTCGATGCCGGCCCCGCACAGGAGTTGTTCGATTCAGAGAACCCGTTCGTCAAGCAATTCTTGACCGGAGACGCGATTGGCCCGCTGGGCATGGAGTAGTAGTTGACGTTGCGAAGTCCCTTCGACATCCCCTTTGACCACACGGTCAAAACCAGCGCCCCCTCGCAGGGGCGTTTGGCGCGCATGGAGGCGTTGTCTCCGCGAGCGATAATTCGGGGCCATAAAGGTGGCGTCGCGGCGTGGTGACCAACCGACAAAGGACGTTCGCACTGGGCGGCATCGCGATCGCTGTGCTGCTGATCGCGTGGCTGATCCTGCGCGGCGGTGGCTACTACGTGAACGCCGAATTCGAGACCGGCGGTCAGCTGGTCAAGGGTGCGAACGTCACCGTCGGCGGGAAGCCCGTCGGCAAGGTTGAATCGATCACGCTGACCGAGGACAACCAGGCCAACGTTCGTCTGCGAATCGACGACGGCTCGCTGACCCCGCTGCACCAGGGAACGACCGCCACGATCCGACTGTTTTCGCTCTCTGGAGTCGCCAACCGTTACGTGTCGCTCGCACCGGGGCCGAACAGTTCGCCGGAGATTTCGAGCAACGGCGTGATCAAGGCCGACAACACCGAACCGCCGGTCGATCTCGACCAGGTGCTGAACAGTTTCAATCCAAAGACCACCAAGGGATTGCAGGACTTTCTCAAGGGCAGCGCGGCTCAGTACGCCGACGATCCGAGCACGCCGCTGAACGAAACGACCTACGGTAACCTTGCTCTGCGCTGGGTCGCGCCGTTCTTCGATGCCGGTGCTCGTCTGGCTGCGGGCGTCGCCAAGGACGACGAGACTTTGGCGCAATTCCTCGTCGTTTCGGCGCGTGCGACCGACACGCTCGCCGGCCAGAAGGAACAGATTCGCGCGATGTTCACGAACCTCACGCGATTCACGACGGCAGTCTCCGAGGAGTCGGCCGAGCTGGACCGCGCATTGGCGATTCTGCCGACGACGCTGAAACAGGGAACCCAAGCGTTTGCGGCGCTGCGGCCGACGTTCGCCGCGCTTGAAAATCTTTCTGACAAGTCAGACCCGATCGGCGAAGACGACGGCGATGGTTTGGCGCCGCTCTTCCGCAAGTTGCGGCCGCTGGTCAACAACGCCGAGCCGACGCTCGAGTATCTGCGCTTCATGCTTCGCAAGCGCGGGAAGAACAACGATCTGACCGACCTGCTCGCGAACCAGCCGGCGCTGACCAAGCAGGCGCGATACACGTTCCCGAACTCGACCGAGGCGATGAAGACAGGCCAGGTAGTGCTGTCGTTCCTACGTCCCTACACGCCCGAACTGACCTCGTGGATCAGCCACTTCGGCCAGATCGCGTCCAACTATGACGCCAACGGTCACTACATACGCGTCGCCACCCAGACCGGCAACTTCAACTACAACAGCGGCACCGGTCAACTCGATCCGAGCAACGACCAGGCGCTTTCGCAGTACACGCAGACCGGCACCAATCGCTGCCCCGGCGCGGCAACGCAGCCTGCGCCGGACGGATCGAACCCTTTCACCGACGGCGGCGCCGTCGACTGTGACCCCTCGCTCTTGATCCCCGGCCCGTGATCACGATGAAGAAACTCAACCCGAAACCACACCTCAAGCAGCTGACGCGCCGAACGCGTCGCATAGCGGCGCTCGTCGCTGTCGCAACCGCCGCGGTCGTCGTGGTCGTGTCTTCAGTCGGTGCGGGAAGCGACGACGACTACCGCGTGCGCGTGCAGTTCAAAAACGCCGGTCCGATCACGACCGGCGCGGATGTCCGTGTGGCCGGCGCAAACGTCGGCACCATCGAGAAGATCTTTGTCGCCAACAACGACGAAGCCTCGGTCGTGATCAAGATCACCGACCCCGCATTTCAGCGCTTCTACGAGGACGCGACGTGCAAGATCCGCCTGCAGTCGCTGATCGGCGAGCGCTTCATCGACTGCGATCCCGGCACGCCGGTCGAGGCAGAACTGCGCGAGGACCCGACCGACGAGAACCGTCGCCTGATGCTTTCGAACAAGACCAGCGCGCCCGTCGACATCGATGAGTTGCTCGACGCGATGCGCGAGCCGCAGCGCGAACGATTCCGCGTGATCATCAACGAGCTCGGCATCACGCTGACCGGCCGCGGCCAGGACCTACAGGACATTCTCAATCGCTTCGACCCGACGTTCAAGGAAGTCAATGACATCCTGAGGATCCTCGCCCGCGAGAACAAGCAGCTCGAGACGCTCGCAGTCGATGGCGACCGCTCGCTCCAGGCGCTCGCCAAGGACCGCAAGAGCATCACCGGTCTGTTCAAGAACGCCGACAAGGCCGCGCGCGCGACCAACGCAAAGCGTGCCGAGCTGGCCGAGACACTCGCGCGCCTCCCTGCGTTCCTTGACGAGCTCGAACCGACTGCGAAGATCCTCAAGAACTTCGCCGACCAAGCCGCCCCGGTGGCGGCCTCGGCGCGCGCAGCGGCGCCCGACCTCAGCACGTTCGTGACCGGAACCAATGAATTCGTCAAGGAAGCAAACCCCGCCCTGACCCGCTTCGGGAAGTCTGCAGACATCTTCCGCGCGCAGATTCCGGCGATCCAGCCGCTGGCGGACATCCTTCGGGTGATTTCCGACAACCGTGGATCGGTCACGAATCTGCGCAAGTTGCTCGAGGGATTCGAGGACCAGAAGGGCTACGACAACCTTGCCTCGTTGGCCATCGGACTCGCCGGAGCGGCCAACGGCAAGGACTCCTTCGGGCACTTCATTCGTTCTGCACTGACGATCAACTCCGCGTGCTTCACCTACGCGCAGCAGCGGAGCAAGGCGTGCGCTGCTGACTTCGGCGTTCGGGATCCCTCCAACCTTCCTCCCTCGAACTCGGCCAGCAGCTCTGCGGCATCGGCCAGCAGCAACGAGGACTACGACAAGTCCGGCGCTTCGGCTGCTGGACTGTCACAGGACGCTGCCGCACTCGATTACCTGCTCGGGGGTGAACGCTGATGCGTCGCCAAGGCGTAGCCGACAACCCGGTGCTGGTCGGAGCAGGGGCGATCCTCGTGATCCTCGTGATGGTGCTGCTCTCGTACAACGCGAACACTGGCCTTCCGTTCGTTCCGACGTACAACATCACCGCAGATCTGCCCAACGGCGCCGCTCTTGTGAAGGGCAACGACGTACGGATCGGTGGCGCGCGAGCGGGGCTCGTCACGGCGATCACACCGCAGGAGGTCGACGGCGAGTACTACGCGAAGATCGACATGAAACTCGACCAGAACGTCGGCCCGATTCCCGCGAACTCGAAGGTGGAGGTTCGACCGCGTTCGACGATCGGCCTGAAATACGTCGAACTCACCCTCGGCGACTCGAAGCAGACAATCCCCAACGGCGGCAGCCTGCCGATCGGGCAGGCGACGGTGGCGACCGAGTTCGAAGATCTGTTGAACACGTTCGACGAAAGGGTTCGTGAAGGAAACAAGGACTCGCTGACCGAGTTCGGCAACGCCTTTGCCGGTCGCGGTACCGACCTGAACACCGCATTCGGAGAAATCGGCCCACTGTTTGCAAACCTCGAACCCGTCGCGCGGACGATCTCGGCGCGCAGTACGCGCCTTTCGGACTTCATCCGTGCTCTCGCTCGCGCCGCGCGCGACACCGCCGCGACCGGTGATGAAGCTGGCGAGGTGTTCGTCAACGCCGACCGAACGCTTGGAGCGTTTGCCGCCGCCTCGCAGGGGATTCAGGACAGCCTCGAGGAGTCCCCGGCAACGCTCGCCGTCCTCACCGAGTCGTTCCCCGACCAGCAGCGCTACTTCACCCAGCTGACGGAGGTCGTCGAGAAGTTCCAGCCCGGCGCGCCCTATCTGCCGGCGGTCGCCGACAACCTGGCGACGATCACGACGCGCGGACCGAGGATCATGCGCAAGCTCTATCGCACGACACCCAAGTTCAACAAGACCTTCCAGAACCTCGGCCAGTTTTCCGCGGACCCGCAGGTGCGGCTCGGGTTCCAGGGTCTCGCGTCGTTCGTTTCGACGATCAATCAGCCACTTTCCTACGTCACACCGGCGCAGACCGTCTGCAACTACTTCGGGCTTTTCGCGAGGAACATCGCCTCGGCCGTCAGTTCGCGTGATGGCGGCTACGGCTGGCTCCGCTTCTCTGCTGTTGCCGGATACCCGAATCCGGTGCCGGGAGCGAATTCCGAAGTCGGTCCGGCGAGCGGACTGGCCAACTTTGACGCGCGCAACCAATTCGGCGAGGACACTTCGAACTTCATTCAGTCGAACCCAACGCCGACGACCGGTCAGAACAAGATTTGCGGTGCGGGCAATGAAATCACCAAGGGCTCGACCAGAGACTTCAACACGGCACCACGGCTTCCGAAGGAAGTGCGCGTCGGTCAGCCCAGCGGCATCAAGGGCGGCTCGACGACCGAGGACACAGAAGCCGTTGAATCGGAGCAGATCAAGAAATGACCCTGCACGGCGGAAGAGAACACGGCATGAGCCGTCGCAAGGCAGGCGTGATCGGACTGATCGTGCTGACGGTCCTCGTCTACTTCGCGTTCACGAAGGACATCCCGTTCACGCGCGGCTACGAAGTGAACGCGTACTTCACCAACGCGGCGAACATACAACCGAGATCGCCGGTCCGAATCGCCGGCGTGAACGTCGGAAGGGTCGCCAAGGTCGAGCGTGCGAAGGATTCCAACCTCACGAAGCTGGTTCTCGACCTCGATGACGAGGCGCTGCCGATCCACGCCAACGCGACTGCCAAGGTGCGTTTCCGAATCTTCCTGGAGGGCAACGCCTTCGTCGACCTCAAGCCGGGCACGCCCGGCTCGCCGGCGATCAAGGACGGTGGTTCGATACCGGTCGCGCAGACAGGTGGACCGGTCCAGTTGGATCAGTTGCTCGCGGCCGTCAACAGCGACGCGCGAAAGGGTCTCTCGTCGATCTTCACCGAAATCGGGACGGCCTTCAACACCGTCGGCACGCCCGAGGAGAACAAGACGCAGGACGACGACGTCAAGAAACTGACGGGTGCCGAGGCGCTCAACCGCGCGTTCCGCTACGGCCCCGATGGATTCCGCGGCGGAGCGAAGCTGTTCGACGCGTTGATCGGCTACAGCCCGGACGCCAACTTGACGATTCTTCGCGGGTTCCGCGACTTCAACACCGCGATCAACGATCGCGAGGCACAGCTCGTTCCGCTGATCGCTGATTTCGGAACGACGATCGGTGCGTTCGCAGACGACGAGGACGCGCTTCGTCAGTCGACGAAGCAGTTCTCGAGACTCGCCTACGAATCCGAGCCGACGCTGCGCGAGCTCAACCAGCTGCTCCCCGCACTGACCAAGTGGTCTGACACGATCGCCCCTCAATTGAAGGAGATTCCGGAGACTGCACGTGAGGCCGGACCGTGGATCAACCAAACCCAGGCGTTGCTCTCGAAGAACGAGCTCGGAAAGACTGCGCCGTTGGCCCAGCGCACAGTCGAGAATTTCGCCAAAACCGCCGGTGCCTCACGCGGACTGTTCACCCAGCTGAACCGCATCGCCGTATGCTGGAGCAACAACTGGTTCCCGACCCTGAACACGCCGCTGTCGGACGGCGCCGCCAGCTCCGGCAAGGAAAACTACAAAGAGTTCTGGTACGCCCTCGTCGGCTGGAACAGCGCCGCGCAGGGCTTCAACGGCAACGGCCCCGTGCTTCGCCTGGGGTCCGGCTCTGCGGCTGACGTCCAGACTCCCTCCGGCGCGCTGTACGGCAAGGCGGCTCAGCCGCAGATCGGCGTCAACCCGCTGCTGCCGTCGAAGAACCCAACGCTTCGCAACGACGTCCCGTGCTACAAGAATCAGCGGCCGAACCTGGCCCCAAGCCCGGGGAGCACGCCGTAATGCACGGGCTGCGCAAATCAATGAAGCGGTACGGCATCCACATGGCCGCAGTCGTCGTGCTGGTGATCGTTTCACTCGGCATCGCCGGCTACCTGTTGTCGAACCAGCGCTTCTACCTGCCGGCCTGGGTCCCAGTTCTTGGAACCGACTTCTACACCGTCGAGGCTGAGTTCAGCAACGCTCAGGCGGTCATGCCCGGTCAGGGCCAGACCGTCAACATCGCCGGAGTTCCCGTCGGCGAGATCGGACAGGTGCGGCTGAAGAACGGCGCCGCTCGCGTCGAGATGAAGATCCGCCGCGCGCATGCACCTATCCACAACGACGTTCAGTTGACGCTGCGACCGAAGACGGCGCTGGCTGACATGTATATCGATATGAAGCCGGGAACGGCCGCATCGGGCGAAATACCAGAAGGCGGCGTCGTTCCGCAGGCGAACACGAAGCCGACGGTGAACTTCGACGAGTTCCTCGCGGTTCTGGACGCCGATACGCGCGACTACTTCCAGGCGCTGCTCACCGGCGCAGGTGAGGGTCTTGCCGGTCAGGGCGGCAACCTTCGCGACGGTTTCAAACGATTCCCGGCCACCGGTAAGTACGGCGTGAAGATCGTCAAGCAGCTCGAAAAGCGCCGCAAGAACATCAAGCGCGCGATCACGAACTTGGCGCTGCTGGCCAAAGAGCTCGGTGACAACAGCGATGCGTTTGCCTCGTTGATCGATTCGTCTTCGGCGACGTTCCAGACGTGGGCGAGCGAGCAGGAGGCGATTCGTCAGATCATCCAGAAGGTGCCGGGAGCTTTTGGTGCGACCGCAGACGCCGCCGAGGCATCCCAGCAGGTGATCGAGGACTCCGCCGTCGCGTTCGAGGAGCTTCAGCCACTCGCCGAGGACCTCGGCGTCTCGCTCAAGTCATTGCGCCCATTCTTCAAGGATCAGACGAAGGTCACGCGTGACTCATTCCGGCCGCTCGCGATCGACTCGCAGCCACTGCTCGCGCAGCTCAATCCGACGGCCAAGGGATTCGCCTCGCTCACGCCAAACGCCACCCGCGCCACCACCTCGTTCAACAACCTGCTGAACATCGTTGCCTACAACCCGAAGGGCTCCGAAGAGGGATACCTCTATTGGCTCTCATGGTTCAACCACCTGTCTGCCTCCGCGTTCAACCGCGCAGACGCGAACGGCGCCATCCAAGCGGGCGCATTGCTCGGTGACAACTGCTCCTACCAACCTGTCGGTCTTGCCGCGAACGGAAACAACCCTGTTCTCACCACGCTGCTCGGCCTGACGGGACTGCCGAAGACACCGAAGGGACCGTGTGCCTGATGATCAAGCGCGCTCCCAGCCCAGCCCAGTTGACCGCGATGGTCGTGTTCGCGTTCTCGTGCTTTTCGTTGATTCTCTTCCTGTGGGTCTCGTTCGGCGGTGCCGTGCCGTTGAAGCCGCAGGGGTATCGCGTCACGATGTCGTTCGACGAGGCAGTTCAGCTTGCGACCGAGGCGGACGTACGGATCTCCGGCGTGACCGTCGGCAAGGTCAAGAAGATCGAGCCCAAGGACGGTCGCACCGATGCGACGATCGAAATTCAGTCGCGCTACGCGCCACTGCCCGAAGACGTTCGCGCGATTCTGCGCAACAAGACGCTGCTCGGTGAGACCTACGTCGAGATGACGCCCGGCACCAAGGGGCTGCCGACGATACCCGAGAACGGCCGTATTTCGAAGGTGCAGATTTCACCCCAGGTCGAACTCGATGAAGTGATCCGTACGTTCAACCCGGCCACGCGCGAGGCTTTCGGCGACTGGCTCGTTGGGCAATCAACTGCCGTCAAGGGGCGCGGAGACGACCTCAATCAGGCGTTCGGGGTGCTTCCGATGTTCCTCTCCGATTCCAACGACTTGATGACCGTGCTCCGCCGGCAGGACAAAGCGCTCAGCAAAGTCTTCGCCAACACCGCAGACATTTTCGAGGCGATCGACAGTCGACCCGGGCAACTGACGCAGCTGATTCTGACGTCCAACCGCCTGCTCAGAGTGACGGCCAATCGCAGCCAGCAACTGACCGAGACGTTCAATGAGTTTCCCGCCTTTCTCAGGGAGACGCGGAAAACGATCGAGCAGTTCGAAGAGTTCGCCGACGGCACTCAAAACTTGATCAAGAACACTAGTGACTTCGCCGACGCGTCATCGGCGATCATGAAGAAATCCGTGAAGGTCACGCAGGATGCTCGCGCGATCGTCAACAACCTCGAGCCGATGCTCGACAAGGCCGACCGCGGTCTGCCGGCGACCGATGAATTTCTGAAGCTGGCACAGCCGACGCTCGCGCAACTGGATCCGTTCTTGCGCAACCTCAACCCGGTTCTTCAGTTCGTCGGCTACTACCAGCAGGAGATCACTGCGTTCGCCGCCAACGACGCGGCTGCATCGCAGGCGCAGTTCACGCCATCGAATCCAAAGTCTGGACAGACCGAGAGCGGCCACTACCTGCGCGCGTTCGTCTCGCTGACGCCGGACAACCTTGCCTACTACCCGAACAAGTCCGTCAAGACGCGAAGCAACGCCTATCCGCGACCTGGTTGGATGGCGCGACTCGCCCAGGGGCTACAGGTGTTCGATCAAAGTCCGTGCGGCACGATCGCCGTGCCCGAGCTCAACCCGGACACCTCGCTCTACACCGGCAACCTCGCCTACAAGAATCCCGCAGGGGCCCAAGTGCCGCTCTATGACCTTTTGAATCAGGTCGTTTACGCCGGCGAGGCGCCGGGCAACTTGCCGGCACCCAACTGCGACCAGCAAGCCACCTTCGACCTCAACGGCTCGAACATGTTCCCGCATGTGACCGAAGCCACCACGCCGTAGGCGCGGCGCGGGCACCGTCGAGCACGAGCGAGGTTCAGATCAGTGAATCTCCCGAATTTATTTCAACGGACGGCATCCGGCGCCGCCCGCCTGTCACTGAAGAAACCGCCAGTCGTGATCGCGCTGGTCGGCCTCGTCGCACTCGCAGGTGCGCTCGGCGCGCTGCGATTGTCTCCGGACACCGGCGTTGAATCGATCACCGGAACCAGCTCGGACACGTACAAGGCCACGGAACGCTGGGCAGCCGAATTCGGCGGCGATCCGATATTCATCGTCGCCAAGGGTGATCTGCCGAAAATGGTGCTCGGCAAGGATCTCGGCGTGCTCGCGGGGCTCGAAGGTTGCCTCTCCGGAAACATCCCCAACGAGGCCAAGGCGGCCCAGAACATCCCGCAGATCTGCAAAGAGATCGGCGAGTTCAAGCCTGCCGTTGCGGTCTACGGCCCCGGCACGTTCGTCAACACGGCAGCCGAGTCGATCAACGCGTCCTCGAGCAAGCTGATCAAGCGTGCGCAGCGTGAAGGTAGGGAGGCGGGGGAGGCCGCCGCCGAGATCGCCAAACGGCAGGGTAAATCCGTTGAGGAGCAGGAGCGGGTGCGCGACGCCGCCAACGACATCGCGCGTCTCGAAATGCTCAAGTACGCGCTCCAGTTGGGTAGTGAATATGGACTCAGTCCGACCGACCCGCCGCGGCTCGACAACCCGGCGTTCGTCGCGCAGCTGATATTCGACCCGGTCAGCGGTTCGGACGTGCCGAAGAGCCGTTGGGGCTACATCTTCCCGAACAAAAACACAGCGCTGATCCAGGTACGCCTGCGACCGGACATGACTCCCGCGCAACGTGCCGAGGCAGTTGACCTCGTCAAGCGCGCGACCGCCGACGCCAAATACCAGCTGGACAACGGTCAGTACATCGTCACCGGCGCGCCGGTGGTGTTGACCGGTATCCAGGATTCGATCGAGACCGCGATCGTGACGCTGCTGATCGCCGCCCTGATCGTGATGGCGATCGCATTGCTGATCGTGTTCCCGGCCGAGTTGCGGCTGCTTCCGCTGGCGCTCGCTTTGATGGCGGCCGCGATGACGTACGGCCTGTTGGCGCTGTCCGGTTCGGCGATCGGCGTCGGTGCGGTAGCGGTGCTGCCCGTGCTCGTCGGGTTGGCCGTCGACTACGCGATTCAGTTCCACGCCCGCGCCGATCGGGCGATGCGGGAGGGGGAGGAACCCGAGGAGGCGGTTCGCTCTGCTGCAGCCGGCGGCGGACCGCCGGTGCTCGCGGCTGCCACTGCCACGATCGCCGCTCTGCTGGCGCTGTTGCTTTCTCCGGTGCCGTTGGTCCGTGGATTCGGTCTGCTGCTGGTTGTCGGCGTGGCGCTCGCGATAGTCGTCGTTCTGACTGCTGGATTTGCCACGCTCGGCTGGGCCGGAGGCGCAACCAAGCCTCGCTCGCAGCGCGAACCCGCGCAGAGGGCCGCGAAGTGGCTGCGACTGCGCAAACTGTTCGACCGCTCGCTAGTGCGACCCGCAAAGACCTTCGCGATCGCCGCGACGCTCGCCGTGATCGGCTGGAGCGCCGGCTTGCTGTCGCCGGTCTCGACCGACATCAGCCAACTCGTGCCGTCGAACCTTCCGGCGGTGCAGGACGCCGAGTTGTTGCAGAATCTCACCGGTTCGAGCGGCCAGGTCGACGTGCTGGTCGAGGCCAAGGACGTGACCAATCCAAAGGTGATCGACTGGATGCGCAAGTACCAGGAACAGGCGCTTGCCGATGCCGGATACAAGGGAGAGCGCCCGAGCTGCAAGAACGCGAACCTCTGTCCGGCGCTCTCGCTGACGGAGATCTTCCGCGGCCAGGAACTGACAAAGGCGAACATTCGCGACCTGCTCGGTTCGTCGGGCGGCTTCACGCGTGGGTTGCTCTCGGAGGACCGCAAGAAGGCGACGTTGGCGTTTGGCCTGCAGCAGGAGTCGCTGAACGACCAGAAGGCGACGATCGACAAGATGCGTGATCGCATCGAATCGACCAAACCACCAGCGGGCGTGAGCGTTTCGATCGTTGGCCTGAATGCTCAGGCCGCCGACGCGAGCGGCGCGCTGAGCGATCCACTGCGACGTCTGCTGATCGCCGCCGCTGCGCTCGGGCTGCTTTTCCTGGTGCTTGTCGCTGTCACGAACGGCATTCGTCAGGCTCTGCCGCCGGTCATTTCCGTCGCGATCGCGGCGGGGTTGGCATCGCTGTTGTTGTTCGTGATCCGTGTTCCGCTCAACCCGATGTCCGCCGCGCTCAGCGTTTTCATCATCGCGATCGCCGGCGAGTTCACGCTTTTGATCTACCTGCAGTACCTGCGCGAGCGCGCGGCCAACGCCAAGCTCAACGTGGAGCAGGCCTTTCGCCGCTCTTATCGCCGCATCGGTCCGGCTGTGTTCGCTTCGGGCGCGACCGCGATCGCTGGTTTCGCAGCACTCGCCGTGAGTGACATCAACATGCTCAGGGGCTTCGCGTTGGTCGCAGTGGTTGACCTCGCCGTGGCGCTCGCCAGCACCGTCCTGCTGCTTCCAGCGGTGACCGCATGGGCCGAGAGCCGAGCCGAACAACGCGCGATCGCGAAACGGACCAACGTCGATGCGACCCAGCCAGAATCAACACCGCCTGACGCGACCGAGTCCGACCCTGCGCCAACCGGGCCATGAATGCCTTCTGGAGGGGTTTCACGGCGCTGCTCCTGATCGCCGTCGTCGTTTCGCTGGTCACGCTGTTCGGTGGTTCGCGGCCGGTCGGCTCGGAGAACCTGATCGACCGTCCGCTTCCGGCATTCGCAGCTCCTCTGGCGCTCGGCGAGCTCGACGGCGATGCAAACGTCTTCACCACGGCGCAGGCTGCAGCCGAAGATGCCACGGCCGCGTGTGACGTCGACTTGCCGGATGCGTTCAACTCATGCAAGGAACTGGACGGTCGCGCGATCATCGTCTTCTGGAACACGACAAAGCCCGAGTGCATCGAACAGGTCAACGTTTTGCAGGATGTCGTCGAGCAGGACCCCAAGCTGAACGTCGTGGCCGTGTCGTTCAACAACACCAAGCCCGAAGTCGCAGAAGTCGTTCGTCGGCAGGGTTGGACGCTTCCGGTTGCCGTCGATCGCGACGGGGCGGTGGCTTCGCTCTATGCGGTGACTGGCTGCCCGAGCGTTTTCTGGTCCGAGGACCAGAGCACGACGACGGTTAAGCTCGGCACGCAGACCGCCAGACAGCTACTCGAACCATTCGAAACCAATGGGTAAACGATCACGCAGGCAGCAGCAACGCCAGACCGTCGAGGCGGATGTCGACCCGGGGACTTCGCGCGCCAAGCAGAGCCGACAGCGCATGAAAGCACGCGCCGACGCGGCTTCGAGTGTTGCCGAGGCGAAGATCAAGGAGCGACCAAAGGCGCCGTGGGATCCCTTTCCGTTGATGGAGTTGGCGATTTTCAGCGGCATCGTGCTCCTGATCGTCGGTGCGCTGATCGGAGGAAATGCCGGGCGCGGTCTGATTGGCGCCGGTGTCGTGCTCGCGTGTATCGGGGGCCTCGACACGATTCTCCGCGAACACTTCAATGGCTATCGGCCGCACGCCGGCATGCTCGCCGGCATCGTCGCTCTGCTGGCGTTGATCGGCAGCACGACGTTGTTCACGATTGGGATCGGCATCCGCGCCGCTATCGCGATCGGCGTCTTCGCATTGCTGTTTCCAGCGTTGCGACGGGACTACATTCGTCGCGCCGACGGTCGCGGTGTGCTTTGATCGACGTACTCTGAATTCACGACCAAACGGGTTATGCGCTACTTTTCTCCAAGCGGAGCTTTACATCATTCGATGGCGAGTTCAAACTTGGGGGAGTTTTGCAAATGGCAACTGGGAGTACACGGGCAGTCTCGATGCAGCAGACTGAAGTGAAATCACCGCGCATGCGCGGCAATGCGATTGGCATGTTCATCGTCGGCGTGACGATGTGGGTCGGCGTTCCCGGTGGCTGGCTGTGGATCGGATCTCAGGTCAAGGCTTCGGCCGATTCGCTCGGCCTGGCGATCCTTGTGATGGGCGTCGGCGCTCTCGCGACGATCGTCGCCTTGATAAAGGTTCTCGGTGTCCTCAACCGCAACTGGTACGAGGAATACGTCGAGTTGAACGATCGCAAACCCAAGCGCACGCCGCTCGAGCCGGTCTTGGTGATCAGCGTTGGCATCGCACTCGCCGCGTTCGGCATCTGGTTCACGTTCTTTGCGGGCGGCGGCGGTTCTTCAATCGCCCCCTCGAGCTAGCTCCCAGCCAATTGCCCAGCCAGCTCCACATGAGCTGCGACCGGGCCAATAAACGCGGTCAGTCGATGACGATGCCGGGACCGTCGGTGGCGATCTCAACGATGTTGCCGTCGGGATCGCGGAAGTAGATCGAGCTGTAGTACGTCCTGTTCAGCGGCTCGGTGCACTGCACGCCGTGGTCGGTCAGGTGCTTGTACCAACCGTCAAGCTCGGCCAGCGAGCCGGTACGAAGTGCGAAATGGTGCACGATGCCGACCCCAACGTTGCCCTCCTCCATGTTCGGGTACTCCATGAATGTGATGATCGACCCGGGCGAGGCTTCGGCGTCACCGAAGTAGAAGTGGCGTGCACCGGGATCGTCTTCGTTCACCGACTGCTTGAGCAAGCTCATGCCCAAGAGGTCGCGGTAGAAGCTAACCGTGCGCTCGAGGTTCGAACAAATCGCCGTAAGGTGGTGAATCCCGCCGAGACGAAGCACCGGAGCGTCGTCGGCCGATTCGGCCCGAGGGGCTGCGGGGGCATCGCCGGCGGGCGATTCTGGATCGAAGGAACTCACCTGAAAGACCCTAACGCGAATCCGGGCGGATCATCACTGGGGATGATCCGCCCGGCGCGCTGAGGGGCTTTATGCGGCGGCGCGGTACACGACCGCTGCCGCGAGGTCTGGTGCAGGGCGTCCGGCCTGCAGAACGGCTGCCATTGCCGAGCGCTGCCGCTCGGTCAATGACCTGATCGTTTTCGTCTCTTGTAGACCGATCGAGTCCATGAATTTGGCGCAACGGGTCGAGCCCCATCGTTTCTGGCTTGTGAGCAATTCAGAAATCTCCATGCCGGCGATTTCGTCTGATGGATCGAGAAGTACCTCGGCGACTCCCACATCGCCTCGGGCGATCCGGCGTTTCAGCTCGGCGCGGGCAAGTCTGATCCGGTTTGCCTGCTCAAGAGCACGCATGTTCTGGCGGCCATTGGATCGACCGTTGGTCCTCGCTGACGGTGCCGAATTCTCCACTTTGTTTTTCCTCCCTAGTCCGATGTTTACGGGTCACACTTCACAGCAGTTCCGGCACGGCAATTCGCGTTCGCCGCCATCGATCGGAGCGCGCGGGACCGCCCGGCCACCCGCCGGCATCGATCACGCATCTTCGATAGATGGTCCCCTGGCTACTCGCACCCGGCTACCTGCGCCCGGCTTGTTTCCAACTGGCTGTCCAACCTGCGGACGCCTGAGACCGTGTCGGAGCGATCACCATACGCAGGATTGTTTCGATTTTGTAACTCCGGCGTTTTTAAAACTCGCTTAGAGCGGGAAAATTGTGCCCCGGATAGTTTGTGAAAAATTGGACAATCAAAGTACGTCCGATGCGCACGTCAAGCCGCACATATTCGCTGTGACACAACGCGGGTGCTCGCCCCAACGAACCTAAACCAAACCGGGGATCAGCCTGCTCGAAGCATCGCCGGGTGAGCTTCGGCAACCTTCAGGATCGCCTCGATCGCCTGGTCGAGGTGCGCCTTTTCGTGCGTCGCCATCACGCTTGTGCGCAGCAAGGCGCCTCCGCGTGGCACTGCCGGGTACATCGCGACATTCGCGTACACACCGGCGTCGTATAGCTCTTTCCAGACCAATCCGGCCTCCCAATCCTCGCCGACGAGGATCGGCACGATCGGGGTGTAGGGCTTGATCGCGTACTTCTCGGCCAGCTCCATGCCCGGGTCGACCACTCGCACGTTCGCGTCGTTGAGCGTCGTCCAGAGATACTCGGCGTTCGCCAGCACGCGTGCCATCAGTGCTTTGCCCTCGTCGGTCTTGGCGACTTTGACGGCGGCGAGCGCCGAGCCGATCGCCGCCGGTACGGCGCTCGCGGTGAACAGGAACGACCGTGCGTGCAAACGAAGAAAGTCGATGATCTCGGCGTCGCCGGCGATGAAACCGCCGCAGCTGGCGAGCGACTTCGAGAAGGTGCCCATACGCAGGTCGACACGGTCTTCGATGCCGAGTAGTTCGCACGCTCCCGCTCCGCGTTCGCCGAGCACTCCCACGCCGTGAGCCTCATCGACCATCAGTCGCGCGCCGTATTTCTTGGTCAGTTCTGCGATCAACGGCAGATCGCCGATGTCGCCCTCCATCGAATAGACGCCGTCCACGACCACGAGTACGCCGCCGCCATCGCTCTGGGCGCGGTCGAGCATCGTTTCGAGCTTGTCCAGCCTGCCGTGGCGAAACGGCCGCACCTTCGCGCCGGAAAGGGCGATTCCGTCGAGTAGCGAAGCGTGGTCGCCGGCATCACAAATTACGGTGTCAGATGCCTCAAGCAGGGCAGAGAGTGCGCCGAGATTGGCTTGATAGCCGGTGGTGAAGACGATCGCGTCGCCGGTGCCCATCCAGTCGGCGATCTCGCGCTCGAGCTCGGTGTGGATGTCGATCGTGCCGTTGAGCAGTCGCGAACCCGTCAGCGCCGTGCCGAACTTGTCGAGCGCGTCGCGCGCGCCGGCAATCACGCGATCGTCGCCGGTCAGTCCAAGGTAGTTGTTCGAGCCGAGCATCACGCGCTCACGGCCCTCCATCTGCACGACCGGCCCGGCCGGGCCTTCGAGCAGCCTGAAGAACGGCAGCATGTCGTGCTCGCGCGCAGCAGCGATGATCTCGGCGCGCTCGTGATTGCGAGCGCGCTCGAAGAGGTCGACCGCCGGGCCGCTCGGAGCGCCGCCGCCGTCGATGTCGGGCGCGTCTGTGGTGCTTGTAGAGTCCACCGCGTGAGCGATCCTATCGACGTTGCGGCCGTTCGGGGAAAGGCCGACCTCAAAGCCTTCATCGACCTCCCATACAGGCTCTACGCAGACGATCCGCTGTGGGTGGCACCGCTGCGGATGGACATCAAGGATCAGCTCAACCGCAAGAAGAACCCCTGGTTCGAGCACTCCGAGGCCGAGTTCTTTCTCGCCCGCCGCGGCGATCGCGTCGTTGGTCGCATCAGTGCCCACATCGACCACAACTTCAACGAGTTCCAGGGCAACGACTGGGGACTGTTCGGCTGGTTCGAATGCGAGCACGACGTCGAGGCGGCGACGGCATTGTTCGGCGCCGCCGAGCAGTGGCTGCGCGAGCGCGGGCGTGATCGCATGGTCGGGCCCTTCAGCTACACGACCAACGACGAGTGCGGCGTGTTGATCGATGGTTTCGAGATCCCGCCGTCGATCCTCGAGCCGTACACGAAGCGCTACTACCCAGAGATCTTCGAGGGCGCGGGATTCGCGAAGGCTATGGACCTACTGATGTACAAGATGGAGATCACCGACAAGGAAAAGGTGCGCCCGGCGGTCTACATCGCGGCCGACCGCGTCGATGAGTCGAGCTACCGCTTCAAACGCTTCTCGCGCCGCACGCTCAACGCCGACGTCGATCGCTTCCTCGACATCTACAACGAGTCCTGGGAGAAGAACTGGGGCTTCGTGCCGCTGACCGACAAGGAGGTGCGCCACTACGCAAAGACGTTGTTGCCGATCCTTGACAAGAACTGGGCGTTCGTGATCGTCGCCAATGACGGCGACAATGCTGGTGCGGCGCTGACACTGCCGGACTACAACCAAGTGCTCAAGCACCTCAACGGACGACTGCTGCCGTTCGGCTGGCTGAAGTTTCTCTGGTATCGCCGCAAGATCGACCGCGTGCGCGTCTTCGCGCTGGGTGTCAAGCAGCGCTATCGCACCACCGGGCTGGCGGCAAAGCTCTACATCGAGCACCTCGATGCCGCCGAACGAACCGGTGTCGTCGGCGGCACGATGGGCTGGATTCTCGAGAACAATCGCCCGATGAACAAATCCGCCGAGGCGCTCGGCTGCACCGTTATCAAGCGTTTCAGGCTCTACGAACGCGAGTTGGGATAGCTCGGCGGTGGCGATCTCGACAAAGCCCAGTCAAGAGCGCAGCAGGCGGCGACGCGAGGAGTTGCTGCGAGCCACGGTCGCTGTGATGGCCGAGCACGGCACCAAAGGCGTCACGCATCGCGCCGTCGCCGAGTACGCGAATCTGCCTGTTGCGTCGACGACCTACTACTTCACTTCTCGCGAGGAGATGATCGAGCAGGCACTTCAAATGCACGTCGCCGAGCGCGTTGCAGAGATGAACGCCCTTACAGAGAGCGTTCGCAGCAGCGGCGATCTCGACGCAAAGTTCGTCGATCGACTGCTCGCAACGTTGGTCGATCGCCCTGAAGAAGCCGTGCTCAGCCTTTTCGAGTTCTACCTCGAAGCCAGTCGTACCCCGGCAATGCGCGCTCCGGTCGAGGAGGCGCTCGCTTCGTTTGAGGGGCTCGCCGCCGCGACGCTTGCAGGTGTTGGCGTGCGCGATCCGCAGCTCGCCGCCGAGGGCGTGATCGCGATCATCGACGGCTTCGCCCTGCACCGAATGGCCCGCTCGCGCGGTCGAGATGCCGACATCTCCGGGCTGTACAACGCGCTGCGCGCGCACTTGGTGGCCAGTGTGATGGACGAGGATGAGCTGCGGAAACGCTTCGCGGGCCTCACCGACAGGGATTGAAGTGGTCAACAGTTGCTGGGGGGAGTGGCACCTCTGAATCGATCTGCGAGATATGCGACGGCTGCCGGGCCGCCTGTCACGGCGAGGATGTTGTGCTCGCTCAGATAATCGGTCTTGAACTTCACCCGCGTACCGTTTCGGCACCACCGACCGCGAACTGCTTGCGCACTCGAGTATGGAATCAGCTCGTCGAACGCCGAGTGGTAAAGAAATACCGGCGTTCTTGGAGCGCTGGCGCCGACGCCCATCTTGTTCAGATCGAGCACATTGGTGACGACCGGATCGTGCAATGGGTCGGGAACGGTCGTGTGGTCGCGCAGCTTCTTGAACAGACCGGAAGCGACCTCCTCGATCAGGCACATGTCGTCCATCGCCTCAATCAACTTCATTCCGCGCGGGTTGAGGATCGCCAACAGTTCGGGATACTCACGACTGAGTCCGACTGCCGCGGCTAGAAACAATCCCGCGAACGGTCCCTCGTCCATCTGCAGCCCGGCGGCCTGGAGGTCGGACGGCATGCCGCCGGCGGCGAGGCCGACGATCTTCAGCTCCGGCGCATAGCTCGGCGCGAGTTCTGCCGCCCAGCCCGACGCCAGGCCGCCGCCCGAGTAGCCCCAGAGACCGACTTTGGTGCCGGAAAGTCTCGCCGTCGAGAGCTTCTGCGCGGCCCGTATGCCGTCGAGCACGCCTTGGCCTTCCATCCGGCCGGCAGCGAACGCGTCA
The DNA here is from genome assembly GCA_937128795.1 of uncultured Solirubrobacterales bacterium. GTDB lineage: Bacteria > Actinomycetota > Thermoleophilia > Solirubrobacterales > JACPNS01 > JACPNS01. Next base: position 96,449 of record CAKZMQ010000018.1, on the reverse strand, counting down.
TTGGGACCTTGGTAGTCAGTGACGACGACGGCCCATCCCTTGAGCAGGCCCATCGCCATCAACGGCAGCTCTTTCTCCAACCCGGTTCTCAGCGTGTAGGACGGATTGCATTGGTCGCCGAGGCTGTCGATCGCCGGTTGGTACGAGAGCAGTGGGCGCTTCCCAAACGACCAGGTCAACGGAACCATCAGCGTCGTCACGACCGTCGTCGGCTGACCCTTTGCGTTGGTCGAACGAACGAGCATCTGAGTTGTCCTGACCGGGAGCGGGATCCCCAGCCCGCGCGTCGTGACCGATCGCTGCCTGAGGATCGTGCCGGGCGATTTCGCGGCGATGTTCGCCGGCGCGTCATAGAACGAATCGGCGTCGGGCTCGGTGATCGCTGCAGCCGGGCCGGCAGTAGCCAAGGCGAGCATCGCCAGCAGGCCGCCGATTGCGACGACGAGCGCTTTTTGCCGCAGCCTGCGGCGTGAATCTGAATCCATGGTCCCCCTCCATTGATGTCTGGCGGCAGATAGTTCGCCGCCGAAGTGGTACAACTGTACCGGTTATAAGAACGTCTGTCAAGTGGCGGGTTCACCGGCCAGATCGATGGTTAGACTGCGGGGATGAATTTCTCCGCGCCCTTCAGCCGGTCATCCAGCTCGATCGAGGAAGAAATCGTGATCGACGCGGAGGTTGCTGAGGGCGACGAGCCAAACGCCACACCCGGCAACGCGCCCGGCAACGCAGCGATCCCGCGCAGTGCGGCTGTGCCCGAAGCTGCCGATGTACGCGCAGTGGCGAAGAAGTCCGACCGCGAGTTGGCGGTCCGCTCGGTCGCGGTCGCCACGGCAGGTGGTGTGGTCGCCGGCGCGGCAACGATCGCGGTGGCTGCGGTCGCCAAAAATATGGCCAAACCGACGCCCGGGTTGTCCCGACGCCGCAAGAAGGACATCCTGCAGTCACAGTCCTTCTTGATCGACGTGCACCTGCTCAAGGGCAACGGCAACCGCTGAGCCGTCCGGACTCCGCGCACGATTAACTCGCGCGCGCAACGCCCCGATCCGGCCACGGCCCAAATTCAATCCGCGCTTCGCTTCAATCCTTTTCGCTGTTGCATGGAATAGGCCCATGGTTGAGCGAGATTTTGCCGCATGCCCTGTCCATGCAGCGCGCCGCTTGGACAGGGCATGCGGCGCACTAGCCCTTGCCTGTCGGGTCTGCGGGTTTCACGATCTTTGAAGGCGGCGCGCGGGTATCCGCGCTCAGATGGCGCGGCGGGCGCGTTCAGCGAACTCGGCGGTACTTTGTCGTTCGCCAGGTATCGCCGTTCGGCTGATAGGTGCGAATGGTCACTCGAACGCGGGAGTTTTTACGGACCTTCCTGGTCGTCCGCAGACTCAGTGTGCGCCGACCCGCCTTCAGCGAGAATCCGCGCGATGAGATCAAGCGCCGCGAGCGATTGCGGATCTCGATAGTCCCAATACAGTGCGAGTCGTCAGCGGTCACGCACAACAACGGAACGCGCACGCGCGAACCGCGACGGCGGAGTTTTTTCGGTGCCAGTCGCGTCGAGGCCTTCGCAGTCAGTGGTTCATCCGCCGAAATCCCGCCGCCTGCGCCGGTCGGGTCCGTACCCGATGGGCCGGCCGGGCCCGGCACGCCGTCGTTTCCGGGCTCGCCCGGCGGGCCGGTTGCACCCACAGCAGGCGTCGTGGTTGCGACGTTGTCGATCAAAAAGCCGCCGCCCAGTGCAAGCAACGAAGCCGTGCCGCTGGTGCGGAAAAGCAGCGAGTCGACGGTCGGCGGCTGGTCGCCGAGCAACCGCGAGTAGTCCTCCCAGGTCGTCGCGTTTGGCGGCGAGACATCGGCGCCATCAATCGTGATCTTTACGCGATCGTTGCCGGGACCATCCTCGAAATCGATCCGAAACTTCACGCGATGGGGGATGCTGCGATCGAGCGTGGCGATCTGGATGTCGCGAAACTCAGACACGCTCGCATCGAAGTCGTCGAAGAACACGGCGATTCCCGCTGGCCGATCCTCGAATCGCAGGTAACTCATGCGCGCGCCATCGCCGCGGTCTGGGCTGACGCTCATCGAAAGACCGAGCTGGGGCAATATCGGATTGGCGCTGGCGATCGTGAACGCAGACTCGAACCAACTCTGCCGCTCGCCACCGGAGAACCCGTATGACGCGGCAGCGGCCTCGCCGGCTTCGTTCGGGACCGACGGGCTGAACGTCTGGTCGCTGAAGCAACCGCTGGTGACGCCGTTGCTGATGCGCAGCGCGCGGCTGCCGAAAGTCTTCGCATACGTCGAGTTCATGTTCAGGCCGACCGCCGAGAGCGACGACACCCGGTGGTCGTAGATCGCGCAACCGAAACCGGCGACGCCAAAGCTCGACCAACCGGCCACGCCGTCGATGCTGCCGAGCGAAAACACCGGCGGCTCAATCGTGGAGGTGACTGTGTCGGCGCGTGCGGCGGCCGGCAGCGCGAATGCCGCCAATACTGCGCCAAATATGAGTGCGTGACGCAGCGAGCGTGAAATGCTCGACATTCGTCAAGTCTCCTTCCGCGGTGTCCTGGCCGCGCTCAGTTCCGACCTCAATTGTCTGCCCTGCGTACTTGTGTTGCTGATACTGCGATGCCCCGGTCGGTTACTGGAGAGTAATGCCGACCGCGGTCGATTGCAATGCAGGTTTTCGTATCGGCAGCTGCCGCAATTACCTAAAACTGCCGACCATCATTCTTCGTCCTGAAGGCAATGGTCGGCAGTTGACGGCGGCCGGGCTGAGCGCCTACCGATTGGTCGGCGGTACGCCCGGAAGGAAATCGTTCGTGATGGCGTCCGTGTAGTTGATGCCGGTCTGCGTCAGCTCGCCATTGTCCTTCATCCATTTGCCGTAGTTCGACCAGGTGCTCGGATCCATCCAGCCGAACGGGTTGTCGCCAATGTTGGTCTGGGCGAGTATCGGCAGCGTCACCTTCAGGCTCGCCTTGTAGAAGTCGGCATCCTCCTGAATGTCCTTGTAGTTCTTCGACAGCGCCTCGAATGCCGCCGCTGGGTCGTCGACGGCGTTCTTGGTGCCCTCTTCCAGCCCGGCGAAGAATCGGCGGTAGGTCTCGGTGCGGCGGGTGTCCTTGAGGTTGTCCTCCTTGGCAATCACGACTAGCTCGTCGTAGGTCGGCACTCCGGCCTCGTCCACGGGAATCACAGTCGCAGGCCGCTTGGCCTGTTTGAGTTGAACGCCTTCGACGTTCCAGTAGCCAGTGATCGTCGCGTCGACCTTGCGGCTGACCAACGCGGGCTGCAGGTCCATGTTCACGTTGATCTGCTTGACCGAACCCTTTGGCACACCGTTTGCGGCGAGAATCGTGTTCAGCGTGTTCGACTCGCCGTCACCGGAGACGCCGACGGTCTTTCCGCGCAGCCCCTTGATCGACTTGATCCCGGACTTCTTCAGCCAGATGATCGAGTTGAGCGGTCGGTTTACGACTGCGCCGATCGCCTTGATTTTTGCCCCGTTCTCGCGGGCGTCGAGCACGTAGCTCGCGTAGGTCAGGCCGAGGTCTGCGCGACCGGCCGCCACCTGCTTGATGATCGCGGCAGCATCCGAAGGCACCTGCGGCTCAACCTGCAGGGCGCGCTTGTCGAAGCTGCCGTCCTCGACAGCTTGGTAGATGCCCGCGTGGTTTGCGTTCGGGTACCAGTCGAGCAGCACGACGAGGCGGTCGTTGCGGACCTCGTCGGGATTGACGGTTTCTTCTTTTTCGCCACAGCCGGCGGCGATGGCGAGGATTGCGCTGAATAGGAACAGCGCGAGCAGGCGGGTTGCTGGCGAACGACGGGGCAAGGTGGTCTCCTTGTTGGTGGGGGTTGTCAAACGGTCTGGATTCAACGTTGGTTGGCGGCGTGGCGCTCCCACGGAACGAGCTTGCGTTCGAGGAGTGCCATCAGGCCGTAGAGGGTCAGTGAGGCAGCTGTGAGAATCAGGATTGCCGCGTAGACGCGCGAGGTTTCGAAGCTCGGCGTGCCGCGCGCGATCAGGTATCCGAGCCCGCCTTGCGAGCCGGCGTATTCGGCGAAGACGGCAGCGATGAAGGCCCAGGTCGCCGCGATGCGGATACCACTGAGCATGCGCGGCAGCGCGGCGGGCAGCTCTGCCAGTCGCAGCACGCGCATGCGCCCGGCTCCGAGCGAGCGTAAAAGATTCAGAAGCTGCGGGTCGGCGCTGCGCAGACCGTCGAACGTCCCGATCACGATCGGGAAGAAGCACGCCAACGCGACGATGAAAATCTTCGTCGTGATGCCGAACCCGAAGGCGATCACGAGCAGCGGCGCGAGCACGACGGTCGGCACCGCCTGCGAGGCGACGACGACCGGCAGCGTGGCGTCGCGCAGGAGGGGAGAGAGGTGCAGAATCACGCCGATCGAGATCCCGACCACGCAGGCCATGAACAATCCGATCACAGCTTCCTGCGCGGTGATCCATGTGGCCTCCACAAGCAGATCGCTCTCGTCGCCGAAGGCTTCGACAACGTCGAGTGGCCCGGAGACGAGCAGATTGTCGAGCCCCGCGTAGCGCGCGAAGAGCTCCCAGCAGATGATCAGCACGACGAACGCGAAGATCGGGCTGAGCATGCGCAGCGTGCGCGAGCGAGGTTCGTCATTCATGACAACGCCTCCAGCGCCGACGCCTTGGCGGCAGCAAACTCGGGCGAAGTGATCCACTCCGAACGAGTCGATCCCTCCGGTCGCTCGACGGACAGTTCGGCGGCAACGCTCCCCGGTCGCGGCGTGACGATCACTACGCGCGAGCAGAGCGCGAGCGCCTCGTCGATGTCGTGCGTGACCAGCAACAGCGTTCGCGGTTCCGCGGCGAGCGCACCGAGCAGCCACTCCTGCATCTGTCCGCGCGTGATCGAGTCGAGCGCGCCGAACGGCTCGTCGAGCGCGAGCAGCGGGCGGCCGGCAAGCATCGTGCGCAGGAACGCGACCCGCTGGCGCATGCCGCCGGAAAGCTCCCAGGTGCGCGAGTTCTCAAAACCGGCTAGTCCGAAGCGTTCGAACAACGGCTCGGCGGCGGCGATCGCCTCGGCGCGCGGCGTGCCCTGGGCTTCAAGCGCCAGCGCCGCATTTCGCAGCGCTGAACGCCAAGGCACTAGAAGATCGCGCTGCGGCATCAGTGCGACGGCCTCCTCGATCTCGGCCGTTCCCGAGGTCGGCTCAATCAGGCCGGCAGCGATCGCGAGCAGGCTCGACTTGCCACAGCCGGAGGGGCCGACGACCGCAACACGTTCGCCCGCGCCAACGGTCAGATCGAAGCCCGACAGGGCCACTACTGGCGTTCCGCGAGACGTATAGGTCAGCGACAGATCCGCGAACTTTGCGGCTGCCAATGACTGCTTGGACGTGTACATCTAATGCTTCCTTCGCGGGAATTACCCCACAGGTTCTAAGGGTCCGCGACGGCGACTGTGCCTTTGAGAGGCACGTCAATCCACGATCTCAGCCCACTTTGCCGTGAGCTCCCCTGGCGGGTACTGCTTAGGGCAAGTCTAACCGAGCACGCGCGTCAACGCGGAACCGCCGTCAGCTCGCGCACGAACTCCTCGAGCTGTTTGCTCGTCCAGCACTCAAAGACGCCGTTGCAGAACTCTTCATACACGCCGATCACGGAGTCGCCGTAGTTCCAGTAGAGCCGCGGTTCGGGATTCAGCCAAAAGCTGCGACCGGCCTTCGCCGTGACCAGGCCAAACAAGTCGGCGCGCGGGTCGCGACCGTTGGTGCGCGCGTCGCCCAGGACGATCACGGTCGATCGCGGTCCGAGGTCGGCTGTGACCTGCTCGTTGAAGTCGAGCCACACGCGGCCGTAGTCGGTGTAGCCGGAGATGTCGGCGACGCCGGCCGTGTTGGAGATCTTCTCCGAGGCGTCGCGGAACGATCGCTCGTTTTCGAAGACCTCGGTCACTTCGGCGACGCGCTCGATGAAGACGAATGTGCGCAGGCGCTTGAACGAGTCGTGCAGCGCGTGCAGGATCGAGAGAAAGAAGGTGCTCGCGCTGGTCACGGAGGTCGAGACGTCGCAGAGCACGAACAGCTCGGGGCGCCGCGGCCTGTGTGGCTTGTACTTGAGGTCGAGCGGTACACCGCCGGTCTCGAGTGAAGATCGCATCGTTGAGCGCACGTCGATCGGCCCGCCGCGTTGGTGTCCACGCTGCTCAAGACCCTGCGTGGCCATCGCTCGCTTGAGCATCTTCACCGAGCGATGCACGGCGGCGAGATCTGCCGATCCTCCGCTCGGCAGGGCGCGGTTGAGTTCGTTCAACGGGCGGGCGGTCGGCAGCTTGCCGGTGTTGGCGATCAGCCGCGCTTCCAGCTCGCGACGCACGTTCTGTTCAAAGGTCTGGAGCTGCCCGCGCAGTTGCTCGCCGGCCTCGCCGCCGGGAAGATCCTGCGAACGCAGTTGTAGCGAACGTCGCACACGCTGCACGTCGACGCCGATCACGCCGCTCCCGGCTCCACCGGCGAGGGTCATCACCGCGAGGCGGGCGAGGTCACGCAATGCGTCGTCGTCCTCGCGGGCGAGCGCCTCCATGATCGCGTCGCGCAACGCGTCGGCGTCGAGTTGTTGATCGCCGTCGGCCGATGTTTCGTCTGTCTCTTGGCCCTCTTGCGCTTCGCCAGTCTGCGGTGCCCCGTCTGGATGCTCGTTGCCACCTTCGGATGACTGCTCCTGCCGCACTGCCTCGGCTTCAGCGGCGCGAAAGAAGTAGCGATCGAACACCAGCTCGAACAGCTCACGATCCTGCTGAGACTTGGCGATCGTCGTCGCCAGCGCCTCGCGAAACTGCACGCGATCCGACCAATCGACCTCGCCCAACGCGCCGAATGCGTCGAGCAGTTCAGAGGTTCCGACCGCCATACCCTCGTCGCGCAGCTCGCGGCTGAAGTCAACGAGCAGGGGAGGGATGCCGCCGGTCTCGCCCTCCGGGCCGCCGGACGTGAATCGTGCCCAGGCCGGATTCGCAAACACCGCGAGCCTCGTCAGCCGAGGTTGCCGTTGCCCAGCTTTACGCCGACGCGCTCGGCGACCAAGTCGAGATCAGTGCGGTGCTTGACGATGATGCTCATCGTGTCGTTGAAGACCTTTTGGTCGATCTGGTCGGCTCCGAGCAACATCAGTGTGCGCGCCCAGTCGATCGACTCGCTGATGCTCGGCGGCTTCTTCACGTCGAGCTGCCGGACCATGTCGATCACCTCGACGAGCCGCTCGGCGACCTGCTGATCGATCTCGGGAACGTGCAGCCGGACAATCTCGACCTCGCGGGCGTTGTCCGGGTAGTCGAGCCAGAGGTAGAGGCAACGACGCTTGAGCGCCTCGGTCAACTCACGCGAGTCGTTGCTGGTCAGCAACACGATCGGATGCGTGGTCGCCTCGACGACGCCGAGTTCGGGGATCGAAACCTGAAAGTCGGAGAGGATCTCCAGCAGCAGCGCCTCGAACTCATGGTCGGTCTTGTCGATCTCGTCGATCAGCAGCACGACCGGTTCAGGTGAGGCGATCGCGCGCAGCAGCGGGCGCTCCAGTAGAAACTCCTCGGAGAAGATGTTGTCCTGGACGGAATCCCAGGTGCCTCCAGATTCAGTGCCACTGCCCTCCGACTGCGCGGACCCTGCCTGGATGCGCAAGAGCTGCTTCTTGTAGTTCCATTCGTAGAGCGCCTTGGCCTCGTCGACGCCTTCGTAACACTGCAGGCGGATCAGTTCGCGACCAGTGAAACGCGACAGCGCTTTCGCGAGTTCAGTCTTGCCGACGCCGGCGGGACCTTCGACGAGGATCGGCTTGCCGAGGCGCATCGCCAGAAACGAGACGAGCGCCGTCGTCTCGCCGGGCAGGTAACCGACGGACTCGAGGCCAGCGGCCAGCGCGTCGGCACTTTCAACGCCGTCGAACGACGGCGGGGTGACGGGTTCGATCGCCATTCACGCGATGGTATCTGTGTCTCGGGTTGCAAAAACCCGATCGCTCCTACTCATACTCCAACCAATCCGACCGGTCGTCAAACCGCAGCAGCATGCCGGTCAAGAACAATGCCGTGCAGCCGAACACGATCAGGACCGAGGTCAGGGTTTCGCCGCCATCGAAGGCATTGATCAGCGTCACTATCGCCGTCCACATTCCACCGACTGCGAGCAGCGTGCCGTCGTGAAACGGGCAGGCAAACGGCCGGCTCTCGATTGCGCGAGCGAGCAGGCGTATGCAGCTCACCGCCACCAAGAGCTGCGTCGCTTCCAGCCAGCCGAAATCGGGAATCCCGCTGACAGAACAGATTGCGATCGTCAGCGCGCCGACCAGCGCCACGCGTCGGTATCCATCGAGCTGGCGAAAGTGAGTGAACGGCAACAGCAGTATTCGCGGACCAAGCTCGTCCTGCGGTCTTTTCTGTCGCCGCCGACTCATCGCGCCCTCGCCACTAGCGCCTGATGCGCATCCGGTGGATGTCGTTGCCGTCGGACATGTAGATGTAGTTGCCGCGGGCGATCAGGTCGTAGCCGCACTTACCGCGTGCCGAGCGAACCGGCGTCGCGCGTCGCGTGCGCGAGTCGTAGCGAACCAGTTCACTGCTGAGGAACAGGCAATAGAAGACGTCGTTGCGCCAACTTCCAGCGGCCCTTGATTTTGAAATCGCGACTCCTGACGGCGTGCCGTTGATGCGCTTGATCACCCGTCCTGCGCCGCTACCCGCGCAGTCGGTGCGTGGCGGCTCCCAGCCGTAGTTGACGCCCGAGCGGATGATGTTCAGCTCGTCGCAGCTGTCACCGACGTCGATCGCCCAGAGGCGCTTGCGCGAATCCCAGTCAAAGCTGTACGGATTGCGCAGTCCGCAGGCGAATATGCGCCCGTCAGAAATACTGCGCTGGCTGCTGTTGGCTGCGTTCCCGCAGGTCTTCGGGTTGCCGCTCGCTCCCTTGTTGGTCGCGTTCGGGTTCAGGCGCAGAATCTTGCCGAACGGCACGGCGAGGCTCTGCGCACGGCCAGGCCCGCGGTCCGGATCGCTGTTCTCGCCCAGATCGCCGAGGCCGAGGTAGAGCGCGCCGTCGGGGCCGAAGTGCAATCCGCCACCGACGTGGTTGCGCGCAGAGCTCGGGTGGTTGCTCGAGAACACGAGCTTCTTCGCGCGCAGCCGCCCGCGCGAAGGACTGAACGACCAGACGCAATGCGCGTCGATGTCACCGCCACTGCCAGAGGATCGCGTTGGATTCGGGCAACCCGCGGCGCCGGTCGTGTAGTACGCATAGACGTTGCCGCGACGATCGCCGGCCAATCCGAGCAATCCGGCCTCAGCACCACCTGTAACTCCGAGGCGCGCGAGCACGCGCTTCTTTCCGCCGGAAACGCGGACGATCCTACCGCTGTCTTTTTCGGCGTAGAGCAAGCGACCACGGTTGTCGAAGGCAAGTCCGACAGCCTGGTTGACGTTGCTCGCAAAACGACGAACACTCGTGCTCACCGCTGTTTCGACCGGTTCCGTCGCGTTGGCGGTCGCGCCCGGCGCCTCCGCGGACGATTCCGGTGACTTGGCGCCTCCGGCGCACGCCCAGAGCGCAACCGCAGCAGTGACAACGAGAACGGCCCCGCCACCTCGCCGCAGACCAGTTCGGCCTCGCGGCTCAGTCAATCGGGATTTCCTCGATCTCGTAGTCATCTTCACGGCGGTTGTCGATCCTTTCGATCATTGCGTTGATTACGTCTCGCAACACGACCAGTAGGTCGCGCAGCACTTTTTCAAGTTGTTGGCGAGTCTCGGGGGCGAGGGAGTCGCCCGCGGCGCTGGCCAAGGTCTCGATTATCCGCGTGATCGCGTCCACGAGGCCCCGATCACCGCTCCCTGCAGATGAAAACCCGCCGCCGCCCGCGAAGTCTTGGTACGGGTCGTACCCGGATCGCGGGTTGTCCCAATCGCCGGCGAACGCGTCGTCGCGGTCGCGAATCAGCGGCTCAAAATCCTCGTAGCCGCCGCCAGGGTGCGATCCATTGCCGCCGTTGCTGCGCGATCCGGCGGTCATGCGACGGCCTCGGCGGTCTTCTCGGCACGCTTGAAGTCAACTCGCAGGCGGCCGTTCTCTACCTTCGCGCCCTGGGGCTTGAAACCGGCCAGGGAGGAGGGCAGCATGATCGTGCGCTTCTGATCGCCGACGCGCACGACGACTTCCAAGCCGATTTTGTTCAATCCGATGTCTCCCTTCTCGACGAACGGAAGCGAAAGCAGCAAGGTCGCCTCGTCGCCGTCGATCGAAATGTCCTGGATCAGTGTGTCAAACAGGACCGCGGATGGTTCTGAACTTTCGTCGAAAACCTCCGTGCCGAGCTTCGCCAACATGGCTGGGCCGATCACCTCCTCATCGAAGTAAGGCGCGGTCAGCACAGGCACCGGCTCGAAGGATTCACGAACGGCCGTCAGGTGCTCTTGCTGGGTAGCGCGCCAACCTTCGAAGTAGCCACCGTCGAGCTCTTCGGGGAACAGTCGATTGACGACGACCGCGTCGGTCAGGTAGCCGTAGAGGTTGAGGTATGTGAAGGTGCGCATCGCCTCGTTGATCACCATGCGGTCGGGAGTCATCACCAGCCGCACGCTCGTGTGCGTGTGGTCGCGGAGGATGTCGTTCATCGAGACGAGGTTTCCGACCAGACGTTCGATCTCGTCATAGACGGCCTTGTCCGGCAAGGGGATGTCCAAGAACGCCTTGGCGACCGGGCGCGCGGCGCTGATCAGTCGCTTCTCCCACGGGAAGACTTTGTCGATCCACCATTTCGCGACGTCCGGAAAGCTCAGCAGGCGGAGCGTCTCGCCGGTCGGCGCGCAGTCGACGATCACGACGTCGTAGTCACCGCTGTCGTGGTGCTCCTTGATCTGCAGCAGGGCGAAGAGCTCATCAAATCCCGGCGGTACCGTCAACTCCTCGGCGGTGATGCGTTCGAGGCCGCGGTCGGAGAGCAGCTCAGTAAGCCAGCTCTGAACGGACGACCAGTGCCGCTCCATCTCTTCGTTGGCCTGGACTTCTTGGGCGAAGAGGTTCGGCACGACCTCGCGAGGCTTCGAGCCGAGTTGCTCACCCAACGAATCGCTCAGGCTGTGCGCCGGGTCGGTGCTCATCACGACCGTGCGCAGGCCACTGTTCGCACAGGCGAGAGCAGTGGCGGTGGCGACGCTGGTTTTGCCGACGCCGCCCTTGCCCGTGTAGAGGATGGTGCGCGGTGTCACCGGCCGAATTATTCCACGTCCGGGCGCAAAGCCTGCGATTTCGGCTCAGCGTTTGTCGAGATAGCGCTGAAACTTGTCGCGCGTCCTGCAGATGCGGTCTTCCTTGCTGCTGCGGCAGAGCGCGGTAAGGAAGGTGATCGTCAGCCGGTGGTAATGCAGGCTCGACTTGGGACCACGCAGGCTGTAGAGCGACCAGGAGCCGGTATCGAAGTGCGGCGAAACCTTGTTGGCCGCCGCCAGACCCTTCTTGTAGAGCACGCGACCGTCTTTGTCGTCGGCGATCAGCGCGTAGTCGCGGACGGCGTTGACCGACTGCACGAACATGTTGAGGATGATCTGTTTCTTCGTGCCGGAGTAGCCGAGATAGTGGTAGCCACCGTCGCGCTTTACGCGCAGTCCACGCGGCGCGGGGGTGTTGAACGGAATCAATCCTCGTTTGGCGGCGCGCATGATCGCCTTGTTGTTCATCCGGTAGGCAACGCGGGCGAGGCCTTGGATCGCGGAGCCCTGCGAGATCGAGCTGATGAACGGCGCCGGGCTGCCGGCGTAGGGGAAGTAGTACTCCCAAACCAGCGCGTCGCCGCGCTTGGCGCCCCAGCGGATCAGCTCCTTTGCGTAGGCACGCTGCGCGCGACGAGAGGCCGGGTCGTCGACCGTCCAGATCGCGTTGAGCTTGGAGAAGTTGCTGAGCGGATGAAACTGCCAGCCGCGGCCGCTGAAGTACTGGAAGATGATCCTGCTGCCCCTGAAGCGACGATCGGTGCCGTTCGGGCGCGCGCCGTTGGATTTGAACCAGCGCGTGTTCTGTTGCAGCGTGCCGAAGACGGGCGTCAGGCGGGAGCTGTTCAGTTTGCCCCTGCGCGCCAGCGACTCGACCTGCCGGATCTGCGCATTCATCGCCCTGCGGCGCACGCGTAGCTGGGCGCGCTTCTTCTTGCTGCGCGCCTTGCGGCCGAGCTTCTTGCGCAGCACCCGCGCATTTTTATACAACTTCTTGGCCCGCTTGGCGCGGCGCTTGCTGATCTGGCGCTTCTTCGCCATGCGGTCGAGCGCGCGGTCAACGGAGGTTGCCGCGCCGGCAGTCGGCGCGTTCGCGGCACTGTGCGTCAGCGCGCCGGCAAGCACGAGCGTGAAAAGCAACGCGAGCGCGACGTAGCGCGCGCTTCGAAGGCGGTGTTCAGATCTGAAGCGCATATGGCCTTTATCGGCGAAGTGTCGTTCGGTTTCCAGCGAGATCGGTCACATATAGGTTAATTGTGCGTGAACGTCCTCGTTTGACACTGAATTTTCGCTTGCCGCGTCCGACGGTTGCGATCGCAGTGCCGCCACCCCTGGTGGTCACGCGCACGGTCGAGACCTTCGAAAGTCGGAAGCTCACGTAGATCCGCCCGCGCTTGAAGCGCTTCTTCACCGAGGTCACCCTCGGGCGTCGCGTCTTGTACACATCAAACTTCGCGCGCGTCTTGCAGAACACCTCTTCGGTCGTCGAATCGCAGAGTTTCGCGATGAACCCAGTCAAGAGGTTGTGGTAGTGCAGCGACGATTCGCCGCCACCAACGCTGTAGAGCGACCAGGCGCCGGTGTCGCTGAGCACGGTCTCGCGACGCGCAGCCTTCAGCCCTTCGCGGTAGAGCGTCCACGCACCCTCGTCGCCGGTGATCACGGAGTAGTCGTGCAGCCCGTCGAGCGACTGCAGAAACATGTTGAGGATCAACGCGCGGCGGTTTCCCGAGTATCCGATGAAGTGATAGCCGTACTCGCGAGAAACCTTCAACCCGACGGGCACTCGAACCTCAAACGAATTTACGGCTTGCTTGGCGGCAGCGAAAATTCGCTCGTCCTCCACCGCTCGGCCAGCCCTTGCGAGCGCTTGGATCGCCGTGCCCTGAGAGATCGAGCTGATGAAAGGCGCCCGGCTGCCGGAAAACTTGAAGTAGTACTCCCAGGTCAGCGCACCGCCACGGTTGACGCCCCAGGCGATCAATTCGTGCGCATACTTGCCCAGCGCACGACGCGCAGCAGCGGATTTGTCGGTCCAGACGGCGTTGAGCTTGGCGAAGTTGCTGAGCGGATGAAACTCCCAGCCCTGTCCCGAGAAGTACTGGAAGATGATGCGGCCGGTTCGCTTGAATCGGCGATCGGTGCCGGCGGCGGCAGGGCCGTTCTTTCGAAACCAGTCTGCGTTGACCTGGAGTGTCTCGAACAGTGGCGTGACACGGTCGCCGGTGATGCGGTTCTGGCGAGCCAACGATTCGACCGTTCGGATCTGGTGGTTCATCGCCGTGCGGCGGGAACCGGATAGGCGCTTTCGCACGCTGCGCGCTTCGCGGTAGCTCTTGCGCGCGGCAGTCGCTTTGGCGGGGTCGATCACACCAGATTTCTGGAGTTTGCTGATCGAGCCATTGACCGAGGCCGCACTTGCGCTCGGCGCCAGCACCAGCGAAACGGCCGCTAATAGGCCAATCAGAAGCGGCCGAAGGGTGTTCGGTTGGGAAATTCGCATGCACAGAACATAAAACGCCTGCGGCCGATGAGTTGCGCTTCGCGAGTAATCGTGCAATACGCAAAAATGCCTGCGTGTCACCGCTTGGACGGGGGTTGTTGAGGCGCTTTTAAGGCTGCTTGCGGGGGCCGGCTTCGTTGCTAACGTCGGCCTTGTTGTGTCTGAAAACGAGATAGAAAAAGACGAGCCGCGCGATGAGCAGCGCGATGAGCCGCGCGATGAGCAGCGCGATGAGCCGCGCGATAAGCAGAGCGATAAGCAGAGCGGTACGCAGCGCCCGAAACTGAATCGCTCGACGCTCTCGTGGGTCGCGGCGCCGGTCGCTGCGTTCCTCGTTTTCGTCGCACTGATCCTCGCAACCGGCACGCCCAGCTCGGCCGACCTGATGAAGCAGGCGACCAGCAGCTTCGGCGAGGTCAATCGCGGCATCTTCAGCTTTGAGATCACGATCACACCGCAGGGCGCCGAGGATGCGTTGCCGTCCACGATCAAGCTCAGTGGTCCATTCGAAATCGTCCCCGGCAAAGACCTGCCGCTGGCGAAGATCGAATACACCGTCAGTTCCGGCGGTCGCGGCAACACCGTCACGCTGCTGACCACCGGCGACAAGGCTTATTCGGTTATCCAGGGCCAGGCCTATGAGCTGCCCGACTCGGCGACCAAAGAACTCAAGGAAGCCACCAAAGACCTCAGCGAGCCCGGCGAAGGCAAGGGCCTTACCGGCATCACGCTCAACTTCGACAAGTGGCTCGTCAATCCGAAGGTCGCGGGCGGTCGCGACATCGACGGCACGGCCACCTGGCAGACCTCGGCAGAAGTGAACGTCGTCGAGGCGATTCGCGACCTTGCTGCCTCCGCCGGCACGCTTGGTTCGATCACCGGTTCCGAGATCCCCGAGTTGTCCGACAAGGACATCGAGGAGATCAAGGAGGGGATCAAGGACGCTTCCGTCGTCGTCTACGTCGGACGCTATGACCGCATAGTCCGGCTGATCGACCTGAAGATGGACTTTTCAACGCCAGAAGATCTGACCGAGGCGACCGGCGGCGTGACCGGCGGGCGAATGAATCTCGTCGTCGGCATCTCCAAGCCAAACCAGCCGGTCGATGTGAAGCCGCCGAAAGACCCGTTGCCCTACAGCGCGCTGCAATCGCTGGCCGAAAGCACCGCTGCGCAGCAGGGAACGGCCCTGGACGACGGCGACGGCAAGTAGGGTGCGCAGCTGATGAGCGCTCGACTGTTCAACTCGCGATTTTCTCTGCCGTATTTGCTGGTGGCCATTGCCGTTGCTGCGTCGCTGGCAGTTGCTGGCTGCGGTGACTCCGAGGACGGGGTTTCGGCGGACGAAGCCGTTAGCGCGGCGCTCACCAAAGCGGCGACGATCACCAGCGGCAACGCCGACCTGAAGGCATCGGTGCTCACCGGCAGCCTGCCGCCGTCGTTCGACATCGTTGGTGGTGGACCGTTCGACACCGAAGCGAAGGGCGGCGCCGCCTACGACCTCGATCTGACAATCCAGGTCGCCGGCACCGATCAACTCGTCGGATTCGCGGCCGTCGACGGGCAGAGCTACGTGAAGATCGATGACAAGGCGGCAGAGGTCGATTCCAAAGCATCCGGCGGTCTCGATCCCGCGAGCATCAAGGGCTTCATCGATTCGCTGGACCAGTACGTCAGCGGTGCTGAACAGGTCGAGGACCGCCAAGAGGGCGGCGAGACGTTGAAGGTCTACAACGTCGACATCGACGTGAAGAAGTTGCTCGCCGATGCGAAAGAGAACAACGACGGGATCGCCGAGTTGTCGGTCCCCGGTTTGGGAACGGCCGATGACCTCGAGAAGTCGGTCTCCGACGCGACCGCCACGATCGCCGTGGCGCCGGATGGATTCCCGCGCAGCCTTTCGATCAATGTTCCGATCAGTCGCGGCAGCACAGAGGCCGGCGTTCGCGCAACATTGACCCTGACCGAGATCAACGAATCGGTGACGATTGAGAAACCGAGCAACGTTGTTGATCGCTCGGAACTCGGCGGCGTGGCCGAACTGCTCGGTTTCTGACCCGGTTGAACCGCACAACGAAGCGGGTTTGCCGCGTGTACGGCTGATCCGCACGGACGTTCGGACGTTGGCAACTGAACGCTACACTCGCAGCGAATACATCGTGTAGAGGCGCGCGCCTTTATCTGCGGTCACGGCCCATGAACGGCCGGATCCCACAACCGCGCTCCGCAGCATCTTTTGTATTGCAGTTTCTGTGTGAAGCAAGACAACCCCGCAAGTCAGAATCGACCCTGAACACCGCAAGGAGCACTCCAACGTGTCTATCAATTTTGAACTCAACGACGAGCAGAAGCTGCTGAAGGAAACAGCCAAAAGCTTTGCCGAGAATGAGATTCGTCCGAAGGCCGAGGACTACGACCGCGACTCGATCTTCCCGCGCGACATCATCAACCAGGCGTGGGAGCTTGGCCTGATGAACACCTCGATCGAAGAGGCGTACGGCGGAGCCGGCCTCGACTACACATCGGGCAGCATCATCGAGGAGCAGCTTTCCTGGGGATGCAGTGGTATCGCGACCTCGATCTTCGCCAACGGCCTCGCGTCGACCCCGGTCGAGCTTGCCGGTAGCGACGAGATCAAGAAGAAGTACCTGACCATGCTGATCGAAGAGCCCAAGCTTGCGGCATTTTGCCTGACCGAGCCCGACGCCGGTTCCGACGTCTCCGGCATGAAGACGACGGCCGTCAAGAAGGGCGACAAGTACGTCCTCAACGGCTCGAAGTGCTTCATCACCAACGGCTCGCACGCCGACTGGTACACGGTTTACGCCAAGACTGACCCTGAAGCGGGACACCGCGGAATCTCCGCATTCGTCGTCCCGCGCGAGGCCGGCGTTGTCGTCGACAAAAAGGAAGACAAGCTCGGACAGCGCGCGTCAGACACCGCGATGCTCAGCTTCAGCGACGTCGAGATCCCGGCCGACCACCTCCTCGGTGAGGAAAACGCCGGTTTCAAGCTCGCGATGATGACGCTCGACCGCACCCGTCCCGGCGTTGCCGCAATGGCAACCGGTATTCAGCAGGCCGCCCTTGAGGCGTCGGTTGACTACGCCAAGGAGCGCGTGCAGTTCGGCGTGCCGATCGCGATGCACCAGGCGATCCAGTTCATGATTGCCGACATGGCGACCAAGGTCGAGGCATCGCGCCTGCTCTACCTGAAGAGCGCGTGGATGCTCGACAACGGCTTCCGCAACTCGCTGGTCGCCTCGCACGCCAAGCGCTTCTCGAGCGACTCGGCGATGGAGACCGCAGTCGACGCCGTCCAGGTGTTCGGTGGCTACGGCTTCATCAAGGAGTACCCGGTCGAGAAGCTGATGCGCGACGCCAAGATCATGCAGCTATACGAAGGCACTTCACAGATCCAACGCCTCGTGATCGCCAAGGAGACCTTGGCCCCGAGCCGCGACATGGTCACCGTCTAGCGCGACCAGGTCACATTCGTTGTTTGGAAAGGGCGACCCCGGCGGGTCGTCCTTTTCTTTGCAAGGTCCGAGGTTGCAAGTTTGCAAGGTCCGAGGTTGCAAGCCGTAAAAAGCGCTTTGCCCTCGCCGTCGGGCGAGGGCAAAGGGTATTTCTCCCGTTGGAATGCGGCTCGGGTTGCCCAACGGACAAACGGTTCGCCGCGCAGCCCGCATGTTCGCTTCGGTCAGAAACTTCGCGAGACAGCTACGCCGAGAGCGACAGGAACCACTGAGAACACGACAGCCATCAGATATACCCCAACGACTTTGCCAATCGGACTCAGGCTCGGGTCTTCATCTCGCCATATCGATGGAATCGCTGGAATGAGTGCGATCATCGGTATCAGAAGGGCCCACCACGCAGAGATGATCAACCCACCTACGACGGCAACGAGGATGTCAATGGCAGTTGCCGATCGGTGCGTGTAGCTGGGTCGGATCCGCCTCATGGCGCGAAATGCCCAACCGCTGACATACGGTGACAACCACACCAGCATGGCCACGGAAACAGCAATTTTTAGTGGTGATAGATCGATTGGCGTGAACCCTCCGGTCGTGACTGATGGGATCGACACGGATGGAAGATGGTAATTGTCGTCAGGCGTCCACTCAGGCAGATTTCCGTTGCAACCTCGGACCTTGCAAGCCGGGTCGAGATGGAATGTCGCTTGCAACCTCGGACCTTGCAGGCCATTGGATTCCGCTTGCAACCTCGGACCTTGCAGGCCATATTCTCTCGGCCATGTCTGGCGTGATCTTCTACTACGACCTCGGGTCGCCGTATGCGTATTTGACGGCGGATCGGATCGATCTTGAGTTTGACGAGGGTGTCTCGGTGGAGTGGGTGCCGGTTCTGCTTGGTGGGATCTTCAAGGCGACTGGTCGTTCTTCGTGGGCAGAGACTCCGCTTCGTGCTGACGGGATGGCAGAGATCGCGGCGCGTGCCACCGCGCGCGGGATGCGGCCGTTCAACTACCCGGAGCCCTGGCCGAATAATGGCCTGCGGGCGATGCGCGCCGCCGTCCACGCGCACGAGATCGGCGCCGGTCGTCGGTTCGCGCGCGCCGCGTTCGAGGTTCAGTTCAACGAGGCGCTGCCGCTCAGCGACCCGGACAACGTCGAGCTTGCCGCGCACCGCGCCGGAATCGACCCGGGCGATTTGATCGCGGCGACCGATGATGCGGCCGTCAAGCAGAAGCTGATCGAAAACACCGAGGCCGCACTGGCGGCCGGAGCGATCGGCGTACCCACCGTTGTCGTCGGTGATCAGGCGTTTTTCGGGGACGACCGTCTGCACGAGGCAGTCGCTCTGCTGGGCTGAACGATCGGTTGAACGATCGGCTGAACGACGGACTGAACGGGTCGCCCCGAGAGCCGGCGCCGTCCAACCCGTATCCTCACCCCGTGCCCGACGAGTCCGCCAAGCGCGAGAAATCGATCCCCAAGAACGCCGTCGCCAAAGCCGCAGGTGCCGCCGCCGAGCAATACCTACGCGAGCAACGCGAAGCCGTCGCCGACCCGTCGGCCGCTCCCGCTGCGAAAAAGCGTGGTGGTAAGGACCCGCTCGCCGGAGAGCTGCGCAAGCAACTGCTGCCCCTGCTGGTGCTGCACTTCGCGCGCGACGAGCCGACCTACGGCAACCAGTTGATCGACCGCATCACGACGCTTACCGGCGGCGTGCTCACGGTCAATCCGAACACGATGTATCCACTGCTCAGAGACTTCGAAGCGCGCGGCCTGATCGAGGGTCAGTGGGAGCACCCGGAACGCCGCAGCCGTCGTTTCTACACCCTTACAAAGGCGGGCGAGGACGAACTCGCGCGATTGCTCCCCGGCGCTCGCGAAGCACTGAGCACGCTGACCACGACGCTGGCCGACATCAAAGCCGAGCTCGACGCCTGAATCACGCAGTACTGAATCACGCAGTACTGAATCAGTACTGTTCGCGCCATGAAAGTCACAAAAGCCGCAGTCGTGGGCGCCGGGACGATGGGCGGCGAGATCGCCTTCGTGATCGCCAGCGCCGGAATCCCCGTTCTCCTCAAAGACGTCGACCAGAAGTTCGTTGACGCCGGCCTCGATAAGGCCGAATCGCTGATCGATCGTCTGATCGAAAAGGGCAAGGCGCCCGAATCGGCCAAATCAGAGCTGATGGATCTGATCACCGGAACACTCGACTACGCCGGCTTCGGCGACGTCGACTTCGTGATCGAGGCCGTACCCGAGAAGATGGCGATCAAGCAGGCCGTTTTCGCCGAACTCGACGCTGCCACTCCCGGCCACGCGATTCTCGCGACCAACACCAGCGCGCTCTCGATCGACGAGATCGGCGAAGCGACAACGCGACCCGAAAAGATCGTCGGCTTTCACTTCTTCTATCCGGCCAGCTACTCCAAGCTCGTCGAGATCATCGAGGGGGATTCGACCGCTCCCGAAACGTCGACGATCGCGTTCGGCTTCGCCCAGGCGATCAAGAAGTCGCCGATCGTCTGCGCCGACGCACCGGGCTTTGTCGTGAACCGGGTGCTGACCGGCAGTCTCGGAGAAATGTTCCGCGCGGCGGACGACCACGACCTGTCGCCGGCGCAACTTGATTCGGCGGTGATTGCCACCAAGGCCGCGCCCGCCGGCCCGGCGACGCTGACCGACACGCTTGGCCTCGACACGGTGCTTCACGTGATGGAACACCTAAACGCCGAGCTCGGCGACACGTTTTACGTCGCGCCTGTTCTCAAGGCGACGGTGGAGGCCGGAAACCTCGGCGCCAAGACCGGCAAGGGTTTCTACGACCCGGCCGGCGCGCCGGGAGAACTGCCCGAGGCCGACATGGCGGTGGCGGGCGAGATTGCACTCCGGAGCGGCCTGCGCGCGCTCGTCGAGTCGATTCTGATCGTCGAGGAGGGCATCGGAAACGCCCGCGAGGTTGATCTCGGAATGATGATGGGAGCGGGCATCGTGCCGGGCCCATTGACACGAGCCGACGATCTCGGTCTCGACAACGCCCTCGCCGCGCTCGAACATGCCAAGACGCAATGGGGTGAAGGTTTCGAGCCGCCGGCGTTGCTCAGGCGCTTGGTCGCTCAGGGCCGCACCGGCAAGGCTGTTGGGCAGGGCTTTTTCGCTTACCCGAAGCCCGATGACGGCGAGCAGACTGAAACTGTGCTGCTCGAAACGCGCGGAAGCGTCGCGATCGCGTGGCTCGCCTCCAAGCCGGTCAACGCGATTTCGACGGCCCTCGTGCGGGACCTGAAGGCTGTGCACGAAAAGGTCGAGTCCGACCCAAGCATCCGCTCGTTGGTGATCGCCAGCAACACGATCTCGTTGTTCAGCGCCGGCGCGGATCTGAAGGGATTCGGTTCGATGGACCCAGAACAGGCCGCTGCGCACCTCGACAACACCAACGCGATGATGCGCGCGCTCGAAACTGGTCGCGTCACCACGATCGCTGCAGTCAATGGCGCAGCGCTCGGCGGCGGTTGCGAGCTCGCGATGAGCGCCAATTTACGCGTGGCCGGCGAGTCGGCGATCTTCGGTCAGCCGGAGATCACGCTGGGCATCATCCCTGGATTTGGCGGGTCACAGCGGCTGCCGCGGCTGATCGGCAAGGCCGCCGCCTTCGAGATGATCGCCACCGGCGACGCGATCAGCGCGTGGCGAGCCGAGGAACTCGGTCTGGTCAATCAACTGGTGCCCGACCACGAACTGTTCGACGCCGCGATCAAACTGGCCGAGCGGTACGCGGGCCTGCCGCAGGAGGCCGTTGCGCAGATCAAACGTCTGACCGACGACGACACGCTCGAGGAGGGCATCGCCGCCGAACGCGACGCGTTCCTTGCGGCAGTCCAGTCTGCAGACGGGCAGGAGGGCGTGGCTGCGTTTCTGCAAAAACGTCCGCCCAAGTTCAACTAGACGTGTACTGAGGGTCATGCCGAAGCAGGCAGAAATCACGCCGGCCATTCGCGAGCTGGCCGAAGCGATCGTCGGCGCCCGCAAGACGGTTGTGCTGACCGGCGCGGGAGTCTCGGTGCCGAGCGGCATCCCCGACTTTCGCACGCCCGAGACCGGCATGTGGGCCAACGTCGACCCGATGGAAGTCGCCCACATCGACACCTTCCAGAATGACCCAGAGCGCTTCTGGAGCTTCTACGGCGAGCGTTTCGCATCACTGGGGGACAAGGTCCCCAACGGCGCGCACAAAGCGCTGGCGGAGCTGGAGAAGCGAGGGCTGATCGAGGCCGTGATCACGCAAAACATCGACCGACTCCACCACATGGCCGGTACCGAAGACCTGATCGAGGTGCACGGTTCGATCGAGTTCTCGGACTGCGTGGCGTGTGGCGCGACCTACGAGCTCGAGTGGGTGCGCGACAGGGCCGCCGAGAACGGCATTCCGCGCTGCGATCAATGCGACGTCGCCCCGCCGCTGAAGCCAAAGGTCGTGTTGTTCGGGGAGATGCTCCCGGAGCAGGCTTTGCAGCACTCGTTCGAGTTGGCCGCCGCGGCCGACCTGATGATCGCCGTCGGCAGCTCGTTGGTCGTGCACCCAGTCGCCGGGCTGCCGTCGATCACACTGCGGTCGGGCGGTCAGCTTGCGCTGATGACCAACGGTCCTACGCCATTCGATTCGGATGCCTTCGTGAAACTCGATGGGGATATCGAGGATGAGTTCGTCGCGTTGATGGCTGCGGTGGATGAGGTTATGGCTGCGGGCTGAGGGTTTGGTGATTGCTGTCGTCGGGGTTTTTCGCTTGGGGTGACGGTTCGCCGATCCCGACCGTGGGGGTTTGATGCTTTGGGTGGGTTGACTTGCGTTTGCTGAACGCCGGGGGTTTGATGCTTCGGGTGGGTTGACTTTCGTGTTGGCAGGCGAAAAGGATTGGGATCGGGGCTGGGGTGGGTTTGCAGGGGCTTTGGGATGGGCGAAAGTGCTCCAAGAGTCGCCCTGGGGCGAGTCTCGGAGCAAAACATGTCTTACCGACGCAACCCAATCACGCAACTCGTATTCCAAAGAGGGAAATGCCTCCTGCCCTCGCCCTGAAGGCGAGGGCAACGCAACTTTGTGGCTTGCGAAAGCGCTGAATGCTCGTTGCCTCCGCCCACAGGGCGAGGGCAAGAAAGTGTGATGGCGTGCGAATGCGGCGAGGGCTTGGGCGTGATCGACCTGCGCCCGACGGGCCCGCATCACGCAAAAACCCCGCACCATCAGCAATCACCCTCCGCGCCGGTCCAACCCCTTTTCGCCTGCCCAAACGCAAGTCAATCCACCGGAAGCATCGAACCCAGGGTCAACCCGGGGCGACCAAAACCAGCAACGAGCTATTCGCTTTTTTTCTTGCCCTTCTTGACCTTGATCGAGTAAGCCGACGGCTGCGACGAGACTTCTGGGTTCTCGATCTTGCCGAGGTGGTCGAAGACGCGGAACCAGTCCTTCTTGGACAGCACTGAGCGCTCGCGACCGTTTCGCGAGATGCGGCCGTTGGCGTTCACGCCATAACCAGCCTGGAAGCCGACATGGATGTGGTCTGCGTGGTCGCCCATCGCCAGCGTCGCACCGCCGATGTCAAACAAGGAGATGATCTGGTCCGGGTTCAGCGTGCCCTGAAGCGTCATTATCTTGCGAACGGTTTGTTCGGTCAGATCGCCCGGCTCGTTTGTGTCGATCGTCGGCTTGCCGTTGATCGCGGCGATGTCAACCGCCGTTCCCGTCGAGTGCTGCGAGACGTTGCCCGAGCTGGTGATCGAACCTGGGCGGTAGAGCGAAGTGACGGTCGGGTGGAAGCCCTCGCTGTCAAGGAACGCGAGCAGTGCAAGCACACGACGGTCGATCAGACCACCGCGGATCTGTTCGCGACCAACCTCGTAGACCTCGATCGACTTGGTCTTGAGCACGTGCTCCTCGAGCTGCTCCTTGCTCATCAGCAGCAGCTGACCGATCGTCTTGTCGGATGCGTCGTCCGGGACCAGCGGGTTGAGGCCGATCGCGCGGTAGACCGCGGTCGATTCGAGCAGCTTCCAACCGTCGAGGATCGGCTTCGGGTCGATCACCGGTGCGCCGCTGCCAGCGGGGCGGACCTGGAAGTTCACGTAGGGAGTGCGACCGCGCTCGTCAACGCCGAGGCGACCGAGGATCGTTCCGCCGATCACCTTGGAGCCCTTCTTCAGCGGCTTGAGGACGACGTCCTCCTTCTTCAGGCCGTAAGGGCGGGCGAAGTAGTTGTCGAAGGTCTCGTAGCCGTTCATCGCCACACCGCCACCGTCATAAGTGCCAGCGGCCTTCGGACGCTCGCGCTCCGGGTGGGCGTAGACGCGCTCCTTGGTGCCAACACGCGGGCCGACGCGCTTGTTCGGGTCTGCGACGGCCTTCGCCTCTTCCTCGGCGAGTTCCTCGCTGCGGTCGTTCTTGCTGCGCGGCACGGGGTAGAGCTTGGAGATCGAGCCAAGGTTGGTGTAGCGGTAGCGATTGCCGTACGTGTCCTCGATCGTGATGAAGTTGCCCTCTTTGGTGTTGCGTCCGATTTGCTTCACGACCGCGTCCTGGACGGCGACGACTGGTGCGTTGCGCTTGGAGTAGATCTTGATGCCGTTGCGCCGTCCCGAACCTTCAACCACACGTGCAGCGTTGCCTTCCTTCACGCGAGTAGAAGCCTTCTTGATCGCGCCGGCGTAAGTCGCCTTCGCGTAGACGGGGAAGTGGCCCTGCGTGAGTCCGGTCAGCGAATCGATCAGTGCATCCGGCACTCCGGCGATCAGCTTGGCGCGCAGCATCACTTGGTCGACGTACCACTGGGCGTGGTTGTAGGCGAAGATCGCCTTTTGCAGATCGTCGTGACCACCGGCGGCCTTCAAGTAGTTCGCGGCGGCGAAGATCGCGTCAACCGGGTTGTAAGGGTCCTTCACGCCATCGTTGTTGGCGTCGACCCCATACATCTCCCAGGTCGCCGGCATGAACTGCATCCATCCGAGCGCGCCGGCGGACGAGACGTTGAGGTTGCGTCCGTAAGTGGTCTCGATCTCGTTGATCGAAGCGAGGATCTCCCAACGGATGCCGTATTGGATTCCGGCGGCCTGGTAGATCGGCAGGAGGAAGGGCGGGATCTGAAACTGCTGGAGAACGAGGTTGGGCACGCTGACCGGGCCGTCACTCGCGGAACCGTCTGCGCCGAGATCGAGTGGATCGGCTGCGGTCTCGTCGTCGGCGTTCGAATCGTCGCGGCCGCTGCCGTTCGAGTCGTTCGTGTCCTCGTCCGTGGATGACTTCTTCTTGGTCGACTTCTTCTTGGTCGTCGACTTATTCTTGGAAGACTTCTTCTTGGCCGGGCTCTTCTTGGCCGGGCTCTTCTTCTTTGCTGGCTGCTTCGGCTGGCTGGTGGGCGGAGTCGTACCGCCGGGTTCGGCGGGAGCAACCGGGTCGGTCGGCTCGGAGCCATTGGGCACCAACGCGGGTCCCTCCGTAGTCGGGCCGGCCTTGCCGGTGACATCCGCGCCGGCGCCGATCGCGCCGACGAGCATGCCGACAAGCGCAAAAGCGACCGCCGTCATGGCGATCGTCAAATTCTTGATTGCAGTGCCCCTCACGATCCCTCTGTAATGCCCTTTGTCTCAGTAGTCGCCGGGCGTCAACTTTTTGACAGCTGGGCCTGGCGGATTGAAGCATCCCCATCCGCCGCGCATCCGAGAACATCCATCTTCGGTACACGGCGTGCTTTTCGACCTAGCGAAAGATAGCGCCCATCGCGTGCAATGTCCATCAGTAAAACTGAGTCTGCAAGCGCGTTGGCGCGGTGGTTGTCGTGTGAGCTGCTCATTGATTCAAATCAAGTCGGGGATGGTTCGCGGAGGTCGATCGACGCTGCCTGCGATGCACCACTTCAGAAGTTCCTTCTCTAAGGCGATGCCACAGTCCTCCAGTGCCACCGGGGCGGCGCTGGAGATGCAGCTACAGGGCCACCAAAGGCAGCCCTACGCAACTCCCATCGACACATCCACATCCGACCTTAATCGCCGGTATTTGAACTGCGGATGAAGTTTCGGAGAAGCCGTGAACACATTCGGGCCAAATGTGAAGCGAAACCGGGGTATAAAGCTCTAGTAGAGGCTTAGAGATGCACATGCGCCGACCGGTCACCTATCCTTTTCGCGAGCGATGCCTGACGAGCGAAACAACCGCGAGATTGACGCCCCGTCCGAGGGAATCGGTGGCATCGTCGACGAAGTCGCCAGTAGCCGCCTGGTCGGCGACGCACTGACGCGCATCGTCGATGCGGGCGAGCGAGTGATTCACGCACAGCAATCTGCGATGTCTGCACTCGGTTTGCCCTCTGGCTCGCAGTTCGAGAGCCTCACCCTGCGCGTGCGAACGCTGTTTCACCGCATCGAAGAACTCGAGGACGAGCTCGACCGGCTCGACTCCCGGATCTCAAAGCTTGAGAACGCCGCGTCCGCCCAGGCCAAGCCGACGGCCGCGCGCAAGAAGTCGACGCGGTCGACGGCGAAAAAATAATCCTCGGTTGAACTAAGTAGTTGAAGTATTGTTTGCGCCCATGCCAAAGGGGTTCGAACACGGCGGGGCAGAATGATGAGGGCAGGGTTGTTTCCTGGCCAGGGAAGCCAAACTCCCGACATGCCCGTCGACACTGCCGGTCAGCAACCGGCGGTGTTTCGCTCGTCGGTGCAGAGCTTCAACGACGCAGGCGTCGAATGCGATCTCTTCGCCGGACATTCGCTCGGTTCATATGCAGCGCTCGTGGCGGCCGGCTCGATGTCTGCGCAGGACGGCGAGGAAGTCGTAAAGGAGCGCGGACTGGCGATGGCCGCTGCGGCCAGCGAACACCCGGGAGCGATGCTCGCGCTGCTCGGCTGCTCGCCCGAGGGGGCAGAGCAACTTGCCGACAAATTCGGCCTAACCGTCGCCAACGACAATGCGCCCGGTCAGATCGTGATCACCGGCGCGTTGGACTGCATCGAAGCGATCGAGGCAGCTGAACCGACCGATCCAACTGCCGGCCAGAGCGCGCGCCGCCTGCGGCTGAAGCGTCTTCCGGTGAGCGGCGCATTTCACTCGCCTTTGATCGAGTCCGCAGCCGAGCGGCTTTCCGCCGCGTTGGCAAACGTTGAATTCGGCGATGCGTCGAAGGTGATCGCCAACGGCACGGCACGGCCCTATAGGGATCCGCGCAGCGAATTGGCCAAAGAGCTTTTGGCGCCGGTTCGCTTTCGCGAGTCACTGCTCCATATGTGGGAACTCGGCATTCGCGAGTTCGTCGAGTTCGAGCCGGGCGGAGTGTTGACCGGGCTGGTCAAACGCACGCTGCCCGAGGCAAAGGCGATCAAGGTGGCAGATTTGATAGCGAACGGCGATGCGGGCTGACCGATGAATTCGACGGAAACCGCAACCGTAACGACGACGACCGCTCCGCGCTCGGTTCGCGTGGCTGGCATGCTCGGGTTCGGCGGTGCCCAACCGAGCCGTGTCGTCAGTTCGGAAGAGGTCGCGGCGCGCTACGACCTGACCGCGGACTGGATCATCGAGCGCACCGGCGTGGAGTCGCGTCGAATTCTCGATCTTGAGAAGGGCGAGTCGCTGCTCGACCTGGCGCTCGCCTCGTCACGTGATGCGCTCGCCGTCGCTGGCCGCTCTGCGGAAGAGGTCGACACCGTGATCGTCGCGACGATCACGCCGGACAATGTTTTTCCCGCGCAGGCGGTCGCGCTGGCCGACGCGCTCGGGGTCCCCGGCCGCGCAGTCGTATTTGATCTCTCCGCTGCTTGTACCGGCTTCGTCACGGCACTCGGCCACGCAGCAGCGGCCGTCGAGGCCGGTCGCTCGAATCTTGCCCTCGTCGTCGGTGGCGATGCGCTGTCGAGAATCACGCCGCACGACGATCCCAAGAGCGCACCGCTGTTCGGCGACGCTGCGGGCGCCGTCGTGGTCGGGCCGGTCGAGACCGGTGGCATCGGGCCGCTGGTCGGCGGATTCGACCACCAGCACAGGATCCTCTTCTCGGAACGCGACGACGGCAACGTCATCCGTATGCGCGGACGTGAGACCTATTCACACGCCGTGGCGAGGATGAGCGAAGTGGTTCTTGAGGCGCTCGAAGCCGCCGGTAAGACGCTCGACGACGTGGCCCTGCTCGTGCCGCACCAAGCGAACATCCGCATCGTGCGGGCCGTCGGCGAAAAACTCGGCATCGAGAACGAGCGAGTGTCCACGCAGATCGCGGATGTCGGCAACACTTCGGCAGCATCGATCCCGTTTGCTCTTGGTCGCGAGTACGCCGCCGGGCGACTGGCCGATGGCGGACTGATCGTGATGGTCGGCTTCGGCGGCGGTTTCGCTTATTCGGCGATCACCGCAGAGATCGAGGGCATCGCGCCGTGACGGCAGCCGATGCAGTCGACGCCACCGCACGTGTGGCGATGGTCACCGGTGCCTCACGCGGTATCGGCCGAGCAACGGCGCAGCGCTTGGCCGCAGATGGTTTCGACGTCGCAATCAGTTTTTCCAGCGACGCCGACGGTGCCGCCGAGACGCTCTCCTTGATCGAGGCCGCCGGTCGCCGCGGGCTCGTGCTGCAGACCGACGTTCGCAACGCCGAGGCGGTCAACGAATCCTTTGAAAGCGTCGCGAGTGAACTCGGGCCAGTCGCCGTGCTCGTCAACAACGCCGGTGTTCGCCATGACGGGCTGGCGGTGCGGCTTTCCGACGAAGACTGGACCGACACGCTCAACGCAAACTTGACTGGCGCCTTCAACTGTTCGCGCGCCGCGCTGCGCGGAATGATTCGCGAGCGCTTCGGGCGAATCGTGATGATTTCGTCAGTCGCCGGGACGCACGGCAATCCCGGCCAAGCCGCATATGGCGCCTCGAAGGCCGGCTTGATCGGTCTGGCTCGCACGCTCGCCAAGGAGTATGCGCGCAAACAGATCACGGTCAATACAGTTGCGCCCGGCCCGGTCGCGACCGCGATGACCGAAGGGCTTGTTGACAAAATTGCAGAAGCCGTACCTTTGGGCAGGGCAGGTACGGTTGATGAGGTCGCGGCGGCAGTCAGTTTCTTCGCATCTGACGACGCCGCCTACGTCACGGGTACCGTCCTGCCGGTGGACGGCGGCATGACCGCATGAGTAGTACAGATTTTTCAACGTAGAGTCAGCGAATCCAAATCCCAGAAAGGCCCCGCCAAATGGCTGTAACTCCAGACGAAGTATTGAACAAGATCAAGGAAATCGTTCCGAAGTTCGGGGTCAACCCGGACGACGTGAAGGCCGAATCGACGCTCGAGGATCTCGACATGGACTCGCTCGACGTCGTCGAGATCATGCAGGCGATCGAGGATGATTTCAGTATCCGCGTTCCCGACGAGGACCTCGAAGAGCTTTCCACGATCGGCGACGCCGTTACGGCCGTCGTGAAGAACGGCTGATCGAACCGCACTGGAAAGTGACGCGATGTCGAAGATCGTAATCACTGGGATCGGCGCGATCTCGCCGGGTGGCATCGGCGCCGACGGATTGTGGGATGCCGCGACCGCCGGCCGCTCGCTGCCCGAGGGCGACGTCGCCGTAAGCCCGGACATCTCCGACCTGCTGACGATCAAGGAGTCGCGCAGGCTTGATAAGTTCGCGCGCTTCGGTCTGCTCGCTGCGCGTGAAGCCGTTGCCCACGCGGGTGTGGATTTCGAAGAGCTGGACCGCGAACGTTGCGGGGCAGTCGTCGGCACTGGAATCGGCGGATTCGAGACGATCGACGACGGTATGGAGATCCTGCGCACGAAAGGTGAGCGGATGGTGCCGGCAACCTCCGTACCGATGCTGATGCCGAACGCGGCGATCGCCGCAGTGACCAAGGACTTCGGGATCTGGGGCCCGGGGCATTGCGTGGTCAGCGCATGCGCTAGTGGAAATCACTCGATCGGCGAGGCCAAGCGGATGATCGAGCACGGCGACGCAGATCTTGTCGTCGCCGGCAGCGCCGAGACCGCGAACCGACCTCTGGCAACCTCCGCATTCCGCGCGATGGGAGCGATGACTTCGAAGGGCGTGAGCCGCCCGTTCGACGCCGAGCGCGACGGTTTCGTGATGGGCGAGGGCGCGGGGATGTTGATCCTTGAGTCGGAAGAGCACGCCGCCAAGCGCGGCGCTCGCGTGCTTTGCGAGCTCGCCGGCTACGGCGCCTCGAACGACGCATTCCATTTGGTGCAGCCCGACCCAAACGGCCGCGGCGCGATTTCGGCGATGTCGAAGGCGCTCAAAGAGGCCGGCGTTGATCCGAGTGATATCGACTACATCAACGCGCACGGCACGAGCACTCCATACAACGATCTTTCCGAGACCAAGGCCGTCAAGCAGGTGTTCGGCGAGAAACCGCCGCCGCTGTCGTCGACCAAGTCACTGGTTGGGCACATGATGGGCGCCTCGGGATCGGTCGAAGCAGTCGTTTGCGTGAAGTCGATCCTCGAGAATCGCGCGCACCCGACCGTCAATCTGAACACGCCCGACCCGGAGTGCGACCTCGATTACATCGCGGAGGGCGTCCGCGAGTTCGAGATCAACACCGTGCTTTCCAACTCTTTCGGATTCGGCGGGCACAACGCCTGCCTCGTTTTCAAGAGCGTCTGAATCGATGGGACTGCTCGACGGCAAGCGGCTGCTGATCACAGGCGTCCTGACGCCGCAGAGCCTCGCCTTTCACGTTGCCGATCGTGCGCAGCAGGAGGGCGCGGAGGTTGTGCTCTCGAGCTTTGGTCGAATGATGTCGCTGACCGAGCGGACTGCCAACCGGCTGGAGACCACGCCGCAGATCGTCGAGCTGGACGTCAATGACCCCGATCATCTGGCCGCGCTCGCCAACGCCGTCGGCGGTGCGCTTGGCGGTCTGGATGGCGTGCTCCACGCGATCGCGTTCGCGCCGGAAGACGCGCTCGGTGGCAAATTCATGTCCGCGCCTGCAGAGAGCGCCGAGCTGGCGTTCCGTACCAGCGCCTACTCCTACAAGGCCGTTGCCCAGGCGCTCCTGCCGCTGCTCGAGCGCAAGCCCGGCGCGGACGGCAAACGCACTGAAGAGAGCGCGCTCGTCGGATTGGATTTCGACGCAACCAAGGCCTGGCCGATCTACGACTGGATGGGTGTTGCCAAGGCCGCGCTGGAATCCGTCAATCGCTATCTCGCTCGCGACCTCGGTCCGCACGGCATCCGCTCGAATCTGCTCAGCGCTGGCCCGCTGCGCACGATGGCAGCCAAGGGCATACCCGGCTTCAAGGACCTCGCCGACATGTGGCCGCAGCAAGCACCACTGGGCTGGGACATCGAAGACCCGATCCCAGTGGCCAACACCGTCTGCTTCCTCCTCTCCGACATGGCCCGCGGCATCAGCGGCGAAATACTCCACGTGGACGGCGGCTTCCACGCCATCGGCGCCCCATCCCACCCCTGAACCCCACTTCGTAAAACAAGGTTCCCCATTTGGCAAACCTTGTTTTACGGGTTTGTTGCATGTGGGGGATTGGGGCAGGGATCGGTTCTAGGCTGGAGAATTGATTCTCGATGCATGCCCAATCGCAAGCTCAGTCACGCCCTGCGCAGATGGGTTCGCCGGTTGTCGAGTTCGACCACGTCACGAAGATCTATGACGACGGCACCGTAGGACTCGAAAACGCGACCACAGCCATTCGGCAGGGAGAGTTCGTCTTCCTCGTCGGACCGACGGGCTGCGGCAAGTCCACCTTCATCCGGCTTTTGATGAAAGAGTTCGAGGCGACCGAGGGCACGCTGATGATCGCTGGGCGCGACATCACGAAACTCTCGCGCGATCGCATTCCCTTTCTGCGCCGCAACATCGGCGCGGTCTTCCAGGATTTCAAGCTCCTACCGAACCGCACGGTCTACGACAACGTCGCCTACTCGCTGCTCGTGACCGGTGCAAGCCGCGCCGAAATTCGTCAAAAAGTTCCTCACAGTCTTCGTCTCGTCGGACTCTCGACGAAGCTGCACAACTATCCGGACCAGCTCTCCGGCGGCGAGCAACAGCGCGTCAGCATCGCACGCGCGTTCGTCAACCATCCGCCGCTGATGATCTGCGACGAGCCAACCGGAAACCTCGATCCAGAGACGTCGCTGGGCATCATGCAGCTGATCTACCGCATCAACCGTACGGGCACGACGGTACTTGTCGCCACACACGACAAAGGCATGGTCGACCGCATGAAGCGCCGCGTGATCGAGCTCAAGGACGGCCACCTCGTGCGCGACGAACGCGCAGCCGGCTACACCAGCGAATTCAACGCCTACGCGGCTGATCTCGACCCCACGAACGAAGGGGAGTTGCGCGCCAGCTAGGCGCTGACGCTCCGCCGCCATGAACTTCCGATTCTTCACCAGTGAGGCGATCCGAACCCTGCGCCGCAACTCGGCGCCGAGCATTGCAGCCTTCCTCACAGTGATGGTCACAACGCTCGTGCTCGGCGTGTTCATCCCGATCACCAACATTGCCACCGGTGCTGCCAACGATGTGCGCAGTCGCCTGCTCGTCGAGGTCTTCCTCAACGACAACGCGACCGAGCAGCAGGTCGCCGCGCTGCGCAAGAAGCTCGCCGCCAACTCCGACGTCAAGTCGGTCACGTACGTCTCCAAGGAAGACGCCCTCGCGAGTCTCGAGGGCCCGCTCGAAGACGCGTCGGAAGTGCTCGGCAGCAATCCGCTGCCCGCGTCGTTCCAAGCCGTTCCGAATGACCCAGATCAAGTGAGTCAGATCGTCGCATCGCTCGAGACAACGTCC
The DNA here is from genome assembly GCA_937128795.1 of uncultured Solirubrobacterales bacterium. Classification (GTDB taxonomy): domain Bacteria; phylum Actinomycetota; class Thermoleophilia; order Solirubrobacterales; family JACPNS01; genus JACPNS01. The sequence continues at coordinate 64,397 of CAKZMQ010000018.1, read as the reverse complement.
GCCAACGGCGAGAAGAAGACTTACGTCAGCCCGGCGATCAATGACGTGCAAAATCGCGAAGACGAGACCGAAAAGATTCTCTCGATCACCGGCGGCGTGAAGTTTGCGATGTGGGGGCTGGCAATCCTGCTCGTCCTGACGTCTGCCTTGTTGGTCGGCAACACGATTCGATTGTCGATCTACGCCCGTAGGCGGGAGGTCGAGGTGATGCGCATGGTTGGTGCGACCAACTGGTTCATCCGTTGGCCGTTCGTGATCGAAGGCATCTTCGTCGGCGCGGCCGGCGGCTTGGTCGCAGTGCTAATGCTGCTGATCTTCAAGCAGACGATCATCGATCCCGTATCCGACAAATTTGCGCTGTTTGCCGCTCCGGAAACGATCAATTTCGTCAATCTGACGCTGATTCTGATGGTCGCCGCCGTTGGCATTTCCGCCGCCGGATCCGGTCTGACGCTGCGAAGATTCCTGCGGGCGTGAAGTACGTTCGCCGCGGCGAGCGCTCACCGTTGATGGCTCGACAGCCCGATGCGACCTCTAGGGTTGCCGCTTAGCAATGCGCACGCTGATCGCAGTTCTCGCAGTCTTCACAGCGCTCCTTACCGGGGTGTATATCGGTGCCTACCCGGAAACGCCGGTCGTGGGCGGCCTCAAAGAGCTGATCGCGCCGGACAAGGTGTCGATCCCCACGGATCAGGTGCAATCGCTGATCGAAAGCGATTTCTACCGCAAAGTGCCCGAGGCCGAACTGACCGACAGCTCGATCAACGGCATGGTCGAAGAGCTGGACGATCCCTACTCGCACTACTTCAACCCGGAAGAAAACAAAGCCTTCGCGCAGGCGATCTCCGGGCGCTACACCGGTGTCGGAATGGGCATCAACCAGGTCGACAGCGGCCTGCAGGTTTCGCTGACCTACCCCGGCTCACCGGCCGAAGAGGCCGGCATCAAACCCGGCGACGTGATCACTGAGGTCAACGGCAAGTCGATTGCCGGTGAGGCGGCCGACGTCGCGGTGGCGAAGATCAAGGGCCCCGAGGGAACAAAGGTCAAGCTCACCTACGCGACGCCACTCGAGAAGGACGGCGAGAAGCTCGGGCCGGAACGCGAGGTCGAGCTCACCCGCAAGGCGATCGAGATCCCCGTGGCCGAGGGCAAGCTGTACCGCCGCGACGGCAACAAGATCGGCGTCGTGCGTCTCGCGACCTTCACGGAAACCGCTGGCAACGCAGTGGCCAAGGAGATCGACGAGCTCGAAAAACGCGGTGCCGACAGCTATGTCCTCGACCTCCGTGGCAATGGAGGAGGGCGCTTCGACCAGGCCGTCGAGGTCAGCAGCCTTTTCATTGCAGACGGCATGATCGTGGCGAGCGACGGCCGCACGCGCAAGCGTCGGCAGTTCGACGCGATCAAGGGGGCAATACGCACCACCGAACCGCTCGTCGTGCTCGTCGACAAGGGCTCGGCGAGCGCGTCCGAAATCACCGCGGGCGCGCTCAAATATCGCGACAGGGCGTTGATCGTCGGCACGCGCACGTTCGGCAAGGGCGTCTTTCAGGAAGTGACGGAGCTGGAGAACGGCGGAGCGCTTTCGCTCACCGTCGGTCGCTACGTGCTGCCCGGCAATCACTACATCACCCGCCGCGGTCTTGCCCCGGACCTTGAGGTGGAGGACAACACTCGAACTGGCGCGGACGAGGCGCTCAACGCATCGTTCGAGGCGCTAGCCGAGTTCGACGACGCGCAGAAGACATCCGCGTCGGACTCGACCGGATCCGGCAAGTGAACACCGCCTTCGGCAGTTTTCTCGCACCAGTCGCTGCCGTTCTAGTTCCGAAAGGCCGTGCGCTGGTCGCCAACCCGCTGTTCGAGCGCGGCGCAAAGATCCAGCTCAAACAGGAGGGCAAGCGCGGTCGGCCGCTGCGAGCCGGTGAGTTGGTAATCGTCGAGCCAGCCGGCATGGCGCGCGGCAAGCAACGCGGCCGCCAGGTCACTCAACCGATAGGCAAGATCGTCCGCCGCATCGGCAGCGACGACAATCCGCAGGACGTGATCGAGGCGCTGATGGTCGAACGCGGCCTCGACCGCGGCTTCAAGGGGTCGGTCGAGAACCACGCGCGTGCAGCGGCGGAGAGCGACGACGCGTTCCCGCGCAAGGATCTTTCAGACCTCGCGACTTTCACGATGGACCCCGAGGGCGCAAAGGACTACGACGACGCGATTTCGGCCGAGCTCGACGGCGACGGCGCTCGCATCTGGGTGCACATCGCCGACGTCTCGGCATTCGTTCGCCCGGGCGATCCGATCGACAGGGAGGCCAGGCACCGAGCCACCAGCGTCTACGTGCCCGGTGCCGTGGAGCCGATGCTTCCAGAAGCGCTCTCGAACACAGCCTGTTCGCTGGTTCCCGGAGAGCTCCGACGCGCCGTCACCGTCGAGATGCGATTCGACGGAGTTCGCGTCAGCGAAGCCGCGTTCTATCGCTCGCTGATCCGCTCCGATGCCCGGCTCAGTTATGGACAGGTCGATGAAATTTTTGCCGGCAACGCCAGGGCCGAAGACCCGTGGGCGCAACCACTGTCGGTCGCCCGAAAGGTCAGCTCCGCGTTGCAGGCTGCGCGGGACGAGAAGAAGGCTCTGGCCGTCGAATCGAAAGAGCCGGTGTTCAAGTTCGACCGCAAGGGTGCGCCGACTGATATTGAGAATGAACAGCAGACGGAATCGCACCGCGTGATCGAGCATCTGATGATCGCGGCCAACGAGCAGGTGGCCGCATACCTCTCGAAGAATCACCTGCCGTCGCTGTTTCGCGTGCACGAGCGCCCAGACGCATCCAGGGTGGAGTTTCTCGTCCAACAGCTCGAATCACTCGGCGTTCCGATGCCACCGGTGCCGGAGAACTTTTCCGATCAAGAAGCCGAATCGATTGTCGGCGAGCTCAGCGCCGCGGTGGCGGATTACGTTCGCAAGTCCGAGGTCGGAACCTCGGCATTGACGTCGTTGGTCTTGAGGTCGCTCAAGCAGGCCGTCTATTCGCCCAAAGATCTCGGTCACTCCGGGCTGCGCAGCGAGCACTACTGCCACTTCACCTCGCCGATCCGGCGCTATCCCGACCTGATTGCGCACCGCGCGCTGCTGGCCGGATTGGGCGTTGACGACGCCGCGCCGGACCCTCACGATCTTGATGACGACGCCGAATGGTCGAGTGCGCGGGAACGCGATGCGATGAAGATCGAGCGCAAGTCCGACGACATCGTGCGAGCGTTCCTGCTCGAGCGGGTGCTCAGCGAGGCAGGGTGGAAGCAGCCGGGCGGCGGCGGTCTGCACAAACCCAGCAGCAAGCGTCCGTCACAGAACCGCAACCGGGCCCCGCGCTTTGCCGACCGGTCTCAGCTGCGCGAAAGCGCCGCAGACGGCCCGACGTTCGAGGGCGAAGTGATCGGCATGGTCGGCGGCGGACTGTTCGTCGCCTTCGGGCCGAATCAGCATTTCGAAGGATTTCTGCCGCTCCGAGAAGTCAAGGAACTGCTCGGGGGCTTCTGGAATCTGAATGAGTTCCAGACCGCGTTGGTCGACGAAAAAAGTGGCCGTTCGATTCCACTCGGTGCGCCCGTCGAGGTCTCGGTGATGAGCCTTCAGACCGCCCGCGCGCGAGTTGATCTGCTACCTGTGAGCGTCTGATGGCCAAGCAGGGAAAGAAGAAAAAGGTTGATGCCGGCGACATCGCGACCAACCGCGAGGCGCGCTTTCGCTTCGAGTTGAGCGATCCAGTGGAGGCGGGGATGGTGCTGCTGGGATCCGAGGTCAAGTCGATGCGCGACGGCGGCGTGCAGATGAAGGATGCCTACGCCTCGATAGAGGACGGAGAGGTCTGGTTGAAGAACCTCCACATCGCGCCGTACAAACATGCCGGCCTGGAGAACCACGAGCCCGAGCGCCCACGCAAGCTGCTGCTGAACCGACGCGAGATCGACCGCATCATTGGCAAGCTCGCCGAGAAAGGGTTCTCGCTGATCCCAACGAGGATCTACTTCAAAGACAGCCGCGCGAAGGTAGAACTGGCGCTCGGACGCGGCAAGGACGTCGGCGACAAGCGTCAGACGATCAAAGAGCGAGAGATGAAACGAGAAATGGACCGCGCCGGGGCAGACTTCCGACGCGGTCGCTGAGCGTGCGGGTCCAAAAAAACGGACCCACCAAATGGCGGGTCCGTTTCGTCAATCTTCTTCGTTGATCAGAAGTCGATCAGCACTTGGTGAACTTCTTGTACTTGCTCACGAGCACTTCGCTTTCGGGCTTGTCGATCGTCGGTTGGTAGACAACCCGAACCTTGTACTTGTAGTTTCGCCCGTTGGTGAAGCGCCTCTTGGATAGCGGCTGCGTGATCTTGAACGGTGACTTCCTGTAGATCTTGTAGCGCTTCCGCTTGCCGAAGCGGCCCTTGATGTAGACCTCGACCTTCATGATTCCGGCCTCATTGACCAGGTTTCTTGGCGTGAACTTCAACTTGTACTTGACGCACCGTCGAAGGTTCGAGACCTCTGGCATGCCGTAACAGCCGTAGTTCGCGACCGGGCTGTTGTTCACAACCGTCGCTCCGGTGTACCCGGTGGTGGCGGCGACGATCGGCCCGTCTTCTGGCGCGCTGCCGTCGGTCGGACACTCGCGGAACACCAGCAAGCTGTCGGAGCGACCACCGGCAATCACCAAGGTGAACTTCGTGAACGGAACCTGTGGCAGATTGGCCAGTGAGGTTTCGATCTGGGTTCCCTTCGAGCCGACATATCGCGTCGTGGCATCGAGACGGAAGCTGATCGCTCCGGTCACGAAGATCGCGAGGTTCGGTAGACCGCCTTCGTCCTTACGGATCAAGTAGACGTGTCCAGTCAGGCCGCCGACGATCATCGGCGTCTCGACATACACCGTGCCGACCTTGCTCGCGGCCGGGCAGGCATTCGCGTCGCGCTGCGCAACTGAGCACAGCTTCTCAACGGCGATCGCGTCGATGTCAGCTGCAATCGAGCCCGGTAGCGTGACGACCATGTTCTTCGGAACGTCCGTTCCCGGAACAGTCGGGTTGGAAACCACAACCACGAGCTGCGGGTTGTCCTCGCGAATCGGCGAATTCAGCGACGCCGTGACCGTTGAATTCAACGGCGGCAGGTTGCTGCAATCCGGCGAAGTCGGAACCGCGTTCGCAACTGCGTATGTGCCTGAAACAGACCCGCCGTTCAGGTCGGTTCCCTGGGGAGTGAACGTCTGATTGGCTGTGCCACCGACGTCTCCGTACGACCGGGCATAGAGTGCCGAATCCCACAGTTCACAGCGAACCGGGTTGGTCAGGAATGCCGGCTTGCCGGTGTCATTGCCGACGTGTCCGTACAACTTCTGGACGATCGACTTGATGTTTCCGTAGGTCGGACCCGCGGCAACGATTGGGCGATTGATCGGCGCGTCCGAAACAGTGCGCAGTCGGAAGTCGCCCTCTGGTCCGCTCGCAACCGGCGCGATCGTGCTGATCGAGTAGGTTGCGGTAGTTCCGCCCGGTGCGCTGGTCGGGAAGATCGTTCCGAGCCTTGTCGGGACTTCCGGCGTGCCGGAGAGAATGAAAATGACGCCCGCAAGCGTGGTGGCAGTTGCACCATTTGCGTCGATGCCAAGCTCAAGCTGCGCTTCGCCGACGACTGCGGGACTCGACGTATAGCCGGGGCAAACGGTCGCCCAGACGGTGGTGTTGGGGTTGGCAGCCGCATTCTCGAAGTCGTCCACGTCACAGCGGTCTCCTGCTGGAACTGCGTTCGGATTTCCGACGAGTCCAGCCGGTGAATCCACGATCCATTGCTGGAGGTCGTCGCCAGAAGTTGTTGGAACGCCGCTCGGAACGCCGCTGTAGGTGTAGTTGTGGGTGATGGTGTAGTCACCGTGGGCTCCGGGAACGTTGCTCCCGAATACTGCCGTGGCCGACGGCGTGACATCAGCGCTGGCGGAACCGGCACCGAACGCAGCGAATGCTGCGACGACGGCGACGGCTATACACAACCGAAGGCGCTTGCCTGTGAAAAGGCGATTAGCCTTTGGATGATTCATTGATGTTTCCTCCGTTCACGCTCGAACACGCTCCCCAGCGAAAAAACGAGCGGGTGATTTCTACTCATCCGTAGAGACAGTGTCTATGACGTTGTCTTCGCGGATTTGTCCCTTATTCATGCACCATAACTAGCCCTGAGGACATTTGTTCCGATCCTCACAAGTGACCTTTGAGTTACTTAGCTGGTAACCGCCAAGTCACTATTGAACCAATTGGTACATACATCGATACAACACCTGCGGTACCTAAATCGTTTCGGTTTAAGTGGACGAATTTCCAGAAATCGTCTAGTTGCGGAACGTCGACTGGACGGCAGTCCTAGACTGAATGGGCAGTAAAAAATGAATACGCACTCACACACAAGGGGACGCCAGGTTTCGACGCGGCTGATCACGTGGGTGGAGTTGCGAGCCGAGGTTGCCTGGAGGCCTCGTAAAACACCGGGCAAAACCATAAATGCGGACTCTCACGAGTACGCCCTCGTTTAATTAGTTAGACGAGGTATCGGCCCGTCCTCGCCTGTGGGGCGGATCGCCGGTATCAGCTAACAGGCTTGCCCGAAGCGCGCGTCTCTGGCGCCCGGGGACTCTTTACAGAGACTGGCATCACGTGACCTTGCCGGCTTAGCGACCGGGGTGCGAGATTCTGAAAGCCGGACACGCTCGTAGACGCTCTATCTCACGCAGTTGCGGACGCGGGTTCAATTCCCGCCGTCTCCATTTTGCATCGTCGGTTCGCACGTATTCGCCGATGCTCGGCCTCGGGGTGCTCGGTTACGACCAGAAGGTCGCGCCCTCGCGCCCGCCGGCCTGCGCGTCAACGACTACGCACGATCCGACGCCGCAAAGATCCTGTTTAGTTGGCTGGGTGTTCGCGGGCCCAGGCGGCGATTGGCCTTGAGCCTTGGACGGTTGTGCCGTCGTCGAGCACCAAGAGCGGGACGACGTCGCTGCCCGTCAGTTTGCGGGCAATGCGCCGACCCTTCGACAGGTTGAACCACTTCGGCAGCTTGGTCCAGCCGTAGGACTTGATCACTTCTGGGTTGTGACCGTTCTCGACTAGTTGGTCGTGCGCATAGGTGCATGGGTGGCCGGGCTTGCCCGGGATCTCGAACAGGGCCCAGCAGATGTAGAGCTTCATGCCGGGCAGTCTACGCCGGTATCTGCCAGGTGTCGCGGCCGCGTTCTTGACGAAAGTGTTCGGTCCTGGCGACGAGGTTGAACTGCGCGTGGTTGCGGCCGCGGCGGATATGGCGAGGGGTCATCGGGCGGCTCGTCTTCAGGGATTTCGTCATTGCCCTGAAGGCAATGCGATCCCTGAACCCCCAGTCGAGTCCGTAAATCTCGCGCACTCGCTCCGGCAGGGTGCCGGTGATGATCAAATGATTGAGCCGCTTCTGCACCTCTTCCTGCGGGCGCGGTAACGGTTGATGAAACGCCGACTGGATCGCCGACTCGCGGGCGCCGGGGGTCAGAAACAGTTTCGGGTCGTGCAGCCAGGCATCCCAGTCCTCGCGGAACTGCTCGTAGGTCTTGGGCACTACGGGGTGATCGACGTCGAGTCCGAAAAGCTCACCTGCGTAGAGATACTCCTGCCAATACGTAGCGCGCTCGTTGTCGTCGAGTTCGCGCACGCAAGCCTCGTAGACCGCGAGCGCAGAGTCGGCCATCGCGCCGATCGTGCGGTAAGCGAGCTCGGGCGTGAACGCTGAGTAGCGCTTGCCGGAGATGCGCGGATCTGCGCTCGCCGGCATGGTTCCCTTGACCTTCTTGTGCATCGCGGCGACTCGAGCCAGTTCCTTGTCTGCGTCCTCGCGGGTGCCGAAAAAAACGTTCTCCATGATCCGTGCGGTGCGCGCGAGGCGCGCCCATGGCTGTGATTTGCCGCGCGTGTGGCGCTCGGTGCTTTCGTAGAGAAGGGCGTCGAGTGCGCCGATCAGCGTCGTGCGCTGGCCGTAGTAGAGGCCGACGATGCGCTCGCCATGGACCTCTCGCAACACCGATTCGCCCTCGGGAAAGTATCCACGATCGTCAGCGTTGCTGATTCGTGCGGGTTTGGTGCCAAGTGCCGTTGGCTTAGGAGAGGGGACAGCGCTCATTGAGGAATCGTCGGTTGAATCGCTCGGTCACTTGAATATGCGCAGCCATGGATGAGTTGTAGCGCTTATACTAGGGAAATGAAGCCACAAAAGAAACTAACTGTTGGCGTTCGGGAGCTACACAACCGAACGAGCGAGTTGCTCAAAGCGGTTGAAGGCGGCGCTGAACTTTCGATAACGCGTCACGGCAAACCGTTCGCGGCCTTGCGGGCTATCGATCAAGAATCGCCCTACGAACGGCTCAAGCGACTTGGGATGATTCGAGAAGCGACGGTTCGCGACGACAAGCCACTTCCGGCACCGATCAAACTCAAGAGTGGTGCCACGGTGTCTGACCTGCTCAAGGAGCAGCAATTTCCATCGGCGGAGTGAGACTCTATTTCGACAGCTCGGCCCTGACGAAGCTGTTGCTCGAGGAGTCAGGTTCCACGTGGACCCACGAGTGTTGGAAAGATTTCAAGGATCGAATCACGAGTCGGGTGGCGTATGTCGAGGTTCGTTCTGCACTCGCTGCAGCGCATCGTGCCAAACGCATCGACGACCCCGAACTCGTACTCGCGCGCCGCGTGTTCGAGGAGATTTGGTCGAGGATCGATGTGATCGAGTGCGAACAAATCCTGATCAAGGAAGCTGGCGATGTCGCCGAGGCTCGGGCGCTTCGCGGATTTGACGCGGTGCATTTGGCTTCCGCGCTCCAAGCTAGATCCGCTGACACCACGGTCTGCATGCTCACATGGGACAATGATCTCGCGAGCGCGACCTATGAGTCCGGAATCAGCGTCATACGCACAACTGGCGCCTAGTCGAATAGGATCGCGCCGATGGCCGATGGACAACAACCGATGCCGGAGGTTCCGGGCGTTTCGCACGAGTTCGTGAGCGCCGGCGGGCTGCGGATGCACGTTGCCGTCGCCGGCCCCGAAGACGGCGCACCTGTGTTGCTGCTTCATGGATGGCCGCAGCATTGGTGGCTCTGGCGCAAAGTGATGCCAGCCCTGGCCGAAGCGGGCTACCGCGTGTACGCGCCGGATCTACGTGGCTTTGGCTGGAGCGAGGCCACGCCAAAATTCGCCGACTACGCAAAGCAGAACCTGGCGAGTGACATCCTGCGGTTGATCGATGCGCTTGAGATCGACCGACCGATCCGATTGGCCGGGCACGACTGGGGTGGATGGACCGGCTTCTTGCTCTGCATGCGCGAGCCTCAATTGTTTGATCGATTCCTGGCGTTGAACATCCCACCGCCGTGGGGTGACCCCGGCCCCTTCGATCTGAAGACGAATCTCAAATCGTTGGCGAAGCTGCGTTATCAATTGCCGCTCTCCACGCCGGGCCTGAGCCGCTGGACGCAAGCCGGGGGTGGCAAAAACATTCTCTACAACGGCGTCAAGGACGGCACCGAAAATCAAGACGCCTGGAAAGACGGGGCGCTGAAGGTTTTCCTCGATCAGTTCCAAGACCCCAAGCGCTCACGCGCGACGATGATGCTGTACCGACGATTCCTATTGACCGAGATGCCGAAGGTTGCCAGCGGCAAGTACGCGCCCGGTCGCCTGACAGTTCCGACGAGGTTGTTGTTCGGCATGAATGACGTGGCGATCAGCCCGGACGTGATCCTCGCCGACCACTCAAAAAAGGCTGAAAACCTCACCGTCGAAACCGTCGACGACTGTGGCCACTTCATCGTCGACGAACGGCCGGAGCTGGTCACGGAGAAAATGCTCGAATGGTTCGCCGTTGAGGCGAAACAAGCGCTCAAGAACTAGCGCTAGGCGAATTGCTGGGCGAGGTTGCCGACCAGTTCGGTCAGGCTCGCGCCAGCCCGGACGAGTTCACGCTGGCGCTGGGCGCCGGTGCGAAAGTCCGGATCGGCCAACAGGTCGAGCTCTGCTTCGCAGCCGAGTTCCTGGGCGTGCGGTCGCGCGGCGTCGATCAGCTTCGGTAGGTAGTCGCTGATTGCGATGCGCGTCGATGAATCTGCGTCGATCAGCTCGGCATCCATCCCGTCGCGCGCACCAAGAAAGCGGTTCTCGTTCAACGCCTCCTGCACAGAGATCTGCCTTTCGCTGACCCAGCCCTCCTCGACCTCGAGTTTGGCGACCGACTGCACGAGTGCGACAAGAGCGGACGTGCTCTCCGAATCAATCTGCGCGTCCATCGTGCGGATCTCGATAGTGCCGAATCGCGGCTGCGGTCGGACGTCCCACCACAGGTACGTCGGCTCCGGGAAGCAGCCGCTGCGAATAAGCAGATCGACGGTTTCGACGTACTCGGAATAATCGGCGAATTGAAGCGGAATACCGACGCGCGGGAAGGCCTGGAAGAGCGGTGTGCGTGCCGAGGCCAGCCCGGTATCGCGCCCCTGCCAGTACGGCGAGTTGGCCGACAGCGCGAGCAGTAGCGGAACGTGGGCGCGCATGCGGTTGTACAGGCGCATCGCGTCGTCGGCGTCGCCCACGCCGACGTGTACGTGCAGCGCAAACGTCGGCTCCCGACGAGCAAGCTCGCGCATCGAGCCGTACAGCGACTGGTAGCGCTCGCCGCTGGAAATGACCGTCTGGTACCAGACCGCCTGCGGGTGAGTACCCGAACACGCAGCCTTCAACGCCAGCGGTTCAAGTTCACGTTTGAGCCGTGCACGCACGTCGTGCAGGTCCTCGATCGCGTCAGAGATTTTCTCGTTCACGCCGGTGGCCAGCTCCACGGCAGAACCGTGGGTCTCTGCAGTCAGACGATCCGCGAGATTGGGCGAAACCGTACGCAGCACGTAGTCGATGCTCTGAGCCAGAGTCAAATCCTGCGTGTTGAGCAGCATCACCTCTTCCTCGATACCCACGGTCCAGTTCGGGTGTTGGCCACCTTGCCAACGCGACCACTCGGGCGCGGCAGCAGCCGACGAGTCCACGTCTGTCGATGTTTCTTCGACCGGCTGCGTCGGCGGTGTCATACGGCCTCGATTCTCCTTGCGCCGGAGTCTGATCTGTATCGAATCGCGGCTTCTGCGAGGCCGCGAAACAGTGCTTCGTGCTCCTCGTGGTTGGTAAGGCTCTCGGCGTGCCACTGCACTCCGATCACGAAGTCGCGATCCACCGCTTCGATGCCCTCGACGATTCCGTCGGTTGAACGCGCCGAAACACGCAGTTGCTTGCCGAGTTGCTCGACGCTCTGATGGTGGAACGAGTTGACTTCGACCTCCATCCGGCCAAGCGTGCGCTCGAGCAGCGTGCCCGGCTCGATCATTACGCCGTGTGTGGTGTGGTGCCCGAGCTCGGACTGCCGGTGCTGAAGATCCTCGCCGAAAACGTCCGGGATGTGCTGGATCAACGAACCTCCGCGTGCGACGTTCAGCACCTGGGCTCCTCTACAGATCGCGAGAATCGGCATCTGGCGCGCGTCTGCGGCGCGCGCCAGGGCAATCTCGAAGCTGTCGGTTGCGAGCTCGGTGGGCCCGAGTTGCTCGTGCGGTGGTTGGCCATACGTGCTCGGGTCGAGATCCGGTCCGCCCGACAGGCAGACAGCGTCAACGGAATCGAGCACCGCGTCGATGGTGACCTGCTTCATCGGCGGGATGATCAGCGGCACCGCGTTGACTTGCTGGACGGAGTCGAGGTACGGGATACCGAGGCAGATCTCGCGGTGGGGTGGTTCGCCGGTCGGAATCTGCTTGAGATGTTCTGGAGTGCGGATCTCCGAGCTTGAGACCCCGATGATCGGTCGCTGCGACATCGTCATCGTCCCATCCTGAAGCAATTTGTTGGATCAAGTTCCATCATTCGGCCGTTATCCATGTGTCTTTGGCACCTCCGTTTTGCGAACTGTTGACGATCAGCCCGCCTCTCTCGAGCGCCACCCGCGTGAGACAAGCGGGCAGGGTCCGGACGTCGTCGCCCGTGTGGATGGCATACGGCCGAAGGTCGATGTGGCGTGGCTCAAGAGAGTTTCCGGCCACCGTCGGATGGGTGGAGAGCGCGACGGTTTCTTGCGCCACCCACTGCTCCGGTTCTGCATTGAGCAGCGCAACGGCCGCATCGAGGTCGTCGCGTGATGCCTTCGGGCCGATCGTGACGCCGGCGCCTCCGAGGCCGCCGCGCGGTTTGATCACGAGCTCGCCGATTCGATCCTCGACCATCGCCCGCGTCTCGAAGTTGGACGGGTCATAAGTCTTGACCGATTCCATGACCGGCTCTTCGGCCAGATAGAAAATGATCATCTGTTCGACGTAGGCGTGCAGCAACTTGTCGTCGGCGATCCCCGACCCGAACGCGTTCACGCTCGCGACCTTGTTCTCCCGAATCGGGTCGAGCAGCAGCTCGCCAAGTTGCGTGAGCGCGCCGGACGGCAGCCTCAGGCGGTCGAGGTCCGTCCGGCGGTAGATCACGTCGATTGGCTTGAGCAGACCGTCAGCATCGCGCCCGTAGACCGAATCGCCCTGATTTTCGAGTTGATCGAGCGAGAAGAGGTAGATGTCGAGCGCCTTCGCGACCTGCTGATGCTCATACCAGGCGGCACTGCCCGGGCCGTCGCTGACCAGCGCGATCGCCGGCTCGCCGTTGTCCACCGGCGCCGCGGCGTGCAGCGCATCTGAAATCGCCGCGAAGACGTTCGCGTCGACAGGGAGTTTCTGCGTCCCGCCGGTGAACGGCACCGCCGCGTCGCTCATCTGTCGCGCTGCGAGCGAAAATGTCAGCCCGGAGGGCGAGCGGACGTTGTCCTCGAGCACCCTGAGCTCACCGTCACTTCCGCGCACGAGATCGAGCCCCGCGATGTTGGTGAAGATTCCGGCCGGTGGGTCGGTACCGACGAGGTCCGGCTCAAAGTATTCGGCACTTTCCACGGCCGCCCACGGAATCAGTCCCGCACCGAAGATCCGGCGCGTGCCGTAGACGTCGCGAACGAACGCATTCAGCGCCCGCACGCGCTGATTCACCGCTGCAGACACCAATCGCCACTCGTCGCTGGTTATAACCCGCGGCACGGGGTCCACGACGAAGGGCAGCGTTCCTGTCCTGGTCGTGAAGGCGACTCCGCGGGTGTCGATCGCGTCCTGCGCGGCGCGTTTCAGATCCGCGAGTTCGAGGGCGGAAAGTTGATCGATGATCGCCGCGTAGTGCGGTCGGGGTTTCCCGGAATCGTCGAACGCCTCGTCGAAGTAGCCGCCGCCCAGGGCGTACCCGTCAAGCACGCCACCGGGGGCATGGATTTGCTGCACGGTACTGATGCACCCCATCGTATGGATGGTGGCGTCTGCTCTGGCTGTACGTCTGTACAACGGTTTAGGAGGTACTAATGCCGATTGGCCAATAGCGTGCGTCGCCGGTTGTGGCGCCTACTCGCCGGTTGCCGCCGCGGCATCCCGCATCGCAGCAGACAGCGACGCCACGGATACTTCCTGCGCCGTGACCTCGAGTTCCAGCGTGGTCGAGAGCGCGGGCTTGGCGGCCGCGTCGAGCACGCGCTTGGCGAGACCGATCGGCACCGCGAACCCGGCGGTGAGGTCGGTCGTCAGCTCCTCGGTTGCGGCATCGAGCTCGGCGGCGTCGGCGACTCGGTTTGCGAGGCCGATTCGAAGTGCCTCCTCGGCGTCGAATTCACGCCCGGTGAGGATCAGTTCCTTCGCTCGGCCCAAACCGACCACCGCTGGTAGTCGAGACGAACCGCCGACGTCCGGAATCAACCCCAGCCGCACTTCCGGGATGCTCATTCGCGCGGCAGTGTCAATTACCCGCAGGTCGCAGTCAAGTGCCAACTCCATCGCCCCGCCCATGCACGCGCCGTGAATCTGGGCGATCGTCGGTTTCGTCATTTCTTCTGCGAGGTTCCACGCCTGGATGGCCCGACGCCGAAATTCGCGCAGCCGCTGCGGCGACCCAGATAGCGAGGCGAGTTCCTTGACATCCATGCCGGACGAGAACACCGAGCCCTCGCCGCGAATCACGACCACGCGCACGCTCGAATCGTCGGCGGCACTGGCGAGTGCGTCACCAAGCGCTTCGACCAACTCAAAGTTGAATGCGTTGCGCTTTTCGGCGCGATTGAGGACGACGTGACGCACGGCGCCGCGATCCTCACTGATGACCAGTTCCATCGAATTCCCCTTTGATCGTTTTGGCTGCGAGACGGCTAGGAGCTTAGGCTGCGAGCGGAAGTCGGCAGTTATGTGTAGCGGGCGTGGACAAAAGTCTTATTTATAGGGCTAAAGGTTCCGATTCTGGTGCCGATACCCAGAAAACGGCGTGGTCCTTGGCCGATTCGGAAAACCTTGGACGCGCAACTCGGAAAATAACCTGAAACGCCGCTCCGCAGCAGTATTCACGGCGTCAGGGGGTGGAAACGATGGCCACCAATCATCGGCTCAGAATCGCGACAATCTCAGTAATTTGCCTCTTGTTGGTCGTCCCAGCGACCGTTCCGGCAACTGCGTTCCAGGGTGCAGACGAGCCATCCGCACTTGAGCAGGCCGACCAGAACGACCCCGCGCAGGCTGACGTGGCTGGTGCCACGGAATCGACTTCGACCGCGGCGGAAGCCGAGGCAGACGAGGCAGCGAGTCCCGATCCTGCCGATTCCGGGGAGGGTTCCAAACCGGCGGACGAAGCTGACCCGACGGACGAAGCTGACCCGACGGAGGAAGCCGACCCGACAAACGAGACGGACCCGACTGACGAGACTGACCCGACGGACGAGACCGGCTCGACCGGCGAGACCGGCCCGACCGGCGAAACTGGCCCGACCGGTCCAGCACCCGACGCCGGCGGCGAACAGCCGCCGATCGGTGGCGAACCCGGAACATCCACGCCCCCGGGCAGCGCCCCGGCATCACCGCCGACCACGCCGGCACCTGAGATTGCCCCAGCGCCAGCGCCGGCACCCTCGCCTTCGCCCGCGCCTGTGGCGCCACCGATCGATGAAGGCACCGGCAACGGCGGCGACTCTGGCGTTCGAAGCCCAGAACAGAATCTATTCAGCGAGCCGCCTGAAGCGCCGCCTGCTGAACTGTCAGCCCAGATCGCCGCAACCGGTGCTGCGATCTCCGCGCCCGCAGTTCGAGATCGCGCGGAATCCCGCGCGGCGGAACCGACCAGCGAATCCAGCGCGTTCAGCACGATCGTCGTGACCAGGTTGGTCGAGCAGGTGCCGGACTGGGTCGGTTTCGCGATGGTCGGGCTGTCGCTGCTGGCGTTGCTCAGCATGGGAATCTATTGGCGCGAACGTCGCCGTCGCCACTTCGCCGAGGTCGACGCGATGGTCGACTCGCTGACCGGCATTTCGAATCGCAAGGCCTTCGATCGGCGCCTAGATCTTGAGTGGCGCCGCGCTGCCCGCTACGGCCGCTCCCTCGGCTTGATGGTGATGGACCTAGACGGTTTCAAGGCGATCAATGACGCGAATGGACATGCTGCTGGCGACGAAGTGCTGCGCAAGGTCGCGCAGCGGCTCGACGGCAGGATGCGCGACACCGATCTGGTCGCCCGAATCGGCGGCGACGAGTTCGCGGTGATCTGCCCGGAGACCGGGATCAACGAACTGATGACAATTCGCGGGCAACTGGGTGACCAGGCGACCAGCGGGCTGAGCGAGGTGGGACTGAGCATCGGGGTCGCCGAGTTCGTTCCGGGCGATCATGATGCCGCGAGCATCTTGGCTCGCGCCGACGAATCGATGTACCGCGTGAAGCGTGGCGAGCAGAGTCGCGAACTCGTCTGAGTGCGGCGTTCGCGGCCGAGCGCCGGAATTCGGTACGGCTCGCAGCGACGGCCCGCGCGTCTACTCTCGATCACGAGGCACTGATGGTGATTGAGACTCATGGAGAGCGCTACGTAGAGGCCAGGACCGAGCAGGTTTGGATGTTGATCGACAACACCAACTGCCTTGCTCACTGGCTGTCTTTCGCCACGCAGATCGAGGTCGTCGACGGATCGGGCTTGGGTCAGCGCCAGATCGTGCGCGGTCGCTATCACCGCTTCTGCAATGGCGTCGAACAGGAAGTCACTGCCTACGAGCCGTCGCGGTTGGTCGCGTGGACGACGACCGAGGAGCACCCGGCGGTCAGCCATGTGCCGCGCATGGATCGCGAGACGATCATCAGCGTCGAGCTTTTCCCGGAAGGGGCGGGGACCCGCGTACGGATCGAATCGCGACGCGAGCCGGCCGGATTGCTTCGCGGTTGGGCGATGCGTCTGACGACGCAGCGTACGATCGACCGGCACATCCAACTCTCGCTTGAGCGGCTCGAGGGCATGCTCAAGGGCCGCACCGCCGCGTAGCTTCGGACCGCCACCGGCGATCTCCGCCTGAACTGGCGCGGCGTACAATAGACTTCCTCACAATGGCTCGTCGTCGTACGGATCTTCCGCCCACGCCACCGCTTCCCGCGGTCGTCCAAACTGCGCTGTGGGTGTTTCGTCCGATCCAGTTCATGCACTGGATGCGCGCGCACTACGGCGACACCTATCGTGTGAAGCTGCTCGCTGCGGGCGACGTCGTCGCGACCGCGAACCCGCAGGAGATCCGAAAGGTCTTCACGGCCAAAGCGGAGCAACTGCACGCTGGCGAAGCGAACGTCGTGCTCGCGCCGATAGTTGGTGACAATTCGGTGCTGGTACTTGACGAGCAGAGACACCTGCGCCAACGCCGGTTGTTGTTGCCGCCATTCCACGGCGACCGGATGCGCGCCTATGAGGTCGCGATGCGCGAAATCACACAGGCTGCAGTTGCACGCTGGCCGCGCGGGACGGCGTTTCGCCTGCGCGAGGAGTCTCAGGCGATCACGATGGATGTGATTCTGCGCGTTGTTTTCGGGATCACTGATCCAGACCGAACGCGCGAGTTTCGTGACCGGATGAATGCGATCGAGCCGCAGCGGTGGTTCAAGCGTTTTGCCCTGTTGCCGATCGCGAGCCGCATCCCGGCCGTAGAGCGGCGACTGTTTGCCGGATTCAATCGCGCCAAGGCCGATTTCGACGCGCTGATGCTCGAAGAGATAACCGCGCGCCGGGCTGCACCGGATGCCGCCGATCGCGAGGACATTCTCTCGATGCTGTTGCAGGCGACTGACGAGGACGGCAACGCGATGTCCGATGACGAACTCCGCGACGAGCTCGTGACGCTGGTCGTCGCCGGCCACGAGACGACTGCGACCTCGCTCGCGTGGACCTTCGAATTGATGCTTCGCCACCCAGATGTCTGGCAGCGCGTCGTCGACGAAGCGCGCGATCCCGACGGTTCCGGCGAGTACGTCGACGCGGTGGTCAAGGAATCACTGCGCATGCGTCCGATCCTGCCGTTGGTCGCGCGTGTGATCAAGGAGCCCTGGACCGTCGACGGCTACGAATTGAAGCCCGGTCGTGTGGTTGCGCCGAACATCTACCTCGCGCACTATCGCGAGGCAACCTGGGGCGACCCGGAAGAATTTCGGCCGGAGCGATTCATCGGGCAGCAACCCGAGGGTTCGGTATGGCTGCCGTTCGGCGGCGGGATTCGTCGCTGCATCGGGGCTTCGTTCGCGCTGTATGAGATGCGCGTCGTGATTCAGGAGATTGCACGCAAACTCGAAGTGAGCGCAGTCCGACAGTCACCGGAAAAAATCGTGCGACGGGCGATCACCTTCGCGCCCGGCAAGGACGTGCCAATCGAGGTCGAGGACGTCGACGCACGCGCAGGTGAGTCAATCCGCGACGCGACTCCGGCCGCAGCTATTTGACCAGGGACCAGGCGCGCAAACTAGGCAGTGGGTCAATCGGCCGCGATCGCCAGATCGCGCCGGTCCACTGCTCGAAGTGCAGATGACAGGCGGACGAGCGACCCGTCGATCCGACCTGACCGATTTGCTGGCCGGTGTAGACGCGGTCGCCCTTGCGGAACGGCGAACGGCGCGGCATGTGCATGTAGGCCTGGTCGCCAATTTCGGCAGAGTCCGGGCGGATCACGATGAAGTTTCCTGCGGCCGACTGGAAGCGGCTCTCGACGACGGTCCCGCCGCGCGCGGCGACGAGCTTGGTGCCGCAGCGGGCCATCAGGTCTTGCCCTTGGTGACCGCGACCACCGCCGAAGCGGGCACCGCGACGTCCGTAGTTGTACCTGCCGCGAACGGGGAACATGAAACCGTGCAGGTCAAAGGCGTCACGCGCTTCGACCACGCTCGAGGGCTTGACGCTTGAAAGCGCGACGAGGTCTGTGTTGATCGCGACGGTGAACGCATAGCGGCCGGGCGACGCGGGCTGGTTGCCGATCTCGCCGTTCCAATCGACCGAGACGACCTGTCCGTTCGGAGCCGGGATCGTCCAAGCGGCTGCGGTCTCGCCGCTGGAAAGGCGGGTCAAGGCGATCGAAACCTTGGCGCCGTCGACGCCGCTCAGCTTGAGCGAGTATCGGACGAGCTCCTTTGCGCCTAGGTACACCTTGCGCGGAGTGCTTGTGCCTGCCTGCAGCGAGATCGAGCGATTCCCGGTCGGTACCGGTTTGAGCTCGGGCGTACCGATGACCGGGGGTTGCGGGAGAACGGTGAAATACTGACTCGCCTTTGACTTGATGCCGTTCGCCGTTACCGCGACGATTCGCCCAGAGGCAGAATCGGCCGGCACCTTCACGAGCGCGCGCTTGCGGTTGCCGGTCCTGACCCTGGCGACCGTGTCGTCTCGGGAGCCCGGTCCGCCGAGAAAGATCACCTTGGAGGCGATGTTCAGGTCGTCGCCCTTGATGCGAATCGTGCTTCCACCGCGGGCTACGCGATTGCGCTTCTTTCCTGCGCATTTCTTGGCGCAGATGACCTTCGTGATCTTCGGTCGCAGTTCGACGCCGGCGCCGCCGCTGGCCGCGCTGGCGGTGCCGGTCTGACCTACGACGATCGCAATGCAGAAGGCGGTCGCAAGCGCCGCGGCTATGCCTCTGTGCAGTCGGTATGAAGTTTGAGGGTAAGACGGGAGGGTTCCGAGTCCCATTCGATTGCGCCGTTCGTCGAATTGCGCGGTTTCGCGCGGTCGACAGGGGCTTTACGGCGGCCTTTCTCTTTTTCGGGCCTACGGGGTTAGCTGACGGGCTCGCGCGAAAAGAGCGCGCTACGGGCGGGATACATCGTTCCTGGCGCGGTTCCGAGCATGGCCCCGAGCATGGATTGTGTATCTCGTCCGATTAGCCCCTGGGCTGCAATCCACGAAGATCACGGCCCTTTGGATCCCCCGCTCCGAACGCCCTGGAGTGTCCGGATTAGGCAGGCATTTTCGAACTGGTTCGCCAGTATAGGCATGCCGGACGTCGGAGTGCGATGATTTTCTCGCTGGACCGCGTTCAAGGCCGCAAACTCGGATATCCAACCGTCTATCCTTCCGCGAACCGCTTGGCACCCGGCTTTTTTTCGCGTGCCCAAGCTGAAGTTTTTTCTCGAACTCCTCTGGAAGACCGAAAGCCAATGTCCAAGACGTATGTAGCCACGCCCGAGACCCGCAACCGTGAATGGGTCATCGTTGACGCCGAAGGTAAAACTCTCGGGCGTCTCGCGACGCAGATCGCCGACATGCTGCGTGGCAAGAACAAGCCGGAATACACACCGCACATCGATACCGGCGATTTCGTGGTCGTCGTCAACGCCGAGAAGATCCGCGTCAGCGGCAAAAAGCTGACCGAAAAGGTTTATTACCGCCACACTGGCTATCCCGGTGGTCTGCGCACCCGCACGCTTGAGGAACAGCTCGAACGCCGTCCGGAAGAAGTGATCCGCAACTCGGTCAAAGGCATGCTGCCGCGCACCAAGCTCGGTCGCGCGCAATTGCGCAAACTGAAGGTCTACGCCGGTGCCGAGCATCCGCACAAGGCGCAGAACCCGAAGGTCATGGAAGTCCAGGTCTGACCGGCGCTGGAGTCGAATTGAGCAACGAACCAATGAGCGCCGACGAAAACAATCTGAACGAAGAAGCCGCTTCAACCGAAGACGCTTCTGTGAAGGACGAAACTGCCGTGAATGAAGAGACTGCCGTGAACGAGGAAACAGCTGCGAGCGAAGCGACTGCCGTGAGCGAAGAAACTGCCGGCAGCGAAGAAACCGCTGTCAGCGAAGCGTCAACGCCGGCCGTCGAACCCACGCCGGTGAAGGACCCCGTGCTGTCGCTTGCCGCCGACGCGCGCTACACCGCCACCGGCAAGCGCAAGACTGCCGTGGCTCGCGTGATTCTCAAGCCCGGCACTGGCAAGATCGAGGTCAACGGCCGCGCGCTCGAGGAGTATTTCCCGCGTCCCACACTCCAGATGACTGCTCGTGAATCACTGGCGAAGGTCGACAGTGTCAACAAGGTCGATGTGATCGCTCGCGTTCACGGCGGCGGCGTTGCAGCCCAGGCTGGCGCAGTGCGGCACGGTATCGCTCGTGCCCTGCTCGAAGCCGATGAGACCCTTCGTCCGCCGCTCAAGAAGGCGGGATTCCTGACGCGCGACGCGCGTGTCAAGGAGCGCAAGAAGGCCGGCCTCAAGAAGGCTCGTAAGCGCCCGCAGTTCAGCAAGCGCTAGAACTGCATCGCTCCTTTCTGGCGGGCAACCCCTTGAATTTGCAAAGGTTCACCGATGAGCGGTGAAGCGATCGAGCACGTGCGACGTCTGTTCGGCACCGACGGGATTCGCGGCGATGCGGACTCGCTGTTGACCGATGAGCTGGTCGAGTCGCTGGCTGCCGCGGCGGTTTCGGCGCTTGGGGGCGATCACCCGTCGATTGCGATTTTGCGTGACACTCGCGCCTCCGGGCCACGGATAGAGCGAGCACTGGCTCGTGGTGCGGCGGCCGCAGGCGCGGACGTGAAGCTTGCAGGCGTGCTGCCGACGCCGGCTGCGCCGGTACTGATCGAACACTTCGGTTTCGACTTGGTCGCCGTTGTCAGCGCGTCACACAATCCGTTCTCTGACAACGGAATCAAGTTTTTTGGCTCCGCGGGGCTGAAGTTGACCGATGAGTCCGAGGCCGCGATCGAGCGCTTGATCGAGAGCGGCGATCTGCCGAGCGATGGCGAAGGATCGATCACCGAACTGCTCCACGCCGAGGACGATTATCTGCGCGCACTGCGATCGCGTTTCGACGGTCTGGATTTGTCGGGAATGCGCATCGCTCTCGACACCGCGAATGGCGCGACCTATCGCGTTGCACCGCGCGTGATGCGCGAGCTGGGGGCGGACGTCGAGGTGTTGTTCGACGATCCCGATGGAACGAACATCAATGCCGGATGCGGCTCTACGCACATGGAGGCGATCGCCGATTTGGTCGGATCCGGAGCGTTCGATGTCGGGTTCGCCTTTGATGGTGACGGGGACCGCATGCTGGCGGTTGACGGCGATGGGCGCGTGGTCGACGGCGACGAGTTGATCGCACTCGCCGCAGTGCACCTGCGCGAAGCCGGTCGGCTCCCCGGCGACGGCGTGGTCGTGACGGTGATGACCAATTACGGGTTTCATCGCGCGATGGAAGAGGCGGGCCTGAACGTCGTGGTCACGCCGGTCGGGGATCGCTACGTGCTCGAGGCCTTGATTGAGAATGATTGGGCGTTGGGTGGCGAGCAATCCGGTCACGTGATCGATCGCGGATTTGTGCCCTCGGGCGATGGAATCGCGAGCGCGCTGTTGACGCTTGAGGTGTTGAAGGCATCTGGTCGCTCGCTGAACGAGATCATCCCGATGCAGAAACTGCCGCAGCGCCTGGTGAACGTGCGAGTCGCCGATCGCGATGCAATCGACGGCGCGGCAGCCGTTTGGGCGGCCGTGGAGGCCGAGGAACACGCCCTGGAAGGCAGGGGACGGGTGTTGGTGCGTTCGTCCGGCACCGAGCCCTTGATTCGAGTGATGGCTGAGGCACCTTCGGTCGACGAGGCCGAGGCTGTTTGCGCACGTTTGGTTGCAGTGATCGAGCGCGAGCTCGGCTAGCTCAGTGGTTCGGGCTCGGGTTGCCTCCTTAGGTGGGGTGGCTTTCGTTTTGCACCGATGAGGTGTGGAGGACGGGTCGATCTGGGTGTTTTGCCGCTGCGGCTCGGCGCTTTTTGAATGGTCGATCAGCTCGGGGGGCGATTCCAATGGGGAGAAATGCTCCTACTCTCGCCCGCCGGGCGAGGGCTGGACCACAACGCTGTATTCCGAAGCCATTCGCTTCGCCGCCCACCCAACCAACCCAAGCCCCAACAAACGCCCAGCCCCACTTGCAAACGAAACACGCTCGGATCTCGCCTGCAACCTCGGACATTGCGGGCGCTCATACACTCTGCTGCCATGTGTGGAATCGTTGGATACGTCGGATCGCGTCCGGCTCGGGATCTTTTGGTCAGCGGGCTTGAGCGCCTGGAGTACCGCGGGTATGACTCCGCCGGGATTGCGCTCGTGCGTCCGGCCGGCGTCACGACGATCCGGGCAGTAGGAAACCTTGACAACCTCAAGGAGGCGATCGCGGAGCGCACGGCGAGCGGTCAGACCGACTCCTACACAGGCATCGGCCACACGCGCTGGGCCACGCACGGATCCGTCACCGAGGAGAACGCGCATCCTCACTACGACCCGTCCGGCCGCATCCAGATAGTGCTCAACGGCATCGTCGAGAACTGGGCTGATTTGCGCCAGCGATTCACCGAGCGCGGCGACAACTTCAGCTCCGAAACCGACGCAGAAGTCGTTGCCCACCTCGTCGCCGAGCACTACGACGGTGACTTGATCGAAGCCGTCCGCAAGGCCTTCAACGAGCTTCGCGGTCACTACGCGTTCGTCGCCGTCGCGGCGGACGAGCCGGATCTGATGGTCGCTGCGCGCAAGGAATGCCCGCTGGTGGTCGGCTTGGGTGAGGGTGAGAATTTCGTGGCCTCGGCAATCCCCGCGTTTCTCAGCGAAACTCGCGTGACCCAGATGGTCGAGGATGATGAGATCGTCGCGATCAGCGCCGACGGCACCCGCTTCTTCAGCGCCGACGGAACGGCGGTCGAACGCGGCAGCGAAGAAGTCGACTGGGACGAGGAGGCCGCCGAGAAGGGCGGTTTCGACACCTTCATGCTCAAGGAGATCTATGAGCAACCCGACGCCGTGGCAGAGACGATCGCCGACCGTGTGATCGAGGATGATCGAGTTGACCTCGGCCCGGACTTTTTGTCGGATGAGATACTCGCCAAGGCCGACCGCGTGGTGATCGTCGCCTGCGGCACGTCGTACCACGCGGGCCTGATCGGTCGATATGTGATCGAGAACTGGGCGCGAGTCCCGGTCGAGATGGACGTCGCCAGCGAGTACCGCTATCGCAACCCGGTTCTGCGCGAGAACGACGTGGTGATCGGTATCACGCAGTCTGGCGAGACCGCCGACACGCTCGCCGCGATGCGGATGGCGCGCGAGGCCGGCGCGAAGGTCGTGGCGGTGACGAATGTGATGGGTTCGCGCGCAACGCGCGACGCCGACGCGGTGCTATTCACCCGCGCCGGTCTGGAGATCGGCGTGGCGGCGACGAAGACGTTTGTCTCGCAGGTGGCGGCGATGTATTTGATTGCGCTCAAGCTCGCCGAGCTCAAGGGAACGCTGGACGAGCCGGAACGTCGGGAGTTGATCGGCGAACTGCGCAAGATCCCGCACTATCTGAGCGAGATGATCCCGGCCGACGACGAGCGCGCAAAGCGCATCGCCGAACACTGGTTCGAGGCGGAGTTCTTCCTCTACCTCGGCCGACACGTCGGACTTGGCGTGGCCCTCGAGGGTGCGCTGAAACTGAAGGAGGTTTCCTACATCCCGACCGACGCATATGCCGCCGGCGAGATGAAGCATGGCCCAATCGCGTTGCTCGACGAACGCACGCCGGTGGTCTGCATAGCCACGGATTCTCCGGTCTATGACAAGGTCGCCTCGAACATCGCAGAAGTACGCGCGCGCAAGGCGTACGCGATCGCCGTTGCCACTGAGGGCAACGAGCACATCCACGCGTTGACCGATGAAGTGCTCTACGTGCCGCGCACGCACTGGCTGCTGCAGCCACTGCTGGCCGTCGTTCCGCTTCAACTGCTCGCCTACCACATTGCGACCTTGCGAGGACGCAACGTAGATCAACCGCGCAACCTCGCCAAGACGGTCACGGTCGAGTAGTGCATCGACTGAAGTGTCGGCCGTCGGTCCGACAGCTTTGGTCAATAGTGTGAGCGCGATGATCGCTGTAGGCATGGACCTTCTTGAGATCGATCGGCTTGAGGCTGCGCTTGCGCGCAGACCACGCCTTGCCGAGCGACTTTTCACCGCGTCGGAACTCGCGTATGCAGAGGCCAAGGCTCGCCCAGCGACCCACCTTGCCGCTCGTTTTTGTGCGAAGGAGGCGGTGGCCAAGGCGCTGGACATGAGGAATTGGTCGTTTCGCGATGTCGAAGTCGTCAGCACCGGGGGCGCACCACTCGTGAAATTGAGCGGCAGGGTCGCCGAGAGCGCCACGCAGAAGGGTGTTGCGCTGAGCGTCTCGCTCACGCACAGCAAGCAGACGGCGGCTGCGGTTGCGCTCGCGGTGGATGCCGCTCAGGGGAGCAGATGATGCCCGGCGCGTCGATTCCGCGCTGGGCCGAACCGCTCTTCGACGCGGCGCAGATGCGCGCGGTCGACGGCTGGACGATCGACACGGCGGCGGTTCCTTCGCTTGAGTTGATGGAGCTGGCCGGTCAGGCAGTTGCGCGTGCCGCCCTGGAGCCATCGCCGGAGGGACCGATCGTGATCGTCTGCGGCAAGGGCAACAACGGTGGCGACGGACTCGTCGCCGCGCGATTGTTGCGCGAGAACAAGGACCGGCTCGGCGACAAAGAGGTCGTCGTGGTTCTGCTCGGTGACCCCGGCGAACTCAGTGGCGATGCGACGACCAATCTCGGTCGACTGCCGGGTGACCCGCCACACGCGTTCGACTCCGGGATCATCGGTTCGGCTGGCGTGATCGTCGATGCGGTGCTGGGTACTGGTGCAAGCGGGAGCCCCGAAGGCATCGTTGCCGAGGCGATCACCGCGATCAACCGACGCTCGTCGGCCGCGCGGGTGATTGCCGTTGACATGCCCACGGGTGTCGACTCGTCAACCGGCATCGTTGCCGGCGATGCCGTCTACGCGGATTTGACGATCAGCCTGCATTTGCCGAAGGTTGGCCAATTCGTCGCGCCGGGAGTTTTTCACTGCGGCGAGGTGCGCGTGGCCGACATCGGTATACCGCCGGAAGCGATCGCCGGGGCGAACGCCGTTCCGGCCGCCGGAACGATCGGGCCGCGCGTGCTGCGCCTCGCGCCGCGGCGCGATGACGCGAGCAGCAAGTTCAGCTCGGGAGTGCTCGGAATCGTCGGTGGATCGACCGGCCTTACCGGGGCTCCGTGCATGACTGCAGAGGCCGCCCAACGGACCGGTGCCGGCTACGTGACGGTCTTCGTGCCGGCAAGCCTCAACCTTGTGTTCGAGCAGCGACTGCTTGAGGTGATGTCTGTGCCGCTCCCCGACGCTGACGGCGCGATCGGCACCGAGGCAATGGAGACGATTGCTGCGCGCTCGGTGAAATGCGACGCGTTGGTCGTCGGGCCGGGCATTGGTCGTGATGAATCGACACTCGAATTGGTAAGGCGGCTCGTGCAGGGCAGCGAACTGCCGCTGCTGCTCGATGCCGACGGGTTGTTCGGATTCAACGGTCGCATCGAGGAACTGCGCCGCGAAGCCCCACTGGTGATCACCCCGCATGTCGGTGAGTTGGCCAGATTGCTCGGCACCGAGAGTGACGCAGTCGAGCACGCAAGGCTCGAGCACGCAACCCGGGCGGCCGAACTGAGCGACGCTGTGGTCGTCTTGAAGGGCTCAGACACGATCGTTGCAGCACCGAATGCCGCACCACTGGTGAATACTCTGCGCGCGCCCGGTCTTGCCACTGCCGGAACCGGCGACGTGCTCTCCGGGATCGCTGGCGCATACCTGGCGAAGGGACTGGCGGCGCGCGAAGCGGCAGCTGCCGCAGTTTATGCCCACGCTCTCGGCGGTCGCGAGGCATCAGAGCGCCGCGGCAGCGATCACATGATCGCAAGCGACGTGATTCAGCTCCTTCCAGCAGTTCTCGCCTGATCGGATCGCGAGTGCCGCGATCGGTATCGCGCGCCAACACCGGCTATCGCTATCGTGGCCAAGATGGCTGAGCAAACGACAGTTCCGACCACGTTGCGTCGCGCCGTTGCGCACGTTGACCTGGCTGCGATCAGCGCCAACGTTCGTCTTCTGCGCTCGAAGCTGGACGGTGCAACCGAACTGTGCGCGGTGGTCAAGGCCGACGGCTACGGGCATGGCATCGAGCGCGTCGCGAACGCGGCCGTAGAAGGTGGAGCCACCAGGCTGGCGGTGGTGACGACGGCGGAGGCTGCGGTGGTGGCCGAACTCGACCTCGGAGTGGATCTGCTGGTGCTTGCACCGATTCCTGCGGACGACCTGATTGCGACCATCGAAACAGGAGCCGAGTTGACGGCGTGGACGCCCGAACACGTCGGTGAGATCGACCGCGCGGCACAGCTGCTGGGCCGCACCGTGGCGATCCACGTGAAACTGGACACCGGAATGGGTCGTTTCGGCGCGCGAACCGACGAGCAGGCACACGCAGCGCTCGCGGCCGCAGCTGCCGGCGTGTCGGTTCTGCCAAAGGCCGTCTGGACACACTTCGCGACGGCCGACGAGCCGGGCGATGACTATTTTGACCTGCAGCTCAATCGCTTTTCCGAGTTCGTCGACGCCGCCAGACAGCGGCATCCGGAGATCCTCGCGCACGCCGCCAACAGCGCAGCCGTGTGGCGCGATCCAGCGAGTCACTTCGATTTCGTGCGCTGCGGGATCGCGATCTACGGGCTCGATCCATTCCACGAAGACGCGTTCGCTCGCGGGCTCGCGCCGGCGCTTTCTTTGCATTCGTACGTCGCATCGGTACGTGACGTCGCTGCCGGCGAATCGGTCGGCTACGGCAGACGCTTCGTCGCCACGGCCCAGACTCGCATGGCAACGGTGCCGATCGGCTACGGCGACGGTTGGCGTCGCGTGCTCACGAACAATTGCGACGTCCTGATAGCGGGCCGGCGTTACGCCCAGTGCGGCACCGTGAGCATGGACAGCATCACCGTTGAGATCGGTGCCGACAGCACCGTCGAGCCGGGTGCGCCGGTGACCCTGATCGGCACCGACGACGGCGAGCGTATCTCTGCCGAAGAAGTCGCACGGAGGGCCTCGACGATCAATTACGAGATCACCTGCGGCCTGTTGCCACGGACGTCCCGTGACTACTCACCGGTCGGCTGACGAGCTTCGCGTTTTGAGTGAGGTCGGCGATCATCGCGGGGTCGAGCTTGGCGAGCCATTCGTTCGCGTCGCAGAAGCGATGACGGCTGTCGACGCGCCCTGCTGGTTCGTCGGCGGTTCGATTCGCGACCAAATGCTGGGTCTTCCGGTGACCGATATCGACCTCGCCGTAGAAGGCGATGCGAAGGCTGTTGCGAGGGCGATTCACAGGGAGTTGGGCGGCGATATCTTCAGCCTCTCGGACCGCTTCGGCACCTGGCGCGTGAACCTCGATGACCGCGAGCTGCAGGTTGATATCACCGCACTACGCGGTGCGACGATCGACGAGGATCTTGCGCTTCGCGACTTTACGATCAACGCGATGGCCGTTGCAACGGCGGATCGTTCGGCATTGCTCGACCCATTCGACGGTCGAGCGGACCTCGATCGCCGGTGCATACGGGTGCTCGGTGCGCGAGCCTACGTGGACGACCCGCTGCGTCCGTTGCGACTCGTGCGATTTGCCAGCGCCTTCGACTTCACGGTCGAAGAACAGACGCTTGAGCTGACACGGAGCTTTGCGAGCGGCGTGGCGAAGGCATCGCCCGAGCGAATCTTCGCTGAACTCAAGTCAATGATCGACGGCGACCGTCCGGTCGCCGGACTGCGAATGCTTGACGATTTCGGAATGCTCGGTGTTGTGTTGCCCGAGCTTCTCGAACTCAAGGGAGTGGAGCAGTCCGACTATCACCACCTGGACGCCTGGGAACACACACTGGAGGTGATCGAACGCACGATCACGTTGACCGCTGAGCCGGAGTCAGTGTTCGCGGACCGCGCCGTCGAGTTGAAATCGCTGCTCGCTCAGCCGATTGGCGAGAATTTGACGCGCGCCGGCGGCTTGCGTTGGGCGGCGCTGCTGCACGACGTCGCGAAACGCCGCACTCGCGTTGAGTTCGATGACGGCCGGGTTGGCTTTCCCGGCCACGACGAGCTGGGCGCCGAGTTGGCGCGTGAGATGCTCTCGCGGTTGAATGCCAGCGAACGCTTCATTCGCTACGTGGCTGCGCTCACGCGCCACCACTTGCGCCTCGGCTTTCTCGTGCATCGGCAGCCGCTGACGCGGCGCGACATCTACGGCTACCTCTCCAAGTGCGAACCAGTCGAGGTTGAGGTCGGCGTGTTGTCGGTCGCAGACCGCATGGCCACACGTGGCCGCAAGTCGGACGAGGCGATCCCGGCACACTGCGCGCTTGCGGTCGAACTGAACGATCTCGCACTCGAATGGCGCGACAGCGCCCGCGAGCAACTGCTGCGTGGAGATGAACTCGCTGCGGATCTGGGAATCCCGCTCGGTCCGCTCGTCGGCAGGTTGTTGGCTGCGATCGCCGAGGAACAGTACGTTGGCGACGTGACCAGCCGCGAAGAGGCGATCGAGTACGCGCGTCGGTTGCTTGAAGCCGGCACGATCGAATGAGTTCGGGCCGAATTCGCGGCTTTGGATCTGCGAGTAGTCTGTTCTGACCTATGAACGATCAGTGCATTTTCTGTGCGATCGCCGAACGGTCGGCTCCCGCCGAGGTTGTGCAGGCGGACGACCACACGATCGCGTTTCTCGACATCTCGCCGGCGACACGCGGCCATACGCTTGTGATCCCGAGGCGCCACAGCGACGACGTCTTTGACATCTCCGCCGACGACATCGAACGTGTTGCTCGAATGGCCAAGCAGATCGCCGGGCGGATGCCCGCCGCGCTCAGCTGCGACGGAGTCAACCTGCTCAATTCGAGCGGTAGTGCGGCTTGGCAAACGGTCCATCACTTTCACATGCACGTCATTCCGCGCTACGACAACGACCCTCTGAAACTGCCGTGGACGCCGGGTGCGCTTGCCACGGAGGACTTGCCGCAGATCGCCGAAGTGCTGCGCTGATTCCGAGGATTGACCGCTCGACCGCCTATCCTTGGGGCCTGATGGGTAAAGAAGAAAAAATTGAGATGGAGGGCGAGATCCTCGAGGCGTTGCCGAACACCATGTTCAAGGTGAAGCTGGACAACGACCACGAAGTACTCGGACACATCTCGGGCAAGATGCGCCGTCACTACATCAGGATCCTTCCCGGTGACCGCATCAAGATTGAACTTTCGCCGTACGACCTGACACGCGGCCGGATCACCTATAGGTACAAGTAGCCGAGGCGATCAGCGCGGCTGACTAAGCCGTGTTCATCTTGCGGATGCGCCACACCGCAAACCATGCGGACGCGACAAGCATCCCGACCATCGCCACGATTCCCGGCCAGGTGTCCTGCCAACTGATCGTTGAGATGTAGCTCTGGCGCACCGCGTCCAGTACGTAGGTGAACGGGTTGACGCGAGCAATCGTCTGCAGCCAAGGTGCGAGCAGCGCGATCGGCGCGTACACGGCCGTCAGTTGCATCAGCATGAAGCCCGATGACTGCATCAACGGGGCAGCGTCCTGCGAACGAAATTTCATCGCAAGCCCGCAGCTCCAAAACGCCATCACCGCTGCCAGCAGCGCGGCGGTCACGAACGAGATGATCAGTCCAGTCGCTCCCGGCCAGCGAAGGCCGACGCTCATGCCGATCACGATCAAGAGGCTGCTGGGCATCAAAACGCGGATTCCGGCTGAACAGACCAATCCTGCCAGCACGACCCAGCGCGGCGCGGGGGCCAGCAGCATGCGGTCGAACCAGCCCGACTCGATGTCCCGCGCGAGATTCACACCGGTCGCAGCGCCGGTGAATGCGGCGGCCTGAACGAAGCCGACCGGCAGAATCCAGTCGAGATAGTCGCTGGTGTCGAAGCCCGGCAGCAACGCGAGTTTGCCGAAGATCGAATACGTGCCGAGCATGAAGATCGTCGGCGCGATCACGCCCGGCAGCGAGGCACCGGGAACGCGCAGTATCTCGTTCAGACCACGGCGTACGAGCGCCCAGACGAGTTGCAGGTTTTCGATGAATGAGGGTTTGGCAATCATCAGCGCGAACCTCCGAGACGCACCCGTAGAGCCCAAACGGCAATCAGCGTGGTGAAAATCGTCAATCCCAGACCGATGGCGAACGCCTTCAGCTCGACCGATCCACTCACGCCGCTGATGATCGGTTCGCGCATGCCCTCGGCCAGATAACTGATCGGGTTGTATCCGGCGATCGTTTCGGCAGGGCCGGTCAGCAATTCGCGTGGAAAGAAGGCCGACGACATGAAGATGATCACGAAAACGAGCGGAAACACGCCCTGGACCCATTGGGCTTGCGCGCGCAGCGCCAGCGCCACCGCCAGGCCGCCCATCGAAGCAGCGCAGATGCCGGCGAGCACGAGAATCAAAAGGATGCCGAAGATTCCACCCTCGATCGAGGCTCCGAAGACGACGCCGAGCGCGAGGTAGAGGCAGGCCTGAAAGAGTGCGATCGCTGCACTGCCGAGCACTCGTCCGAGTACGAGCGCCGAGCGCGGCACCGGGGCGACGATCATGCGGTCGAAGAAGCCGTTGTCGACGTCGACTGACAGGTTGATTCCCGCCATCAGTCCGCCCAGCATCGTTGACTGCACGATCGCTCCTGCAATGGCGAACTGGAAAAAGCTTTCGACCTCGGGAAATCCGGGCAGATTGATGGCGCGAGCCGCGCCGCCGGACGTGACGACCAGGAACATCGTCGGAACCAGGAAGATCGGCATCAACGATTGCGGACGACGCATGATGCGCTTGATCGAGCGAATCGCGATCGCCCAGACGATGCGTATGTACGCGGGCGAGAGGGCGCTCACGGGACGGGCGTCGGCGCCGCGTCGGCGGCATCCGCATCGAGGTGGTGGCCGGTCTTGAGCAGGAACACGTCGTCCAGCGAAGGTTCGACGAGATCGACACGGTCCACCGTTACGCCAGCCTGGTCGAGTTCGATCACATATGGCGCAAGCTGCGTGTCGCCCGGAGGTAGCTGAAGGAAGAAACTGACCCCGGAGCGCGGTTTGAGCAGGCGCCCGTGCCCACCGAGGATTTCGCGCGCCTTCGCGTGCGAGGCAGGATCGTTGATCGTCACTTCAAGTCTCGCCGCGCCGATGTCGGCTTTGAGGTTCTCGGGCGTGTCCTCGGCGACCAATTTTCCGTCGGCGATGATGCCCACTCGATCGGCCAGCGCGTCCGCCTCTTCGAGGTACTGAGTCGTCAGGAAGACCGTTGTGCCCTCGTGGTTCAACGCGCGGACTTCATCCCAGAGCACCTTCCTGCTTATCGGGTCCAACCCGGTGGTCGGTTCGTCGAGGAACAGCACCTTTGGTTCGTGAATCAGCGACATCGCCAAATCGAGTCGCCGGGTCATTCCGCCGGAGTAGGTTCCGAGGCGCGCATCTTTTGCGCGCACCAGATCGACTCGTTCGAGCAGCTCGTCGGCTTTGGCCGAGGCCGCACCCTTGCGCAATCCGTGCAGCGTGGCCTGCAGCTGAAGCAGCTCGAACCCGGTCATCAAGGGATCGAGCGCGGCTTCCTGGAGCGTCACGCCGATTGCCGACCTGACCGACCCTGGCTCGTTGACGATGTCGAAACCGGCAACCCGCGCCGTTCCGCTGCTCGGTCGCAACAACGTCACGAGCATCCGTACGAGCGTCGTCTTGCCGGCGCCGTTCGGACCGAGGAATCCGTAGACCTCACCTTCGTTCACCGCCAGGTCAACACCGGCCACGGCCTGCATGGAGCCACCGGAGGGAGACTTGAACTCGCGCACCAACTGTTCGACTTCGATCACGGGTGTCATGCCGGGGAGTCTAGTTTTCCGGCTTGCGAGTCACGATTTTCGCCGATCGCAAAGGGAAATCGCTGTCAAAACCGCAACTTCCGGAGGTGGAGGTGATTAAATCCCTCATGATGACCAACTCCAAGAACATTTTCAGGCGCCGCAGCATCGTGCTGCTCGTCGCCACCATTGCCGCCTCGTTGGCGCTTGTCGTCGTGGTCCAGGCCAACGTTCGAGAAGTCGGCGAAACCGCAAACTTCACAACGCCCGACTGCACCGACAACGACTGCCAGGTGATCACACGCGTCACCGCCTACCAACAGCAGGTCGGCACGCGAAAGAACCCGTACCGCGTTCCCAGGTCGGGCAAGGTCGTCGCGTTCAGTGTCTTTCTTCCGTCCGTGACGAAGAAGATCTACTCCAACTTTGCAGATCGCTTTGACGGTTCACCGACCGCCAAGATTTCGATTCTGCGCCCCAAGAAGCGACGCGGGGTGCCGTATCGCTACGTGCTTGCCGGCCAGAGTGCGCGACTGAACCTGCGCAACTACCTCGGCGGCACGCCGAGTTTTGCGCTGGAAAAGCCGTTGTCCGTCAGGCGCGGCGACATCATCGCGCTGACCACCGACACTTGGATGCCCGGATTCACGGTTACCGGTCAGGACTCCTCAAGCATCTGGCGGGCAAGCCGTCCGCGAGGAAAGTGTTCCGACCTCGTGACGCCGCGCATGCATGCGAAGGTCGACCAGATCAAGGCCTACTCGTGCGGCTACAAGGGCGCGAGAATGCTTTACAAGGCGACCGTCGTAGACACGCCGAAGAAGACTCGCAGGACGAAATAGCCGGCCCTTTCGCTCAATGGCGCCTGCTTCGCACAATGGCGCCTGCCTGCAGTGCACAGTGGAGCCTGCGCCGCTCAGTGGTTGACGGTCATGTCTGCGGCGGTGGACTCGACGAAGCGTGACGCCTTTGCCGACTGGAGCTGCTCGTCGGCCCGGGTCATGAGCTGAGCGGCCGATTCACCTGGACGTCGCGTAACCGAGACGACCGTGGCTCCGATCGGTAGGTCGGGTGTCAACTCAAGACGCGCATTCTCGATCGCGGACTCAATTCTTCGGGCAAACGCATCCATGTCGCTGTGCGCTTCGGGGGCGCAGACGACGACGAACTCATCGCCTCCACGGCGGACGACCAGTTCGTCCTCCCGCACGGTCGCGCGGATCGCGTTCGCGGTTTCGAGCAGCACCGCGTCTCCGATCGTGTGGCTGTAGCGGTCGTTCACGAACTTGAAGCTTTCGAGGTCGATCATCGTCAGAACCAGGTCGTCGCCGAACAGCTCACAGCGCTCGATCTCGTCGGTCACGCGTCGCTCGTAGCCGCGCAAATTGGCGGCACCGGTCAACGGATCCACGATCGACAGTTCTTCAGCAGATTCCAGATAGCTGCGGGTCATGCGTTGCCCGCGGGCGAGCAGCACGTTCAGCACCGCCATGATGCCGAGGAACATCCCGGTCTGGAGGAACGCGTACTCGTAGTTGCTCTCGATCAAGAAGTAGGCGTAGAAGCCACCGGATAGGACCGCGTAGGGGAGGGCTTGCCGCCAACCGACCATGTAGACCACCAACGGAGTCTGGATCACGTAGAGCTCGATCAAAGCCATGCTCGAGGCTCCGCTCTGAGAAATCACAGCAGTGAGCAGCAGTAGTGAAGCCATCAGCGGAACGTGCAGCAACTCGATGCGAAGCTGAAGATGTCCGGCCAGCAGGGCGAAACCGCTGCAGGCGAGCAGTCCGCCGACGAGCAGGCCGATCTCGGCAGTCCGCAGTTGCGATGCCGTTCCAGCCAATGCGACGAGCGCGATCAGCAGCGCCGGCACGAAGGCTCCGGCCGCCGTGATTCGCCAGATCATCCGTCGATTTGCGTCGCGATGCGCTGAGCTGATCTGCGCGCGAGGTTGCGTCGGGCGCTGCGCCGGCGAAGCATCGATCCCGGCGGCGAATACCGGTTCGTGAAATGTCGAGTCGACCGCGATCGAACCCTCGAGCTGCGAGCGCTCGGGGTGGGCGATCAGCTTGGCGTCGTGCAGACCGTCGTCGACGCGACTGAGGAACGCTTCGGGTGATTCACCGTGCGCGTGGATCACACAGGTGACGCTGGCCTCGGGGTTGACGTCGGGACAGACTGTGTGCCGCGCTCTCACGATCGCGTCGTGCAGTCGCGCCCCGAAGTCCTCGAGGTCGCGATCCGCGCGCGTCAGCGTGAGCACGGCGAACTCGTCGCCACCGCGTCGGACCAAGAGGTCTCCGGGCTCCATCTCGTCACCAAGAGCCGTGGCGATCGCCTTCAGCACGTTGTCGCCAAGCTCGTAGCTGTATAGATCGTTGACTTCCTTGAAGTCGTCGAGATCGATCGCGTACATCACGATCTCGCTGCCGGCGCGCGAGCTTCGCTGGATTTCCTGGCGAAGTCGAGTCTGAAGCCGACGGAGGTTCGCCAGACCGGTCAGGGGATCGGTGATCGAGAGATCGTGGTTGACTGCGGCGATGCGACGCTGTCGCCGCTGCGCGAAGATCAGCCCGGCCACGATTGACACCATGGTGCCGGCAAGGATGATTGCTCGGGTGACCTGGATGTCGCCGGAGTCGTGAAAAAGCAGCGCGCCGACCATGAAAGAAATCGAAGCGACGCAATACGGAACCGCGATGCGCCATTCGTGCAGAAACGCGACTGCGAGCAACGGGAACATCACCAGTAACACCAATGGGCCGATCGCGTCGCCGACGAAGAACGATCCGATCGCGAGCACGATGTAGGGCACGATGATGCGCAGGTGCGGTCCCCACCACGCGTTCGGCGCGAAATGCGCGCCCAGCAGCAGCAACGGGGTGCAGGCGAGTAGTACCGTGGCGAGGATCCCGATCACCGGGTCAATCACGTCACCACTGGCGAATCGCTCGAGCGCGAGGATCGTCAGTCCGCCCGCCCAGTAGAGCGCGGCAGATACGTACCAGCCAGCTTCTTCGGGAAGACCAATTCCGGCGAAATGCCCGGCTTTACTGCCCGCAGTGTCGCCGACGGGCAAACCTGCGTTGTGTTGTTTGTTGCCTGCGCCGCCCCCTCCCGAAGACGACGCCGCATTTCCGCGTGGACCGCGGACTCTGCCCTGAACATCCATGTTCAGCCCCCTATCCCAATGCACCAGCCCCCATGCACTAGCGACGATGCGTCGATCAGTGTGGTCGCTGATCGTTGCGAATGCCAGTCGGCTTACAACATTTGTTTAGGCCGGGCGTACGACCGGGTGCAGGTCCGTCACTCGGGCGCGACGCCTCCGGTGTCGCCGCCATCGCCGTCGCCACCGTCCGTTCCGGTGCCGCCGCCAGTCCCGGTCCCGGTGTCGGTGCCGCCAGTTCCGGATCCGGAATCGGCATTGCCGGAATTGTCGCCGCCGGAGTCGCCCGAAGACGATGTGTCGGTGGCACCGGTCGCTCCGGTTTCGCCGTCGTCGGAAGAGCTGCCAGCTTCGACGCTTCCCTCGGGGATCGTCAGGGCGGGCTTGTCGAGATTCGCACTGTTGCCAGTGTTGTCGTCACCGCCGCAGCCACCGATCGCGATTGCCAACATCACGAGCAGAATCGGTGCGAGCAGCCGGCTCATAGCGATTCGGCTGCCGGAATTCGACGATCGCAGTATGGGCAGTCGTTCACGTCCTTCTGAACGAGCTGCTCGCGTGAACAGCCACAGACGCGCAGGTTCTGCTCCGACCATGGGAGCTCCGATGAAGTCGGTCCAACCGGCAGCACCTCGCCGACGACGACGAATTCGGTCCCGGATTCGCGGTCGACGAACTTGTCGCCTTCTTCTACGGACGCGACGATGTCGCGCTTGTAACCGGCGGATCGCAGGCGGAATTTCTGTGACTCACTCACGGGCGGGAAGATTACCAAGCGTCGTGGCGGTCGGCGGTTTGTTCGCCGATGGCGACTTTATGCTCGCGCCTACACCGCATGCGCATTCTCATCTTTCATGGTTACTTACTGCGTGGTACGGGGAGCAACGTCTACAACGCAGAGCTCGCCCGTGCGCTGACGGCTGCCGGTCACGAGGTCCACATGCTGTGCCAGGACCGAGCTCCAGCGGACATCGATTTCGTCACCGCGATCGGTGGGTGGGACAGCGGCCAGTTGTCCGTGCAGCAGCTGGAAAAAACCATTCCGGAGGGCCACGGCGAATGCACGGTCTATCGCCCGCCGATCGCAGACCTGCTCCCGGTGTACGTTGCCGATCACTACGACGGTTTCATCGCCAAGACATTTGAACAACTGACCGACGAGGAACTCGATTTTTACGTCGCGCGAAATGTCATGGCCGTGCAGGACGTCGCCGCGCGGGTCGAGCTCGATGGTGCGTTCGCCAATCACATGGTCATGGGACCGCTGATTCTCGCGCGGGCCCTGGGTGACTCCGTTTCTTACGCGGCGAAGATTCATGGCAGCGCGATGGAGTACACGGTGCGGCCGAACCGACGATTTTTGCCCGCGGCGATCGAGGGAGTCGGCGGTGCGCAATCGATGCTCGTCGGTTCTCGCCACATTGCCGAGCGGGCGTGGCAGACGTTGGAAATCGACGGCATTCGTGATCGCACGTTTCTTGCGCCGCCGGGTGTCGACCTGGCTCGTTTCAAGCCGGCGCTTCGATCGACCGCTCGCGATGGATTGACCGAGTTGGAGGAACGTCTCCAGACGATGCCTCGTAGTGGCTATGGGACGGCCGCGCAACTCGCCACCGAAAGCCTGTTCGAACGGCTGCGCGCGGCTGCGCGAACCGAGGGCATGATGGGTTACGACGACGTCGCAAGCGAGATTCTTGCCCTGCACGAGACGTACGAAACCGCCGGAATGGACGTCACCGCTCCAGACAGCGCCCGCTGGCTGGGGCAGGCGGGGGAGGACCCGGTTGCGCTCTATGTGGGCAAGCTGATCGTTTCCAAGGGCGTCGACCTTCTGATCACCGCTTGGCCGTTGGTCCGTCAACGCCACCCCGGAGCAAAGCTTGCGATCGTCGGCTTCGGCGCATATCGCGAAGGCCTTGAAATGTTGGTTTCAGCGCTCTCGCAGGGCGACCTGACGACCGCGCGTTGGATCGCCTCCGGTGGTCGCGCGTTCGAGGGCGGCCCCGTCGACCGATTGGCGCACGTGCTGGCATTTCTCGACGCACTCGAAGACGACGCGCTCGACGCCTACGTGGCGTCGGCAATCGACATGTCGGACTCGATCCGTTGGTTCGGACGGCTCGACCACGAAGAACTGGCGAGCGTCATCCCGGCTGTCAACTGCCAGGTGATCCCGAGCACGTTCCCCGAGGCCTTCGGAATGGTCGCGGCCGAGGCTGCCGCGTGTGGCGTTCCGCCGATCTCGGCCAATCACTCCGGATTGGCCGAGGTCACTGAGCAGCTCGAGGAGAATCTCTCGGGTGCTTCCGGCGCGTTGCTGTCGTTCGACGTCAACGACCATGCCGTCGATCGGATGGCAAGCCGCATAAGTGGCGTTTTCGGACTTGGCCTTGACGAGCGCCGCGAGCTCGCAGCGCGGCTCGTCGCGACCGCGGCGCAGCGCTTCTCGTGGGCCAGCGTGGCCACAGACGTGGTCAATGCAGCCAGCGGACGCAGCGAAGGTCTGAGGCGCCCTTGAGCGCGGTTGGTGACGATGGCCACAAGCAGATGAAACACGTCCCGCAACCGCCACACGGTCGGCTAGGATTCCCGCCGCAGATGCAGACTCGACCCTCGAAACAACTCAAGAGCATCAAGTTTCTCGCCCTGGCGACAGTCGTGGCCGCCAGCGTTGCGGCCTCTGGATGCGGGAACGACTCCAAGCCCGACCTGGCGAACGGAAAGACGCTGTTCATCGAGAAGTGCGGTGCCTGTCACGTGATGGCTCGCGCCGGCACCGTTGGCACGATTGGCCCGGATCTCGATGACGCCTTCCGCCGCGCTCGGATCGATGGCATGGGCGACACGATCGAGGGC
Source organism: uncultured Solirubrobacterales bacterium (assembly GCA_937128795.1). Taxonomy (GTDB): domain Bacteria; phylum Actinomycetota; class Thermoleophilia; order Solirubrobacterales; family JACPNS01; genus JACPNS01. The sequence goes on along the minus strand of CAKZMQ010000018.1, from coordinate 26,191 downwards.
GTCACGCTCGAGCAGATCAAGTTTCCATCGCAGAAGCTCACTCCGGCGAGCCTGAACATGCCGGCAGACATCGTCGAGGGTATGGACGCGCGCGACGTCGCGGCATACGTCGGTCTCGTGGCTGGCCTGCCCGGCAAGGACACCGGCGAGCTCGCGGACATCGGCGGCGGCGATGACGGAATGAGCCTCTTCAAGACGAACTGCGGCAGCTGCCACGTTTTGGCCGATGCAGGCACTGCCGGCACGGTTGGCCCCAACCTTGACATGAGCAAGCTCGACGTCAAGGCGATGATCGCCCAGATTGCCAACGGTGGCAACGGCATGCCAGCATTCGAGGGCACGCTCAGCGAAGATCAGATAAAGATGATCGCGGAGTACATCGACGAAGTTCGCTGATCGGCCCGCAGCATCGGCGGAGTTTCAAAAGGCGGCCTTGGGGCCGCCTTTTTTTTGTGGGATTCCCGCGCCGCGGTCGCCGAGCGTGTGTCTTTAGGGCTGGAGAGCGGGGAGCAGCGCGCTAGAAGATCGCCCGCGCCAGGACAACGACAACGATCAGCGCAAGGCAAACCGCTCCGACCCAGACAACGACGCGGAACATGTCTTCCTCGTTACGTAGTGGGTTGAAGCGTTTGTCGGCGGGCTCCTGAGGCCGCTCGACGAGCTTCTGCGGGTCGTTCGGGGTCTCGGGCATTCGGGGGTCCCGTTCGCTCTGGCGAAGCGCTAGAGCAGGTACAGCGACGTGAAGACAAACACCCACATCACGTCGACGAAGTGCCAGTAAAGACCGGGGATCTCAACACCCCAGTGCTTGTCCTTCTCTGGGCCATAGTGACCCTTGAAGGCGCGGCGAGTGACCGTCGCGAGGACGATCAGACCGACTGCCACGTGGGCGCCGTGGATACCGGTGAGGCTGAAGAACACAGAGGCCTGAGCGCTGTCCTTGGGCAGGAAGCCGAGGTGCACGTACTCGCTGATCTGCACACCGAGGAAGGTCGAACCAAGGATCAGCGTCAGCACCAGGCCGGTCTTGAAGGCCTTGCGGTTGTTGTGTTTGAGCCCTTCGAGCGCCCAGTGCATCGTTGCCGAGGAAGAAAACAGAATCGCCGAGTTGGCCATCGCGACGTAGACGGGAAGCTCCTGACCCTCCGGCATCCACGGTTCGCCCTGGACGACGCGGATGAAAAAGTACGCCGTGAAGAACGACGCGAACAGCATGATTTCGGACACGATGAAAAGCACCATGCCGAAGTACTCACGGTTGATCTTTGCGGAGGCGTTCGCCACCGGCATGTGACCGTGGTGCTCTGCGTGCGCTGCGCTGGCTGCTTCCATGGTGTTCGTCGGGCCTTTCGCTTGGTTCAGTGCTGGTAAGTGTGCTTCGCGAGCATGCAGCGCGGCCCTAGGCCGGCGCGGGCTCGCCTTCATCGGTGGACGTCGTTGACGAATCGCCGGCCACTGCTGCGACCACCGGCTCCGGTTCCTTGAATATTCCGTGACGTGCACCGGGCACGCCGTATTCGTAGGGGTGACCGACGACCGTTGGGACGTCGTCAAAGTTGAAGATCGGTGGCGGGCTGCTGACCTGCCACTCGAGCGTGTGTGCGTTCCACGGGTTAGCCGGCGCAATTGGGCCGGAGCGCCACGAGTAGACCATGTTGTAGATGAAGATCAACATCGATGCACCGAGTACGAAAGACGAGATCGAGATGAACATGTTCCATGCGGCGAATTGCTCTGCGTAGTCGGCGACACGACGTGGCATGCCTTCGAGGCCGACCAGGTGCTGCGGCGCGAAGGTTGCGTTGAAGGCGATGAATGTCGTCCAGAAATGCCACTTGCCGAGCGTCTCGTTGTACATCCGACCGGTCATCTTCGGGAACCAGTGATAGATGCCCGCGAAGATCGTGAACAGTGAGCCACCGAACAGCACGTAGTGGAAGTGGGCCACGACGAAGTATGTGTCGGACACGGCTATGTCGAATGGCACGACGGCCAGCATCACGCCGCTGATTCCGCCGAGGACGAACATCGTCATGAACCCGAGCGCCCAGATCATGGGCGTTCGAAGATGGATCACTCCCCGCCACATCGTGCCGAGCCAGGAGAAGATCTTCACTCCGGTTGGCACGGCGATCAGCATCGTCGTGAACATCATCGGGATGCGGATCCAATTCTGCATCGGCGCAACGAACATGTGGTGGGCCCAGACGGCGAAGCCGAGCACGACGATCGCGAGCAGCGAAAAGGCCATCATTCGATATCCGAAAACGGGTTTTCGGGCGTTGGCAGAGATGATTTCGGAGATGATTCCGAAACCGGGCAGCACCATGATGTACACCGCAGGGTGCGAATAGAACCAGAAAACATGTTGATACATCACGGTGTCGCCACCCTGAGCTGCATCGAAGAAGTTCATTCCGAGGGCGCGGTCGAAGAGGATCATGAACTGCGATCCGGCGATGAACGGAGTTGCGAGCACGACCAGCAGCGAGGTGGCGAAGTTGGCCCAACCGAGCAGCGGCATGCGCCAGAACGTCATGCCCGGCGCGCGCATGGTGATGATCGTGACCAAGAAGTTGATCGCGGTGGCGATCGACGACGCACCGGCGAACTGGACACCCATCGAAAAGAAGGTCTGGCCGAGCGGTGCCTGGTCGGAGAGCGGCGCGTACGCCGTCCAACCAGTCGCAAACGCCCCACCCGGAGCAAGGAAGGACGCGAGGAACATGATTCCGGCACAGGGCAGGAACCAGAAGGACAGCGCGTTCAGGCGCGGGAAGGCCATGTCCGGCGCGCCGAGCATCAACGGCAGGACGTAGTTGGCGATGCCGGCGAAGACCGGCACCATGAATACGAAGATCATCAGTGCGGCGTGCGCCGAGAACAAACCGTTGAAGGTCTGCGCGTCGATGAACTGCATCCCCGGCTGGAGCAGCTCGGCGCGGAAAATCATCGCGAAGAGGCCGCCAATCATGAAGAAGAAGAAGGTCGTGACGATGTACTGAATGCCGATGACCTTGTGGTCCGTGTTGACCTTGAAGTAGTCCTTCCAGGAATGAGCGCCGTGGTCCGAATGGTCGTCCGGTTTCGTCGGCCTGCCCGAGATCCAGTAGAGCCAGGTGTCGAAACAACCGATTCCGTAGAGGAAAAAGATCGGCATCGTCACGAGCGCGACGGTGATGATCGAGTCCCACTGAACGACCACACCGAAGTCTGCGGCGGCGCGGATGCCGACTACGAGTGCGAAGGCAAACACAAAGCCAATTGCAGTCCACAGCGCTGCGCGGTACCAGCCGGGTGAACGAAGTGATGCGGCCATCGGAGTCAGATTACCTTTCGCTTACTTACCGGTTTCGCCGGTCGGGGAGAGGGGTGAAATGGTGTTGGCGCCGGTCGGCTTCGGAGCGTTCGGGCCTTTTCGCGAAGCCACCCACTTTGTGAATTCGGACGGTTCGACGACGCGCAGCGTGCCGCGCATCGTTGTGTGGCCGATTCCGCATAGTTCGGCGCAGACGATCGGAAAGGTGCCGGTCGTGTCCGGCGTGAAGCGAAGGCGAGTGGTGAAGCCGTCGGCCGTGTCGCGCTTGAGGCGTGCGTTCGGGATGTAGAAACTGTGGATCACGTCGACCGAAGTCATCTCGAAGTAGAGCGGGCGGTTCTTCGGAACGACGAGGTCTCCGCTGGTCTTAACACCGAGTTGCGGATACTCATAGTTCCAGGCGAACTGCTGACCGACGACGTTGATCGTCAATTCGTTCGGTTGCTTGGCCTCAACCTGGTCGAGCACGATCCATGCGTAGATCCCGAGGGCGACCACGATGATCGTCGGAATCACGGTCCAGACGATCTCGATGCGGGTCGAGCCATGGAATGGCTCTCCGTCGCGGTCGTCGTCGTCGCCATCGGCCCGGAATTCAAGGATGCAAAAGGCGATGATGCCGACGATGATCACGAAGAACGGGATCGAAGCGACGAGCAGCCAGCGGTAGACGTTGTCGATATTGCCGCTTTCCTCGGCGATCAGCGGGCCGAACCAGTCGTACGCGAAGGTGAACGCGATCAGGCCGGCGGTCACCGCGATGGCGATGATGATGCCGAAGATGCGATGTGAAGCTTTCATCGAACTCCTTGAAATGGGCCGCGCAACGCGAGCGCGAGTCACCTAACGAAAGAACTGGAACGAACTGGATCAGGTTGGAATCGAACCGGTCGAAACCAAACGAACAGTGTCGAACCGGCGCAGATGTTATCCGGTCATGTAGCGGCGATTTGTGCCGGGAAGCACTTGCGGGTCTCGGCAGCGATAATCTGATGCGCCCGCGTCAAAACTGGGCTCAACAAAGGTGGTGAATGTAGATGCTGGTCAGAGAGGGAATGTCAAAAACGGTGTTGACTGTTGGCCCCGGCCAGCAGCTGCGTGATGTCGCCAAACAGATGACTGAACGCAGGGTGGGTGCGGCGATCGTGGTCGATCCAGACGCGCCGGGACCGGGCATCATCACGGAACGCGACATTCTTCGAGCCTACGCCGCAGACCGAATCACCGGCGAGGAGCCGGTTTCTCAGCACTCGACCGAGCGCGCAGTCTTTGCTTCGCCGGACTGGTCGCTCGAGCAGGCCGCCGACGAGATGGTTCGCGGCAACTTCCGGCACCTGATCGTGATCGACGGCGCGACCGTCGTCGGTGTGCTGTCGATGCGGGACATCGTCTCGAGCTGGGTGCGCGACGGCGCGACCAGCGAAGTACCGGGACCGCCGGCCGCTAGCTGAGCGGCAATTCGTCCGATTCTTCGCGCGACTCGCTGATCCAAGCGATCGAGATCCACGCGGCGGCTACCAGCGCGGCGATCATCAGCGGGCGAAAAGCGAACAATCCGACCAGCGCAAGCAGAATCGAAACGGCGAGAAAGATTGGCTTCACCGAGCCGGGAGTAAGCCAGATCGAGTCGACCTCGGGCTTGTTCGCGGTGCTGGTTTCGTCGATGAATTCGTTGCTCATCGTCGCTACCTAGCCGACCCAGGCGACGGTCAGGATGAACGTGCCGGCGAAGACCGCTGCGGCAATACCGCCGACGATGATCGCGGTGCGAAGATTGCGTTGTACGAGGGTGCGGTTCATGCCGTGACCTTTGCCGTGAAAGTGCCTGTTGAGAATGATGGGTCGTGCCGAAAAGCGTCTTTGCGGTGGAGATTTTTAGCAGATCGCGGCGACGGTCCTGAAACGCCGCAGGCCGCCGTCAGATCGACGTGTCAGCGACCATCGCGAGGAACAGCGTGGCAAGGTATGCCAGCGAGAAGAGATACGTCTGCAGTGGGACGGGTTTGTCGCTGTTCTTGGTCAGGCGATATGCCATTGCGATGAAGGCGAGACCTAGCACCGCGGCGATCGCCGCGTAGACGGCACCGAAGGCTCCCGTTGCGACGGGGATCAGCGTCGTGACCAGCAGCAGGACGCTGTAGACGAGGATGTGCGTGGTCGTCGATTTGATGCCGCGCACCACCGGCAGCATCGGGATGGACGTCGCCTCGTAGTCGTCGCGGATCATCACCGACAGCGCCCAGAAGTGCGGCGGCGTCCACATGAAGACGATCGCGAACAGCAACCACGCGGTCAGGTTCAGCGAGCCGGTGACGGCCGCCCAGCCGACCAGCGGCGGGATCGCCCCGGCGGCACCCCCGATCACGATGTTCTGCGGCGTGCGGCGCTTGAGCCAAAGCGTGTATACGAACACGTATCCGAGTAGCCCGCAGAGCGCCAGCAGCGCCGCCAAGGCGTTCACCCAGATCAACAAGACGGCTTCCGAGGCGATGCCCAAGGCGATTCCGTAGATCAGGCCCGCGCGCGGTGAGATGCGTCCTGCGGGAATCGGCCGACTGGCAGTGCGCGCCATCTGGAGGTCGATGTCGCGATCGATGTAGTGGTTGATCGCACCGGCGCTACCTGCGGAAAGGGCACCTCCGAGGCAGGTGATCAGGATCAGCCCGATCGATGGGTCTCCCGCGACCAGCATCGTGGTCACGGTCGTCCAAAGCAACAGCGTTTGGACGCGCGGCTTCGTCAGCTCGAAATAGTCGGCTGCCACCTGGCGCACCAACGCGAAACCGGTGGCGCGACTGGCGGGTACGTGACGGGTGTGAGTTGCTGCTTCCACTGCAAATGCGTCCGAATGGTCAGCCACTGGGCGGCGCGGGAGAATGCTCTCCGGGGCCGCGGGCCGGACGACCTGGGCCGTGGCCAAAGGGTACTAATGCGCGACTAGTGCTTCGATTCGCGCAGCGACGGGCGACCCGACGTTGGCGACTGGGCCACTGAACCGGCGAGTTCGCCGGTGTCTGACGCGATCCGATCGCGCAGATCGTTAAGAGGTGACTCGCTACCGACGGTTGGGATCGAGTCGAAGTTGTTCACCGGTGGGGGCGATGGGACGAACCATTCGAGCGTGCCTGCACGCCACGGATCGTTGCCGGCCTTTACGCCCTTCGAACTGGACTGCATGAAGTTGATCAACAGGCCGATCGCACCGAATGCCGCCAACAGCGTGCCAAGGCCGGCGATCAGGTTGCGTGCCTGGTATCCACCGGAGTAGGTCGACAACTCGCGGGCAAAGCCGTCGACGCCGAGCGAGCTCATCGCCAACAACGCGGCGGCAGTACCGACCGTGAGCATGCCGAGCGCGAGTTTGGCCTTCGGTACGTCGAAGTTGCGACCGGTGATCTTGGGGAACCAGAAGAGCAGCGCGCCAAATCCGGCGAACGCGGCTGTGCCCCAGACCTTGTTGAGCCAGGAGGCGTAGCCGAATTGGCTTCCTTCGAGCCACTGCGAGAGCGCCGGCAGCGAGAAGGCGACATGGTCGATCAGCATGAACGCGAAGAAGACAAGAAATACCAGCGAGAACTGGGCCGGGACAGTCGCGCGGAAGTTGCCGCCGGAAATCGTCTGGATCCAGCTCGAGAAAATCACCATCGCCGGGACGACGAGTGCGAGTCCGATGAACATGAAGGCCAGTTCCCACGCCCGAGCGACGGGTGCACCGAAGTAGACCTGCCCGAAACTGAGGATGCCGAGTACCGCAAAGGCGCGGATGGCCTTCTTCAGGCCTGCGCTGTTTGCCGGAGACCGACCGGCAGCGGCGGCGAGAATCTCACTGACGGCGCCGATCGCCAGCACCAGAAGCAGGAAGGGGGCGGAGTGCGAGAACCACTGGAAGAGCGTCTTCCAGAGCAACGCGTTTCCGCCGCTGACCGGGTCGAATATGCCGAACAAGTTCCACTGCCGCTCAATCAATGCCATCAAACAGGCGGCGATCAGGACGGGCGCGGTGACGATGATTCCCAGGGCGTAGACGGCGATCGAGTGCGAGAAAACCGGCGTGCGCTCGCTGGTCATGCCCTCGGCGCGAGAAGTTTTGTAGGTGACCGCGAGGTCGATCGCGTTCGCCAGCAGGCCGCCCGCGATCATGATCGCTGCGACGAACCAGAAATCGACGCCTGCGCCCGGCGAGTAGAAATAGGTCGAGAGCGGGGAGGACACCTGCACGGTGCCCTGCCATGTGTTGATGAAGGTGCTGAAATAGAGCGTCACGCCGCCGAACACGATCATCCAAGCACCGAGCGCCGAAAAGCGCGGGAATGCACTTGTACGCGCTCCGATCTGCAGCGGCAGTACGTAGGTGGCGATGCCTGCGAACAACGGCAACGCGAAGAGGTACAGGTACGTCGTGTCGGAAAGCGTGTGCAGGCTGTAGAAGCGCTCCGGGCTGAGGAAAGTGTTGTCCTGCACGGCCAGTTGACCCCAGGTCATCAGCTCGGTGAAACCGGCGAGTACGACCGCCATCAGCGAAAATCCGATCATCGTCGTGCCGATCACCTTGTGATCTGCGCTGCGAACGCGATTCACCCAGCGCGCGCGAGTGCTGTCGATCGGTTCGCGGACGACTACTTCAGAGACGTGTTCCGGCTGTTCGAAAGCGCCAGTTGCCATCCTCAGTTGCCTTCCTTGAGTGCGGATTCACCCTCGACCAAGCCGGCCTCTTCACCCGACTGAACCTCGGCCCCAAGCTCGTCCATCGCCTCTGTGATCGCCGTCTGCTTGGTCTTCAGCCACGCCGTGAAGTCTTCAGGTGACAGCACCCGTACTGTTGTGCTCATGCTCGCGTAGTTGGTGCCCGAGACCTTTGTCGAGTGTCCGGTGTAAGTGCCGGGCTCGTCAACGCGGATCCAACCACGGTTGATGTAGCCGGGAGTCGCGTCGATCGAACCCCCGAGTTGCGGCACCCACCAGGAATGCTCCACATCAGACGATGTGACGTCGAGCAGCACGGTCACGCCGGCCGGAATCACCAGATCGTGGTAGTTGTACGTGTTCCAATTGCCTTCGACGTCTGGGTACTCGTAGCGCCAGAGGAACTGCTGGCCATTGACCCGGACTGACATCGAAGGGCCGGACGGCGGCTTCAGGCCGGTCGGGTCGCTGAGTTTCTCGTCAGTCAGAGGGCTGGCCTGGAAGTCGTTGCCCACACCGCTGAGCGAAGGCTTTGCCGACGAGGTGTTCGAAAAGGCGAGAACTCCGACAATCGCGAACGCTACGAACAGCACGGCACCGGCGACGACTGCCTTCTTGCCGGATTCGACCGAGTCGGCGGCGACCGAGTCGGCGTCGATGGCGCTGCGAGTTGCGCGCGCTATTGAGACCAAAAGTGCGAGCACGGCGACGGCGCCGACGCCGAGTACGACGAAGTAAAGGGTGTTGACCGTTTCGGCGGTCGAGGATCCCGCTGAATCGGGCCATGCGACTCCGGCCGAAGCTGCCTGCGGGAGGATTGCGGCGAGCACGACGACGAATGCCCCGAGAGCGCCCGTCAGCAGGGCGGTGCGGCGTGCATTGGACGCTGCAGCAATCGGCTTTGTGGGGGCCAGGTTCAGCAAGGCGCGCGGATTGTATCTACTCCTCCGACGGCCCAGCGGAAAGCTGCTCAGGTCGTCGGTTGTTTCGCGGGTGAGGCGCTCTATATGATCGGCCGATCGTGAAGGATTCCGATCTACAGCGCCCCACAACCCTCGAGCAAGAGCTGGAGGATCTGGTGGATGTCGAGGAGGGTGACGGGGCGGAGGATCAGGTCGAACAGGCCTGGGAACGATTCAAGGCGTCCTTCTTCAGCCGTCGCACGCTGTTCTTCGGCATAGCCTTCATCGTCGTCGTTCTCGCCTTTCTGTATGGAGTGCTGCCGCAACTTCCGGGCATCCGGAACAGTCTCGAGACGGTCCGCGACGAGGGTGACCGCAGCTGGCTCGCGGTGGCCTTCGTGATGGAGTTGCTGTCGTATCTGTCCTACATCTGGCTGTTCCGTGCCGTATTCATCGAGAAGATTCCGTTGATCGGCTGGGCCGGTAGCTATCGGATATCAATGGCGGGCGTTGCAGCGACCCGTCTTTTCGGCGCCGCCGGAGCAGGCGGCATCGCACTCACCTTTTGGGCCGTTCGCAAGGCGGGCATGGGGCGGCGGATGTCGGTCAGCTATCTCGTGGCGTTCTATGTGTTGTTGTACGCGATTTTCATGATGGCGCTCGTGATTGTTGGGGTGCTTCTGCGCGCCGGCGTGATTCCCGGTTCGAACCCGTTCGGCGTGACCATTGTGCCGGCAATCTTCGGTGGCATTGTGATTGCGGTTTTTCTCGCGGCGTTGTTGATCCCCGGGAACCTCGAGCGGATGGCGGCGCGCTGGTCCGACGGGCGCGGGCGAGTTGCAGGGTTGGCGCGGAAGGCGGCGGCCGTACCGGCACTGCTGGGGCACGGAACGCGCGTCGCGGTCCGTTTGATCCGCAGGCGCGAGCCCGGGCTGCTCGGTGCGCCGGGCTGGTGGTTCTTCGACATTGCCACGCTTTGGGCGTGCTTTCAGGCGTTCGGCCAATCGCCGGAGATCGGGGTGCTGGTGATGGGATATTTCGTCGGAATGATTGCCAACGTCATCCCGACTCCCGGCGGGGTCGGCGCGGTCGAGGGCGGAATGATCGGCAGCTATGCCGCGTTCGGCGTGGCGCTGGAAACGGCCGTCCTCGCGGTGCTCGCGTACCGTGTGTTCGCGTTCATAATGCCGACGATCCCCGGAGTGATCGCATTCGTGCGACTGCGCAAGGATGTTGTCGAATGGCAAGCGGCGGGCGCTACTATACAAAGTGAAGTATTGGACGCCGACAAGGGCGCCTGAGGGTTTCCACCAACACCGCGTCAACGAACGCCGTGGCGAAAGGCGAAAGACATTGAGTGACAACAACTACGAAATCGCGATCGTCGGCGGCGGACCGGCAGGGATAACCGCCGCGCTCTATGCCGGACGCTCACGCGTGAAGACGATCGTGCTCGAGCGCGGAGCGGTCGGTGGTCAGCTCTGGAACACCGCCGACATCGACGACTATCCCGGGCTCTCGATGCAGACTGGGCCCGAAGTCGCGCAGAAGTTCGAGGAGCACGCCAAGAAGTTTGGTGCCGAGTTCGAGTTCGGCACAGTCAGCAAGATCAGCAAACAGGGCGACGAGTTCGTGATCGAAACCGACGAGGGCGAGGAATACCGCGCGCTGTCAGTGATCGTGACCGTAGGTGGCGAGGCGCGCAAACTCGGCGTTCCCGGTGAGCAGGAACTCGCCGGTGCAGGCGTGTCCTATTGCGCCGTCTGCGATGGAGCGTTCTTCCAGGACAAGACGATCGCGGTCGTCGGCGGCGGCGACTCTGCGCTCGAAGAGGGCGCGTTCCTCACTCGCTACGGGTCGAAGGTCTATCTCGTGCACCGTCGGGACGAATTCCGCGCTTCACCGGTGCTGGTCGAGCACTTTGACGCCACTGGCAAAACCGAGAAGATCCTCAATTCGGTAGTCGAGGAGATCGTCGGCGACGGAAAAGTCACCGGGCTGCGCGTAAAGAACAACGAGACCGGCGAGGTTTCTGAGATCGCGGTCGACGCGGTTTTCCCGTTCGTCGGATTCACCCCGCACTCGGACATCTTCGAGGACGGCTTGGTCGAAACCGACGAAGGCGGGCACATACTCACCGACGCCAAGATGGAGACGAAGACGCCCGGACTGTTCGCGGCGGGCGACGTTCGTTCGCAGTACGTCCGTCAGATCACCAATGCGGTTGGCGACGCGACGACCGCCGCACTCGCTGCCGCGGCGCACGTCGAGGCAGCGAAGCGGACGAAGGCGACTGCCTGATCAGAATCCCGGCGGTCCCTGCTGCGGCTGCGGCGGCACGTGTTGCTGCGGCTGCGGCGGATAGGGCTGCGTCGGCGCGGCTGGATACGCGTAAGGCGCGTACGCCGGCGGCATGGCGGGGTAGCCGTATGGCACCGCCTGCGGCATCGGCGCGTATTGCTGCTGCGTGTACATCGGCGGCGCGTACATCGGCGGTGAATACATCTGCTGCGGCGGTTGAGGCTGCGGCCAGAGGCTGACCATCGCGACGTAGGTTTGCGGACCCGCCATGTACTGGGGATAGGCGGGCTGCGGCGGGTAGCCCCAGGGCGACGGCGCAGCAAACGCCGGCGCCGAGTGGAACGGAAACGCAGTTGCGCCCGGCGATTGACCGAATTGCATCTGCTGCGGGTAACCGGCAAATTGTTGCGGTGCCGGCGTGACCACAGGCGCGACCGTCAATGCGTTGGCGATCGGCATGCCCGGCGACAGAGCAATCAACGGTGTGATCGGAGTCCGCGGCTTGACCGGGGCAGTTGGCGTTGCGGTGGGCTGCGGTTGCTGGGATTGCGGCTGCGGCTGTGCGAGCGGATCCGGGTGGCGAACGCCCTCGCCCGATGCCGCGGCGATCGGTGGCACGAGAGAAAGCAACTGAGGTTGATTGGCCGGCACGAAGGCGGCGGCGGGCGTCGACGCGAATGGCTGAGCGCCACCGGTCGGCGGAGTCGGCGGCTGTTGCCCTGGTTGATGCGGTTGCGGTGCGTTCATCTGGATGGAAACTGCGTGGCCTTCAAGTTTGGCGCAGAAAGTCCTTGTCCGCGCCGACGTGAAACTTCTCGACCATTCCCGACGTGCTCCTTGAACTGCGCAGCCGCGATTGCCGAGTTTCGCGTTCGTGAAAGTGGCGGAATTGGCGTCTTAGTACGATGCACCCGCAAGTGCCAAACGACCCCCTAAACACTCTCGACACCTTTGCGACCGGTTCTGCGGGCGAAGGTGCTCGCGCCGGGTCGTACTACTCGCTTCCGAAACTGGAGGCAGCCGGCATCGGGCCCGTCTCGAAACTGCCGGTCAGCATCCGACTGGTTCTCGAGTCCGTACTACGCAATTGCGACGGCAAGCGGATAACCGAGGAACACGTTCGTCAGCTTGCCAACTGGCAGGCCAAGTCCGAACGCACCGACGAGATTCCGTTCGTTGTCGCGCGCATTGTTCTGCAGGACTTCACCGGTGTGCCGCTGCTCGTTGATCTCGCGGCGATGCGCTCGGCAGTCGAGCGGATGGGCAAGGACCCGAAGGTCATCGAGCCGCTCGTCCCAGTCGATCTGGTCGTCGATCACTCGGTCCAGGTTGACTTTGCGAGTACCGGCACGTCGTTCGAACGCAACATGGCGATCGAGTTCACGCGCAACCGCGAGCGCTATGAGTTCTTGAAGTGGGGGATGCAGGCATTCGACGCGTTCAAGGTCGTACCGAGCGGAATCGGCATCGTCCACCAGGTCAACCTCGAATATCTGGCCCAGTGCGTACTTGAGCGCGACGGCGTTTTCTTTCCCGACACGCTTGTCGGCACCGACTCGCACACGACGATGATCAACGGCATCGGCGTGGTCGGCTGGGGCGTTGGTGGCATCGAGGCGGAGGCTGGAATGCTTGGGCAGCCGGTCTACTTCTTGACCCCGGACGTTGTCGGCGTCGAATTGACCGGCGCGCTGCACGAAGGTGTGACGGCGACCGACATGGTGCTGCGCGTCACTGAGATGCTGCGCGCGCAGGGGGTTGTCGGTAAGTTTGTCGAGTTTTATGGGCCCGGTGCCGAGTCGTTGTCGGTGCCGGATCGCGCGACGATCAGCAACATGGCTCCCGAATATGGGGCGACGATGGGATTCTTCCCGTTCGACGATCGCTCGGTCGAGTACATGCGTTTGACCGGCCGCGAAGAGGCACACATCGAGACCGTCGCCAACTATTTCCGCGCTCAGGGGCTTTACGGAATGCCGATGGCGGGCGACTGTGAGTACAGCGTCGACCTGAAACTGGACCTCGATTCGATCGAGCCAAGCGTGTCCGGTCCCAAGCGCCCGCAGGATCGCATCGATCTGACCGGGCTGAAGGATCGATTCATCGAGCTTTTCCAGGCGCCGACCGACGCCAACGGCTACGGAAAGGCGGCCGACGAACTGAGCAAGAGCTACCCCGCGTCGGTTGCGCTCCCGCACGACGGCATGATGATCGGCACCAACGGTGGCGGCGACCAGGCGCACGAAGGCGAAGAGGGTCACCAGGCGGACACCAGCCTGATCGGCGAGGACGAGATGGTCGGCAATCGACCGACCGGTGACCTACTGCAGCTCGAAGACCTGACGCAGTCCGAAGAGGGCGAACGCGTGGACGTCGAGATTGCCCATGGCGACGTGCTGATTGCGGCGATCACGTCCTGCACCAACACCTCCAACCCGTCGGTCATGCTGGCCGCCGGTCTGCTGGCCAAGAAGGCCGTGGAGAAGGGTTTGGATGTCAATCCCGCGGTGAAGACTTCGCTTGCGCCCGGCTCGCGTGTGGTCAGCGACTATCTCGAACAGACCGGTCTGCAGCCGTATCTGAACAAGCTCGGTTTCAACCTCGTCGGCTACGGCTGCACGACGTGTATCGGCAACTCCGGTCCGCTCGACACCGGGATCGAGCAGGCGATCACCGAGAACGACATCATCGCCGCCAGCGTCTTGAGCGGAAACCGCAACTTCGAGGCGCGCGTCCACCAGAACATCAAGGCAAACTTCCTGATGAGTCCGCCGCTGGTGGTCGCGTTCGCGCTGGCCGGTTCGGTCGAGAAGGACATCACCAAAGAGCCGCTCGGCCAGGGGTCGGACGGTGCGGATGTGTTTCTGAAGGACATCTGGCCCTCACTCGACGAGGTGCGGGAGCTGCTGAGCAGCGCGCTCGAGCCTGACACCTTCCGTCGGCTGTACGGTGACTTCGCCGAGCAGAATCCGATGTGGAATGAGATTCCCGGCAAGACCGGGCTGGTCTATGAGTGGGACCGGTCCTCGACCTACATCCAGGAGCCGCCGTTCTTCGAGGACTTCCAGCTCGAACCGTCTCCGTTGCAGCCGATCCACGGCGCGCGCGCGTTGGCGGTTTTGGGCGACTCGGTCACCACCGACCACATCAGCCCCGCCGGAGCGATCAAGGAGGATTCACCTGCCGGCCGTTTCTTGAACGAGCATGGCGTGGAGAAGCGCGACTTCAACTCGTACGGATCACGCAGAGGCAATGACCGCATTATGACGCGCGGCACCTTCGCCAACGTACGAATCCGCAATCTGATGGCACCCGGCACCGAGGGCGGGGTGACGTTGCATCGCAACGGGCAGGTCGAAGAGATGGACATTTTCGATGCGGCGGCCAAGTACAAGGAGGCCGGCAAGTCGCTGATGATCTTCGCCGGCAAGGAGTACGGGTCGGGTTCTTCGCGCGACTGGGCGGCCAAGGGCACCAGTCTGCTGGGCGTGCGCGCCGTCGTCGCCGAGAGCTACGAGCGAATTCACCGCAGCAACCTCATTGGCATGGGCGTGCTTCCCTGCCAGTTCCTGGGCGGCGAAACCGCCGGGTCGCTCGGTATCGACGGTTCGGAGCAGTTCCATCTGATTGGCGTCGAAAAGGGTGTGCAGCCGCGCCAGGAACTGACATTGGTCATTCATCGCGCCGACGACACCACCCACGAGACCAAGGTGATCGCCCGCATCGACACGCCGATCGAGATCGACTACTTCGAACACGGCGGGATCCTTCCTTACGTGCTTCGACAGCTCGTCTCCAGCTGAAATACGCGGGCGCGCGCCGGGGGATCTTGTCTCCTCGACTGGTGCCAACGTCTGCGGGGACAAGATCCCCCGACACACGCCCGCTGATTCGGCGCTGGGGGTGTGCGGGCATGAGGGATGGATCTTGGGGGGAGCGAGAGGGCTTGCGAGGTCCGAGGTTGCAAGCGGGAATAGTTTGCGAGGTCCGAGGTTGCAAGCGGGAATGCTTGCGAGGTCCGAGGTTGCAAGCGGGAATAGCGCGCGGACGTGGGGGCTCGTTTTTTCGCGGGTGATTCCGAAGGGGTGAAATGGTCCAGGAGTCCCCCGGAGGGAGAGTCCTGGACCATTTCACGCCATTCCAATCAGGGTCGCCAGTTCGAAAACGACAGACAGCTCGCTGGCAGCATCAAACCCCAATCGGCTACTCGTAGGAAACGGCCTCGATGACGTTCATCTTTGCGGCGCGCCTGGCCGGCAGCAGCGCCGCGATCACTCCGAAAATGACAGACAGGATGGCCACCAACACGATCGCGGGGATTGGTGGGTGAAACGCGACCTCTTGGCCCGACGCGGCGATGCCCTTTACGAACGCGTATCCCAACGCCATCCCGACAAGTAGTCCGAGGATCGCCCCAGCCAGCGTAAGCAGCAGTGACTCCGCGATGATTATTCGTCGAACCTGCCAGCGACTCGAACCGATCGCTCGCAGCACGCCGATCTCGCGGGTGCGCTCGAAAACGTTCATCAACAGAGTGTTGATGACACCGAGAAGACTGACGATGATCGCAACCAGCATGATCACGTAGAAGATCGCGAAGACCTGGTTGATCTGGTCTTGGATCTGTTGTTTGATCTCCTCGTTCGAAAGCACTTCGAAGGTCGGATACTCGGCGGCGACCAGGGCCCTTAGTTGATCTTCGAGCGGGCCGGGGTTGTCCGGGTCGTCGGCGAGCACGAGTATCTGGGTGAATCCGTCGATGCCGTAGACCGACATCCAGGTTTCGTCTGACATCGTGATCGATTGTGCCGCGAACGAACTGCCGGTCTGGATTCCAGCGACGGTCAGCTTCTTGGAGCCGCGCGGGCCCTCAAGCGTGATCGTGTCGCCAACCTTCGTCTTTTTGCCCTCGGCCAGCGCTTCCGGGACGGTCACCTGTCCTTCGGCAAGCTTTGCGAAAACTTCGTCGGCGTCTGCATCCACGAACTCGGAATTGGCAAACTCGGCGTAGTTCGACGGGTCAAGGCTCCACGCCGAGTAATTCTTTCCGTAGCCGCTGGTCAGGAAGAGGAACCTCGTACCGGTCGCGTCCTTCGCGCCCGGCAGATCTTTGATCTGGCCGATCGCTGCGGCCGAGATCGTCGGCGTCGGTCCGCCCTGGCCGAAGCCCTTTGGCTGCACGGTGAAGTCGTTCTTGAGTTCCTTGTCGAGATCGTCGGAAATGCTGCCGATGAAACTCGACCCGAGACTTCCGATAGCTGCGACCAGGGCGATGCCGATCATCAGTCCGGACGCCGTCGAAGCCGTGCGGATCGGGTTGGCCCTGGCGTTGTCGGCGGCCATTCGACCTTCGATCTGTGTTGTCTTGCGCAGCGGCCAACTCTCGCCGCGGACGAGCCAGGGAACGATCACCGGGCCGATCATGATCACCCCGGAGAAGAGGAACACAACTCCGAATGCTCCGGCCAACAGAATCGGCGTTGGGAATGACGTTGCAGAGGCCAGGGTGAAGACACCGGCGAGTCCGAGCGCGACCAGCACCGTTCCGACGGTCAGGCGACGCTTCAGCTTGAGCGGTTCGGCCCGATGTTCGGTGAGAACAGCCTGAATCGGTGGAATTCGGCTTGCGCGGATCGCCGGTCTGAGCGCGCCGAACACTGTCGCTGAAACACCGAGGATCGGCGCAATGATGAACGCCTCGGGCGCGTACGAGACTGCTCCGACCGGGAATCCGATCGAAGCAACCAGCGAGACCATCAGCTGCGTCAGCAGCAGACCGACAACGATGCCCAGCAGCGAACCGATTATTCCAAGCAGCAGCGCCTCGACCAGGATCATTCGCCGCACGATCTTGCGCGAGGCCCCGAGCGTTCGCAGCATTCCGATCTCGCGCAGCCGCTGCGCGACGGTCATGTTGAATGAATTGAGGATCAGGAATCCGCCGACGAACAGCGACATCGCGGCGAAGAAGTAGAGGATGATGTTGAAGCCCTGAATCTGGGCATTGATGTCGTCGGCGACGTCGTTCGGTGTCTTCGCCTCGACTCCCTCGGGGAGGATCTTCTCCAGCTCGGAGCGGACGGTTTCCAGGTCGGCGCCCGGCGCGAGCGCGACGTCGATCTCCGTGAAGCCAGTCGGCGAGTCGAAGAGTTCTCGTGCGAGGTCCTGATTGATGACGCCGAAGCCGCTGCCGCC
This sequence comes from uncultured Solirubrobacterales bacterium, assembly GCA_937128795.1. Classification (GTDB taxonomy): domain Bacteria; phylum Actinomycetota; class Thermoleophilia; order Solirubrobacterales; family JACPNS01; genus JACPNS01. Next base: position 8,791 of record CAKZMQ010000018.1, on the reverse strand, counting down.
GAAATCGAGACCTTTGCCGATCTTGAAGATCGCGCTGACTGTGAACTCATGCACACCGGTCGGCGTTGCAAATTTCGCCTTGTCGCCGGGTTTGAGCCCGTTGCTGTTGGCCCAGCCCTCGTCGAGTTGCACCTGATTGCCGTCGAGGGTGTCCTCTCCGGCGACGATCTCAGCACCCGAGAGCTCGGGTGAATCGGGGGCGACGCCGTTGGTGAAGACCTGGTCGGCCTGGCTGCCGCCCACTTCGTCGTCCTTGACCAGGGACATGATCGCGAATACGACCGATTGGGTTTCCTCGACGCCCTTGGTGCTGCGCACTTTGTCGAGCACGGATTCTTCGACTGTGCCGACGCCCTCGTTTCCGGAGATGATCAGGTCGGTATCGCCGTAGACCGAGCTGAACAGTTCGTCAAAGGTCGAGACGATCGTCTTCGAGAGCGAAAGGACGGAAAAGAACAGCGCGACTCCGAGAACGATTCCTGCGGCGTTGAGGAAAGCGCGTCCTTTTCTTGCCCTGACACTGCGCCAGGCGAGAGAACGAATCATCGCGCGAGCCTAATTTCTGGTTTCGAGTTCGGCGAAGAACTCGATGATGCGATTCGGGTCTCCGCCAGGGACCTCGCCCGCGATCAAGCCATCTCGCAGAAACACCACGCGCGACGCGCGGCTGGCGGCCACGGCGTCGTGGGTCACCATCATGATCGTGTGACCGGCCTTTGTCTGTACGTCGCGCAACATGTCCAGCACCGCACTGCCGGTTCTGGTGTCGAGGTTGCCCGTCGGCTCGTCGGCGAGCAACAGTTCCGGGTCGCGCATCAACGAGCGTGCCACCGACACGCGTTGCTGCTCTCCACCGGACAGCTGTGACGGCAGATGCTCGGCGCGATCGGTAAGACCGACGAGTTCGAGGAGCTCGTCTGCCCGCTCTTTCAATACGCCCGCGCGTTCGCCCGCGATCAGTGATGGGAGCATCACGTTCTCTTCGGCGGTCATCGTCGGCAACAGGTTGAAGAACTGAAAGATGAAACCGATTGAGTCACGGCGCAGCACGGTGGCCGCCTTGTCGTCGAGTCCGCTAAGCGAAAGTCCGCCGATCTCGACATCGCCATCGTCGAACGACTCGAGCGCGCCGAGGATGTGCATCAGCGTGCTCTTTCCCGAACCGGAAGGGCCCATCACAGCAACAAATTCGCCGCGATCGATCGTCAGATCAATGCCTTTCAGGGCTTCAACGGACGTGGAGCCGGACGAGTATGTCTTGCGTAGGCCGTGTACCTGTACGGCCGAAGCGGAAGTGACGGTGTTGACGCCGTCCGCCGAAAGCTGGGTGCTCAACGGAACTCCTTGCATGGGGGCTGAAAAAAGACCGAGTCAGGGGGCGGGTGATAGTGCCGACCGGACGGTCTCGATCCTACAAAACCGCGAAGCCGGATCATTGCCCACCCGTCAACCCGCTCGCAAGGTCCGAGGTTGCAAGCGGGATCGACCGAAAGTCGCTTGCAACCTCGGACCTTGCAAGTCAGAGGCGGGTTTTTACTGACTCAACTTTTTCGGCGAGGGTTTGGGCCGGGCGGTCGGCTGGGTCATCAAGTTTGATGACTGTGTAGACGCGGGGGACTCCGAGTTCGAAGGGGACCTTGTGCAGTTCGGCGGCCAGGGCGAGGATGTCTTCTGCCGTGCCTTCGAGCGAGGTTCCCATGCCGTGGAGTTGGTAGGCGACCTTGTCCTGGTTTGCAAGGCGACGCTGTATTTCGGCGATGTATTCGCTGGCGTGTGATTCAGGGCCTGTGCGGAGGCCAATCACTGTTATGTCTGCTGTGGCCATCCGTCAAAAGTACCGCGCATGGGCGAACTTTTCGCTGGCTGGCTCAGGCGAGACTTGTCCAAACCGTCTTTGTCTCGAGGTAGGCATCGAGGTTCTCTTCGCCGTGCTCGCGGCCGATGCCCGAAGACTTGACTCCGCCGAACGGCGCGCCCGGGTCAGTGATACCCCACATGTTGATGTAGACCATGCCCGACTGCAGCATGCCTGCAAGTTTGTGGGCTCTGCCGACGTCACGCGTCCATAGCCCGGCCGCGAGGCCGTACTCGTGATCGTTGGCCATCGCGGCAACTTCCTCGAGTGAGTCAAAAGGCGTCGCCACAAGGACCGGTCCGAATATCTCCTCGCGGGCAATACGCATGCCCGGGTCAACGTCGGTGAACAGCGTCGGCGCGATGAAGAATCCGCCGTCGGTTGCCTCGGCCACGCCACCGGCAAGCGGCTTTGCACCCTCGTCGATGCCGATCTGGATGTAGTCGTTGACGCGCTTGAACTGCTCCGCGCTGACGACCGGGCCGAAGCGAGAGGACTTGTCGAGGCTCGGTCCAACGACGGCCTTGTCGGCGAGCGCCGCGAGTTGCTCGGTCACCTCGGAGAACATTGAGTTCTGAACGAACAGTCGGGATCCGGCGTTGCACGCCTGACCGGTGTTGTAATAGATGCCCTGAAACGACCCACCGATCGCGGCCTTCAGGTCGGCGTCGTCAAAGATTATGTTCGGTGACTTCCCGCCGAGTTCGAGCGTCACGCGCTTCAAGGCCTCGCCGGCTTTCTTGCCGATTTCGCGACCGACTGCGGTCGATCCGGTGAAGGCGATCTTGTTGACTCCGGGATGGTCGACCAACGCCGCGCCGACCTCGCCATCGCCGTTGACGACGTTGATCACGCCGGCCGGGAACCCGGCCTCGATCGCCAACTCGCCGAGCCGCAGTGCGGTCAGCGGGGTTTGCTCGGCAGGTTTCAAGACGACCGTGCAGCCGGTGGTCAGCGCAGGTGCCAGCTTCCAGCAGGCCATCAGCAGCGGAAAGTTCCAGGGGATGATCTGCGCACACACACCGACCGGCACGCGCTGGGTGTAAACGAAGGTGTCGGGCGCACCGACCGGGATCGTTCGGCCTTCGAGCTTGCTCGCCCAGCCTGCGAAGTACCGCAGGTGTCGAACCGAATTTCCCACATCGACGATCTGCGCGAGTTTCACCGGCTTGCCGTTGTCGATCGCTTCGAGCTCTGCGAGCTCGAGAGCGTTCTCGGCGATCAGGTCGGCGAACTTGTTCATCAGCTCGCCGCGCTCGGCACCGGTCTTCGCAGACCATTCGCTGTCTTCGAACGCCGCGCGGGCAGCGGCGACGGCCTGGTCGATGTGTCCTTGGGTGGCCTTGGCGACACTTGCAAGAACGTCGCCGGTGGACGGGTCGATCGTGGTAAACGTGCTCTCACTTGCGACCCATTCATTGTCGATCAGGCTGCCGTGCGGCGCGCGTTCGACGAATTCGCGAGCGGCGTCGGAAAGTTGGTCGATCTGGCTGGAAGTGGTGGCGGATTCGGCGTTCGTGTTCATGCCGCGCAGCCTAGTTGAATCAAGTTCAGACGGGCGGATGCTCGAAAAAGCCGCGGTCTGTGGATCGGCCGGTACGACCTTCCTGCACCATACGACGCAGCAGTGGCGCAGCGCGATAGCGGTCGCCGCCGACCTCGCTCTGCAACGCATCGAGCGTTGCGACGACCTGGTCGGCACCGATCAAATCGCTCCAAAAAAGCAACCCTCGTGGATAGTTGAGCCCGAGCTCGACGCCGCGGTCGATGTCCTCGGCGGTTCCGACACCCTCCTGAACCGCGAACGCCGCCTCATTGATCAGTTGGCAGACAATTCGGCCCAGCACCAAGCCGGGCGCATCGCCGACGTCGATCACGTGCTTGCCGATTGAATGAAAGAACCGCGTGGTCGCGGCGTGACTCGCGTCGCTGGTTCCCGATCCGCGCGTGATCTCAACTGCATGCGATTCACCGAGCGGCGGCAGGCAGTGAAACCCAACCATGTCACGTCCGCGCGAAGCTGCCGCGAGACTGCTACCCGCGCAGAGCACCGCGATCGGATGGTGGGCGACGAGCTGGTCTTCAAGGTCACTACCCGCTCGATTTGCCCGCGCATCAATCGTGATCGTGATCGGCGAGCCGGCCACCGGCGAGACGTTGTAACCCGCGGCCTCGGTCAAACGTCGCAACTGCCGGGCGAGTTCGCCATCGCCGATGATTTCGACGGCACCGGAGACGCTCTCTGGCGGGTGCGGCGGGGGATCGGCTTCGCGATAGCTGCCGTCCTCGGCGTATTCGTAGTACCCACGACGGGATTTTCGCCCGAGACGACCAGCGGCGACCAACTGCGCGGGAATGTTGCTGGGCTGCCAACGCGGCTCGCCGTGCCCGAGCCTGAAGAACGACTGCGCGATTTCGTAGCCGACGTCCACGCCGACGAGGTCCGAAAGCTCGAAGGGCCCCATTCGGAAAGATCCGCCGAGGCGCATTGCCATGTCGATGTCGGCATGGTCGGCGACCCGCTCGGAGAGCAGTTTCTGAGCTTCGAGCAGAAACGGCCGGCTGACGCGATTGACGAGAAAACCGGGACCGTCGCTGGCGTCGATCACTTCGCGCCCCATCCGTTGGCCAACGGCTCGTGCCACGGCCAAGGCTTGGTCGCCGCTGTTGAGACCGGAAATCACTTCGACGAGCCGCATCAGCGGAACCGGATTGAAGAAGTGCATCCCGACTACGCGTTCGGGCGACGGTACCGGTCCCGCGATCGCCGTGACCGGCAGCGATGAGGTGTTCGTGGCCAGGACGGCGTCGGGCGCACAGATCGCAGCGAGTTTGATGAACAGATCGTGCTTGACATCGAGCTGTTCGGCGACGGCCTCGATCACGATGAAACAGTCGGCAAGGTCCTCGGGAGACCCGGCAGTGTCGATAAGGCCGATCGCGTTGGCGGCTGCCTCGGAGGTCATCCGACCGCGCTCGACCGACCGCTTCAGGTAGCCGTCGATCCGCCCGATCGCCGCGCTCGCTGCGCCGTCGGCAACGTCGAAGAGCTTCACCCGCAATCCGCCGACTGCGGCGACATGGGCGATGCCGCTGCCCATCGTTCCGGCGCCGACGACACCGACCGGGGCATCGGGGAGATTCGCCACCTGCGCAGCCGTCATCGGGTTTCGTTCACCGCCCCTTGAAGTCCGGGCGGCGCTTCTCGATGAAGGCTTTCATTCCCTCGACGCGGTCGTCGGTCGCCATCGCCAGTTCGAACAGTCGGCGTTCGTGAGTCAAGCCGGCTGCAAGCGCCTCTTCGTCTGCCGTCTTCACGGCCTGCTTGGCGAGCCGAACCGCGACCGGCGCGCGCCGTGCGATCACACTGGCGAGCTCCAAGGCCTGCTCTCGCCATTCGCGCTTGCCAACCACTTCGTTGACGATTCCATATCCCTGGGCCTCATGTGCGCTGATCCGCTTGCCGGTGAGGATGATCTCCATCGCCTTTTGCTTGCCGACGATTCGAGTCAGGCGCTGGGTGCCGCCACCGCCGGGGATGATCCCGAGGGTTATCTCAGGCAGCCCGAACTCGGCAGTCTCCGAGGCGATGATCAAGTCGCAGGCAAGCGCCAGCTCAAAACCCGCACCGAGCGCAAATCCCGATACGCCTGCGATCACCGGTTTAGTGCAGTCGGAGACGACCTGGTAGATCGTGCGGCCGCGCGCGAGGTCGAGCGTACCGACCAGGTCGACCTCGCTCATCATCTTGATGTCTGCACCCGCTGCGAACTGCTGATCGTCGCCGACGATCACGATGACCTTGACGTCGGCGTCGGCCTCGGCGGCGGTGATCGCGGCGCTCAGTTCGGCGCGCAGTTCCAGCGAGAGCGCGTTGCGTGCTTCGGGGCGGTTGAGCTGAAGAGTTACGACGCCATCCGACTCTGAACGGATCAGCAGTGGCTGTGGAGCGGCGGCCATCGCTGCCAACCCTAACTAGACCATCGCGTTGATGCCGGTGTATGCGCGGCCGATGATCAGCTTCTGCACCTGCGAGGTGCCCTCGTAGAGCGTCAGCACGCGCGCGTCACGCAGGTATCGCGCGGGCGGAAAGTCGTCTACGTAGCCAGATCCCCCGTGCACTTGAATCGCGAGATTCGCGCACTCCACGGCTGCCTCCGTAGCGTGCAGCTTGGCGATCGACGTCTCGGTCGAATTCGGCTGACCGGTGTCCTTCAGCCAAGCGGCGCGCCACAGCAGGAAGCGTGAGGCATCGGCCTTCAGCACCATCTGGGCAATCATGTCCTGGACCAATTGGAATGAGGCGATTGGCTTACCGAACTGCTCGCGTTCCTTCGAATACTCGACCGAACACTCGAGCGATCCCTGGCAGATCCCCAGCGCGCCGGAGCCGACCGAGTAGCGACCACTTTCGAGTGCTGTCATCGCGATCTTGAAGCCCTGCCCGACTTCGCCGAGCATCGCTTCGTCGGGCACCTCGACCTCGTCGAGGTAGATCTCGGCGACGTCACTGGCGTGCATGCCGAGCTTGTGTTTGATCGGTTTTGTCGTGAACCCGGGAGTGTCCGTTGGCACGAGAAAGCAGGCGAGGCCTTTGTACCCGAGGTCGGGATCGGTCTGGCAGAAGATCAGGGCGACGTTCGCGTAGTTGCCGAGCGAAATCCACATTTTCTGACCGCTGATCGACCAGCCGTTGTCGGTCTTGGTCGCGCGCGTCTTCTGGTTGGCCGCGTCGGAGCCGGTGTCGGGCTCGGTCAAACCGAAACAGGCCAATGCCGTGCCGTCGCAGATACCGGGCAGGTACTTCTGCTTTTGCTCCTCGGTACCGAACTTCAGGATCGGTACGCCGCAGAGTGAAGTGCAAACCGAAATAACGGTGCGCGCGGCTGCATCGGCCTTGCCGATCTCCTCGACGATCAGGCCGTAGGTTCGATAATCGATACCGCGACCGCCGTACTGCTCGGGAAAGATCGGCCCGAGAAAGCCAATCTCGGCGAGGCCGGACACGATTTTGAGATCAAACTTGCCTTCGTGGTCATTGTCGGTCGCGACCGGGGCGATCTCTTTGGCGGCGAACGTGCGCGCTGTCTCGCGGATCAGTTCCTGCTCGTCGGTGAGAGAGAAGTCGATCATGCGGGCGACGATGCTAGCCGCCTCTCACCAGTTGTGAATTTCGTTCAGCCGTCGGACAGTGGGCGAGGCTGCGGAAGGAAGCGATATCCGATCGCAAAATGCGTGTGAATGTAAGAGAACTCCGGCGACGCAGTTCGCAGCTTGGAACGGATTCGTCGCACATACACGTCAACCGCGCGGTCGCGGTACGGCATCGAACCGCCCCAGACCGACGAGTAGATGTCCTCGCGCCTGACAACGCGATCAACTTGCTCGACAAGTGTCAGGAGCACGTCGATTTCTCGTTTTGTCAGCTGTACGCGCCCTGAAGGGCTGATCAGTTGTTGCGATCGCGGCAGGATTCTAAGTTCGCCGGCGCTGAGCGTCAACTCGTCGACTGCGGCCGGATCTGCGAGCGTCTGCCTGTCTTTTGCCGGTCGCGCGATCGCCACGTCGGACAGCATGCCGAGCACGCGTCGTGCAAGCGTGAAAATGTCGTGAAAGAGTGGTTACAGCGCCGCGAGACGATCAAGCGCTCGCGTGGGGATTCTCAAGAAGAATCGCCAACCCCTGACCGACCCCGACACAGAGCGTCGCGATGCCGCGTCTGACGCCGCGCCGCTGCATTTCGTAAGCAAGAGTGCCGGCGATGCGAGCGCCCGTGCAACCGAGTGGGTGGCCGAGCGCGATGCCGCCACCATTGACGTTGAGCAGATCGTGCTCGATGCCGATCTCTCGGGCGCAAGCCAAGGCCTGGCTGGCGAACGCCTCGTTGATTTCCCAGAGGTCGATGTCGCTGGCCGTGAGGCCGGTACGTTCGAGCAGTCGCGCAGTTGCGTCGATCGGACCGATTCCCATGATCGCCGGGTCAACTCCGGCGGCGGCCGTGGCAACAACGCGCGCAAGTGGTGCCTTGCCTAGCGACGCGGCGCGCGCTTGTGTGCCGATTACCAGGCATGCCGCCCCATCGTTGATCTGCGAGGAGTTTCCGGCGGTGACGGTTCCGCCGTCTCTAAATGCCGGCCGGAGCTTGGCGAGTGAATCGACGGTCGTGTCGGCGCGAATGCCCTCGTCGCGTTCGACGGACTTCGCTTTGTCCTTGCGGCGCAACGGCGGCGCCTCGATCGCGACAACCTCACGAGCGAAAACGCCGTCGTCCCATGCGCGCGCGGCGCGTTGGTGCGAAGCCACCGCGAACGCGTCCTGATCGGCCCGGCTGATTGAGTAACGCTCCGCAACGTTTTCAGCGGTTTCACCCATCGCTTCTGTCGAGTGTGGAAAATTCGGGTTGATGAAGCGCCACCCGATCGTGCTGTCGTAGACGGTTGCCGGCTCACGCGAAAAGGCGGTCGCCTGTTTTCCGTAGACGAACGGCGCACGTGTCATCGACTCAACGCCGCCCGCGAGGTAAAGATCGCCTTCGCCGACTGCGATGGCTCTCGCCGCGCTGCCAACCGCTTCGAGGCCGCTTGCGCAGAGCCGGTTGACCGTGGCACCCGGGACGCTGACCGGAAGACCGGCCAGCAGCAGCGCCATTCGGGCGACGTCGCGGTTGTCCTCGCCGGCCTGGTTCGAGGATCCGAAGTAAACGTCGGTTATTTCGTCGCCAGGCAGTTCGTTGCGCTCTACGGCAGCACGAATCACGTGCGCAGCGAGATCATCGGTGCGCACCGTCGCCAGCGCCCCGCCGTACTTGCCGATCGGCGTGCGCAACGCATCGATGATGTAAACGTCCCCGTAGTCGACTGACACGGCTGAAAGGTTAGGCGCACCAATCGGTCGCTAGCGTTCCGTCGCAATGGCGCGCGTACTGATTGTTGAACA
>CAKZMQ010000017.1 GCA_937128795.1 uncultured Solirubrobacterales bacterium | reverse complement strand
ATCGACGAAATCGCCTAGAGTCGAAGCCCGTGAGCAACGGTGGCTACTTCATCAGCTTCGAGGGAATCGATCGCAGCGGCAAGAGCACGCAGGCGGCGGTGTTGGCCGAACGCTTTGGTGACCGCGCGCTGCTCGTTCGTGAGCCCGGCGGAACAACGCTGAGCGAGCGCGTGCGCGGGATCCTCAAGGACCCGGAGATTCCGATGGCACCGCGGGCAGAGGCCCTTCTGTTCGCCGCGGCGCGCGCCGACCTCGTCTCCACTGTCATACGCCCGGCGCTCGACGACGGACGGATTGTGATCGCCGACCGATACATCGACAGCTCGCTCGCCTACCAGGGCGTGGCGCGCGGTTTGGGCAGTGCCGAGATCGAACAACTCAATCGCTGGGCCGCCGATTCGTTGATGCCGAACCTGACCGTGCTTGTCGAAGTCGACCCTGCGGTCGCGCTCGAACGCGGTGCAGAAGAGGACGACCGGTTTGAGAACGAGGGAGTCGCGTTTCAGCGCAAGGTCGCGGAGGCCTATGCGTCGCTGGCCGACGCCAATCCCGATCGGATCGTTCGGATTGATGGCGGGCGGGGGCCGGACGAAGTCGCCGTTGACGTTGCTGCCGTGATCGACCCGCGCATCAACCTCTAGGGCGCCGCATTCCTCTGCGGTGTTTTCGTCGAGGAGTCCCCCGGCGGGGGACTCCTGAGCAGTTTTCCCGCATCAGAATCGGTACTGCCTCGTGGCTGAAGTTTGTTGATCCGGTCTTGATCTGTAACTTGCTGTCCGGTTGGGTGGAGGTGTGCCTCGGCTCAATACAGAAGACCGCAGCGAACTGCTCCCGTATCACGTCTACAAACGCGCCAGTCGCGGACGAGCGGCGTTCAAAGACGACGCCGACCGCGACAAGTTCCGCGACCTCATCGCCAGCCGCCCTTCCCGAAAGCGCGTCGGGGTGGGTCGTGATCGCCGAGATGTTCCGCGGGTAGAGGGTGTTGACCTGTTTGCGATGTGCTTGCTCAGTACGCATTTCCATCTTGTCCTATGGCAGAAGCAAGAGGAGGCCATGCGCCGATTGATGCAGAGCGTGTTGACGTCGTACGTCATGTACTTCAATCGCCGCCACGGCACCCGCGGCCCCCTCTTCGCCGGCCCTTTCGAAGCGAGGCCCCTCAGAGATCAAAAAGACCTCCGCTGGGCGATCGCCTACGTCCACTGCAATCACAAATCAGACCCCAACTACCGCTACTCAACCCATCGCGCCTACATCGATCCCGACCAGGCTCCTGGGTGGTTGAACAGCCGAACTCCGCTGAAGTACTTTGGTGGGGTCGACAACTATCTCGACTTCCTCGACGGACACAACAAACGCGCCCAGTTGAACGAACGCTTTTTCAAGTCGCGCTACGACTAGGCTGGCCCGAATGAGCGCGTCCTCCACTGCAGCCACCACCGACGAAAAGTTCATCGCGCCACTACTCGCCGCCACAGAGCGCCACCCGCAGGCCCGCGTCTCGCTCAGTGCTGCGCTCGCAAATGACACCGCCTCGCACGCCTACCTCTTCCACGGCCCCGGCGGAGTGGGCAAGGCCGACGCGGCTCGCGCGTTCGCTGCCGCCCTGCTCACCGACGGCGCAGTCGACGGGCAGTCCGCCTTCGACCGGACACTTCGCGGATCGCACCCCGACCTCACCTGGGTAAAGCCGTCGGGCGCGCATGACATGCGCATCGACGACGTCGCCGAGCCGATCATCCGCGGAGCGACGCGCACGCCGATGGAGGGCAACCGTCGAGTCTTCGTCGTCGAGCGCGCCGAGACGATGTCCGACGCCGTCGCCAACAGCATGCTCAAGACGCTCGAAGAGCCGGCCAGCTACGCCCACTTCATCCTGCTCACCTCGTCGATCGGGCAGATGTTGCCGACCGTGATCTCGCGCTGCCAGGCGGTGCGGTTCGATGCGATTCCGGCTCAGGCGATCGCAGATCAACTCGTGGCCGACGGAGTCGACCAGATGCGTGCGATCAGTAGCGCGGCGCTGGCCGCGGGCGACGGGCAACTTGCACGTGAACTCGCCAGCGAGGACGGCGACGCAATGCGCAGCGAGGCCGGCCGAATCGTCGGCTGCGCGTTGCGCGGAGTGAGTGGACGTGAGCGGCCGTGGGAGTCTGTACTTACGCGCGCGGTCTCTGCGGGGGAGGCGGCCGAGGCGGCAGAACTCGCCGATCTCGAGACCCGGATCGAGGCGTTCCCGAAGGGCCGCGAGCGCTCGACCGCGCAGAAGGAGGGCGAGCAGTCTGCCCACCGCAGCGCGCGACGCGTGCGTTCGGATTCGCTTGATCGGTCGCTGAGGATCGCCGCGTTGCTCCTGCGCGACCTCGCCACCGCCGCGTCCGGCAATGGCGACCTACTGCTCGCCCGCGACCGCGCGGAAACGATCGTCAAGACCGCCGCCGACCGACCGATCGCGCCATTCCTGACCGCCGCCGCCGAGATCGACGAGACCCGACGTACGCTCAAACGCAACGTCGCCGAGGAGTTGACCCTGCAGGCGATGAGCTTCCGGCTCGACCGGATTCTCGCGGGCGTCTAGCGCGGCAGCCGCACACGTACGACCACCGCGTCATGGTCGCTGCGCGGTAGGTCGAAGGTCGCGTAGCTCTCGACCTTGATGCGGCTGTCGAGCAGCACGTGGTCGATCGTCAGCTTCATCAGGCGGTTAACGCTCCAAGTTGGTTTGAGACCGTTGCCGGTTACGCGGGCGGCATCTACGTAGTCACGGGCGACGAGTCGGCGGAGCAAGTGGTGGTCGAGCGTTGCATTGAAGTCGCCGAGCAGAACGCGCAGGTTGTCGCCGGGTGCCGGGCGCGCGGCGGGAAGACTGCGTAGATCGTCCTGCCAGATGCCGGTCTGGCGTGGCTTGATCGGTGGGTACGGATGGACCGACCGCACGACCAGCCCAAAGCTCGGTACGACGACCTCCGGCCAGGGCGAAAGTTTCGAATCACGCCCGAAGTCACGCTCGCGTATCCGCTGCCGCGACACGATCACGTTGCCGGCGACGCCCGGCGCGGTCGTACTCGTGAAGTACGGGAGTTCCTCGGTCAGTCCTCGATCGCGGAGCACCTTGAAGGCAATCGGCGTGATCTCCTGCATCGCCAGAACATCAACATCGTTCTCCCGCACGATCCGCTCAATCCCGTCGTTCGCCGACGACCCCGCCAGTAGATTCGCTGTCATCAACGTGACCACGCGCCCCTCCGCATCGGGCTGCCCTTGCGAGATCGCCCGCGGCAACACCATCAACCCCAGCACGACCGCGAAGACCGTGATCGTCGTCGCCACGTAGCGCGCCCGCAGCAACAGCGCGATCGCCAGCGGGATGATCACCCCAGCCAGGATCAACGGCGAGAAGGCGACGATCGAGACCAGCGGAAAAGCGCGGTCCAACGAGAACACGCGAATGCTCGCCAGCAGAAACCACGGCGCGACGAGGGCGAGCGCAAACCAGTTGCGGCGGATTGAATTGCTGGGCCCGAGCAAGCGCAAGAGTATGAACGCGTGCGCAACAATTCGCGCCGATGAGCCTCGATCCGCAAGCCGCCGTGCCCGACACCGCCGGGCCACCCGCGCCCGGAACCGAGACCGCGCCGCCGAAGCGAATCGCGCTGGTCGATGGCCTACGCGGCTTTGCGCTGCTCGGCATTTTGGTCGTCAACATCACCTACTTCTCGACCGCCTACCTGCGCGATCTCGGACTGCCGGATCCGCAGGCGACCTCGTGGCTCGACGACGCGACGCAGTGGATGATGGCGCTGCTGTTCGAGTACAAGTTCTACATCCTGTTCTCGTTCCTGTTCGGCTACAGCTTCGTGCTGCAGATGACCTCGGCCGAGCGGCAGGGCAAGAAGTTCGGGCGACGCATGCTGCGGCGATTGCTCGGGTTGTTCGTGATCGGTTCGCTGCACGCGGTCTTCCTCTGGCACGGCGACATCCTCACCACCTATGCCGTCGTCGGGCTCTTGTTGCTGGCGATGCGCGACGTGCAGCCGAAGGTTGCGGTGGCCGTTGGCGCCGTGGTGCTCGGGGCTTACGCGGCGTTTTGGCTGATGTTCACGGCCGTGCTCTCGCTCGAACCGATCGAACTCGACCTCAGCGAATCCATGAGCGAAGCCCGCGACGCGACCACCGCTTACCGAGGCGGATTCGCAGATGTACTCAGTCAGCGGTGGACCGAGCTGCCGTACTACATCAGCTCGATCGTGCTCGTCCAGGCGCCAGTCGCCTTTGCGATGTTCCTCTTCGGTCTGGCTGCGGCGAAGATCAACCTCTTCGTCGAAGTCGCGCGCTACCGCCGCCAGTTCAAGCGCGGCCTGCTGATCGCTCTGCCAATTGGGATCATCGGCGCGATCGCCTACGCCAAGACCGCGTTCCTCAGCCCCGAGGATCCCTTGCTTTATGCAGGGCTCTCGATCGCCGCGCTGACTGCTCCGTTCCTGACCTGGTCGTACATCTCGTTCTTCGTCCTCGGCTCGACCAAACGAGCAGGCGCCGCGATCATCAACGCACTGGCACCGGTCGGCCGCATGGCGCTCTCCAACTACGTCCTCCAATCAATCCTGATGGGCCTCGTCTTCTTCGGCTGCGGCCTCGGCTACTTTGGCGTGCTCGGGCCCTT
>CAKZMQ010000016.1 GCA_937128795.1 uncultured Solirubrobacterales bacterium | reverse complement strand
CCTTGGTGTTCGCTGATCAGGTTCAGGACGAAGAACTGCCGCGGGGCGATCCCGTGCTCGCAGACCAAATCAGCGAATCGCTCGGCGATCGCACTCCCTACCTTGGTGAGCATGAAACCGATGCTTGAATCGGCTCCCTCCATCTCCAGCGGTCCAGGCCTGGAAGGCGCATCGAAACTGCAACTCTCGGCTTCGATCTGAGTCTCCACTTCGCCCGACATTTCCCGAATCGTACTGCTTCTCAACCGTAAGTTTACGGAACTGTTACATTGATGAACTAATTTACATGGTCGGACCGCGTTGCGTTCACCTTCTCCATCCCAGCCCCGATGAATCCCCCAAGGAGCCTTGATGTCCCAGCCGAGCGACAAACTATTCGCAAAAGAACACCCACCTTCGACCAACGGCGCGCTCGCCAAACTCGCAGACTTCGCCTTCCGGCACAAGCGTTTGATGGTGGCGATCTGGGCGTTGATGCTGGTCGTGCTCGGCGTCATCAGCGGCGCGGTTGCCGGCGAATACAAAGCCGACTACACGACACCCGGCTCGGAGAGCGCCAATGCACGCGCGCTTGTGGAAGAGCGTTTCCCCGGGACCACGGACGACTCATTGACGGTGGTCTGGCGGGCCGAGCAAGGAGCGACGGGCCCCAAGACGCTGGCGAAGATGCGGGCTGTGTTCGACGAGTACGCGAGCCAGCCTGGCCTCGGTGTCGTCGACGAGCAGCGCGCGATCGAAGTCGCGCCAGGCGGAAAGATCGCCATGGCTCAGGTTCCTCTTGAGCGACGGTCCTGGTCGTTCTCGCTAGAGGAGGTCGAGAAGCTCAAGTCGATCGCTGAAGATGCCAGCAGTCCCGAAATAACCGTCGCGGCTGGCGGGGCAGTCGTATCGGCGGCAGAGGGCACGCCGGAATGGCCCGCGCTGATCGCCGCGACGATCATCTTGATCATCGCGTTCGGCTCTGTCATCGCGAGTGGACTTCCGATCGTCACCGCGCTGTTCGGTCTCGGGGTGGGTTCGAGCCTGGTCGCGATCATGCTCGCGATCGTCGACGTACCCGACTGGGCGCCGGCGGTGGCCAGCCTCTTGGCGATCGGTGTAGGTATCGACTATGCACTGCTCGTGCTCACCCGGTTTCGCGATGCGCTCGATCTCAATCCGGACGTTCGCGCGGCACTGATCGAGGCCGTGACGACTGCCGGGCGAAGTGTGCTGGTGGCAGGCGGCACCGTTGTGGTGGCGGTCATGGGGCTCTTCTTCGTAGGGATTTCGTACATGAATGGTGTCGCGCTGGCCACGGGCGTATCGGTACTCGTGGTGATGCTCACGGCGCTCACTCTGCTGCCGGCATTGCTCGCGATGCTCGGGCACCGTGTGAACAAGTGGAAGCTTCCCGGGGTCAAGACGTCGGCCCAACGCCGCGAGCGCGAACTCGACCCCGACCACCTACCGCTGGCGGCGCGCTGGAGCAGGCAGGTCCAACGTCGTCCGTGGCCGACGGCCATCATCGCGACGATCGTGCTGCTGGCGATCGCGTCTCCTGCGCTGAAGATGGATCTTGGATTTCCCGACGCGTCGAACGACGTCGAGACTTCAACGACTTTCGTCGCGTACAACCTGATGGAGGAGGGCTTTGGACCCGGCTCGAACGGTCCGCTGCTTGCCGCGGTCGACCTCAAGGGGGTTGAAGCGGAAGATCGCGAATCGTCCGTTGCAGCGTTGCGCGAATCCGTCGAAGACTCCGGCGGAGTGGCAGCGGTTGCTCCAGCACAGTTCAACACGCAAGGCGACACCGCCCTGATTCGAATCATTCCCGAGACGTCACCGCAGTCGAGCGAGACAACAGACCTCGTCGGCGAGCTTCGCGATTCTACGATTCCGGCGGCGGTCGGAACGAGCGGCGCAGAAGTTCTGCTCGGCGGTGCGACGCCTTCGTACATCGATCAGAGCGAGTACCTCAATGACCGGCTGATCGTGTTCATCAGCGGCGTCGTGCTGTTGTCGTTGCTGATTCTGTTGCTGGCGTTCCGCTCGCCGTTGATCGCCCTGAAGGCCGGCGTGATGAACATGTTGAGCGTCGGCGCCGCATATGGGGTAACGACGCTGGCCGCGCAGGGCGGCACGTTTGGTCAGCTGCTCGGTGTGGACCGTGAGGTTCCGATCGCGCCGTTCCTACCAGTGATCATGTTCGCGATCCTCTTCGGTCTGTCGATGGATTACGAAGTGTTCCTGATGAGCCGCGTGCGCGAGGAGTACCTCAACGGCCGCGAGACGCACGACGCGGTCACGATCGGGCTCGCCAAGACGGCACGCGTGATCACGGCAGCAGCGGCGATCATGATCGTCGTGTTCATGTCGTTCGCACTCAGCGATGTGATGTTCCTCCGAATCATGGGCATCGGAATGGCGACTGCTGTTCTGGTCGATGCGACGATCATTCGGTTGGTGCTGGTCCCGGCGTTGATGCAGATACTCGGCAGTGCGAATTGGTGGATTCCGGGCTGGCTGGATCGCCTGCTTCCCGAATGGGAATTGGAATCCTCGGCGGCTGCCCGCGCGTCCGAATAGCTCGGACGCGCGGGGCACTCCCCGTATGCTCACGTCACCATGTCGGATCTCAAGTTGCGCATCGCGCAGGTAACGCCCTATGCGATCGAAGATGAGCGCGAGACGAATCGCTATGTGCTCGCGCTGTCCAAAGCGCTGATCGCGCGCGGCCACGACGTCGTCATCGTTGCGCCCTCGCATCGTCGAACGCTGGTCAAGGAATCACGCAGTGTGATTCGGCGTGCCGCAAAGTCCGGCAGTATCGAGGAGCTGTTCGCGCCGCAGAGCGACGGTACCCCGAGAGTCCTCGGGATCGGACAGTCGCTCCCGTTTCCACCGGCCAAGCTCGGTGGCACTGCCGCCGTGCCGATCGACATTGCCCGCACGCTCGAGGAACTTTTCAACCAGGACGGCTTTGACTTCGTCCATGTGCACGAACCCTTCGCGCCGAGCGCCGCGAGCGCTGCGCTGCGAATGAGTCGCACGTTGAATATCGGTACGTTCCATCAGGCGACCGAGCGAACGCTTTCCACTCAAGTCGCACGCAAGTTCGTCGAGTATTTCTTCGGTCGGCTCGATGCGCGCACCGCGCTCAACCAATCCACGCGTGATCTCGTCGCGACTTACTTTGGAGGGGACTACGAGATCATTGGTCCGGGCGCCGATCAGCCTACGCCGCGTCCGTCGCGTGATGACGATGCCATGCCGGAAATCTTCATCGACGGCGTCGAAGAACGTGCCGCGCAGCGAATTCTGATCCGCGCTCTGCGCAAGTTGCCGCGCGATCTCGGCTGGCACGCAACGATTCGGACGTCCGCCGAAAAGGCGGTCCCGCCGGCAAGCCTCTCGAACCGTATGCGCGAACGGCTGACATTTGTGGGCGTGGGCGAGGGTGCGCCCTCGGACTATCTCGCGCTGGCCGACATTGGCATCGCCGCGAGCGCGGGCACGGCCCCGAGCCCCGGGTACGTTGCCCGCATCGTTGCCAGCGGCGCGGCACCGCTCGTTTCCGACCTGGCGCCGTACAAGGAAGCACTCGACGACGGGGACCTCGGGTTGATGTTCGAGTCGGGCAACGCCGAGGCGCTCGCCGCTCAGCTCGAACGACTGATAACCGACCGTCCGCTTCGCCGGCAGGTCCAGAAGAACGCCGCGCGATTCGCGACCACCCACACCTGGGGACATGTCGCGGAGCGCTTCGAACGGATATACCTCGACGTTCGATCGCGCCGGCATGATCTGATTCCGCACAAGCAGGCGAAGCCGCACATTCGCGACAGGGTTGCGCGTCGCAAACGGATCGATGTCGACCTGCACATGCACACGAATCA
This sequence comes from uncultured Solirubrobacterales bacterium, assembly GCA_937128795.1. Taxonomy (GTDB): domain Bacteria; phylum Actinomycetota; class Thermoleophilia; order Solirubrobacterales; family JACPNS01; genus JACPNS01. The sequence continues at coordinate 12,078 of CAKZMQ010000016.1, read as the reverse complement.
CTCGCATGACTGCGCCACGCCGCCAGAAGTGCTGCTCGAGTCTGCGAGCGTTCAGGGCCTCGGCGCAATTGCGATCACCGACCACAACGTTGTCTCGGGCGCCCACGCTGCTGCCGCGATCGCCGAGGATTACGGCGTCAAGGTAATCATCGCCGAGGAGGTCAAGACGAAGGATCAGGGCGAGGTGATTGGACTGTTCATCGACGAGCAGATTCCCAAAGGCGTCACGCTGCAGGAAGCGATCGCCGAAATCAAACGCCAAGGCGGACTGGTCTACGTGCCGCATCCGTTCGACCGCATGCACAGTGTGCCGGACTACAAGAATCTGCTTGAGGTGTTGGAAGACATCGATCTCATCGAGGTCTTCAACCCCCGCGTCGCGTTCAGCGCCTTCAACGACGAGGCCGCGCGCTTCGCGGCCAAGTATCGGATCGTCGCCGGGGCCGGCAGCGACAGCCATGTCGCCCAGGGGCTTGGCAGCGTTCGCATCAATATGTTCGATTTCGATGGCCCCGAGGAGTTCCTGGAGTCGCTGCGCGAGGCCGACATCGCACGCTCGCCATCGAGCCTCGTGTACGTGCAGGCAATGAAGTTTCTGCAGACCAACGTCGGCGTGAAGTCGAAGGTGCCTCCCAAGCGCGTCGGGGCCAAGGCGCGCTCGACGAAGATCGTCGATGCTGGCGCAGTCGACAAATCGAAGCGGTCCAGCAGGCGCTAGCTCGGCTGCACAACCGCCAACCGGTTCCTGCCGCCACATCGGCCTCGCAACAAAAGCTGCCGCCCGCACCACGCGTTGCGCGTTCGTCCGCAGGCGCAGGAAGCGATCTGTGCTCGGCCAAATAAACCCCCGTCGGCGGATCGCGATCTGGAATTGACTCCCGCGGCCCGCTGACTTCCAGCTTTGACAAAACCCGGTTCACGGGAAACGACGCTCGCAGAACGCGTCATCCTTTGGACAGAACGATGACGGACGAGATGCCAACAGACGACATGCCACGCACCGACGACGAAATCCGCGAGAAGTATCTGGATCGCGCGATCCGCGAGCTCAACTCGCTGGCGCATGAGATCCACGATTGCAGTGACTGTCCGCGCGGCAATTTGATGCCGGTGCTCGGCAGCGGCCATCCGCAGGCAGACATATTTCTGCTCAAGCACGCTGCCAAGCCCGCGGAGGTAGAAGAAGGTGTCGCCTTCTATGGTCGCGCCGGTACCGCGTTGCAGAAGTCGTTCAAGCGCCTCGGCATCGACCCGCTCACGGTTTACGGGACAGTTTCGGTCAAGTGCCCGGTCGATCCAGTCGACGCCGCCGAGGCCTGCACATCGCGAGTGCGCGACGAGCTCGCCGTGGTCCAGCCGCGGATCGTCGTCGTGATGGGCGAGCTCGCCGTTGAAGACATCAACACGCTCGCCATGCCCGGCGCCGCGGCCCTCGAACCACGAATCGGCTCGATCCAGCAATGGACCGCCCACTGCGAGGCGCTGATCACACCCGACCTCGACGACTGCCTCGACGACGAGCCCTACAAACGCGAGTTCTGGCGCGCCTTCAAACGCCTCGGCGACTGGCACGGCGACCTCCCCCCCTACTAACCCGTCACAAATTCACAAGGTTTGCCTTTTGGCAAACCTTGTGAGTAAAGGTGGGGGGCTTAGGATGCGGGGCCTGTCATGAGCGAGTTTTCTTCCAAGGGACCAGCGCAGCACATCGGGCTCGTCGCCACGGGCGGCACGATCAGCATGCGGCAGGAGCAGGTGGGGAGCGCCCCCGAGCCCGTTCTGAGTGGGGCCAATCTCGTAGGCATGCTCGACGAAGGTGCGCGGGTCGGCGACGTCGAGCTCAAGGTCTACGAGCCGCACCAGATCCCGTCCGAAGACCTCTCGTTCAGCCTGCTCGTCAATCTCGCGAAGTCGATTCGCACGGCGATTGAGGAGAACGACGCAGTGATCGTCACCCACGGCACAGACACGATGGAGGACGCCGCCTTTTTCATAGCCGAAACGCTCGACAATCCCGATGTGTTGTTCACCGGTTCGATGTTGCCGGCGGATCATCCCGAGTACGACGGAATATCAAACCTCACGGCGTCATTCATCTTCGCCCACAGTGGCGAGCGGATGGGCACCGGAATCTGTATGAACCGCTATGTACTTCCTGCCTGGTCGGCGCGGAAGATCGACACCGCAGCACTTGACGCCTTCAACATTCGAGAGGGTACGGCGGTGGCGAGAATTCTCGACGGCGAGATCGAACGCATCTCGGCACGACCAACCGCAAATTGGACCGCCGCTCTACCCGAGCTCGACGACCGCGACCCGATCGTGCCGATCCTCGCAGTCGGCGTCGGAACGAGCCCAGATGCATTCCAGGCGGCTCGCAGCATCGCCAAGGGGATCGTGATCGAGGCGACCGGCACCGGTTCGGTACCGAGCACGATGAAGAAGGCGATCATCGAGACGGCTTCCGAGATCCCCGTGGTCGTCACGACGCGCTGCGCCAATGGCCCGACACTCGCGCACGACGTCTACCCGAACAAGTGGGATGAGCTGCTCGACAGCGGCGTGCATTTCGAAAATCACCTCGACTCCTACAAAGCGCGCACCCGACTGATCCTCTCGATCGCCCTTGGCCGTGATTACGAGGCCTTCAGGGTCGCTCCGATCTAGGCGCGAACCCCAGGCGGCTGGCCCAGCGCCGACAACGTTAAAGAAGCCGTAAACACGATTGCCCCACCATAGGGACACGACCAACCGTCCTGCCCATGGGAGGCAACCTAGTGAAGACCAAACATTTGATGCGCCTCGCCGGCCTCTTGTCGACTGCAGTTGTACTGCTGATCGCGACGAGCGCCGCCTCGAGCCCGCAGCCCGACTCAGCTGCAGCTGCGTCCGCCGATCGCCACCAAGCCGTGGCTGCCGGTGGCAAGCGCGTGAGGCTCGGCTCCACGCGCTACGGAAAGATCCTGCAGGACTCGCGCGGACGCACGCTCTATCTGTTCACGCGCGACAAGCGCAAGAAGAGCCGTTGCTACGGCGATTGCGCGCGCGCATGGCCCCCGCTGGTCACCAAGGGTCGACCGGTCGCGATTCGCGGTGTTAGACAGAGCAAGCTGGGAACCGTCCGTCGCGGCGGCGGCAAGCGCCAGGTGACCTACAACGGCCACCCCCTCTACTACTACGTCGACGAGGACGAGCCGAACGAAGTCCTCTGCCAGGCGGTCACCGAATTCGGCGGCGTTTGGTACGTCGTCAATCGCGCCGGCAAGGCGATTCGCAAGCGCTGATCAACCGATTTGCCCAACAACCAGAACAATCACCAGACCGGAAAGGTTTGACCATGAAAGCCAATCGCAAACGAATACTCCTCCTCATGCTGATCGCCGTGTTCGCCGTGGGCGTCGCCGGTTGTGGCGATGACGACAGCGACACCGCTGCCACATCCGATGACGCCGCAATGAAGCAGGAAGAGGCGATGAAGAAGGAGGAAGCCGCGATGGCCAAGGAAGAGGCCATGAAGAAAGAGGACGCGATGAAGAAGGAGGATGCGATGAAGAAGGATTCCTCCGTGAAGATCTCCGTCGGCAACGTCGACCCGTACGGCGGCATTCTCCAGAACGGCAAAGGACGCACGATCTACCTCTTCACAAAGGAAAAGACCAGCAAGAGCGAGTGCTACGACGAGTGCGCCGAGGCATGGCCGCCGGTAACGACCAAATCCGAGGCGACCGCGTCAAGCGGCATCGACGAGGACAAGCTCGGTACGACCAAGCGCACCGACGGCACGATCCAGGTCACGTACAACGACCACCCGCTGTATTACTACAAGGGCGAGACCGAGGCCGATCAGGTGCTCTGTCAGGCCGTCGACGAGTTCGGCGGGATCTGGTACGTCATCGACAAGAACGGTGATGAGATCACCACTCGGTGATCGCGTTCCTCCCGGGGTCGGAAGATGTTGCTGCTGACACTGTTCGCGGTTCTGGCGGGCGCAGCCACTGCGCTGTCGCCGTGCGCGCTGCCCGTACTTCCGGTCGTATTTTCGGCCGGCAGTACGGGCGGTCGCAGAAGGCCGGCGGGGGTCGCGATCGGGCTAGCGGTCAGTTTCACCTTCGCAGTCGTGGTGCTCGTCTACATGCTCGCGGCGCTCGGGTTGCCCGACGAACTACTTCGCACGATCGCAATCGGCATCCTGTTTCTGTTTGGGTTGTCGCTGATCGTTCCGCAGTTCGGGGACCGCGTCGAGACCGTGTTGTCGAGGATGACCGCGCGCACAGCGGGAGCCGTCTCCGCCCGCGCCGCAACACGGGCCGGTGAGAAGGACGGATTCTGGTCAGGCTTCGTGATCGGATCCGGCCTCGGGCTCGTCTACGCACCTTGCGCAGGGCCGATTCTCGCCGGGGTGATCACGGTCACGGCGTCGCAGGAGTTCACGCTCGAGCGTCTTGTCGTGGCTGCCGCATATGGGTTCGGATCGGCGGCAACGTTCTTCGTGCTGATGCTCGGCGGCCGTCGGCTGATCGCGCCCTTGGCAAGGCGCACCCCCGCAGTGCAGACCGCGATGGGAACGACGATGATCCTGCTCGCGTTCGCAATGTATCTCGACCTCGACGTCAGATTCCAGACCACGATCGCAGACAAACTTCCGCAGGCGATTGTCAATCCGACAGGCAGCCTCGAGCGCTCCTCGGCCGTGAAATCCTCCTTGTCCGAGGCAAAGGGCGGACAACCCAAGGGCCGCTCGCCGCTACCTCTTGCACCGTCGGCCGACGGCAGCCAGCGACTGCCAAGCCTTGGGCAGGCCGCTGAGTTTCAGGGGAACCAACGCTGGTTCAACACCGCGAACAACCGGCCGCTGACGCTCGCAGAACTGCGCGGCAAGGTCGTGCTGGTCGACTTCTGGACCTACACCTGCATCAACTGCATTCGCACGTTGCCGCACCTGAAGGCGCTCTGGTCGAAGTACCGCGACGACGGGCTCGTGATCGTCGGGGTGCACAGCCCAGAGTTTCCATTCGAGCGATCGGCCGCCAACGTCAAGGACGCAATCGATCAGAACAAACTTGGCTACCCAGTTGCACAGGACAACGATTTCAAGACATGGGATGCCTACGAAAACCAGTACTGGCCGGCCAAGTATCTGATCGACGCCAAGGGACGAGTGCGCTACACGCACGTCGGCGAAGGCGCTTACGAGGAGACCGACGCGGCGGTCCGCGATCTATTGGCCGAGGCCGGTGCACGCGACGTGGGCGACGAGCAGATCGACGTAGAACCCGAACGCACTGAAAACTTTCATGAGTTGACCCCCGAGACGTACCTCGGCTCTGCTCGTGCCGCCGGGTTCGTGAACGGCACGATCGTGGATGGTGTTCACGACTACCGGCGCGTCAACGAATTGCCGGTGAACGCGCTCGCGTACGGCGGGCGCTGGAAAATCGATACACATTCGGCGACTGCGTCGGGTTCACGCTCGACGATCGACCTGCACTTCAATGCGCGGCGCGTCTACCTCGTGCTCGGCAACCGCGGCGGGCCGAAGAACGTTCGCGTGCGACTCGATGGCAAGCCGATTTCCTCGGGCGACGCCGGACGACACGTGAAGTCCGGAGTTCTCAAGGTGGACGGCCAAAAGCTTTACTCGATCGTCGACCTCGGCAGCGTCAGGTCGGGGCGGCTGAGTCTGCAGGTCGGAGAGGGGGTCAGCGGCTATGCCTTCACCTTTGGATAAACGTCGCCAACCGTCGGTGCGCGCCTCGGGGCGTCGTCGTTCGACACTCAGCGCGCACATGCAGCACCACCGGACCCATCGAGCGGACATACTTGAATCAATGAGCGAGGCAACCGCACCTACAGGGGCGTCCAGCTCCGAGACCGTCCTTGTGGTCGACGACGAGGCGATCGTGCGCGACGTGGTGGTGCGCTACCTCGAGCGCGACGGCTATCGCACGCTGGCGGCCGGCGACGGTCACACAGCTTTGCAGTTGATCGAGGACCACGATGGCGAGTTGTCGCTCGTCGTTCTGGATTTGATGTTGCCAGGAATCGACGGGTTGGAGCTCTGCAGAATGATTCGTGACAAAAGCGATCTACCGGTGATCATGCTGACGGCGCGCAGCGGCCAGAGCGACCGGATCGTCGGGCTCGAACTCGGAGCCGACGATTACGTCGGCAAACCGTTTTCGCCGCGCGAACTGACTGCCCGAGTACGCAATGTGATCCGGCGCGCGCGACCCGCTCAACCGGCGGCTCCCGTTGAGTCTCCCGAGGCTGTCGAGTTCGGCGATCTGCGCATCGATCCGGTCGCTCATCAAGCCACGCGCGCCGGAAGTCCGCTCAAACTGACCTCCCGCGAATTCGACCTGCTGCTGTTTCTGGCGCGAAATCCGAGCCAGGTCTTTTCGCGAGACCAGTTGATGGCGCGAGTCTGGGGCTTCGAGTCTGCACTCGACACCGGGACGGTCTCGGTCCATGTCAGGCGCTTGCGCGAGAAGATCGAAGCAGACCCGTCCGAGCCCAAACATTTGCAGACGGTGTGGGGCATGGGCTACCGATTTTCGTTGGAAGGCTCGGCATGATCGCGCCGGCATTGATTGTGCTCGGCGGCGTGCTGCTCGTCGGCCTGGTCGCGACTTCGGCAATCATGCGGCTGCGTTCGATCAAGACGCGTACGGTCGGCGCGCTGCTTTTGGCGACATTGCTGCCATTGGCGACGGTCATCGCTTCGGGAATCGTAATGTTCGAGTCTGCGCACGACCTCGAAGTGCTCGCAGTGGTTGGCGGCACAACCGTCGTTGCGATGGCGGCCGCAGTTCTGTTGCTGCGCGGCATCCTCGCGCCGCTTGACTCCCTGACCGAGACCGCCCACGACGTGGCGGCCGGCGACCTCACCGCGCGTGCCAAACAGACCGGCGTTTCCGAGACCGACGAACTTGCGCACAGTTTCAACATGATGGCCGAGAACCTCGAGTCGCTGTTCGACGCGCGGAGGCAACTGGTGGCCTGGGCAAGCCACGACCTGCGTACCCCGCTCGCCGCGTTGCGCGCGATGCTCGAGGCCGTCGAGGACGGGGTGTCGACGACCGATGAATATCTGCCCGAGATGCAGAGTCAGGTCGATCGGCTTTCGCAGTTGATCGACGACCTCTTCGAACTGGCGACGATCGACGCGTCGGCGCTTTCACTTGAACTAGACGAGGTGCGCGTCGGCGATCTGGTCGACACGTGCGTTCGCGGGTTCGAGGGACAGGCAAGGGCCGAGGGCGTGACCCTGCGGGCCGAGATCGACCGCCCCGACAGCGTCGTCCGCTGCGCCCCGGAGAAGATCGAACGGGTGATGATGAACCTGCTCGTCAACGCATTGCGGCACACACCGAGCGACGGAACGGTGGCGATTCGCGTCTCGACGGAAGACCCGGCGCAGGTCCGATTCAGCGTTGAGGACACCGGCGAGGGATTGCCACAGGGCGACCCGGAACGACTCTTCGACCGCTTCCAGCGCGGCGATGAATCACGTCAGGGCGCCGGCGCCGGCCTGGGTCTGGCAATCGCGCGCGGCCTGGTCGAGGCTCACGGCGGCAGCATCAGGGCCACCAATCGGGCCGGCGGCGGAGCAACTTTCGCCTTCGAAATCCCGGCGGCGCCTTGATCGGACTTCGGCTACCAGACAGTCCGCTTGGGGGCGAAGTCTCGAAGTCGTCTGTCTTTCGTCACGAGGTCCGAAGAAAAGAAGTCTGCGGTGGCGAAGATCAACTGATCGGCTGGATCGCCGGTCAGCCCGTGTTGTTCGAGCTGAGCCGCTCGAAGTGCAATTGCAGTATCTAGTTTCAACTCAGTGAGACGGGAATCCTCGGCGAATGCGGTGCGTATCCATTGTTGAACCGGCATTCCGAGAGAAAGGCGTCCGCGATTCAACAGCATTCCGATTTCCCAGACCGAGACTGCACTGACTCCAATCACATCTGCCTCGGCAAGACGTGAGTTCGCGGCCGTGCTCATCAAGCTTGAGCTGCCATAAGCCCAAAGAAAAGCGTGAGTGTCCAGCACAACCACTACTTGATCGCATCCCATTCGAGATCGAGCGGCGAGATGAACTCGGCTTCGTCCACGAGCATCTGAACGGTGCCCTCCAACGACGCTGGGCTGTCCACAGGTACAAGTTTCGCTACCGCGCGACCATGCTTGGTGACAATCACCTCCGACCCAGAGGCCTGCACGTCATCGAGGACTCCCAGCAATGTCGCCTTCAATTTCGTTGCAGTGATTGAGCTGTTCTTCACGCATCCCTCCGATATATGACCATGGTCATCATACCATGGTCATATATTCGACGCGTCCACTAATTGCCCCGAGCCGCCTGCTTCTTGCGCCGCTCCTCGATCCTCGCCTCGATCACGGCGAGCCGCTTTGCATCGTCGACGAGGTCCAACACCGCGACGCACTCGATGTGCGGCGTGTGCGGGAACATGTCCACCGGGCGCACGCGGCGTAGTTCGTAGCCGCTCTCGACCATCTGCTTGAGATTCGGCGCGAGCGTCGTCGGATTGCAGCTGACGTAGACGATGCGCCTGGCGCCGGCTTCGAGCACGCGGCGCACGACCTTGGCGGGCAGTCCCGCGCGCGGCGGGTCAATGACGGCGACGTCGGGCGTGCCGGCGTGCTCGATCAATTGGGGCAACGCTAGGCGCATGTCGCCGGCAACCCAGTCGGCGTCGGTGATCCCGTTGAGGTTCGCGTTCACGGCCGCATCCTCGACCGCGTCGGCGATGATCTCGACTCCCCACACGTGCCCGGCCTTCTCCGCCAGCACGATGCCGATCGTTCCTGAGCCGCAGTAGAGGTCGAAGACCAATTCGCGTCCGGTGAGATCGGCGAATTCGATCGCGGTGCCGTAGAGCTTTTCCGTCTGCGCAGAGTTCGTCTGGAAGAACGCGTCCGGTGAGATCCGATAGCGCAGACCAAGCACTTCGTCTTCGATGAAGGGTTCGCCGGCAAGTGCCTTGTCCTTGCTGTCGCGCGTCCAGTTTCCGGCGCTGTCGGACTTGCTCCAGATGATGCTGGTCGGCGGTGGGTCGAGCTCTTGCATCGCGTCGACGAAGCCGACGCTGTCGAAACCACCCGGCTCGGGCTCGCGCGAACTGGTCACGAGGCGCACCATCGTCTCGCCGGCGGAGCTACCGCGTCCTTCGCGTACCACGAGATTGCGCAGGAACCCGAACGCCTCGTCCGGGTCGAACGGCGAAAGCTCTCGATCCTGGCACCAATGACGCACAATTCTGCGGATCTCGTTGGCTCGCTCGCTCGCGAGCACAACGTCATCGACGTCCTCGATCACGTCCCATTGCCCGGGCGTATGGAATCCGAGCGCGAGCGAACCGTCGTCGCTCTGTCCGAACGAGAACTCGACCTTGTTGCGATAGTTCCAGACCGCCGGATCGTCGTGATCCTCGCCGGCAGGGAGGATCGGTTCGAGCACGGGACCGTCAGCTGAATCGAAGGTGAATCCCCCGAAGCGTTCGAGTGCCTCCTTGACCTGTCGCTGCTTCTCGACCAGTTGCAGGTCGTACCGCAGGCTCTGCCACAGCGCCCCGGGGTGCGGAGCACGCTCGGGAACGCGACCCGGTCCGGGCTCGAGAATCTCGAGCACGCGTGCCTCACCAAAGCTCTTTTTGCCGCCGGTGACCTCGGCCAGAACCCGGTCGCCCGGCAGGCCGCCGCGAACAAATACCACGAAGCCGTCGGCGCGCCCGACACCCGCACCACCGTGGGCCAACGACTCGATCGTCAGCTCGACCTGCTCGCCCTTGGCGAGTCGACGCGGCCTTGTTGCTTGCTCTCCAGTCATCGCATCGACGGTAGCGGGGAGGCCGATGGGCATAGACTTCCCGCCATGGCTCAGCACTTCCTGACCGGCGCAGAACTGACGCCTAGCGAACTGTCGAGCGTGCTCGCGCGCGCCGCTGACCTGAAGGCCAATCGCGCAGAGCTTGCTGCGTCGCGTGGAAAGTTCGCCGCCAAGACGGTTGCGCTGATATTCGAGCGCCCTTCCACACGCACGCGGATGAGTTCAGAGATCGCGGTGCACGAACTCGGCGGGCACCCGATGGTGCTCAGCGGTGAGACGATGCAGCTCTCGCGCGGCGAGTCGATCAAGGACACCGCGCTCGTGACCTCCCGCTTCGCTCACGCGATCGGAATCCGCACCGGTTCGCATGCAACGGTCGAGACGCTTGCAGCCGAGGCGAGCATCCCCGTATTCAATTTGCTCACAGAAGAGCACCACCCGTGCCAGGCGCTCGCCGACCTGCTCACCCTGCAGGAACGCTTCGGCACACTCGAGGGACTGCGGCTCGCCTATGTCGGCGACGGCAACAACGTCACAGCCTCACTGATGGTGCTCGGCGCTCTGGCGGGAATGACCGTTGCGGTCGCCACGCCCGACGGCTACGCCCCGGCACCGACCGCAGTCGAACTGGCGGAATCAGTCGCCACCGCCGGTGGCGCCGTCGAACTTACTGGTGACGCCCAGCAGGCCGCTGCCGAAGCCGATGCGATCTACACCGATGTCTGGGTCAGCATGGGCGACGCCGACTCCGAGGCGAAGAAATCCGACCTCTTCGCCTACCAACTCAATAGCGCATTGATGTCCCACGCCAAGCCAACTGCGATCGCGCTGCACTGCCTGCCGGCTCACCCCGACGAAGAGATCACCGCTGATGTCCTTTACGGCCAGCAGTCCGCGGTCTTCGACCAGGCCGAGAACCGCCTGCACGTTCAGAAGGCGTTGCTCGAACACCTCCTGGGGTGAATCCGGCGCCTGAAAGCTCCGTCGCGTAGCCTTCGCAGCGATGTCCGGCGACGAGATTCAGACAAGCGGCGACACGCCACCGAAGTCAGGTGCCGAACGCTACGCGGCCGCGCGTACACGCAGCGAGGCCAAGAACCAAGCCGTTCGCGACGAACTCGAACCGCTCGCGCCGGGCGAGCGGCCGTTGGCCGTCACGATCGCATCGATCACAGCGATGTTGTTCGCGATCGGAAACCTCGTCTCGTTCCTCCTGACCAATGATGCGACCGGTGACGATGAGAATCGCGCCGTCATCCAATTGGCCCTGATCTGCGCGATCTTGTTCGTCGCCTCGGTCGGCATGTGGTTGGTCAAGTACTGGGCCGTGATCGGTTTCCAGACGATTCTCGGGCTGCAGATAATCGTCTACTCACTGTCGCTCACACGCGTGGACAATGCCTGGGTCGCGCTGCTCTTCGTGGCGATCATCGCGCTGTCCGGAGTGCTTTTCTGGTTTCTTATCAGGGCAATGGCGCGTATCCAGATGCCCGAGGCACCAGACATACAGTCGCTGAAAGACCAGCGCGAGGCCGCAGAGGCTGCCGCACTGCAAGCGGTCGCCGACCACAACGCGCGCGTGAAAAAGCCCGAGCAGGCCGACAATTCCGATGGCTGAAGGCGTCTTCAATGTCGCGATCGTCGGGGGCGGCCCCGGTGGGTACGTCGCAGCGATCCGTGCGCGTCAGCTTGGCCTGACAACGGTCCTGATCGAAAAAGACAAGCTCGGCGGACGCTGTCTCAATTACGCGTGCATACCGGCGAAGGCCGTTCTGCGCAGCGCCGACGTGCTCGACGAGGTTCGCAAGGCCAGCACGTTCGGCGTCACGCTTCCCGACGGGGTTCAGCCCAGCGCCGACTTCTCGACGGTTGCCAAGCGTCGCGACCGCGTCGTCAAGACGATGACGGGCGGCGTCGGTGGGTTGATGAAGAAAAACAACGTGCTCGTGGTCGACGGCGAGGCCACGTTTGCCGCCCCGACCGAGGCCGGCATCGTTGATCTCCACGTGACGACTGCGGAGGGCGTTCAGCTGGTGCGCGCGGCCCACGTTGTGCTCGCGACCGGATCCGTCGCATTGCCGATCCCCGCGATCGGCGCCAACTTCGGTGGTCCAATCGTCGATACCGCTGGCGCCTGGCTCGCGACGACGATGCCTGCTTCGCTCGCCGTGATCGGCGCCGGGGCAAGCGGAGTTGAGGTGGCCTCGGCCTTCGGTCGCCTTGGCGTGCCAGTCACG
>CAKZMQ010000015.1 GCA_937128795.1 uncultured Solirubrobacterales bacterium | reverse complement strand
TTTTGGTCCAGGAGTCCCCCGGCGGGGGAGTCTTGGACCATTTTGCCCCATCGGAATCACCACCACCAATCAGCCCACTCCCTTTTCGGTGCCGAAACGAAAGTCAACCTGCGCCCCGCATCAAACCCCGACCAGATCCCGCTTGCAACCTCGGACCTTGCAAAGAGAAAGCCCCGCTCTTGTGAGCGAGGCTTTCTCGGATCTTGATGTGCCTGAGCGCTTATGCAGCTCGGAGAGCTACTGCCTCTGGGTCCTGAGCCAAACGCTTGAGTGCTGCGTTCTCGATCTCACGGACGCGGGCTGCGGTCATGCCGCTTCCGCGAGCGATCGCCTCTGCGGTGCGCGGCTCGCCACCAGCGAGGCCGTAACGCTCTGCGAGAACGTGACGCTCGTCCGGTGAGAGACGCGAGAGCAGGCGCGTGATCTTGCGCTGGCGCTCGGCCTCGACGGCGAACTCTTCAGGGGTGATCGTGTCCTCGTCTTCGAGGAAGTCACCAAATTCGGAGTCTCCTTCACCTACGGGCAGCGAAAGGGAGGTCGGTTTGAGAGCGGCCAGCTTGACGCGCTCCACCTCCTCGATCTCCATGTCGGTTGCCTCCGCGATCTCGGCGTCGGTGGGCTCGCGGGCGAGCTCGACGGCAAGACGACGGGTCGCCTTCTGGATCTTGGCCAGCTGCTGCGCAACATGCACGGGCAGACGGACCGTGCGGCCCTGGTTCTGCGTTGCACGCTGCATCGACTGGCGGATCCACCAAGTCGCGTAAGTGCTGAACTTGAATCCCTTGCGCCAGTCGAACTTCTCGGCCGCGCGGTTGAGGCCGATGACGCCCTCCTGGATCAGGTCTCCAAACTCGAGACCCTGGTCGCGGTACTTACCGGCGAGCTTGATCACGAGCTTCATGTTGTTCTCGATCAGCTGACGCTTTGCGACCTCGTCACCACGCTCGATGCGCTTGGCCAAAGTGACCTCCTGCTCACGCGTGAGGATCTTGTGGCGGCTGGCGCGGTTGATGAAGTGACGGGTCAGGTCGCTCGGCAGTTCGGCCGAGACGGCGTGGTCGCTCAGCGCGCGCTTTTCGATTGCGGTCGCCTCGTCCTCTTCGCCCTTGACGATCGTGACGTCGGCCTCGACCAGGCGTGAACGCAGGTCGTCGAGCAGCACCTCTTCGAGCTCGTGTACTTCTGCGAGCTCGAGAAGACGCTCCTCGGTCACCGACTCTGCTTCGAGCAGAAGTCCGATCTCGGGAATCTCAAAAATGTCTTGCGTGAAAGTTGCCAATTTGGTGCCTTGCTGTCTTTGGGGTTTTTGCGTTGAAGCTCGTAACTGACGGCCCGGTAACCATGGTTCGATGCATGGCGAGCGCGAGGCCGGTCGCACTGATGAAAATCATCTGGCGACGTGCTCGATGGGGGTCGCACGCCGCGGGCTAGCTATTTGTTTGGTGGAGCTTGTTTGGTGGAGCTTGTTTGGTGGTGCTGGTGGAGCTGGTGATGCTGGGGTAAAACGGGGTCTTTGCGGGGAAAATCTTTGTTACTGAATGTTACAAGCTGCTTTGGATGGATGTCGCACTTCTGTCGCTTGCCTCAAAATACCTGTTCTGGTCCCGGTTTGCTGCGTCCCTCGAAGCACTCTGTGTCTTCAATCGACGACGCGGCCTGGACTGTTTGGACGCCACAGGTCTCAAGTTCGATGTGTCCAAACTGCATTCGGGAAAGTCTGAGCGAATTCGGACGATCCCAAGCATCTTATGGAATAAGGCCGCCAATTGCAAGCCCAAACCTGTGAAATACCCACATTTGCGACCAAACTTTCAGTCGATCGGCTATTTCGGGCCCTGGCGACGCCTTCCAACAGATGCTCATCAGTAACAACGGATATTCCGGTAAAAGGTTTCGTTTGCGGACGTTTCGACGACGTTAAGCAATCGTTGACGGGTGCGCCGGCTCACGCGCGGCTGTCGGCCAGACCACGTCGTGACGATCACGAAGACGCTGCAGCATGCGGATCAGCAACGGCCCTGCGATCAGGAAGAACACGAAATTCGCAGCCGCGTGCGCAACATCGAATGGCAGCGATCGCACCGTGTAGACCCAGAAACTGGTGACGATGTCCGATCCGCCGAGATTGATGGCAGAAGCAAGGTTCATCACTACACCGAAGCCGAGTCCGGCGGCGGCGCAGATCAGTGAAAATGTCACCCGGCCGGGGTTGCCCCGGCTGAGCCTCGCCACGCAGGCACCGAGCAGACCGCACATGCCCCACGCAAACATCTGCCAGGGAGTCCATGGCCCCTGTAGGAAGTAAAAATTCGACACCAGCGCCGTCAGGCTGCCGACGATCCAACCGGGTGCGAATCCAAGTGCAAACCCAGCGATGATCACGATGTCGGTGGTCGGCTTGACGTTCGGGAACGGAGCAAAGAGAATCCGTCCGATCACCGCAAAAGCCACGAGCACCGCGACGGCGGCGACCATGCGGGCAGGCGGGCGGGTGCGTTCGTACCAAGCCAACCCTGCGGCCAGAACGCTGGCCAACAGCACGGCGCTGGCAATCTGCCACATCGCGTGCGTCGTCATCCGGTCACCCGCTCGAATTCGCCATCGACCGCCGCTGGCGATATCGCGCCGAGCAGCGCGGCGCCCTGGCGCGGCGTCAATGCGCCGGTCCCCGGGAGCAGTCGGGCGACCTCGGTGGCAAAGTGCCACCCCCCTCCCAGCACTTCGCCGATCGGACCGTCTGCGATCACGGCGCCATTCGCGAGCAACACGGCGCGTTCGGCGAACATCGCAGCGAACTCGGCGTCGTGGGTTGCGACGACCACCGCAGTGCCGCGCTCGGCAAGCGAATTCAACAGATCCGCGAGCTCTTCGCGGCGTTCGCGGTCCATCCCGCGGGTCGGCTCGTCGAGCAGCAGCGTCGCCGGATCATTCTGCATCACGATCGCCAACGCGAGTCGTTGACGTTCGCCGCCGGAGAGGTCTCGCGGGTCGCGCGCACCGAAGCCGTCCAAGCCGAATCGGGCCAGCGAAAACACCGGTGCCTCGTCTGCCACGCGTTCGTGGATCAGGTAGTCGTTCGGATTCTGCAACAACAATCCGACCTCGCCGCTAGCGGCCACGGTGCCGCTGTCGGGTTTTTGCACGCCACGGGCAATCCGCAACAAGGTGGATTTGCCGGAGCCGTTTGCACCCATCAACACCGTGCATTGGCCTGCGCGGATCGTCAGATCGAGCCGATCGACGGCCGGCGCGCGGCGATCTGGATAGCTGTGCGAAACGCCACGCAGCCGCAGCGCCACTTCACCTTCGGTCGGCAGGCTCTTGCCTTGTTGACCCGGATCGGCGCCGACGCAGACGCGCGAACCGATCGCCTTTCGCGCAGCCTTCGCCCCCACCGGAAGCGGCGCGATTCCGCTGCGCATGCAGAGTTCAGCCGTCGGCGGAAGCAGCCAATGGCGCTCTGGAGCGGCAGCAATCTCGGCCAGAAAATTCTCCGGCGCGGCGTCGATCGCGATTGAGCCCGCGTCCATCATCACCACGCGATCTGCCAGCTCCAGGGCTCGTTCGTACCGATGGTCGGCAAGCAGGATCGTCGTGCCCCAGTCGCCGTTGAGTCGCGCAAGCGTCGCAAGCAACTCGTCCGCAGCGACGGGGTCGAGCTGCGATGTCGGCTCGTCGAGCGCAATCAACGGCGGGCGGGCGACAATCGCCGCGGCCAGCACGACGCGCTGCAGTTCCCCGCCCGAAAGCTCGTTGGTGCGTCGCTCGAGCAGGTGCCCAATGCCCAGAGCGAGCGCAGTCTCCTCTACGGCCACGCGAATGGCGGCCGACTCCCAGCCAAGATTCTCGAGCGGAAAGGCGATCTCGTTGCGCACGCTGCCCATCACGATCTGAACCTCAGGATCCTGAAATACCGTGCCGCAGTACGCCGCGAGTTCGCCTGGGCCGTGCACGCGCAGATCTCGGCCGCACACGCTTCCTTCGCCAGAGACGACGCCGCCGAAATGGTGTGGAACCAATCCGCCGGCCGTGCGCAGCAACGTGGATTTGCCGCTGCCTGAACGACCGCAGATGACCACGAACTGGCCGGACTCCACGCACAGCGAGACGTTGCCCACGCCGTTGCCGCGACCGTCCGGGTACTTGAAGCTGAAGTCATCCAATTGCAGCACGGCGCTGCTCCGCGACAGATCCAGACTTGCAACGCTCATCGCCGATTCCCCGTGTTGCGCGCGACCAACAGCGCAGGCAGCGCCGCGACGATCCCGATGGCAGCGGCGAACGCGACGTCGCTGGCTGAGCAACCGATGATGGTTAGCGGATAGTCCTCGAACGATGCGAGTCCGGTTAGCAAGCCAGCCGCGATCAGCGCAATCAGACCGAAGGTCGAGCACAACACGAACCAGTCAGCGGCACGACGGCGATCGCGATCGACGCGCAGCGGACGGGCGAGCGCGTAGCCGCGCGTTTCGAGCGCCAGCGCCGAGTCCGAGGCGCGATCCAGCGATCGGGCGAACGCGCCGCGCACCACCGCCGCCGTCGATGGCGGCTCACCCGGCCGACATTCGCGCGCGATCGCCATGTTCATACCGTCGCGCGCGAGCACCGGAACAAACCGCACGGCGAGCGAAGCCGTGATCGCGGAGCGGACTGATCGGCGCCGCAACGACCGCAGGAGTTCGTCGGGGTCGACCGTCGACACATAGAGCGCGCAGATCGCGAAGATCACCAGCGATCGAAATCCGAGAATCAGGCCGTAGTTGACGGCTTCGAGCGTGACGTCGAACGTTCCGACCAACGGCAGTTGCAGACCGGCGACCAGCACCGTGATTCCGTTCTGAGTCGCGATCGGGTTGATCAGCGCCATCAACAGACCGATCGGCGCAGCAATCATCAAGACGAACGACACTTCGCGGATCACACCGCATCGCAGCGCTGTGAATAGTGCCGCGAATCCCACAAACGCCAGCACGATCGGATTCTCGTAGAGCGCCACGACCAGACCCAGCGCAATGCACCAGCCGACGACGATCGTTGCGCGAGCCTGCTGCATCACGCCGCCACGGTCGCGATAGCCGAACGAAAGCGCCTTGACGGCAGTTTCGGCAATGGCGTTCATGGAGTCGCATCCTCTCCGTTTTGACCATCAGTGCGACTCGGTCGCGGAAGCGACAGCGGGCCCTGGAGCGTCACCGCCAACGCGAACCGGTTGGTCAGCGCTGCGGTGTTGAGCGACGAGGCCGCGTTGAGAACTCCCTGTTCGTCAACGCCCGTGACGAGCCAGACGATTCGATCGCCTTCGCGGTTTGCCGCGATCAGACCGGCGCTGTTCTCGAGCGTCTGAGCCTCGCCCCCGCGATCGTCCACGATCGTGAGTTGCTTTCCGTCGCGACTGAACGAGGCGAAGGCACCGTTGTCGGCAGCGAGTTCGGTCAGATCGGGAACGCCTTCATTCCCATTGATTTCGCTCCAGGTACCGACATGGACCGTCACGGGCTCTGCGCCGGACGCATCGGTATTTATCTGCTCGGCACGAAGCGCGCCCGTGACTGTGTCGCAGGGAACACCACTCGCTGGAACGCAATTGAGTTTCACTCCACGCGCCTTGAGCGGTTGAGGAAACGCACCCACTATTGCGCCGCCGGTTTTAACTTCTTGCCACGCGTGGAAATCCCACTGAACGGTCTCGCCGCCGTTGAGTCGCCAATCGTTTGCAGCGATCTCCGACTCGACTCCGTCGACGTAGAACAGCCAGTCCCGGCCGCCCCCGCCCTTCACGCCGTCGATCGAGTTGACGAAGCGTCCGCCGTAGGTTGCGTCGACCTTGGCGGTCCGCTGAAGCTGCCGCATCGCGGTCAACCCGCTGGTGACCGGAACGATCCGCTGCCGACCGACCGCCGCAGTCCCAAAGTCGCGCGTGATCGACAACGTTGTCGACGGACCACCCGGCTCACTCTGTCCGCACCCGACGAACGCTGCGGCTGCAAGGAATGCGCCGAGCACTACCCAGAGCGAGCGATTTTGGTGGTCGTTGGAGATCATTCGGTCATCGCGTCAACAGGTCAACGGCGCTTGCGGAGATTTTTCGCTCGCTGCTTGGCATGCATGATCCGAATGCAGCGCTGGTACTTCTTCGTCCGCTTGCGGTAGACACGCGTGCACCGCTCGGCGCGTTGCTTTGCGCGCACGATCCTGATGCAGCGCTTGTGCATACGCGAGTTCTTGCGGTACACGCGATTGCACTTGCTGAAGCGGTTGACCCTGGCACGGGACGGCCGGGCGATTGGCGCAGCCGGAGTTGCTGGGTCGACCGTCACCCAGGCAGAGCCGCGAACCGCGCCGGCCTTGCTCGCGGTCACCAAGAACCGCCCGCTCGACGGAAGACTGATCGTTGCCGCGCCGTTGGCCGCCGTGGTGATGGCCACGCCTGTGCTGTGAATTGACACACCGGCCGCTGGCGACTTCGTGTCGCCGGTGTGCTCGTACTCGTCCACGTAGACGGCGAATGGCTGACCGGGTGCAGCTGTGGCCGGTGCAACGATGTCCAGCGAGGAGCTGAAACTGGTGTACTCCGGACTCATGTAGAACAGCACCGAGTCTCCTTCGGCGAGCTCCGTCGTTGCGGTGACAAAGCCGCCGGGGGCCGTGTTGTTCTTGTTGTTGATGCGGATCAACCATCCGGCGAGCGTTGAGGGCACCGCTTCGCCATTGACCGAGCAGAGCAAGGTGCCCCAGCCATAGAAGGTGCCGCTGGTGGTGACTGCGGTGCCGAGGGCATCGGCCGCTGCGGTCAATGCATTCGGTTCGGCAAAGTCATTAGCCGTTGCGTTTGCGCGGCAGCTTGGCGAATCGACTCCGCCGGCGACGCTGCGCGGCCCGGTGTTGACGATGCCATTGAAATGCGTGGCTGATTCGCCTTCGATGCGCAGATTGACGTTGATCGCCGAGGCCGACGCAGCGCCTAGCGCGAGCACCACCGAGAGAGTTAACGCCATCACGATTGCCGCGACGACGACGGACCTATGGGCCCGAATAGCCGTATTCATCTGTTCCCCTTTCCACGAGGGATCGTTATGTATGAAGACGGCCGAGGCAGGTTTCCTGGCTGACGAGTATTTCTTTCGCACCTTCCCAGCAATGTGCATTGCCAGTGGCCGAGACCTTCGTCAGATCTCACGCGAGAGACTCACCCGATCACAGTGGCGGGTCCGCGCCGGTTTCACACCGGACTTCCCTATTCCACGACCGTGTAGCGGCCAGTATAGGTGCCCGCCGAGGGCGGCCGTAGGATCGCCAGCAGAGGCATGAGCAACGACGACCATCCAGTTCACGGTGGGCAACGCGCGGTAACAACGCCGACGCGACTGTTCAAGATCCGGCTCTGGCTGGCCGGAGAGCTATGGGTCCCTGTCGTTGCGGGGAATTTCTTGGTCATCGTGCTCGCGTTCCTGCTGCCCGAACTGGACGAGAGCGTCGCCCGCACCGAGCGTCTGCCGATATCGGCGTCAACGACTCAGGCGATCTTTGCTGCGGTCGCGGGCAGCATGATCACGTTCACCGGCATCGTCTTTTCGGCGATCTTCATCGCGGCGCAGATTCAGACGAGCTCGTACTCGCCGAGGTTGGCGGCTCAGCTGCGTCGCGACCCGATAATCATGGGGGCACTGGTGATGTCGACTTCGACGGCGACCTACGCATTGTTCGCGCTCGCCGAGGTCGACCGTTTGACCGGGTCGTCGAGTCAGGAGGTGCCGGTACTTACGGTGATGTTTGGCCTGCTGCTCGCGGTCGCGACGCTGGCCTGGTTCGCGGCCCTGGTGCAGCGCGCGTTCGAGAACATTCAGATCGGCGGCATCCTGCGCTCGCTCAGCAAAGTCGCATGGCGCGTGGTTGACGACGTCCATCCGGCCCCCGACAAGAACCCCTCGCTACCGCTCCCGAAAATTCCGGAGGACGCCGCAGTCGCCGAGATCGA
Organism: uncultured Solirubrobacterales bacterium; assembly: GCA_937128795.1. Classification (GTDB taxonomy): domain Bacteria; phylum Actinomycetota; class Thermoleophilia; order Solirubrobacterales; family JACPNS01; genus JACPNS01. Next base: position 133,687 of record CAKZMQ010000015.1, on the reverse strand, counting down.
ACATCGGCGAGGTCCGGGAGTGCTGGCGGCGATCGATCGTCGTGCGTTGTTGAAACTCGCGAACACGACCGGAGGACTCGTCGAAGTGATCCCGCAGGTCGGCGAGTTCATTTCCGGTCGCTCGGGCGTTCTCCGCATCCACGGCGGAACTCGCGACCCGTCGCAGCGTCAGGTGAACGCCGTACTCGTGCTTTCGCGACAGCGAACCACGCAGCAGGATCCACTGTTCGTGATGCGGATTCTCGTCGACATTGCGATTCGAGCGATCTCGCCGGCTATCAATGACCCGACGACCGCTGTCCAGGTGATCGATCGCGTCGAAGCACTGCTCGTGCGACTGCACGAACGCCACCCGGGGCCGACTTACGTGGTTGATTCGAACGGCGATCCACGCGCCCTTATCCACGCACCCCAATGGATCGAGTATTTCGATCTCGGGTCGACCGAGATTCGTCGATACGGGCACAGGTCGATGCAGATTCACCGTCGATTACGCGCCATGCACCTACACCTACTGGACGTCGTCGCGGCAAGCGATCGCGACCGGGTGCAACTCGAGCTCGACCTGCTTGACGAGATCGCTGAACGTGAGATGGACAATTCCCACGATCTTCGGATGGCGCGCGAACCCGACAGGCTCGGCATCGGCAGCATCTAGCCGGAGATCGACGAGAGCAGGTCGTCGCCCTCGTCGCGCGGCCCGATCTCGTCGTTGCGCCGCAGCAGTCGAACAGCGATCGACGGGAAAATCAGCACGGAAAGCACCGCCGCACCGACCAGCGCAGCCGCAGTCGTCGCGTGCATCTTGCCGGTCTCCAGGCCGATCGACGTGATCGCAACCACCAGCGGAAGCTGGGTGGCAGAGAGGAACGCAAGTGGCGCGAGCTCCTCCCGCGGAAGCTCGCGCTTGTAGAGCAGCATCGCGGGCACCCCGCGAACGATCAGCATCAAGGCGAAGAACAGCGGCAGTTTCAGGAAGTCTTCGACGCTGCCGAACAACGCGTCCACGTCAACGGCCATGCCGCTCGTGATGAAAAAGAACGGAATCAAGAATCCGAAACCGACGGCCTCCAGCTTGGTCTCGAACAGTCTGGCCTCGCGATCGCCGACGATCATGCCCATGATCATCCCTGCCGCGAACGCGCCGAGGATGACGTCCATGCCGAGGTCGCCAGCGATCGCGACCAGCGCGAAGAGCAGCAACACGGTCAAACGAATCGGCAGTTGCCCGCTCTGTTCGATGCGTGCTTGGATGAAGCCGAACCAGCGTGTCGCGATTCCAGTCGTAACCAGACCGGCGAGCACGGCCACCACGACGAACGCGATCAACAGTGCGATCTGATGGGCCTCACCCGTTGACGCGCCAAGCAGCAGCGTGACGATCAGGATCGGACCCAATTCGCCGATCGCTCCCACAGCCAACATGTGCTTTCCGAAATTGCCTTCGAGCTTCCCCTCGTCGTTGAGGATCGGCACGAGCGTGCCGATCGCGGTCGTCACCAAGGCCGAACCGGCGAGTAGTCCGGAGACGACGATCCCGAGCGAGTGAAGGCCACCCGACAGCGCGTACGCGAGCGCGAGCGAGATCCCCCACCCGATCAACGCCAACTTCAACGGTGCACCGAGCAGCCGCTCGATCCGAATCTCGTAACCGGCGAAGAAGAACAGAAACGCGAGGCCGAAATCCGCGAACGCACCGAGAATGTCGTCCTCGTAGGCGAGATCCAGCACCTGCGGACCGATCACCACGCCCAGCAACAACTCAACTACAACTACCGGCAGGATCACGCTGCGCAGCCTGAGCCCGACCAAGCCCGAAATCACCGGCGCGACGGCCGCCACGGAAAGCACGATCAGAATCGATTGGGTGTTCGACGGCAGCACGATGCCTCTAGTCGGTAGGGGGTTGGCCCGAATGCGCAGGCTAGCCTGATCGCGCATGTTGATCAGGGCGTATTCAGACCTGCACGGAATGCTGCCGCGGATCGATCCCTGCGACGTATTGCTGATCGCGGGCGACGTCTGCCCGATCATCGGCGAGCACGGCGTCGAGGAACAGGCGCGCTGGGTTCGCGACACCTTTACTGAATGGCTTGAGCAGGTACCGGCCGAACGAATCGTGATGACCCCCGGCAACCACGACTTCGTCTTCGAGGAGATTCCAGAATGGCCGGATCTTCCTGCCGAGCTGTTGATCGACGAAACGGTCGAACTCACCGACGGCCCAATCGTGCACTGCTCGCCGTGGGTACCTGCCCTGCCCAACTGGGCCTTCCATGCCGACGACGCGAAGCTCGCCGAAGTTGCTGAGGCAATCCCGGCCGACGTCGACATTTGGCTCCAGCACGGCCCGCCGTATGGGCTGCTCGACGCGCTATGGCGCAATGGCGAGCACGTCGGAAATCGCCACACGCTCGCGGCCCTCGACGAAAGGCCGCCGCAAGTCTTCATCTGCGGTCACATCCACGAGGCGGCCGGCTTCGCCGAGCGCGCAGGTGCAATGATCGCCAACGTAAGTTTTGTGAACGAGTTTTACGAGCCGCAGTTCAGGCAGCTCGCACTTGAGTGGACGGGCGACGCGCTGGAACGTCGCGCCGACCAAGAAACCGGACCCAAACAACTCTGGGAAGGTGTGGACCGATGAACGTTGCAACGAAAGAGCAAGCCGCAGAACGCGCCGAGAGCGCTCGCGGAAGCAAGCTGAGCGCGCTGATCTACGACCCGGCATTCTGGATCGGCGAGCGAGCTGGGATGGCCGAACGCCGCCGCTCGATCGTCAGTCAGGCCATGGGTTCGACTCTCGAGATCGGCGCAGGCACCGGCCTCAATTTCGACTACTACCCGGCTGATCTCGACGGTCTGGTGCTGACCGAGCCCGAACCGAACATGGCCGACCGCCTGCGCAAGCGAGTTGCGTCAAGCGGTCGCGACGTGGAAATCGTGCGGGCCCCCGGCGAGCTCTTGCCATTTGATGACGGCTCGTTCGACACCGTGGTCGGCACGCTCGTGCTCTGCACGGTCGAAGACCCCGCCGCGTCGATCGCCGAGATTCACCGCGTTCTCAAGCCGGGTGGAAACTACATGTTGATCGAGCACGTTCGTTCCGAAAGCGAGCGACTCGCCCGCTGGCAGGACCGAATGAACAAGCCGTGGGGCGTGCTGGCCGACGGCTGCAACTGCAACCGCAACACGGCTTCGCTGATCGAGGCCGGCGGATTCGACATTTCCGCAGTCGAAGATGATCGTTGGCGGATGGTCCCGCCGCTCGTGAAACCGCTGATCTACGGCAGAGCAGTAAAACTCGCCTAGACGTTGATGTCCGCCTCGGGAAACAACCCGTGGCAAGTCGACTCAGGTGGCCGAGCTCTCGATCTCGATCTCCGGGTCGCAGACTGGACAGACCTTGAGCACGTTGTAACCGATGATCGACTGCTGGGTACCGCGCGCTTTTTGTAGGAGCGGTCGCCGCACAGCATCGAGACGACCACCGCACTTGGCACATTCCCACGGATCGTGCACAAATTCGTGGCCGCACGAACCACAAGTGACGTTCACGACGTCGCCTTCGCGATTGCCTTGGCGCTTCCCCTTCAGACCTTTGTCCGCCCCGCATGACGGGCATTCAATCTTTGGCAGTGCCACGTGTGCTGCCAGCTCCCGTACCGTCCGCTAACCGTGTGATTGAAATCACGCAATCATACCCTTCCCTAACGTTAGGGTTGCGATTCTCCAAGGACGGATCCGAACCTCATCGGCCATCCGCAAGCCCGGAAGGCCGATTCAAATTTACGCTTCTTCAAACGCTTTTCAGCGCGCCAAACGCGCTACGCGCGAGCAGATTCCCGACGGTAACCGTCTACGCGTCGAGCTGCTCGCCGGACTCGTCGTTGCGCTCGCGCTGATCCCGGAGGCGATCTCATTTTCGATCATCGCCGGCGTCGACCCGCGGGTCGGGCTGTTCGCATCCTTCACGATGGCGGTATCAATCGCGATCATCGGCGGACGCCCAGCGATGATCTCGGCTGCGACGGGAGCGATGGCTCTGGTCGTCGTCTCGCTCGTAAAGGACCACGGCGTCGAGTATCTGCTTGCTGCGACGGTGCTGGCCGGCGTGTTCCAAGTCGGCCTGGCACTCGCCGGAGCTGCCAAATTGATGCGCTTCGTGCCGCAGTCGGTGATGACCGGATTCGTCAACGCATTGGCGATATTGATTTTTCTGGCACAGATTCCCCACCTCACCGGCGGCGGCACCACCGGCTACCTATTCGTCGCAGTCGGCCTGCTGATCATCCTCGGCCTGCCCAGGATCACCAACGTTGTGCCGTCGCCGCTGATCGCGATTGCCGTGCTCACCGGCGTCGCGGTATTCGCCGGTATCGAACTGCCGACCGTTGGCGACGAGGGCGATCTGCCGAATGCGCTGCCGGTTTTGGGAATCCCAGCAGTGCCTTTCAATCTCGAGACGCTTCAGATCATCGCTCCGTACGCATTCACACTCTCGATCGTCGGACTGCTCGAATCACTGATGACCGCACGGGTGGTGGACGACATCACCGACACCAGCTCGGACCGCGATCGCGAGGCGCGTGGGCAGGGTTTTTCGAACGTGATCACAGGGTTTTTTGGCGGTATGGCTGGCTGCGCGATGATCGGACAGACGATGATCAATGTTCGCGTGAGCGGTGCGCGCACCAGGCTGTCAACGTTCTCGGCCGGCGCATTCCTACTGGTCCTGATTCTTGGCCTCGGCCCTGTGGTTGCGGTGATCCCGATGACTGCGCTGGTGGCCGTGATGATCTTCGTCTCTTATGCGACCTTCGACTGGCACAGCATCACGGCGCATACGCTGCGACACATGCCGATCGGTGAAACGATCGTGATGCTTGCGACCGTCGTTACCACCGTGCTGACGCACAACCTCGCGATCGGCGTGGCGGTCGGCGTTCTGACGACGATGGCGGTCTTCTCGCGCCGAGTCGCCCATCTGCTCGACGTCAGTCGTTACGTCAGCGACGACGGCAAGGCTGCGGTTTACAAGGTCGAGGGCGAACTGTTCTTCGCATCCAACGATGAATTGATCGACGCCTTCCACCACCCCGAAGATCCGCAGGAAATCATCATCGACCTGACCTCGGCGCACATCTGGGATCAATCCGCTGTTGCTGCGCTGGACGCGATCACGCACAAATACGAACGCCAGCACAAGACGATCGAGATCCTTGGGCTGAATCAGCCGAGCGAAGAACTGCATCGCTCGCTGACCGGTAAATTCGCGACTGCCCACTGATCTGCCCGTGACGCAATGACTTACGAATCGACATCGATGGGGCAGACGACACTTCGGATCGGCGAGATCGCCGAGCGCGTCGGCCTCTCTCTGCGCAGTGTGCGTTTCTATGAGGAGGAGGGATTGATCACGCCGGAGGGTCGAACCGAAGGCGGGTTCCGCCTCTACACCGACGAACACGTAGAGCGTCTGCGGCTGATCATGCACATGAAGCCGCTCGGCTTTTCGGTTCAGGAGATGCGCGAACTGCTCGACACTCGGGATGCGCTGATCGCGTCGGCGCCAGGTCGCAATGGCTATGACGAGGCGTACGGGGACTTCAGTCAGTTCGTTGAAGCGGCGACCAAGCGCGTCGCCGAACTGCGCGAAACTCTGACAACCGCTGAATCGTTTGCGGCGAAACTGCGCCGCGAAGTGGCGAACCCAAGTTCGCTGAGTCGCTAGCAGCGCGTCATTCTGCTCGGCGCGTCGGCCCTGCGTCAGCCGCGTCGATGCCCGCCTGCCAGCCCGGTGCCCGACCGCCATTTGGCGGGCACACGGTTTCGAGCGATATCCCGGCGCGAACCAGAAGCCACGAAATCACGGAGTTCGAGTTCCACATGTCATTGCCGCCATCCACGGGACGACCCCAGACGTGCATCGGTACCGCCGAGACATCTGCGAGCAGCGCTCGGGCTGCATTGACGTCCTCGGTCAAAACAATCGGACTGTCGACCGCAAACGCGGCATCCGGGATCTCGCCGTCGGCCCAACAGCGAAGTTCGTATCGGAACAGCCGCCAGCGGCCCGCCCACGCGGCACCGACCGGTCCTTCGTCGACGACGCCTCGATCTGCCGGCTGACCCGGCACCCAAACCGGTGCGAGTTCGATCACCCAGCGGTGCGTGCCGTCATCAACGATCAGAGCGCAGTGGAAAAGCGGCACGCGTTCGCGTCGTTGCCGACGAGCTTCGATCGCCTCCCAAGCGCCAGAGCAGTACCGCACGACGTAACCGCCGGCGCCAACGGGTAGCCAGTACAGCGAAATCAAGGTGCGGCGACCGATGTGATCAGCGAGCCGTCGATTCGGGAAGTATCGGTCGGCTGGCGGACGGGTGATTTTGGAACCGGGTGCCGCAGTGATTGGCCGCTGATCGAAGTGAGAATTGAAGTACCGCCACGGGGATTCGAACCGCGAAAACGACCCGGTCCCTATGCGGTAAACCGCATTGTAGTGCGGTTTTCGGATGGCTGGAGGGGGCTGGAAACTGCCTGATGCTGGGGAAAACTGTCCGCAGACTGTCCGCAGAGTGCAGAGCATGCCCTCTGATAACTGCCTCGGAAGCGAATGTCATTTGCAGGCAAGCGAGCGGTTAGAAAGGACACCCCAAATCAGGCGATCCAATTCTCCAGCCGCCGAACAGCGAACGCTAGTCGCAGGAGATCAGACCTGTTGGAGTGAGCACGCTCAATCAAGGGCAACGTTTGACGCCGTGAAAACCCCTGCAAAACACACACAACCACGAATTCTTGCGCGAATCCATCCGGTCGGCGCGTTTGACTATTGGGTTAGGCTGAGCCAGCGACCCGTCTCGACGCTAACGAAGTCCGAGCGATCTTCATGGAAAACTTACCCAGCAAGCCAGATAGAAAACCACCCTCCGCAGATCACCATCCTCTTAAGCGCTCGAAATCAGCGAAGCCGGGCTTTGGGGTGCCCCAAGTTCCCGATGGTGGACTCGGGATTTTCACAGATGGTTCGATGTTGTCCAACCCACGTCGCGGCGGTTGGGGCTATAGGTTCGTGTTCGAGAAGCCCAATGGTGAGCAGGAAACCGACGATCGCCAAGGAGAGGGTCACGCCAACGCCACGATCAATCAGATGGAAGTTAAAGCCGTCAGCGAAGCGCTGAAAGAAATTCAGGGCAAAGGAGTCAAATTCGACGTTGACGGCCTTTCGAAAGTCGTTGTGTTCTCGGACTCTCTGTACGTTGTCAACAACTGGCGAAATGCAATGTTTGCTTGGCCGCCAGACTGGCACGGCAAGGACGGCCAGCCAATCGAAAACGCACCGGAGTGGAAGGATTTCAACTCGCAATACAAACGACTGCGGGCCCGTGGGGTTCGGATTGAAATAAAGCACGCTAGGGGCCACAACTCATTGAACCCCCACAACAAGGCCGCCGACAGGCTCGCTCGTGCGGCTGCTGAATCTGCGACGACCGCGCAGCTGAGACCTACGAGTCCCGGCCGAAAGCTTGTAGCGCGGAAAGTCGAACAGGGAAGCGTTCCAGCTCAGGGTCAAACAATGCTAATTCGCGTGATCAGTCATCGGTTCAATCCAGTAACTCGCACGGACAGCGTCACATATGAAGTAGTCGATCGCGAATCTCCGTACTACGGCCTAGCAGACAGAGCCGTGACGACTGACCTCCTTAGTCGTTGGGCCACTTATCGCGTGCGTATGAACTCGGTGGCGTCGAATCCGCGGATCGTCGAAGTGCTCGCCAGAATCGAATCGGAAGAAATCGAACCAAAAGGAGTGAAGACCGCCGAATGAGCACTGAAGGCACAAGGTTGCGATTCAGCGAACGAAAGCAAATTGCTGAGACCGGCGCACTTGGACCGCTCACTTTTGACCAAGTGCCCGATCCGCTGAGGACGGCGCTTATGTTCGTCCTAGCTGAGAGATTCAAGACCGACAGCCTCGGGAAAGCGTTCAAGTCCGAACTGCACAGGAAGAGCGTCGAGCACTTTGGTTGGGCGCCGAGTGAATCCATTGAAAATTGGATCCAATGGTCAAAGATCGACGAACTGCTCGATTTCGTCGAGATCGTCGCTGAAATCGCGCCGATTCAGATCAACTATCGCCAAGCTTTTCACTCGGGCGGATCACTCCTCTACCGCACCGCAAAAGGAGTGCCGTTCTCGGATTTCGAGACCAAGTACAACCAGCTCTCTGACCGGCATAGATTCGGCTACCGGCTACAAGATGGTTTGATCCAACAAGTAGGTTCTCCGGCCCTTTCCGAAGTTGTAATCGGCCCGGCACTGCTATCGACGAATAGAACCGGTTGGGAACACGTCGACCGGTCGTTCCGAGAGGCGCTCCACCATCAGCGAGGCCCGAAGGATGAAAACGACGATGCCTTGACCGCAGCAAACGCGGCGTTGGAGTCCGCGCTTAAAGCCTCTGGGATAAGTGGCAACAACCTCGGCCAGCTCGCCGACGGGTTCAAGCGCGCCGACTTCCCTCATGCGCAGATTTCGTCACTGCCGTCGTCGCTAGCGGAGATCCTCAAGCGAGTTGGCGCCGTTCGAAACACGCTCGGCGATGCCCACGGTCGACATCCAGGCTCGGACGCCAGTGTCCCGGACGAAATAGTCGACCTCGCGATCCACATTACAGGATCGTTCATCGTGTACCTGGCCGCGGTGAGCAGCAGCGATTCGACAGAATCATAGACATGCTTAGTTCGGTCTCGGCACACCGCTCATCACTCGCCTTTGGTGTGATTTCATTACTTATCAGGCGTATCGGTAGAGCGAAGCGAGCCGGATATAAACGTGAGTAGTTGTGGTTCATAGCGTTTAAAAGAATGCCCTTAACGAAGCACGAAAGCATGGATTACTGGGGCTTGAAGATGAAGATCTTCGGAAGCCCCCGCACCCTCGACGACAACGACGCCCTCTGGGGCCTGGATCGTGCGCGGTACTTCGCATACATGAATCGCGAGCGCGCCGAAGCCGGACTCGACCCGATTCAGAACGACGAAGAGCTTGATCCCGACCTAGCAATCCATCGAGAGTTGATGCACCTCGAACACGAGGCCCGAGACTTGCGAGCGATTGGGATCGAACCTCCCGATCCGCCGATCAGTGGGTTCGACGGCTACCCGGCGGACGACCCCTACGACGACTGAGCGTCAAGTTCAGGCCGAGCGCGTCGGCCAGTTCGATCAAGGTGTAAAGCTCGGGGTTGCACTCCGTCGTAAGCAGCCGCCGCACGGCTGCCGGCTGCTTGCCAATCCTCCTTGCGAGCGCAGCCTTCGACATGTCGAGCCTGCGACGTTCGGACTCGATCTCGCGGATCAGGTCAGTGGCGAGATCTCTGACTTTTTCGTCAGCCTCACGCCCGCTCGCAGGCCTCAGCCCGACGTCGTCCTGATCATCCTCGGTGTACTCGTCGTACTCGAATTCAAGCTGCCAATCAGCGTCCATTTCGCGTAACTTACTCGTTACGGTCGCAAAACACAATTCTGTGCCGTGAATCCCGCTTCAGCAAAGGGATTCCACGCTGCCAGCACCCCGTTTCGCACATTCTGTGCAACTGTGTCTTTTTGTTTTATCCCTCTCAAGTGACTACCTGAACCCATCATGCTGGTTTTTGTCAGAAAACCAGCATCAATCGCTTCTCTAGAACCTGAAAATCGTCGTGTTTTTCAATTAGCTAAATCGCACTGGTTCTTGACTAATCGATTGCCCTAGCTTCGCGTTCTCGTTAGAGATGCTCGATCAAGAGTTCAAAATAAATCCCAGCCCACGGGTACCGCTACCCGCACCTCGCGCCCTTTACCTAGTGCCTCCACGCAACCGCGACCAAAGGACTGGAGATGGCGGCACCAGCGAACAAACCTCAGATCAACCTTCAGGCCGGCCGCACCCGGATCGATCGGATCCTGCTGCGTCGTGAGGAGGCCGCGCAGGCGATCGGCGTCAGCGTCGATCACTTCGACCGCAACGTGCGCCCGTACCTGCGACACGTCCGTATCGGGCGCGTGACGCTCTACTCCCCGCGCGAGATCGAGCGCTACGTCGACGACCACACCGAGCCCTCCCCCGCCGACCGACTTTCCCGATGAATCGCGTCGGCCACCCAGCCGCCGGTCGAAGTACGCTGGCCCGGTCAATAAAAGGCCCCGGCGACGGTGGAACGTCCCGGGGCACGGCACCGGAAAGTTGGATTCCGATGCGACTTCGCAGAGTAACGGCGCGTGTTGCGCGTGCGTGCTTTCGGTGCTTACTAGTAGGAAGGCAACACCGATGAGCAGGCACGAACGACACAGCGACGGCATCTACTACCAGCACAGCTCGAAGTGCAACGGGCGCAAATCCGACGGAAGCTGTCGGTGCAATCCGAGCTACCAGGCGAGCGTCTGGATTGCGCGAAACAACAAGCGACTCAAGAAGGTCTTCCCGACGGTCAGCCAAGCCAAGTCATGGCGTGCTGAGCTAACCACGGCATCGAAGCAAGGCGGCGCGCTCCCGGCCGCCTCGCGCCTGACGGTCGCCCAAGCGCTGGACGAGTACATCGACGGGATGAAGTCGGGCGCAATTCTCAATCGCTCCCACCGTCCGTACAAGCCCTCTGTGATCCGTGGCTACGCGCGTTCCGCCGAGCGGATCAAGGCCGAGCTTGGCGGCGTCCGGATCACAGACCTGAGCCGCCGCGACATCAAGTCGTTCGCCGCGAAGCTCGCCGCTGACGGATTCGGCCCAAGCTCAGTACGCAATCACATCGATCCGATCCGCGTGATCTGCCGCAAGGCGTTCGACGACGAAATCCTCACGCACGATCCGACGGCAAAGCTGCGACTGCCGCCGAGCAATGCGCGGCGGGAGCGCACGGTCACACCCGCGGAAGCTGAAGCACTGATCGAAGCGCTCTCCCCCTTTAACAGGCCCTTTGGTCGATGGCTCTTTACGTCGGTTTGCGGCGGGGTGAGCTTCAGGAGCTGCGCTGGGAGGATCTGGAACTGGATCGCGGAATCGGCCGATGCTCGCGCGCGTGGGATGACGAAGGCAAGTGCGTGGTCGCGACCAAGACCGAGGCCGGCGTCCGAATGTTCCCGCTCGTCAAACGAGTCAGGCAGCGGTTGATCAAACACAAGCTCGCGACGGGTCGCGGCGGGTTCGATCTTGTGTTCGGAAGGTCGGCGGTCGATCGGTTTGTGCCGACGACGGTGAATCGGACGGCTCGCCGCGCGTGGGACAAGGCCGGACTGGTGCCGATCACTTTGCACGAAGCTCGGCACTCCGCCGCAACCCTCGGCAGCTACGCAGGACTCGGCGATCTGGAACTCACGCACATCATGGGCCACAGCAGCGTCAACGTGACGAAGGACATCTACGGCCACGTCCGCGAGGATCAGATCGTTGTCGTTACGCAGGTGCTAGACGCGTATCTGGAAGCGGAGGCCTCACGATGACTGCCAACTCCCCCAAGCCATTCCTGTTTCTTGATGTCGACGGCGTGATCGCGCCGTTCGGTGATCGTCCGGAATGGCCGAAGCAGTTCGTCGCTGTTGCGAGCATTCCGATCGTGCCGGAGAATCAGGAGCGGCTTGCTGCGCTCGACGCGGCGTTCGAGATCATTTGGTGCACCGACTGGATGGAGCACGCGAACGAGCTGGGTGCGATTTATGGGCTTCCGCCGCGGCCGTTCTTGGAGATCCCGGAAGGCAAGGAAGGTGACACCGCGCACTATGAGGTCGAGGGTGACGATGGGTTGCCGCTTTGGCATCACGATCCGTTTACTCGGCCTGAAGATTTGAAGTGGGACCGAAGTTATGGAAGTCCGTCGATTGTGCGGAAGTTGCCGGTGGTGGCTGAATTTCTAACGTCCGAACCGAACAGAGGTCGAGCATTCGCCTGGGTGGATGATCACATTAACTTCGAATCTCGTAGGTTTGCGCATGAATGGTCGAGCCCGTCACTTCTACTTAGAACCGATCGCGAAATGGGCATTTCGGACGCAGACCTTCATTCGCTGATCGATTTCACCACAACGCGAGACGGAAGCGCGTGACCATTGATTTTGTCAACGGCTCGCAAACTAGCGGGGAGTTAGAACCCGCCGGTTTACTTGGACAGGCTGTTTCGTCGTGGTCAGAAAGAAGTTGCACTCAGCGAATTTAGGTAGATAACCTAACCCCGCAGGGGACACGGTTAGGGGCATCGTTGCCGCTCCGGTGCCTAGGCCATGAAACGATCGTGAGGTGCAGAATGGGACGACGCGGGTTCTTTGCCGAGATACAGCATCAGAATAAACAGGCGGCACGTGCGAGGGAGCGCCAGCAGCGTGAACAGCATCGAGCGCACGCGGCCGCCGTGCGTGAGATGGAACGCGCCCAGCGTCAGGCGGAGCGCGCAGCCGCAGCGGCGGCTAGAGCCTCCGCTGCGGAGCAGAAGGCTGCAGCAAAGGAAGCCAAGCGCCTCCATCAGGAGGCGCAGTTGGCAGAGGTCGATGCGCTCAATACGCAGCTGGCCGAGCTGGACGAAGAACTCTCCTCGATTCTGGCCGCGACACTCGATGTTGATGATTACGTTGAGCTCGAAACCCTCAGAGCCGTGCCTGACCACCCGCCGTTTCCGCGCACCGACCTTGAGGTTGAGACGCCTGAGGTCACGCCACTCGCGTCTCCCCCCGAGCCAGTGTTTAGCGAACCCACGCCTCCTACAGGAATTGGAAACATCTTTGGCGGCAAGAAAAAGCATGCAGCGGCAGTCGAGTCGGCGCGATTGACATTTGCTCAGCAGCACGAGGCATGGCAGGCAGAGCTGGCATCGCTTCCCGCCCGTGAGCAGGAGCAACAGCGCCAGCGTGAAGTCGCCGAACAACGCAGGCTCGATGAGTTGAAAGCAGCCAGAGATGCCTACGCGAGCGAATGTCAGCTGCGCGAACTCGAAACCGCCGATGCCAATCAGCAGCTCGATTCCCTAATCGCCGGACTCGCGGCTGGCGAGCATGATGCGGTAACTCAATACGTGGGGATCGTTCTGGGAAACGCTGTCTACCCCGAATGGCTTGATGTGGAGCACGAGTACGAATTCGACCCAACGACTTCGGAGCTGACCCTCACCGTCCTGATAGCTCGCCCAGACTCTCTCCCCGGTGAGAAGACCTACAAATACGTCAAGGCGAAGGATGAAATCACCGCAACGGCACTATCTAAGAAGGCGCAGAAGGATCGCTATGCGAGCGTGGTCCACCAGGTCGCGTTGAGGGTGTTACACGAGATCTTTGAGGCGGATCGCGCTGGGACGATACAGACGATCGCGCTGCAAGTTGCGACAGAAGCCCGTGATCCTGCCACCGGTTCCGAACAGCGGATCGTATTCGTCGCTGTCGCGGCTGAACGTCAGGCATTCCTGGAGTTTGATCTGCGAAACGTCATACCGTCCGCGACGTTGGAACATCTCGGAGCCGCGCTTTCAAAGAATCCGTTTGAGCTAGTCGGCATCGACAGCGCACCGGGAGTTCGCGCGACGTGACACCGGCCGGTTACACGTACAACCCACCCCCGGGCTGGGATGTTCCGACTGACGGTTGGTCACCCCCTCCGGGCTGGACCCCTGATCCGGGCTGGCCTGCCGCGCCCGACGGCTGGCAGTTTTGGGTTCGCGAACAGGCGGAGGCATCACCTGTGGCGGCACAACCGGAGTCAGATTCTGCCGGGGAAGACCCCCAGCCGGAATCGGCGGCTACTGCCACCCTGCCGCCGACGTCGGTCGAGGAACTACAGCAACGCGTGGCCGAGTTAGAGGCCGAAGTTTTGCGTTTGAGCACTGGCGGATCCGATGAGGGACGAGTGGAACTTGACGACGACCTCATACTGCAGGAAGTCGGCATCTATCGCTATCACCACCCACTGGAGAACGCCGCCGAATACAAAGAGCAGCTCAAAAGCTTGGAAGCGGATATCTCAACGATGGTGCGTGCGCGAACGGCTGTATTGGCGTCCGACATATTCACCTACAACAACTCGTTGGCGCAGGGCAAGCGAATGACTTCTGAGTTTTCCAAATTGATGTTGCGGACTTACAACGTCGAAGCAGACAATTGCGTTCGCGCCCTTCGATCTGGCAACGTCCTCACTGCGAAAAAGCGCCTTGAGGCATCGGTTACATCGATCGCACGACTTGGCGCGATGATGGAGATGAGAATTAACCCTGATTATCACGCCCTCCGTGTGAAAGAACTGGAACTCACCGCTGACTACCTGATGAAGCTTCAGGTCGAGAAGGAGGAAGCGCGCGACGAACGTGAGCGTTTGCGAGAAGAGCGAAGGGCTGAACAGGAACTTGCGGCCGAGAAGGCGCGCCTCGACAAAGAGAGACGGCACTATGCCAACGCTCTCGCCGCTCTTGAGACCGCTGGTGATGAGGAGGGAATGGCCGAGCTCAACGAAAGGCTGCACTCGATCGATGAGGCGATCGAGAAGAACGATTACCGCATCGCGAATATCCGGGCTGGCTACGTATACGTAATCAGCAACCGGGGGGCGCTGGGTCCAAATGTTGTGAAGATCGGCTTGACAAGACGGCTCGAGCCGATGGACAGAGTTCGGGAACTAAGTGACGCGTCCGTGCCATTCCCGTTCGACGTTCACGCGATGTTCTTTGCCGACGATGCTGTCTCGGTCGAAGCGGACCTTCATCAAGCGTTTGCCGAGAAACGCGTCAATCACGTAAATCTCCGGCGCGAGTTCTTTTTCGCATCGCCGGCAGAAGTCAGGGATGTACTGCTGGAACAGGTCGGAAACCTGTTGGAGTTTTCGGAGCACCCAGAGGCGAGCCAGTACATGCAGAGCTTGAAGTATTGGCCTGAGGACCGTCATCCGGACGACGTCTCGACGCAGCAGGCCTCCACAGCGAAGTGACATCTTCGCGACCGGTCGGCCGTAGGTAGGAATCAGAATCGCCAGTTCAATCTCAGACGATGAAACTCTCAACTACCTCGATTTGCAATCTTGGAAACTAGATGAGCAAAGTTAAGCTGTCCACAGAGCTCCTCGGGAGGCTCGAAAGTTCGCTCCTCACTCAGGATGCGCCGGTAGTTTCGAGACTCAATCCCGGCCTAAGCGACTCCGAGATTGACGAACTCTCGGCTCAGATCGGGCTCCACCTTCCCGACGAGGCCCGGCTTTGGTGGAAATGGCACGACGGAGCGTCTCCACTCAGCGACGATCCGTACGGCGGCAACGCGTGCACTGTTGGCCCGCAGCGTCGAATTTGGACTCTCGCAGAGACCATCACCGCGCGCGCCGACGAACTGGAGCTAGCCAAAGAAGTCGAACCCGACGATCCCGACTACTGGTGGAATCCGTCCTGGCTTCCGTTCACGACCGCGCCGACCGCAGTTGACTGCACGCCGGACGATGATGGATGCTGCGCTGTCCGAAACACCGATCCGATGTGGGATCCAAATGATCGCGGTCCGCAGGTTGCGGCGAGTATCGGCGAACTGGTGGAACTTTGGATCTACGCGCTCGACAATCGCATCTGGCGCTGGGATCCGAGTATTGGTGATCGCGGCGGTTGGTTCCAAGATCACGATCTTGTGACTCCGGAACTCCGGCGCACGAGCCAGTTCTAACGAATGAGCTTCTGGTTCGAGGCGGGGGTGGAGCGGACAGCCTCCCCCGCATCATCCAACCCTCCACGAGAAAAACTGTCCACAGAACTGTCCGCAATTCCACTTTTGCGGGGTTCTGTCCCCTGCAAACCCGCATTGCTGCGGGGCTTGCTGTAGTACCGCCACGGGGATTCGAACCCCGGTTTCCGCCGTGAGAGGGCGGCGTCCTAGTCCCCTAGACGATGGCGGCAGGATGAGGTGAATCTAGCAATCGGGTGTTTCCGCATCGCTCGCGTCGATGTTTGGAGATTGCGACGGCTCGCGTCGCGAGTGCGGGTAGCCTCGGCGGATGCCTGGCGAAGCAAAGACCGCGACGATTTCAATCGTCTTCGCCGATCTCTCCGGCGGCCAACCCGATGAAGCCATTTCCCCCGCGCTTCCGCGAATACTGCGCTTGTTGGCGGAGCGTGACTTGCCGGCGAGCTTTGTGATGCCGGCGGAGCTGGCGACGGCTGAGCCGTTCGCGCTCACTCTGATCGAAAACGCACGACACGCCGTGCTCAATGCTGCTCCGCCGAGCAACGCCCACGCGCGCGCCGGATCCAGCCCGGCCGAGTGGCATGTCGCGATGCAGCAGGCCATCGGCGCGGCCACGTCAAGGCGCACCGATACGACGGTGGCTTTCGATCTTGCCGCGGTGGAGCGCGCCGACGGCGCATCACTGCTGGCGGAGACACTCGATCTGATCGCCGGGCTGCGCCGCGCCGGCAGCGTCGAGGTCGTCAAATTCGACGTCTAGTCGAAAGTTCACGTCGCCGGTTCGCCATTATCTGCGCATGAACCAAACCTATGAAGAGCTCGTCGCCGCCGTATTGAACCTGCCGCTACACAAATCCGTCGGGATTGAGCTGATCGACTCCAACGACCCGGCGCGCGGCGTCACCGTGGTCACCGATGAGAACAACGTCAACCTTTACGAAGTCCTGCACGGCGGGATCGTGCCGCTGCTGCTCGACGTTGCCGCCTACCTGGCTGCAGCCGAGCTGTTCGAACCGGGGACAAACGCCGTCACCGCCAGCAACAGCGTTTCGCTGCTTCGCCCCCTGCCCATCGGCAAACGCATCAAAGTGACCGCCAACGTGGATCGGCTGGGGCGCAACGCGCTGTTTGTGACCGCGCGTGGCGAATGCGACGGTCAGATCGTCGCGACCGGCCAGATCGTCAAAGCCGTCGTAACGATTGAGCAACTTGAGGCGGGAGACAACGGGTTTATGGGCTGAACTGCGTCCGCCTATCGCTTCAATTTGAACTTCGCCGAACCGCTGCAGTTGCTCGACCTCAGTTCGCCCGGTCCCGGCTTGCGAACGACGGTTCCCGATGCCGACCTCTTGCGGAACTTGACGTTCACGTATGTGCGGTCGTAACTACCGGGTTGAACGAAGTTGAACTTCAGCCTTCCCGACCTACTCAGCTTGATGTTCCTCGTCTTGAGTCCGTAGGCCTTCAGGACGTTGTTGGCCACGGTGAAACCGAAATTCATCAGGTCGATCCGCACGCCGCAGTCGATCGGCACTTTGTTGATCGCGAAGTTCTTCAGCCGATTCTTGGAGATGACGAACTTGGTTGAGCCGTACTTGGTCGATCCCTGAGTGGCCGTGGCGGTCCCCTTGTACGTGCCTGAGATCCTTGACTTCTTCGCCGCGTGCCCAACCGACGAGAACGCGAGTACGAGAATCACACCGCAGGCCAAGAACACTGCAGCCGCCCGTCGCAAAACATCTTCAAAAACCATTTGTCCGAGTCCTCCGTGTAGTTCGGGCCGCCACCAGCGACGAGGCCGCCGAGAGCGATCAGTGTATTGGCGACGCTTCACCGTTCCTGGTTGAGATCGTCGACCACCGCAAACAGATCCCCCTCGCGATAGAAATCGACGGCGATCAGGTTGCCGAGCAGATTGCGATCGCGCTGGCAGCGCTCGATGCGGTTCTTCAGAAACGCGAAGCTGTTGACGCGCGCGGCGATGCTCGGTCGCGGATTTGGCGCGGTGTCGACCCAGTGATTGATCAAGAAGACCGAGTTCTCGGGAGCGCCACGGCTTTCGTCGCAGGATGCGGGCGCACGCAACGACTCGATCGTCGGAAAGTTGAACGGCGTTTCCTGGATCGACTGGAATGCGTTGTGAATCCAGGGGACGTCTGGCTCAGCGTTCTCGGTCAACAGCACGAGTCGCCCGCCGTCGTCGATCATCTCGCCGAGCGTCGGCCATTCCGGACCCCACGGACCGTCGTATGCGTAATTGCGCAGGCCATTGGCCTCGATCGACTCGGCGAGATCCGAAACCGGCACGTAGTCCTCGAACACGATCACCAACACCTCGCGTGGGTTCTTTTCGAGGTACTCGCGCACTTCGATCAGCACCTCGGCAAGCGGCGTGGCACCAAGCTCACAGAAGCCGTGACAGAGAAACAGCTCCGGGTCAATGCCCTGGGGTTTCGAAATCGAGCGGCGAATTCGGTTGGCTGCGCCGACAAACTCGGCACCGAACTCCTCGAGGATCACGTCGCCCGCCTTCGGAGAACTGCGTTCGGTGTCGGTGTAGACGCGCTTGCCGGGATAGGCGAAATATACGTCGATCAGCAGGCCGTGGATGCCATCGGCAAGCTGCGTGGCGACAGGCTCCTCATGCGCCGGAAACAGCCAGTTCGGTTTGGCCGCAACGGACATCGAGTTGTGGGTTGCAGCTATCGCGACTTCGTTCAACGGTCGGTCGCAGAGATCACGGCTGCCGTTGCAGGCCCGGGGATCACTGACTATGCCCAGGCCTTCCAGCCCGCCGCCGACTCGAATGGCGCCGATCGAAACTACGACAAATACACCGATCACAGAAACGATCGCGATTGTTCGGATCATTCGCCTTTCGCCCCGGCTGCGGGCGGCCTTTCCCTCTCCTCCGGGAAGGGCCGATTCGTCAACCGCCATCAAGGCAAGTTCTTGCAGTCCCGCCGCAAGTACGACCAACCCGGCGATGATCGCCGCCACAGCAGCGGCATCGGTCGGGTTCAGCGCGATCAGCACGCCCAAAGCGATCGCGCCAACGGACCACAGCACACGTAGCTGCGGACGCTCCGGCACGCGACCGAGTGCCGCGAAGTTGGCGAGACGATCCTTCAGTCGGATGCCACTGAGCGTGCCGTCGCCGACCGCCGCAATCACCGCGCCCAGCGCCGCGACGATGACCGCGACGCTGAACAGGCCGCCCATGAAGGTCTCCCAGATCAACTCGCCGATCTCGCGATCGATGACGCCCTGAGATACGAGTTCGTCCAGCACGAGCGCCTTCGAAATGAAGAATGCGATGGCGATCAATACGCCAGACGCAACGAGTGTGTATCCGACTTGACCGAGTGTGCGCAGGCGATTGGGCGAAACGGCGAATGCAAGCGCGATGAGAAGTAGTGCGAGCAGCGGGAAGATCGCGGCCAAATCATCACTGCGCTCCGCCGCGGAGGACAACTCGGCGACGGAATCGAACTCGGCGATCTGCAGCAAGACGTCGTCGAACTCATCGGGGATCTGGTCAGCAAGTTGCGGCGACAATTGCCTCAGACCCTGGCTGATCAATACGCCGACGTTTGCGATCGTCAACACGGCGCTGTCGGTCTCGCCGTTGATCGCCGCCTCGTGCGTCTGCAGAACTGCGCTGCGGAAGAATCGCTGGAAAGCCGCCGTTTCGATGACCGAGTTCGAGATCGTGTCGATCAGCGGGCGCACGGCAACCGCGTCTTGCGAAATCTCGCTGACGATCAGGTCGCCAATGTCGTCGACGACGACGGCTCGAACCTCGTCGATCTCGAGCGAGGCCTGCGCGTTGTCCGCAAATCGCGCCGAATCGAACACGTTGTATTCGACATATTGCACCGAGACAGCGGCGGCGATCACGAACGCGGCAAGAACTAGCAGCGTGACGCTGACGCGGGTCCGCAGCTTTGAGGTTTTGCCGACGTCGCGCGTCATGGCGCCGGCGGAGCGGCCATCAGTTCGATGCTGTTCCCAGCCGGATCGGCGACCAGGCATCGCGGCTTGCCCCAGTACTCGGTTCGATGGTCAACCTTCTGGCCCGCGCTTTCCAGCGCGCCGACGACCATTTCGTACTGCTCGATCACGTACGCGACGTGACCCGCGCCTGGAAGGGATCGCACCACGTCCACCCCGTCAGAATCGCGAAAGACCAGGTGAATCGACGTGTCGCCGAGCCGCAGCCAGATCGCGCGCTGCTTGAGGGCGTCGGGCGGTTCGACTCGGCTAAATCCAAGGATCGAGTAGAAACCGGCGCAGGCCTCCGCGTCTTTTGGCGAGACGATGTAGCTGACGTGATCGAGCATCGGTGGATCCTCGCCAGCGTACCGGTCGGCCCGCCGTTGCCGAAGCCTATTCGTCGTCCAAATAGCGGTCGACAGTCGCCAGCAATTCGTTCACTCGAATCGGCTTGGTCAGAAACTCTCGCGCTCCGGCGTTCATGACTTCGTCGTACTGACGCCCGGTGGCATCTGCGCTGAGGATCACGACCGGGACGTTTCGTGTCTGTGGATCGGACTTGAGTAGCGCGAGGACGTCCGCCCCGTTCATGTCTGGAAGGTGCAGGTCGAGAAGGATCATGTCCGGCTGGTGTTCAGTTGCGAGCTCGAACCCGAGTCGACCGAGCATCGCCGGCAACACGCGAACGCTCGGGCGTCGAACGAGAATCTGCTCGACGAGGTTGGCGTTGGCGACGGTGTCCTCGATATAGATCAGTTTCGATGGGCGCGAGTACGCTCGCGTGGCGAGCAACTGATCGTCGGGTGCATCGTTGACCGCCACGGCCGGCTCAACGCGCCGTAACTCGATCCTGAATGTCGAGCCCACTCCGACGATGCTGTCCACCGTGAGCGAGCCGCGCATCGCCTCGACGAGGTTCTTCGACAGCGCAAGTCCAAGGCCGGTGCCTTCAACCCCGTTTTCGGCTGCACTCAGCCGCTCAAACGGCGTGAAAAGCTTCCTCAATTCGTCGGCTCTGAGACCGTTTCCCGTGTCATTGATCGCAAGCGTGACGCGCGAAGCGCTGCCGCCCACTTCGACCGAAACCACGCCATCAGGGCGGTTGTACTTGATGGAGTTTGAGAGCAAGTTGATGACGACCTGCTTGAGCCGCTGGCTGTCGGCCATCACATACAGATGCATGAGGTCGCCGTCCACGCTCAAGTCGATTCCGCGGCGCACGGCCATTGGGCGCATCAGCTCGACCGCATCCTCAAGCGCAGCCGCGACCGAAACGGGCTCGATCGACAGCGAAATGTCACCCGATTCGATCCGGGAGATGTCCAGAATCTCGTTCACGAGTTGCGCGAGATGGCGACTGGCTTTGAGGATCGTCCTCGACCACTCGGTTCGTTCCTCATCAAGACCGGAGACGCTGAGCAGCTCCGCGAAGCCAGAAATTGCGGTGAGCGGCGTCCGCAGCTCGTGGCTCATCCTCGAGAGAAACTCATTCTTCGCCTCCTGAGCGTTGGTCAGGATTCGATTCTCGTCGAGCAGGTCGCGCGTGCGACCGAGTAGTTCGGATTCGATGATCGAGTTGCCGGTCGCATAGGCAGTCACACCATCGATGTCGACCTCGGTCTTCTCGACGTATGCGGTGATGTCCTGAGCGATCTGGACGACGTACAAAAGCTTCCCGTCGTCGTCGTATATCGGAGCATTGACCGGGCTCCAGTAACGAACCTCGAAACCGCCGCCTTCCTCTGGCGGCCGAGCAATCGGATAGCGCTGAACCGCCATCCAATCGGGTCTGCGCGTGCGTATCGCGTTCTCGATCGACCGCCGCAGGTCGGCCGTGGCCGTTGAATCCGAGTCGTCGGGATCGTCGGGAAACGCATCGAAGACGTTAAACCCATATAGATCGCTGGGCTTGCGCATGGTCGCCTCGAGATACGCGTTGCTCGACGCAACGACGGTCAGGTCGGCGTCGAGCACGCTCAGCAGTACAGGGGACTTTTCAAAGACCGTCCGAAAATCCGGTTCG
Source organism: uncultured Solirubrobacterales bacterium (assembly GCA_937128795.1). Taxonomy (GTDB): domain Bacteria; phylum Actinomycetota; class Thermoleophilia; order Solirubrobacterales; family JACPNS01; genus JACPNS01. Next base: position 112,006 of record CAKZMQ010000015.1, on the reverse strand, counting down.
TCAAACGGCACTTGCTGGGCAGCAGCGCTCACCGAATCCGAGTGCCGAGGGGGGCCGTCCTCCATCGGCCAATTGTTTCATTCATGACCGTTCGACGACTCACGGGAGCTACTGGGCAGTACAGCGATCGCGGCTTTCGGGTGCCGCGCGACGGTTGCGCTGCTGATCCAGTTCAGGCCCGCGGCGCGTAGCGGTGATGTAGAAGCAAATGGTTTCCGTCCGGATCAGTGAAGAAGGCCATGTGGCAGACCCCGGAATCGATCGTGTCGGCGATGAAATTCACACCCGCATCCTCGAGCAATTTGCGAGTCTCGCCGACGTCGTCCACGCGCAGAGCTATTCCCTGCTTGTTTGGCAGAAATTCAAGCCCGAAAGCCTCGGCCTCAATAACCGCGATCGTGACGGTTCCGGTCTCGAACTCCACTCCTGGCAGCTTTCCGTAGCGCGCGCTGACCGGGAGTCCGAGAGTCTCGCTGTAGAAGCGCTCGGATTCTTTGATGTCTCGAGTGTGGGCATAGACGAAATCGACGCCCTTTACGAATGAATCAGTGGCCATTGCCTCTTGCCTTTCGCTCAGGATTTCTATTTAGAAGAACCTCGCGAGTAATTCTTACCGAATGCGCCGACCTCCACAAACGCCGATCCGCAGTTAAAGCTCGCTTCGCCAGCCGCCGAAGCCACACGTTGAGACCTGAGGATGGGATCATGAGCGAAGCAATGGCAAATCCGACCACTCCACCGATCGCGGCCGCGGACGTTTTTGATGGCGCGGAAAGTTCCGCGCTGCGCGATCTGCGCACGCTTGTGCTCTCGCGAAGTGCCGGGATTTCGATCGAGACTGAGGACGAGGAACGCGCCGACACTCTGCTCGCGCAGACGGCGAAAGACCTGGACCTGACGTTGATCGAATGGTCAATCGCCCAGGGCATGACCTTTCATGGCTCCGGCAACTACGTGGCCGACAGCCAGAAGCCAGCGGCCGCCTTGAAGGCGATCGACGCGTACGTCGGCAACGCCATCTTCGTGCTGAAGGACTTTGCTCGCCATCTCAGCGAGCCGGCGATTTCACGCACGCTGCGGGAGCTGCTCGAACGTTTCTCGAAGCCACCTTGTCTTTCGACGATCGTGTTGATCGACGCAGAGGTTTCGCTGCCCGGCGAGATCAAACCGATGGTCGCGACACTCGACATCAAGCTTCCGGACACGGCCGAATACGAACGCGCGATCCATTCCGTGATCGAGTCGCTGATGCTCAGCGGACGGGCGCGTGTGGAGGTGACGCCGACTGATTTTCCTGAGTTGACCGGCGCGCTACGTGGCCTGACCCTGAACCAAGCACGGCGCGCGATCGCGCAGGCCGCCGTCAAGGACGGGCGACTTTCGCGCGACGACATCGCTCACCTCGTCGAACTGAAGGCGGGAATGCTGGAACAGGGCGGGCTGCTCGAATACATGCCGGCCAAGGCGATCGATGCGGAGATCGGCGGCTTCGCGAACATGCGCAAGTGGCTCGAGCGCCAGCGCATGGCCTTCGGCGCCGACGCGCGTGCCTTCAATCTGCCCGCCCCGAAGGGAGTGCTGTTGGTCGGCGTGCAGGGGTGCGGTAAATCGCTGGCCGCGAAAACGATCGCAAACAGTTGGCAGCTGCCGCTGCTGCGCCTCGATGCAGGCCGTCTGTACGACAAGTTTGTCGGTGAGTCAGAAAAGAACTTTCGCCAGGCCGTGTCGATCGCCGAATCGCTGTCGCCGGCCGTGCTCTGGATCGATGAGATCGAGAAGGCGATGAGCCCCTCTGACGGTGGCGACACCGACGGAGGCCTCAGCCAGCGACTGTTCGGCGCGTTCTTGACCTGGCTTCAAGAAAAGGAGGCCGGCGTGTTCGTCGTCGCGACCGCGAACGACCTGAGCAAGCTGCCGCCGGAGCTACTGCGCAAAGGCCGCTTCGACGAGGTGTTCTTTGTCGATCTTCCCGACCCCGAAGAACGAGCCGAGATCTTTCGTATTCACCTGTCGTTTCGTCGCCAGGATCCGAACGCGTTCGACCTGACGGCGTTGTCAGCCGCCACCGAGGGATTCAGCGGTGCCGAGATCGAGCACGTGGTCGTTACAACAATGCTCGACGCCCTCCAGTCGCGTGTGCAGCCGGACACTGCTGCAGTGGCACGCGTGGCCGAATCGGTGATCCCATTGTCGGTCTCTCGCCGCGACGACATCGAGCGGTTGCGCGCTAAAGCTCGCGAACAGTTCGTCCCAGTTCGCTGACGAGTTGTAGATCCCGGTCATTCTTGACCTCTTTTTCGGCCTGCTCGGCGATCGACAGCGCTACTGAACGAATCGATTGCGCTCGCTCATCGGCACCGCAGCGACGAGCCGCGAGCTTGCATTCGTCCAGCGCCTTCAACATCTCGGCGATCACCCATGCGTCGCCGGCGACGTACCGGTTGATCTGCAGCATCGCGTCGAGGTACTCATCGAATTGTCGCTCTCGAACTATCAGCGTCAGGTCCTGATCGGGGTACTCGCGCACAGGAGACGCCGATGCCCTCTCGGTTAGACGAACAAAAATCGCGCCCAGATACCCGATGCATAGGACGACGGTCGCGGGATCGTTGATGCCCGGCGACATGGACTTGATCGCGATGTCGGCAAGTTGTCGCACGCCGAAGTCGATGTCCTGCCGGAGGTCACGTTCGCTGGCGATCACCATGACGCCGAGTATTGCGCGCTCGCAATCGTCGGCGGCGTCAACGGGCCAGATCTCGGCAACGGGCGCCTCGGCGGTTACGAAGTCGCCCGGGCAAACGAGAATCGCCATCCTTTCAGCGTGGGGAGCGGCTCCCTTGACGAGGTCATCGAGGACGATGCGTTGCACATAGCCGGCGTGCGGCGCGAGCACTCGACCGGGCTCCTGCAATCGCCACTGGTCGCGCAGGTCCGAGCTGCTGTCGGTCCCCGATGTCGTTCCGTAACGCTCGGGATAGATGATGTCGATGCGCGCAAGCGTCGCGTTGGCGATGTTCGCGACGACCTGCGACACCTGAACCATCTGCGAGACGTGGTGAAGGAACACGATCAAGAGCACCACGGCAAATATGCCGAGCAATGACGCGATTGTGACGCTCAGTCGTGGAACAAAATCGGCGTCTCCGTATGAACCGACCGCGCGCAGAACAAGCAGCGAATACACGAACGTGCCCACGTAGGTTCCGATCGTGATCTGCACCACACGGTCGCCGAAGAACGTGCGAAGGATCCGTGGACTGAACTGGGTCGAGGCAAGCTGCAGCACCACCATCGTGATCGAGAACGTCAGCCCGGCGACGGTGATCAATGAGCCAGCGACAACTGAAAGCACTGTGCGAGCAGCCGGACCGTCGCCTCTGAAGAGCACCTCCACCCCGTCGAAATTGACGCTCCCATCGACCTCGACCAGCACGATCCCAAGGACGGCAAACATCAGGGCGATGGCTCCCGGAATGAATCCGAGACTCTGAGAGAGATTGGGCCAGAGGCCTTTGACGCGGTTGACCATCGACCAGATACTTGCACCGGTTATGGACGCGCTTGACCACGCCTCCGGCGGATTTACCGTCGGAATCGAATTGGTCGCCCCCGGCGACGAGTGCGGATGAGAGGACTCGAACCTCCACGGGGTTGCCCCCACGGCGACCTGAACGCCGCGCGTCTACCAATTCCGCCACATCCGCGAGGTGTGCGAACACGCTGTACAACCAGCGCGGCGGTGATCTTAGTGGGCTGGCAACTTAGTGGGCGAGGAACTTAGTGGGCGACCATCGCTCGGTTCAAAGCTGAACACCGGGCGGCGGTACCGAAGCGCTACCCGCGCGCGAATCGATCGGTGGTGTTGGTACCGCCTCGATCACCGGTTTGGTCGCCGGCGGCGGTGGCGGGAAGCGATCGACTCCGAGCGGCGGCGCGACGCTGTCGGCAACCGCGTGCAGCGGTTCGCCGGTGCGGGTGATCTGCGTTGCGATGCGTTCGGTGGCGTGCAACATCGCCTCGAGTTCTGCCCCCTTGCGAAGACGCCGCGGCGCGTACACGACCAAAGTGCCCTGGTCGTACTCGAACAACACCTGAAAATCTTGCCCGACGATCCACGACTGAAACGACGGTTGAAACAACTCGAGCAGCAGGTCCCGATCGTGTCCGGATCGCGCGAATAGCTCGTACTTCTGATCCGTCATCGCACGCTCCAGTTCGACCGATTGCAACCCCGGGCGATCCAGCCAGCCGTCGCCGCTGAGCAGCCCGGTGCGTCGCGAGAGAAAAACCCCCGGGAATGCCGCCTTCGCACGAGGCAGATCGACCACGCAGACCGTGAACCAGTGAGGCGTGAAGACGTGGACCGCGCGGTTGCGCCGGTCGTTGCGCTGCTCGCGCGTTTCGTAGACGTAGTGCGCCAGACCGGCAATAGTGCCGCCGTTGTCGGCGTCGGCAACGCCGAGCGGCCCCTCCATGTAGTGCTCGCAGTGGCGGCGATCGCCCGCAGAAAGCAACGGTGTCGTCTCGGCGAGCGACATGCGGTCGCTGTACGTGAGCCCGTGGTGCAGCGCGAATCCCGCGAAGTAATCCTTGTGTGCGCGGCGCGTGGCCTCGCGAACCAACAGCGTGCCGACGGACGCGACTGCGATCGCCAGTGCTATTGCCGCTAGTACCGCGCGACCCGTCGCCGCTGCAGCCAAAAAGGCGATGCCGCCAAAGATCGCGAAGCGCCAGATGTACCTGCGCGAGCCGAGCAGCGCGCGGATGTGCTGCCAGCGCGTCGCATTGGCATGTTGTGGCAATGGTCGCCCGGCCACATAGACCTTGCGCACCCGTTTGGCGGAGGACGGCATGACTTCAAGTATTGACGCTGAATCGGCTCGCGTCAAGCCTTGAATGGGCAAACGACCGACCCCGGCGAGCTACTTGGCCAGCGGCGAACGCGCGATCAAATCCTTGACCGTGCGCAGCGATTCTTCCACGTGGCCTTCGGCCTCGAACATGCCGGTCGAGTGGTGCCGCACGATGCCGTCCTGATCGATCACAAAAGTCACGCGGTCGTTTAGCGCCCAGCCGAATTTGAATCCGCCGCCGCTGCGCAGACCGAACTTGGCGTAGGCCTCGCGGTCGACGTCGCTGAGCACTGGATAGCTCAAGCGATTACGCGTGTGGAACTTCTTCTGGGTCTCTACGTCGTCAGCACTGATGCCAACGATCTGTGCACCGGCGTCGGCGAAGGTCTCGAAGTTGTCGCGAAACGAGCAGGCCTCGGCGGTGCAGACGGTCGTGAAGGCCTTCGGATAGAAGTAGACGACCACCGGGCCGCTCTGGAGCAGGTCGTAGAGGCGAACTGGGTTGCCGTCCTGATCGGGCAGCGTGAAGTCCGGAGCTTTCTCGCCGTCGGCGAGCGGCTTGCTGAGAAGTTTTGCGGCCATCACAACTGCTTTCCGTGTTCGAGCGAGAAATCGGTTGGGTAGACGCTACTCATCGGCGGACACCCGCAGCACCACCTTGCCGGTTGCGGTGCGGTTCTCGAGCGACGTCAACGCGGCTTCGGCGTCCTCGAGATTGAAGACCGCACCGATGATCGGCTCGATTTCACCGTTCACGGCCATCGCGTTCACGGTCTCGCCGATCTCTTTGGTGAGAGCCGGGCGGGTCGCAACGTACGCGCCCCAGGCGACGCCGACCACCGAGATGTTGCGCAGCAGCAGACGGTTGACCTTCACCTCGGGGATCGAACCCTCGGCGAATCCGACCACGAGCAGGCGACCGCCCTCGGCCAGGCAGCGAAGCGCGTCGGTGAAGCGTTTTCCGCCGACCGGGTCGAGCACCACCTGGACGCCCTTACCGTCTGTCAACGCCTTCACGCGATCGCGCATCTCGTCGCCCGCGAACACCACTTCGTCGGTTCCGGCCTGCAGCGCCACTTCAGCCTTCTCATCCGACGAAACGACAGAGATCACGCGCGCGCCGAGCGCCTTGGCGACCTGTATTGATGCGGTGCCGACGCCACCAGCCGCACCTTGGACGAGCACGGTCTCGCCGACCTGCAGCTCACCGCGATCGCGCAGCGCGAACAGCGCCGTGTGGTAGTTGATGATCAGGGCGGCTCCGGCTTCGTAGCTGACCTCATCGGGCAAGGGGAAGATCATCTGCGGCGGCGCGGCCGCTTGGTCGGCGTAGGCACCGAGAGTGAGGAACGCCACGCGGTCGCCCACGTCGAAGCCGCTGCCTGCAGGCGCGAAGGCGATCCGACCTGCACCCTCGGAGCCCAGCGTGAACGGCGTCTCGGGCTTGACTTGGTACTCCCCCTTGGTCAGCAACAGATCAGGGAACGACACCCCGGCGGCGCGAACATCGATGATCGCCATGTGCTCGTTTTGCTCGGGCGCGGGGACCTCTTCGAGCTGAACGTGCTCTGGCCCCTTCGTGTGGTGAATCGTTACTGCGCGCATGCCTCTCCCCTTCGATTGTTTTGCGCTGGCCGTTTTTACAGGCCGCTGCGGCCTTCGATCAAACCGTCGTCGACGGCCTGCATCAATCGCGCGTAGTCGCGCTCGTTCTGTTCGGCGTAGTGAATCGCGAACTGCGAGATCGCGACATCGAACTTGTCGCTCTTGCCGAGGTACGCCGAAATCGCGAAGCGGTCGCCGGAGCGCGCGTGGCCACGAGCCAGCGCTCGCGCACAGAGCTCTCCGTACATCTTCAGCAGCTGCGGACTCATCGTCTCGATCTTGGCCGAGCCCTTCCAGTCCTTCAGCTGACGCACGTAGAAGTGGCGTGGTACGTCATCGGCGCCGACTGCGTTCAGCCAACCGATCAACACGTCGGTCGCTGCCTGCATCAGGCGCTGCCCGGCGATCACGCGCTGGCCGGGAAACTCGAACTCGCTCCTGCCCAAGTAAGGCTCAAGCACCGACCGACCGGCCTCTTTCACCTGGAGGAAGAGCGGGTCGGTTTCGTCCCTGCCAATCATCAACAGGATCCAGACGCGTGTGCCGACGCTGCCGACCCCCACGACCTTGCGGGCCATATGTACCAACTCGTATTGCTCAAGCAGATGGCGGCGGTCGGTCTCCAGACGAGAGGCGTAGTCGTCCAGCCATGCCTGCATCTGAATGTGGATCTGCGCCGGGTCGACCGTGCCGTGGTGGAAGTCAGCGACGACATCTTCGATCGGGGTGATCAGTGGCGGATCGGCGATGATCCTGCGCCTACCGTCGACGATCTCGGTGAGTTTGTTGAACTCGCGAAGACTGTCGTGAGTCTGCGCCTTTGCCACAGTCTTGTCGAGGCGCTTGAGCGTGGCCTTCTCGTTTTGCGCCGTGAGCAACTCGCGCGCCGAGTCGATCTCCATGCGCGTGTACCAAAGCTGCAGGTGGCCCATGTCGGCCAACTCGCGTAACCGCAGGCGATAGGCCTGCGCGCTCGCCTGGGCGATCTCGCCGGCCTGAGCATCGTCGGCGCCGACCGAGCGCGCGGCGATCGCGAGGCTCGCGACCAGCCGCTTGAGATCCCATTCGAATGGTCCTGGCAGCGTCTCGTCGAAATCGTTGGCATCGAAGACGAGGCGGCGGTCGGGCGCCGCGAAGAGGCCAAAGTTAGAGAGGTGCGCGTCGCCACAAAGCTGAGCATCGAGTCCGCTGTTGGCGGCCTGCGCGAGATCGTGCGCCATCAACCCTGCGGCTCCGCGGTAGAACGCGAATGACGAGGTGAGCATGCGGCCGTAGCGAATCGGCACGAGTTCGGGCACGCGCGTCGCGTCGTCGGCGGAGACGATCGCCACCGGATCACGGCGGTCGTCGAGCGGTTCGTAGGCGGCGTGGGACGTGCGCGGGACCGTCTCGCGGGCTAATTTGCCACGTTGGACGCTCTCTTCGACTGGTGTTGCGGACGACAAATCGGGGAGACAGGATTTGAACCTGCGACCGCTCGGCCCCCAGCCGAGTGCGCTACCAGACTGCGCCACTCCCCGGTCGGCAGGCATGGTATTCGCTCGCGAGCAGAGCCCGCGTTGCCAGTAGTGTCCGTCGCGTGAATCGGCGCGCCGAATTCGAGCTGACCAGTGAGCTTCCGTGCGGCGCCGACGCAGCATGGGCACGGATGACGACGTTTGAGGGAATCAACGACGAGTTTCGGCCGCTCCTGAAAATGACCGCGCCCGCTGCGGTGCGCGAGGCCGGACTCGCTGCGGTCACTCCAGGCGAGCGAATCTGCCGCAGCTGGCTGTTGTTGTTCGGATTGATCCCGATCGACTACGACGATCTCGTGCTCGAATCGATCGGACCGGGCACGGAGTTTCACGAGCGATCGACGATGCTCACGCAGCGCCTTTGGCACCACGACCGTGTGGTCGTGAACACCGAAGCCGGCTGTTCTGTCACCGACCACGTCGCGTGGGAGCCGCGCCTGCCGATCCCGGGCGCGCTGCTAAAACCGATCTTCAGGGCAGTCTTCCGCTACCGCCATCACCGGCTGCAACGGCACTTCGCCGCGAAGAGCTAGGCGGCGTTGAAGTGCTCGCGCGTGTCCTTGATCAGCGTGCCGAGGATCCACTTATTGGCTGGACCCTTGCCCATCAACGTCGGCTCCCAGGCGAACGTCCAGGTGAAGCGGCATGAGTTCTCACCGGTCGGCTCGACGAGATAGTCCTCGGCAAAGCGTTTGAAGAGCGGTGCGCTGCCCTCGATTGCGTAAAAGGAGTGCTGGCGGCCTTCTTCCCAACGGAAGTAGTACTCATGCAGTTCGCTCAAGCCCTTCAGCGCCTTGACCGTGCGCGTGGTGCCGACGCCGAACGGGCGGTCCGAGGTCCACTCGATCCCATCGCCGAGGATTCGGCACCAAGAGAGCGGCGAATCACTGACCAGCTCCGCCCACACGTCAGCCGCTGGCCGAGCGATCTCGAAGGTGCCAACAAGCCTCTCAGGTGCTGAGTCAAAGAACGATGCATCCACTGGCTCGGCTTTGAAAAATGGCTTCTTCATCTTCTCCGATTCCTTAGCTTTGTGCGTTGGGGCCGATTCTGACAAGGACGCACAAGGCGAAGCGACCATCCGGTCGTGAGCCGCGGAGGACGCCGCTCAGAATCGTCCCCACCGTCCCAAGCGGGCGACGGGAATCGAACCCGCCCTAAGAGCTTGGAAGGCTCCTGTGCAACCACAACACTTCGCCCGCGTAGTGGGCGAAGCATAGGTGCAGCGCCCGCGTAGTGGGCGAAGCATAGGTGCAGCGCCCGCGTAGTGGGCGAAGCATACGTGCAGCGCCCGCAGGAGTCACGATTCTACGCGGAGGAGAGGACTCACTCGACTTCGACCTGCGGCGGCAGCCTCAATTCGGTCTCATACTCATGCGCGACCGCCGCCATGTGCATGGCCGCGTGATCCACCACAGAACCCACCGGGTTGGCAGTCAGGAGCATCGGCAAGGAAATCAACGTGTTGCCGATCTCAGGCCCTCGAACCCCGTCTTGGCGGTATTGGTCATACCCAAGGTGGTAAATCGCGGTGATCGTCAGCACGAGGGCAAGCGAAACGAAGAAGTACAAGAGCTTTCTCCTGACCGTGAGCAACCGCCCGCCCAGAATCGACAGTACGACGACGCACGGGAACACGGTCAACAGCAGCGCGTCGATCGACCCGTAGACCGCGCCGCGCCAGAACAGCTCAAACGCGAAATAGATCCCGTCCGGACGCTCGGTTGCATCCTCGGAGAGCACATTGAAGATCAGCAGTACTGCAAGGACCACTCCAATCGCGAGACTCGGAATCCAGTTTCGCCTGAACAACGCACCTACGTCAACGTCGGTTGCGCGCACGTACGAATAAAGCAACGCGGTCACACCAACTCCGTAGAACAACAGGTAGAGGTCGTGCTGGAGCTCGAGCACACTGCTCCCCACGAACGGCAATGCGAAAGCAACCAGCGAACCGAACCCGAACCAGGCGACCTGATTCGCCGGTGAGTAAGTCTTGATATTTGAATATGCCCCGTTGGTCGGAGCGGATGAGATTTCCATGACTCCACCGTAAAGAGCCGGGCGTCGCAACGTCTAGGTGATTTCCACGGAATCTCGGACGAGGCTCAAGCGTCGCCCCTGAGAATCTCCTTGAAACCATCCGGATGGCTGCGCCGGTAGCTGACCAGCGTCTCCCCCGTCTCCGGATACTTCACGATGTCCGCGTCCTCCCCGGCGCTCACCGCCAAAAACCGAACGACCGTGTCCGAGTTGTTGACGACTTGATGAGCACCGTCGGGTCCAACGAGAAAACTCACGACGTCCCCGGCCGACAGCTCGCTCGTGCCCTCCGGAGTGCGCAGAGTCGGACTGCCGTCAAGCACGATCAGCAACTCCTCTTCCCCGTAGTGGAAGTGGTACTTGTACGCGGTCGCCCCTGGCTCCAACTCCCAGACAGTCGCCCCGATCCAATTCGAGCCCGCCTTGCGCGCGACAAAGTTCTGCCGCTTGACGGCTCCGTCGCCGTCGCGCTCCTGATCGAAATCACCGCTGAAGATGTTTGGGCGCACAGGCAAATTCAAACAGAGCGAAAAGAGAGACGGGCCAGCCAGGACTCGAACCTGGAATCCCCGGTTTTGGAGACCGGTGCCTTAGCCAATTTGGCCACTGGCCCATGCGCGGGCGAGTTTATCTGGCCTCGGTTTGCGGCAACTGCGCGAGCCTCTCCAAGCCGTCGACCAACAGCATCTGCGCGAGCGCGTAGCTGGCCAGGACAAAGGCCTCGGCTGCGGAGCCCGCAACGGTGTCCTTGAAGAAGGTCCTGCGATGCAGGATCATGCCGTCTGACGCGACGAAGCTGAGGCCGCCGAGTTCGAGGCCGCGCCGCGGATCGTCAGCGGGCGTTTCGGCCGGAATCAGCGATGGACTGGCCATCACCGTCGACATCGCGGTCAACGCCGCCGAATACCAGGCGATCGGCACGAAGATCTCACGGTTGCTGGCGTAGAGCACGAGCTTGGCCTCGGCCAGCGATCCCAATCGCATCAGCGCATCGCGTTTGGTCGGGCGGGCGCCGTGCTTGAGTGCCAGCGCAATCATCAGCGCATGATTTACGGCAAAGCACAAGGCACCGCGCTTGAGCCAACGATCGGATTCTGCCTGCGTCGATGCGAACTCCTCTTGGAGCATGTACCAATCGCCGATCAGCGATGCACCTGTCGCGCCGAACAGCAACGCGTTGTCGGCGTCCGATCTGCTGAATCGTGTGCGAGCCAACCCGAGCTGCAGCGACACCATGATCAGCGGCTTGACGACGACCTCGGTGCGTCGCGAACTCTTCGCTCCGGCGACCGTCAATGCAGTCGCCGCCGCCAAATACAACGCACGCTCCGGGCTGCTCGTTGCGCGCGCAATCGCCGCCCGCACCGGCGCGACTACTGCGAGTGATTTTTTCAAGGCACCCATGAGGGAGTCGGTCGTCACCAGCGACAACAGTGCGGATGGAGGGACTTGAACCCCCACGAGCTTTCGCCCACTGGCTCCTAAGGCCAGCGCGTCTACCAATTCCGCCACATCCGCAGGTAGTTCGCTTCTTTCTATCGGGCGATCATGTGCATCCGTCGAGGGATGTTGGCGCACGCCCGTGCGAGAGTCTAGACTTCGCTCGATGCTGTGGGAGGATGTAGCAGCGGCCGAGGAGAAGCCGCCTGTCCGGCACCCGAACAGGGACCTGCCGGAATCGCAGACCGCGCGATTGGGAGTGCTCGCTTTATTGGCGATCACGATCTTCATGCTGGTTGTCGTTGCGCTGGGCGGATGGGCGACGCTCGTCGGCGCCAAGGCCTTGCACATCGGTTTCATCGTGATGTACGGAATCTTCGCCGGCTACGTCTACAGGTGGAATCGCGGCGTGCTGCCGGTAATCGCAGCAATGGCAGTGATGCTGGGCGTGTTCGCGCTCGTCGCCGGCCCGGCCTGGTTTGCGCGCGACAAGACCGGCTACACCGACCCAACGCTTCCCGACGCGGTGCTCGGCATCATCACGCTCTCGCTGATCCCCGTTCAGATGCTGTTGATCGTTGTCGCGATGTGGGGTTTCAGCCAGCAGTGGAGCGTTGAGGAAGAGATCAAGCCCGGCGAGCCCGGTGGCCCTCCGCTCGAATCGGCAACGGCGCCGCCGCCCGCGCCGCCAGCCAACGCTGCGCCGGCCAGCTAGATTTGTCCCGCTAGAAGTTTTTCGGCGGCCCTGCCCGGGTGGCGGACAATCTGTACAGACGCTTCGCGCGTCTTTCCGATTCCGCGACCGGGGCTGTAAGTTTTTCACCCAAGCCCGGGTGGCGGAATCGGTAGACGCGCGGCACTCAAAATGCCGTGTCCTTTGGGCGTGAGAGTTCGAGTCTCTCCCCGGGCATATGCATTCTGATCGGTACGTTCGAGCGCGCGTCGTGGCGAGCGGCCGCGTACAGGGCGTGTTCTACCGCGACACGATCCGGCGCGCGGCGCTCGAGCGCGACGTTGCCGGCAGCGCAGTCAACATGCCGGATGGAACCGTCGAGTGCTACTTCGAGGGATCGAAGGATGCCGTCGAACAAATGGTCGGGGTCGCCCGCGAAGGCTCGCGGATGTCGCAAGTCGACATGGTCGAAGTCAGCTGGCTCGACCCGACCGGCGCCAGCGGCTTCACGACTGGTTGATCGCCTCGCGAATCGCGTCGAGCGCCTCGGGGTTCTCGGCGCTCGACAGATCGCCGGGGTCCTCACCCAAAGCGGCAGCGCGTACCGCGCGGCGGAGGATCTTCGCCGAGCGGGTCTTTGGCAATGCCGGCACGATCAGCACCTTCGACGGTTTGAATGGGCGACCGAGTTCGTTTGCAACTGCCTGTGCGAGGTCCGCCGACAGCTCGTCGTAGTCATGTTCGGAGCCCGGATTCGGAACGGCGAAGCACCACACAGTCTCACCCTTCGTCTCGTCCGGCACGCCGATCGCCGCCGCCTCTGCCACGCGTGCGTCCGCGACGAGGATGCCTTCGACCTCGGCCGGCCCGAGCCGCTTGCCGGCGACGTTTATTGCCTCGTCGGAACGTCCGAACAAAAACCAGTCTCCGTCGTCGTCGACCATCGCCCAGTCGCCGTGACGCCAAATGTCCGGGTATGTGCTCCAGTAGCTCGATTCGTAGCGTTCCGGATCACCGAGCACGCCGCGCGTCATGCTCGGCCAGGGCTGCTTGCAGACAAGCTCGCCGACCTTGCCGCGAACGGGATTGCCATCGGCGTCGAAGACGTCGACATCCATCCCCAGCGACGCGCCGCCCAACGAGCAGGCCTTGATCGGTTCGACCGGAAACGGCGTGAGGAAGCACGCGCCGACTTCGGTACCGCCGCTGATGTTGATGATCGGCACGCGCTCGCCGGTGACCTTCATCAGCCAGCGGTATGGCTCTTCGTTCCAGGGTTCGCCGGTCGAACCGAGGATTCTCAGGCTGGACAGGTCGAATCCTTCGGTGAAGCCGTCACCGCGTGACTGCAGGGCACGGATCAGTGTCGGCGAGATTCCGAGCACATTGATTTTCTGCTGTTCCACGAACTTCCAGAGCCGCGATGCGTCGGGCCAGTCGGGGGCACCCTCCATCATCACCATCGTCGCCCCCAGGCCGTGCGCGCCGAGCATGTTGACGGGGCCCATGATCCAGCCCATGTCCGTTACCCACATGAATCTGTCACCGGCGTGGACGTCGAGTTGGTAGGCAACCTCGGAGATCATCTTCACGGTGAAGCCGCCGTGAACATGGACGGCACCCTTGGGCTTTCCGGTTGTCCCGGATGTGTAGCCGACCATCACCGGGTCTTCACTGCCGGTCACGGCAGCCTTGGCCGATTCGCCGCGATGCGGTCCCACTACGTCTTCCCATTCAAGATCGCGACCGTCGGTCATCGAGATCTCATTGCCCTGTTCGCGCGCGACGACCATGTGTTGCAGGCTCGGCACCAGCCCTGCGACTTCATCGGCGACCGGTTTGATCGGCGCCGCATTGCCCCGCCGCGCTCCACCGTCCGCGGTGATCAGCAGCTTCGCGTGCGCGTCGTTCAGTCGCGCGGCAACTGCCGACGCCGCGAATCCGGAGAAGATCGGCAGGTAGACGGCACCGAGTTTGGCGACCGCGTAGCTGGCGATCACCGCGCGCGGAGTCATCGGCATGAAGACGCCGACGTTGTCGCCGGGTCCGATCCCGATCTCGCGCATACCGATGACGAGCGCATCGATTTCACGGCGCAGGTCGGCGAACGTCAGTTGTTCAACGGATTCGTCCTCGCGCTGACAGATCACAGCTGGTTGAACGGCGGCCTCGGCGTCGTCCGCCCAACGGTCGACGCAGACAGACGTCATGTTGATCTCGCCACCGGTGAACCACTTGGTCCATTTGATTCCTTCGGAATCATCCATCACGCGATCAAACGGTTTGGCAAATGGAATCGCGAGATCGTCGACGACGGTTTGCCAGTACTTCGCAATATCCTCGGTGGTCGCCGCACGTAATTCGGAGATCGAGTCAACTCCGTACTCGCGCATCAAGCGAGAAACGTTGGCTTGATCCACATACTCAGCGGTCGGAGTCCAAGCGACCGTTTCCCCATCCTCCCTCATCCCCGCGCAGTCTAAGTCAATCCCGCAACACTTCCACAAGGATTGCCTTTTGGCAAACCGTGTTCTGGGCGGGCTGGGGAGAGGGGGTGTTTAAATGGGAAACGCGTCGGGCTCGGCCCCCAACGCGTTTCCGGAAAACGTCTTGGGCTCGGCCCCCAAGGCGCATTCGATCTGGACTAGGGCCTGTTAAAGGCCTGTCGGTGATTGAGTTGTCGGCCGATTCGAGGGGCTACTTTATACCCTATCTTAGGTATTTATCGAACTAATTCGGGGATATTTGCGGTTTCGCGGCTGTTCGGCGGCAAACGATCTGGTGCGCGGAATTCCAGGTGCGGTCCAAACGCCAAAAACCAAGAACCCGATGGACAAAGGCTTTTTCGCCGCATGCCCTGTCCGTGCAGCACGCCGCATGGACAGGGCATGCGGCAGAAACTCGCTTGGCAACGGCATCGGGATCAATCCGACAAACTGCTTGGCGTCACCGCGGGAAACGCTCGGCTAAGCCTCTCCAGCCCAGTCGACGGGTCCGGCGGTCAGCACATGGCTGGTCAGATTGCGGCCCAGCGCCTCCTGCATCGCGCGCGAGCATTCGATCAGGGCGGGAAGGTCAATCCCCGTCTCAATCCCCATCTCATGAAGCATCGAGACGACGTCCTCGGTCGCGACGTTGCCGGTCGAGCCGGGCGGGAACGGGCAGCCGCCCATTTCGCCGAACGACGACTCGAACGATGCGCAGCCAGACTGAACGGCTGCCAGTACGTTCGCGAGTCCTTGGCCTCTGGTGTTGTGGAAGTGCGCGGTCAGCTCGACGTTCGGAAATCGCTCGAACGCGTCGCCGAAGAACTCCCCGACCTGCAGCGGATTGGCCATACCCGTTGTGTCGGCAAATCCGATCTCGGCGCAGCCGAATTCGACCAACTGCTCGGTGATCTCGAATACGCGTTCAGGCTCGATCTTGCCCTCGTAGGGGCAGCCGAACACGGTCGAGATCACAGCCACGCAGCGCAGTCCCTCGGCGCGTGCGTCCTCGGCCACACCCGACAGTTCGGCCAGCGATTGCCCGACCGTACGATTGACATTCTTCATGTTGTGCGTCTCCGAAGACGAGAGAAAGAAGCTCGCCTCGTCAAAATGGTCGCGCAGCTTCAGCGCGTTCTCGAGTCCCCGGCGGTTGGGTATGAGAACTCCGAATTTCACGTCGGCGCGTCGCTCGATTCGCGCAAGCACCTCCGCCCCATCGGCCAGCTGCGGGATCACATCGGGGCGCACGAACGAAGTGACCTCCAAATGCGTCAGCCCGGTCTTCGTCAGCTGGTCGATGATCCGCACTTTGTCGTCTGTTGCGACCACCTCGGGTTCGTTCTGAAAACCGTCGCGCGGACCGACCTCGCGAATCTTTGCCCGTTTCGGAAGATCGGTCACGAAACACTCCCAGCGGACCCGGTCACCGCATCTGCAGCCGCATTGCGGCCGTCGAATTTGCCAGCGTTGATGATGCGCCGCTCGTGCGTGCCAACACCGACGGTGCGGCCGTCGTAGGTGACCTTGACGTCGAAGCGCAGCTTGCGACCATCGATCACGTCGGTCAACACGGCGCTGCAAACGCAATCGCCGCCGAGCGGTGCCGAGGAGACGTGTTTAACGCAGACTTCGTAACCCACGCAAGTCGCCCCTTCGGGCAATGCAGGCCAGACGGCGCGCATCGAAGTCCCCTCCATAACACCGATCATCCGCGGCGTCGCAAGCACTCGATTCGCGACGCTTCCGCCGACATCGGTCGCGAGGTCGTCGGTCACGGAGAACTCGTGGTCGTACGAAAGTCCCGGTGAGAGTTGCGGGGCAGGCGTCACGCCGTGAAGCCTAACCGCGCGCGACGGCTAGGATCGCCCGCGATGTCCGACCAGACCTCACCCGTCGCGATCGTCGGTGGCACCGGAGCCCTGGGGTCCGCACTTGCGTTGCAGTTGGCCAAGGCCGGCGTGAACGTACGCATCGGCTCGCGCAAGCTTGAGTCGGCAGAGGAGGCAGCAGGCCGGGTCCAGAGCCGCCTCGACGATGCAAATGCGCCGGTCAGCGGCCACGTGAACGAGGACGCCGTAAGCGGCTGCGAGGTGGTTTTTCTGACCGTGCCGTTCCGGGCGCAATCGGAAAACCTCACGAATCTGAAGAACGCGATGACCGAGGGGCAGATCCTCGTCGACGCAACCGTGCCACTCGCGGCGGCCGTAAGCGGAAAGGCGACGCGCACGATTGGCGTCTGGCAGGGTTCCGCGGCGCAACAGGCACAGGAGATGGCAGCGGATGGCGTGACCGTGGTTTCGGCACTGCACACCGTCAGCGCCGTCACACTCGGAGATCTCGAAAACGTTCACGAAGAAGACGTCCTGGTCTGCGGCAACAAGAAGGCCGCCAAGGCCCGTGTCGCAGGATTGATCGAATTGATCCCCGGGTTGCGCGCGGTCGACGGAGGTCCGCTCGAGGCAGCGCGAATCGCCGAACAGATCACCGCACTGCTGATCGGTGTGAACATTCGCTACAAGACACACGCCGGCATTCAGTTCACGCAGTTGCCGGACCGTGAATGGCAAACGCCGAGCTGAACTGCGCCCTGCTCGCCGGCGGTACCGGCGGTGCCAAGTTGGCAGTGGGCCTGCGCGACATCCTGCACGGCTTCGATGGCGAACCGGCCGAACGACCCGGTCAGCTGAACGTGATCGCCAACACCGGAGACGACATCGAGATCTACGACGTTCACGTATCCCCCGATCCCGACCTGATCAGCTTTCGTCTGGCCGACGCGCTCGATGAGCGCGGGTTCGGCGTTCGCGGCGAAACGCACGAGACGATGGACCGTCGCCGGAAAGCCGGTGAAGAAATCTGGTTCGAGCTGGGCGACGACGATCTGGCAGTCTGCTCGCGGCGCGGCGCCGCGCTTGCGGACGGCAAATCGCTGACCGAGGCTCACCGACTGGCGATGGCCGACTACCCGACCGGAGGAGCGACGGTGCTGCCGATGTGCGACGAGCCGGTCCGTACGGTCGTCGAAACGAGGTCCGGTTCGCGGGGAATTCAACAGTTCTTGATTCAGGACCAGAGCGAACCGGAAATCGTTCGGGTCGAGTTCGGCGGAGCGGAGCACGCTCGCGCGACCGCATCGGTACTCGCCGCAGTCGACACTGCAGACCTGATCATCGTCGGACCCTCAAACCCGATCATCAGCATCGGTCCGATCCTCGCGGTTCCCGGTATTCGCGAAGCGATCGAGGACTCCCGAGCGCCCGTACTCGCGGTGAGCCCATTCGTGGAAGGCGCCGTGATGAAGGGCCCGACTGAGAAGTTCTTGGTTGCCGCGGGTCACGAGCCGGAGGTGGCCGGCGTCGCCGCCTATTACGGCGATCTCGTGGATGCGTGGGTCGCGGATGAGCCAGTGATCGGACGACCACACCACCTCGCTTCCGTTTCAATGCCCGACCGTCAGAGCACACGCGCCGTTGCTGCAGAGATACTCCGCTACGGAGCTTCACTGTGAGCAACGACCCCCGACCTCGCAACCCATCGCGGCGTGGCAAGACGACCTGCGCCGTGCTGCCGGTCAAGCCGTTCGGCGACGCAAAGGAGCGCCTCGCCACCGGACTGGGAAGTGACCAGCGCAGGATGATCGCCGAAGCGATGGTGCGCGACGTGCTCGCTGCGCTCGCGAACTCGCAAGCGCTCGACGCCTTGGTCGTCGTCAGCGCCGAGCCACGAATCGCCGAGCTGGCCGGCGGCGTGGCCGACGCGATCCTGGAAGACGACTTGAGCGGTCACAGCGAGGCCGCCAAACTCGGGGCGGCATGGGCGATCGAACACGGTTTCGACACCGTCGTGATGCTGCCCGGAGACTGCCCCCTGCTCGACCCGGTCGAACTCGACGCCACCCTCGAACGTTTTCATCTCGACCGAATGCAACTCGCCGTTGTCCCAGACCGCATGGGCTCCGGCACCAACGCGCTTGTGATTTCGCCACCGGACGCGATCGCGCCGTCCTTCGGACCCGACAGCCGACAGCGTCATCTTGCGCTCGGCCTCGCTGCGAGCCTGAGGACGATCGCAGTGGAAGTGCCGACGTTGGCGCTCGACCTCGACACGTCCGACGATCTGCTCGAACTCGCCGAGCAACTCGCCGAGTCGGATCACAACGCGATCAACACGGAAGCGGTTGTAGCAACGCTGATGACCGACCGTCGACGGTTGCCCGGGGGCTACGCCAGGTGAAGGTCGAGGCAGTCGCGCTGGAGGGCATTCCCGAGGTCGCACCCGGTGACGATCTCGTCGAATTGATCGTTGGCAGCGCCGAACCGATCGGTGACGACGACGTCGTCGTGATCGCCCAGAAGATCGTCAGCAAGTCAGAGGGTCGGTTCTGTGATCTCACGGCGGTCGAGCCCACGGACCGCGCTCGCGAGTTGGCCGCCGAAACCGAAAAAGACCCGGCGATCGTGCAGCTGATCCTCGACGAGAGCCGAGCGGTGCTGCGTGCGGTTCCGGGCGTACTGATCGTCGAGTCGCAACACGGATTTGTGTGCGCCAACGCGGGCATCGATTCGTCGAACGTGTCCGGCGACCGCGTGCTTTTGCTGCCGATCGACCCAGACTCGTCTGCGAGGCGAATCCGCGACGGATTCAGAGAGCGACTCGGGGTCGCACCGGCCGTGATCATCACCGACAGCTTCGGACGAGCATGGCGCTCTGGCCAGGCCGATGTGGCGATCGGCTGCGCAGGTATCGAACCGCTGCTGGATCTGCGCGGTAGCGCCGATTCCAACGGCCGCGACCTCGCGGCAACAGTCACTGCCGTGGCCGATGAGATCGCCGCGGCAGCAGACCTCGCGCGTGCCAAGGCGAGCGGCCATCCAGTCGTGATCGTGCGCGGACGCGGCGACCTCGTGCGCGACATCGACGGCAGCGGTGCGGTGGCGGGCCTGCGCGAGCGTTCGCAAGACCTCTTCCGTTAGTCGACACGCCTCTTCCGCTAATCGACACGGCGTCAATAAAAAGCTGACTTACCCACGAGTTTTGTGAGTTTGAGGTAGCTCAACATGCAGGAATACCCCTTGACTACACCAAAAATAGCTAGTAGCATGGAAACGAGCTACTCGATATTATGGATATTTCATGGATGAGAATGAACTTCGAGGATTTTCTGGCATATTGATCGTGCGTGGCCTTGTGAAGATGCGCGCGACGGCAGGTCTTGAGTCGGCCGCGAGCGCAAAAACTCGGCGATCCCCAGATGACCTGATCGGCGACCCCATCGCCGATCCAGTCTCATGAGCAATTGAGCAGGACAGTGAACGGTACGAACCACGAAACTGCGCGCAGTTTCTATGACTTCACGGAAGCGACGGCGACGGTGCTCGATCTGCTCGAGCGCCAACTGCCCGACTGCGCCGTTTTCGTCGCCTACCACGACGAGGAATCCCAGCTGCTGCGGATCGTGGACTTTCGCGGCTCCGACACGTTTGGGATCAGCAACGGCCAGACGATGGCACTGATGCCCAACTCGGTTGCCTCGGGCATAGTCGATCCCGCGCCGGCGATCCTGGCGAATCCAGAAGTGAAGAATTCGAACAGTTTCGTCGGAATCCCACTCGAACTCCATGACGGCAGCCACTTCGGCACGCTTTGTGCGATCTCCGACACGGTCAAACGCTTCACGCGCAACGAGACCGAACTGATGACGGTGCTCGGACGTGTGATCGTCAACGAACTCGATCGTGAGATGAAGGAACAGGAACTGCGCCAGAAGCACGACGATCTCGTGGAGCACAACCAGAAGCTGCGCAGCGATGCCTTCACCGATGCTTTGACCGCCGTTGCCAACCGCCGTGGCTTCGAGCGCGCGCTGGCTCGCGAATGGAAGCTGAGCCGCCGCGGGACGGTCGAGTCCTATCTGGTGCTCGTCGACCTCGACGGCTTCAAATCCGTGAACGACCGCTTTGGTCACGCATCGGGAGACCGCGTACTCCAGCTCTGCGCCCAGGCGCTGCAGGAGGCCGCGCGCGAAACCGACGTGGTCGGCCGCATCGGTGGCGACGAATTCGCCGCGATCCTCGTCGGCTGCGCCAACAGTGAAGAGGCAACTTTGTTCCGCGAGCGAGCGCGGGAAACGCTCGAGCGCTACCTCAAGGGTGAAGACGCCCGCGTGAGCTTCTCGGCAGGACACCAGTCGCTGGCAGAAGCTCCCTCGCCGGTTCGCGCCATGGAGCTGGCGGACCAGGCGATGTACTGGCAAAAGCGTCAGCGCGGTGGACGGCTCCCGCGAGGCACAGATCTCGCGAGCAAGATCGGCGGCGCATCACTGCGCAACGTGATTGCGCCAACGACCGGTGACCCGAAACAGTCGCGCGCGCTGCGCTCGGAAGAGGAATAGTCCCGGCCGGTTCGGAAAAGGCGGTCAGGCCGCCGTCGCCACCGGCAACGGGTACTCGGCCAGGCGTCCGGTGTAGAGCGTGTCGCGCTGGTAGGCCGCGCGATTCGCAGCATGCGCAGCGCCGACCAAGTCGATCGGATCCAGCCGCGAGCCATGGAGCGATCCGGCGGCACGCGAAATCGATTCCTCCATCAGAGTTCCACCGAGGTCGTTGACGCCCCAACGCAGTGCCTCCGTGGCTGCATCGAGGCCCATCTTCACCCAGCTGGCTTGGACGTTCTTGATCGTGTGCCCCAGCGCGAGGCGAAAGACCGCGGTGTGCTTGAGGTTTTCTTCGCGGCTCAGCTCACTGATGCCATGCGTGCGACCAAGCATCGTCTGGTACGGGATGAAGGACAGCGGCACAAACTCCGTGATCGCTGCGCCTCCCCCAGCGAGCGAACGCTCCTGGAGGTCGCGAATGACGATCATGTGACGCGCCAGCTCCCACGCCTCTTCGATATGGCCGAACATCACCGTTGAGGTCGTCGAAACCCCTGCCGCATGCGCCGCCTCGATGATTTCCACCCAGCGCGCAGCGGGCAGTTTGTTCGGAGAGATTCGCTCGCGGACGGCATCGTCGAGCACCTCGGCGGCGGTACCGGGTGTTGACCCGAGACCGCGCTCCTTCAAGTACGTGAAAACCTCCATCGCCGTGAGCCCGGACCGATCGATCATGTTTGCGATTTCCATCGGCGAGTAGGCGTGCAAGTGGATCTCGGGAGCTTCGTCGCGGGCGATCTCAAGCCATCGGCCGTAGTCCTCAAGTTCGTAGTCCGGATGGATCCCGCCCTGCATGCACAGCTCGGTCGCGCCGAACTCGATCGCTTCGGCGACCTTTTCGCGAAATTCGCCTTCGTCGGCGAGGTAGGCATCGGGCGAGCGGCGACTCTGACCGAACCCGCAGAAGGCGCAGCCGACGGTGCAGATGTTCGTGAAGTTGACGTTGCGATTGACGATGAAACTGACGTCGTCGCCGACGAGTTCGTGCCGCAGATCGTCAGCGGCGGCGCGCAGATTCTCAATCAGCTCGGGACGCCGTTCGCTGAACAGCGCTGTCAATTCAGGTGGATCGAGCCGAAGGCCCTCGCGGCCTTTGGCGATTGCGTCGAGCACGTAGCCCTCGTCAGCAACCTCACGACTGACCGACCGGCTGCGTTCGCCACGCGGGATGAACGTCCAGTAGTTCAGCTTGATGGTGTCGAGCACCGCCGGAGCGACCCAGTCGTCGCTGATGTATTGCGGGTAGACGCAGAGCCGTTCGCCGAGCGCGTAGCCGTCGTCCGCCAATCGCTCGCGAACCTGCTTCGGCGACGGAAACGGCAACTCGGGCGATATGTGGTCGCCGTTCGCTGACAGCCCGCCGAGATCTGTCGCTCCGGCCTCAACCAGATCGGGCCACCAGTCGGCGAGGTTCGGCGGAATCTGGATACCGACGTCGGGCATCAGCTGCCGCGTCGCACGCACCAGCTCACGCATCTCGTCGATCGACACGGGATTGGCCCACTCGGGCAAGCGCGTCGCGTCGACATGGTCGCCATCCGCCGCCATACCGGTGCGCCAGAGGTCGTCGGCGGCCTCCTCGGCGATTGCCCCTACGTCCTGGCCGTGGTAGCGCGGATGCGGCACAAAATTCTGCAGAATTACTTCCTGGATGTGGCCGTACTGCTCGTGCAAATCGGCAATCGCCTGCAGACTGTCGATTCGATCGGCCGCGGTCTCGCCGATACCGACGAGGATGCCGGTCGTATATGGAACGCGAAGCTCGCCGGCGAGTTCGATCGTTCGTAGGCGCTCTTCTGGATGCTTGGTGGGCGAGCCCGCGTGCACGGTTTCCATCAACTGCTCCGACGTGGATTCGAGCATCAACCCCTGCGAGGCAGTGACCTCACGAAGCTTCGCCATCTCGGCGCGCGTCATCACACCCAGATTGGTGTGCGGCAGGATCCCGCGCTCCAACGCGCGTTCGCAGACCCAGACGACGTAATCGATGAAACTGTCGTGGCCGATCGCGGCGAGTTTTTGCTTGACCTCGGGATGTTCGTCGGGAGCCTCGCCCGTCAGGATCAGCAGCTCCTTGGCGCGCTTGCGCTCGGCCAGCCCGAGCAGGTTCTCGACCTCCTTCGGTCCCCGAAGATGCGCCTGGTGAGTGGCGAAGGCGCAGTACTTGCAATAGCAACGGCAGGTGCGCGACAACGAAATCGTGTAGTTGCGCGAATAGGTGACGCGTTGCATCGGGCCACTTTATCTCCCGGTGCAGCGCGCCCTCGTGTTCTACGTGCAGGTGTCGCCGTCAGGCGGTCGCCGTTCGCGGTGTGTGCTCGACGGCGTCGAGATCGACGACGACGTGCGTGACGGGGATCTGCGTGCGCTCGCGAATCTCCTCGACCACGCCGTTCTCGAGCCAATTCGAGCGACCCTCGGGGTGCGTCGAGACGATCACTGTGTCGGGGTTGAAAACCGCCGATGCGTCTTCGAATGCGAGTGTCGGGTTCGCGTCGCCCACTTCGCCGGTCGCGCGGATGCCGCTCTCTGCCATCAACGCGAGCGACTCATCGAGCCGACCACGCGCCTCCTCGCGCGGGCCATCGACATCGGAGAACGCATACTTCAGTCGCGAACTGAGCGCCGGTGCGACGACCATCACCTCGGCCCGATCCGACGCCATCTCGGCGATCTGCCTGTGCAGTGGTTTTCCGGCGATCGTTTCGTTTGCGATTACGAGGATTCGATCGAATTTCATGCTTCCTCCTCATTCGGGTGGATGCGATTGCGATTCGATCTCCATTTTGCCGGTTCGGGCGCCGCGATGTCGCGGCGCCCGGAAACCGTCAACCAGGAATGGCGATGTCTAGAGCGGCGAAGCTTCCGACGGTGCGGGGGCGGTCGGCGCAGGCTTCTCGATGTAGAGCGCGTTGTAGAGCGTCGCCGCGAGCACGCCACCCGCGATCGGGCCGACGACGTAGGCAAGTACGAAGTCGCGGACCGAGCCAAATCCACCGTCACCGAAAAGCATGTTCGTGAAGTCCGGACCGAACGCGCGCGCCGGGTTGAGACTTGCACCGGTGAGCGATCCGATCAGAAAGACTCCGAGCGCAAGCGATGTGGCGATCGCGACCGGCGCCCACTCTTTCGGGCCGTTCGGATTGACGGCGGTCGCGACGACCGTCCAGACCAGGAGGAACGTGAAGATCGCCTCAAGCACGATCCCGCTCGCGAGCGAGATCGAAGGATCGATCGACGGCGAACCAAACTTGACCGACGTTCCGAGATCGTTGAGCACCAACGCCAACGTCACACCGGCGAGCGTTCCGCCGATCACTTGGACGGTTACGTATTTGGCAGCATCGGCACCTTTGATCTTGCCGATCGAGAGCAACCCGAGCGTCACGGCCGGATTGAAGTGACCGCCTGAGACTGCGCCCAGCGTCTGGATCATCACGAACAGCACGAAACCGTGGACGAACGCGATGAACGGCACAACCACGTTCGGCAGCAGCTGGCCGCCCGCCTCAGTGGCTACGCCGACATAGATCGAGACGGCCATGATGATCGACAGGACGAGGGCGTAGGTACCGATCAGTTCGGCGATCAGAGCCTTCGATTTTGATGAGTTTTCCACGACTAAAGCTCCTAGTGAAGTGAATTGCGCTGAGCGCGGACACGGAAGTGCTTCGACGTGGTTTCGTTCGCGCACAGCGTTTTCCATCCTGCAAAGCGGACTGGTTCTTGCAGACTGCGTCGCGACGCGGCGGTAGCTAGTTGGCGGCCGTGGTCGCGATCAATTCAGCACCCTCGCGCATCATGCGCGAGCGAGGCACGACTATTGCGAATCCGGCTGCAAGCGCCCGGCGCCGGGTCTCGTCGTCTGTGTGGGCGTAGAAGCCGAAGGTCGGCGTTCCGTTCGCCA
The DNA here is from genome assembly GCA_937128795.1 of uncultured Solirubrobacterales bacterium. Taxonomy (GTDB): domain Bacteria; phylum Actinomycetota; class Thermoleophilia; order Solirubrobacterales; family JACPNS01; genus JACPNS01. The sequence continues at coordinate 87,043 of CAKZMQ010000015.1, read as the reverse complement.
CGATCGATGCTCCGTCGAAGGAGCCGTCCGTCAGGTCGACGATCAGCAGTTTCGCAGTGGCCGCGCGATCCAACGCCTCGTCCGCGTCGCCGGCGAGCACCGGCTGAAACCCCGCCTCGCGAATCATCGCCTCCACCTTCGACCCGAACATCAGATCATTGCCGAGCAGGACGATTTCGCCGCTACCCATCAGGCGGTGCCCATCAGACGCAGCTACAGGCCGCGTCGCGCGCGGAATTCGCGACGCACGGCCTCGGGCTGTCCCCACATCTGCACGGTTTCGGCCCTTCCGGAGCGGATCTCGCGAACTTCGAATTCGCCCTCGATGCCGTTCTGGTCGAGAAGTCCAAGCGTGGCGTGCACAGCCTCCGGAGCCGCGCCGTGACCAAAGCGATGAGCCACCAGCACGCGCCAGTGCCATTCGGCGCGCGAGTAGGGCTGTGCGTTGCACTGGGTCAACAACGTTGCGGCTTCGACGTAGTCGTCCTCGTCGCTGATGCGTAGGTCGAATTCGAGATCCGTCCAATCGTCGGGCAGAGCATCGACCACTTCGTTGAATTCGGACGCGAGAGCCATTGGGAATCGATCTTACTCAGGGCTCACGGTGTCGTCGGCGTCGTCGATCTGCAGCAGCCGCTCCGCCGTCACCTGCAGTGTCGTGTGCGTGATCGAAAACTCGCGCTCGAGCAATTCTTCGATGCCCTCGCGCGTGGCGTCGACCTCGCACGTCGCGTCGACCGTGACGTGTGCCGCGAGCGCCGGAAATCCCGATGTGATCGACCAGACGTGCAGATCATGGACCTCGCGAACTCCGTTCACCCGCGCAATCCCCATGCCGACGGCCTCGACGTCGACACCTTCGGGAGCGCGTTCGAGCAACACCTCGACCGGTTCGCGGATCAAACGCCAGGACGAAAGCAGAATCAACAACGCGATCAACAGCCCGATGATCGGGTCGAGCTCGTTCCAGCCGGTGGCGATGATGCCGACGCCCGCGATCACCACGCCGATCGAACCAAGCGCGTCGGCCACCGAATGCCGAAGCACACCCTCAAGATTGATGTCGCTTCGATCGCCGCGCACGAGCACCCAGGTGGCAACGGCGTTGCCGAGCAGCCCGAAGAATCCGAAGATCAGCACGCCTGTTCCATCGATCTCCGGCGGATCACCGAATCGCCCGATCGCTTCGAACGCGATCCAGACGGACACCGCGACCAACGCCAGACCATTCACCAACGCAGCGAGGATCTCGACCCGACCGAGCCCGAACGTGCCACGTCCGGTGGCCGGCCGCGCCGCCACCTTGGCGGCGGCGATACCAAGCGCGATCGCCAGGACATCCGAAAGGACGTGCCCGGCGTCGGCCCATAGGGCCAGCGATCCCGTCAGCACGGCGCCGACGATGCCGAGCACGATCATCGCAACGTTGATCAGCAGCGCCCAAATCATGCGACGCGTGTTTTCGGCCCGCGAGCCGCCGTCACTATCGCTGTGCGAGTGGGTGTGTCCCCCTGGTCCGTGCATCACCGCTCAAGCTACCGGGCCGATCGGGAGCGACGTTAGGATCGCGGTTATGCAGCTGACCGAGCAACTCGAGATCGAATACGCCGCGGCGCGGGAATCCGCGGTGTTTGTCAAACGCGACCAACCAGGGGTGCTTGCGCTACTCGGCGACGACGCGGCCGAGTTTCTGCAGGGCCAGGTGACGAATGACATTGAGTCGCTGACCCCGGGTCAGGGCGCGTACGCAGCGCTGCTCACGCCGAAGGGCAAGATGCGTGCCGACATGCGCATTCTGCGCACCGAACGCGGTGTGATGGTGGTCGCCGAACGCGCATTGCTGCCAGTGATTCGCCACACGATCGACACCTTCCGGATCGGCTATTTCTTCACGACCGAAGATCTGAGCGGCGATTTCGACCGCATCACGTTGATCGGTCCGTCGGCGCACGCGGCACTGGCCACATTCGCCGATTCCGCGCCGCAGCTCGGCACGGCCGAAAACGACCACGTAGGTTTCGAAGTGACCGACGTTGAGGTCACGGCAGTGGTCGTTGGTCAAAACCAACTCGACTTGCTGGTGCCGACTTCGGTCGTCGACGCCGTGATCGATCGACTCGAGGCCGAGATGCGCAGGGCCGACGAACCGCTGGCCGAACTGGTCCGCGTCGAATCGGGCGTTCCGGCGTTTGGCAAGGAGCTCGACGAAAACACGATCCCGGGCGAGGCAGGACTGAACGACCGCGCGGTCAGTTTCGAGAAGGGTTGTTACGTGGGCCAGGAGACGGTCGCACGGATGCACTACAAGGGCAAGCCGAATCGAAACCTGCGCGCATTGTTGGCGGAGCTTCCGATGGAAGACGGCGCACCGGTGATCGCCAAAGACGGACGCGAGCTGGGCTCGGTCGGAACGGCCGTCGTCTCGCCCGAGCACGGTCCAATTGCCCTGGCGGTGCTGCGCCGAGAGGCAGAGATCGGTGACGATGTGACGGTTTCTGGCCTAACGGCGCGGGTCGTAGATACGGCCAGCCTCAACACAAACTAAACCGAAACCCGTTCCCGGTCGAACTGTTATGTAGGTAGTGATACCGAGCACGGGCCGACGTCAGCAATTGGCATTCATCCGTCATGCGGACAGGTACCCTGTTTGGAACCGGTAAGTGCCGCCGAGGCAGACAAGGACACTGCAACAACTGCATTACTGCAGCACAGCAGGATTGATCCGAATCGGCGACAACAGCGAGAATGGAGGTCCGACATGGCAGCAGTGAGTGAACAGCCCGTAGGTACGGAACTCGCCCGGCTCGAGGAATCAGAGGCCAAGGCATGGCGCATTTACTCTAAAAGCCTCGAAGGTCTCGCGGGATCCGCGTATGACGAAGCCGAGGGTCGCTCCTGGGATCGCCTCCAACGCAAGCTTGGTCAGATCGAAACTCGCCGTGAAGAGCTCGGCGACTCGACGCACAGCCAGAACAGCACCGGCGGCAAATAGCCAACTTGGCCGCGTCGCGCTTCTTTCTGCTGGTCCTCGCCTGCGTGGCAATTGCCGGCGTGACCGCCTGCGGCGGTACCAACACTGACGCCACCGGCACCAACCCCGGCGACGGCAAGCAGATTTTCAGCGACGCGGGCTGTGGCGGCTGCCACACGTTCGCGCCCGCCGGATCCGGCGGCAAGAGCGGCCCAGCGCTCGACGGAACAACGCTCTCGGCCGAGCAAATTGCCGCACAAATCAAGAGCGGCGGTGGCGGGATGCCCGGCTTCGAAGGTGACCTGACTCCCGAACAGATCGATGCCGTCGCGGCATTCATCGTCGGCAGTAGTTCGATCAACTGACGCGTTCCGGCGGCGAGCGCCGGTCTAGTGTTTGCAGCGATGTCTACGCCGACAAACGAAGCTCCCGCGCGCAAACAGCGCTTCACGCTCACGCCAGAGCAGTACACAAAGTTCGCGTGGTTCGCGCTCGGCGCGCTCACGGTGATCGTTTTCAGCGGTGCCGCCGTTCGCCTTACATCCTCCGGCCTCGGTTGCCCGGACTGGCCGCGTTGCTACGGCAAGGTCTATCCCCCGCTGCAGTCGCACGCGATGATCGAGTTCGGCAACCGCGCCCTGTCGGGCCTCGTGGTAATCGCCGTTTTCGCCGCCGCAATCGGTGCCATGCGCCGCAGGCCATATCGCCGCGACCTCGCGGTTTGGGCATGGCTACTGCCGATCGGTGCGCTGTCGCAGGCCGTTCTCGGCATGTTCACAGTCGAGAGCGAGCTGCAGTACGGCTGGGTGATGGCGCACTTCGGGTTGTCGATGGTGATGATGATCGCCGCGGTTGCGCTGGTCTGGCGCGCCAAGTACGAGCCCGGCTCGCGGACGGCATCGACCGACGCCGTAAGCACCTGGTCGATCCGTGCTCTGGTGCCGCTGACCTTTGCGGCTTTGCTGACTGGAGTTTTCACGACGGCGGCAGGCCCTCACGCAGGGGGTGAGCCGGGCGAGGTGGCGCGCTGGGAACCTCGGGGAGGCGAGTCGCTCGAGTGGGTCGTCAATCGTCACGGACGCGTGGCGGACGTTCTGGGAATCGCCGCGATCGCAGTATTCGTGATTTTGTGGCGCAGACACGCACCGCGCGAGCTCCGAATGAAGTCAGCAATATTTGCCGTTCTGATCGGCGTCCAGGGCCTGATCGGTTCGATCCAATGGCAGGAGCAGCTACCGGAGTTCTTGGTCTGGCTGCACGTCGTGTTCGCCACAATCTCGTGGGTGTACGTGCTGTGGTTCTGCTGCGCCGCAGGCGTGCTGAAGCGATCGCCGCGCGTCGAGCAGTCGTCGGAGTTCGAGCCGGCCGCTACGGCTGGTTGAGGTCTTGCTGGGCCGAGGGGCGCTCGGGGCCGACAGCTATTTCGAGCGTGTTCGCCGCCGAATTGTCGGCGCTGATGCCAAGAAAACCCTCTTCGAGCGTCATCTTGAAGTTGGCGGTCTGCTGGACATCGACCAGGACATCGCGATCGACGCGATCCGTTGAAAATGTGACGAGCTGCTTGGCACCGGTCTGATTGGTGACAATGAAGCGCGTGGGACCGGCCCCGAACGGATTCGGCGACGCGGCGATCTCATCCTCGTGGACGATCACCGACACGGTGCGTGTCGCCGGCGGCTTGGGATCGTTGTTGTAGCTCTCGTTCCCGGCGCAACCGGCGAGCACCGCGCAGGCAGCGACAATTGCGGCGAACGCGATCATCCGCGCGCCGCCTGAACGACTCAGTGGTTTGAGCATCCCCCTCACCGGCTCAAGAGGTTATCCGCGCGATCAGCGATACGATTCGCGACTGAATTTTCTGCCGCAACTCAAGTCCTGAAAACACGACTTAAGACCCCAGGAGCACCATGCCCGTTTTGGAACTCAACGAAGCCGACCTGACCCAGCTGGCCGACGACTCGCAGCCGCTGGGAGAACTGCCCACGACGATGCTCGCGTGGGTGATCCGCGAAGACCGTCTTGGCGAGCCGGAAGACGCGATCCAGCTCGAAGAGATCGAGTGCCCGGAGCCCGGACCGTTCGAGGTCGTCGTCAAAGTGATGGCCGCCGGCGTCAACTTCAACAACGTCTGGGCGGCGCTCGGCGAGCCCGTTTCGGTCTTTCGCTATCACCCGGAGGACCACCACATCGGCGGCTCCGACGCCTCGGGAATCGTCTGGAAGGTCGGTGAAGGCGTAACGCGCTGGAAGCCCGGCGACGAAGTCGTGATGCACTGCAACCAGGCTTCCTACGAGGACGTTGAAGTCCACGGGCTCGACCCGCTCGCCGCGCCGAGCCAGCAGATCTGGGCATACGAGACAACCTGGGGCAGCTTCGCGCAGTACTGCAAGGTGCAGGCGCAGCAGTTGCTGCCCAAGCCCAAGCACCTCAGCTGGGAAGAGGCTGCCAGCTACGGGCTGACCTACTTCACCGCGTACCGGATGCTGCTCGACCGCGCAAAGATTCAGGGCGGCGACAAGGTCCTGATCTGGGGTGCGGCCGGCGGACTCGGCGTATTCGCGACGCAGCTCGTCAAGATGGCCGGCGGTAAGTCGGTCGGCGTCGTCTCTTCGGATGAGAAGGGCGAGTTGGTCAAACAGCTCGGCGCCGAGGACTACATCAACCGAGGCGACTACAAACTTCAGCGAGTCGGCGGTGAGACTCCCGAAGAAGAGAAGGCCCGATTCAAAGAGTCGCGTCGCTTCTCGAACGACGTCGCCGAAATCCTCGGCGGCGCTCCCGACATTGTCTTCGAACACGTCGGCAAGGCGACCTTTCCGACGTCGGTCCTGTGCGTCAAGACGTTCGGCAAGGTCGTGATCTGCGGTGCGACGTCCGGCTACAACCTCGACTTCGACGTCCGATACCTGTGGATGCGTCAGAAGGAGATTCTCGGCAGCCACTTCGCCAACGCCTGGGAGGCGAAGAAGGCCAACGACCTGATCGACAACGGTCAGATCAGCCCGGTGCTCTGGAAGACGATGGGCTTCGAGGCGGTGCCGGAGTCACACCAGATGCTGCGCGACAACAAACACCTTGGAAAAATTGCGATTCTCGTTGGTGCGACCGAGGAAGGCCAGGGCAAGACGGCCGACGGTCCCGCGGCGATTCGCGCGGAAGTTGGAGGCTAGGACGATGGCAAAGGCAGTTGAAATCGCGTGGAACCTCACGCCCTTCAGGAGTGACGAGTTCGTCGAGGCGCTCAAGCCATATGCCGAGCGCGCGATCAACTACGGCGCCAAGGGATACCTGATCGTTCGACAGGCCGACGACGAGTTGATCGTCAAGCAGTTCGCGTTCTTCGAGAACAAGTCGGACTGGGATCGCTACTGGAATTCCGACCTGATGTCCGAATGCCGCGCCAAGTTGACCGGTCACTTCGCGGTACCGGTGCTCTATACCTGGCAAGAAGTGATCACGCATGGTCACGTCACCGGCGACGGCGAAGAGGCGGCAGTGGCCGCCAGTGCCGACGTAGGTTGAACAACTAATCGAAAGAGACTCTGGGGAGCGTCAAGATGGCCGGATCGAATGGAAAGGGTGCCAGCTCGAACGGCAACCGCCGCAACGGCGCGTCAAGCGGAAAGTCACCGATGCTGCTTGTGCACGGCTTCACCGGTACCCCGGTGATGTGGGATCCGCTGCTGCCGTACCTCGAGGAGCACCACGACGTCGCGGCGATCAATCTCCCCGGTCACTACGGCGGCATTCCGTTCACCGATCCCGGCGACCACATCGCCGACACGCTGACCGACATGCTCGAAACACAGATGGACGAGCTCGGCTGGGACCGCGCCCACCTTGTAGGCAACTCGCTCGGCGGCTGGGCCGTCCTCCTGCTCGCGCAACGCCGCCGGGCGCTCTCGACGGTCGCGATCTCCCCGGCTGGCGGCTGGGGGCTCGACAGCGCCGAATCGAAACGTGCCGTACGCATTTTCAAGACGATCCAAGCCCAGCTTGCCCTTTTTGAACCGATCGCCTACGAGCTCTCCAAGCGCCCCCGTGGTCGCAAGCTAACCATGCGTGACGCCGTCGCCTACCCGGAGCGCCTCCCCGGCCCCCTCGCCACCCAGTGGATCCGCGCCGCCGCCAACACCCCGGCATGGCGGATGATGATCGAATACGCCCCGAAGGTAAACGCACCGGCGACGATGGAGGGTCTGGAAGGCCCAGTCCGCGTCGCATGGGGCTCAAAAGACCGGATCCTCCCGTTCAAGGGCTACTCCCCAGGCTGGAAGGCAGTACTTCCGGACGCCGACTGGGTGCGCCTGGAGGGCCTGGGCCACGTCCCAATGAGCGACGATCCAGCGCTCGTTTCTCAAACGATTCTTGAAGTAAGCACCGCAGCCACGCGCGAAGTTGTCGAACCCGATTAGTACGCCTGTTGTGAGCCGCCGGGGAGAAGTTGTCCCCGCAGACGTTGGCACCAGTCGAGGAGACAACTTCTCCCCGGCGGCGCCCTCCAAAGCCGATTCAGCTCTGCGCGAGCGGGGCCATTGTCAGGCCTTGATCGGCGAGCTGTTCCCAGTAGAGCTCAGCGGGTTCTAGCTGGCCTGACCAGACGGTGGCGCTGCCCTGGCCGTGGATCTCGTCAGCGAACTTGTAGCCGCCGTCGAGCGTGACGCCGGGGAGTGTGCGTGAGAGGGCGTGGGCTACGCCGTCGAAGGTGTTGTGGTCGTCGTTCTTGACGATGATGTGCCAGAGGCTGCCGAAGCCGGAGCCGGGGCCTCTGGTGCGCGGCCGCTCGATCGTCTCGGACGACATCCTCGCGGGAAGCGTTGCCGGAGTCATACCGAACATTCTAAAACCTAGATCTGGCTCATGCCAGTTCGCCGGCTTCGAGCTTGTTCCAGTAGCGGGTCAATCCAGCGTGGTTCTGCCCCAGCGGCGGCAGCGCCGTGACGAGCGATTCGGCGATGTCAGCCGGGACGCCTTCGAGAATCTGCTCGCTGTCGCGCACAAACGTCGCTTCGTCGACCTGTTTTGCGAGTTCGGCGACGCGACGAAGCTCGCGCTTGGCGGCTTCCATTTGGTCGATCACATTCGGGACGCGGCCGAAATGGGTCAGGCCGAAGGTTGACGGGGATGGCGATCGCTCGGCGAGCTTGTCGATCGATTCGATCCAGAGCTCGATGTTCACCTCGGGTGGCGGCGTCGAAACCATCAGGGCCTCGAACGGATGAACGGTCTGCCCGACGAGGTCACCGATGCAAACGAACTCGGTTTCGAGATGGAAGTAGGCCATGTGATGTCCGGAGTGGCCGGGCGTGTGGATCGCCTCAAAGCCGCCGACGACGTCGCCATCAGAAATCGTGTGGACGTTGGCCTCGGGAACGCCGATCGTCTCGCCGAACTTGGCTATGTCCTCGCCGTAAACGCGCTCGGCGCTGGCCAGCAAACGGGTTGGATCGATGATGTGCGGCGCGCCGACCTCATGGATGTAGACCTGCGTGAGTGGGTAGTGCTCGACCAGCTTGCCGATCCCCCCTGCATGATCGAGGTGGACATGCGTAAGCAGTACGGCCGTCGGCACGATGTCGCCCAGCGCCTCGATCACGTTGTGGATCGAGCTTGCCGGACCGGGGTCGACGAGCACGTCGCCAGCGCGGTGGCAGGCGATCGCGTTCTCGATGCCCATGAAGCGGGTGTCAATTACTTCGACGCTCATCTGACGCAAGAACCTACACGGCGAGCAACGCGTTTGCGGCGGCAACGACCTCCGCGGTGTTCTTCGACGGCAGCTGGTGGTCGCCATCAACGACGATCAGGCTGCTGTTCGGCAATGCATCGGCAAGACGCTTTCCGTTGCGAAGTGGCACAGTCTCGTCGTGCTCGCCGTGGACGATTATCGATGGAACCGCGATGCGCTGGAGATTGCCCGAGACGAGTCGCTCGGCGTCGTTGAAGATCAGCCGGTCGTTCGCCAGCGCCGCGATGCTGTTGTGGCTGGCGAGCACGGATTCTGCCAAGTAGCGCTGCTTCTCGGTCTCGGGGTTTTCGCCGTACGACGCTGCGGCACCCTGCCGCGAGGCGCTGCGACGCAACAACCGGAGGAAGACAAGATCGGCGATCTGTCTGACTACTGGCAACTCAAAGAACTGGATCAATCGTGCCTGGCGCATCCGCGGTTGGCCGATTCGCGTTCCACCCGCCGCCGGTGCCAGCAGCAGCATCCGGTCGACGAACTCGGGGTGCCTGATCGCCAGACCGAGCGTCGCCAGACCACCGAAGGAATGACCGACGACCATCGCGCGTTCGATACCGAGCGTGTTGGATGCTTCGACGATCGCGTCGAGCTGTTCAGCGAACGGCAGTGGCTTGCCCTGGGACCACGCGTAGCCGGGTCGATCGAAGGCAATCATGTGCCGATTGCCGATTGTCTTGCGCACCGGGTCGAATTCGTTGGCAAGACCGGGCATGCCGTGAATGAAGACGATCGGCGGCCCCTCGCCAACTGTCTCGAGGTAGTGCAACTCGCCGCGTTTGGTCGCGACGATGCCGCCCCCCGCCGGTGGGCGTTTCGGCAGGCGCCCCGCGATCAAGTTGATCAGAGCGAGGACGACGAAGATCGCCAAAAAGATTGTGAGAACCGTGGTCAAGGATTTGCCTCGTCAGTAGTTACGAAGCCTAGGTGCCGGTCGGTTCAGCGTGCTGCAGCGCTGATGGCGCGGGCGACGGCCGCCGGGTGCGTATAAGTCGCCATGTGGCCGCCGCTGACGATCTGCAGCTTGGCTCCGGGGATCTGACGCGACACCGCCTCGACCTGCGACGTGGACACGAGCTTGTCGTCCTTGCCCTGGATGATCCAAACCGGCACACGAATCGACGAGTACTGCCGCGAGAGACGGTCTGCGATCTCGCTGAACGCGGGGAGCTCGTCGCTGAACGCCTTGAGATCCTCCGACTTCATGTTGAACTCCAGAAGCCGCTGCCTGTGGCCCTCATCGACTGGATCAGGCGCGAACGCCTCCTCATCGCCGCGATTGGCGGCCGCGGTGCGCATCGCCTGCGAAAACGTGGCATTCGCGATCGGTTCGATGACCGGAAGCTGCAACAAGCCGACCGTGCGAGCCTGGATGCGTTCCAACACTGAGATGTCGGAGCCGCTAACGGCGGGGTCCACGGCGACTACGCCTTTGGTCTCGTTGGGATATCGCTTTGCGTACGCGAGCGCCAGCGCTCCGCCGTACGAATGCCCTGCGATCACAGGATTCTCAACACCGATTTCCTTGGAGAAGGCGTAGATCGCACGCACTTGATCGTCGAACTCGACGTATCCGCCGGTTGAGTATCCGAAACCCGGTCGATCGATCGCGATCGTCCTGCGACCCGGCAGCGCCTCGGTCACCGCATCCCAGTCGGCCCACGTGCCCGGCAGACCGTGAACCATCACGACCGCCGGTTCGCGGCCCGGCTTCTCGACGTAGTGAATTCGTGTGTCGCCGACCTGGGCAAACTTGCTGCCCGACGGCGCCGGCGGCTCGGCGGGGAGCTTGCCCCACGTCCAGTTGAGCACGACCACGACGATGATCGCGGCGAGCAGCAGGCGTCGAATTATCTTGCGCGGTCTCATTCAGGTCTCCCCATTCGGGCAAGACGATACCCCTTGGTGTGGGCCGAACCTGGCCGCGCGCGCGGCTGGGCCGTACAATTTGTCACATATGAGTAACCACGAACTCCCCCATCGCCTTGATCAGCCTGATCGCCCGTGGGTCATGCGCACCTACTCCGGTCACAGCAACGCAAAGAAGTCGAACGAGCTCTATCGCAAGAACATCGAGAAGGGCCAGACCGGGCTCTCGATCGCCTTCGACCTTCCGACGCAGACCGGGTACGACCCGGACCATGAACTTTCGAAGGGAGAGGTCGGCAAGGTCGGTGTGTCCGTGGCACACAAGGGCGACATGCAGACGCTGCTCGATCAGATTCCGCTTGGCGGAATGAACACCTCGATGACCATCAACGCGACGGCGATGTGGCTGCTCAGTCTCTACATCGCGACGGCCGACGAGACGGGTGTGGATCAGGCCGAGCTTTCGGGCACGACGCAGAACGACATTCTCAAGGAGTACCTCTCTCGCGGCACCTACTCGTTCCCGCCCGGGCCGTCGATGCGCCTGATCGCCGACACGGTGAGTTACACCGTGAACAACGTTCCCAAGTGGAACCCGATCAACATCTGCAGTTACCACCTGCAAGAGGCAGGCGCGACGCCCGTTCAGGAGATCGCCTACTCGATGAGCAACGCGATCGCCGTGCTCGACGCGGTGAAGTCGCGCGGTCAGGTCTCTGACGAAGACTTCCCGAAGGTCTTTGGACGCATCAGCTTCTTCGTCAACGCCGGCATCCGCTTCGTCGAGGAACACGCGAAGCTGCGGGCGATGAACAAGCTCTGGCAGGAGCTGGCCGACCGTTATGGAGTTGAGGACGAGAAGCTGCGTCGCTTCCGCTACGGCGTGCAGGTCAACTCGCTGGGTCTGACCGAGGCGCAGCCGGAGAACAACATCCAGCGAATCGTGCTTGAGGCGCTGGCGGTGACGATCGGTCGCGATGCGCGTGCGCGTGCGCTGCAGCTGCCGGCCTGGAATGAGGCGCTCGGACTACCGCGCGCCTGGGACCAGCAGTGGGCGTTGCGTATTCAGCAGGTGCTGGCATTCGAGACTGACCTGCTCGACTACCCGGACATCTTCGAGGGCTCGATCGTGATGGACGGATTGGTCGATGAACTCGTCGACGGCGCGAAAGCCGAGATGGCGATTGTCGCCGAGCACGGCGGCGCAGTCGAAGCGGTGTCTTACATGAAGGCCGCTTTGGTCGAGAGCCACAGCAAGCGGGTCAGCAACATCGAGTCCGGCGACTTGACCGTTGTTGGCCAGAACAAATTCACCAGCACCGAGGAGTCGCCTCTGACGGCCGACGCCGAGGGCGGCATCATGGTCGTCGACCCCGCCGTCGAGCAGGAGATCATCGACGAAGTGGTCAAGTGGCGCAGCACACGCGACCAGACCGCCGTCGATGCGGCCCTCGCCGACCTCGCGGCCGCCGCGGCCGATGAGTCCACCAACTTGATGCCGGCCTCGATCGCTGCGGCCAAGGCCGGTGCCACGACCGGTGAGTGGTCACAGACGCTGCGCAGCGTGTTCGGCGAGTACCGCGGGCCCACCGGGATCGGCGACGCCGCCATGGGCGGCGACACCGAGGTACTCGAGAAGATTCGCGAGCGCGTCGAAGACGTCTCGGAAACGCTCGGCCGCCGCCTGAAGATTCTGATCGGCAAGCCCGGTCTCGACGGTCACAGCAATGGCGCCGAGCAGATAGCCGTGCGTGCCCGTGACTGCGGCATGGACGTCGTCTACGAGGGCATTCGCTTGACGCCGTCGCAGATCGCGACCAGCGCAGTTCAGGAAGGCGTTCACGTCGTCGGCCTGTCAATCCTCTCCGGTTCGCATCGCGAGCTGATTCCCAGCGTGATCGAGAACCTGCGCGAAGCGGGCGTCGACGTGCCGGTCGTCTGCGGTGGAATCATCCCCGACCACGACGTCCAGCCACTGCTCGACGCCGGTGTGGCTCGCGTCTACACCCCCAAGGACTTCGAGCTCAACCGCATCATGGGCGACATAGTCGACCTGGTGGCCAATCGCGCCAACGCCGCCGTCCCCGCCTAAATCCTCGCAATTTGCATGCAACCTGTGGCACCTGGTGCCACAGGTTGGTCGGAATTTGCGTGGTTTTAGGTGGTTAGGAAAATGATGCAGGGTGTGGCCATCCAGGCGAACATCGCTGCGTAATAGAGGCGCTCGACAAGGCCGAAGTACTGCTTGAGGGCGACGCGGTGTGTAATCGCGGTGCCGATCGCGGTCACGACGACGATGATGCCGAGGCCTCGCATCGTCTGGAGATGGTCTGTCCAAAACGGATCGTCACTCAATTCGCGCGGCAACAGCGCCGCCGCGAACGCGAAACTCGCGAAGGCGATGGTGGCCAGCACGGTGTGCGAGCGGCCGGTCTGGGTTTCATCCGTTCCCGGCAGATCAACCGGAAAGAGCGTGATCGCGCCGCGTGTCGCAGCGAACACCAACAGGAGGAGGATCACCAGAGTTGGCTTCGGGAAGAGCGCGTCGCCGAGCATCACGGCAGTCAGCAATCCAGCAAACCCCATCCAGAAGGCCGTCAGGCGGTAGAGCACCCTGTATTCGCGCGCGCCATAGTCGGAGACGGCATCGCTGATCGGATTCACGCCACGATCAAGCAGGTGCGCGGCGGCAAGCGATACCAGCGCGCCGATCAGCAACGCAAGAACCATTGCGGCAAGCGTCTCGGTGGTCGACGAGACCGTCGTCAAATGCTCGATCGGCGCGATGTCGAATGTGGTGCCCTCGTTCACTGCTGGCGCAGATTAGCCACCGCTCTCGCGCCTAGACTCCCCTCGCGTGGGCCCAACCAGCATCGAACAGGCAGTTGAGTTAGGAAAGCGGCTGGCTGCGCGCGATCGATCCGCAGCCCCAGCGGCCCTGAACCTCTTGGAAGAACGCGGCGCGGCCAGCGCCGAGGGCGCCGACGCGATGTTGCGCGAGATCGCGCCGGCAAATGTCGGCAGCGAAGCGCCGGGCGTGATCGTCGGCATAACCGGACCACCCGGCGCGGGTAAATCGACGCTGCTGAGCGAACTGATCGCGCGTTGGCGCGCCCGTGACAAGTCGGTCGCGGTGCTGGCGATCGATCCGTCGTCGAAGCGCTCCGGTGGCTCACTGCTCGGCGACCGTGCGCGCATGGCCGTCGACTCGCGCGATGCAGACGTACTGGTTCGATCAACCGCCACCGCCACGCGACTCGGCGGTTTGGCTCCCGCGACGCGCGAGGCCGCGATCGCCCTGGCGTCGGCGTTCGACGTGGTGATCGTCGAGACGGTCGGCGTCGGACAGTCCGAAACCGACATCGCCGAATTGGCCGACACAATCGTCGTCATCGTTCAGCCCGCCAGCGGAGACGTTCTGCAGTTCATCAAGTCCGGGGTGATGGAGATTCCCGACGTCCTCGTCGTCACCAAGTCCGACCTCGGCGTCGTCGCCAAACGTGCTGCACGCGATCTCGAGGCTGCGGTCAAGTCGCTCGGCTCGAACACGGCCGTCCTCCAGGTTTCGTCGCTGCCGCCCGCTGTCGGAGTCGACGAGTTGATCGATGCGGTCGAGGAGCATTTCTCCGCGTTGGACCTGACCAAACACCGTGCGCGCGCTCGCAGACTGGCCGCCTTGGATTCATTCACGTTTGAGCATGGAGAGCGCGGCGTCCGCGCTTTGGGCGGGCGGCGTGCCGCAGAGAAGCTCCTGGCGCAGCAGGATGAGCAGCTCGGGCACCGCGAACTTCGACAAATGCTGGATCGCGCCCTCGCGAACGCCTGAACTCATCGCGAGCATGAAAAAGCCCGACCCGCAAGCGCGGACCGGGCAAGTTCAAACTCTGGATTTCAGACCTACTGCCCGAGAATCTGAATCTTCCATTCGTTGCCCTCTTTGACGAGCGAGAGCTGCTGGGTTTGCGGGTCCGGCGAGACATTTGAGGTCACGCTGACGTTTGCTGTGGCGGTCTTGCCGTCCTCGTTCACCTTGACATCCTTGATCGTCAACTTGAAGTCCTTCAACGCCTCCCCGGTCCGCGAAAAGGTCTTTTCGCAGTCGCCACCAATGTTGCTGGCTTCCTTCGAAAGCAGTTCGTTGCACAGCGCCTTGTAGTCCTTGTTCGCCGTCGCATCCCCGAAGGCCGTGATCTGCGTGATCACTTCTTGCTGTTGGGCGTCGAATGAGTCCTCGGACTCAACCACGACCTTGCCCTCGTCACCAAGTGTCTGATCCGATTCGAATGTTTTGCCATCTCCGCCGCCCGACGCGTTTCCGCCGTTGTCGTCGTCACCGCAGCCCGAGATAACGAACGCGCCAAGCGACAGAACGGCCACGATCGCGAGCAAACGCGCCACAACTCCAAACTGCTTCATTAAAAATTTCCTTTCAATCTGCGAAATACCAAAGTTCTCTTCGGCATGTCATGCCCGGTTCCTTACGGCCACCGGTTCCCCTTAACCAAGGTTTCATACCGTATTGCATCGCGAACGGCGCCCATCCAACCGCCATCGACTCGCTCATTCATCAGGGCGCGACTGCTCGTAGACTGTGGCGCGATGGAAGCATTTGGACAACCAGAAGAAGTCGGCGCTTGGCTTCGTTGCTACCGCTGCTGGTCACGCAGCCTCGAGGTTCAACTGCACGTCGAAGGGATCTACAAGGTCGACCCGGACACCGCCGAACGCGCCGAAACCGTCGATGAACTGCACGAGGCGGTCATCCAATGCGTCGATTGCCTTCATGATCAGCCACACCTGACGTTGATCGATGGTCGAATCGCACCGGTGGAGGATCGCTGGGAGCGGATGGTCACCGGAACGCCGTGGGTCGCATCGGTGATCGTCGCCGTACCGGAAGAGGCAGTCGAGGTCTGCGCAGGCCCAGAGGCCGCCGAATCCCTCACCCACGCAGCGTTCGGCGATTCTGGAATTCGCGAGTTCTTCGCACACGTGCGCTTTCACAAGCACGAGGACGGCCAGATCGTCATTCATATGCTGGTCGAGCTCTACGCCCGAAACGCCGACGAGGCCGCCGGCGTGCTCGAAGACGCCTCGCGCGGAAACTTGACGATCGCATCGCTGGCAGAAGAATCGCGCCCGCCAGCGACGACTCCACACGGCCCGCACTGATCCGCCCGACGTCAGCGCTTTGGGGATTTGGACCTACAGCAAGGAATACGTGATCGAGGCTCCGATCGCGATCGCCTGGAAGCACTTCATCGACCTGGATTCCACACTGGAGTGGGAGGAATACATGACTGGGTACACGGCCGTGTCGGGCGAACCGGGCACGGTTGGATCGGTCGTCGACATCGACTACACGATCGGCAAGCAATCGCTGACGTGTCGCATGACGACGACCGAGCGACGCGAGTTTGAGCGCCTGGCGCAGACAGCAGAGACCGACGGTCAGATTGTCAGCAGTGTGACCGACGTCGAGGCATTCGGTTTTGACGTGACGAAATTGCGCTGCACACTCGAGACAGACCTGTCGGACGTTTCGTTCTGGAAGCGACCGGCGCAAAAGATTGCAGCCAAAGTCATGCTCCAGAACTCGATGACCGGATTTATCGAGTACGTCGAGGCAATGGCACTGAAGGAGATGAGCGGTGCCCTGGAGAACCCGGTCTGATGGTCGTTGAGCACTCTGTCGTGATCGATCGCCCCTTCGATGAAGTCTGGGCGATCTTCAACGAACCCGCGCTACAGCCAGAGTGGCTGGAGATGATGAAGTCGTTCAAGCAGGTCAAGGGCAAAGGAAACGCCAAAGGTGCCGTGCAGACGGTGGTGTTCACCCGCGACAGCGGCGACACCGAGTTGACCGTGACCGTGCTCGAGAACGACGACGCTGGCCACATAGTTGCGCGCTACGAGGGCATGCAACTGCCGTTCGTGTTGTCAAGCACATTCAGCGAAGCAGGCGACAACTCAACGCAATGGCACGCCGAGATCGAAGTGAAGTTGAGCCTCCTGCAGAAGGCTCTGGCGCCGATCCTCGGCGGCGCGATGCGCGAACTCGCCGAAAATATGGGCGACGACTTCAAGGCCTATGTCGAAAATCTCGATTAGTCGGTCAGCAAGTAGATGGCCGTGGCAACCGTACCCGCGCTGACCAAGCTGAACGAAACGATCTGAGCAAGAATCGCTTTCAGATCCTTCGGCTTTTTCTCCATCCAGGCAAGCGGAACGAACAACAGCGCGTTCGAATACGCGCCAACGACCAAGAAAATCGACCAGGGCTTGGGCAGATCCGGCGCCGCCAACCCGATGGCGATCAAAATCGTCCCCATCATGATCAAGTCAATATGAGCCTGCAACAACCGCCCAGGCCGAATCACCCCAACCTTTTTCAACCAATCCGTATCAGTGGAGATCCAAACGACCCATCCACTAAGCGCCCCAAGCGCCAGCTCGATCGCCCCAGCTTGAGTAATCCAAGAAACGTCTCTCATGAGTCAATCCGCGTCGAAGAGGGCTCTGTCCGTTGTTTGTCCCCGCAGACGTTGGAACCAGTCGAGGAGACAAACAACGGACAGAGCCCTATTCCACATGCGTTGCTACGAAGGATTCTTTTTCGGAACAAGGACCTTGCGCTCGAACGTCGTCACCAGCTCATTGTGCTGATTGAAGACGTCCGTGCGCACCTTCACGACACCACGGTCATTCTTGGTCGACGACGGCGTCTTCTCAAGCACTTCCGACTCCGTGTAGAGCGTGTCGCCGTGAAACACCGGCTTGGTGTGTTTGAGGCCGTCGGTCGCGAGGTTGGCGATTGCCTTGCCCGAAACGTCTCGAACGCTCATGCCGAGCGCGAGCGAGTAGACGTAGCTGCCGACTACGACGTTGCGACCCTGCTGGCTCTCCTTGGCGTAGCGATCGTCGAGGTGCAACGGGTGGTGGTTCATCGTCATCAGGCAAAAGAGGTGGTCTTCGCTCTCGGTGATGGTCTTACCGGGAACGTGCTTGTAGGTCGCACCCAGTTCGAACTCTTCGAAGTACCGACCAAATGGGACCGAGCCGGAATCCTCGCGGCTCCGTAGGTCGAAAGTTGTGCCCGTCTGTTCGGAACTGCCCTGCGCTTCAGCGGTCTCAGCCACCGTGTCTCCTTTGTTGTTTTTCAATCACCTTGGCGACCAACTTGACCATGCCGCCTTCGCCGCTGATCTTGATCTTGCCGAGGTCAAAAGCTTCGATCCATTCGGTCATCCCGTTGCGCGGATCGATGATGTCGTTGAAGTCTTGGCGCATGACCAGAACGTCGATCATCGCCGGCTTCCCACCGTCTTTGGAAACCTCCGGCCCGGGAAAATCGAGCCGGTACTGCTGGTGGTCGCCCTTCGCCTGAAGGTCGACCCGAACCGACAGCGCCAGCGGCGCAAGTGCCGGTACCGCCTCGATGAAGCGGCGACCGGCGTCTTCCAACTGCGACTTGGTGTCGGTTTGACTCAAGAGCCGCCGCGCCTAGATCTTGTGCTTTTCGATCAGCTTGCGGCCGATCACCATGCGCTGGATCTCGCTCGTGCCCTCGCCAATCAACAGCAGTGGCGCGTCGCGGTAGAGGCGCTCGATCTCGTACTCCTTGGAGTAGCCGTAGCCGCCGTGGATGCGGAACGCGTCCTCGACGACCTCTTTGCCGACTTCCGAAGCGAACAGCTTGGCCATACCGGCCTCGACCTCTGAACGCACGCCGGCGTCCTTGAGGCGGGTGGCTTTGAGCACCCTCAGGTGCGCGGCCTCGAGCTTGGTACCCATGTCGGCCAACTTGAACTGGATCGCCTGGTGCTGCGCGATCGGCTTGCCAAAGGTCTTGCGCTCCTGGGCGTACTTGATGCCGAGTTCGAATGCGCGCTGGGCGATGCCGACTCCGCGCGCGGCGACGTTCACGCGGCCAACTTCGAGCGCGTCCATCATCTGGATGAAGCCGGTGTTGAGGCCGACTTCCTCGCCGCCGAGGATGTTCTCGGCCGGGCAGCGGTAGCCGTCGTAGACGAGTTCGGTGCTCTCGACGCCCTTGTATCCCATCTTCTTGAGCTGCGGAGGGACGGTCAATCCGGCGTAGTCACCGGTGTTTTCGTGGGCGCCCGGCTCCTTCTCGGTGATGAAGCAGGTCATGCCCTTGAACGGAGGCGATGCCTCTGGGTCGGTCTTGACGAGCAGGAAGACGAGTGCGCTTCGCAGACCGTTGGTAACCCACATCTTCTGTCCGTTGATCTCGTAGTCGCCGTCGGCGGTCTTGGTGGCGGCGGTCTTGATCGCCTGCACGTCCGAGCCGAGCTCGGGCTCGCTCATGCTGAATGCGGCGCGAATTTCGCCGGTCGCCATGCGCGGGAGGTACTTGTCCTTCTGCTCGTCGCTGCCGAACTTCATCAGCAGGTACGAACCGATGAAGTGGGTGTTGACGATGCCGGCGACGCTGATCCAGCCGCGCGAAAGCTCCTCAACGATCATCGCGTAGGTGGTCAGGTCGAGACCCATTCCGCCGTACTCCTCGGGGATCGTCACTCCGAAGAGACCGAGTTCGTTCATCTGCTCCACGACCTCATCGGGGAAGGAATCCTCGTGGTCGTGCTTTTCGGCGACGGGTAGAACCTGCTCATCGACGAACTGGCGCACCATCTCGGTGATCGCCTGCTGCTCGTCGGTCTTGTCAAGAAAGTGCGTTGCAGTAGTAGTCATGGCGCAAAGGATAGACCGTCACGGATGCTGCTCCGGGCACCCTGAAACCCCCGTAGTGATCGGCCTTCGCGCCCTTGCCGGCGATTGCCCTTCGGCTATCATGCCGCGCCATGCGCAACCCACGAGACTTCCTTCAACCACAGGCGATCGGCGCCCCGGATCCGCTCAAAGAGATCCCCATCAAGCCGTCGCGAATGATCCACTTTTTCGACCCGTCGAACGAAAAGATGTTGGACAAACTGCCCGACATCGCCACGAAGACGGACATCCTGCTCGGCAACCTCGAAGACGCCGTTCCGGTCGACCGCAAACTCCCTGCTCGTGCTGGCCTGATCAAGATCGGCAAAGAGGTTGATCTCGGCGACACAGCTCTCTGGGTGCGCGTCAACAGCCTCGACAGCCCGTGGGTGCTCGACGATCTGACCGAGTTGGTGACGGAGATCGGCGACAAGCTCGAAGTGATCATGGTGCCGAAGGTCGAAGGCGCATGGGACATCCACTACGTGGACCGCTTGCTCGCGCAGCTCGAGGCCAAGGCCGGTCTTGAACGTCCGATTCTCGTTCACGCGATCCTTGAGACCGCGCAGGGCGTGACGAACGTCGAGGAGATCGCCGCCGCCAGCCCGCGCATGCAGGGCATGAGCTTCGGCCCGGCCGACCTTGCCGCCTCGCGTCGCATGAAGACAACCCGCGTCGGCGGTGGCCACCCCGGCTACCGCGTCGTCGAAGACCCAAATACCGACGACCCCGAGGCAGCTCGCCCATCCTTCCAGCAGGACCTCTGGCACTACTCGATCGGCCGCATGGTCGACGCCTGCGCCGGGAACGGAATCCTGCCGTTCTACGGTCCGTTCGGCGACATCGGTGACGATGTCGGCTGCGAGGCCCAATTCCGCGCCGCATTCCTGATGGGCTGCGTTGGAACGTGGTCGCTGCACCCGCGCCAGATCGCGATCGCCAAGAAGGTGTTCTCGCCCGACCCGGACGAGGTCAAGTGGGCCCTGAAGGTGATCGAGGCGATTCCCGACGGCCGCGGTGTGCACATGATCGACGGCAAGATGCAGGACGACGCAACCTGGAAGCAGTGCAAGGTGATGGTGAACCTCGCCGAGATGCTTGCGAAGAACGACCCAGAGCTGGCGGAGGCCTATGGCCTGACGCCCGCCAACGCCTAGGCCCGTTCGGCCTGGGTAAACGACCCCCGAGGAGTATTAGACGTGAGATTTTTCGAGTACGAGGCGCGTGAGATCGTCAAACGCGCCGGAATCCCGGTGACCGATTACGGGTTCACCCGATCGGCCGACGAGGCGCGTGAGATCGCCGAGCGCATTGCGGGTCCAACCGTGATCAAGTCGCAGGTGCTTTCTGGTGGCCGCATGAAGGCAGGCGGAGTCCAGTTCGCGGACACCGCGGATGAGGCCAAGGCCCACGCCGAAACCGTATTGAAGCTGGAGATCAATGGCCACATGCCCCGCGGCATCCTCGTCGACCCGAAGGCCGACCTCAAGCAGGAGTACTACCTGGGAGTTGTCTGGGACGGAGTGAGAAAAAAGCCAGTGATGCTGTTTTCTGACATGGGCGGAATCGACATCGAGGAAGTCGCCGAGCAGCACCCTGACCACGTCGGTCGGATGCACTTCTCGAGCCGTACTGAGCCGCTCGACTACCTCGCCAAGGAATGCATTGCGCAGACCGGCGTGACCGGCCGCGCGCTTCAGCGCATCACGCCGATCCTCTCGCGTCTGGCCAAGCTGTTCCTCGAGCGCGACATGACGCTCGCCGAGATCAACCCGCTGGGCGAGCTCAAGGACGGCTCGTTCGTGGCGCTCGACGCGCACATGGACATGGAGAACGAGGCGCGTCCGCGTCAGAAGGCTCTTTTGAAGGACCTGGAGATCGGCGACGAGGAGACCCGCGAAGCCCGCGAGGCCACCGAGTTCGAGATCGCCGGTGAAGAGGTCGACGGCATGGATCACCGCGGTGTGGCCGGCAACGTCACCGAGTTCGACGGCAACCTCGGCCTCGTGATCGGCGCCGGCGGCGGTTCGCTTACGCTGTTCGACGCGGTCCGCAAGTTCGGCGGCGAGCCCGCCAACTACTGCGAGATCGGCGGCAACCCGTCAGTCGCCAAGGCCTGTGGACTGGCCAAGCTCGTGTTGCAGAAGCCGGGCGTTGACAAGATCGCCGTGATGATGAGCATTGTCTCGAATACGCGTGTGGACATCGTCGCGCGTGGCGTGATCAAGGCCTGCCTGGAACTGGGCTACGACCCGGCCGAGAAGATCGCGATCTTCCGCATCCCGGGCGCCTGGGAGGACGAGGGCTACAAGATCCTCGACAAGTACGGAGTTGAGTACTGCGACCGCTCTGTCTCGATGCACCAAGCGGCAAAACGCGCAGTCGACAAGATTGGAGCAGCAGCATGAGCATCCTCCTGAACGAAGACACGACATTCATCGTCCAGGGAATCACCGGTCGCGAGGCCGTGAACCTGACGAAGGAATGCCTGGAGTACGGCAAGGGCGCCAAGGTCGTCGGCGGAGTCACTCCGGGCCGCCTCGGTCGTGAGGTCCACGGCGTGCCGGTGTTCGACACCGTCGAGCAGGCCGTCAAGCACCACGGGGGGCCGATCGACGGCTCTGTCGTGACCGTCCCGCCGGCCTTCACCAAGGACGCAGTGATGGAGGCTCTCGCCAACGGCATCAAGATCATCGTGATCGTCACCGAGCGCATTCCGCGCCAGGACGTCGCGCAGATGGTCGAGTTCGCCAACGAATGCGACGCACGCATCATCGGCCCGAACTGCTTGGGCGCCATTGTTCCGGATGTCATCAAGATGGGCGGAATCGGTGGCCCTGCAAAGGACGCCGCCAAGGCCTACACCCCCGGATCGATCGGCGTGATGTCGCGCTCCGGTGGTATGACCACGGAGATCTCATCGACGCTGACTGCCGCTGGCCTCGGTCAGTCCACGGCAGTGTCGATCGGCGGCGACGCGATCATCGGCTCGACCTACACCGAGCTGATGCCGATGTTCGAGGCCGACGAGCAGACCGAAGCGATCGTGATCTACACAGAGCCCGGCGGCCGCATGGAGGCAGAGCTGGCCGAGTGGGTCACTGAAAACAATTCTCGTTTGCCGATCGTGGCATTTATGGCCGGCAAATTCATGGACGAGATGCCCGGCATGAGCTTTGGCCACGCCGGAACGATCGTCGAGGGTAAAGCCGACACCGCGACCGAGAAGATCGCGCGCCTGAAGGAAGCTGGCATCGAGGTCGCCGAAGAGATCGCCGAGATTCCGGACCTCGTGAAGGCTCAAATTTCTAAGAAGCAGGAGGTGACGGCATGACCGTCGCAGAGAACCTGTTCATCGACGTCAAAGTCGATGACTCGATCAAGAACGACCCAGCGATCACGACCAAGCTGGTCGACGCCTGCCCGGTGGACATCTTCGCCGCTGGCGAAAGTGGGTCGCTGGAGATCGTCACGAAGAACCTCGACGAGTGCGTGCTGTGCAACCTCTGCGTAGACGCAGCGCCGGCAGGCACCGTCGAAGTCGTCAAGCTTTACGAGTAACCGCCAACCGAAGTTGATTCGCAAGCGGTTTTTTGGTCCAGGACTCCCCCTCGAGGAGAGTCCTGGACCAAAACTCGTGATTCCCATGGCTTGCGCGGCGCATTAGTCTCCCGCCGTGGCTTCATTCACCAGCTTTCCGGCGATCGTCGATCGTCTCGCTGCCGATCCTCCGGGTGACGCGTTGATCGAGCTTTCGCG
Organism: uncultured Solirubrobacterales bacterium; assembly: GCA_937128795.1. Taxonomy (GTDB): domain Bacteria; phylum Actinomycetota; class Thermoleophilia; order Solirubrobacterales; family JACPNS01; genus JACPNS01. The sequence continues at coordinate 63,965 of CAKZMQ010000015.1, read as the reverse complement.
CGCAGGCGATCGCCGCGTATTTTCGTTTGCCGAAGTTGTCGATGCCTCTGCCGCCTACGCCGGGGCCTTCGCAGCCCGCGGCGTCGCGCGTGGCGATGTAGTCCTCACCCTCGTTGGTAATCGCCCGGAGTGGGTGTTCTCGATGCTCGCCTGCTGGCGGATGGGCGCAGTGGTGCTCCCGTGCAACGAAATGCTGCGCGCGAAGGATTTGGCGCTGCGCGTCGAGAAGGCGGCGCCGAAGCTCGTCGTCTGCGACGAGCGCAACCGCGCCGAGCTGGCGGCAAGCGGCTGGGATGGCGAGACGATCCTCGTGCCTGACTCCTCGCTGGCAACGCACTCCCCCGCTCCAGCTGCAGCTGTCGAACCAAACGACCCGGCCCTGATGATCTTCACCTCCGGCACAACCGGCGAGGCAAAGCCCGTCGTCCACACCCATGGTTGTTTGCCAGGCCAGCGACTGCAAGCCGACAACTGGTTCGGCGCCCGCCCCGGCGAGGTCGCCTGGTGTACTGCCGCGAGCGGGTGGTCGAAGTCCGCGCGCAACGTCTTCCTGACTCCGTGGCTCTGCGGCGCCGCCGCCGTGCTGCACGACCAGCGCTTCGACCCCGAGGAACGGATGGCGACGATTGCCGCCGAGAACGTCGGCGTGCTCTGCATGGCACCGACCGAGTACCGCGTGATCGCGCGCAGAACTGAACTTTCCCCCATCCCCTCGCTCCGCCAATGCGTCAGCGCCGGCGAGGCACTAAACGCGGAGATCTTCAAGAACTGGCACGACGGCCTCGGAGTCGACATCCGCGACGGCTACGGGCAGACCGAGACCGGTGCGATCACGGCCGTTCGCCCGGGTGACCCGATCAAACCCGGTTCGATGGGTCGACCGATGCCGGGGATCGAGACTCAGATCGTCGACGGCGAACTCTGGGTCGATCCGGCAACCGTGCCGACGTTCTTTGCTGGCTACGGCACCCCTGGCCAGCTCAGCGCGCCCGAACTGACCACCGACGCCGAAGGCCGCGCCTGGTGGCGCACCGGCGACCTCGTCTCACAGGACGAGGACGATTACATCTGGTTCGACTCGCGCGGCGACGACATCATCCTCTCGGCCGGATACCGCATAGGGCCGTTCGAGGTCGAGAGCGCGTTGATCAGTCATCCCGCCGTCGCCGAGGCTGCGGCGGTCGCAGCGGCCGACGATGAACGGGGCGCCGTGGTTCGCGCCGTGCTCGTGTTGAAGGATGGCTACGAAGGCTCGGACGCGCTCGCGACCGAGTTGCAGAACCACGTCAAGGAAATCACCGCGCCGTACAAGTACCCGCGCGTCGTCGAGTTCGCTGACGCACTGCCCAAGACGGCGAGCGGCAAGATCAAGCGCGCCGAGTTGCGCGGCGAGTGAGGCGATCAGGCACTGGCAGGCGAATCGCGTCTGAGCCCCGACCAGGCACCAAAAGCAAAGATCGAAGCGGTCGCAATGTGCAGCACTACGTCGCCGGCGCGGTTCGGAAAGTAGAAAAGCCCGCCGACCGGATACTCACTCAGCAATGCCCAGCCGGCCGTCGCCAATAGGCCCGCAGACGCGGCGACCATCACCCAAGGCAGCAGCTGACCATTCTTCAGCCCCGCCAGCACGGGAATCGCGACCAGAAAGCCAGACACGGCGTGCCATCCATTCATGTCAACGCCCAGCACCAGCTCGGACGTAGCCGCGCTACCGACCGCGAAATCGGGATTGACGACCAATCCCGCAAAGCTCCACGCGAGCACCACGACAGAGCCCACGATCGCCGATCTTTGGCACACGCTCATTCCGACTCGGCAACCTACCACCCAGCTTCCGCAAGCCATTCCCATGCGGCAAGAGCTCGTTACCGTCGCCCCGTGGACGAGGGCAAGACCGAAAACGCGCTTGCAAGGTCCGAGGTTGCAAGGGGCCGGGGCGCGAATCCCCCTTGCAACCTCGGACCTTGCAAGGGGTAGGTTCTTGTTGATGTCGAACCGTCTTGCTGAAGAGTCTTCGCCTTACCTGCTGCAGCACGCGGAGAATCCCGTGGATTGGTATCCGTGGGGTGAAGAGGCTCTGGCCATGGCGAAGGAACTCGACCGGCCGATCCTGTTGTCGATCGGGTATTCGTCCTGTCACTGGTGCCACGTGATGGCGCATGAGTCGTTCGAGGACCCGGCGATCGCTGAGTTGATGAACGGTTCGTTCGTGAACATCAAGGTCGACCGCGAGGAACGGCCGGACATCGACGCGATCTACATGGAGGCGGCGCAGGCCATCAGCGGGCACGGCGGGTGGCCGCTGACCGTCTTTCTCGACACCGAGCAGGTCCCATTTTTCGCCGGCACATACTTTCCGCCCGAGCCGCGACCGAGCATGCCCAGCTTCCAGCAGATTCTGCTCTCGATCGACGAGGCCTGGCAGAAACAGCGCGACGAGATCGAAGGCTCACGCCAACAGATGATCGACGCACTCAGTCGCACGGCGCGCCTGCAGGCACCAACCGATCCGATCAATCCCGAAACGCTCGAGCGGGCGCGTGCCACGCTGGCGAAGGACTTCGACGGCACGCTCGGCGGGTTCACGGGAGCGCCGAAGTTTCCCTCGACTTCCGTGATCGATTTTCTGCTCGGACAGGAGGACGAGCAGGCTCGAGCCAACGCGCTTTTCACGCTCGGCAAGATGGCCGACGGCGGTATCCACGACCAGATCGGCGGCGGCTTCGCCCGCTACTCGGTCGATGCGCGGTGGCACATTCCGCACTTCGAGAAGATGCTTTACGACAACGCACTGCTCGCCCGCAACTATTTGCACGCATGGCAGCTGTCCGGCGACGACCGCCATTCAACGGTCGTGCGAACCACGCTTGACTGGATGCTCGCCGAGCTGCGCGGAAACGAAGGCGGGTTCGCGAGTGCTCTCGACGCGGACTCACTCGATCGCGACGGCCACCTCGAAGAAGGCGCCTTCTATGCGTGGGACATCGACGAGCTGCGCGAGGTGATCGAGTCCGTCGCCCCGGGCCACGTCGGCGACCTCTTCACCTATTGGGGGGTGATCGACCACGGCGAGTTCGAGGGCAGGAACGTGCTGTTCGTCAACGCGCCCGAGAAGCGCCCTCCAGACGAGGTCGTCGATCAAGTGCGCCTCGCGCTCTACCGTCGCCGCGCCGATCGCCCCTGGCCCGCCCGCGACGACAAACGGATCGCTTCCTGGAACGCTCTGGCGATCTCCGCGTTGGCCGAGGCCGGCGCGGTACTGAACGAGCCTCAATATCTGACCGCCGCGCTGACGTGCGCAGAGTTCGTCGAGCGCGAACTACGAACACCCGATGGCCGCGTGATTCGCTCCTGGCTCGACGGCAAACCGGGACCCCCCGGGTACCTCGAGGACCACGCCTACCTCGCCGCCGCGTACCTCACGCTCTACGAATCGACCGGCGAAGTTCGTTGGTTCCAGTGTGCCCGCGATCTCGCCGACCTGATGATCGAGCGCTTCGAAGATGCCGCCGACGGTGGATTCTTCAGCGTCGCCGACGACCACGAAAGGTTGATCGTCCGGCGCAAAGACATCGAGGATTCTCCGATCCCCAGCGGTAACTCCGCTGCAGCACTCGTGCTGCTTCGATTGAGCGCTCTGACGGCGGATCGCCACTACGAAGATTCAGCGACGCGCGCGCTGCAGATCGTGCAGCCGGTCGCGGCGAGGTTCGCGATTGGGTTCGGCCACGCTCTTCAGGCGATCGCGTTCCACGTTGGACCGGTCCGTGAGATCGCGCTCGTCGGTGACGACACAGACGGATTGCTGGCCGTCGTTCGTTCGCAGTACCGGCCGCGCTCCGTCCTTTCCCATGGCCGCGACGATGATGGCCTGGTCCCGCTTCTGGCCGACCGCTCCGAAGTGAACGGCTTGCCGACTGCATTTGTCTGTAACCGCTTCGTCTGCGAGCAGCCGGTCACGTCAGTCGACTCCCTCAAGAAGCTGCTCGCCTGACCGTCGAGGCTCGCGTAGACGGCCGTACGCTCCCGGAATTGCCGCAAATTGCGCCGCTTTGTCGCTGGCAGACTGGCCGATTCGCGGTCCGGATGGTAGAAACAACGTCAATGAGCAGTGCCTTGGCAAAGCGACCCCGGTCAAACGGGCTGTCGACGGACATGTGGATCGAAGTCGACACACCTGGCGGTCGCGTCTTCGCCGCCTTCAGCGAACTGGGGATTTCCTACGTGGCACCGGCGCACGATTCCGCCGAGTTCGTTGAGCATTTTCATTCGCGTACGGGTCGCCTCGCCGTCCCTGCGCTTGCCGAAGAGCATCCAGAAATCGTCGACGCGATCCTCACCGGTGAGCGGGCGCTTGAGCTTTGCGACCTCCAGCAGGTGTCGCCGTTCACGCGTCGCGTGCTCGAGGCGGCGGCGCGCATTGAACGCGGACAGACGCGTTCATACCAATGGCTTGCGCGAAGTATCGGTATGCCCCAGGCCTCACGCGCGGTCGGCAATGCACTGGGCAGCAACCCGATCCCGCTGGCAATTCCCTGCCACAGAATCGTTCGTGGCGATGGCACGCTCGGGGGCTACGCGTTCGGCACCCAGATGAAGCGCTGCCTGCTCGAACACGAAGGCGCGCTCCCCTCCGGCACCGTCGGTTCGCTCGCCTAGCTCAGCCAGTCCGACCTGCTCAAGCCGGTTGGAGGGTGCTAGCGATAGCGATCGCTGGTCGTGACGCGCGTCCAGTCCGGGAGCGGGTCTTCGGGCGGTGACGAACTCTGCGAATCGGCTTCGGCGGAGTCTGCGCCGGGTACGGCGACGACGCGCTTGGCGTCGAAGTTCTTCGGCGCCGAACCGGACGATGGCCCCCCAGTCACGATCGCCGGAACTCCGCCGGGACTCGCTAAAGGCGTCTGGCGCCGCGTCGGTCCGTCACTGATGTTCGCGGGCCACCAGATCTTTGCTCCCATCAAGAAGCCGAGCGCCGGCACAAGCAGCGTTCTCACCACCAAGGCATCGAAAAGCACCCCCATCGCGATCGCAAACCCGATCTCCGTCAATGAAACGATCGGCATCGCCGCCAGCACGAGAAAGGTTCCCGCCAGCACCACGCCGGCCGAAGTGATCACCCCACCGGTAACGATCAATCCGCGACGCATTCCTTCGCGGGCGCCGTGCACCAGCGCTTCCTCTCGCACGCGCGCCATCAAGAAGATGTTGTAATCCACGCCGAGCGCAACGAGGAAAATGAATACGAAGATCGGCACATACTCGTCGACGCCGGGAAATCCAAAAACCATGTCAAAGACCACGTAGCTCGCGCCGAGTATCGCGAGGAACGAAGCCACGACCGTGATGATTAGCACGATCGGCGCCACGACCGAACGCATCAGAATGACCAGGATCAACAGCACGATCAGCAACACCAAGGGCATGATCAATCGGTTGTCATCGGCGGCAAAACTACGGCTGTCCGCCTCCACCGCTGTTGCGCCAGATACCAGCGCAGCACCCGGCAAGGCCTGATTCAACTGCCGTCGAATCGTTGGAATTGCGTCAATCGCCTCGTCGCTGTAGGGCGCGTATTTGAGATCTGCCTCGATTCGGGTAGCGCCCTGACCGGGTTGGATGATTCCTACCGAAGCAACGTCGGGCGACTGCTTCAGCACCGCGACGACGGGTTTGACGTTGCCTTCCTCCTCGACCAGGACCGTCATCGGTCCCGTGGCTCCGGGCGGAAGTGCCTGCTCGAGAATCTCCTGTCCGCGGACTGATTCGACGTCGTCGCGGAAACCTTCTGAAAGGTCCAGCCCGCCCGGATTCGTCAACAGTCCAGCCGCCATCACGGCCATCACCGCAAACACACCTACCGTCACGACCACCGGCCGGCGAGCGATCCGATCGGCCAGCCGCGACCAGAAGTTGACCGGGACCTCTGAGGTCCGGGAGCCCAGTTCCGGCGCGAACGGCCAGAACACGCGGCGGTCGAACACCAGCAGCAAGGCCGGTAAAAGTGTCAGCATCGCCAGCATCGACAGGCCAATGCCCATCGCCGCGATTGGCCCGGCACCGGAAGTCGCATTGACGTTCGCAAGCATCAGGCAGAGCAACGCGGCAATCACGGTGGCGGCCGACGCGAAGATCGCCGGCGCCGACCGCATCAGTGCGTGGCGCATGGCTTCGTGTCGGTCTTCATACACGCGAAGCTCCTCTCGATATCGCGCGATCAGCAGCAACGCATAGTCGGTTCCCACTCCGAACACAAGCACGGTCATCAGCGCCGCCGCCTGCGACGTGATCGTCACGCCGTTCTCGGCGAGCAATGTGCCGAATCCTCGAGCGCTTATTTCGGCCGCGCCGACCGAAAGCAATGGCAGCAGCCAGAGGAACGGACTGCGATAGATCAGCAGCAACAGCAGCGTAATCAACGTGATCGTGCCGAGCAGGAGGTTTCCGTCGATCGCATCGAACACGCGGACGGTGTCGTCGAAAAAGCCCGTCTGACCGGTCAGGGCGGTTTCCAAGCCGGGTGGATTGTCCTGTTTGAGTGACCGCAGTCGGTCAGAGACCTCGAACAACACCTCCTGGTCGCCCTGGGCCCTGACCTGCGTGTAGATGGCAGCCGTCTTGCCGTCTTCGAAGAACAACGGCGCCGGCTTGCCAAGTTCGTTCGGCAGCGGGTTCCTTTCGAGCGCGGCGACGTCTGAAAGAATCGCCGCCTTGTCCTGCTCGTTCAGTCCATTCGGATTGTTGTAGACCAACAGCCCGGTCAGCAATTGATCGCCGAAGGCCCGTTCCTCGAGTTCGATCGCCTGCAACGACTCGGCGGATTTGGGTAGATAGTTGGCGTCTCGATTGTTCTGTGCGCCCTCGAAATCCATCGCGTATCCGAGCAGGGCGAGAACAATGGCTGTCCAGCCAGCCAGTACGAGCCATTTGGCTCTTTTTCCAGTTGCAAGCAGTAAAAGGTTCATGGAGACGCCGCGAATAGTACGTACTTCGGCTGCGGTAGGTGAAAGCTAAAATGCACCAATCGGTGTAACCAGTTGGGTCACGATCGTTTAGTCAGCGCGCTCGGCCACCATACTCTCGCGCCGACGTCCCAGACCAAGGCCGGTACCAGCACCGATCGAACCAACAACGCGTCGAAGAGTATCCCGAAAGCGACCGCAAATCCGATTTCGACCATAAAGACGAGTGGCAGCGTCGCGAGGATCGAGAACGTCCCGGCAAGCACAATGCCTGCCGACGTGATCACGCCGCCGGTCGCGACCAGTGCCCGCATCATTCCCTCGTCGGAGCCGACCTTTAGAGTCTCCTCTCGTGCGCGGGCCATCAGGAAGATGTTGTAGTCGACGCCGAGCGCGACCAGGAAGATGAAAACGAAGAGCGGCAGACCGGGGTCAATTCCGGGGAAGCCGAAGACGTTGGCAAAGACCCACAGACTCGCGCCCAGCGATGCAAAGAACGAAGCTATCACCGTCGCCATCAAGACAAGTGGCAGTGTGACCGCGCGCAACAGCGCGATCAGTATCAGCAGGACAAGCACGAGCGCGACCGGGATGATCAATTGGTTGTCCCGCTTGGCCGTCTTGCGCTGGTCGTACGCCTCCGCCGACTGCCCGCCGACGTAGATCTCAGCGTTCTCGACCTGATCAAGACTTGCGCGCAGTCGCGGGATCGAAGCACGAGCCTCCGCGGCGAACGGATCCGTCTTGAGGGTCGCTTGAATACGCGACACACCGTTTGCGCTGATCGGGTTGTCGTCGACGAATGCGACCTGCGGATCGGATCGCAAAGTTTGCGTCGCGGCAGCGACCGCGCCCTCGTCGCCCTTGACGATCACGATCGTCGGCCCGGTCGCGCCGGGTGGCAGCGATTTCTTCAACAGCTCCTCGCCGCGTACCGAGTCGACCTCCGCAACGTAGGCATTGTTCTCGTTCAAGCCTTCGCTGTACTCCGTCCAGCCGAGCGCCAGTACGCCCATCAACAAAATCATCGCCAGCCAAGTGCGACGCGGATTCGTTCGCACGCGTTGCCCGAGTTTCGCCCAGAATCCTCGCGCGGCGAATTCATGGTCGGATCGATAGCGCGGCACGAAAGGCCAAAAGGCGAACCGACCGACGATCAGCATCAATGCTGGCAGCAACGCGAGCATCGAGAACATCGCGATCAACACGCCCACTGCGGCGATCGGCCCGAGCGCCTGGGTCGAGTTGCTGTCCGCCAGCAGTAACACGAACAGAGCCGAGGCCACGGTGGCTGCGGACGCAACGATCGCCGGCACCGAGGCGTGTAGTGCCGCGCGCATCGCCTCGTGGGTGTCCTCGTAGCGCCGCAGCTCTTCGCGGTATCGCGAGACCAGGAGCAGCGCGTAGTCGGTCCCCACCCCGAACACCATCACCGTCATGATTCCTGCCGATTGGCCGTTCACCACCGCCCCGGCCTCAGCGATCAAAGTTCCGGCCGCTCGCGTTAGACCCTCCGCGAACAACACGGACAACAACGGGATGATCCACAGAATTGGGCTGCGGTAGATCAGAAGCAACAGTGTGATCACGACAAGGGCGGTTCCGAGCAGCAATGTGGTGTTCAGAGAATCGAACACTTCGGTGGCATCCGCGGCGTAACCGATGCCACCCGTCACATATGCCACGAGACCTTCGGGCGTTCGGTCGGCAATCACATCCAGGCGCTCCTTGGCCGTGGTGAGCCGCTCGTCTTCGCCCGTCGCCTCGTAGGCGACGTAGAGCGTGGCCGTGTTGCCATCATCGGCGAACGTGGGAATCGCCTTCCCGACCTGTCCGTCGAGCGGGTCGGCGTTCAATTCCTCGGCGGCCTGCTCGACGGCAGCTCGATCTTCGTCGGTCAGCCCCGAGTCGCGCTGAAATACCACCAAACCGGGCAGTTGTTCACCGCCCGGCAGCGTCTGCTCGAGTTCGATCGCCTTCAACGACTCCGCCGAACCGGGTAAAAAGCTCTCGCTGGTGTTGATCTGCACCTTCTCGAAATCGGCAGCCTTGCTGGCAGTGGCAGCCAGCAGCAGAATCCAGAAAAGGAATACGAGGTACTTCGTGCGCCTTCCGGTCACGAAGTCAAAAACCGATTTCATCGCGACCACCTTCCGCGGTGAGTCACCGCGCTAGAGAATGGGCAGGTATCGATCGAGCTCCCACTGCGTGACCTGTGACCGATAGGTCTCCCATTCATTGCGCTTGATCTCGATGAAGCGTTTGAACATGTGCTCACCCAGGGTGCGCAGCACGAGCTCGGAACTCGACGCAATTTCGACAGCTTCGCCGAGCGTTTCCGGCAGGTGCTCGACGCCGATGCGGCGACCTTCCTCTGCATTCAGGTGGTACAGGTTCTTCTCCATTGGTTCCGGCAATTCGTAGCCCTTTTCGATTCCCTCCAGGCCCGCTTGCAAGAGCGCGGCGAACGTCAGATACGGATTGCAGGCCGGATCCGGGCAGCGAAGTTCGGCTCTCACCGCTTCACCACTCGGACGGGCTGCATCCGTTCTGTACGGAGGTACGCGCACCAACGCCGATCGGTTGCGTCGCGACCAGGCTAGGTAGACGGGAGCTTCGTAGCCGGGCACCAAGCGCTTGTAGCTGTTGACCCATTGGGCAAAAATCGCGCAGATCTCGCGGGCGTGCGTCAGCTGGCCGGCGATGAAGGCCTTGCCGACGTCGCTGAGGAAGTAGCGGTCGTTCTCGTCGTAGAAGGCGTTCTTGCCGTCCTTGAAGAGCGATTGGTGAGTATGCATCCCCGAGCCGTTCTCGCCGAACAGGGGCTTTGGCATGAAAGTTGCGTGATAGCCGTACTGCTGCGCGTACTCCTTGACAACGATGCGGTACGTCATGCAGTCGTCGGCCATTTTCATGGCGTCGGCGTAGCGCATGTCGATTTCGTGCTGCGACGGGCCTACCTCGTGGTGGGTGTACTCGACGTGGATGCCCATCTGCTCGAGCGCCAGCACGGTGTCGCGGCGAACGTCAGTACCGGCGTCGAGCGTGGTGAGGTCGAAGTAACCACCGCGGTCGAGTGGCTCGGGTGTGCCGCCGCTGCCCACGTCGCCTTCGCGGAAGTAGTAGTACTCGAGCTCGGGAGCAACGTTGAAGACGTCGAACCCGAGGTTGTGTGCGCGGTCGACGGCGCGGCGCAACGCGTGGCGCGGGTCGCCCTCGTAGGGCTGCATGTCTGGCGTCACGACGTCGCAGAACATCCGTGCAACGCCCTGGTCCTCCGGACGCCAGGGCAACACGGCAAAGGTCGACGGGTCGGGTTTGGCGATCATGTCGGACTCTTCGATCGCATTGAAACCGGTGATCGAGGATCCGTCGAAGCCGGCGCCGCCATCAAAGGCGTCGCGCAGCTCGGCGCTGTTGATCGAGAAGCTCTTGAGTTGGCCGAGGATGTCCGTGAACCAAAGGCGAACGAAACGAATGTCGTGCGCCTCGATCTCCGACATCACGTCATCGGCGGTCATCTTTTTGTCGGGCACGGCAGATCTCCTCGGTCATTGGCGTCAACGGGTACGCGAACAAGGGCCAATCCTAGTCGGCATGAAGGGATCGACGCAGTTGCGAGATTGAACTGACGCGAGAAGAAACTACGTGCCGGTGACGATCGCGACGACAACCATGAACACACCCAGAAACAGCGCCCACTGTGCCGCGCGGTCGGGATGACGGTCGTAACGTTCGATCTGCACGGCTGGGCGGCGACGGGCCGGCGTGGCCTGGCCGCGAATCTTCACGGTTCGCACCGCTTCGGCGCGCGCTGCGGACTGATCGGCAGATCCCTGAGCCAGACGCAACTCATAGGCCTCGTTGTCGAGGGATTGCGCGGCTTCGGAGGCCGGTGCCGACCCACTCATTGCAGCTGCTGATGCGAGTGGAGCAATTTCGCGGCGACGCGCGGGTGCTTCGACCGTCTTGCCGCGGACAGGCGACTTTGCGCGAGCCGTCGAAGGCCGGCCCGGCGACGGACGACCGTAAGTCTCGAGGTCAAACGCGTCACCGATCACCGGCTGGCGTGATTTGACTCCTGCGTTGCTCACTTCAGTACTTCCTCTTTCTTTGGGCTTACGGGGTTAGCTGACGGGCTCGCGCGGAAAGAGCCGCGCTACGCATCGGATACGAGCAATCCAGCATGTTGTTGCTGGCTGCCGAGCCTTCTGCGATTCGCCCCCGTCGTATCACTGATAACTGCATATGCCGATCGGCATCAGCAATACGACAATGGGTCCCCCGCGTCGTCGGCTCTGAGTTACTCAAGTTTGCCTGTCCGGTCGGACTGCAAAACGAGTTTCAGAATCGCGACTTCAGCGGTTACTGACGGAGGATGTTAACAAGCATCCGCGAAGAGTTGCTGCCTAAAGTGCTGCAAATCACGCAAAAACGGGTAATTATCAGCGTTTTCCCTCGAAATTGATAGTTTCCGCGCCGCAATGATCCTCGTATTCGGCGCAACTGGCTACACCGGGCGAATGGTCGTCGAATCGCTCGTTTCCGACGGTCGCGACGTCAGGATCGCCGGTCGCTCGCAGGAGCGGCTGGAGAAGCTCTCCGCGCGGCACGGCGGTCTGGATTGGTGTGTGGCCGACGTCAAGGAGCCTGATTCCGTCGTCAAGGCTGCGGAGGGCGCGTCGGTTCTCGTAACAACTGTCGGCCCGTATACGTGGTGGGGCCATGTTGCCGCGGACGCCGCACTTCATGCCGGCATCCCCTACATCGACATCACCGGCGAACCGGGTTGGCTGCGCAAAGTTTTCGACGAATACGGGCCGCGCGCCGCCGAAGCGGGAATCCCGATGCTCCCGGCGATCGGCTACGACTACGTCCCGGGCAATCTCGCCGGCGCTTTGGCGCTGGAGGCAGCTGGTGACGCTGCGCGATCGGTCGACATCGGCTATTTCCTCACCGGCGAGAACTCCCGGTCGATGAAATCGCTAAGCGGCGGAACGCTGCGATCCCTGCGCGCGTCCTCGAGCGAAGAACAGTTTGCCTTTCGTGGCGGGAAACTGGTCGGCGAGCGTGGCGCAAAGCGAGTCATCACGTTCGAGATCGGCGCGCGCAAAGCGACGGCCGTTTCGATCGGTTCGACCGAGCACTACACGCTGCCGCGTTTGGCACCGCAGCTCGAAACCGTCAACGCCGGTCTCGGCTGGTTCGGACCGGCTTCGCGGGCCGTCAGCCTGGCCTCGGCCCTCGGTAGGCAAGCCGAACGCGTGCCCGGCGTCTCTAGCGTCGTCCAACGACTCACCGGCGGCCAGGGCATGCGCGACACGAAAGGCACGAACGACCCGTCGGGGCCGAGCGAAGATTCGCGAGCCCAGGCACGCACCAACGTCGTGGCGGTCGCTCGCGACGCCGGTGGTCGTGACATCGCCCACGTGCATCTCGACGGTCCGAACCCGTACGACTTGACCGGCAAGATCGTCGGCTGGGCCGCCGGTCAGGCCGAGGACGGATCGATCAACGCGTCTGGCGCGATCGGGCCGGTCGAGGCCTTCGGTCTCGACGCGTTACGCGACGCCTGCGCGGTCATCGGCCTGAGAGAGATTCAGTAGACAGCGGCGGCTCGCGGCCGCTGTAGAACTACTTGCCAGCGACTGCGGCGACGTACTGCGCAACCAACTTGGCGTCACTCTCGTCGAGCAGGCCCGCGGGCATCTGCTTGCCGGTAACGCCGCCCGTCTTGATCGCGGTCTCGACACGCGCGGCGGTAGCCGCGGGGTCACCACCCGGAGCACCGAGCTGCTCATCAAGGTCGGGGCCGTAGACGCCGCGCGCGTTTGCAGCGGCCAGTGAGTGACAGCTGGCGCAGGTCTCGCGAAAGATGACCCGGCCGTTTCGCTCTGTCTCGGTGGAATTGAGCGTGAAGGTTCCGGCGCCACTGGGAATGCGATCGCTCGTCCTGTCGAGCACGAGAGCCGGAATACCGACAATCAGCAGCGCGGCACCGAGTGCGATGGCGATGCGCCCACCACCGGACACATTGCCCTTGTACGTCGGCTTGGCGTCCTTGTCGCGCGTGACGAGGAAAGCGATCCCCAGCACAGCAAGTGCGACGAGAATCCATGCGAATGTGAACAGCAAGGCGTTCATCGGCGGGCATCATATACGGCGCGCGGACGGTTCTTCGGGGCACAGCCCAGAATCTTGCGAAAAGAAATTCCGCGACTTAAATAAGAAAAGCCCGCCGAAGCGGGCCTTTCTCTTAGCAAGCCTGTAAGCCGGATTCTGTCGTTGAACGGCCATCTATCTCTGTCCTTCTCAGCGTTACCGCCACAAGGACGGGTCTGCCTGAAAGACGGGGCATTCCGATTGTCGACTCCTTCGAATTGCTTCTCTGGAATTGACTCTCTTCCAACCCTGCGATCTACCTGGATCTCGGCGAGCAGCTTCAACGATCCTGTTTGATCTTGCACCCGATGGGGTTTGCCTAGCTGTCACGTCGCCGTGACACTGGTGCGCTCTTACCGCACCGTTTCACCCTTGCCGTTCGCACTTCCCCTCCGATCTTGCGATCGTCCGGTCCGCACGACTTAGGCGGTTATTTTCTGTGGCACTTTCCGTCGGCTTTCGCCGCGTCGGGCTATTACCCCCGACCATCGTTGCTCTGTGGTGTCCGGACTTTCCTCGAAGGTCTCCTCTGCTGGCCCTTGGATCTGTTCCGAGGAACACACCCGATGGGCCGGTTTGGTGACTCCCGCGACCGTTTGGCTTGCGGAAACTAACGAAGTCCATTCTAGGGGCTTTGGACACGCGTGGTGCCGAAATGCAAGCGCGAAAACACGCCAAAGAGCGGGAAAATCCGGGTTCTACAAGCGATTACGCAAAGGTCCGCCGGCAAATCGGTTGCCTACAGAACGCGCCTGAACACTCCGACGACCGACCCGATCACTGCGGCGTCCGGGCTGCGGATCGGCTCATATGCATCATTCTCGGGTTCGAGACGCACGTGGTCGGACTCCTTGAAGAATCGCTTCACGGTCGCTTCGTTCTCGATCAGCGCGACGACTATCTCGCCGTCGCGAGCGGTCTGCTGGGACTTGACGACGACGAAGTCTCCGTCGAGAATGCCGGCCTTCTCCATCGAGTCTCCGCGCACTGACAGCACGAAGTCGGCATCGCCGCCGCCGGCGATACGCGGCACGTCGATGTATTCCTCGATGTTCTGCTCGGCGAGGATCGGCCCGCCAGCAGCGACTGCGCCGACCAGCGGAAGCCCGCTGCCAGAGACGGCGTCGCTCACGCGGTCGGCCGCTCGACGGGCGGCGTTTGCAACTGGCTTGGCGAACTTGTCGCCGAGGATCTCCAGCGCGCGCGGCTTGGTCGGGTCGCGACGGATCGCGCCTGCCTTTTCAAGATTTGCGAGATGGGCATGCACGGTTGACGACGAGGTGAGGCCGACTGCGCCACCGATGTCACGCACCGTTGGCGGATACCCCTTGTCGTCGAGGTACTCCTGGATGAACTCGAGAATCTCGAGCTGACGTTTCGTCAGACTCTTGTCGAGTGGCGGCTCTTGCACTTGTTCAATCATGATGCCTCTCCAGTGTTCTCCATAGATGCCTTGTCCCGGTGGTTGCCTGTTTGTCGGCGTTCGTGCATGTCCATCTCGTAAGTAGGTGTATTTCCCACTGGACCTCCCGTTCGAGCTACTGGATGACTGACTTGCTCCAAATGCCCGAAATCCAGTGGGCGAACACCTGTTCGGAATATAAGCCCATCCGCCGGACGGAACATTTGTTCGTGTTTGGGATTGCAGCGTCTCCAGCAGTGCAAAGCCGAATTCCACTACTCTCGCCCGCGTGACGCCCGGCATGCCATTGGCAATCGAGATCGACCAGCAGTACGCGTTCGATCCCGCGATAACCAACAAGTTCACCCAGAACACTTTTCCAGGCTGGCTGGGATTCGAGATTGTCGAGCTGGGACCGGAGCGCGCAGTCGGTCGCATGGAGGTCAGCGAGCGGCACCTCCACAATGTCGACTACATGCACGCCGGTGCATGGACCGCATTCGCCGACAGCATCGCCGGATGGGGCGCGGCGCGGCTGCTGCCGATCGGCTGGAACTTCACGACGGCAGAGATGAAGATGAACATTTTTCACACTGCAAAGCCGGGCGATGAATTGGTGGCTTTGGCAGTGCCACTGCATGTCGGCCGCCGCACGCACGTTTGGGAAGTGAGGATCGCGCGCGACGATGTGCAGGTCGGCAACTTCCTATGCACTCAGGTCCTGCTCGAGCCGAAGGACGGCGGAGCGCCAAAGAAATCGACCTCCGACGTTCCGCCAGAGGCAGTTGGCCTCGAGGGTCCCGAGCGCACTCCCGAGGCAGCGCCGCTCGACCACCCACAAGGCCCGTTCGCAACGCATCTCGGCATCGAGGCGATCGAGATCGGCAAGGACCGCGCCATCGGCCGAATGCTGATCGACGAACGCCACCTGCACAGCGGCAAGTTCATGCACGGCGGTGTCTGGGCGACGCTCGGCGACACAGTTGCGGGCTGGGCGACGCGCGAGAACCTGCGCGTGGGTCAGGTCTTCTCGAGTTCGGATCTGAAAGTGAACGTGATCGGCGCCGGCAGGCCAGGCATGCTGCTCGAAGCGGAAGCCACGCCACTGCACGTCGGACGTCGCACGCAGGTCTGGATGGTCGTGATCAAGAGCGGCGACAAGGTCGTCGCGCAATTCTCGAATACTCAGATGATTCTTGACGGCAAGTAGCCGTTCCAATCGAGAACCGCTCGGCTTTTCCCCACCTATACTTCCGCCGTTCCCCGCGCCAGTGGCGGAATTGGTAGACGCGCAAGGTTGAGGGCCTTGTGGGCCGTTTGGCCCGTGGTGGTTCGAGTCCACTCTGGCGCACTGTGTTGATTTATCTGTCGCGCTCCCCCGCGACAGATTATTGGTGCTGTTTTGATTTATCTGTCGCGCTCCCCCGCGACAGATGTTTCGGCTTGGCGATGATCGTCTCTCGAAGTAGTCAGGTCTTGGTGAGCCTTCCAACTCGCGTGTCGAGGATGACATCAAGCGACCATGTTGCCCCGGGTTTGCTCGGCTCGACCAACTCCACCCTCAGTCCGGCTTTGGCGACGATCTCGGCGACCCCGTCCGGATCGTCTGAAGTGTTCTTGGCTTCAACCAGGATCCGGGCGACATCGCCCCGCGTCGCTTTCGCCATGTGCGTTACGACGTCACGCTTGCCCTTCTCCTCTACGAACACGCGCACGCCCAGCAGCGTTCCATGTGCTGGTTTCCAAGCTGCCGCGTAACCACCCGAGCGCATGTCCACAACGAGACCGTCGTCGGGCAGCACGGCAGTTAGCGCGGGCTTCCACCATGCTGCCAATCCTTTCATCCGCGGCAGTTTTGCGCCGATCCCGAGGCGATAGGCCGGGATCCGATCTTCCAGGCGAACCACTCCCCACAGTGCGCTCTGGATAAGTATCCGCTCGGCTGCACGCTTGCGGGCCGCAGCCTTCAGAGAGTGCAGATCAAGGTACTGGTACAGAACGCCGGTATAGATGTCAGCGGCCGAGGCCGCCGGCTTGCTGAGCAAATCGGCGTTCCTGGCCAGCTCGGCCGCTTGGCTTTTGGCCAGCCCAAGCGCCGCAAGCGCACGGGCTTCGCTGATCTTCGTCAATCCGTCGAGCTTTTCGATCAGCTTCTCGCGCTGCGGCGTCAGCTCAGGGTGTACAAGCTCGGCGAGATCGACTGGTGGCGCATCGTCGGGCGCGGGAGTCTTGCCTTCTGAGGGCGGTAGCAACACGAGCATGGCCGCGAAGAGTAGGTCGAAGGCGATCGCCCGGTCGACCGGCGCACGAAAGCCAAACCGGTTCGGCTAAGGCGCGGGCAGGTCGACCGATTGCAGCACCGGCCAAGTCAATGCGTCTAGCTGCCCGGTGGCAGGCAGGCCGCGCTGTTGCTGAAACACAACCACGGCGTTGGCCATCGGCCTGTCGAAGTTCGAGTTCAATGACAACGTCGCTCCGGCGGCGTTCAGTTTGAGTTTGCCCCAGCGCACGAGGTCACCCTTCGAGCCGCGACGCAACAACGGATACGACGTTGCCGGTTTTCTGCCGACGCGACCAAGCCTGCGGCGAAGGCCGCGCCACGCATCGCTGCGAGTGTGGTGCCAGACCCACCAGCTGTAGCCGCGCGTTCGATAACGCTTCGCGTTGCGGCGGAATTCGACCACCGACCGGTAACGAACGCCCGAATAGGTCTGACCGAGCGGATGGATCTTGCGCTGATAAATCTGGTTGAGCGAGTACGTCTTGTAGTAGACCGAACGGATTCTCGAACCGAACGCCTTGAAATACATCTGCGGCAGGTTCCACTGCGCGCCACCCGGCCCGAGAAAAACGCTGTAGGGCACTGTCGGGTGAAAGTCGGGATACGCGAAGCTCGTGAACCCGAGTGGGTAGTCAGTGCCGATCTGCGAACGCAACTGAGTGATGTAGGTCTGTGCGGCCGTGTACTTGGTCTTGTACTCGACTTCCGCATTGATCACCAGACAATCGGCGCCGGCCTGTACTGCGCGCGCGCCGAGGTTCGCCTCGGCAGCTGGGTTGCGGCCGTAGATGTACTGCCACGCGCAAACGCGCAATCCCTTTGCCTTCAGTGGCGCGATGTACTGGTCGAATTGCTTCCACCAATTCGATCCATCGGAGCTCTTGACGAAAACGGTCTTCACCTTGTATCGCCTGGCGCGCGCGGCAATGCGGTTGACACTGCCGCGTTCAGCCTGACTCACGTACCAGATCCACATGCCCTGCGTATCGAAGGGCGTCGTAGCTGCCGACGCTCCGGACGGGACCCCGGCGAATGCCATGGCGCAGGCCACGACCGCAAGTGCGAAACCGGCGCGCGGACGCCGCAGGTATTCAGATGACTGAAACATTGCCATTCAAGTTAGTTCCAACACCCCCGTCCGGGTTTAGTCGCGCCCGACCTGCAATCAGTCGGCCTTTTCGCTATCGTTCGCAAAAAGCGGAATGACGTGTCATTCTTTCAAGACTCCCAGGAGACTCTCTTGAGCACCATCTCGACCGCAAAGCAGGCCCGATCCGACCAGAACGGCGCTGCACCGGCAACGCAGCACACCAAGATCCTGATAATTGGCGGTGGATACAGCGGCATCGGAGCGGCCATTCGCCTGAAAAAGTCCGGTATCGAAGACTTCATCCTGATCGAGAAAGCCGAAAAGCTCGGCGGCACTTGGCGCGAAAACACCTACCCCGACTGCGGTGCCGACACGCCCTCGATCATCTATTCGTTCAGTTACGCGCGTAATCCCGACTGGGATCGAACTTTCGCCAAGCAGCCACAGATCGAGCAGTACCTCGATGACGTCGCCGAGCGTTTCGGCGTCGTTCCGCACGTCCAGTTCGACACGCTCGCCGGGATGGGCGAATGGGACGACGACGCCAAGCATTGGACGGTCGAGACCAACCGCGGAAACATCATCGCCAAGTACGTGATCGCCTGCGCCGGCCCGATGCACGACGTCGCGATGCCGGACATCCCTGGGGTTGACAAGTTCAAGGGCGACGCTTTCCACTCCGCCCGCTGGGACCACGAAGTGGACCTCACCGGGAAACGAGTCGCGGTGATCGGCACTGGTGCATCGGCGATGCAGTTCGTGCCGAAGATTCAGCCGCAGGTCGGCCAGCTGACAATTTTTCAGAGAACGGCGCCGTGGGTGATGCCGAAGATGGATCGCGAGGCGAGCATCTGGAAGAAGCGCCTCTACCGACTGTTCCCCTGGATCAACCAACTCGTCGCCAACATGATTTATCTCGGCAGCGAAGGTCTGCAGTTGGCCGAAGCGCATCCAAAGGCGATGGAGCAGATCCAGAAACTCGGCAAGCGCCACATGGAGAAGCAGGTCAAGGACCCCGAACTGCGCAGACAGTTCACGCCGAAATTCACCATGGGATGCAAGCGCATCCTCTTCAGCAACAAGTGGTATCCGGCGCTGACTGCGCCGAATACGGAAGTGGTGCCACTCGGCGTCGAGGCGATAACCGAGACCGGGATGATCGACACCGAAGGCGTCGAGCGCGAAGTCGACGTGATCATCTACGGGACCGGTTTCCGCGTGACAGATCCAGACATCGCCTACCGCGTCAGGGGTCGGGACGGAACACTGCTCGCCGATCTCTGGCAGGGCAGCCCGCAGGCATACTTCTCTACCGCCGTGCACGGCTATCCGAACGCCTTCATCGTGCTCGGTCCGAACGTCGGCAACGGTCACGGCTCAGTGAGCACGCTCGTAGAGTTGCTGTCTGACTACATCGTGCGAGGCATCGAGGCCGCCGAAGCACACGGCCTTGCGAGCATCGAGGTCAAGCAGCACGTTCAGGACGTATACAACGCCGAGGTTCAGGACGCGCTGCGCGGCACGGTCTTCAATGCCGGCGGCTGCGGGAGCTACTACATCGACGCCAATGGACGAAATTCGGCAATCTACCCATGGACGACGTTGCGCTTCCGCAAGGACACCAAACATTTTGATCTGTCCGACTACGAAACCACCGTTGTGACACCGCCGGAGCGAACCGCGCCGGCCGAGAGAAAGGCAGTGCCCGCATGAGCGTCAAAGCAGCAACCCCAATCGACCTGAACGGAGCAGTGGTCGCGATCACCGGAGGCGCGCGAGGCATCGGGCTGCAGTCGGCTCGCGACTTCGCCGCGCTGGGGGCGAAAGTCGTGATCGGCGACCTCAACAGAGAAGCGACAGAGCGGGCGGCGGACGAAGCTGGCGAGGGCATCCGCGGCCTCCAGCTCGACGTCACGCACCGCGATTCGTTCGAGCGCTTCGTGCACATGGTCGAACGCGAGGTCGGCCCGATCGACGTGTTCGTCAACAATGCCGGGATCATGCCAGCCGGCCGCTTCCTCGACGAGGGCGACGCGATCAGCGACGCGCAGATCGACGTGAACGTGCGCGGTCCGATTCTCGGAATGAAGCTTGTATTGCCGCAGATGATCGCGCAGGGCCGCGGCCACGTAATCAACGTCGCTTCGATGGCCGGTAAGGCGCACGTCCCCGGGCTTGCCGTCTACAACGCCACGAAATTCGCCGTCGTCGGACTTTCGGAATCGGTGCGCGACGAACTGGAGGGCACCGGCGTGACGATCACGACGGTCATGCCCAACGCCGTCAAGACCGAACTGACGATGGGCTTGCCGACTGAACGGCTCGGTCTGCTCACTCCGGAGAAGGTGTCCAAGGCGATCGTCAGCAGCGTCGAGCATCGTCGCCCCGAGGTCGCGGTACCGCGCTGGTTCAATTCGTACACGTTGGTCAACGCGATCCTCCCCCGCTCCGTGATGCGCTTCATGCGCCGCAGGCTCGGGGCGTACCGACTGCTCGAGGAGGAGCGGATCGATCGCGCCGAGCGCGATCAGTACGACGCGCGGATCGCCGGCTCAAGCAGCCGCGTGAACGCGAACGCCTCCAACGGCCAAGCGTCCAATGGTCAAGCGTCAAATGGTCAAGCACGCGGCGAGGAAGGATCCGCGACAGAGGCGGGTCAAACGACCAAGGAGCCGGTCGGTAAATGACGCCGGTCGAGGCCGAGAAAGCGCCGGCGGCGTCGACGGCCGCCGATCGGCGTGCGGCTCGCGCCGAGGCCCGCCGCGAGGAAATCCTCGACGCCGCGCAGCGGATTTTTGCCGTCAAGGGGTACCACGAAGCCGGGATCGCCGACATCGCGACAGAGCTCGGGATCGGTCACGGCACCTTCTACCGCTACTTCGCCAACAAGCAAGACATCGCTGCGCAGGTTCTCGAACGGGCGATCATGCAGATCGCCGCGGCACTGGCCGACGAGGATCCGACCGCGAGCAGCACGGTTGATGAATACCGCGAACAGACTCGCCGGATCATGTTCAGCATGTTCGAGCTGTTGGACGCCCGGCCGGAGGCTTTCAACCTGCTGCACGTGCAGTCGTTGGCGATCGACGTCGAGGCGCTGCATACGTCGTTCGAGGCCTACTCGGGATACACCGAAAAATTTCTCGAAAACGGAGTTGAAAAGGGCTTTCTTCGTCAGGACATGGATGTCGAAATCACGGCGCAGGCGCTGGTTGGATTGATTTTTGAGGGCACGCGCCGGGCGATCGCGGAGGACGCCGCGCGCGAGACCTGGACGCGCTGGATCGAGGCCGGCGTGGCCCTGATGTTTGACGGAGTTTCGGGCTAGCGGTAGGTCAGCAAGTCGCGCTTGTCGTCGAAGTGCGCATGCCCGTTGTACGTCACAAGCGAAATCCCGCTGCGCCCGCCGACGATCTTCGTCTCTGAAGCATTCGCGCAGACTCGGTTGAGCTTGAGCCAACCGCCGACGTCCAGCCCGAGCAGCCGCGCCGCCACGGCACTTGTCGGTCCACCGGAGGTGAACACGAGCACGTTGCTCGCTTGAGTGGTTTCGTCCATCAACGCGGCCAACCCGGCGTGTGCACGGTCAACGAAGGCCTCCCATGGCTCGGCGTAGTCAACGTCGTTCTCGCCCCCGGTCCAGCGCGCCAACGCCTCGTCGAACATCAGCTGGAAGTGGTGGCGCGGGTCGCCGCGACGGGCGAGATCGGCCGCCATCACCGTGCGTGAGCGGTAGGCCGGCTTGTGCCGCACGATCACCTCTTGATGGTCGTATTCGTTCCAGCGTTCGTCGATCTGCGGTTCGAGGTCGAGTCCCATCGCGTCAAGCGTCGCGGCCGCGGTTTCGAGATGCCGCGTCATCCCGCCGCAGACGACGAGATCGACGGCTCCTGCCCTCTCCCTCAAAGATTCCCCGAGCACCCGCGACTGGCGCACTCCCAGATCAGACAACTTGTCGTAGTCCTTCAGCCCGAACGACGCTTGACCGTGTCGGATCAGCCGCACGACCGCCATCAGCGCGACGCCTTGATCGACTTGCGGGCCTGCGAATGCAGAAACCAAACCGCCAACCAGAACTGTTTGAAGGCCGGATTAGTGGTCTGCTTGTCGTGGTAGCGCTTGTAGATCTGCTGGATGATTCCGGCCAGACGGAAGTAGCCGTAGACCTCGTAAAAGCTGAAGTCGTCAATCGGAATTCCGCTGCGCTCGCTGTACAGGTCGACCAACTCTCGGCGCGTAAGCATTCCGGGCACATTTGACGGCTGTCGGCGAAATCGCTGCGCCATCTTCGAATCGCCCGCCTCGACCCAGTATGAAAGCGTTGCACCAAGGTCCATCAATGGGTCACCCAGCGTCGCCATCTCCCAGTCGAGCACCGCAATGATCTCCTGCGGGTTGTCGGGATCCAGAACCACGTTGTCGAAGCGCCAGTCGTTGTGGATCACGCAGTTGGCAACGTCGTCGGGCTGGTTCTCGCGCAGCCAGCGCATCACCCTCGTGAAGCTCGGGACGTTGCGCGTGCGGGCATCCTCGTAGCGCCTGCACCAGCCCTCTACCTGTCGGTGGACGTAGCCCTCGCCGCGCCCGAGATCGGACAGACCCGCCTCGGCGGGATCAACCGAGTGCAGATCCACCAGCCGCTCGACCCATCTGGTCGAAAGCGCCCGCGCCTGCTCGCTCGACAGCTCCAGTCCGTCGGGAAGGTTGGAGCGCAGAATAATCCCGCGCACTTTCTCCATCACGTAAAAGTCGACACCCATGACCGAGTGGTCGTCGCAGAAGCAAATCATCTTCGGCACATATGGAAACACCGGAGCAAGCTTCGACTGAACAGTGAACTCACGACGCATGTCGTGGCCGGATTTGGGCAGAGGCCCAGACGGCGGACGGCGCAGGATCAGCTCCCTGCCCGGATAGCTCAACTGGTAAGTCAGGTTTGAGGCTCCGCCCGGGAACTGCTTGATCTCAGGCACCCCTGTCACGTCGACGTGCAGCTTGAGGAACGCGTCGACTGCCGCCAGGTCGAACTCGTCCTCCGCGCGGACCTTGCCCGCCTTGTCCAGCGCCGAATCGGCCACGATTCAGGACTTTTCGGGAGCGCTCGACTCTTCGGGCTTGTACTTGCGCAATTCGATTCGCGCGACGACGCCGCGGTGAACTTCGTCGGGTCCGTCCGCGAGCCTGAGAACGCGCGCGTTCGTCCACGCACCGGCGAGCGGGAAGTCGTTCGAAAGGCCGCCGCCGCCGTGGATCTGCATTGCCATGTCGATCACCTCTTGCGCCATGTTTGGCGCGGCGACTTTAATCTGCGAGACGGCCGAAAGTGCTCCCGCAAGACCTCGGGTATCGATCAGCCATGCGGCGTTGAGCACCAACAGACGTGCTTGATCGATTTTGATTCGAGCGTCGGCGATTCGTTCGCGGTTGCCGCCGAGATTTGCCAATGGCTTGCCGAACGCCACGCGCTCAGACGCGCGCTTGCAGGCGAGTTCGAGCGCCATCTCGGCAAGGCCGATCAGACGCATGCAGTGATGGATGCGCCCCGGGCCCAATCGCGCCTGTGCGATCTCGAACGCTCTGCCCGGACCGCCGATGAAGTTTTCCCCGGGCACACGGACGTCGGTGAAACTGACCTCGCCATGCCCTCCGGGTTCGTCCCAGAATCCCATCGTCGTGAGCATTCGCTCGACCTTCACCCCTGGCGTGTCGAGCGGAACGAGCACCATCGAATGCTGGGCGTAGCGGTGCGCCGTCGGGTCGGTCAGCGCCATGTAGATCAGCACCTCACAGTGCGGATGGCCAACTCCGGTGCTCCACCACTTGCGGCCGTTGAGCACGATCTCGTCGCCGTCGATCGTCGCCGTCGCCTCCATGTTTGTTGCGTCGGACGAGGCAACATCCGGCTCCGTCATGCAGAACGCCGAACGAATCTCGCCTGCCAACAGCGGCTTGAGCCAGCGATCCTTCTGCTCATCGCTGCCGAACATGTGCAGGACTTCCATGTTGCCGGTGTCGGGCGCGTTGCAGTTGAAGACTTCTGGAGCAAGGAACGAGTGGCCCATACGCTCGGCCAGCACCGCGTACTCAACGTTGCTCAGACCGGCGCCGAACTCCTCGTCAGGCAGGAACAGATTCCAGAGGCCAGCGCTGCGCGCCTTCTCCTTCAGCTGCTCGAGCTCCGGCGGAATCTTCCAGCGGTCGGCGGCGTCGCGGTCGAACATTGTCAGTCGCGCCTGTTCCTCGAGCGGGGCGATCTCCTCGCGTATGAATTCGTCGACTCGGGCGAGGTAATCCTTGACGCGGTCTGAATGTTCGAAGTCCATCTGTCCCCCAGGTTCTACAGCTTTGTTCGAAGCGGCGATTGGCCGAGGCGAAGGCTACTGAATGGATGAACGATGTTCATTCGGGGCATTTCCGAGCGCGTTCTTGAGCGAACCGTTTAGTTCTGGACATTTGTTGAACGCCTCGCTGACCGATCGGTCACGATGGATCACGACCTGGGGGGTTGCTGTTGTGAAGAGCACCGACACCGGAGAAGCCCGACGAACGGCTTTTCGGTTTCGGTGCTCTTTCTCTTGCTCCCAACGCAACCGCGCGCGGTCCCAATTCAGCGCGCCAGGACGAGCTCGGCGAAGGCCTCGAACGCCGCGTCCGAACTCGCGGTCAAATCGCGCGCACGAGCCAAATGTGCGCCTTCGCGAAGCGACTCTGCGAAGTCCGCGCCAAGTGCTGCACGCGCTTCTGCCGCCATCGTCGGCTCGGACAACCACGCGTCGACCAATTCGGCGTCTGCCTCGGGGTGGAACAACAACGCCCACGCATTCCGCGCGCGAAACGCCTGAACCTCGGTAGCCGCCGAGCTGGCGAGATGCGTCGCGCCAGGCGGCAAATCGAAAACGTCGCCATGCCAATGCAACACGTTCGCATCGGGCGCCAGTCGGCCGAGCACTGGATCGGTCCCCTCGATCACGGCGATGTCGCGCCAGCCGATCTCGGCCTGCGCACCCGGGCGTACCTCCGCGCCGAGCGCTCTCGCGATCAGCTGCGCGCCGAGGCAGACGCCCAGCACCGGAAGATCGCATCCGATCGCGTCGGTCAACCACGCTCGCTCGACGCCCAGCGCCGGGTAGCGCTCGGTCTCGTCGACATTCATCGGCCCACCCATGAACACGGCCGCCGAAACTTCGGAGCGTGGCGGGAGCGAATCGCCTCGCAGTGGAAAGCGAACATCAATCGTCAGGCCGGCTCGCTCCAGCGCTTGCCCAATCCGATGCGGCCCCTCCCACGGGACGTGCTGCACCACAAGCACCGGATTGGCGAACACTTCTCGGCGCGACGACATCGGTTGTGTGCGCAACCGGAGTTGAATCGAATCGGGGCTAGAGGATTCTCAGCAACAGCAGGCCGTTGCCGACGAAGAGCAGCGCAAAGACGATCGTCCAGCGATCGAGGTTGCGCTCAAGCAGGGAGCCGCCGCCAAATGGGCCGCTGCCCGGAGCAACGCCGAAAGCGCCTGAGAGCCCCGCATCCTTGCCCGAATGGAGGAGGATCAGGAACACCATCACAACGGCGAAGATCAGCTGCAGAATCGAGAAAATAGCTTCCATCGGGTGGGCAGTCTAGCGGGGGATTTTGCCGTCGGTCGGGGTTTCGGCGTTCGAATCGCCGGCCGGGACCCGCGATTTGTTCAGCGTGTCCATCTTCGACACGATCGCCAAGGCTTCCTTGCGCAGCTCGCGGTCGACGTCTCGCCACTGCTCTTCCGTCAGCTTGTCGGCTGCGCGATCGAGCTCCGCGTCGCGAATTTCGCGGTACTTGGCCTGTTTGGCATCCTCGAGTTCGGCTCGCGCAGCGTCAATCTCGGGCTCATCGACCCCGCGTAGCAGCGGCAGAGCCAGCGCCGCAATCACAGCGACAACGGCAGCCAGCGACAGAAGCACCTCGATCGCCATCAGGCGCCCTCCTCCAGCTCTTTTGCCGGTGCATCCGATGGTGCTTTGGCGGCACGCGCCGCGCGAGCTGCCGATGCGGCGGTCAGCCGGCCCCGCAGAGGGCTGCCGGACGGCCAGAGCGCGGTCAGCGCGCCAAGCAAGAGGATCACGCCGCCAATCCAGAGCCAGGTGACCATCGGATTGACAATCACGAGGATGCGGGCACTTTCTGCGCGCGTCGGATAGGACTCGACGATCGCCGTGATCACCAGCGCCTGAAGCCTCGGGTCCTCGATCTCCGGCAGACGGTTGCCGTCGGTTATCGATTGACGCAGCGGCTCGAGGCTCGGACTCACCGCGGTCCAGATGTCCTTCGTGAGTCCGGCATCGAGACCGACTTCACTGGTGACCTCTCCTTCGAAGTAGCGAGCGATCGGTCCCGGGCCGTCCGAGTTGAGCGGGTAGTTGTTGCGCGACGGGCGAAGCGTGGTGACGAACTTGCCGTCCTTCTCGACTTCGAGTACGGCGCCGAAGCTGAGTCGCTCGTTCTTGGCCTCTGATGTGGCTCGAACGTACTTGATGTCATAGTCGCCTACGCGGAACGTCTCGCCGACCTTGACGTTGCGTTCGGTCTTGGTGTTGAAAGCTCCGGAGGCCGCGACGCCGATCAGCATCGTCGCGATACCGATGTGCACGATGTATCCGCCGTAGCGTCGCCGGTTTCGCGAGACCAGTCTTGAGAGACCATGCAGCAAACTGCCGCCTTCGAGTTTCTGTCGAGCCCGGGCGCCGCCATAGAACTCGCGGATCATCACCGTCAGAACGAACGCCGCAGCAGCGAACGCGAGCGTCGCGGCGACGTCGTTGAAAACGCCGGCGAGCAACCCGGTGATCGCCACGGCAATCGCCGCCGCGACGGCCGGTGCGACGAACAGCGCCTTGGCCTTCGCGCGATTCATCCGACGCCACGGAATGATCGGCCCGATTCCGCTCACGAGCACCAGCGCGATCGCCAACGGGGCGATGTACTGATTGAACCACGGCGGCCCGACCGAGGCCTTTTCACCAGTCAGTGCTTCGGAGATCAGCGGGAAGAACGTCCCCCAGAACACCACCAGCGCCAGACCAACGAACAGCAAGTTGTTGATCAGGAACATCGCTTCGCGCGAAAGCAATGAGTCGAGGCGGTGGGCGGATCTCAGGTCTGGGAGACGCGAGACGATCAGGCTCGTCGACGTCACGATGATGACGAAGATGAATACGAGGAACGGGATACCAAGCGTCGATTCGCCGAAGGCATGAATCGAATCCAGAATCCCGGAGCGAACAAGAAACGTGCCGAGTACGGCGAGCGCAAAGGTCGCCGTGATCAAGCTGACGTTCCAGACTTTGAGCATTCCGCGACGCTCTTGCACCATGATCGAATGAATGAACGCCGTGCCGACGAGCCACGGCAATAGCGAAGCGTTCTCGACCGGGTCCCAGCCCCAATATCCACCCCAACCGAGCTCGTTGTACGACCAGCGCGATCCGAGCAGAATGCCGATCGTCAGAAACGTCCATGCGAGCAGCGCGAACGTGCGCGTCGAGCGGATCCAGCTCGCATCTACGCGGCGGGTCACCAGCGCACCGAGCGCGAAGGCGAACGGGATCGAGAAACCCACATAGCCGCTGTAGAGCATCGGTGGGTGAAACATCATGCTCGGATGGCGAAGCAGCGGCGCAAGGCCGTTGCCCTCGACCGGAACCGGGCTGGACGCGAGAAATGGATTGGCGTCTGAGTAGAACACCATCAATCCGAGGAAGAACGCCGCGATCACACCGAGGAAACCGGTGGCCCACGCTCCGACTTCGCGGTGCGTGTTGCGCGTTGCGTACAGAACGGCCGTCGAGAAGATCCCGAGCACCAGCACCCAGAGCAGCAGCGAACCGGCCTGGCTCGACCAGATCGCCGTCAGCTTGTAGAACAACGGCGTCGTCGTGCTCGAGTTGAGGGCAACCAGCGAGAAGCTGAAATCCGAGCGGATGTACGCCAACTCGAGCGCTATGAAAGACGCGACGGCGAGACCGCAGATCGCATACATGCCGTGCCGCGCCGAAACCGCCCACTCACGCTTACCCGTACGTGCGCCATAGAAGCCGGCTGCGATTACGTAGAGCGCGACGGCGAACGCAGTAAGGATGCAGATGCGCCCGAAGGTCATCGCACAGCCTGCACGAGACTAGGAGTCAGTCTTGTTGGAGAACTTCGACGGGCACTTGGTGACCAGCGAGCTCGGTTCCGCGATCAGTACGCCGTTCTTGATCACTCCGGTGACGATCACTTCGCGACCCTCACGGAAGGGGTCGGGCACGGTGCCCGAATACTTGACCGGTATCGACGCCGTTCCCGCGCGATCACGGACTTTGAACTCAAGGTTGTCGCCGACCTCCTTGACGGAGCCTTCTGCGACTTTGCCCGTAAGTTCGTATGACTTGCCGGGGGTGGCAGCAGAAAGCAACTCAGACGGGGTCTTGGCGACCGTCGAGGCGCTGAAACTGGTGTAGATCAGCGCCGTCGCCAGAAGCAGAGCGACGCCGAGAGTTACAAAGAGGCGGGTCTTGCGCTTGCGTGCGGGGTCCATCGCGAGGACGGGATTATCGCAGGTTGCGCTTAATCCTCGAACAGTCCGCGCGAGCGAATAATCAGCAGGAGGGCGACCAGGATCACGATCGGAATGCTCACCCCGTATGCCAGAAACTCGGCGCGTGTATCGATCTCTTCGACCATCCATCCGAAGTTCATTCCGAAGAAGCCCGTGACGACAGAGAGCGGCAGAAAGATCCCTGCGATCACCGTGAACTGCTTCATGATCACGTTCTGCCGATTGTCGAGCGCGGCGAGGTACAGCTCGAATACACCTGCAACGCGGTCGCGCATCCCATCAGCAGCGTCGCAGACGCGGATCAAGTGGTCCTGAATGTCGCGAAAGTAGGGCGCGTTGGCGGGATCGTGGTCCGGCAGCCTGCGCAGAGCCTCCGGCAGTCGTGTGAACGACTCGGACTGACGGTGCATCACGCGGCTGACGCGAGCCAAGGACCGGCGGACGTTGTGAATGTCGAGTTCGCGACCGCGCAGGTCGCGATCGATCACTCGCTCCTCCAGCGCCTCGATCTCGCTGTCGAGGTCATCGAGCAGCGGTCCGTAGCTGTCGACCAGGAGGTCAAGCACTGCGTGGAGCAACTCGTTGCCCTTGAAATTTCGGGAGCCGGCGCTCTCGTGCAGTTCTTCGAGCTCCGGGAGCGCCTGTGCCGAGACCGTGAACAGCGAGTTCGGTCCATAGACGAGGTGAATCTCGACCAGCCCGTCGACGTTCGGTGCCGACGTTGCGCCGTAGGCGACGATGTAGACATACTCGTCGAACTCTTCAACCTTGGCGCGCTGGCTGAACTCCTGGAGGTCCTCGGTCGTCAGCGGATGGAGGCCCAATGCAGCCCCCGCCCGGTCCAATTGCTCGTCAGTCGCATCACACAGGTGCAACCAGACGAACGCGCCGCGTTGCACGTGGGTATCGATCGCGTCGAGCTCGGAATCGCCGACGCAAGCGACCGGGCGGCGCGCGACGGGACCCCGTTCGAACTCTTCGCTGTCGGACATCGCAGCCAATCTAACAGCGCTGAAGCTGGCCGTCTGCGCCGCACACCTCGACCGCTGCTTGAATGCTCCGCGTGTCCCCCAGGCGTGAAGACATCAAGCAGATCGGCCGGGAGGTTGCTGCCTGTCATACCTGCCCGCGCCTGGTCGCCTGGCGCGAGTCCGTCGCCGACGACCCACCGAAGCGTTTTCGCGGTGAGCAGTACTGGGGCCGGGGCGTTCCCGGCTTCGGCGACGCAGGGGCACGGATTCTGGTCGTGGGTCTGGCGCCGGCCGCCAATGGCGCCAATCGCACCGGACGCATGTTCACCGGTGATCGCTCGGGCGACTGGCTGTACGCCGCGATGCATCGTGCGGGTCTTGCGAACCAGGCTGAATCTGGGTCGCTCGACGACGGACTGGCGCTGACCGACGCCTACGTGACTGCCGTGGTGCATTGTGCACCGCCGGACAACAAACCCTCTCCGGCGGAGCGCGATGCATGCATCGGCTACCTACAGCGCGAACTGGTTGCCATGGACGGAGCGCGGGTGATCATTGCGCTCGGAGGGTTCGCGTGGGACGGGGCGCTGCGAGCACTCGCTGCGATCGGCATCGAGACGCCACGGCCAAAACCAAAGTTCGGCCACGGCGCGGAGTGTCAAGTTGGCGAGTACACGTTGATCGGCAGCTACCACGTAAGCCAACAGAACACCTTCACGGGGAGATTGACGGCGCCGATGCTCGATGCGGTGTTCGCTCGCGCACAAGAGCTGGCGGACGTTCAGCCGCCTGTGCAGGCTCGGTAGTCTGGCCACATCGCGGACGTAGCTCAGTTGGTAGAGCGCAAGCTTCCCAAGCTTGAGGTCGCGGGTTCGAGACCCGTCGTCCGCTTCGTCTGACTCCCGCATTGTTACTGGCTTCATGCCGACCGGCATTGTGCGAACCGTGCGGGACTCGTGCCCGGTGACAACGGAAGTGGCAACTCGTCACAGCCGATCGCACGAAAGCAGCGACCGTTCCCCGGGGAACGGCTCCACCCCACTCCGTCGACGGCGATCGCGTCGCGACTCAATCACAACCCGCCCATACCGGGCGAGGAGGCACTGACATGGCGAACTCGCCAAGACTCAATCTGCGTCGACCACAAGGCGGCGACAACTTCACCCCAGCAGAGGACATGACCGATCATGCGGACATTCTCGACAACGCCGCGCTCGACCAGTCGGGCACGCTGGCAGCACGCCCCGCGGCAAATGCCGTGCCAAGGGGGACGTATTACTTCGCAACCAACACAGGCGAGCTGTCGCGCTCAGATGGCGTCGACTGGTGCACCCTGACGCCAGCGAATAGTTGCGCTTTCTCGGCAAAGGCGGTGACGAATCAGGTGTTTGACGCGTCGTCGGAAACTCAGCTCCTGGCTGATTCTGAGTCGTTCGATGTCGGCGACAACTACGACCCGACCACCAGCACGTTTGTCGCGCCGGTGAAGGGCATCTATGAGTTCAAGGTTGCGTCGATGTTTGTGCAGAATGTGTCGGCCACGCTCAACGTCCGCATCGGCGTCAAGCAAAACGGCACGAAACAAGTGCTCGCATGGAACACGGGTGTGGCCACGGGGAACACATCGTTCTTCATGACGGCCGATGCAAAACTTCTGCTCGAATCGGGCGACGTCATCACTGGATACGTAGAGATGACGACCCCAGGATCTGGAGCTGCCGGTACAACACTTGCGGAGAAGTTCTCCGGCCAACTGATCGCGCAGTTGCCATGAGCAACCGAGGAAATCGATCACAGGTGCAGCCTGCATCCGCAGCTCACGATTCGCAGATCGAATTACCAACTCAAAACGAGTCGGAAAATGCCGTTTCTAAACGCGACAAGTCGTGCGAGGCCATGACGGCGAAGGGCAAGCCTTGTCGAAACAGCGCGCGGCTCGGTGATAATCGTTGTGGCGCTCACGGCGGCAACGCTGGTCAACCGACGATCACCCCTACCTCGGCGCATGCCACCGGACAGACTTACGGCGAAGCCGTTTGCGCCCTAATCGGGATAGGGATGAAACCTTGGGCCGCGGCTCGCAGGATTCGTCTCGCGCCGGCGACAGTCGAGTCGTGGATCGAGCGCGGCGAGAGCGATCTCGAATGCGGCAAGTCGTCCGAGTTCGTTGAGTTCGTTGTCAGTTTGGAGATGGCGCGGGTCGCTTTAGAAACGAGCGCCCTAGAGACAATCCAGCGCGCGATCAAATCAGGAAGCGACAAGCTCGGGGATCCCGCGCTTGCGCTGAAAGTGCTCGAGCGAATTCGCCCGGAGGACTGGTCGCTGACACACAAGGTCGACCATTCGGTCGACGTCAACCTTGTCGAACAGCATGCAGATCAACTTCTCGGCCCGCTCATGGCGATTCTCGAGGAGCTCGGCGTCGCTGACGAACCGAGAGTGCCGGACCTAATCGAGGAACACTTCTCAAAGGTAGAGCGTGGTGCTTGAGCAATCGCAGTTGCCGGTACTACGCGAATGGCCGACCATGCCGATAGGATAAGGGCACTCATCTACCTAGGGTAGAAGGAGTATTAGGGGCCGTCCTTCGGGGCGGCCCCGGTCTGTTTTTGGTCGGGATCTTCGTGCACGTACTGCCCTTGGCGCTCATACTCGGCATTTAGCTTCCTCGCTTGGCTCGCATACGGCGTATAGGCAGTGATGATCAGCCAATACGGAGACCGCGGCCCAATCCTGAGCTCGACGACTACGACGTACGAGAAATCCTCGGTCGCGATGAGCACTCGCTTCCTACCCTGGCGGTCTTGACGCGGCGACTGCCAGCAGCAAATCCCATCGTCGCCAGCCGACTCCACGAGCGCTCGAATCCACGGGACCCGGGCGGCGCGATCGAAGTCAGGCACAGCCGCGTCGTCGCTGCCTTGGATTACATGCCAGAAGCCTTCGTGCTTCCCTTTGCACTCCGGATGTCGCTTGACCGTGACGTCGTGGCCAAACAGCTTGCATCTCCGGTCGAGCAGATCGGTCTTGTAGATCGCGTAAAGAATCTCGACGTAGGCATCCCAATCGCCGTCGTAGTCGATGAGCGCCGGCAGTTCAGCCATTGATGTTGGGCTGTGGAGTCCAGTGGAAGATATTGAATTTCGCCTCGCGCGGTGGAGTGGATCGGTCGAGTGACTTGCCGGAGCGAACCCGGATTCGATCGACGAGATCAGTCTTCGGCTTGCTGGGGTTTGCATTCGGGCGATTCGCAAAGGCGAGCGCACCGATGAGGATGTCGGCCAGTTGGATCGCCTGCACCTCGTCCGATCGAACCTGCTGCACGCGCGTCAACGACTCGGCCGAGAAGTCGTACATTCCGCTGCACAGGATCTCGTGCAGCGTTCGCGCCTTCGCGCCACCGAGCGTGTCCTTGATGTCAACGTACACCCGATAGGCGTTCTCCGACGTCAGCACGTTGCTGATCAGCTGGTAATAGACCTTGTAGTACCAGTCGTCGTGAGACTGATTGAAGCGCTCGTGGTCAAGGCCGCCGCGATGCGCGACGATCGCTCGAAAGTGCAGATCGTCGTCGTCGAAGAAGTAGTCGACGAGGTCGCGATACGCAGCAAACTTCGAGTTCGACACCTTCGTCCACTTCATCTCGGCGTCGGGGTACATCCCATGGTTCTGCTTGATATCCCGAATGCGACTGAAGATCTCTCGGCGCTTGTCTTCAGGGAGCCAAACGGTGCCGAGCACCATGACCGGCTCGTGGTCCGCCGGCAGATGGCAACTCTCGTCGCAGTAGAGATTGAATTCTTCGGGCATGCCTCCCGAGTTTAGGAACAGGCGCATCGAAAACGGAACACTGAACAGCAGTCCCTACCTAGCCCTTCGCGACCGACCTATGCGCTTCCGTCTAGCAGTCGGCCGAGATCGCGCGTCGCCGCTCCGAGTCGACCGTTCAGATTCTCCCAGTACGGCATGAGCGCGTCGAATTCACGCTCGACCGCTTGAAGGTTCTCTTCCGGCGATGCCTGCATCGGCATGATCAAGGACGTGGTGAGCCCCACGAACCTCTCGATGTCGTCACGCATCAGACGATCCGCTACACGCACTCGAAGCTGATTCACGTGCAGGATGGCTGCCTGGTGCGCGCGATCTTTGTCTTCGGGGAGCAACGTCGTCGCGAGGCTCCCGCCTGCATGGAGAGTCTGTAAGTTCTCAGCGTGGATGGCGCCCGTCGTCCGGACCAGTTCCGAGAGTGCATCCTGAAGCTCGTCGATCGTCGCTACTTGCCGCTCGCGCTCTCGCTGGCGATCTGCGCGTTGATCGCGCTTTGAGTCACGGATGATGTTCCCGGCTTGAGTGACGAGCGCGCCGAGCACGAACGCTGCGAGAGGAACCAAGGTTTCAGCAGTCACGTCGACGGACCCTCGCCCCAGTCCGACGTTAGGACGCTGATGTTCGCATCGTGGCCGCCCTCGACGAGCTGGGCAACAGCTTCCGCGTTGCCGACTGCCGAGCCCTGCATGAACGCAGCTGAAAGCGCGTCGCCCACTGCATTTTTGGTTGCCTCGTCAGTGAGATCGAGCTCGAGCTTCTCGGCCAGATCGTGTGCGATCGGTGGGAGCGCGGTCTTC
Source organism: uncultured Solirubrobacterales bacterium (assembly GCA_937128795.1). Taxonomy (GTDB): domain Bacteria; phylum Actinomycetota; class Thermoleophilia; order Solirubrobacterales; family JACPNS01; genus JACPNS01. The sequence goes on along the minus strand of CAKZMQ010000015.1, from coordinate 29,899 downwards.
GCTGCGGACTTGTATCGATCTAGGAGATCGTCGTATGCATTCGCTGGCTTCATTCGCCAATACTGCCACCAGTGAACGACGTCAAGCGGGTTGACTTCGGCCTCCATCGCAGTACCGTCCCAACCTCAGGCCATAGCGTGAGGAAATCCAGATCTCACACTGTCGAAGGTGCCCCAGCATGCTGAAAAGCGGAAACGACGATTTCGATCTCGACGAGCATTTCGTCGAATTCATCCAACGATTTGTTGGTGACGGCACTGAAAGAATGCAGGCCCGCTCCCCGGCAGAGATTGACGACTATCTGGAGAACGAGTTTCAGTCAGAACTTGAAAAGGCGATCTACAGCCAAGCCGACGGCATCGCCGCGGACATTGTCGACAACGCAACTGAGTACGCGACGGCCCGTCAAAAACAGCAGCTCGAATACGAGTCTTTCGTCGCCGAGTCGTGGGAACCGGCATTCACGCTCCTCCGAGTTTTCATCATTGCGACAATCGAAGCGGCGAACGACTTCATAGTTCGGCACCGGACTCGAGACAACGCGCAAGATCCAGTACTCGGAACAGTGATCGATCTTCACGGTCGCGCGATTCGGCTAGCGAATGAGGCTGCCCTTCTCATGCGCTCCGGGTACGCAGAGGCGGCGCTCGCGAGATGGCGCGTCCTCCATGAGGTGACGGTCATTTCGATGTTCCTCAAGAAGTACGGGCCCGAAATGGTTGAGCGCTATCTGGACCATGAAGCGGTCGAGGCTTGGCATGCCATGGAGGAGCTACAGGCGCGGGTCGATCGAGTCGGGTGTAAACGATTTGATCCGCAGGAAGTTGACGACACACGGACGGCTTACGAGCTGATGGTTCAGAAATACGGGAAATCGTTCAAGAGCCAGTATGGCTGGGCCGCATCGATCATCGACGGTCGTTTCGGCTTTCGCCAAATCGAGGAAGACGTTGCGCTGGATCACCTTCGACCGTGGTACCGATACGCAAGCCATCAGATGCACGGAAACCCCAAGGGCATGCTCGGCCACCGCGTGCAGAGCGAGCAGGGAAATGCCGTCCTCGTCGGGCCGAACATCACCGGCATGGCGGACCCTGGTGCCCTGGTTTCGATCTCACTGCTCTGCGTGACTTGTCAGCTTCTGAGCATGCGCGACGACACCTCCCGAGCATTTGTGATGGCCACCCTGAAGAAATTGCGAGATCTCGTGGAAGAGGAGTTCAACGCATGCCAGCAGAACGCAGACTCTGCAGTTCGCGCATACGAGCAGTCGTTTGCAGATCCGGCAACCTCACCGCGGCAGTTGAAATCCTGAGGCGGAGTCTGTAGGGTCGCGAGCACGGCCGCTGAGGCTGTACTCGTTATGGGACTTCTTAAAAAGCGTGCAGCGGAAGTGCGTCACGAAGCGCAGACATGCTTCGAAGAGATCGCTGCGGATGCGCGCGACGTCGCGGCACCACTGCGCGGGCTGGCCAGCTGACTTCACTGAATGCTCGCCGCAACGACAGCATCAGGTCCTCCTAGCTGGGTCACCTACACCGCGATTGCCGTCGCCGCCTACGGTGCCGGTCTTTCGACGTTGCTTGCGATCCACCAATTCCGGCGCGAGCGCAGAAGAATTCACATTTCGATCCGCCCAACGTTTTGGGTCGGCGAGTCAGCGGAAAAGTCGTACGAAGTCCTCGAAGTGCAAGCCGTCAACGACGGGCACCGACCGGTCGAAATCCGACAGGCCGGAGTCGTGACGATTCGCGGCACTATCTACCACCCGTCGTGGGTTGTACTTGACGAGAGCCGCAAGGCGCCGCGACTAATCGCAGACGGTGAAAGTGTCGTTTTCCACTTCAAGGTCGAAAGCTTTGAAGACTCGAATTACCTTCCGAAATCGGTGTGGGTCCAGGACTACGCAGGGCGTCACTACAAGAAACGTTGCGGACGAAAGTTGCGTGGGCAACTCGAGGACCTCGCGTCAGCTGGCGAAACCCGACGTGAAACGGCCGCTGAGTCGAAGGCGTAACTTGACTCCTCGCAAAGTGAAACCAATGCTCACGGCGGCGGAGGTTGCCGAACTGATCGGTGGCGGAACCTCCGACGCTTGGGTACGCGAGCGCTGCGCCGCTGGCGAGATCCCAGCATTCAAGATCGGCAGTCGATGGCGAATCGACGCAGATGAATTCAAGCGCTGGCTCGATCGACAACGGCACGAACCGCCGTCACCGCTATCCATCGAACCCGTGAAACCTTCCGCGCCTCAGCGAGGATCTCTATTGGCTCTCATTCAGCAACGGGATGTAGAAACTGAAACCAAACATGCTCGCTGAAACGTTCCAATGGTTTGATTTTGCAGCGGCGGCACAGCCGCTTAGACATCCAGCTTTGGTGACGCTCTTCTAGCAATGTACTTCTCGTCCGCTGAAACCACCGTCATCGTGCAGCAGGCTGAGACCGACTGGATTACTCCCGTCGCGACTCTTATCGCTGTCATTGTCGGTGGGCTCGTCACCTGGTTGGTCCAAACCTCAATTCATCGTCGACATGAGAATGGCGAAGCGAAGGCTGGTGCGCGCGTGATTCAGATGGAACTTGGCGCAGCAGGCTCCCGGGTCAAGGACGCCATCGAGGAGAGGCGATGGTTCCCGTTTAACCGAGTGGCATTGATTTCGTGGGATGAGTTTCAAGGCATCCTCGGCCGGAAACTCTCGGACAAGAATTGGGACAAAGTCGCACAATCGGCAATCGAGCTGCGTGAGCTTGACGATGGGATGACCAAAGCGCTTGGACCTGGAGGCGTGAAAGCTGGCAGCCCGTACCTCGAACTGACTGATGGCCAGCTCGCCGGGCTCCATGCCGTTTGGGTAAACATCACCGGCGCCTACAACTCCCTCAACGAGATCTCCGAGCGAGAGCCGATCGTCGGCTTGATACACGAAGGCGAGCCATCGTCTTCAGACTTAGCGGCGCGAGGCGCAGAGGGCGGGATAGCGGCTTGGTGAGAAGTCGATACCCCGAGCGAGCAGCCTACGAACAATTCTCTCCATTTACCGCCCCAACCTTTATCAATCAGGAAACTGTTCCAGCCACGGTAGTGGCGAGCGCTCCGGTCGATGCTGCCGATTCCACGACCGTACATGCTCGACGATCTCGATATCGAACTTCGTCAGTTTCGACTTCACCACGAGTCCCGACGCAAATCTAGCTCGCGCGATGATGCCGCTGGGTAGGTCAAAATCTGCCAGATCGCTCGCCTCGACCATCCTGACGAGCCGTCCTCGGGCAGGGATCTGCTCATCAGGCGTGGCCCGATCGATCAATGTAAAGCCACACTTGAAGTTGCCGTCGCCAGCCTCCAGCTCCTCCACACCCGGCTCTTCGATTTCGAGTTCGCGAAGATATTCAACGATGTCGCCGTGGGCCACCACTTCGATCGTGAGCCAGTATTCGAGTGGTTCCGGCCGAGGATCGTTCAGATCGATGATCGATGCCTGTTCGATATCTGCAGACACCTCGATCGAAACGACGATTCGTGGTCGGCTGCGACGCCACTCCCGAAAGAGCTGCCAGCCGAGCGACACGGTTGCGAGTATCGCGCCCCAAATTGCCAATGCTGTCGTCATCGATTGCAGCCTACGTCGCACATCACCCGGATCTGAATCACACGCTCCTGACCGTCAGATCTTCGCGGTACGATCGTCTTGTCGAGCGTTGGCACGACATCGTGTAGAAGGGCCGTTCGGAATCGGACGGCCCTTCGTTTTGAGTTAGACCGTTCCCCGGGGAACGCTTGTTCGAAATTCCATCCGATCGCCTAGCGACTCTGGGATTACACGATGTTCGGTCAACGCAAACTCGACAATGATCACACCAGCTGAAGCGCACGATCTAAAGCTTCTGGCGGCCGACCGCCTCCGCGCCAACGCCGAAGTCATTCGCCTCGAGCGCAGGGTGGCTGCAGCCGAAGAGTCCGGCATCGATAGCGAGGCGATCGCGATCGAGCAGTCCCGGCTCGAAGATGCGTGGACCTTCGAAGAAATGGTTCAGGAAAACGTTCGGATCGTCGCGCGCAATTTTGCGCAACGATCGCGATCGCGCACGACTGCCTCTAATCGAAATGCACGTCAGGCACGACCGGGCGGCGTTCGTCGACAAGGATCACGTCGAGGCAGTTGCGCCAGCAGGTCAAGCAGCGACGACCCTGGCGGTGATCCCGAGCCAGCGTCAGGCTGGCTCTACACCTCAATAGCGGTTCTTCTGGGCGCGTTGCTTGGACTCCTGCGCTCCAACGCCCTCCGTCGCGCGCTGCGGCTGTCTTCGCCAAGCCTGATCCTCGCCAGTTGCTCGCCGATAGCATCCGACTGGAGGGCGTCGTGAGCGCCGGCGAAACACAGTTCGGCAACTCGATGAGCTGGAGTCGCCTCCCCTGGTACCTGATCGGCATCGAGATCGTTGAGGACGGCGGTGGCGAGAAGCGACGGCAAGAACATGGAGCGCTGGTGAAGGCCGGCCCGCTGCAGTTGTTCTGCCTTCTCGCGACGTACGCAGACTTTGACGAGGAAATGGAAACCGGTCAGTGCTACCCGGCACGCGCCAAGCTCGCAAAGAACCTCGGGGTCACCAAGGCGACGATCGACAACTGGACGACCGAACTCGAGCGCGTGGGCGCCGTGCGCGTGTCGCCGGCATACGGCAAGCCAGCAGGACGCGCGGGCGGGCGCGACGACGGTCGTCAAGCCACTAACAGCTACGAGCTGGCATTCGCCGGTCCTTTCGACGAGCACGAACGCACGCACGGGCGAAAGGAGATTCGCCGGGAGGGCGAACCAGGATTCGCCCTGGGGGGCCAAAGAGATTTGGCACCTGAACTAGAACCAGTAGAAGAACTAGATCCAGACGAACTAAATGTGAGAGACCTACCCGTCACCTTCGGTGACAGGAGTTCAGGGGCAAACGAGATTTCGCCCCATCGAGGGGCCAATGAGGTTTCGCCCCTTAGCACCGCATCGAGCAAGCGTACGGGGGTCGAGTTTTGAACCTATCGCTCGAGCTACCGGCTGACGTCGTAGAAGCGATTGCCGTGCGGGCTGCCGAGATCCTCGCCGAGAGTCAGAGAGCCGCGCCTGCGTCGCCCTACCTCAACACCGCCGAGGCGGCCGAGTATCTCCGCGCCAAGCCGCACCGCATTCACGATCTCGTGCACCGCGGTGACCTGCCCGTGATCAAGGACGGAAGCCGAAGCCTCTACCGCCGCGAGGATCTCGACGCCCTGCTCGTGGAAGACGATCGCCGATGAACCGCCTCGCGCCAGTTGTCACCCCGTTGTCAGCCCGGCGCGGAACCGCATTGGTATGCGGTCTGACGGCCGACGCCAAGCTGAGGAGACATGCAGTCGGATCAGCCATTAGTATGGCTGTGTCAAGTAAATGCCCCGGCAGCGCGCTAACGCTCCGGGGCCGGCACCGGAAGGTCAAGTTCCAGTGCGTCGCGCAGCCTACCTGCGCTCGTACCGTGCTCGCGCCTCTCGGTGTTGCCTCTCATGAAAGGCACACCATCATGGCTTCCACCGACTCCTTAGTCCTCCAGTCGGCGACCGCGCACCTGCTCATGTGCGCATCGTTCTCCGAATCCCTAACTCAAAGCAACGCGCTTCGCGCCGCTGTCGAGCGTCTCGAGCAACTCGACCCACGCAGACCAAGTCCTCGACATGCAGATCCGCCGAGTTCGCCGCTCCTGCGTCTGGTTCGGGATGAGGTAACGGCATGAGCTCGGCGGACAGCAGAAAGATGATGCGGATTCTTCTCGAGGCGACCGGCGGCGCATACGCAGCTGGCGATATGCCATGCCAACCCGACTGGTTCTCACCGCTCGTCGCCGGCGACGAATCGACGGACGAGCCGGCATCGCACCGCAGAAGGCTCAATGGGGTGCTCTCGCTGGCTGAGAGCTACCTCAACGCCGAAGGCGACGTGGCGTATGCACGCCTTGCCGATGAAGACAAGCGCGGCTCGCGGGCTATCGCTGACTGTGTGCGCCAGGCCGATGCGGCGAGAGAGTTGCTCGTGAGCGCTCTCGCGGCGATGTGCTGCGAGGATGCCGAGTTCATTGTCCGCGGCGGGCAGGACGAGCTGCTCGGGTGGATCGCGACGATGTCCGAGGTCTGGAAGGAGACGCTCACATGAATCCCGCACCGATGGTCAGAACTCAGACGCCCGGGATCTTCAAACGGGGCAGTCGTTACGTCGTCGTCTACCGAGTCAACGGGAAGCAGAAGCGCGAGTCCGTCAGGACGATGGCGGAAGCGCGGCGGCTGAAGGCAGCACGATCGACCGACGTCGCGCGTGGCGAATTCTTTGAAGCCTCCCAAGAACGGTTTGACGAATTCGCACGCGATTGGGTGGAGCGGTACCAGGGAACGGGGCGAGGATTCCGCGACTCCACGCGAGCGAATTATCGGCGCGACTTGGAGCGCTATGCCATTCCGCAGCTCGGCCGCTTGAAGCTTGCCGAAATCACGCCCCGCGACATCAGCAACTACGTTGCGTTCCTCTGTGACGAGAAGCGTGTGGGCTCAGCGCTGTCGGACTCCACCGTTCGGAATGCGCTCAACCCCGTACGTGCGTGTCTGAGAACCGCAGTGAGCGAAGGACTAATCAGGCATTCGCCGGCGAGAGACACGGCGTTGCCACACCGGCCGAACGTCGACAAGCTTGACCACGAAGAGGTTCGACCATTCTCGCGCGAGCAGCTGGCTGCGTTCTTCACCGTCTGCCCCGACCGACACGCGACGATGTTCCGACTGATGGCGTCGACGGGGATGCGGATCTCGGAAGTGTTGGGGCTGCAATGGAAACACCTTCACTTGAACGGCTCAGCACCACACGTGAAGATCCGGCGCAGCTATGTGAGAGGCACGATCAGCCCGCCCAAGTCCCGTCACGGCCGTCGTGACATTCCGTTGAGCCCGTCGATGGTCGACGAGCTACGCGCTCGTCAGACGGCAGCTGAGGCCGCCGACGACGACCTGGTGTTCCCGAGTCTCGCTGGCACGCCGCTGTCGGACACCAACCTACGCAAGCGAACCCTTCAGCCCTTGGTCGAGGAGATCGGCGCCGAGTGGGCAAGCTTTCACACATTCCGGCATACATGCGCGTCCATCCTGTTCAAGCGCGGCGCGAATGCGAAGCAGGTGCAGCGCTGGCTCGGGCACCACTCTGCGGCCTTCACACTCGACACATACATCCACCTGTTGGATGGCGACGTCGACGAGCCGCTCGACCTCGACGTCGAACTCACAGCGACTGGTGTCAACAAAGTGGCAACAAGCCACACAGAATCCGGCCAAAACCTAGATGCTGAACTGGAAGCGGTTTTACGTGCATAGACCAACTTTCCACGAGGCAGACCGAGCTGCGCCAAACGCTGGAATCAGCTTCCCAAGCTTGAGGTCGCGGGTTCGAGACCCGTCGTCCGCTTCAGTTGCCCGGTTGCTGTTGATTGGCGGTGGGTGCCGCCGCCATCGGGGCCGGCACAAATCCGCTGCTCGCTTGCGGCGCGACGTAACGCTGCTGGCCGGGAGCGAGCACTTTTGGGCGAACTGGCGCTTTTTCGAACGCACTTTCTGCGACCAGCATTTCCAGCGACACTGCCGGTGCTTTTGCGCCACCGGCTCGAAGGTCGACAAAGGAACCGATCGTGATCGCGACTGCGCCGGCGATCCCGAGGAATGCGCCGTAGGTCGGATTGAAATCGATCCCAATCGAGTTGAGCAGGTCCTTGATAGAAACCCCATCGAGCGACAGTTCGGTCATCGTTCCCGATCCCGGCGGCGAGACGAAGACTTTGTAGATGATCGCTCCGGTCACCAGCACGCCGATGATCGTGTAGATCATCGCCGACGAGTCCGCCGCCGTGATGCGCGGCTGCACGGCGCAGAAGGCTCCGACCAACGCAAGACCAATCGCGGCGTTTCGATCGATCTCGCGCAGCGAAAATCCCATCGACGCAAACTGCTGGATCTCCATCTTGAACCAGGGCAACAACACCGAAACCGCAAGCGCCACGCCGCCGAGTCGAGCAATCGTTTTACCGGGCGATACCTGCACGAAACATTTGTTCGACAAAAAACGCCCGCCGCTTTATCGATGCGACGGGCGTTTCTGGACGAATTGCGGTCCCGACCCTAGGTTGAGCCAGGCAGCGCGTCGCTGCTACAGCTGAGTCGGAGGCGGCGGATCCTGTGGCGGCTGCGGCGCAGGTGGCTGCTGAGGCGCTGGTGGCTGCTGCGGGGCTGGCGGCTGCTGAGGCGCGGGCGGCTGTTGCGGTGCTGGCGGTTGCTGCGCCGGAACGGGCTGCCCGCCACCGGCGAACGTGTTCTCGCCGTCGTTCGATTCCCCCTGCTGCAGAAAACCGCCGACCGCGACCGCGACCGCACCTAACAGACCGACGAAGATGCCGAACTTCAGGCTGACGCCGTCGCCCTTGTCGATGATGCGCCAAAGGATCCAGAGAACCGAAACCACTCCGCCGACCAACGCGACGAGTCCCACGTCGAATGGGAGTTCGATCTCGAGATCAAAGATGTCGAACGCTGCCGGTGCAATGGCGAGCAGTCCGACAACGAAGAAGACGATGTCGCCAAACTCGAGCGCCTGCCATCCGCTCGCAGATGTGTCGATGTTCAGATTGTCCGCGACCTGGTTTGCGAATTGTCCGAACTCTCCACCGACGTCCGGAATATCGACACCGACCCAGTTGAGAAACAGCGAAATGATCAGGACGATGCCGCCGAACGCGGCGACCAAACGGCCTGTTGAAGTCTTGTCAGCCATGGGATCCCTTCTGAAGAGAAAACGAATATTGGGGATGGATCACTTCAGTTTGCCTGATCAATCAGACAAATGGATCGTCGATACGGACTTTTGCGCATTCGGCCCCATCTACCCTGTGATGCCGCATGGAACGCAAGCGTTCTCCCTTCGCAATACCGATCTTCATCGCCGTGGCGGCGCTGCTGGCACTGCTGACGTACGGCGTCGTGGTCAAACAGGGTGGGAACAAGTACGACAACGCGCTGGTCGAGGGCAAGCGGCTGCCGGCGACCGTGCGCGAGGTGCGCGTGCTCAACGACGACAGGACTGCATCGATCGAGGACTATCGCGGCAAGGTCGTACTGCTGAACTTCTGGGCCAGTTGGTGCGAGCCGTGCAAGGACGAATCGCCCGCGATCGAACGCGCCTACAAGAAATACAAGGATCAAGGGTTCGTCGTACTAGGCGCCGACGTGGACGACCTGTCGGCCGACGCGAACAAATTCATCGTCGAAAACAAATTGACGTATCCGATCCTGCGCTACAGCAGCGCCGACGCGACCAAGGATTTCGGCACGAAGCGCATGCCTGAATCGTTCGTCATCGACCGCGACGGAAACGTCGCCGCGCTGCAGCGATACCAAATCGATGACGCGTGGCTCGAACAGAACGTTCCGCAGGTACTTGCGGAGCCCGGGACGAAGTCCGAACGGAGTCCGTGACCGTGCGCGCGCGAATTCTCGCCGCTCTAGTGCTCTCGTTGCTCGCGCTGCTGCTGGCCGCACCCCTGGCGTGGGCCGAGTCGTGCCCGAAGACCTCGCTGCCGGCGATCCAGGAAGAGGTGATGTGCTTGATCTGCGGCGTGCCGCTCGTGAACGCTGGCGGTCCGCAGGCCGAGGACCAGCGCGATTTCATCCGTGCGCGTGTCGACCAATGTGAAAGCAAGGCCCAGATCAAGGCCGCGTTGGTCGACGAATACGGGCCGCGCGTGCTGGCGGTGCCATCGAAGAGTGGATTCGATCTAGCCGCATATCTGGTGCCAATCATCGTGCTCGGACTGGCTCTCGGGGCGATCATCTTCGGAGCGATCGGCTGGCGACGCTCGCGTGAGGTCGATGCCGCCCAGCAGGAGCTTTCAGATCGGCCGGCAGAGGCCGATTCTCGGCTCGATGACGACATCGAGAAATACGATCTCTAGTCACTTGGCGTATTGATGGGTGGCGAAGTCGACACCACTGTGCTTGCCGCGTTCGGCGTCGGCATGCTTTCATTCTTCTCACCGTGCGTGCTGCCGCTGGTACCCGGATACCTGGCGGCAATCTCGGGCGTGGCGGTGGGCGAAGTCGCCGACGCCGGCCCACGACGGATGCTTGCTCCGGCGCTGATCTTTGTCGCCGCGTTCACGGTGATCTTCATGATCGGAGGCATGGTTGCGACCGGCCTCGGGCAACTGATGACCGACAACACCGAGCTGCTGCGCAAAATCAGCGGATTGGCGATCATCGGGCTTGGCGCGTTTTTGGCTGCGACGCTTTTCGTGCCGCGTCTGAACGTGGAAATGCGAAGTCAGGAGCTCGCGCGTCGTGCCGGCGTCGGAGGACCGCTGATCGCCGGTGCCGCGTTTGCGATCGCATGGACGCCATGTGTCGGGCCGACGCTTGGCGCGATCCTGGCTGCCGCCGGCACGCAGCAAAACCTCTGGCAGGGCGCCGTGCTGTTGTTCTTCTATTCCGCAGGCCTCGCAGTCCCGTTCATCGCGTCGGCATTGGGTATCGGCGCGATGGCAGATACGAGCGGCTGGATCAAGCGGCACTACCCGCTGATGATCGGGATCTCGAGCGCGGTGCTGATCGTCGTCGGAATCCTCATCCTGACCAACGAGTTTTTTCGTCTGAATGCCTGGGCCGCCGACCTCACAGGATCGCTGAACCTCGACTTCTAGCCGGTCGCCAAGTCAGCTCGATGACGGCAACTACATCCGCTCGGGCGCCGATACGCCGAGCAGGTCGAGCGTGCGCGCGAGGGTGCGCTTCGTTGCCAAGCACAGCGCAGCACGAAACTCGGTCACCGCGGGTGCCTCTCCGACGACCTTGCAGTCGCGGTAGAACGCGCTGAAATCTGCCGCCAGGTCGCGCCCATAGATTGTCAATCTGTGTGGCGAGCGGCGCTCGGCCGTTTCGCCGACCTCGTCGGGAAACTCCGCGAGCTTGCGAATCAGCAAACGCTCGGACTCGTGAAGATCGTGCGACTTGGCCGGTACGACCACCGCGTCTCCCAGCCCGGTTTTTTCGAGGATCGAGTTGATCCTTGCGTGGGCATACTGAACGTAATAGACCGGGTTTTTGTCGCTCTGTTCGCGAGCAAGGGCGAGATCGAGGTCCATCGTCGTGTCGTGGCTTCGCTGGACCATGAAGAACCGCAACGCGTCGGCACCGATATCACCGATCAAGTCGTCGACCGTCACAAACTCGCCACTGCGCTTGGACATCTGCACTCGCGAACCTCCCTCGGTCAGGTTGACCAGCTGCATGATCACCGGCTCGAAGGTCGACGGCTCCCCGCCGAGGGCTTCGTACGCGGCTTTCATGCGTTGGATGTATCCGTGGTGATCCGCTCCCCAGACGTCGATCAGCCGCTCGAAGCCGCGACCGCGCTTGTCAGCGTGGTAGGCGATGTCGGTGGCGAAGTACGTGTAGTCCCCGTTCGAGCGGCGCAGCACGCGGTCCTTGTCGTCGCCCAGTTCGCTGGTTCTCAACCAGAGCGCGCCGTCGTGTTCGTAGACATGCCCCGACGCGTCGAGGCTTTTCAGAGCCTCGTCGAAGCGTCCGTCGGTGTGCAGTTCCCGTTCCGAGAACCATACGTCGATGTGCACGCCCATGCGATCGAGCGTCGCCGCTATGCGTTCCAGCATCTGGCCGACGGCGATTGCGGCGAGTTCGTCGGAGTCGAGATCCGAGGCGTCCTCGATCGACGCCGCGATTTCGTCAATGTATTCGCCGCGGTAGCCGTCCTCGGGAACTTCCTCACCGCGCGCTCGCGCAGCAATCGAGGCCCCGAAGCGATCGACCTGGGTGCCGAAGTCGTTCGAGTAGTACTCGCGCGTTACCTCGTGTCCAGCGAACTCGAGGACACGACAAAGTGAATCTCCGTAGGCGGCGTTGCGCCCGTGGCCGATGTGCATCGGGCCGGTCGGGTTGGCACTCGGAAACTCGACATTTACGCGCTCGGGGCGCGCGTCGACGCCGCCACCAAAGCGATCCTCGGCGAGGATCGACGTCAACGCTGCCGTGTACCAGCCGTCACTCAGGCGAAGATTGAGAAACCCTGGTCCCGCCACTTCGGTCTCGCGTAGTCGATCGCCCAGCAGATCGGCGAGCAACGCAGCGATTTTCGTGGCAACGTTGCGAGGGTTGTCGCGGGCCAGCGGCGCACAGACCATCGCCGCGTTGGTGGCGAAATCGCCGTGGCCGGCGCGCTTGGGACGGTCCAAAGCCACCCCGGATGGCGGCGTGTCCATACCCGCCACCTCGGCGGCTGCGCCCACGACGAGTCCGCGCAGCTCGGCAAGCGGATCATTGCGTGGGGTACTTGTGGAGCCGACGGTCACTGGGTGAGCGATACTACCTCTACCCTGCTGAGCATATTTTTCAGCAGTACGAACTCACCAGACTGCAGCGACAACGACCAAGCGGAGCAAATCACAATGTCCGAAGAGAACTCAGAACAACGCGGGATAAACATCCACTTCCAGCCGGAGCAGATGGCGGGTGTCTACTCGAACTTCGCCAACATCAGTCACTCCGACTACGAGTTCACGGTCACTTTCGCGCGCGTCGACCACGAGGTCGACAGCGAGGAGATCCCCGGAGTCGTCGTCACCCGCGTCAACATTTCGCCCCGTTTCATGCGCGAACTGATCGACGCAATGGAAGACAACTACTCCAAGTGGACGACCAGCGAGGGCATTCGCAACCTTCCTGAGTACGACGGCGACGAGCCCGGTTCCGACGGAGAAGACGGCGACTGAAGTCGCCCGCGGTTCAGCGGTCGGCGCCTGTAGCGGCGGTTGCGCCGGTTTCACGCTCGACGGTGACCGCCATGCCGATGCGGTCGATCGCCGTCGGATGCGTTCCGAAGACCAAGTTGAGCAAGGCGGGTGGCTTCGGACGCGAAACGTTGTTGACGGTGAGGCGGCGCTCAAGGGCGATCGCGTCTTCGGGGCGCTCAGTCAACTGCAGCGCGTAGGCATCCGCGCGCGCCTCGACCTTGCGTGAAAACGCGTTGGCGAACGGCTGGCAGAGCGCAATCGCCACGGTCGCCGCGGCCAGCAACATCGCAATCGCTGCCGGAGACGTCATTTCGACGCCGCGGCGAGCAGCGAAAACCCGCGCCAAGAGATCAACCGCAAGCATCGACGCCATCGCGACGAACGCGAACCAGACGAAACCGACGAGTAGATCGTCGTAGTGTGCGTGAGCGAGTTCATGGGCGATCACCTGACGACGTTCTTCGCGGGAAAAGTCGTTCAGAAGCGTGTCGTAGAGCACGATTCTCTTCGTCGATCCGAGGCCGGTCACGTAGGCGTTCGCTCCAGTCGTGCGGGCTGCAGCGTCGACGACGTAGATTCCACCGGCGTCGACGCCCGATTTACGCGCCAATTCTTCGACGTCGGTCCGAACCTCTCCCGCGGGAAGCGATTCGAAATCGGCAAACAGCGGCGCGACCGTGACCGGGCCGAACATCACGATGGTGCCCGCCAACAACACAAGACATGCCCCGAAGACCGGCCACCAGCGTTTGCCAAGTCGCCGCAGCAAAACCAGTGCAAGCATCGCCAACAGCGCGATACCGATTGCCAGCAACGCGGCTGCCAGCAGCCAATCCCAAAGCCAGCTCCCGAATCCCTGAACGGCGAGGCCGTAGTTTCGTGAACGAGCGAAGGCCGCGAGATTGAAGGGAAGCGTCGCCAACATTACGCACAGGTACACGGCGGCACCGACCCCGCCCGCAAGTAGCCAGCCACCGCGACCAGCGATCGCACCAGTTCGTCGATCTGCCCAGAGGCGTCCATTCGCGACCCGCGGCCAGAAAAGTGCCAAACCCAAGGGCACGGCAACTAGTACGAGCAGCGTCGATACTCCGAGCAGGCTCTGCAGTCCTCGGAACTCCGACGCGCGATCGATAAAGGCAGCGGTGAAGTAGTCGAACTGCGATACCGGCGTCACCGCAGGCAGTTCGTCTCGCGGCCACAGCACGAAACTGGCCACAACAGCAGACAGCAACACCACAGCAATCGCTGCGAATGTATGCTGGAAAGCGGAGTTGGATCGGGAGGGCAAAGTATCGATAGACCGGCGACAGCGGGGCGGGACGCGTTGAAAGCATCGAACATACCTGCAGTGGAGCCGGGAATCGTGCAATCGCCCGAGCGTGAGGCGGCCGAGTTGCGTGCTCAATTGGAGCGCGAGCACGAGGCCGGGAGAGTGGTTGCTGACTACTACTCGCAGGTTCTGGCGCGCACTTCGACCCCGATCGAGACGCTTACAGCGAGCGTCGAGATGGTCCGCGCGTACTTGATTGGACGAGAAGTTGCCGATCTCGAACGGCCCGCCTGGATATGGATGCTCGAAGAGGCATTTGAACTTCCTCGCGGCTGGTCAACGGAAGGTGCCGACGGTGAAGGCGCAGCGATTGCGCGCGAGGTGTTCGCCGACAGTCAAACGGCGACGCGGATCTCGATACCCGACGCAGACACGATCTTTGCCATCCCGCTGCCTGACATGAGCGGCCGCAACCCGCTGCTCGGACTGATCGCGGTGCCACTCAATCCAGACGCGCAGCTCGACGACATCACGATTTCCGTGGCCACGACGATCGGCGTGTCCACGGTCATGCATATCGACCACACCGAACGCATCAGACACGCGTCGCGGAGTCTTCAATACGCGCAGGCCGCTGCGCGCGCGCAACGCAGGCTCGTCGAACCGACAGATTTGAACAGAGCGTTGGTGATCGCAGTCGAGGCGCTGGAGGTCTGCGAAGACCTGGTTGGCGGCAAGGCGACGATCAACACGGACGCTGAGGTGGTTGAAGTTGCGTCATTCGGCGACGTAGATGCCGTGGTCGAGGAGATGATGGCCAACAGCGCCGAGGACGACGATCTGACGTCGCGCGGCAGGGTCACACTTCCGGTCGTGATCGAAGACGAAACGGTTGCCGAGATCTCGCTGCAGAGCCGAACGTCGATCGAACTCGTCGGAGACGAGACACTTGGCAGCATCGCCTCGGCCGTGACGGGTGCGGTGGCCAGGCATCGCGCCGCGTCGACGATCGAGACGCTCAGGCGGTCGACGACCAGGCGGCTCGTTGAGGCGCAGGAGCGCGAGCGATCGATGGTGGCGGCCGACATCCACGACGGAGTCCTGCAGCAACTGGGCGCAACCGCCATCCGTCTAGAACTAGCGCAGTCAAGGGTCGAGCAACGCGATTTCGACACTGCCAGCGCAATCATCGCCGATGGTGCCAACGAAATCCGCTTCTGCGCACGAGAGTTGCGCTCGTTGTTGATGGAGCTGCGCCCGCAGGTGCTCGACGACAACGGTCTCAACTCTGCGCTGATCGAACTCGGACGGCACGTTGAAGACGTCGACGTGACCGTCACCTCCGACGTCCCAGATGACCTCGGAAGCGAGTTTTCGATCACGATTTTTCGCATCGTGCAGGAGGCGTTGACAAACATCCAGAAACACGCGCAGGCCAGCTCCGCGAGCGTCGACGTATCGCTTCAGGAAAACAGTATTGCCATCGACATAAGCGACGACGGAATTGGTTTTGAGGGTGCCGTGACCGGGCCCAGTGCGGCGGGCAGTCATCTCGGTCTGCTGGGCATGCGCGAACGCGCTCGGATGTTCGGCGGGAGCTTCTCGATCTCCGGTGCCTCCGGCGGCGGGACCGAGATCCTTGCGACGCTGCCGCTCGACGGGAAGGCCGACGACGAGTTGCTCTCATGAGCGAAAGCCGACGATCGTGGTGGATTTTCACCCTTTGCACATAACTGGAGTGAGTTGGTACTTCAAACGGTGTAGTCTCACCGCGAACAAATCGGCTCACCGCTTTTTCCACCGCGCGGCAGGCGCCGATCGAAGCACGCGATGAACACCGAATCCAGCAGCGCAACTCTCACGGAAATCGCGATCGCAGACGATTCCGCTGTGATCCGAAACCTGCTGGAGGAGATACTTCGCTACGAAACTGGCTACAGCCTGGTGGCCAGCTTCGACAACGGTCGCGACATCGTCGCCTGGGTGAGAGAGGGCGGCAAGGCCGACGTTTTCGTGATCGATATGCGACTGCCCGGTCTGAGTGGCACGGCGACGATCAGCGCACTGCGCCGCCACATGCCTGATGCCCGAATCCTGGCATTCTCCGCATCTGCACAGGAAGAGAGCGTTCGCTCGGCAATCGAAGCAGGTGCCGACGGTTATCTGCTCAAGGAGTCGAAACTAAGCGAGCTGATGGAGGCGATCTCTGGATCCTCTGCGACGGTCGCGCCGATCTTGGATGGAACGGCGGTGCCGTCGGAGCGAGCCCAAAGCACACCGCTCGAACAGCCGGGTGGCGGCATGCACGTACTGGTCGTTGACGATCACGACTTGGTGCGCGATGCGGCGGCGGCGATGCTCAAATCGAAGGGATTCACGGTGGAGGTATGCACGAGTGCGGCCGAAACCACCGCTTGGCTGGAATCCGGAAACAAATGCGACGCAGCGCTCGTAGATTTGCGGCTCGGCGACGCATCCGGGGCGAGCATCGTTGAGGTCTTTCGACGTGAAACGCCAGTCTCGGCGGTGATTCTGCATTCCGGGGCAGCCGACCAGGATGGTGAACGAGTGGTGCGCGAAACGGGCGCCGACGGGTTCCTCGCGAAGGGCGACTACACGATCGACCAAATGGTCGATCGATTGACAACTGCCATCGAGTCGCGCCGCGAACAAAGCTCGCGATGAAGCGCTTGCAGCATTGAACTGAAAATCCGGATCTACCCGTACCCTATGCCTGTGCCCCGGACGATGGGACCAATGAAATCGCATGCGCGCTTGGTGGCCGCGGCGTTACTGTGCGCCGGCGCGGTCGCGGCCGCTGCTGGTTGCGGCAGCTCGAACGAGATGTTCAGCGCAGGTGAGGCTGGCCGCGCATTGGCCGCGCTCGACGCGGTCCAGGAATACGTCGACGAAGGTCGCTGCAATTCGGCGGAAAGCCGGGTTCGCGCGCTGGCCGTCCAGTCAACGAGGGTGAACGAGGATCGACCCGAGCTGGGCGAGGCGTATGCCAGCAGCGTCGCGCGGTTGCAGGAGTTGGTCGCGCGAGAATGCGTGGAAATCGAGGAGCCTGAGCCGACCGAGGAGGTTACTTCGCCTACCGGGGAGACGCCGGAGCCGACCGCCACGCCAGACCCGGAACCACGGCCAGACCCCGAACCCGAGCCAGACACGACCGGCGGCGGCAGCCAGCCGGATGCTCCCGATCCCGCGGTGCCCGACGACTCCGGTGGGGCCAGTCCGCAGTGAGTGACCAACCGACCACACCGCAGCTTCCGTTGATCGCAGGGCGATATCGCGAGCTGCAGAAGCTCGGCAGCGGCGGCATGTCCGTCGTGATGATGGCCGAGGACACCGTGCTCAAGAGAACGGTCGCGCTGAAGCTGTTGGCGGACCACCTGGCGAGTGACCAGGACTTCGTGACGCGTTTTCGCAACGAGGCGCTGGCCGTCGCACGGCTGCAGCACCCGAACATCGTTCAGGTCTTTGATTCCGGAAGCGACGACGCCTCGCAACGGCAGTTCATCGTCATGGAATACGTAGAGGGAACTCCGCTGTCGGAGATTCTTCGCGGCGGACGCAAAATCGAGTCGCAGCGCGCGGTGCAGATCGCAAGCGACGCCTGCGCAGCGCTCGACTGCGCGCATCGCGCCGGGGTGATCCATCGCGACGTCAAGCCGGCCAACTTGATCATCACCAAGGAGGGCACCGCAAAGCTCGCCGATTTCGGCATTGCCAAGGCGGCCGAAATGACCCGCGTGACGCAGGTCGGATCGGTTCTCGGCACGGTGGCATATCTCTCTCCGGAACAGGCGATTGGCGGCGATACCGGCCCGCAGTCGGACATCTATTCGCTCGGTGTGGTGACGTACGAAATGCTTGGCGGGCGCCTCCCCTATCAGTACAAGTCGATCACGGAGCTTGCGATGAAGCAGCGTGACGAATTACCGACCCCGCTGACCTCGCTCAACCCCGAAGTGCCGGTCGAGCTCGACCGCACGATTCGAGTGGCACTTAGTCACGAAGCGAATCTGCGATTTGCGACGGCCCGTGAATTTGCAGATGCCCTCCGCGGCGCTCTGCAGCGCCGCGAGTCGGAGTTCGTGACGATGGTCTTGGCCGACCCTGCAGCTGCAACTCGCCTGATGGCAACTCGCGGGCGGCAGGATCCGACCAAGGCACGACGTCCCGCCGCGGCGGCCGTGTTGCCACCGCTCCCCCAACCGGGCCAAGCAGCTCAGCAGACCGCGGTAACGCGAGTCGCGAATCGGCCGGCGGCCGATGTCGCGCCCGGGAACACCGGAAGCCATCGTCCACCGGCTTCGCGCAAGACGACCACCCGACTTGCCGTTGCCGGATTAATGGTCGCCGCGATCGTTGCAGCACTGATCATCGGCTTCACACTCGGCGAAACCTCACCCCAACCAGTCCAGAAAGACACAGTCCAAAGCCAAGTACAAGGCCTACGCGAGTTCATCCAAAACAACCAATAACCCCTTCACAGAACAACGTTCCTCTGTTGGCAAACCTTGTTTTAAGGGGTTTTTGAGTGGGTAGTGGTTGTTGGGGTGATGATCATTGACTGGCCGGTCATTTCTGGGGGTTGGTCGATACCGAGGAGGTCGAGGACGGTTGGGGTTACGTCGGCGAGGATTCCCTGGTCGCGTAGATTCAGTCCCGCTTTCGTGACGATCAGCGGCACTGGATTGAGCGAATGGGCGGTGTTCGGGGAGCCGTCAGGCTCGAGCAGCTGCTCGGCGTTGCCGTGGTCGGCGGTGATGACGCAGACTCCGCCCTTCGAATGCACGGCCTCGACCACGCGGGCGAGCTGCGCATCGGTCGTCTCGACCGCGTCGACGACAGCGGGGATCACACCGCTGTGCCCGACCATGTCTGGGTTGGCAAAGTTGATCAGGCCGAAGCGGTAGTCGGTTGCGCTCCAGTTGTTGACGAACAGGTCCGCGGCCTGTTCGGCGCTCATCTCGGGCTTGAGGTCGTAGGTCGCGACTTCCTTGGGCGACTGCGCCATGTGGCGATCCTCACCGGCCCACTCCTTTTCTTCGCCACCATTGAAGAAGTACGTCACGTGCGGATATTTCTCGGTCTCGGCGACGTGCAACTGGTGGGCACCGGCGGCGGCGATCGTTGACGCCAACGTCACCTTCGGGCGGTCCGGCGGGAAAGCGACCGCATAGGGCCAACCATCGTGGTACTCAGTCATCGTGATGATCGTCAAGTCGCTCGGTGCGTCTCCTCTGTCGAAATCCGCAAAGTCAGCCTCGCCGAGTGCAGCGACGATCTCACGCATCCGGTCGGGGCGGAAGTTGAAGCAGATGACCGCATCGCCGCTGCGAATCGCTGAGTCCGTATCTCCGATAATCGTCGGCTTGATGAATTCGTCGTTTTCATCGCGGTGATAGGCGGCCTCGACAGCATGAACGCCGGATTCACGTGGTGGCTGGTCGCTGAAACCATGGACCATCGCGTCGTACGCAAGCTTCACGCGATCCCAACGCCTGTCGCGATCCATCGCGAAGTAGCGGCCGACGACGGTGCCGATGCGACCCTGCGCAGGCAGAGCCTCCTCGAGCTGCTCAATGTAACCGTCGGCAGAACGCGGCAGCGTGTCGCGTCCGTCGGTGAATGCGTGGACGACGACGTCGGGAACGTCTTGCTTTGCGGCGAGCTCGAGCAGTGCCTTGACGTGATCGAGGCTCGAATGCACGCCGCCGTCCGAGACCAAACCGATCAGATGCAGTCGTCCGCTCTCCTTGGCCTTCGCGCAGGCCGCCAGCAACGCGTGATTCTCCGCGAAACTGCCGTTCTCGATCGCGATGTCAATCCGAGTCAGATCCTGGTGCACGATTGCGCCGGCTCCGAGGTTGAGGTGACCGACTTCGGAGTTGCCCATCTGGCCCTCCGGCAGACCGACGTCGCGACCCGAGGTGCGCAAAGTTGCGCAGGGATAATTCGCCTCAAGCGAATCGAATTCGGGCGTCTGGGCAAGCTCGACGGCGTTGCCCGGGCCGGGCGGTGCCAGCCCCCATCCGTCGAGCACGATCAATGCGACTGCGGGGACCGGTTCGCGCGCTGCCATTTGGCCGCAGCCCCCTATGCCGCGTCGCCTGCAGCGACGAGCTTGGCGAAGTCGTCGGCCACGAGGCTTGCGCCACCGATCAGGCCTCCGTCGATGTCGGGTTGGGCCAACAGCTCGGCGGCGTTGTCAGGCTTCATCGAACCACCGTAGAGAATTCTCACCCGTTCGGCCGCGTCGGCATCGATCTTCGCCACCAACCGGCGAATAAGCGCGCAGGCCTGCTGCGCGATCTCCGTCGTCGCAACCTTTCCGGTACCGATCGCCCAGACCGGCTCGTAGGCGATCACGACGTTTCCGAGACGGTCAGCTGGCACGTCGGCCAAGCCGATCTCGACCTGACGCGTAAGAACTGCTTCGGTCTCGTTGGCTTCGCGCTCGGCTTCGGTTTCGCCGACACAGAAAATTGGTTCGAGATCGTTGGCAAGCGCGACCGGCAGCTTCTCGCGCAGGGTCTCATCCGTCTCGGCGAAGTACTGACGGCGTTCCGAGTGTCCGAGTACGACCGCGCGCACGTCGAGATCGCGCAACATCCCCGCCGAGATTTCGCCGGTGAAAGCGCCGGATTCGGCCTCATGCATGTTCTGCGCGGCGCCCTTGATGCGCGAACCGCGGGTGGCATCGATCACATTCGCGATCGTCGTGAACGGCGCACAGATGACGACTTCGGCACGATCCGCACCGCTGATCTGCGGCAAAAGGGCGAAGACGAAATCCTCGGCCTCAAAACCCGTCTTGTTCATCTTCCAGTTGCCTGCGATGTACGGTCTGCGATCAGCCACGGTCGGCCTCCTCTGTCGAGTCGAGTGCGTCGACCCCGGGTAGAAGTTTTCCTTCGATCAACTCAAGCGCGGCACCGCCGCCGGTCGAGAGGTGGGTCACGTCATCGGCGAATCCGAACTCGGCGATCGCCGCAGCGGAGTCGCCCCCGCCGACAACCGTCACGCCGGTTGCGTCGGCCATTGCCTGGGCGACCGTCCTGGTCCCAGCAGCGAACGGCTCAAGTTCGAACGCGCCCATCGGACCGTTCCAGAAAACCGTCTTCGCGGACTTCACGGCTTCGGCGTAGCTGGCTGCACTGGCCGGCCCGATGTCGAGGCCCATCCAACCATCGGGCACATCCACGCCTTCAAGGTCCATTGCGTCTGTGTCAGCGCTGAACTCGCGCCCGAGCTTGAGGTCGGTCGGCAGGACGAGTTCGCAGCCCGACGACTTCGCGTCCTCAAGCGCCTTGCGGGCGAGCTCGACGCCCGCCTCTTCGACCAATGAGTTGCCGGTGGCATGGCCCTGCGCGGTGAAGAAGCTGAAGCACATCGCGCCGCCGATCAGGATCGAGTCGGCGACCTTCAGGAACGAGTCGATCACCGCGACCTTGTCGCTGACCTTGGCGCCGCCGAGAACGACGACGAGCGGGTGCTCAGGGCTTTCCACTATCCCGCGAAGAGTCGTGACTTCGCGTTCAAGCAGCAGGCCGGCGACAGACGTGTCGACGAACTTCGTGACCCCCTCCGTCGTGACATGTGCGCGGTGGCAGGCACCGAAGGCATCGTCGACGTAGATGTCCGCGAGCCGGGCGAGTTGCTCTGCGAGGACGGGATCATTCTTCGTCTCCCCCTCCTCGTATCGCGAGTTTTCGAGCATCAGCACATCGCCCTCGTTTAGCCCGTCGACCAACGCCTCCACCGCTTCCCCAACCAATCCGGGCGCAAGCGGCACTTCAACGCCGAGAAGACCGCCCAGGTGCTCGGCGACCGGGGCCAATGACAGCTTTGGGTTTTGATCCTTCGGTCGACCGAGGTGTGAGCTGACGATCACTTTCGCACCGCCTTCGCGCAACAGTTCGATCGTCGGAACCGACGCGCGGATGCGGGCGTCGTCCGAGACAACGACACTGCCGTCGACCTCTTTGAGCGGCGCATTGAGGTCCGCGCGCACGAGTACGCGCTTGCCGCGGACGTCGATGTCGCGGACCGTCAACTTGCCCAGTTCTGCAGGCATACGAGTTAGAGGATCTTCTGAGTGAGCTCGACGACTCGGTTCGAGTAGCCCCACTCGTTGTCGTACCAGGTGACCACCTTGACGAGGTTGCCGTCGATCACGCTGGTCAGAAGCGAGTCGAAGATCGAGCTGTACGTCGAGTGCACGATGTCGCCGGAGACGATCGGGTCCTCGGTGTACTGCAGGATTCCGGTCAACGAGCCTGTATCGGCCTTTGCCTTGACGGCTGCGTTGATCTCATCGGGAGTGACCTCGCGACCAGCCTCGAAGGTGAGGTCGACGACTGAACCCGTTGGGATCGGGGCACGCACGGCGAAGCCGTTCAGCTTGCCGGCGAGTTCCGGAATCACCAGCGAAATCGCTTTTGCGGCACCGGTCGAAGCCGGAATAAGGTTGGTAGCCGCGGCACGTGCGCGGCGCAGGTCACTGTGCGGCGCGTCCTGAAGGCGCTGATCGGCGGTGTACGCATGAATCGTCGTCATCAGACCACGCTTGATCGTGAATTCATCGTGCAGCACCTTTGCCAGCGGGGCCAGGCAATTGGTCGTGCAGGACGCATTGGAGATGACCGTCATCGATTCCTTGTCGTATCCGTCGTCGAAGTTGACGCCGAGGCAGAAGGTGCCGTCGGGGTTGGTCGCCGGAGCTGAGATGATGACCTTTTTGGCACCGGCGTCGATGTGGGCGGCCGCCTTGTCACGGTCGGTGAAGAATCCGGTGGACTCGATAACCACTTCGGCACCGAGCGAACCCCATGGCAGGTTGCCGGGCTCGCGCTCTGCGCTGATCGGAATCGTCTTGCCGTCGACGACGATCGCGCCATCAGCGGCCTCGACCTTGCCCGGAAACGGCCCGTAGTTCGAGTCGTACTTGAGTAGGTGAGCCAGTGTCTTGGCGTCGGTCAGGTCGTTGATGCCGACGAACTCGATGTCTGCGCCGGCCTCGTAGGCGGCGCGAAAGACGTTGCGGCCGATGCGGCCAAATCCGTTGATTCCAGCTTTTACGGGCATGTTTAGAGGTCTCCTGGCCGCGTCGCTGCGCGGCAATCTCGCGTTGGGGAAGAGCGCACGAGAATCTAACAATTCTCTGGACGCTAATTGCGTCGGAAACGCGCAGCGATCGAGCGCAGCGGTGCAGTGATCCGCCAACTCTTCGAACTCTCGTAGCCACCGACGACCTCGGCAAGTCGCCATTCCGCCCCCATCCGGTCGATCAACGCGTATTCCAGCTTGGCCGCAATCGACGTGGCTCTGCCGAGCGCTGACGCGTCGTTGACCGCCGACCGCAACAACTCGTAAATCGCGTCCACTTCTGGCGGCAACGCGATTGGCTCGCGCGCGGCGGACTTCGATTGCCGATCGATCAGCTCTGGATCGATCAGGCGCTCGATGTCATCCAGCCGCTGATCCGACGGCTCAGTAAGGTCGAGAAAGCGGGCATAATTGACGGCGGCCGCACGCGGCTGCTCGACTGCGTCGTCGAAATTCACGACCAACCGACGCGCGCCCGCCGTTGCTGCGAAGGAAGAAATCGTGTAGCGCAACCACTTTCGCATCAATCGTTCTCGGTCCTCGTAGTTCGACTCGCGACGTTCTTGCGAGCGAATCACGCTCGCCGGGTCGCGCAGGCAGATGACGAACTCCAGCCGCGGTAGGACGCTGCGCCAGAACGAAGCCACCAACGTGATGCGCGGGTCTTTGATCGCCCATGGTTCGTCGCGGAAGTTCAACTTCACCAGTTCCTGCGCACTCGCCCTGAGGTCGTCAAATCGCGACTCTCGCCAATCCACATCGACGCCGAGTTCGATGTCCAACGGGTCTGCCTCGATCATCTCGAGCAATCGCCTGTTTATGCCGATCAGCTGCGTCAACTCTTTGTAGCCGTGCGGATTGTCCTCCGGGTGCGGCTTCAGGTGGTCGGCGTCGCCACCGATTTCGACCCCCACCGCGTCGAGCATCCGCATCGCCAGGGAGGTGCCGGAGCGATCCATCCCAATGACGGCAATTCCCATCGGCTACGGGCGCGGGCGTTTGTCGATGTCGCGATGAACCACTTCAACTGTGAAGCTCTCGTCGCTTCGATAGATCGCGGCCAAGTGCTCGGCGATCACGACCGAGCGGTGCTTTCCGCCGGTGCAGCCGATTCCGATCGTCAGATGTTGTTTGCCCTCCTCGGCGTATGCCGGCAGGAGGTAGTCGAGCAGCGGGACCAGTCGGGCGTAGAACTCGTCGATCCCTGCGGAGTTGGAGACGTACTCGCGAACGGCGTCTTCGAGGCCCGTGTGGTCGCGAAGTTCGGACACGTAGTGCGGGTTCGGCAGGAATCTCACGTCGAACGAGAGGTCCACGTTCCGCGGGGGGCCGTGCTTGAAGCCGAACGTCATGAAGTTGAGCGACAACTTCCCTCGCGTCTCGGGCGTGAGAAAGTCTTCGGCTATCACTCTGCGCAACCGCGCCGGCGAGAGTTCGGTCGTATCGATCACCTCGTCGGCGAGTTCACGAATCGGAGCAAGCAGTGCGCGTTCGTCTGCGATTCCTTCTTCGATCGCTCCCTGCGGCGCAAGCGGGTGCCGGCGGCGGGTCTCCTTGAATCGGTTCTGAATCATCTGATCGTCGGCGTCCAGAAAGAGAATCTGAAAGCGGATGCCGCGAGACTTGAGGTCCTCGACGACGCCGGCAATCTCGTCGAAGTAGCTGCCTCCGCGCACATCCGAAACGATCGCGGCGAGTTCGACTTTCGAGCCGCTGTGACTGAACAACGCCGTGAGTGAGGAAATCAGCTCCGGCGGCAGATTGTCGACGCAGAAATACCCGGCATCCTCGAAGCAAGCCATTGCCGACGACTTGCCCGCGCCGGACATGCCGGTGATGATCACCAGGTCACGCAGGTTTACGGCTTGATCGCTCTCGTCCATGGCGTGGATCTCATTCAACCTACGTCGGCGGATGCACGATTGATAAAAGCTCAGCGAGTTTTGTTGATGTGGTGAAAGATCTGACGGCCGACTTTGGCCGGTAACCCGGGAACAGATTCGAAATCGTCTCGCGAGGCCTTCATCACCGCGTCGGGCGATCCGAAGTGCTCGATCAGCAGACGTTTGCGCGCCTTTCCGACACCGGGCAGTTCGTCGAAAATCGACGCTGTCATCGACTTGTCGCGTCGTTCGCGATGGAAGGTAATGGCGAAGCGGTGTGCCTCGTCACGAATTCGCTGCATGATCTTCAATCCCGGATCATCACGGTCGAGTACGACCGGGTGTTTCTTGCCCGGCACGAAGATCTCTTCCTCCCGCTTTGCAAGTGAGACGACTGGCACGCCTTGCGCGCGGAACTCCTCGAGTTCCTTGATCGCGCTCGAAAGCTGTCCCTTGCCGCCGTCGATCACGATCAGCCCGGGCAGCGAAGCAAACGATTCGTCGTAGTCATCGTCGTGGGGTGAGATTTCCTTCTGCTTGAGAAACTGGGCCATCCGGCGCCGAAGAATCTCGCCCATCGACGCAAAATCGTCCTGCTTGCCGTCGAGCTCGCGCACCTTGAAACGCCGGTAGTCGGCCTTGCGCGGGTTGCCGTCTCGGAAGACAACCATCGAGGCGACGACGTTCGTCGGCCCGAGGTTGGAAATGTCAAAGCACTCGATCCGCACCGGTGGCACCTCAAGCCCGAGAGCTTCGCGCAAACTCTCGAGCCCCTCTCGACGCGACCGGCGTGCCCGCTCGCTGCGGCCTTTTTCGCGTTCGAGCGCCAGCTTTGCATTGCGTTCGGCGAGGTCAAACAACTTGCGTTTTTCACCTCGCTCAGCCGCGCGCAACTCAACCTGCGAGCCGCGTCGGTCTGCAAGCAGCCCGCGAACGGCATCGAGGTCATGTGCCGACGACTCGAAGCTACGCGAGACGATCACCTGCGGCGGAACCGCGCCACCGGACGTGTAGTACTGCGCAATGAACTCCTCGGTCACCGCGTTGGCATCGACCTCACCGAGGTTGTCGAGGTGAAAACTCTTGCGGTCGGCGAGGATCCCGTCGCGAACCTGAAAGACCTGCGCGTTTGCCTCCGCGCCATCGACCGAGACCGCAACAAGGTCGACCATTCCCATCGATGAGGAGTCAAGCCTGTTGCGATCGATCGAGCGCTTGACCTGATCGATGCGGTTGCGGTAGAGCGCCGCCTCCTCGTATTCCTGACGCTCGGAGGCATCGCGCATCCGCTCGTCGAGCTCTCCGATCACATCGCGGAAATTGCCGGCGAGAAAGCGCTCGATACGAGCGATGTTCGCGCGATAGTCCTGTTGCGAGACGTAGTCCACGCAGGGCGCCTGGCAGCGTTTGATGAAATAGTCGAGGCAGGGATTGCCCGATGCGCGACCGGGCTCGGTGCCTTCGCAGGTGCGGTACTGGAAGATCTTGCCAAGCAGATCAACGAGATCGCGCGCGCGGCGGGCGTCGCTGTAAGGCCCGAAGTACTTGCGACCGCGCTTGTGCTTTTCGCGCGTGAAGTAAACCCGCGGATAACTCTCGTCGTTGGAGATCGCGATGAACGGGTAGGTCTTGTCGTCGCGCATCAGAACGTTGAAGCGCGGGCGGTACTGGCGAATGAACTGTTGCTCGGTGATCAGTGCCTCTGCCGGGTCGTGAGTCACGACGCATTCGATCCGCTCGGTCATCGCGATCATTTCGACCGCCTTTCCCTCCGGAGCGGAGAAATGCGAGCCGACGCGTTTCTTGACCGAGGTCGCCTTTCCGACATAGACGACGGTGTCGTCGGCATCGTGAAAGAGGTACACCCCCGGCTGATCTGGGAGCTCGCGGCGCTCCTCGATCAACTTGCCGCGAAACGGGTTCGTGCGCTTGGCGGTCTTCTGTTTCTCGTCGGCCACATACGGAGGTTAAGGCCGTCCACTACCGCCATCAGCCATCAGCGCACCAAGGCCACCCGAACGTCCACACCGATGCCCGCGAAGGCCAGATCGTCGAGCTCGATTCCCACGCCTTTCATCAGCAGCAGGATCTTTGCGACATACGCCTGAGTTTCGCCGTATGGTGGAACGCCGCTGTGTTGAATGACCGCGCCGGGCCCGGCGTTGTATGCAGCGAGTGCTTTGGGGATCGATTTGAATCTGCGGATCAGGCTGCTCATCAATTTGCCCTGGGCATCGATCGCTTCGACGGGGTCAAACGGGTTGCGCAGTCCGAGCGCACGTGCTGTGCCGGGGATGAACTGGGCGATCCCCTGTGCACCTGCCGAAGACACCGCCCTCGGGTTGAAGTTGGACTCCGTCTTGAGCTGCGCCGCGAGCAGCAGTGGCTGAACGTTGTGCTTCTGCGCTGCAGCGGCGATCAACGGTCGGTACCGCGCTGGCACCCACGCCGGTAGACCGCCCGGGCCAACGAAGCTGCCGTCCTTGGGTTCGTACGAACCTTTTTCGTACTGGGCTGGGACGTCGCGGGGGTTGGCGCCGTAGCCGTAGTGCCAGGGCTCCCACGCGTAGCGTTTGATGAAGCCAAAGCTGCGTGCCCGACCCGCCAACCACGCGTATGCAGACGGCGGGCCAAGGTCGAGTTCGGTTCCGTATCGATGCAGCGACGTTCCCGGCGGCGCGACCCATTTGGGGTTCGGATTCTGCGCGAACAGCCGCGATTGTTCGGCGTCGGAGCGGAAGCCGCTTGTGATCGCCAGGAAGTGACCGGCCGAGCGCGCTGCGGCCGCCAGGTGATCGAATGCCGCGGCGACGTCCGGACGCATCGGTTTGCCTTGTCGATACGCCAGCGGTCCGTCGTAGCCCCCGCCCGATGCATTTCGAGGATTCGGATCGGGGAGCGCGTCGAAGCTGAATCGAAGCCCTGCCGTAGCCGTTGCAGTCACGCGAACTGATTTCCGCGATCCGGCTGCGTCACCGGCCGGTACCTGCACCGCGTGGCGGCGCTCGGTTTTGACGGTCACGATCGTCGGCGCGCTGCCCGAAATCAATTGAATGCTCTCCGAGCCCAGCTGAACGCTCTGGATTCGCGACCGCGCGCCGTTCGCGCGCGCAGACCGCAAGGCAGTGGCTTTCGCGCGATCGCGATAGCGCGACGCCGAAAGGTGCAGCGGATTCGGAAGTCCATTGGCAAACGTCGGCGGCAGAAAAAGGCGCGGATAGTCCTTGCGCATCTGCTTTGCCGCGGCCGTCGCGGCGAGATCGGCTACCCGTTGGTCGCGTCCCTTGGCAACGAAAGCACCGCCGAATTGTGCGAAGACGGCGACGCCGACGAACACCATGAGCAAAGTCCCGACGAGGGCGATTGCGGCCTGCCCATCGCTGTTTCCAACTCGCCGCGGAGCGAATCGGAGCCCGCCGATCAAATCTGCTCCGCTTGCTCGTTCAGCGCAATCAGCAATGAGTCGGCCATCCGGTTGACGCCGGCGTTGGTCGTTCGACGAGCACGGCGAACCGACCGCTCGCTCGATTCTGGGCGACCTACGGCCGCCAGTTCGCTCGCTGCGCGGACGTGGATCGTTGCCTCGGGGTAGCGGCCTTTCAGTTCGTCTTCGAGCAGTCGCGAATACGCACCGTCGAGCGCATCGCGAGAGATCGCGATCACCGCCCCAACGCGAGATTCGCCGAGCTTCTCGCGATTCGCACGCTCGGCGGCATCCACCACAACCAATCGTCGCGCGCCCGCTTCGGCGGCGTCGTAGATCGAGTCGTACTCGCGCAGTTCGATTGCACTCGATGGCCGCCGCCGACGCGAACGCGGAAAACTCGAATCGAGCACGACAGCGGCGAATGAATCACCGCGCGCGATCGCGCTTCTTCGGGCCAGTTCGCTCGCCAGGTCGCGCGCGACAGACGTTTTCTCTCCCACAGTCAGAATCAACCACCCGACAAAAGGCACTCCTTCTCGCAGTCGGGCGTCGAGTTCGTCGGTGATGATCTCAAGTCGCGGCCGATCGTAAATGTCGGGTGGCCAGGGCTCTGCCTCCTTCTCGGCGGGAATCTCCTCGAAGAAGATCGCCGCGGCCGAACGGGCCGCCCTATTGAGGCGTCCGTTTGTTTCAGACCGATCCACCGGGACTCCCGTACAACTTGCTGAAGCCATCCACAACGCGTGCCTCTGATCGCAGTTCGAGCATCCTCGCGAGACCCGGAACGATCGATTTCGGTGTGAGCTCCACTCGCACACGCCCAGAGCCGACGCGTACCCGTACGTCGCCGTGCGACCATCCGGGGACGGCTTCGCGGGCAGCGGCGACGGGGTCGTTTCCGAGTTGCTCGGCGAGTGCAGCCGCGTGTGCCGAATGGTCAACCGCGACGGCGTTCGCTCCGACCACGAGCCCTTGCAGTCCAAGCATCCCGCAGAAAAGCACGATCGGCGTGATCGCAACCAGCTCGACGAGCGACTGCCCGTCGTCCGTCCTCAAATGATTCGAGGTAAAACGCCGCACGCCGAAAGAATCCATCACTCAGCAAATCCCGCCTGCGCCGTCAGGCGCGGCGACCGCGTATCGCCGACCACCGCAAATGGCCCGACAAGCGGCACCCGTGCGCTGACGCTTACTTTGCCTCCCGAGAAGAACTGCGCGTTGGTTTGGTGCGCTGGATCGTCGCCAACGATTGCACTTGCCCGATCAGTCGCACGTCTCCGGCCACCGCGCCCGCCGCCGCGCTCCCGCCCCACATGGCCCCCGCGCGCGGCCGCCCGCGCGGCCGCG
>CAKZMQ010000014.1 GCA_937128795.1 uncultured Solirubrobacterales bacterium | reverse complement strand
GGCGGTGAGCGAACGCCGATCAACGACCCGCGCGTGCGCGCGGCGACTCGCGCGGCTTCGGTGATCCGCCACCACGTATGACCGGCCACTGTCAGCTGCCACGCCGAGAACGCGACCAGCGCGATTACCGGCAACGCGGCCAGCAATTCAACACCGGCCTGCCCGCTTTCACGCGCAAGGCGCGGCGACTGATGGGGGGATCGGCCGGTGACGCTCACGCAATCGATCTTGCCGGGGCAGCTGTTGCGGTTCAAGACGCGTTCGCGCCAATTCAGACACGAGAATGCATCAATTCAGTCAAGGACGATCGACACGACTGCGCGGACGCTCACCGGCGATGACCGGCAACGAATCGCAGACAGATGCGCTTACGCGCGGCGGATCGAACCAAGCATCGGGTTGCCCGTCTGCTTGGCGGAGCGGCGTCCGCCGCCCTTTGCTCGGTACATCGCTGCGTCGGCGCGGTGCATCAAGTCATCCGGACCCTCGTCGGTCGGCAATTGGTGCGCGGATCCGATTGCCAACGTGACTGCCATGCCGCTGGCCTCCACGCGAAGGCGCTCGACGAGTTTTGACAGACCCGCCTCATCGGTCTCGGGGCACAGCACCACGAACTCATCGCCGCCGAGCCGCGCGGTGAAGTCAGATCCGCGTGACGTGGTGGTGATCGCCGCCGCCACCTCGCGCAACAGACGATCGCCCGCGACGTGCCCGTGTGTGTCGTTGAAGTTCTTGAAGTGGTCAAGGTCGACGAAGACGAGGCCAAGCGGTCGGTCATGGCGCAGCGCACGCTGCCATTCGATCGCCATCTGGCGGTCGAAGCCCTCGCGGTTGGAAAGGCCGGTCAAGTGATCGAGCAGCGCGATTCGCGCGACGTTCTCGGCGCGGCGTCGCTCACGCCAGGAAACAACCGCGAGCACGGCCGTCGCGAACAGCAGTGTCAGCAGCGCAACTCGGAACCCGAGCGGAATGCCATCGACGGCACGCGCGATCGTCGTGCGCTCGCGAACGCGATCTGTCGCGGACCCCTCGCTGCCGGCAGCATCCTGACCGCCCGAGGCGCCATCGGTGCGATCACTTGAGTTCGATGCGTCTGTTTCAGCGCTGCCTGTCGTGTTCGCGGAAGCGGGTGCATTGGCGGACGCAAGCAGCGCGCCTCCCGAGGCAGGTTCGGTTTTGCTTTCACGTTGAACGCTCGTGTTGCGTTCCGTGGTCGGCCGTTCGGAAGGTTGTTCGTCCTGCACGACTTCGGACGGCGTCGGGTTGCCGTTGGTGACCGTCGGCGCAGGCTCGGCGGCTGCCGCGTCGGGCGCGGGCGCGGGCTCCGGCTTGCTCGTGCCCTCGGTTTCCGTTCCGCCGCCCGGCTCGGGCGCCGGTGCTGGCTCTGGCGCAGGTTCGGGAGATGGCTCTGGCGACTGCTCGGGCGTCGGTTCCGGTGTCGGTTCTGGGGCCGGCTCAGGCGCTGGCGGTGGCGTCGCTGGTTCGGGCGCAGAAGGCTCAGGCGCAGCTGGCTCAGGCGCAGATGGGGCCGCGGAGCCGCCGTTGTCGTGCCACGGCCCGTGGCACCAGGTGGCGTAAGCACCCAAGGAAAGCGGGCCGAGCATCAGCACCCCGATGGCAACGAGGGCAATCGCCATTCTGGAATTGCGGCCGCGTCGCGTCAGCCGCGATTCGATCTTGTTGATCATCATCGCCAAACTGACGTCAAAGTAACTACTACAGCGGTCGGAATTATCCTGCAAACCCTGCAAACCCGCTAACTGCGGGAAAATCTTCTGCGGAAGCGCAGTCGTCAGTAAGCAAATCTTCGAGACTCGCGCCAAACCCAGAACGCCGCACCGGCGCAGGCCATCAAAATCAAGACCTCAAGCAAGATCCCGGCGAAGCCGAGTTCGCCGAACCGCGCAGTACCGACGATCGACAGCAGCGCGACGGCAACTGCGCCGTAGAGCAATCCTCGATGGCGATCGGGCAGCTCGGCAAACCACTCCGACCTTGCACGGTAGAGCCGTGCGGCAGAGATCGCCAGCACCGACAAAAACGTGGCGCTAAGCAGCCCAGTTACCAAGTCGGCCACGTTCTGCCCTTCGGGCAACGCGACGATGCCCAGCGCGAGCAACGCGATCACAGCGATCCCGACGTATGTGCGCGTGCCGCCGCTCATCTCGACAACGACAATACGGGATGCGGCGGGTGCAACGATCGAACGCGCGCGGGATTCAGGCGTCGAACGTGCCGCCCTCGAGCGTGTGCGCGACGTCCTCGCAGGCGTCGATCGCGTCCTCCATCAGCTCAAAAATGTCCTTCCAGCGAATCACGACCATCGGGTCGACGCCGCCCGCGAACAGCGAAGCGATCGCTTCGCGCGAGAGCCGGTCGCCCTCGTTTTCCAGGCGGTGGACCTCAACGATCGCCTCCGACATCGAATCGCCGGTTCGCAGCGTTGAGACAGCAATCGTCAGCTGACGCGTGGCATCAACCAGCACCTGCGCCAGCGCGGTCGCAGGATCCATCGGCGCCTCGATCTTGTAAAGGCCAAACGCGTCGGCGACCTGTTCGATGTAGTCGACGACATCGTCGATCGTCGTGGCCAATTTGTGGATCGCGGGGCGCGACAGCGGTGGTCGCGATCCGTCGCCTAGCTGGCGGATGATCGCCTGGGTGATCCGATCGCCTTCCTGCTCGCAAAGCAGAATCTCGCGTACGAGCTCGCCATTCTCGGGATAGTGCTCGAGCATTTCCGCAAACAGCTGCGCGGATCGCTCCGCGTTGACTGCGGCTTTTTCGAAGAGGTCGTAGAACTCGTCGGCCGGACGGCGAACGAGCGCGTTCATGTGCCGATCGGCGTGGCCACGGCAGGTTCGTCGCCGATGACAGTGTCGATCCGTTCGACGGCGAGCGTCTGATCGATTCCAGCGACCGCCGGTTCTGCGTCAAATCGATAGCCGATGCCGAAGTGAGTGTGCACATAGCGCCAGTCGGGTGAAGCCGCTTCGAGCTTGTGGCGAACCTTGCGGACGAACACGTCGACCGATCGGTCACCGCGCGCCATTGCATAGCCCCAGACGCGCTGATAGATGTCTTCGCGCGGCAGCACGCGGCCGTCGCTACGTGCCAACAAAAGAAGCAGTTCGTACTCACGCTTGGTGAGGTCAACCGGGCGACCGGCAGCGAGCACTTCGTAGCGGTCGATCCGAAACTCAAGCTCGCCAATCGTCAAAGGCCCAACGTCGGTACTGGAAGCGGCCTCGACGCGACGGTGGCGGCGCGTCACCGCTTCGATCCTCGCAACGACCTCTTCGGGGTGGCAGGGCTTGCCGATCCAGTCGTCCATTCCCATTCGCAGTCCTCTCACCCTCTGGGCAACGGTGCTTTGCTCGGAACAAACGACCAGACCCACACCGTTCAGTCCCTCGCCGAACTTCTGCAGAGATTCCCAGGACATGTTGCCGAGCAACGCTGGGTTGACAACTACTGCGGCCAGTCGCATGGCCGATAGTTCCTCAACGGGCGGTGCCGACCGCAGAACGACGTGCTGCCAACCGGCCTGTTCGAGCCGATTGCAGAGAACTGTCACGAAGCCCGAGTCGTCGTCGATTACGGCAACGGTGCGAGGAGATTTGTCAGTTCGCGTCATCTGAGGGTTTCGATGGCCGCGAGAGCGCTGGCCAACTCGACCCATAGTAACGGCGCGTTCACACGTGTTTACAGCCGTTCACAGCTTTTTCACAATCCGGTTACAGGTTGTTAACTAGCTTGGCCTTCGCGATGTCCATGCTTGCCGCGAACGTCATTTAGACGAAATCCTGAAAGGACATAAGTACCTGTGATGAAACGATTCAACGTACCGCTGATTGCGCTAACCATGATCGCGCTCTCGCTCGCCCTCGTCGCCGCCGGATGTGGCAGTGATGACGACAGCGGTTCTTCGAACAGTGACCTCTCTGGCTCGATCAAGATCGACGGCTCAAGCACCGTCGCCCCACTCAGTGAGGCCGCCGCAGAGAAGTTCCAAGCCGAGAACCCCAACGTCCGCGTAACTGTCGGCACCTCCGGCACCGGCGGCGGATTCGAGAAGTTCTGCGCCGGCGAAACGGACATCTCTGACGCATCGCGTCCGATCAAGGACGAAGAGATCGAGGTCTGTGAGAAGAACGGCATCTCGTACGAGCAGCTCGTTGTCGCCAACGACGGCCTTGCCGTTGTCGTCAACCCCGAGAACGATTTCGTGCAGTGCCTGACGCTCGACCAGCTGAAGACGATCTGGGACAAGGGTTCGAAGGTCGACAACTGGAATCAGGTCGACTCGAGCTTTCCGGACGAGAAGATGGAGCTCTACGGCCCAGGTACTGACTCGGGCACGTTTGACTACTTCACCGACGCGGTCAACGGCGAAGAGGGTCAGAGCCGCAGCGACTACAACGCAACCGAGGACGACAACGTGATCGTTCAGGGCGTCTCCGGAAGCAAGGGCGGAACCGGCTACTTCGGTCTCTCGTACGTCGAGCAGAACGAGGGCAAGGTCAAGGCAGTTGAGGTCGACGGCGGTGACGGTTGCGTCGCCCCCTCCACCGAGACCGTTCAGAACGGAACCTACAAGCCGCTCGGTCGCGAGTTGTTCATCTACACGAGCGGCGACGCACTGCAACGCCCTGAAGTGAAGTCATTCCTGGACTTCTACATCAACAACCAGGCGGAGATCGCCGAACAGGCGCTCTATGTCCCGATGACGGAAGAGCAGGCAGCGGCCAGCACGGCGGCAGTCGAGAAGCTCGCCGGCGGCGAAGGCGCAACGTCGTAGCCGGCCATTCGGCCATCGACTGAGGAATCAGAAGCATGGAAGCCACCGAGATGCGCACGACCGAAGATCTGCAGATGAAGCAGCTCATGGTCGTGCGCCCTCGGTATGGCGAGCTGCTGATCCAAGCCCTGCTCGGTCTTTGCGCCATCGTTTCGATCGTCACAACGGTGGGTATAGTCCTCGCCCTGGTCGAGCCGTCGATCGAGTTTTTCAGCGAGGTGAGTCTGAAGGAGTTCTTCACCGGGGTGAACTGGGCTCCGCTCTTCAACCCGCCGAGTTTCGGAGTCATTCCCCTGATCACCGGCACGCTCGTCACGACATTCTGGGCGCTTGCCGTGTGTCTTCCCTTTGGACTCGGTGCCGCGACCTATCTCAGTGAATATGCGAGCCCGCGCACGCGCAGCATTCTCAAGCCGGTGCTTGAAGTCCTTGCGGGCATCCCCACCGTGGTTTACGGCTTTTTTGCCCTCACCTTCGTCACGCCGCTGCTCCAAGACATCTGGCTGGTGGGCGAAGGACCGGGAGTGTTCAACGCGCTTTCGGCAGGATTGGTGATGGGTGTGATGATTCTGCCGACAATTGCCTCGCTCTCCGAGGACGCGATGTCGGCGGTACCGGGCGGCCTGCGCGAAGGCGCATTGGCGCTGGGAAGCAACAAGGCCCAGGTCTCGACGCGAGTCGTCATCCCCGCTGCACTGTCAGGCATTGTCGCCGGATTCGTGCTCGGCGTCTCGCGCGCCGTCGGCGAGACGATGATCGTGCTCGTCGCGGCCGGCAGCACACCAAACCTTTCATTGAATCCGCTCGAAGCGATGCAGACGATGACCGGATTCATCGCCTCCGCTGGGCTCGGCGACCAGCCGACGGGAAGCATCGGATTCAAGACAATCTTCGCCGTCGGCGCGGCGCTATTCGCGATCACCTTTGTGATGAACATGTTCAGCATCAGGCTCGTCCGTAAGTACCGCGAGGTCTACGAATAATGAAGTCAATCGGCGCATCTGCCGCTCGCAACGAGCTCGAATCTCGTCACCGCGATTTCTTCGAGCGCGGTTTCATGCTCGCATTGATCTTCAGCCTCGGCATCGGCATCATCGCGCTCGTCACCCTGATCCTGCAGGTTCTGGTCGAGGGCTTTCCGCGACTGAACAGCGAGCTGCTGACGAACTTCCCCTCCGGCAACCCCGAGATTGCCGGTGCGCAGTCAGCGATCATGGGAACGATCTGGGTGATCGGCGTGACCGCCGCCTTCACTATTCCCGTCGGGATAGGCGCAGCGATCTACCTCGAGGAA
This sequence comes from uncultured Solirubrobacterales bacterium, assembly GCA_937128795.1. Lineage (GTDB taxonomy): Bacteria > Actinomycetota > Thermoleophilia > Solirubrobacterales > JACPNS01 > JACPNS01. Next base: position 38,530 of record CAKZMQ010000014.1, on the reverse strand, counting down.
TACGCCGACAAAGAGCGTTGGTGGAATCGGTTCATCGAGCTCAACCTGCAGAACCTCGCCGCGGTGCCGGCGATCGTCTACGGAATCCTCGGCCTGGCCTTCATCGTTCGTGGCTTCCTGGGCCTCGGCCAAACGGTGCTCGCCGCCGGCCTGACACTTGGTCTGCTCGTTCTACCGATCGTGATCATTTCTTCGCGTGAGGCGATCAAGGCCGTTCCCGACACGATCCGGCAGGGCGCATACGCACTGGGGGCAACGCGCTGGCAGACGGTGCGTCGTCAAGTTCTTCCGGCTTCAATCCCCGGCATCGCAACCGGCACGATTCTCGCGCTCTCACGCGCGATCGGTGAGGCCGCGCCGCTGATCCTGATCGGTGGTCTTACCTTCATCACGTTCAACCCCGAGAGCGTGAACAGCAATTTCACCGTCCTGCCGATTCAGATCTTCAACTGGGTCTCACGGCCTCAGGATGAATTCAGGGTGCTCGCCGCCGCGGCAATCGTCGTGTTGTTGGTGATCCTGCTGGCGATGAACGCGCTGGCGATCTTTCTGCGCAACAAATACCAGCGGAAGTACTAGATCGATGATGTCCACAGCGGTCGAGAAAATCACAAACACAACACATAATGGCGCTGAGGTGCGATGATGGCACGGAAGGTCGAAGGCACAACGATGACGGAAGAGAATCAGGCACAAGTGACTCCCATGCAGCAGATCGAGCCGCAACACCATGCGGACAAAGCCCCGCGCGAAAGCTTGGTGACTGTCGACGATGTCACGGTCAAGTACTCCGGTTCGACCGCCGTCGAGGGCGTCACATTTGACATAGCCACCAATGAGATCACCGCTCTGATCGGCGCATCCGGATGTGGCAAAAGCACACTGCTCCGCTGCATCAACCGGATGAACGACCTGATCCCGGGTGCCGAGGTTACGGGAACAATCAACTACAAAGGCGTCGATCTGTACGGCGAGAAAATCGATCCCGTGCAGGTGCGCAAGTTGATCGGCATGGTCTTCCAGAAGCCGAACCCGTTCCCCAAATCGATCTACGACAACGTCGCATTCGGCCCCCGCGTGCTCGGCATCAAGGAAGACCTCGACGAGATTGTCGAGAAGTCCCTGCGCCGAGCATCGCTCTGGGACGAAGTCAAGAATCGCCTCAACAGCAGTGCGTTGGGCATGAGCGGTGGCCAGCAGCAGCGTCTCTGCATCGCCCGCGCGATCGCCACCTCCCCCGACGTGATCTTGATGGACGAGCCCTGCTCTGCACTCGACCCGATCTCAACCGGTCGTATCGAGGACCTGATGGAAGAGCTGAAGACCCGCTACACAATCGTGATCGTCACCCACAACATGCAGCAGGCCGCACGTGTCAGCGACAAGACTGCATTCTTCACGGTCAACGTGAACGAGGATGACAAGCGATTTGGTCAGCTCGTCGAGTTCGACGACACAGAGAAGATCTTCACGAATCCGAGCGACCAGCGCACGGAGGACTACGTCACCGGAAAGGTCGGCTGACGCAATGGCGATCGAGAAGCCGCGCATGGTCTTCCAGGAAGACCTCTCAGCCATCGAGGACATCACCCTTTCGATGTTCGACCTTGCTGCCGAAATGGCAGACCGAGCCGTCGAGGCGGTCCTGAACCAGGACATCGAACTCGCCCGCATGGTGATCGAATCGGACGACAAGATCGACGGTCGTTACCTCGACGTCAGCCAGAGCCTGCTCAATCTGATTGCGCTACAGGCACCGGTCGCCAGCGACCTGCGCCTGATTGCGGCGCTGCTCTCGACCAACAACCACGTCGAGCGGATGGGCGACCTCGCGGTGAACATCGCCAAGGCCGTGCCGCTGTCCGGCGAAGAACCGCCGGTGGATGCAGAGATCCTCAACATCATCGAGCGGATGGGTCTTCAGGTTCGCAGCCAGATCGAACAGGCCAAGCAGGCGCTCGCAAATCAGGACGCGAAGCTGGCTGAACATCTCGTGGTCGAGGACGACATCCTCGATGCGCTGAACAAGGACATCTTCCGCCGCGCAATCGAAATCGGCACCGACGAGGACCGGCGCGAGTGGGCGATCCTGATGGTGCTGATTGGCCGCCACCTCGAGCGCATCGGCGACAACTGCGTCGACATCGGCGAACAGGTCGCCTTTGTCGTGACCGGCGTTTTTCGTGAGTTCACGGACGCATCGGCCGGTAGCGACGCGAGCGCGTAGGCACTCCGTCCCTAGCTCAGTGAGCGCTCCGCGCGGCGGGCCTGCCTAGCTTTGAACCAATCTTTTCGGGCAACGTAGATCACCTTGTCGACGGTCGCGTACACGCGTCCGTCTGCGTCTTTCAAGTCGATCGAATAGGTGCGATCAAGTTGGTTCTCGCGATCGGCGATCGCCTTCAGTTCCGCGACCTCCTCTGCTGGAACGCGAAACTTCGCGTAGAGCGTGGTCGTTCCCGGCCGCTTGAACGTGATCCTTGCCGACTTGTCCCAGACGACGTAGTCGTCGCCAATCTGCCTGAGAATCATCACCATGTAGAACGGATCGGCTGCCGCATAGATGCTGCCGCCGAAGATCGTTCCGACGTAGTTGCGCGTACGCCAGTTGAGTTTGAGCCGGATGTCGAGTTCGGTCCAGTCGCGACTCACTCGCGTCACGCGCATGCCCGTGCCACGCAGCGCAGGCCAGAAGTTGAACATCCGCCAGTAGATCGAAAACGGCATCCGCTTGGAAGTGACGATTCGCTGAAACACCACTGTTCCTAGCTGATCGCGCCGGTGGCCGCGAGCGCGATCACCGCGGCGCCGACGACCAGGCGGTACGCCACGAAGATGCCCATCGTGTGTTCACCCAGCCACTTGAGCAGGAAGGCGATAGAGGCGTAGCCGACGACAAAAGATGCGAGCGTCGCGATGATCACCGCCTCCGGGCCGGCGCCGGCCGATTGGTTGAACGCGTCGCCGAGTTGATAGACGCCACTCAAGACGACAGCCGGGATCGACAGCAAGAAAGAAAACCGAGCGGCGTCCCGACGCGTGAACCCGCGGAGCAGACCGAACGTGATCGTTGCGCCGGAACGCGATACCCCCGGGATCAGCGCCATCGACTGTGCGATACCGATGATCAATGCGTCTTTCCTGCCGACACTGTCGATCGTCCTGACGTGCTTTGCGAGCGCGTCGACCGCGCCGAGGAAGAGCCCCATCCCGATCAGCATGCCGCCGATCAGATACAGATTTCGCGCCTCGTTCTCGATCTGGTCGCTGAAAGCCACGCCAAGAACCACGATCGGCACGGTTCCCAGGGCGATGTACCAACCCATCCTGATGTCGTCGCCGTCGTCCTCGCGGGCACGTCGCAGGAGGCCACGCAGGAACGCAGTGGTGATGTTCCAGATGTCCTCCCTGAAATAGAGAAGCACCGCGGCCATCGTCCCGATCTGGATAACTGCCGTGAATCCCGCACCCGGATCCTCCCAGCCCATGATCGCCGGGACGATCCTCAGGTGTCCGCTGCTGGAGATCGGCAGGAACTCGGTCAGCCCCTGCACGATGCCGAGGATGATCGCTTCGAAAATCGACATTGCGGCGGCACCCTAGCTTGTCATGGAGGGCGATTCAGCCCCCTCGCCGCCTTGTATAGTTCCCGCAATGCGCAACGTCCGTAAAACAGTCCTGACCGTGCTGGCACTGGCCCTCGTGGCCCTCTTCTCGCTGACGTCGAGCGCCTTCGCCGGGGACAACGGCATGGGCTGGATCGGCGAGCACGACGACAAGATCATCACCTTCTTCGGCCTCGGCCTGGTGATCCTCTTCCCGCTGGTCGCGGCGATCGGCAGCTTCATCCAGGGCCGCCTGGAACGTCGTGCCGACGAGCGCAAGAGCGCGATCTTCAAGCACAAGTAGCGAGGTCGCACGGTGCACGAGATGCCGGGGCCCGCTACCAGGCGGTGCGCCTGCGTCGACGTCGGTTCGAACACGACGGCATTGTTGGTGGCCGATGTCTCGACGGATGCGCTGCGGACCATCGCCACCGAAAGGCACTTCACACTGCTCGGCGAAACGGCCGCGGGAGCACCGCTGCCCGAGGACAAGCTCGTGGCGACAGTCGACGCCGTGGCCGCACTGGTCGCGAGCGCGCGCGAGCTCGGTGCTGAAAGCATCGAGTTGATCGCTACGCACGTCGTCCGCGAGGCGAGCAACGGCTCCGAGCTCTGCCAGCGAGTCGAGCGCAGTATCGGACTGCCCCTGCGCATGATTGACGGGCACAAAGAAGCCGAGTATTCCTGCGTCGGCGCCACCGGGGGGCTTGCGCGGCTGCGCGGCGAGACCGTCGTGATCGACGCCGGCGGCGGTTCGACCGAGATCTCAATCTGTCGTCCGAGTGAAGCGCCCGTAACGGCGTCCTACGCGATCGGCTCGGCACGACTGCGGCGCGACTATCTCTTGGATGACCCGCCGACGACGGAACAGATCGAAACTGCTCGTGCGATCGCCGACGAGGCTTTTTCGGCCTTCACCCCGCCGGCCGGTCTGAGACAGGCGATTGCCGTCGGCGGCGGCGCGACGACCGCGCAAAAACTGATGGGCGGAGTGATCGACGGCAACGGCGTGCGTCGAGTGCTGGAGCTCTGTCAGAAATCTTCGGCTGCCGAATTGGCCGCAAGCCTCGGACTCGAACCGGCCCGGGCGGCGCTGCTGCCCTCGTCGCTGGTCATTCTTGGCGCATTGACGCAGCGCGTCGGGATCGAGCTCGAAGTCGGCCTCGGTGGTCTGCGCGAAGGCGTGCTGCTCGAGCGCGCGGCGATCTATGCGCGCGTCGATAGTCAGTAGCTGATGTCGGAGAGCAACTTCTGCTCGTGCTCGCCCGCGATCGAGGCGGTCACCTCGACGTAAGGCTCAATACCCGATCCCGTCAGCTTCTTGGCGAGCAGTTCATCGACCTGGAAGATGCCGGAGGAGTTGTTCATGGCGATTTCGATGCGCACGGCCTTTTGCTTACCGGGCATGATCCGTACTTCGTCGATTGCGGCCGCGGAGAGCGCGTGGATGTTCGTCTGCCCCGCCTCGAACGGCACACGCGAGCGACCCTTGGCCATGTCGAGAGCATCGGCGACCCTGACCACGCCTGCCTCAATGGTCAGTGGCTTGCCACTGCTCCGGTGGCCGATGATCGCGTGCATTGTCTCGGCAACCACGACCGAGCGTTCCGGCTCGTCGTAGATCCCTTCGAGCAACTCACTGAGCTTGTCGGCAGTCAGAAACAGGCTGTAACTCTCGTGGTCGATCCGATGAATGCTCATGCCGACGCAGTGCATCATCGCACCGGCCGCAACGACCACCTCGGCGTCGCGATCGCTCATCCCATAGTCGCGAACGAGCGAAGGTTGAATGCCGGACTTCGTCAACAGACGCAGCATTCGAAGCGCGATGTTGACGACAACTTGGATGTGCACCCACGAATGGTCGGACATCCCCAGGCGGCGTGTTGCGTTGACCGCCGACACATGCCACCAAGCCTTCAACTGCGCGTCGCCATTGGCGTTCGCGATCAGCTGCTCGAGTTTGCGATTGCCGCGCGTCGGCGCGTGGATGTCGATCGCCTCGATGGCCTGCGTCGGTGCCAGTGGCTCGACCGGCTGCGGCTCTGGTGCCTCGATCGCGGATTCGCTGGCGTCGGACACGTCAGAGCGGCCGGTCAGTTCTCGGGGCGAAACGGCGGCGGGACGGTGCCGGTGACGGTGACCTCATACGCCCCGATCTCCGAGCGCATGAAGAGTTCACGCAGCAAACAGTGGATGTTCACATCCTGCGGCTCGCCGCGATGGCGGTGCCAGGAGTGGAGAATTCCCTCGTTGACGAAACCGATCCGCTCGAGCGCGGCCTTTGAACGGCCGTTTCGGACGTGGCTGTAGGAGCTGATCCGCTCCAGTCCGAGTTCGTTGAAACCGAGCGAGAGGATCAAGGATTTCGAGGCGAGATTGACGCCGGTCCCCCAATACTTGTGGCCGAGCCACGAACCGACGACCGCTCGCCGGTCACGACGCGAGAATTCGGTCAGACCGGTGACGCCGACGATCTTGTCCGTGGCGTTCTCAACGATCACAAATTCCAGCAGCCGACCGCTGGCACGGCTCTCCTTGAGACTTTCGATGTATGCGAGCGGTTGATCGATCGATGTGTACGGGCCCCACGAGAAAAAGCGCGAGACCGCCGGGTCGCTGGCCAGTTCGAAGAGCTGCGCGGCGTCCTCGGGAACGGCCAACCGCAGCATGTAGTCAGCGCCGACGACCTTCAAATCTGTCGGTTCGTCGCCTGCCGGCGGCGGGGCTTCGTAAGTTGTTTCCTCGATCGTCATCGAGTGGGCATCCTACCCGTATGCTGCCTGATGTGCTGGCGATTGCATATGACATTCACGGCAACGATCACGCGCTCGCCGCAGTGATCGAAGATGCGACTGCCGCCGGGGCCACGAACTGGCTGCTGGGCGGGGACTACTGCCTGATCGGGGCGCAACCTGCGGCGGTGTTGGACCGCCTCGAGGCGCTTCCTGCCGGCACGATCTGGCTACGCGGCAACACCGAGCGCTGGGTGGCCGACCCGTCGTCGATCGACATCCCCGTTGAGGCGATCCGAGACGCCGCGCTGTTCGTGCAGGACGCGATTGGCGCGGAAGCCGTAGCCGAACTCGCGGCACTTCCGGACGTCCTGGTCGGTATTCCCCAGCCGGGTGCACAGATGACCGTCTTCTGCCACGCCTCCCCCGGCTCCGACATGATCGGATTCACGGACGTCTCGGCCGAGACCGACGGCGAGGCAGTCGAAAGTCCGTTCGAGGCCAACACGATCGTCTGCGGACATACCCACATCCAGTTCGTCCGTGAGGTCGGCGTGATCGAAGTCGTCAATCCGGGCAGTGTCGGACTGCCGTTCGACGGGGACCAGCGCGCCGCCTACGCCCTGCTCGATGCGGACGGATCATTCAGCCTGCGACGTGTGGAGTACGACGTCGAGGCCGCGATCGCGGCCTACGGCGACAATGCCGGCGAGTGGGTCGACATCGCCAAGCGCCGCCTCCGCGAAGCGCGACCTTGAGCCGTCTCCCGACTCCGCGAATCGGCCTCGGCCAGATCCGCGGACACGGGTCGCGACTAGACCAGGCGGAGGGTGCCGCCGTTTTTTCGGAGCCAGTCGCGTGAATCGCGCCACTCCGGAACGCGATGATCCATCAACGCCCAGAACCGCGGCGAGTGGTCGCGGACCTCGATGTGCGCGGCCTCGTGCTCGATCACGTAGTCGAGCACGACCTCGGGTGCGAGCAGCAACCGCCAGTTAAAACTGATCGTGCCGCTGCTCGAGCAGCTCCCCCACCGCGTTTTCTGGTCGCGGATCGTGACTCGTTCGTATGAGGTCCCGTTGCGCTCCACCACCGCGTCGAGCCGATCGGCGAATACCGACTTGGCCTGCCGCCGATACCAGCGCTCGAGCGCTGCTGCAACGGTCTCTCGACGCGTGTCGGGCACGTGCACCCGCAAGGCGTTGCTGCCCGCCGCCAAGTGCACGCGGCCCGACGGGCCGGTCAGCAATTTCAACACCAGGTCGCCCCCCAGGAACGGCACCACGGCACCGTCTGCCAGTGATCGGGCGGCGATCAGGTCCTGTTCTGCCGCGAGCTTCGCGAGCGAACGCTCGATCCACTGTGCGCGCTCCGCTACGAACTCATGGGCATGGCGCTCGGCGGTCCGCTCGGGCAGTGTCACGACCACCCCGCCGTGATCGACCGTAATGCGAATGCTGCGCGCCCGCGTCGAACGACGGATCGCGTAGTCAAAACCTACGGGCGGCGAAGCGTCAGCGTCGAGCTGCGGCCGCCGGAACAACCCTGCGACGCCGATCGCTCACTCCCACTCGATCGTCGCCGGCGGCTTCGACGAGATGTCGAGCGCGACGCGATTTACACCGCGGATCTCATTGATCAGACGCTTGGAGACCGTCTCGAGCAGGTCATACGGCAGGCGCGCCCAATCCGCGGTCATCGCATCGTCGCTGGTGACGGCTCGGATGACGATCGGATAGGCATATGACCGCTCATCGCCCTGTACACCTACCGACTTGATCGCCGGCAGCACGCAGAATGACTGCCAGAGCTCGCGATACAGGCCAGCCTTGCGGATCTCGTCCTGCAGAATCGCGTCGGCCTCGCGCACGACGTCGAGGCGCTCACGGTTGACCTCGCCACCGACGATCCGAATCGCAAGTCCCGGTCCGGGGAAGGGCTGTCGCCATACGAGATTCTCGGCCATGCCGAGTTCGGCGCCTACGGCACGCACCTCGTCCTTGAACAACCAGCGGAGCGGTTCGACCAACGAAAAATCCATGTCCTCCGGCAGACCACCGACGTTGTGATGCGATTTGATCATCGCCGCGCCGTGCCCTGCGCCGGATTCGATCACGTCGGAATAAAGCGTTCCCTGCACGAGAAACTTCGCGTCGAGCGTGCTGGCCTCGGCCTCAAAGGTACGAATGAACTGGTCGCCGATCGTCTTGCGCTTCTGTTCGGGGTCGGTCACGCCTTCGAGACGTTGCAGGAAGATGTCGGCAGCGTCGACGTGGATCAGCGGCACATGAAAATTGTCGCGAAAAACGGCGACGACCTGCTCGGCCTCGTTTTTACGCATCATGCCGTGGTCCACGAACACGCATGTCAGCTGGTCGCCGACGGCCTTGTGTACGAGCAACGCCGCGACCGAGCTGTCGACTCCGCCGGAGAGTCCGCAGATCACCTTGCCATCCCCCACCTGTTCGCGGATCCGTGCGATCTGCTCGTCGATCACCGAGGCCGCGCTCCACAGTCCGTCTGCACCGCAGACGTCGTACAGGAACCGCTTCAGCACATCCGTTCCGTAGGGCGTGTGGACGACTTCGGGATGGAACTGGATGCCGTAGAGTTGCCGCTCCGCGGACTCAAACGCCGCAACCGGCGACTCGTCGCTCGATGCCAACGCGACGAAGCCCGGCGGCGGCTCGTAGACCGTGTCGCGGTGGCTCATCCAGCACTGCTGCTCATCAGGCAGATCGCGCAACAGCGTCCCGTGTTCGCGAACGTGAAGGTTGGATCGGCCGAATTCTCCGACGGGCGCCTGCTCGACGCGACCGCCGAGCTTGAGCGCCATCGCCTGCATGCCGTAGCAAATACCCATCACGGGAACTCCCAACTCGAGCAGTTCCGGGCGCAGTTCCGGCGCATCGTCGGCATAGACCGAAGCCGGTCCGCCCGAGAGGATGATGCCGTTCGGCTTGCGTTCGCGTAGCGCGTCGAGCGAGATGTCGTGCGGCAGGAGCTCGCTGTAGACGCCGCATTCGCGCACGCGACGCGCGATCAGCTGGCTGTACTGCCCGCCGAAATCAAGGACGAGCACTTCCTGGGCGGTCAGATCGGAGTCGGCGGCAGCTCCCCCGGCAACGCCCATCTCGACCGCAGCATCACCTTCGAGGTGTCCAGCTGCGGTTGCCTCTGCGCCGGACAATCCGCTGCCTCAGGACTGGTTGACGCCAGCCGCGACCGCGGCACGCCCGTTTGATCCCATACCGACCGACTGCGCACGCTGGAGCTGCTTGCCTTCGGTCTGCAACGAAGGAGCAACCATCACCTCTGCTCGGTGGAATTCGGGAATGTCTGCATAGCCGGTCGTCGCCATCGAGGTACGCAGGCCGCCCATCAAGTTGAAGGTGCCGTCATTTTCGTTGGCCGGACCCATCAGGATCTGTTCGAGCGTTCCGTTCTGCTCGGTGCGCACGCGCGCTCCGCGCGGCAGCGAGGGGTGGAATGTCGCCATACCCCAGTGGTAGCCACGGCCCGGCGCCTCATACGCACGCGCCAGCGGTGAGCCGATCATCACGGCGTCGGCGCCGCAGGCGACCGCCTTCGAAACGTCGCCGCCATTGCGCATACCGCCGTCGGCGATCACGTTGACGTATTCGCCAGTCTCAAGCATGTGCTGACTGCGTGCCGCCTGGACGTCGGCGATCGCGGTGGCCTGCGGCACTCCTACGCCGAGTACGCCACGCGTGGTGCAGGCGGCGCCCGGCCCGACGCCGACGAGAACGCCGACGCAGCCGGTGCGCATCAGGTGCAGCCCGGTCGAGTACGAAGCGCAGCCGCCGAGCACGCACGGCACCGGCACTTCTTGGATGAATTTTTTCAGGTTCAGTGGTTCGACGGTCGTCGAGACGTGTTCAGCGGAGATCACCGTGCCCTGGATGACGAGAATGTCGAGGCCCGCTTCGAGCGCGATCTCGTAGTAGTCGGTCACCTTCTGAGGCGTCAGGGACGCCGCGGTGACCACGCCCTGGTCCTTGATCTCACGAATTCGCTGTGCGATCAGTTCCGGTTTGACCGGCGCTTCGTAGATCTTCTGCATCTCCAAGGTCGCAACCTCGGGTGGATAGCCCGCGATCTTGTCGAGTTGCTCCTCCGCGTCTTCGTACCGAGTGAAAATGCCCTCGAGGTTCAGCACGCCGAGTCCGCCGAGTTTGCCGATGATGCCGGCCGTTTTCGGCGAAATCACTCCATCCATCGCAGAGCCGAGCAGCGGCAGCTCAAAGCGGTAAGGGCCAAGCGTCCATGAGATGTCGACATCGTCAGGGTCACGCGTCCTACGTGACGGAACGATGGCGATGTCGTCGAAGCCGTAAGCGCGACGACCCTTCTTACCGCGGCCGATCTCTACTTCCATTGATGAACTCCGAAATGGCTTGGGGAGGGTGGGCAAAACGCGCATTAAATACGCGTTCCGTCTACGTTACCAGCGGCCCTGACGGCTCAATCTGTACCAATTTTCCGACCGCACTACGCGACGGCGAATGTCCTGCAAAGGACGGGAAAACGGCAGTCTCAGCCGACGACTGGGCGGTTGATCGCCTGGACTTCGACGGAATCGAGCAATTGGTCCACCGCCGCGCGATCAAGCGTTCCGGCGCCGAAGTGCTGAGTCGATTCCGCACCACATGCGACTGCGTAACGCAAAGCCGCTTCGTCACCGAGACCGATGTAGCGCGCGCTGACCAGCCCGGCCACAAGCGCGTCGCCGGATCCGACGGTCGTGATCGGGTCAAGCGTTGGTCCATGGACCCGCAATGTCACATCAGGGCTGGCATCGAGCACGGCCCAGCAGCCGTCGGCGGTGGTGACGACCGCATCGCGCGCACCCAGACCGCGAAGCTCTGCGGGCGCCGAAGCCAAGTCTTCGGCGTCGACGAACTCGCGACCGACCAGCTCCTCGGACTCGACGACGTTTGGTGCGATCAGGTCCGGCTCGGCTCGCAGCGCCTGGCTCATCACTTCGCCTTCGGCGTCCACCAACGTGACGACACCGGCAGAACGCAGTTCGGTGACCAGCTCGCCGTAGAACTCGGCCGGAATCCCACGCGGTATCGATCCGGCGATCACGCAGATGTCGGCACCCGGCGCCAGATACATCAACTTCTCGCGAAACAGGTCGAGCTCCGCGTCGGTCACCTCTGGACCGTGTTCATTGATCTCGGTCTGCTGTCCGTTGGTCGGATCGATCAGCACCGTCGATGTTCGGGACTCCTCGCCGATGCGTACAAAGTCATTGAGTACCGACTCACCCGTCAAATACTCGATTATTCGCGTTCCCGTGACGCCACCGGCGAATCCAGTGGCGATCACCGGCTGTCCGAGGCATTTCAACGCCCGGGCGACATTGATTCCCTTGCCGCCGGCCGCGGCGTGCTTGTCCACGGCGCGATGGCGTGCGCCAAGGCGAAAATGGGGCACGGCGAGTGTGTTGTCGATTGCCGCGTTGAGTGTGACGGTGATGATCATCGTCTGCCTTTGCTGCCTGTTCTCAGGGACCGGACTTGATCGGGCTTGATTGATCGGGCATGTTTGACCGGGTTGGAAGTGACATCGGTCGCCTCGACTCCCCAGTCAAACGGCGACGCGAACTTTTGTCCGCTGGATTATCCCACGTACTCCGGTCTGTGTGTCCGTAGACGTCGTCGTCTTCGGATGACCATGAACCCGACGAGACCGAACAATCCAAGGATGGCCACATACGGAAGTGCGTTTCCAACCTGGTGGGCGATCACTGCCAGCGTCGGCGGAGACGGCACTGGACGGCGAAGACGAAGCGGCACTTCGTCGACTCGCTTGCCTTCCCGAAGGACAGTCGCGGTGCCGACGCGCGTTCCCGCAGCGAGCGGCCCCTTCAACTGGTCCGGAGCAATCGCCGTGACCCGCAGACGATCGCCGCTGCGAACCGCAAAACGAACGTCGCGCTGCGGATATGCCACCGCGGCGATGTCCTGCAACGCGACCGGCAACCGCAGGGCCCCGCGGTCACGGCTGAGCGGTTCGACGGGGCGAAAGAACGCGCGGCCGAACCGGAGCAATTTCAATGTGTCGTTGTCGCGCGCGGTTTCGCTCGGTTCGCCGGTGACGACCGAGATCACTCGGGCGTCCTCACGGCTGGCCGCCCCGACCAAGACGTACCCGGCCGCCAGCGTACGACCGGTCTTCACGCCGTCTACGTAGGAGTACAGCCCGACCAGTCGATTGCGATTTCTGATTCGCCGCGTGCGAGTACCGCTGCGCAGCGTCGCCTTCGACTTGCTGACGATGCTCGCGAACCGCGGCTCCGTCAGGGCGTGTTGCGTCAGCTTTGCCAGGTCAGACGCCGTCGAGTACGTTTCCGGAAGGTCGAGACCGACGGGATTCCCGAACAGCGTGTCCCGCAGGCCGAGCGAGCGCGCACGACGGTTCATCGCCCGAACGAATGCCGCGCGCGAGCTCGCAGTGCGAGCCGCGAGCGTGTCGGCCGCATCATTTCCACTGGCGAGCATCAAGCCCGTCAACAGATCGTTCGCGGTCATTCGTTCGCCCGCTTTCAGCCCGAGCAGCGACTCACCGGGGCCGGCCGGATATGCGGTCGCAGTCAGCAACTCATTCGGCCTCGTACGCGAGATCGCGACCAGCGCGGTCATTATTTTCGTCGTACTGGCGATCAGGCGCCGCTGGTGCGGGCGCAGCGCCCACAACATCCGACCGCTGTCGGCATCCATCACGGCGGCACTATTTGCCTTGGTCCCGGTCGGCATCTGCGGACTCTTGAATCGCACGGTGCGGTCGCTCACCGTGTACTCCACGTTTGCGGCAGTGGCGGTCGCGGACGTTCCCGAAAACATCAACGCCATTACGGCAATCGACAGCAGTGCGGCTCGCGCCGCCCTGATCTGCGCGAGCTTCACAAGGGCTGATCGGGTCACTTCAATTTGAGCTTCTGGCCCGGCTGCAGAGCACGGGGATCGACGTCGGGGTTCAGCTCTGAGAGTACGTTGACGTCAAGATTGAGCTTTTCGGCAATCGCGGCAAAACTGTCGCCGGGCTTGACCGTGTACGAGGACCGCCTGGTGGTGGTCGAGGTTGTGCGCTCGCCGTCTTCGCCCTCGCCCTGCGTGGCAGGCGACGACGACTCTCCGCTGGATTGCGTGGCAGAGGGCTGCGGCTGCGTCGGGTCATCTGCGGTGAGCACCGAGAACATCGCGACGGCGAATACGAGGATCGCGATTGGCGCCAGCAAGCGCGCTCCGGCACCGGCCTTCGCGCTCTTCGGACGACGCGGATGGTTCGTGCCGCCGCCGGACGGACGCCTGGACGTAGAAGCGCGCCGTTTCGGACTCGCACTGGACGGGTTCGACGGTGTACCGCCTCGGGTCGTTCGCGCTTCGGAAAGCACCGGCTGTTTCATCGCATCGGCCACTTCGCCGATCATAACGGCGCATCGCCCGTCAGCGGTAAGCGCTGCAACCGGCGTAACACCTGCAAGTCAGTGAAAAACTGCCAATCAGAGAAATCGATCGGCTTCTTCGCGCGAGCGATCAGCCGCGGCAACAATCTCCGCAGTCCAGCCTGAATCGACAGCGTCGCGCTCGAGACGAGCGCGCAACACAGGAAGCACGAGTGCATCGAGCGCTGCGTACTCGACCTGAGCGGCAGAGAGCACCGGCGCGGTCCAGTCGCTCAGACGCTGCTCCTTGGACAGCTCAAAATCCAAAAGTTCGGCGCACACCGCCTGCAGCGAACTCGACCCACCAGCCTCCGGGCCGAAGCGGCGAGCGCGCTCGCGGATATATACCCAGCGCGTGTCGAACATCGGCGTCAACGTAAATCCTGCGTGGCGAGCGAACCAGCTCTGCTCGAACTCAGCGTTGTGCGCGATCCAATCCGGCCGCAACTCGATCAGCGCCGATCGGACCAACTTCCAGGGTTCGAACGCAAATGCGTCGAGCACGACCGCGCGACTTCCGGCAGCCAGCTGGCAGAGTCGGATGCGACCTTCGGCCGGCTTCAGCGAGGACGTCTCGATGTCAACTCCGACAACGATGTTTTTGGAGAGCGGCGAGACTTCGGCTGCGGCGAGCATCCAATTGATCGCAGCGATCGCGGATCGCTGGTCCACGACGTACCGGTACTCGCCCGCGAAGGCTCCGAAGCGTGCGCTGAGCGCGCTCCCGCTCAGCGCCGGAGCATCTCCCGAGTGGGTCGCTGGCGTGACTGCGCTGGATATGGTCGCGGGTTCCATACTCGTCGCCGGTAGAAATCCAAGCGGACTGAATCGACGCGTTCAGCCGTTCGATTACAGACTGACGAGCCCTCCGGTCGTAGTCGAAACCTCAGCCCGAAATAGACCAGATGGATTCGCGAAGTGCGTTCGCTGCGCTGCGAGCACTCGACTCCGGCCGACCACCGTCGCCCTCCCAGGCGTTGACCAGCGCGCGCGAGACAGTGACCAGCGCCGATGCTCGGCCGGCCGCGAACGCCGCGGAGAGGTCTTCCACTCGTCCACCCTGCGCGCCGACACCGGGCATCAGGAACACCGCGTGTGGCATCGCCTCGCGCAGACGCTCGATGTGCGCAGGCACCGTTGCCCCGACGACTGCGCCGAGCGACGAGAGACCGCTCGTGCCGACTGATGACGCGCCGACGTTTTCCACGAGCCGCGCAAGATGGTCGGTCACAGTCCCGCCATCCGTTCCGCTGATTTCGAGCGCCTCGATGTCCTCTGCACCCGGGTTTGAGGTGCGGACGAGAGCAAAAACACCTGCCCCACTCGCAACCGCGCGCTCGACGATCGGCTCCAGAGAATCGGCGCCGAGCAATGGGTTGACCGTTGCGGCGTCGGCCCCGAGGCCATGAATTTCGCCCCACGGCGAAGGGGTCGAGCCAAAAAGAGCTTGAGCGTACGCCGCTGCCGTCACCGGAACATCGCCACGTTTGCCGTCCGCGATCGCGATCAGTCCGGCCGATTTGGCAGCTTCGACGGTCTCGGTCAACGCCCGCCATCCGGGCGCACCGAGCCGTTCGAAACACGCGAGTTGAAGTTTCACGCCGACGCAGTCCGCGCCGACGGCTGCGATCACCGATCGACAGTGTCCGGAAACCGCTTGTGCAGCAAGCTCGTTGGCTGGCTGGCCGCCGTCCACGGCCTCGATCGCGTTCGGCCAAAGCTTGGCCGGGTCGGGATCGAGGCCGAGAACGAGCTGACTCTCTCGTTCCTCAACGAGCGCTGCGAGTCGGTCGCCAAAGGGCTGAAACTGACTCTCGATCAGCCGCCCTTGACAGTCGCCTTGAGCTTGGCACCCGGCGAAAACCTCGGCACCTTGCTGGCAGCGATCTGAATGCGCTCGCCGGTCTGCGGGTTGACGCCCTGACGAGCGCTGCGGTCCGAGACGCTGAACTTGCCGAAGCCCGTGAAAGCAACCTCGCCACCACGCTTGAGCGTGTCGGAGATCGTGTCGAGAACGGCATCTACTGCTTTGGTGGCGTCGCCCGTGGTGAGGTCGGCCTTTTCTTTTACCTGGGTAATGAATTCCTGCTTTGTCACAGTTCCTCCTCGTTGAGGGATGAGGGTTGATTCGTCGGCCAACGTAACGCTTCTCGCGGACGCAACGGCAGATGGGATGCGGGTTTGCGCGGAAAATAGGGGCTTTTTACTGCTATATGGAGCGCCCTACCCCCGTTTTGGCATAAACCGCATGGCTATGCGCTTCGCGCGCAAAGCCGAGTTATCCAGCGATCGTCATCTCTGCGATCAGCAACGGTGCAGTCAGCACTGATCCACCGAACGGCACCCAGCGACGCTCCGCGCCGACCGCCTGAACGGCGCCGAGCATCGAGATCAAATCGCTCGCGATCGTCGCTTCGCGTATCGGCCCCGCGAGCTCGCCGTTCTTTATTTCGATTCCGGAAGCGCCGACCGAGAACGTTCCCGAAACGGGATTCACGCCGGAGTGCAGGCCGACGACATTGGTCACGAGTAGTCCGTCCCCGGCGAGCTTCAGCAGCTCGTCCAGCGACTGCGATCCCGCGGCAACGACTGTGTTGGTGGCCGCCGGACCGGGTGTCCCGCGATAAGACCCGCGACGTCCGTTCCCGGTGGATGCGGCGTCGGCCTCGCGAGCGGTCCGCGAGTCATAGAGCAAGTTGTCGATTCTTCCGCCGGCGAGAAGTGAGGTTCGACGCTGCGCGACGCCCTCGCCGTCGAACGGAGCACTGGCCGGCCCTCCGTCGATCAGTCCATCGTCGTCGACCTGCAGATGCTCGGCGGCGATGACGGCATCGGTCTTTCCGACAAACGGCGAGCGACCGCGCAGGATTGCCTCGCCCGACAACGCCGACGCAATCAGCCCGATGAAGCTGGCCGCGGTGAACGCGTCGAGCACAACCGGCGCCTTGCGACTTGTGGTCGAACGTGCGCCGAGCAACATCACGGCGCGCTCGGCCGCCTCGCCGCCAATCGCCTCGGCGTCCAGCTCGCCCGGCCCCTTGCCCATGCCGAGACCAAGGCCGGTCATCAGGTCCGCGCCCTCACCAGCGAACGCGGAGCTATAGGCGTAGGCACCGGTGGCCTCGTAGCCGCTGCGGAAACCGGCTGAATTCGCGATCGCGATTCGCGCGCGTGAATCGGCGTAGATCGACTGTTCGACCTGACTCACACGCTGATCGGCCGCGCGCGCGGCGTTGTCCACGGCGATCGCCAATTCGACCTTTGCGGCCGTATTCCACTCATCGAAATCCGCGGCAACGAGATCGCCAGTCGTAGCGGCACCGCAGTCATCGGGAAGTCCGGCGTGTTCATCGGGGTCGGCGGCTTCGGCAATCTCCACAGCCCGCGCGGCCAATGTTCGAAGCGCGGCTTCGTCAAATGCGGTCCCGAAGGCGTAGCCACTTCGACCCTCCTCGGCAAAGGCGCGGATACCGACGCCGCGGCTGCCGGCTTCGGTCAGGCTCTCGACAGCGCGGTCGTACACGCGGATTTCAACCTCGCGCTCATCCTGCGTGAACCCCTCCGCGCTGCTGGCTCCGGCATCGATTGCAAGCCCAGCTGCGAGTTCCGCGATTTCGATCAGGTCCTTCATGTCGCGGTGCCGCCTACGGTCAGTTCGCGGAGCAGCACATGCGGCTGCCCGACCCCAGCCGGAACGCGCTGGCCGGCTTTGCCGCAGTACCCGGTCGCGAGCTTTAGATCGCCGGCAATCGCCTCGACCTGCCACAGCGCGGCCAGCCCGTTTCCGGTCAACGTTGCGCCGGTCACCGGCTTGGTGACGCGCCCGTTCTCGATCAGATAACCCTCGGACACTCCGAACACGAAATCTCCGGTCGCCGGCTCCACTTGCCCACCGCCGAACGAGACCGCGTAGAGCCCATTGCCCGCGGCCTCGATCAAGTCGGCTACCTGCTCGTCCCCCGGCGCGAAATAGGTGTTGGTCATGCGCGGGACGGGTAGATGGCGGAAAGACTCGCGACGACCATTGCCGGTCGAGAGCACACCGTCGCGCTGCGCGCTGCGGCGATCGTGCAGGAATGATCCGAGCACGCCATCCTGGATGATCGGGATCATCTGCGTCGGCATGCCCTCGTCGTCGATGCCGTCGGTCCCCCATTCATTCGCTTTGCGGCCGTCATCGAAGGCGTTCACGAACGAGGGTGCGAGCTGCTCGCCGAGCTTTCCGGCGTAGACGCTGGCACCCTTCTGGACGGCATCGGCCTCGAGGCCATGGCCGACGGCCTCATGCAGCAACACGCCACCGAATCCATTCCCGACGACGACCGGCATTTTGCCTGCCGGTGCAGGCACCGCGTCGAGCGCCGTGAGCGCTTTTCGAGCGGCAGACTCAGCGACCTTCGCCCCGTCTGACTCAATCAGTTCGTAACCGATGTGACCCCCGAGAGTCTCGGTGCCGTTCTCGATCCGCCCGTCGCGCGCGGCAACGACCTGGACGGCCAGGCGCACCCGAATGCGGTCGTCGCCGACGGCCAATCCCTCTGAGTTGTAGATGCTGACCGTTCGCCGGTTCTCGCCGTAGCCGGCGCTCACCTGTGAGACCTCGCCTCCTGCCGCGCGCGCCGATTCGTCGCTGGCGCGCAGCAACTCGACCTTCTTGGCGAGTTCGACCGATTCCGGCGGAACCGCGACGTGCTGTGGGTTCACCCGTGCGGCAGCGACAAGAGAAGCCGGTCGAGCCACCGCTCCGCGTGCGGCTTGCGCGATCGAATCGGCAACCGTGGCGATGTCTTCTTCGCTCAACGAATCGACGTAACCGAAGTACGTCGCGTCGCCGACGACCAACCGCACGCCGACGCCTTCTTCGCTGCCATCGCTGGCACCCTCTACTCGCCCGTCATCCAGCGACACCGAAAGTCCGTGACGCCGCTCTGCGAACACCTCGGCGAAATCGCCTCCATTCTGGAGGGCGCGAGTGAGCGTTCGCTCGGCGATGTCGGGCGCTACCAACGGGGCGGTGTTTTCGGCTGTTTCAGATCCCATCGGCGCGATCGGTCAGACTATATGCATGGCCGTGAACCGAATCGCTTGGTCGCTGACGACCGCCATGTTCTTGATCGCTGCCCTTGTGCTGTTTCTCTCCGGGTACAAGGGGTATGGCGGCGTGTTCGTCGCCGTGGCCGCAGCCGCGGCGATCAATCTGATTCCGGTCCAGCGAGCCAGCGAGCGAGATCGCGGGCTGCCCGCCCGCGATGACTGATCGCGTCCTTTTCGTCTTGACCCAGCTCGGCCATCGTGCGACCGTCGTCATAGTCGTCCGGAACGACTGCCGGGTCGTACCCGAAACCACCGGTGCCACGCCGCTCATCTATCAGCGTCCCTGAGCACCGACCCTCGAAAACCTGTTCGACCGCCGCTCGTCCGGGTTCTACATATGCGATCGCGCACACGTACTCGACCGCCGCGTCATCGGTCGCACCAACCTTGCGAATAAGTTTGTCGAGGTTGTCCTCGTCGGAGGCGTTCTCTCCGGCGAAGCGCGCAGAGCGAACCCCCGGCGCGCCACCGAGTGCGCGAGCCGAGATGCCCGAATCGTCGGCGATCGCAGCAATGCCCGTCGCGGCAGCGGCGGCACGCGCCTTGCCAAGCGCATTCGCGGCGAAAGTCTCACCATCTTCAGGCGGAAGCGTCACGTCGTCCGGCAGCGCGAGGATCTCCCACCCATCGAGCAATCCGGCGAATTCACGCCGCTTGTGCTCATTGCGCGTGGCGAGAACCAGCTGCCGCGTGCCCGTCGACTGATCCGACCGCTGATCCACGACCGAAGACCCTCAGCTACCGGGCAACTCTGTACCGATCGCGGTCGCCTGGGCCAGGCGCAGTTCGGCAATGCCCTTGGCCGACAATGCAAGCAGTTCGTCGAGCGAAGCCTTCGAAAGCGGCGTGCGTTCCGCAGTGGCCTGCACCTCGACCAAACCGTCGTCGCCGGTCATCACGACGTTCGCATCCACATCGGCCTGCGAATCCTCGACGTATTCGAGGTCGAGCAAGGCCTCGCCATCGACGATCCCGGCCGAAATCGCCGCGACCGAGGTGATCAGCGGCATCGCCTCGAGCGCGCCACCATCGATCAGTTTCTGCAGAGCAAGGTGGAGCGCCACGTAGCCGCCGGTGATCGCCGCACAGCGAGTTCCGCCGTCGGCCTGGAGCACGTCACAGTCGACGTACACCGAACGCTCGCCGAGCAGTTCCATGTCGATCGCGCAGCGCAGGCTGCGTCCGATCAGCCGTTGGATCTCGACCGATCGACCGTCCTGCTTGCCTCCCTTGTCGCGCTTCTTGCGGTCACCAGTGGATGCCGGGAGCATGCCGTATTCGGCAGTGACCCAGCCACTCCCGCGCCCGGCCATCCATTTGGGTACGTCGGTCGTGACCGAGGCGGTGCAGATGACGCGCGTCTCGCCGATCGAGATCAACGCCGAGCCATCGGCAGTCCGCACGAAACCCGGTTCGATTTCGACCGTTCTCGTCGCGTCATTGGTTCGTCCTCGGCGTTCCATCGGTCGCGCATCATACGCGCCGATCGACGGTTCTCGCGGCGCGGCCGTTGCGCACTCGCGAGAACGATCGATGCAGTCGCGGCCGGCGATCCACGCGAAGGCGCCGCTCAGGCGATCTTGCCCAACGCCTTGGTGATTCCACCGATCAGCTTGCTGCCGATCTTGGTGGCAAATCCGAGACCGTCGAGTCCAGTGACGATCAGTCCGATACCGGTGCCGAGCACGACCGTCAGACCGACGTATTCGACGGTCGCCTGCCCACGTTGATCGCGTGCGACCTCGCCGGCGCGGTGCGCGCGATCGATTGCGATGGCCGATAGCCGCAGCGAGAGGTTCTGCAGAGATTGCATGGATGACTCCAGTTCATTCAGTGTTTTACTTGCTCTCCGATCCTCCAGCGACGGGCGTAACGGTTCAAGACGTAAATGCACAAACTCTGTGACGGACTCGCCAAAAGTCAGCGCAGCACGCGCTAAGCGCGAGTCGGTTGCTCGCGTCGATAGCGTTCGCATCCTTGCCACGGCCAAAAACTCGGCTTTCGGCACCTGTAGATGCGAGTCCTGATCGTCACCAACATGTACCCGACGCGCGAGCGTCCGGAATTCGGCGTGTTCGTGCGCGATCAACTCGAGGCGCTGAGTCGCCTCGAAGGCGTTCAGACTGAGCTCTACGTGATCGAAGGCGGAGGGATGAAGGCGTACCGCAAGGCGGTTCGACCTTTGCGAAAGCACCTCAACAGTCGTCAATACGACATCGTCCACGCCCACTACGGCCTTACCGGCTGGGTGGCGCGCCGCGCGAAGGCCACCCCTCTGGTGGTGACCTACCACGGAACCGACCTAAGGCACGAAAAGGTCGGCAAGTGGTCGAAGCGGCTCGCGCGCAGGGTCGACCAAGCTGCCGTCGTCTCGGACGACCTCGGACGCGAACTTGCGTCCGTCAAAAAGCTGAGGCGACCGCTCGCCGTGCTGCCGACCGGTGTGAATCTCGATCGATTCGCGCAAGCTGACCGTCAGGCGGCCCGCCGACAGCTCGGAATCGACCCGGAGGGCAGCTTCGTGCTCTTCCCGGCCGACCGATCGCGTCCGGAGAAGCGCTTCGACCGCGCGCAGGAACTCGTCAGCGCTGTCGGCGACGTCGAACTGCTGACTCTCGGGGGCGTGCCCCCAAGTGAAGTTTCAACGTTCATCAACGCCTCTGACGCAGTAATCGTGCCGTCCGAATATGAGGGGTTCGGCCTCGCGACGATCGAGGCTCTCGCCTGCAACGTGCCGGTCATCGCCACCAGAACCGGAATCGCGCCGATCGCGCTCGAACGGGTCGGCGGTAGCTACTGCATGGATTTTGACCTGCGCAGTTGGCACGCCGCCCTTTCGGCGATTCTCGACGATCCCGATCCTCGTATCTCCGGCCGCGAGGCAGCGGCTCGCTATTCAACCGATGCGATGGCCAAGCGCGTGCTCAGCGTGTACCGCGACGTGCTTGAGGATTCGACCGGGTCTCGATGATGATGGCGTTGCAAAGCCAAAACGCCGAAGTCGTCGTCGTCGGCGCGGGCTCAGCGGGTCTCTACGCAGCCCTCACGACTGCTCGCGAAGGCGCCCGTACGGTGCTCGTTTCACAGGCCGCGCTCGCCACCACCGCGAGTTACTGGGCGCAGGGTGGCATCGCAGCAGCGCTCGGGCCCGATGATTCGCCGGAGCTGCACGCACAGGACACGATCGACGCCGGCCGTCAACTCGGACGCGAAAGCGCAGTGCGAGTACTCGTCGATGATTCACCCGCCGCCGTCCAAGACTTGCTCGCGCTCGGCGTCGATTTCGACCGCGATGGCGACGGCGCGCTGGCGCTTGGTCTCGAGGGCGGACACAGTCGTCGTCGGGTAGTGCACGCAGGAGGCAGCGCGACCGGCCGCCGCGTCACCCGCCAACTCTCGGCGCGCGTCGCCGAACACCCGAGCATCACCGTCGTCGAGCATGCCTCGGCGAAGTCGCTGATCGTTGAAGACGGCCGTTGCGTCGGCGTCGAGGTGGCGATTGGTGATCAGCCACTGACGATCCCGGCCCGAGCGGTCGTTCTTGCCACGGGCGGCTCCGCTGCCCTCTGGGCGCGCTCCACCAACCCGCCAGCGGCCATCGGCAGCGGACTGACAATGGCCCATCATGCAGGCGCCCAACTGGCAGATTTAGAATTTCTGCAGTTCCATCCGACCGCCCTGTTGAGTCCGTCGCGAAACCAGGGCTTCCTGATCACCGAAGCGATTCGCGGCGAAGGCGCAAAGCTGCTCGATCGGTCCGGCGAACGCTTCATCGACGAACTCGCGCCGCGCGACGAGGTCGCGGCGGCCGTCGAGAGACGCATCACCGGCGACGACGGCAGCCCGCCGAGTCCAGTCTTTCTGGACATGCGAAAGATCGATCCGCTGCTCTTCCCAAATGTCTACACGAAGATCGAGGAGGCCGGCCTCAACCCTCGCACCGAACCAATTCCGGTCGCGCCAGCGGCGCACTACAGCATGGGCGGAATCGTCACAGATCTCGAGGCGCGCACCAACGTACCGGGACTACTGGCCGTCGGCGAATGCGCATGCACTGGATTGCACGGAGCAAACCGCCTCGCATCGAATTCGCTCGCCGAGTGCGCGGTCTTCGGCAGACGTGCGGCGCTTGCCGCGCTCACCGAACCCGCGCTCAGCGATCCTCTGCGGACTCAAATACTCGGCGGCGACGCCCAGGTCGTCGAACACATCGAGGATCCGGACCCGGCGGCCACGCGCAGGCTGCTCTGGGAATGCGCCGGCATCGAACGCTCGGCCGAAAAACTCGGTCAACTGGCTGGCAGCGCGAATCCCCTCGTTCGTCTGATCGGAGCAGCGTCGCTGGTTCGTGAAGAGACCCGCGGCGCACACCATCGCAGCGACTTCCCCGCCAAGGACGACAAGCTCGATTTCCGGCACTTCGTGTTCGGCCCGGACGACTCGCCGAATGCCGAGCGGTGGGATTGATCGCTCGAACGCAGATCCTCACCGTCCGAGAAGCGGACGACAAATTGACGCAGATCGGGCATCCGAATTGTCGTTTCTCGCGTATACACAATGGGTAACCGATTAGTAACCGGTTCCGAGACCAAAAAAACCCTGGTTTTGCAGGAACTTTCCGTGTTAAAACGCGCTTAATGAAGCGATACCCGGATATTCACCTAGGTGCGAGATACTGCTTGCACTGAAGGAACAGCAGCCCTGAATGGAACAAGGCCCAAAAGGCCGAAGGGAGCAGCACCATGTATGCACTGAGTCGAGCCCTCTACAAAGACATTTCCCCCTACATCACCGACGAGCACGTCAATGGTGTGAATGGCGACGTGCGCGGTGTGGTGCTTACCGCCTGTGAGCAGACGATGGACAGAATCGCCGAGGACTGGCGTTACTTCAATCACCCCGACCGTTTCCTGTTCGAACAGATTCGAGCCTACTTTCCGATCACCGACCAGTTGCAGGTATTCAACCTGATCGCAAAGCACGTCGAGCGCGCGCTGCAGGTGACGCGCACTTACGCGGCCCGGGGCTACAAGCCCGACGGCACCCGCCTGCGCTGCCGCGCGACTACCCGCCGCAGTACGCCATGCATGCGCAACATCGTGCCAGGCACCGAATACTGCCCTTCGCACCAGCATCTGGCCGAACCCCACTTCACCGAACAGGAGCCGGCCGCTTCGGCGGTGGTTCAGGAACTGCATGGGACAGAGGAGCACGCTGACGCCGCCTGAGAGCCACCTCCCCCGGTAACTCACGGGCGTCGCGCACCTTTATTGCTGGGTGCAACAAAGGCGCTTCCGAGCAGCAGCCGCGACCTTGGCATGGCAAGGTTGCGGAAAACGAAAAAGGGAGCCGAAAGGTTCCCTTTTTCGTGCGCCGATTAGTGTGCCAACCATGCTGCGGTGGCGAACATGAGTCAAGGCGCGACGCTCGCCGTCGACGTCGGCGGAACCTTCACCGACGCAGTGGTGTCAACGACGGACGGACTCTTCACCGGGAAGCGACCGACCACACCTGCAGACCAATCGGTCGGCGTGATCGCCGCGGCCGCCGAAGCCATGGAGAATGCCGATGTCCAGCCCGCGGAGATCGCCACATTCCTACATGGCATGACCGTGACGACAAACGCGATGCTCGAGGGCGCGTTTGCGCGAACTGCGTTCTTCGCCACGCAGGGATTCGTGGACATCGAGCAACTGGGTCGCCAGAATCGCGCCGATCTATACCGATTGTGCGCCCAGGGACCGAGACCGATCGTGTCGTCCGATCTGCGCTTCGGCGTGCGCGAGCGATGCGGGCCGGAGGGCGTGGTCAGCGCGCTCGACGAGTCATCGGTTGAGCGTGCATGTGCGCGCTGCGCCGCTGCGGAAATCGAGTCGATCGCGGTTTGCCTGCTGTTTTCGTTCCGATACCCAGAGCACGAACTTCGAGTACGCGAGATCATTGCTCGCGAACTGCCCCACGTACATGTCTCGCTCTCGCACGAAGTCGTGGGCACCTTTCGCGAGTACGAACGTGCCGCCACAACGATCGCCGACGCGGCACTCTCTCCCCTGCTTGCCGACTATCTGGGTGTGCTCTCCGAGCGCGTCGTGCAGATAGGCCTGCCCCAACCGCAGGTGATGCTCAGCAACGGTGGGACGGCCGATGCCGAGCTCGCGGCGCGAAACGCAGCGTCAACCGTGCTGTCCGGGCCGGCCGGCGGAGCGATCGGTGCGGCGCTCTCCGCAAGCCGACGCGGCGCTCCGCGGGCGATTGGGTTCGACATGGGCGGTACCTCGACCGACGTCTGCGTGGTCGATGACGGCGCGGTCCGAACCGCTGAAAACCACGCGATCGGCGCTCGGCCGATCGCGCTGCCGACCCTGGACATCGGCACCGTCGGGGCAGGCGGCGGATCGATCGCATGGCGCGATGACGGTGGCGCGATGCGAGTCGGGCCACACTCGGCCGGAGCCGACCCGGGACCGGCCTGTTACGGACAGGGAGGCCGCCGACCGACGGTGACCGACGCGAACTTGCTGCTTGGTTATCTAGACACGAACTCCGCACTTGCCGGAGGCCTTGAACTCGATCACGAAGCTGCCGAACGCGCGATCGGGGCCTTGGCGCACAGCCTGAAACTCGACGTCCACGAAACCGCGGCGGGAATCATCGAGATTGCGAACCTGGAGATGCAGGGCCAGGTCGCGGCGATGACGGTTGCTCGCGGAGTCGATCCGCGCGAATACGCGTTGGTTGCGTTCGGCGGGGCTGGCCCAATGCATGGCGCCGCCATTGCCGACTCTCTGGGGATCGAGCGCGTGATCTGCCCGGCCGCATGTGGCGTGCTGTCTGCAGTCGGCATGGCCGCTGCAGGAAGTCGGCGTGATCACTCGCTCAGCATCGTTCGTGCTCTCGATGAACTCGATCAACTACAGGTTGAGCGCGTGATTGAGCAGCTCGCTGATCGCGGTGCCGAGGAGCTGCGGCGCCCGCTCGATGCTTTGCAAACGCGAGTTGTGCACAGCGTCCGATACCGCGGGCAGGGATTCGAGCTCGCGGTTGAAAGCGATTTCGAGCAGCTCGAACGCGCATTTCACGACGCTCACCACGATCGCTTCGGATTCATGGACCAGGCGGCCGAAGTTGAATTGGTGACTGTGCGGGTGAGCGTTGAGACGGTCGGCACCACCCCGTCGACCGCGACCGTTGCTCCGAGTTCGACCCACGAGAACCGATCCGCATGGTTCAACGGCCAATGGCGATCGACACAGGTGTATCGCGGCGCGTTTGCGCAGTCCGTACCGATCGATGGGCCGACGATCCTCGAACTCGACCAAGCGACGGTCGTGGTGCCGCCATGTTGGAGCGCCCAGCAGTTCGTTGACGGTGATGTTGTGCTTGTCCGCGCACCCGGCGGAGGTGAAGACCGGTGATCGATCCGATCATGCTGAGAGTGACGGCTGGAGCACTCGGCGCTACCTGCGAGGAAATGGGCAACGTTCTGATTCGCGCCGCGTATTCGGCGAATATCAAGGAGCGGCGTGACTGTTCCACCGGGCTGTTTGATTCCGAGGGGCGGATGACGATGCAGGCAGAACACATCCCGGTTCATCTCGGTGCCATGCCGGCAGCAGTCGCGGCGGTGTTGAATCAGAAGCATCAGCCCGGCGACGCGTGGATACTCAATGACCCGTTTTCTGGCGGCACCCATCTGCCGGACATCACGATCGTCACGCCGATCTTCGACGGTTCCGGGAATCACCTGGGCTTCGCGGCGTGTCGAGCGCACCACGCCGATGTCGGCGGTCGAGAACCGGGGAGCATGCCGGCCGACAGTCGGACTCTCGCGGAGGAAGGAGTCGTGATCCCGCCGACGCTGATCGCAGCCCGCGGCGAACTCGACGAAGTGCTGCTGGCTGAACTCGCGTCCCAGATGCGAGATCCCGCTCAACGCATCGCCGATCTACGCGCGCAGATCGCCGCGTGCCATCGCGGCGCTGAGCGCGTCGTCGAGTTCGCCGACAAACACGGATCTTCGCTCTACACCGAGGCAGTCGAGGCCGTGCTCGACTACTCGGAGCGGCGCGCTCGCGCAGGTATCGCGGCCCTGGCCGACGGCGAGTATCGCGCCGCCGACGTGCTTGAAGGCATCGACGGCGACATCCCGTTGAAGCTTGCGGCAACAGTGGAGGGCGATCAGGTGAGGCTGGATTTCTCGGGCAGCGCCGATCAGATCGCCGGCAACCTCAACTGCCCGCTCGCAGTGACGCAGTCGGCTTGTTACTTCGCGATGCGCGTTCTCTGCGCGCCCGACGTTCCAGCATGCGCTGGCGCATATCGCCCGATTGAAATCGTTGCACCGTCCGGATCGATCCTCAATGCAGTTGCACCGGCAGCCGTCGCCGGAGGCAACGTCGAGACGTCGAGCCGTGTCGCAGACCTCGTGCTGGACGCATTCGACCGCGCGCAGGGCCAAGGCACGATGAACAACCTGACCCTGGGGAACGAACGATTCACCCACTACGAGACTTTTGGTGGCGGCCAAGGCGCCTGCCCGGATGCCGACGGACCAGACGGCGTGCATGTCGCGATGAGCAACACGTTGAACACGCCGATCGAGGCACTGGAGTTGGAGTTTCCGATTCGAGTACGCGAGTTCGGCCTGCGCCGCGGCAGTGGCGGCGACGGCGTGCACTCAGGCGGCGACGGAATCGTTCGCGAGGTAGAAGCACTCGAACCGATGCGCTACTCGTTGATTGCCGAGCGTCGTCGGCACGCCCCACGGGCAGCGGCGGGTGGCTCCGACGGGGTCCGCGGGATCGACGCGATCGACGGCTGGCCGATAGCCGCGAAATCCGTCGGTGATCTCGACGCCGGATCGACAATCCGCATCGAGACGCCCGGTGGCGGTGGTCACGGAAAGCCGCCGCAATAGTGGCTCCGGCCCGCGCCGCTGTCGCGTGCAATCCGTCTCGTACTTATAATCGGCGACACGATGCCGATTGCACTTAAAGAATGGGCCGTCACGGTGAGGGCTCTCGCCGAAGGCGAGCAGCTGGTCACCTTGCGCAAGGGAGGCATCCGCGAGGAGAACAAGCACTTCGAGGTGGTCGGCGAACGCTTCTTCCTCTATCCAACCTTCGACCATCAGCAGGCCCGTCTGGTACGCGAATCACACGTCCCGGAGCTGAAGCGCGCGCTCGAGGACGGCGTGTGGAATCCGCCCGCGCCGACCGCGCGAATGATGGAGGCCGGTGTCCCCGTGCCGCAACCGGTGAGCGTGCGACTGCGAGCCTGGGCCGAGATCGCAGCCCGCTACGAGGTGACTTCCGCCACCGTTGTCAAGGATCTTTCGCCGTTCCACGTCTGGACGCCCGAGTACGCCACCAAGCGCTTCGACTGGAAACCGAAGCACCCGCTCCATGTCCTGCTGCTTCGTACCTACCGCATACCGCGCCCCGTGACGATCCGGGTCACCGAGGATTACGTCGGCTGCAAATCATGGGTCGAGGTGACTCGGGATCTGCCATTCGAGGGCACCGCAGTCGTTGCCGACGGCGAGTTCGAGGCGATCAAGGCCGACATCGAAAGCCGCATCATCGGCGCTGGCGCGACTGCGCGCTGAACGGAACGTCGTCCGAAGTACGCGGATAAGCTGGGACCGATGCGTGCGCTGACAAGACGACTTGCAACTGTGGCGTTCGCTGCAGTTGTCGTCGCACTACCGAGTGGGACCAGCCCGTCCAGCGCCGCAGCAGCAAGCTGGACGCCGTGTACGTTTGCGATGGTGGCCATCGACTGCGCGACTTACGACATGCCACTCGACCGCACCGGCGTCGTGCCGGGAACGGTGAAGGTCCGCGCGATGCGGATGGCCGCCCCGGAAGGCCCGCGAATCGGAACATTGTTTGTGGTTGCCGGAGGCCCGGGACAGGGAACTTTGGCGATGGCCGAGCTGATGTCGTCGCTGTTCGGCGGTGCCAACCGATACGACGTCATCGCGATCGACCAGCGCGGATCCGGGTCATCAGAACCGCTCAATTGCCCGCGGATCGAGGCCAGCAATTTCAAGTTTGAGGGCGACGAGCCAAAGACCGACTGGCCGATCACGCAGTGTTCGAACGCGCTCGGCGTAGCCCGATTCAGCTACAACACGGCCGAAGCGGTGGCCGATCTCGAAGCCGTGCGCGCCGATCTCGGTGTTGGGCAGATCTCGCTTTTCGGGGTCTCCTACGGAACCAAGGTCGCGATGGCATACGCCAAGACATACCCCGGCGCGACGCGCTCGCTGTTGCTCGACTCACTTGTCCCGACCGACGAGCCAAGCACGTTCGACGTCGATTCTGTAGCGGCACTGCGTCGCGCACTCGGTGAGCTCTGCAAGTCTCGGCGCTGCAAAGGCATCAACCGAGCGCCGGTGAGCGGACTCGGCCGAGTGGCGAATCGCCTGGCGCGTCAGCCGATCCCGAGCTTTGCGATCTCGCCGTCCGGTCGCGTTACAGAGTCACAGCTCGACGACGACGCGCTGTTCCAGATCGTCCTCCAGGCGGACTTCAACCTCTTCATCTTCAACCAACTTCCGAGCGCAATCACCACAGCGCTGCGCGGCGACTACGCCCAGATTGCACGTCTGCACGCCATCGTCACCGGTGCCTTCGGCGTTGAGATGTCTCGTAGAGAGGCAAGGTCGGTGGCGCGCTCTGTGCCCAAGCGAAAGCGTCACGTCCAACGCAAGCCCGGAAAACGCCTGCGTGGTCGGGATGCCGCGGCGCTGGCCGAATTCAGCAACACGATGAACATCGCCACCAGTTGCGCCGACTTCAACCCTCCGTGGGCGCGCGGAGGCGACCTCGCCGGACGGCAGGACGCGATAGTTGCCGCGGCCAATGCGATCCCCAACGCGACGTTCTCGCCGTTTTCCCGTTCCACGGTTCGCGATGCCTCGCTGGCGGTGATCTGCCGCGGCTGGCAGCAGAGCGCAGCTGCTCCAACGCTGCCCGTAGGTCCGCTACCGCCAGTGCCAACGCTTGCGCTCAACGGCTCCCTGGACCTACGAACGCCAAACGCCTGGGCCGAGCGTTCGGTCGCTGGAAATCCGAATGCGGAGCTTTCATTGATCCCGTCCACCGGGCACTCAGTTATCGGCACCGATGCGAGCGGATGTGCGTTGTCGTTGGCCAAACGATTTCTGATCTTCGGCGCGACCGACGGCAAGTGCAACAGAAAAACTCCGGCGTTGCCCGTCGCTCCGCTGCCAGCACGGTCGTTGAAGTCGCTCCGAACGCCGGGCGGCAGTTGCCGTGGGTTGCGTGGAAGGCGATGCAGCGCCGCCAAGCGTGAGGTCCTGGCCGGATACCTGGCGATGCGTGACTCATTCGACCAGTTGATCCTGGGCAATATGTTCGAGGGCCCGGGTTTGTACGGCGGAGCATGGTTCTTGGATTTCGACATCAGCGACGATCTCACCGAGCTCCTGCCGATCGGTGTCTCGCTGATTGGTGTCGCAAACACACCTGACAGCTCGGTCAGCGGCAGCGTCGGCCTGACCTCGTTGCCGAACATCAGCGGCAAGCTGCGCGTCAGCGGCGGTTCGTCCAGAGATTTTCGTGTCAACGTCAGCGGACGAATCGCCTACGACAGGAGCGATGACCGGCTGACGTTGTCGGCTCGACGCGGCAAACAGCGGGTCACTGTCCGGGTTCGCGGAAAGGGACGCGGCGCGGCGTCTTCCGCGTCGTTTGCGGCCACTCGAGCCGGGCTGCGCCTACGCGTCAACTACGCACGAGCGGTGGGCCTCGCGCCGGCAGGAACGTTCGGCCGCTAGCCGGCGGCGGCCGCGGCTGCGACTACCAGAACAGCGTGGATTCCAGCGAGCCGTCGGCTTCCAGCTCTTCGACGGTCTTCGTGTAGACGCCGGACGACAGATACTTCCATCCGTCATCGGCGATCACAAACACAACGTTGCCCTCGTCAAAGGCCTCTGCGGCGCGGACCGCGATCGCGCAAATAGCCCCGCTTGAGACACCGGCGAAGATGCCCTCGTCCTCAAGCAACTTCTTCGTCCAGACGACCGCGTCGCGGTTGCTTACGACGATCTTGCGATCGAGTAGATCCAAGTCGATGATCGGCGGGATGAAGCCGTCGTCGAGCGACCTCAATCCCTGTACGAGCTCACCCTGGAGCGGCTCGGCGGCGACGATCTGCGTGCCTGTGCCTTGGTCCTTGAAGTAGCGGGCGCAGCCCATCAACGTGCCGCCGGTCCCGAGTCCGGCGACGAAGGCGGAGACGTTGCCTTCGAGCTGATCGTGAATCTCGGGAGCGGTTCCCGTGTAGTGGGCCTCTGGGTTTGCCGGGTTTCCGTACTGGTAGGGCATGTAGTACGAGGAATCCTTCTCGGCCATGTCGAGGGCCAGCTCAACTGCGCCGTTGCTGCCTTTGGCACCCTCGCTGTAGACGATCTCTGCACCGTACATCGTGAGCAACTGCGTGCGCTCCGCGGTGACGTTGTCCGGCATCACGACCTTCAGCTTGTAACCCTTGCGCCGCGCGATCATCGCCATCGCGATTCCGGTGTTGCCGGAGGTCGGCTCGAACAGCGTGCTGCCCGGCATCAGGTCGCCCTTGGCTTCGGCGTCCTCGATCAAAGACTTGGCGACGCGATCCTTCACCGAACCGGTCGGATTGTGCGACTCGAGTTTTGCCCAGAGCTTCACGCCGGGTTTCGGCGACAGTCGTGACAGTTCGACAAGCGGCGTGTGGCCGATCGAGTCGACAATGTCCGAGTAGACCTGGCTGGCGTTGTGCGTGCCCCCGGCATTCATCCTGTTAGCCCCAGTCACTTCCATTACTTCAAAAACTATAGTCCGATTTCGCGAAAACGGAAGTAATCCGATCGCTCAATCGCTATTTTCCCCGGAATGGGCGCGACGCCTGCCGGTGGAGCGAACGTGTCAACGCAAATCACAGCAATGAAATTCACGCAGCAACAGATCGATGAGATGGTCCAGCACTCGCGCGACGACCTACCGAACGAGTGCTGCGGCGTCGTCGCAAGCAAGGACGGCGTCGCACAAACGGTGCTTCGCGCGGTCAACTCCGCGGCCAGCCCTTTGCGCTACGAAATCGATTCAAAGGACTTCCTACGCATCTACAACTTGATTGACGACGCGGATCAGGACGTCGGCGCGATCTATCACTCGCACACGCGCAGTGCCGCCTATCCATCGCAGACCGACATCAACCTTGCGCTCTGGCCTGACGCCCTCTACATCATTGTTTCGCTCGCAGACGACGATGCGCCCGACGTGAAAGCGTTTTCGATCGTCGACCGCAAAGTTTCCGAAGTCGCGCTCGAGATCACGCCCGCGTAGCCGTTGATTTCCGCTCGCGCTGGACGCGGACCCGATGGGGCGAGTCACCGCCTGCCCAACGTCAGTACAGTGGAATGGTGATGTCGATCTCGTCCGACACCACTTGTCCCTTTTGCGGGGCAGCTTTTGCGCCCGGGTCTGCAGCCTGTCCAGCCTGTGATCTGCCGCTGCTTGTCGAAGGTCGGGATCCGGAACCCCCGTTCGGATTGTTCGATGGCGAAGCGATGATCGAACCCAACGAACGAGACGAATCGCTACGTCGCCGCCCGCGGGTAGGAATGCTTGCCGTCGAACATCCGCCGCCCAGACCCGAATACAGCCAGGGCGAGCTGCGCTGCGTGGTTGTCGCCTTGAATCAAGCCGAGGCCGAGATGCTCGAGGACATGCTGCGTGCCGAAGGTATTCCCTGCCTGGTGCGACGCATGGGCCGCGCAGACGTGCCGGATTTTCTGGCTGCCGGTCGACGCGAGGTATTGGTTCCGGAACGCGCGCTCGCGGCCGCCCGCGAACTGCTGCGAATCAATCCCGAAACGAGCGACGTTCAGTTGACGTCGCCGACAACACTTGCGTTTGCGTTGCTGGCGGGGATCGCGTTCGTCGTTCTCTGCGTCGGCCTTGTCGTCGGACTGGCCTAGTCGGCCACCAGTTTGGTTAGTGCGGGCGGGCCGTTTTGTCCGAGCGAGTCCATGCGACCAGTGCCGCTTGGTCGACCGAACGTTGCCGGTCGGACTACTGGCCTCCGGCCATCGCCGGCAGAATCATCACGGTGTCGGCGTCCTCGACCGCTGTGTCGAGACCGTCGAGCACGCGCACGTCTTCGTCGTTGAGATAGACGTTGACGTAGCGATTGAGTCCGCCGTCGGGACCGAACAGCTGGCGCTCGGTGTCGGGATAGTCGCCGACAATGCTGCGCAGGACGTCACCAACGGTGCCGCCCGTGGCGCTGACTTGTTTCTCGCCATCGGTCGCGGTGCGAAGCACCGGCGGAATCTTCACGGTAGCCATAGGGCGGCAATCCTACAACGTTCTGGCCGCTGGTCCGGCGCGACCGGCGAACGCCATCGATCAGGCGATGGCGCCCGCGCAGAACGCGTCGTAGTCGGGGAACTTGCCAAGTTCTTCGTCACTGATTTCGTCTGGATCACGCGAGCAGATCGGGCACTCCGGATCGCGACGGATCTTCAGGTTCGTGAACTCCTCGGCCAATGCGTCGTAGAGCATCAGGCGGCCAATCAGCGGATCGCCGATGTCGAGGATCAGCTTGATCACCTCGGTCGCCTGCAGCAGCCCCATCGTGCCGGGCAGCACCCCAAGCACCCCGTTCTCTCCGCAGCTGGGTGCGAGTTCGGCTGGCGGCGGCACGGGGTACAGGCAGCGGTAGCAGGGGCCGTCGTATGGCTTGAAGATCGTCAACTGACCGTCGAACGCAAGGATCGATGCGCTGACAACCGGGATCTTCAACCGCACGGTGGCGTCGTTGAGCAAGTAACGCGTAGGGAAGTTGTCGACGCCATCAACGATGATGTCGTAGTCCTTGATGATCTCGACGATGTTGTCGGCGTTGAGGCGGGTGTTGTAGGTCGTCACCTCGACGTCGGGGTTCAGCGCCTCAATCGTCTGTTTGGCGGACTCAACCTTCGACTCTCCGATCGTGTTCGTGCTGTGGATCACTTGGCGCTGGAGGTTCGAGGCATCCACCACGTCGTCGTCGACGATGCCGAGCTGGCCGATACCGGCGGCGGCCAGATAGAGCGCGACCGGTGCGCCGAGGCCGCCGGCACCGAGTAGAAGAACCTTGCTTTTGAGCAGCTTTTCCTGCCCTTCGGGGCCGACTTCCGGAAGCAGCATGTGGCGCGAGTAGCGAATGCGCTGCGCGTCGCTGTACTGGAACGGAATCTCGATCGGCAGGTGAGCCTGCTTCCAATCGGTGATACCGCCGGTCATGTTCTCTACGTTCGTGTAGCCGAACTCGTCAATCAGCGTCTTGGCTGCGATCGCGCTGCGATTGCCGCTCTGGCAGTACAGGATCACCCGTTGGTCGGTGTCGGGAGCTGCGCGGCCGATGCGCTGCTCGAGGTAGCCTCGCGGCACATGCTTTGCTCCGGGGATGTGCGACTCGTCCCACTCGTGCTGTTCGCGCACATCGACCAGTACCGCGTCCGGGCTGGCGCTGGTCGGGTCCTGACTCTCGAGAATCGCCTGAACATCTTTCGGGCTGATCTCGGGAATCTGCTCCTTGATCTTGCTTAGGAAGTCTTGGTAGTTGTTCGCCATTGTCGTCGTTTGGTCGTGCGGTTCGATTGCAGGGGACGTGCCGGTGATTGAGATTTCGGCAGATCGGAAAGAGTACGTTACTTCAAAAAGTATAGCGTTGGATCACCGGGCTCGACTTGGCCTGATTGTCGCGACTTTTGGCCCAAACAAAAACGCGCCGGCCTGGTGGCTCGACGCGCTTTCTGACATTGGACAGAGCTCTCGGGGGGATCGCTCCTGACGAACTTCAGTTTGGATCGAAGGGAATTGCCCTCCTTGGCGATCCTCCCTATGTCCCATAGTCCGTAAGTTGCGCGCCCTGTGAGGGGGCTTGCTTCCTTGCAACCGGATTATCGGAATTGGGTTAACCGGCCGATATAGGGTCGGCACCCCATCTTCACAGGGACAAATTAGTTGACCGATTCTCCGCACAATCCGGCTCCCGCCGACGAACCTTCCGTGACGAACGAGAGCGAAATGCCCGTGCGTGCGCGCACAGCGATCACCGCAGTCGCCGAACCGTCGGTCGCGGACGCTGATGTCACCGGCGATGACGCTGTGCGTAGCCAACGGATCAATCGGTCGACGCTGCTCGCGCAAGCGATCGCAACCAATGCGCTCGCTGTGACTGGATTGATCTTTTTTGCCGTGCTCGTGCTCGATGTGAATGCCGGTATCGGTGAGCGTCGCACCGAATTGATCATTCTGATGATCGCGATCGCGTCGGTGCTGAGCCTGAACATCGCATTGCTTCGCCGTCAATTTGCGCCGCTTGAGCAGCTCGTGTCGACGATGGAACGCATCGATCTGAGCAGCCCCGGTGAACGTGCCGAGATCCCGACGGGTGCGACCGAGGACATCGCAGAATTGGTCGATTCATTCAACGCGATGATCGAACGTCTCGAAATCGAACGCCGCGAGAAGATTTCCGCGTCGGTCGAGGCGCAGGAAACCGAACGAGCCCGCGTCGCGCGCGATCTCCATGACGAAGCCAATCAAGCTTTGACGGCGGTGATTCTGCGACTCGAAGCGGCCTCCCAGACAGCCCCGCCCGAATTGGCCAGCGAGATCGACGAGGCAAAGGCGCTCGCCGGTCAGGCGATGGAGGAACTACTCGACGTCGTCCGCCGACTTCGCCCGACGACACTCGATCTCGGACTGCGAAACGCCCTTTCTGCACAGGTTTCGGACTTCGGCGACCGCACCGGGATCGACGCCCACTTCGTTTTCGACGGGGATTCGCGCGAGCGCCTTGGCGATGATCGCGAACTTGCGGTTTACCGGGTCGTCCAAGAGGCGCTATCGAACATCGTGCAGCATGCCGATGCATCACACGTGGACGTCCGCTTGACGGTCGGGGATTCAATCCGTTTGGAAGTCGTGGATGATGGGGTCGGCTTCGATCCATCCGCTCCGAGCAAGCGTTTTGGCGTCACCGGGATGCGCGAGCGCGCATTGTTGGTGGACGGAAGCCTTGAAATCGATTCTATGCCAGGCGAGGGAACCGAACTAACCATGGAGCTGAACTGAAATGAAAGTGATGATTGCCGACGATCACGGAATCGTTCGCTCTGGAATAACGCTTTTACTCGAGCGGCAGCCGGACATCGACGTGATCGGTGAGGCTGGCGACGGCGCGGAGGCGCTACAGCTTGCGATCGACCGTCGCCCCGACGTCGCGATCCTCGACATCTCGATGCCCAAACTGACGGGCCTTCAAGCGGCGCGCGAGATCAAGCAACAGGCCCCTGAAGTGAACGTTTTACTCTTGTCGATGCATGACGACGAGCGCTATCTGTACGAGGCGCTTCGCGTCGGGGCCGGCGGATACGTGCTCAAGCGCGCGGCAGACCAGGATCTTGTTCGCGCCGTGCGCGCGGTCAACGACGGTGAGCCCTTCCTGACCGATGACGCACAGCGTTCGCTGGTCAAGGCGTGGATGGAGAGCGGCGAGGAGCCGCGCCGCGACAAACTGACCGACCGCGAACTCGAGGTCGTGAAGCTGATCGCAGAAGCCCACACCAATAAACAGATCGCAGCGATCCTCGGGCTGAGCGAGAAGACCGTCGAATCCCACCGTTCCAACATCCTGAACAAACTCGGCATGAGCGACCGCGTGGAGCTGGTCCGCTACGCCGTCCGCCGCGGC
This sequence comes from uncultured Solirubrobacterales bacterium, assembly GCA_937128795.1. Lineage (GTDB taxonomy): Bacteria > Actinomycetota > Thermoleophilia > Solirubrobacterales > JACPNS01 > JACPNS01. The sequence goes on along the minus strand of CAKZMQ010000014.1, from coordinate 1,868 downwards.
CTGATCGAGGCCTGACCAGCCCCACCGATCCTTCCCGCCGCGTCAATCCCACAACCCCAACCAAACACCCCAAAAAGTCCGCATTTTCCGACCAACCTGTGGCACCAGGTGCCACAGGTTGCATGCAAATTGCGAGTTTTTTGCTTGTTGGGGGGTAAACATTCGCGGCTGAAACCCTTAACTATGTATGGGGTCTCAATTCAGAACTCGTGGCTACGCGCCTTTCAGCCTCGTTCATTTCACCTGTCGCGGCTATAAAAAGCGACGGATCTTTCTGGACGAGTTCGACCATCTCGACTTTCTCACAACCCTTCGGAGCCTGATCGACGGATTGACGGGCGACTTGGCTCCGAAACTCCTGGCGTATGCCCAGATGCCCAATCATCAACACGTGTTTCTGCAGGCCGGGACGAACGGCGAAGTGATGGCAAAACTGATGCGGTCGCTTTGCACCCGATACGCGCTATCCCACAACGATCGTCACGACCTGAAGGGCCCTGTCTTTCAGCGACCCTTTCGCGGCAAAGTGATCAGCGGTGGCGACTACATAGCCAACACGTTCGCCTATATCCACCTGAACCGCGACCAGACGCTCCGCACCGAGAACAGCTCTCACGCCTACTACGCGGGGTTGGCCGATGACCCGCATATAGACCCGTCCGTCGCCTGGCGAGTCTTCGGTGGCCCCGAGGGTTATGTGAAGTTCTTCGACGACACCGAACGCATCCGCGCTGCTCGCAGCGCCGCCAAGCTCAGGTTCGAGCAGTAAGTCATACCTCGGCGCTAGGATTTAGGTCACGATGATGTTTTCGACCAGAGCCGAGTACGGCGTGCGCGTGATGGTTGCCCTCGCCAATGAGCAGTCGAAGGACGGCGCAGACGCCTACCCCGCCTCGCTCTCGCAGATCGCCGAGGACAACGGGCTTCCGTTCGCATACCTCGAGCACCTTGCGGCGCGACTGAAGAAGGCCGATCTGATCGAGAGTCGCCGCGGACCGCGCGGCGGATACTTGCTCGCCAAGCCCGCTGCTGACATCACGATGGCGCAGATCGTCGAAGCGCTCGAGGGCCAGATCGCCCCGATCGAGTGCATCAGTTCGTCCGGAGAAGGCGGCGTCACGTGTACCCGCGAGGGTGAAGTCAACGAGATCTGTCCGACCAAGATTCTCTGGACCCGCGTCCAAGGCGCGATCGTCAGATCACTCACCGAGATGACGCTGGCAGACCTAGCCACGGCGAATCAAAAGGCCAACGGCAGGCTCGACGCAGCCGCCACCAAGCTCGCCGCAGCACCAGATGCGCAGGACGCTGACGGCGAACCCGCCGTCGCGCTCGCCTAAGCGCCGCGCGCAAGCTGCAACAGCGCAAAACCCTCCGCAACAACGCCAGTCCCGCACCACCTTTCCCGACAAGACCCCCAAACAGCAATTCAGGAGCTTCAAGCAAATGGCAGACCTCGAGATCATCAACCTTCACGTCCGCACCGAGGAGCGTGAAATCCTCCACGGCGTCAGCCTGGAAGTCAACAAGGGCGAAACCCACGCCCTGATGGGCCCCAACGGAAGCGGCAAGTCGACCCTCGCCAACGTGCTGATGGGCAACGACACCTACGAAATCACAGAGGGCCAGATCATCTTCAACGGCGTGGACATCACCGAGGAGGACCCGGAGAAGCGCTCGCAGGCCGGCCTCTTCCTCGCGTTCCAGTATCCGGCGGTCGTGCCGGGTGTCTCGGTTGCCAACTTCCTGCGCCTTGCGATGAACGCGCACCGCGACGAGCCGATCAACGTCAAGGAGTTCCGCAACAAGCTCAAGGAGAGCATCGATCTTCTGCACGTGCCGAAGGAGTTCACCAGCCGCTACCTCAA
>CAKZMQ010000013.1 GCA_937128795.1 uncultured Solirubrobacterales bacterium | reverse complement strand
CGGCAGCCGGCTGCCAACTCGGTGACAACCAGTCGCTCACCGGATTGACGTCCGGCGGCTCGAGCGATGACTTCGCCCGCGGCACCGGCTCCCCCGCGCTCGCGACCAAGAACACTGTGCGAATCCCCGGAGAGGACCCGGCCGCAAACGCGGCTGGAGCTGCGCTGACGGTCTTTCCGTCGAACAACGCGTTCACGCGCCCCCAAGTGGTGACCGTGGTCGGCGAAGACGACTGGCGTGGGTCGATCGCGCTCAGCGTTTTTTCTGCGCGTCCGGTCAGCTCGGCGATGCTGCTCTCGTCCGGTGACGACCTTCCCGACATCACCGAGTCGGCGTTCAGCGCGCTCAACCCGACCGGGCTGACGATTCCCGGCCAGACGCTCAAACCGACCGCAGTCGTCGCCGGAGACCTCAAACTTCCTGATCGCACACCGCGCCTCAACCTCGTAAACACCGACTACGAAAAGCTCTCACTCGCGGTCGACGGGCTGTGGACCACACTGTCCGGCGGCAAGCCGTCGGCGGAAGTAATAGTGACGACCGCCGATCCCGCCTTCAAGCGCTATGCGCTGCCAGCCGGACCACTCGCAGCGAACACCGGTAGCCCGGTTTTCTTCGTCGAGAACGACGCGGTGCCGCTCTCGACGCTTCGCGCGATCGAGAATCACAAGAAGCCGTCGATCTACGTCGTCGGTCCGCCGAATGCAATCAGCGACGATCTGCTCAAACGGCTTCGTCGGTACGGAACGGTAAGGCGAATCGGTGGGCCGAACCCGGCGGACAACGCCGTACAGGTGGCGACGTTCTCCGACCCCGCCACCGGCTGGGGCTGGGGGATCACCGACGTCGGGCATGGAATGGTGATCATCAACTCGAAAAACGAGATGAATGTCGCCGGTGCGACGACGATTTCTTCCGGCGCCGCGTATGGCCCCTTACTGATGAACAGTCGACCCGACGTGCTTGACCGCTCACTGCGCGAGTACCTGCTCGACATCCAGCCCGGCTACTTCGATGACCCTGCCGACTCGGTCTACAACCGCGCGTGGCTGCTCGGCGATGAGAAACAGATGTCTCCCGGACTGCAGGCGACGCTCGACGGGCTGCTCACTGTCGTGCAGATCACCGACTCGACCGGCGCTGAAACTGCCGTTGAGCCGACCGGTCCGATCCCGTAGGCTCGACCCCGTAAGCTCTCGGTTTCGATGAGCGAGATCGAGCAGCCCGCATTGAGATCCAAAGGTCACAGCGTGACGGTCGACGACGTCCGCGAATTGGCCGGCGCCGCCACACCGCACTTCTCTCTGCACATACGCAACCGTCTGCGTCGACTCGTGGAACCGCTATCGGCGGATGATCCGGCGCGCCGACTGGCTGAGCTGGAGATCACCCGTCTGGAACTGCTCGCCGTTGAGGGCGAGCGCGGCAACGGGTCGGATCTCGAACGCGTAACCGGCTGAATCTGCCAGCTGGGCGGATCGATCGCTGCTAGATCGATTGAAGCGCGCCTTGCGCGCCACCGAACTTTTCGTCGATCACTTGGCTGGCCGCAGAACCAAACGTTTTGTGACCGTTGTTCGACGAAACGTCGAGCGAAGAGAGCAGCGCGCCGACCACGACCGGGTCGAACTGCGTGCCGGCGTGACGTACCAGCTCTGCGCGGGCGTCACTAATGGGCATAGCCTCGCGATATGGTCGATCGCTGGTCATCGCGTGGTACGCGTCGCATACGAGAACGATCCGGCTGGCAAGGGGAATCTCGGACCCTCTAAGTCCGTCGGGGTAGCCGTTGCCGTCCCAACGCTCATGTTCGTGACGAATCGCCTTCGCGACGTCTTCGAGGCCCGGGATACGCGCAACGATGCGCTCGCCGATCACTGGGTGCTGCTTCATCACTTCCCATTGCTGGTCGTTTAGTTTGCCGGGCTCGTGCAATACCTCGTTGGGAATTCCAATCTTGCCGATGTCGTGCAGCAGCGCGACATCAGAGATCGACTCCACCTGGTCACCGGGAAGTGCAAGCTGGCCGGTCACTGCGGTTACCAGCTCAAGCGTTTCCGCCGAGTGTTCGCCCGTGTAACCGTCGCGCGCAGAAAGTGCCGCGCAAAGCGCTTCAACGGTCGCCTTGAAGCGACGACGCTCGGTACGGCTGACGCCACGCACGCGGTAGGCGAGCACGCCGACCAGCATCGAAGTGGCAAGGAACGTCGGCATGGTGACGATCAGTTGCTCGAGGCTCACGCTGCCGTCGCGCATGATTTCTGCGCCAACGAAAACTCCGCTCCAGGCAATGAAGCCAGTGATCATGACGGGCCACTGACCCCAGTAAAAGAAGGCGAGAAACAGCAACGGAAAGAGGTGAAAGGCAGAGATACCCGGCTTGTCGAGCACTACCGTTGCGAGGCTGATGACGGCACTTGCATAGGCGATCATCGGTAGGACCCACCAACGCTCTGCGCGCTGCCAGGGTACGACCAGCGCCGCGACGAATCCAACTCCGCAGAGGCTGAGCATGATCAAGCCACCGGTGGTGATCTCGTTCATCGATGCCAGATAGATGCTCGCCAGCGCAGATCCAAGTAGCCAAGTACCGGCTACCAAGCGACCGACCCACACAAAGGTCTGCTGAGCCTCCGTCTTCCACCCTTGCCAGGTTGGCGCGGAGTCATACTCAATGCTGCGCGTGTCATCTGCCACGTCTGGTCCTCATCCCTTGATTCTTTGTCCCACGGCCACTCTCCCCTGGACCGTACTGATCGCGCTTCGTCCTTGGCGACCTACGGCAGTATGACAATCCGCACAAGCAAATGCAAGACGAAAACGTGGTATTTGCGCGATTACTTGATTATGTCAATTCGCGGACTCGTCGCCCGAAATTGGCATCAATTAGACCATCGCCGCGGCTAATTCGGCGACGCGAAACGTTCGCTCGACATGCCTGGGTGCCACCGGCTCGCTCGCGTCCAGAACCTTCAGCAACGCGCCGACAACGATCGGATCGAACTGCGTGCCGGCATTCTGCGCAAGCTCAAGTCGCGCCTCTTCAATCGACATCGCACTGCGATAAGGACGATCGCTGGTCATCGCGTGGAATGCGTCGCAGACCAGCACGATGCGACTGGCGAGCGGAATCTCCCCCGCCTTCAGGCCGTCTGGGTAGCCGCCGCCGTCCCAATGCTCGTGCTCGTGCCGAATCGCCCGGGCGACCTCTTCGAGACCGGGCACCGTGGCAACGATCTTTTCACCGATCTCGGGGTGGGTCTTCATGATCTCCCACTGCTCGGCATTGAGCTTGCCCGGCTCATGTAGAACCTCGTTGGGAATTCCAATCTTGCCGATGTCATGAAGCAGTGCGACATCGGAGACGTACTCAGATTCATTTTCGGACAGTCGAAGCTCGACGCAGATCGCTTGGACGAACCAGAGAGTTTCGTGAGAGTGCGAGCCGGTGTATCCATCGCGCGCGGTGAGCGCGGTCGAAAGCGCCTCGATCGTCGCCTTGTAGCGACCGCGCTCGGCAGAGCGCATTGAGTGAAAACGGTCCGCCAGCACTCCCGCGAGGACGGCGACTCCCACGAGCGCCGGGAGCGTGACGATCAGCGACGACGCGGCGTCCGTCGATTCGCCGGTGACAACTGGCAGCGCGAATGCTGCCATCGCTCCGAGCATGTGCGGCACGACGATCCTGCGGTCGCGCCCGAAAAAGTACGTCAGCGCCATCATCGGCATCAACAAGAGGATCGACAGGGTCGGCACCTCGAAGACGTAGACCGCGGAAACGATCAAGATCACGGCAGCCCAGAACATCGTCAGTTGCCACGCCGGGGCGAGCTTGCGCCACGGGACTGCCAATGCGACGGCTCCGGACAGTGAAGTGCCAACGACCAGTAGCGCCGATCCAACCGTCCAGCGACCGGTTACAGACGCGTAACCAACGGCAGCCAGTGCCGCCGCGAACATCGCGATGGCGAAGTTTCTGCCGACGACCTCGCGTGAGTCATCTTTCTGCGCGTAGGCCGCGCCAACCGAGATTATGTTTTGAATCTTGGCGTCGGAGTCAGCCGCATCGATGGACTGATTTCCGAGCCGGGTGTCGGAAGTGTTCATAGACGTTCCCTGGCACCTGAATTTGCCGATGGCGTCGACCGGCATGCGCCGAAGACGGAATCGAACGGTTTAATTTTGTTGTTCCGCGAAAGCCGGGGCCGGCGGCATTTCGGGTTACTGGGAGGTCAATTCGCCCTGCGCTGCCGTTTTCATTCCACGAAACAGAGTTTTTGCAATTCGGCGTGCGTGATGGCTCGCCGCCCGCCACGCACACCGAATTTGCCGCGCTCGCGGGCTACACCCGTTGAATCAGCGTTGCGGTGCCGATTCCGCCGCCGCAGCACATCGTCACGAGTCCCCACTCCTTGTCGGCGCGCTCGAGCTCGTGCAGCAGAGTGGTGATCAGTCGTGCGCCACTCGATCCAAGCGGGTGGCCCAGCGCAATCGCGCCGCCGTTGACGTTCACGCGGTCCCACTGCGGATTCACCTCGCGACGCCATGCCGCGACGACGCTGGCGAACGCTTCGTTGATCTCGATCAGGTCGATGTCGTCGATCGTCATGTTGTTGCGTTCGAGGATCTTTTGGGTCGCCGGAATCGGTCCGGTCAGCATGATCACCGGATCAACGCCAACCGTGACTTGGTCGACGATCCGCGCGCGCGGCGTCAGGCCGAGCTCTTCGGCCTTGTTGCGCTCAGCGAGAAGCACGGCAGCTGCACCGTCGGAGATCTGGCTGGAGTTTCCGGCGGTTGTGACGCCGTCCTCCTTGAAGGCGGTCTTCAGTGACGCGAGGCTTTCGAGCGTCGTCTCGCGTAGCCCCTGATCGGTCGTATAGGTGGCCGTCGAGCCGTTGGTGCCGACGGTCATCGGCAGAACCTCGCGCTCGAAGCGGCCTTCCTCTGTGGCCTGCTGGGCGAGTAGCTGCGAACGCAATCCAAGTTCATCCAACTCGCTGCGCGGGATCTCCCACTTCTCGGCGATCATCTCCGAGCTGATGCCCTGCGGCACGAGTTGGTAGCGCGCATAGAGCTCTTCCGTGAACGGCACTCCGACCAATTCAGTGATTTGCGGGTTGAAGCCGACGCCCATCGGAACGTGCCCGAGGTGCTCGACTCCGCACGCGAGCACGACATCGTCGGCGCCGCTGGCGATCTGGCTGGATCCGAGGTTCGTGGCGTGCTGGCTCGATCCACACTGCAGGTCGATCGTCGTCGCCGGCACCTCCATCGGCAGACCTGCCTGAAGCCAAGCGTCGCGGCCGATGTTCAGCGACTGCTCGCCGATCTGCTGCACGCAGCCGGCGATGATGTTGTCGACTTTGCTCGGGTCCATTCCGGCGCGATCGAGCGCGGCTTTCTGGACCGAACCGAGAAGTTCGTTGGGGTGGGTGTCCTTGTAGTAGCCCTTTTCCTTGTGACCGCGGCCGATCGGGGTCCGCACAGCGTCGACGATCGTGACTTCGCGGCCTCCGCCGCTCTGCATGCTCATTGTCTTGCGCCTATCCTTCCGAAATCGTTTGGCCGGGCCAATTTATGAACCGCCCGGAACAGTTCGAAGATATCCATTCGGCGAAGCAAATCTTTCAGCAAAGATCATGAGGGGGCAGTTGTGAGTGAAAGTCTTGGAATCGTAGGCAGCGGATTGATTGCCACCGGCCTTGCCGTCGCATCGGCTTCGTCCGGCGGCGACGTCGTGATTCGCGCTCGATCGGAGGAGTCCGTCGAAAAGGCGAAGGCGGCGATCGACAAGGCGACCTCTCGACTGGACGACCCGGAGGCCGTAAAGGCGCTGATCACCCACACGACCAATCTGGCGGACCTTGCCGACCGCAGCTACGTGGTCGAGGCAGTCAGCGAGGATTACGACGTCAAGAATCCGTTGCTCGCGGAGATTGCCGGTGCGATCGGCCCGGATGCGGTACTCGCTTCGACCACTTCCTCCCTGTCCGTGAACAAGCTCGCCGAAGCGGCGGGTATTCCTGAACGCTTTGTCGGATTTCACGTTTTTTCGCCGGTGCCGGTGATGAAACTGATCGAGATCGTCTATGCCGATGCGGCGACCGACACTGTCAAACAGCGTTCGCGCGACCTGTGCGAGGCAATCGGCAAGACCGGTGTCGAAGTGCCGGACACGCCCGGTTTCATCGTCAATCGCCTGCTGTTCCCATACCTATTTGACGCGGCTCGCTTCCTTGAGACCAGTGGTCTCGAACCCGAAGCCGTCGACACAGCGATGAAGCTGGGCGCGAACTTTCCGATGGGGCCGATCGCGCTGCTCGACTACGTCGGTCTCGATGTCTCGATCGCGATCGGCGAACAGATCGGCGTCGACATCCCCCAAAACTGCAAAGACCTCCTCGCCGCCGGCAACCTGGGCCGCAAAACCAAACAAGGCTTCTACAACTACAACAAGTAACAACTTCGTAAAACAACGATTTCCAAAAAAATAAGGTTTGCCAAAAGGGGAACCTCGTTTTTGGGGGGTTGGTTGGTTTTGGGGTGGTTTAGTTGTCTTGTTTGACAGTGGGCTGCTCGCCGGTGTCGTCGTGGGCGACTTCGGCTATTCGGACTGCTTCGATGCGATTTTCGCGGACAGATTCGACGCGGATTGAGTAACCGTTTGCCCGGATTGCGTCGCCGCGCTTGGGCAATCGGCCGAGCTCGCTGAACACGAATCCGCCGACTGAGTTGAACGCGTCGCTGTCGACCGGCAGCTCAATGCCGTGGTCCTCGAGGTCGACCAACGGCACATGTCCGCGGACGAACAGGTCGCCGTTGGCGAGCCTGCGGACGGCCGACAGTGCTGGGTCCGTCTCGTCGTCAATCTCGCCGACGACTTCTTCGACGATGTCTTCCACGGTGACGATTCCGACGGTGCGGCCGTACTCGTCGACCACCACCGCCATCGACATCCGCTCGCGCTGCAGGTCGGCGAGCAGGTCGTCGAGCGGCTTCGTCTCGGGCACGATCAACGCGTCTTTGACGGCCTTTCCGATCGTTGCGTCCTCGCCCTTGCTGAGCATCAACCGAACCAGCGATGAAAGGTGGAGCACGCCCTTGATCTTGTCCGTCGAGCGTTCTTCGGTGACGGGCAGTCGAGTATGACCGGAAGACGTGCAGCGGCGTAGTGCCACCTCGACCGTGTCGTCGACATCGATCGTGACGACGGCAGGGATCGGCGTCATCACATTGCGCGCCTCATTCTCGTGCAGTTCGAAGACACCGCTGAGCATGTGTGCCTCACCGGCGTCGAGAGTGCGGCGAGTACGACCGTGCGCGACCAACGCGCGAAGTTCCTCACCGGTAGCGCCAAGTTCCATTTCGCTGGCCGGACGGATGCCGAACATACTCACGAGCCGGTTGGCAGCACCGTTCAAGACAGTGATCGCCGGACTGAACATGCTTTTGAAAATCGCGAGTGGTCCGGCAAGCCAGCGGGCCGTCTGTTCCGGCTTGGCGATCGCGACGGATTTCGGTGCGAGTTCGCCGATCACGATGTGCAGGACGGTGATGATCGTGAAGGCGATCGCCACGGAGATGACCACAGACGTAGCTTCGCCGAAAATGTCCCCCAGCCAGGGTTCGATCAAGTGACCGAGGGCTGGCTCTCCGACGAAACCGAGCCCGATCGAAGCCATTGTGATGCCGAGCTGGCAGGCAGAGAGATACGAATCGATCTGCGACATCGCGGTGACGGCGGCGCGAGAACGGCGAGAGTTGCTCTCTTCTGCCTGGGACTCAAGCAGCGAGGCCTTGGCACGCACAAGCGAGAACTCGGCGGCAACGAAGAAGCCGTTCAGCAGGACGAGCAGCATCGCGATGAGCAGCAGCAAGGCGGTCATCGTGCCTGCCCCGATCCAGGTGCAACTGCTCGCGGCACGACGCCACAGACGGATCGCGTCATGGAAACTATCGGCAGAAGGCCACTTCCTGGTAGCGCGCTACTTCGCGGAGGCTCGTCGTCGGGCTCGTCCATCGGTCCGATCCAAGCTAGCAGGGAGGGCGGGCGACGATCGGTAGCTAGTCGATCGCGGCGAGCGAGTCGATTTCGCGTGCCAAAGCAAAATCTTTCTCAGTCAATCCGCCTTCTGAATGGGTGGACAGCTTCACCGTGACGTTTTTCCAGGAGATCGCCAGATCCGGATGATGGTTCGCGGCTTCGGCTACGGGGACGATCCGATTCACGAACTCGACAGCACCGACGAAATCGCCGCAATCGACAGTGCGCACGATCGCGTCGCCGTTGCGCTGCCAGTCCGCCCGATCATCCAATGCAGTGGCGATCTCCGCCTCACTAATCCGTCCCATCTCTCGACCCTACACTCCGCCCACCCAAAATGCCGCAAACTCCGACCAAGGCCTCACACCAGGTGTGAGGCCTTGGATGGAACTTGCGAGGTTTTGGAGGGGTTAGGGTTTGGAGGATGAGGATTGCGAGTCTTGTTCCTTCGGCGACGGAGCTGCTTTTTGCGCTTGGCCTGGGAGACGAGGTGGTCGCCGTGACGCATGAATGCGACTTTCCGCCGGAGGCGATCGATCTGCCTCAATTGACCGCCAGCGTGATTCCAGCGGGATTGGCTCCGGCCGAGATCGATCAACGTGTGCGTGCGCAGACGACGGAGGGGCTTTCGCTCTACACGCTCGACGAGGAACTGCTCGCCGAAGAGGAACCCGACTTGATCGTCGCGCAGCAGTTGTGCGACGTGTGCGCGGTTTCGTTCGACGACGTGCGCAAGATTGCGGATCGCCTTCCGTCGAAGCCAAACGTGATCTCGCTCGACCCGACGACGCTCGGCGAGGTGCTCGGCGACATCCGCACGGTTTCGACTGCCGCAGACCGCAAGGACGCCGGAGTCGACCTTCTGGAATCACTCGCGGACCGCATCGACGACGTGAGGATCTCGCTGCGCACTGTCGGTCGCGAGGACGGCCCCGAGCGCGTCAACGTCGCCGCACTCGAGTGGCTCGACCCACCATTCGTCGGCGGTCATTGGGTGCCGCAGATGATCGAGACCGCAGGCGGACTCGACATGCTCGGCATGCCCGGTGAGCGCTCACGTGAAGCCACCTGGGACGAAGTACGCGCCGCCGAGCCGGAAGTGATCGTGCTGATGCAGTGCGGTTACGACACCGCTCGCGCCGCCGAGGAGGCACTTGAGTACGCCGACCAGCTACGCGAGATCGGCGCGCGGAGGGTGCTCGCCTGCGACGCATCGGCGTATTTCTCTCGCCCCGGGCCGCGACTGGTTGACGGCCTCGAGTTGCTCGCGCACGCACTTCACCCGGCGCTCTTCCCCGAACCGACCGCCGGGCGAATGTTCGAAGTCGACCTGAACGCCTGAAGACGCACGGCCAAGGCCGCTTTACAGGCTTGCGGCCAAAGGAAACTTGTCAACAGCCAGCGCAATCGTCGCCGCGAAGTATCCAACACCCAGTGCAATGCCGATGGCTGGCGCAAGCCAACGATTGCGACCAAATATCTGCCGCTTCTCATCGAGTTCGAAGATCAATGCACCGGCGATCAACCCTCCGACCAGTCCGCCCAGATGACCGCCCTTCGAGATTCCCGGAACGGCGAACGTGATGATCAAGTTGAGGATGATCAGCCCGCCGATCCCGGATTCGAACGGATTCAACCCGCGTGAGCGCGACGCCACGAGCGCAGCACCCATCAACCCGAAAACCGCTCCGGACGCCCCGGCCGCCGACACCGTGGGTTCGACGATCAACGACCCGAGTGAGCCGGCGACCAACGACGTGAAATAGATGACGACGAATCGAAGCGTGCCGATCGCCGGCTCCAGCAGATTTCCCAGCAGGTAGAGCAAGAGCATGTTCATGCCGACGTGGAGGATGCTCAGATGCAAGAAACCCGAACTGACGATCCGCCACCACTCGCCGCTGGCGACCAGTGGGCCATTGAACGCGCCGTTGTCGAGCAGACTTCCCTGCGAACTGCTCTGCACGCTGGACGCGCCCATTCCGGTGAGGATCTCGCCGAAAAACACAAGCACGTTGACGGCGATCAAAATCATCGTCGCCGGCGCAACCTCAAGCATCGACTGCCTGCCAATTGATCGGGCCTCGACCACGCGCGTGCGCTCGCTTGCACACTCGGGACAGCGCATGCCGACCGGGCTCGGATTCATGCAGTCCGGGCAGATCGGGCGTCCGCAGTTCGAACACGAGACGTTGGTCTCGCGCCCGGGGTGGCGATAGCACTCGGCCGCCGCGCGGCGGTTACCGCTGAATTCAGATGTTGAGGTGGAGGAGCTCACTGCGGCGCCAAGCGTATTCGCGAGCGCAGCCTTTCGGGCCAGTGGCGGCTGCCGATCACCGCAGCCGACCCCTTGGATCAACGCGAAAGGTTGCGTGCCGAGCGGATCGCTTCGCGTCTGGCATCGCCAAGTGCGTCGCCAATCGCGCCACCGAGTGCCTTCACTGCGGCAGCGCCCTTGTCGTCGTCGCGACGGCGATGACGCAGCCCAAGCACGACCAACGCGCCGGCAGCCGCACCACCGACGACAACTGCCGTGGCGGGTTTCACCCAATTTCGCGGATCGCGCATCGCCGCCAGTTCCCAGTCGGCGAGTTCTTCGGCGGCGCCGAGCGACAGTTGCTCAAGCCGACTCTCGAACTGGTCATACAACCGTGCAGGCGGATCGACTGGTTCAAAAGCACGGCTGAGGATGCTTTCGACGCTCTCGAACTCGAAATTTCCGCGCGCGTCGCCGGATCTCGCATGCTCAGCCATCATTCGCCCCCCTCTGCGTCGGCTTCCAACGCCTGACCAAGCTGTTTGATCGCTCTGTGCAGCAAGACCTTGGTTGCGCCCTCTGTCTTGCCAAGCGCGCGAGCTATCTCTTGATTGTCCATGCCCAGGGCGAAACGCATGATCAGCGCCTCCCGGCGGTCGTCGGCAAGTTCGGAGACTTTCTCGAAGACGTCGGCGAGCTCGGCGCGCGCCGCGACAAGGTCCTCGGTGTCGTGCCGGTCGGCGAACTCTCCGGCCGCATCCAACGGCGACTGCGGCTTGCGCGAGCGATCCCGATAGTGGTTGATCGCGAGATTCTGCGCAATGCGAATGAGCCACGGGCGCAGCGATCGACCCTCCGACTCGGCGAGTGCCTTGGGCAAATGCCGGTAGGCCTGGAGAAAGACTTGTTCGCTGACGTCCTCGGCGTCGTGGTGATTGCCGAGTCGGTAGTAAAGGAACGAATAGACATCGCGCAGGTGCGCCTCGTAGAGCTCGGTGAACGCACGGTCGATGGCGGCCTTGTCAAGCGTGGAAGCCTGGACGGATTCGGCTTGCTCGGCGTGTTGATCGATCCCCACATTTGCAGCCTACTCGCCCATGCCTCAGGCGGCGCGGCGGACGATCGACACCCACTCGTCAGGATCGATTTCCCCGGTGATCAGGTCACGCAACGCGAAGACGGTCGGGGCCGGGACGCCGGCGGTCTCGAAAACATTCGCCAGCAGCGGCACGGTGTCGACCGCCTCGGCGACGTGACCGAGCTCCTGCTTGATCTGATCCGCCGGGACGCCCGATCCGAGCAGTTCGCCGGCACGCCGATTTCGGCTACCGGCGGCGAGCACCGTGGCGACGAGGTCACCCGTGCCCGCGAGGCCGGTGAAGGTGCGGTGTCGCGCTCCGTACCGACGCGCGAGAATTTCCACTTCGCGAAATGTGTGGCCCGCCGCGGCACCTGCCGCGTTCATGCCTGCCGCGCTCGCTGCGCTGGCCGCCAGAGCAGCGACATTCTTCGCGCAGCCCGCGAGCTCGGTTCCGACCAGATCGGACGACCTTTCGACTTCAAGACCGGCCTTCTCGAGCGTGTCTCCGAGCTGACGTCGCAGCGCGTCATCGGGCGTGGCCAGCACGACCGAGGCGCCTTGCAGCACGGCTTCGGCCGCGTGGGCGGGACCGCCGAGGCAGGCGATCGCGCGCGTGCGAACGCGCGCGCCGACGTACTCACTCGGCAACGTTCCGAGCGGCGGCACCAAGCCCTTGCTCAGCACCAGCACCGCGCTGCGTTGACCGATTCGATCGGCGGCCTGGGCGACAGCATTCGGCAACTCCTTCGATGGAATCGCGAAGACGATCAGATCCTGTCCGCTCAGTTCAATCGTTGCCGCTGCCCGCACCGATAGCTCGGGCGGAAGGTCAACCTCCGGCAGATAGCGTTCATTGCGCCGATCGCCGTCGACCAGTTCGGCCTGTTCAACGGTTCGCGTGCCGAGCTCGACGTCCATGCCGGATTTCGCCAACAACACGGCGACCGCGGTGCCCCAGGCGCCGGAGCCGATCACGGCGGCCTTACGCATCGGCGGCAGTCCGCCGAGCCACTCCCACTGCAGCTCAACTCGCGGCCAGATCCGATTGGTCACCTCGACGGCGAGCTCCTGCGACGGATTTTCGGTGTGCGGAAAGACCAGCGCATTTCCCGCGCGGATCGAAATCTTGTGCGGCCGAATGCGCCACCCACGGCGCACGTCCTCGGTGCCGATCAAAGCGATCGGCACGATCGGCACGCCGGTTTCCAATGCCATTCGGCCGACCCCCCGCTTGGGCCGACCAAGCGCTCCGGGGCGGATCCGCGTGCCTTCGGGGAAAATCACGAGACTGTCCCCGCGACCGAGCAATCCGCGCGCAGTCTCAAGCATCTGTGCATCAGACTGCCCGCGATCGACGGGAATCGCTCCAAGTGAGTTCAAGAACCAGCCTTGGAGCGGTTTGCGGAAGAGCTCCTTTTTTGCCACGTAGAAGAGCGGCCGTTTGGTCATTGCACCGATGATGAACGGATCGAGAAAGCTGCGGTGATTGCTGGCGAAGATGATCGGACCGTCGGTTGGCACGTGCTCGCGGCCGACGCGTTCCAGCCTGAAGTAGACGAGGAAAAACGGCAGCAAAAAGAAGCGAACCACGCGGTAGAGCACCATGTTCACGCCCCGGTCGCGGACGCGATCGTGGTACTTGTCGTAATAGGAAGGGTCGTCGGGATTCGTCGGGTCGCTCACCGGAGTTGGCTCATCGTCGACCTTCGGAGCTATCTGCGGCTTTGGCGGCTGTGCTTCCTCGGTCGCGATCGGTTCCGCGATCGCCTCCTCGTCGGGCGGCAGCGTCGTTTGGTCGTCTGAGCTCACAACGAGGTTTTACACCCTTCTTGGCAGAGAGTTACGACCGGTCGGTCGCGAACCTTCGCGGGCCATCGATCCGCAAGCCGGGAAGGGGACTCGAACCCCTGACCTACTGCTTACAAGGCAGTTGCTCTACCAGCTGAGCTATCCCGGCGTCCGACCGAGATTAGTGCGCCGAACTACTGACAGCGGGGCGTCCGCATTTGGGATACTTCCGCCGTGCAGTCGACGACCGTGATCGAAACGAGCGCCCTGACCAAGTGGTTCGGACGACACCGCGGCGTCGAGGACGTGTCGCTGCGGATTGAGCGCGGCGAGGTGTACGGACTGCTCGGACCAAACGGAGCAGGGAAGTCCACGGTCATTCGCCTGCTGCTCGGAATGCTCAGGCCGACCTCGGGCAGTTGCAGTCTGGCCGGGCACGATTCCTGGGGCGACCGCGTTCGCGGTCATGAGCACATCGGGGTGCTGCCGAGTGAATTCGCCTACGAGGACGATTTGACCGGGCGTCAAGTGCTGCGGCTGTTTGCTCGATTGCGCAGGACCGAGTTGAACTCGCGCGCGGACGAACTCGCCGAGCGCCTCAAGGCCGACCTCGACAGGCCGCAGAAGGAACTTTCGCGCGGCAACCACCAGAAGATCGGCCTGATAATTGCGCTGGCTCATGAACCCGACTTGTTGATCATGGACGAGCCGACCAGCGGCCTCGACCCGCTGATGCAGGAGGAGTTCCTGCGGATCGTTGACGAAATCCGCGAGCGCGGGCGAACGGTGCTGCTTTCTTCGCACAACATGGCCGAAGTGGAACGCGCGTGCGATCGCGTTGCGATGATTCACGAAGGGCGAGTGCTCGAGATCGAGCGCGTCGACTCGTTGCTGGAACGCTCACCAAAAGACGTCCTCGCAGTGTTCACCTCCCCACCTCGGACTGAAGATTTTGCGCGATTGGAAGGCGTCAGCTCTGTGGACGTGGACGGCAACAGCATGCGGCTGAAGGTGAAAGGAAACGTCGACGGCGTTCTCAGAGAGGTGGCCAAGAACGAAACCACCGACTTCCTCTGCGAGCGACCGAGCCTGGAGCGCGCGTTCGTAGAGCTTTATTCAGCCGGCAGCGAGGTAGCCGACGCGGGGAATACAGAATCGTGACCCGCAGCATCCTCGTAATGGTCTCGCAGACGCTGACCGTTCGACGTAACTCGTTGATCGCATGGTCGGTTTCGCTGGCGGCGCTCGTGATCATGTACGTGGCGCTTTTTCCGTCGATCGAGAAGATCGATCTGGACACATTGCTTGAGGCCTACCCGAAAGAACTGCTTCGCGCGTTCGGCTTCGACGAGTCGAAGACGCAGCTCGACACCGCGATCGGTTTCCTCAACACGGAGCTTTTTGGATTCATCCTGCCGCTGGCGATCGTCTTCCTGCCGACCCTCGTGGTCGTTCACATGACTTCTCGCGCCGAGGAGCGCGGCTATCTCGACGCGCTGTTTGCGGCCCCGATCGCCCGCTGGCATTTGATCGTCGCCGCGGTCCTGACGGCTACCGTCGCCCTGGCGATCCCGATTGCGACGATGATCGTTGTCGCGCTGGGGTCTGCCCAGCTCTCGGGAGTTGACTTAACACTCGGCCAAATCGGAGGATCGGCTCTGAGCCTGCTGCCGATCGGGGCGCTGGCCGGTTCGATCGCGGCACTGGTCGTCGGAGCCTCACGACGCCACGGCGTGGCGATAGCTGTCGCGGCAGGCATGATCGTGGTCTTCTACCTGATGAACGTGCTGGCCGGATTTCTCAGGTTTTTTGACGACATCAAGACACTGTCGATCTTCCACCACTACACCGATTGGATCAACACGGGCATCAATTGGCCCTCGTTCATGGCGTTTCTCGGCGTCGCTGCGCTGCTTACTGTGATTGGCGCGGCGCTGTTCGAGCGGCGCGACGTGGGTGCCTGACCCGCCGCGCCGACGCCTGTTCCCAGGCAGTCGACGACGGCGCGACGGTCAGTGCAGTTGCTTCAACTTGCTGCGGGTCCCTAGAGGACCACGTTGCGTTCTTCGAGGTGCCCGCCAACCTTGCGCTTGACGCGCTGGAGGGCGTTGTCGACGGTTTTTGCGTCGCAGTCGATCTTTTCGCCGATCTGCTCGTACGAGTAGCCGTCGAGATAGAAACGAAGCACGTCACTCTCGAGGTCGCTCAATGTGGTCGAGAGGCAGTCGACAAGACTGGTCAGTTCCTCGGTGCTGATCACCTGTACCACCGGATCGTGAACGTGGCTACCGGGCAACATCTCGTCGAGGGTCTGATCACCGTCGTCATCACCCGAGCCCGGTGGGCTGTTGAACGAGACGTATTGATTCAGCGGCGTGTGCTTGTTGCGGGTACTGGTTTTTACCGCAGTGATGATCTGGCGTGTGATGCAGAGCTCCGCGAAGTTGCGGAAGCTCGACTCGCGGTCGGTGCGGTAGTCGCGAATCGCTTTGTAGAGTCCGACGAGGCCCTCCTGGATGAGATCGTCCGAGTCACCACCGATCAGGAAGTACGAAGACGCCTTCAAACGGACGAATCCGTAGTAGCGCTTGCACACCATCTCGTATGCCTCGGAGTTGCCGCTCTTGGCGAGCGCGATCAGATAGTGATCATCAACCTCAGGTAGAGACTTAGACTTTTGCCGATACTGCGCGGCATTCGTACGAGGGGCGAGATCCTGCTCGACTTCCCCGGATTCCGGTACTGCTTGGTCTTCGCTGACAGCGACTGCCTGGGATGCACTGGTCACGTGGCCTCCAATTCGGAGATCCCCCTGCAAAAACCCGCTTTTCTCGGAGCTTCGCAGCCGGGACCACCATTGTGGTCGTGACGCATGCCTCCCAACCTGCGTCATATGTACTGGCTATTTGAACTGCTTTTCGACTTGAACCTGTCGGTCCGGTCTCGGCGCGATCCCGGTCACCCGGAAGATCTGGATCTCTCCATTACCTGACGCTGGACTTTAGGTTTACTGTCGGACGGCAATTATTGCGCTTTTATGAATACCGTGCAGGCCGGGTCCGGTTTTGCACGGAGGATTGCAGTTGCCACCTGCGATTTGCTCACGTGCCGTTCGCGCTCCTACCCCCGCGAACGAAGCACCGCGTAGATCAAGACGGCGGTTGCCGTCGAGACATTCAATGACTCGATCTGCCCCCGCTGAGGAATGCTCACCAGTGCGTCGCAGTTCTTGGCGACTTTCGGCCGCATCCCCTTGCCTTCAGAGCCGACAACAATCACGACTTTGCCGCTGTAGTCCGGCTGGTCGTAAGCCATCTCTCCATCCGCGGCCGCGCCGTACACCCATGCACCGGCCGCTTTCGCGTCCAACAGGTAGTCCGAAACGTTCCCAACACGCGCGATCGCGAGGTGCTCGACGGCACCGGCCGACGACTTGCAGACCGTCGGCGTGACCTCGGCCGAACGGCGGTCCGTGATCACCATTCCGGTCGCCCCCGCGCTCTCGGCCACGCGGGCAAGCGCGCCGAGGTTGTGGGGGTCCTGGATCTCATCGAGCACCAGCACCAGGGCGTCATCTGCCACCAGCAACTCAGCGGCGCTGGCGTAGGCATATTCGGACACCTCGGCCGCAACGCCTTGGTGATCGGCGCTGCCACTCAGCGATTCGAGCTCCGGCGGCTCCGCGCGATCGATCGGCAGGGCCGACGACTGTGACTCTTCCATCAACCACGTTTCTCGGGCGGCGGCCTGAGTTGCCCACAGGCGCGAGACCGTGCGCCGTCCGCGGAGCGCCTCGCGGACCGGGTTTCGGCCGTAGACGATCATCCTCAGGCCGAGCGCAGTTGTGGTCCGTCTGCGGTGTCGCGGATCACCCATCCGCGGGCCAGCAGCTCATCCCGCAGGCGATCGGCCGCGGCGAAGTCTTTCGCGTCACGCGCCGCTTCGCGCTGTTTCAGAAGCTCGAGCGACTCCGCGTCGGCGGCAGGTATATCCGAATCAAAAACACTTTCGAGACCAACCACGGTGAGCACTTCGCGTAGGCGATCAAGCCCACCAACCGTCCCGCCGGCGTCGATCCGGCGGTTGGCTTCTCGGACCCACGTGAAGACCTCGGCCATCGCAGCCGGGGTGTTGAAATCATCGGCCAGCGCCGCGAAGAACCGCTCCGCGGCAGCGTCGAGCGCCGCGTCACCCGCCGAATCATCCAACTTCGCAACGATTTCGCGTAGACGATCCACGTTCGAACCGGCCTGAGCCAGCGTTTCGGGCGTGCACTCGATCGGCGCGCGATAGTGCCCACTGACGAAGAACATCAC
Source organism: uncultured Solirubrobacterales bacterium (assembly GCA_937128795.1). Classification (GTDB taxonomy): domain Bacteria; phylum Actinomycetota; class Thermoleophilia; order Solirubrobacterales; family JACPNS01; genus JACPNS01. The sequence goes on along the minus strand of CAKZMQ010000013.1, from coordinate 1,318 downwards.
CAGTGTTGATGCGGGATAGGCGTCGAGAGCCTCGTTCAGAAGCCAGATGTTTCCGACGCTCTTGGACATCTTTTCGCCCGAGAAACGCACCATGCCGTTGTGCATCCAGAGGCGCGCCAGCGGAGCGCCTCGCCCCGCGTAGGTCTGTGCACATTCGTTCTCGTGGTGCGGGAAAACAAGGTCGATGCCGCCGCCGTGGATGTCGAAATCCACGCCGAGAATCGTCTCACTCATCGCCGAGCATTCGATGTGCCATCCGGGACGGCCATCTCCCCAGGGGGACGGCCAGGATGTGTCCTCGTCCTCCTTGCGAGTCTTCCACAGCGCGAAGTCGCGTGGATCGCGCTTGAGCGAATTGTCCTCCTCGCCTTGATCCATCTGCTCGGGGTCTCGATTGGAAAGCTCGCCGTAGCGATCGTAGGACGGCACACTGAAGTAGACATCGCCTCCGCTCTCATAGGCGTGACCGCGCTCGATCAGTGACTCGATCAGCTCAACTATCTGCGGCACCGTCTCGGTCGCCAGCGGTTCGGCGTCGGGGCGACCGAGGCCGAGGCGACCGGTGTCGTCGAAGTACGCCTTGGTCATCTCGTGCGCCAGCTGGCCACTCGGCACACCGGCCTCTCGCGCAGCGACGTAGATCTTGTCGTTGATGTCAGTGACGTTGGCGGCGAACGTGACTTCGTAGCCCTCGTGCTCGAGGAACCGCTTCAGCAACATGAAAACGACATAGGGCCGTGCGTTGCCGATGTGGATGCGCGAGTAGACCGTCGGCCCGCAGGCATAGATCGAGATCTTTCCCGGGTCGCGTGGAACGAGCGGCTTGACCTCGCCGCTGAGCGTGTCTTGGATCGTGATGTCGCGCATGATTGAGTCGGGACGAACGCCACGACGAACTAACAATTCCGCGGCGAGCGCGAAAAGCCTATGCGTCGACGGCCCTGCGTGCTTCGGAAATTCGTTCCTCGTCGATGGTCGCGAGGATCAACTGAAACTCAACTCCCTCTGTTCGGCCGGTGAACAGTGCACGTAAGCCACGTAGTGCCGGCCCTAGCTTCTCGCCATTCGACTTCAGCTCATTCTTCAGCGCGACGAAGACAGCTGAGGCTTCTTCGAGCGACAGTGGCCAGTCGGTGACCGCAGCATCGAGTGTCGCGAAGGCTCTGGTGGTTGCCGCGGCGCCGATCAGTTCTTCGCTCGACGGATCGGGGCTCGGCGGTGAAACGAGCGCCTGCGTGACCGACGCGCACTCCTCCAGCGTCGTCCCGCCTGTGCGCGCCGCCAACAACAGCGCCTCGGAATCGCTCGGCGCGCTTCG
>CAKZMQ010000012.1 GCA_937128795.1 uncultured Solirubrobacterales bacterium | reverse complement strand
CGATGCTCAGAAATCGCCGCGCCAGTACCTAACAGGGGGCCACCAGCCTGACGTGGCATAAGGACTTACGTCGATTTTCGTGCAGCGTGGCATAAGGACTTACGTCGATTCTTCAGCAGCCGATTCGTGGCGCAACGAACACGCCAACCGGCATAGTGAGATAACCTTGTCCGTGTTCAGAAGACAACACGACCACGTTAGTTTGTTCGATGACTTCAATCGTTTCAGTGAGTCGATGCGACACACCTATGACGTTGGTTGCTTCGACAATCTCAATTGGTTGCACAACGCTTTGCGCTGTTGCGACCACGGTGGTTTGTGGAAGTGGTATGTCTGGCAGTGCCACCAACGCGTTTACAGCACCAACGATGCGTGTTGTTACCAACGGTCGTTGTTGTGATGACATGCCGACGGCGACAGTCTTAGTGAGTTGTTCAATTGTTTCGCCAAGTCGGTCCGATACACCAACCACGTGCGTGGTGGTTAGTTGTTCGATCGGTTGACCAATCGGTGCCGATGTTCCCACGACGTAAGTGGTGTCAATCGGAACGTCTGGCAACTGAACAAGCTCGTTAGAAATGGCGATGACGGCAGCCGTCGTTAGTGGTTCTTCACTCGAAGACACTGCGACGATGGTGACTTTATCAAGCGGTGCATCTGGCAACGAAACTAGATCTGGCAACACCGCCACCAACTGCGTGGGTGTCATCGGCCGGTGGAGTGATGATGTTGCGACTATAGCCGTTGTCGCAAGTGGAGCATCTGGCAACTGTACAAGATCAGTGCTAACGCTAACGATGTGAGTTGTTTCAAGCGGTCGCTGCAAAGAAGACACGGCGATGTAAGTCGCTGCCGAAAGGGCCTCGACGGGTTGCACGAGAGCCGGGGTACTATGCACGATAGCCAGGGGCTCATTGACTTCGACCGATTCGTTCAGCCGTTGGCTTGTGCCGATGATCGCAGTCCGTTCAAGCGGATGGAACAACGTCGGCGCAGTTGCGACGATGGCCGTCATCGCCAAAGGTGACGGTAGCAGCTGGCTGGTGGCGACAATGTTGGTTTCTTCGAGCAATTCACTCTCGCCGATCGCATCGCTGATTGCGACATACGTGGATGGCTCAAGGGGTTCGACTAGAATGGCAGTTGTCGCGACAATCGCCGTTGTTGCGATCGGTGACACTATAGATGTAGATGTGCCGACCACGTTGGCGTGCCCCAGCGCCTCGACGTGCGTGCCGAAAATCGCGACCCCGGTTGTGATCTCCTGCACAGTTACTGGGTGCGAGCCGAACGTCAATACAGCGACTGTGTGTCGCAGTGTTTCGGCTGGTTGGATCGCTTCTTGCACGACCAATGTCACAGTCTGTGTCGGCGGCCTTTCGTACGGGCCGATCGGCTCAAACGCATCGAGCGACAGGCCGACCGTCGGCGCACTCGGCAGCGGCCCGGCAGGAACTTGAGCCGCGAGAGTAATTGACACCACCGGCGCTGTCTCGATTGCTGGTGGCTGTGCTACCAATGACACGGATGTGGATGGGGCGAGCGGCGGCGGCCCATAGGGCAATTGGGCCGCAAGCGTCACAGAAACAGTTGGCGGTTGCATCGGGATGTAGTACACCGTCATTTCGACGACATCCACACTGACCGACGGCGTGTCCGTGTCTTCGGTGAATTTTACGACGCAACCAAAGTCAGTCGAGTTAACGTCGCTGACCGAAAGCTCTGCCTCCCACCCGTCCACATCATCCGAGATTGAGTAGTCAGAGACTGTCGGACCAATCGCGCCAGCGGATTTGGCGACCCCGATTGCGGTAGCGTTGTACAGTCGCACCGGCGACAGCAACGCGCCGCCGGCGGGTCCGCGCTTACATCGCACCACCACGTCTATCAAAATGATTTCTTGATCGGACGGGATGGTAAAGCCAAAGTCGCTGCACACGATCGAACACGTATCATCAACACCGCCAGTACCAGTAGTCGCCGTCGCTAGTGTGCCGTCGCGAGTGGATACATTGCCAAGGCTTGACCAACTGGCTTCTGATCCGCTCGCACACGATTCCGAGATCGTGCCCGGCGTTTTGGTTTGCGATGGCATCGTGGCTCCTCTTACTGCACCAGAATGATGCCGGTATCACTTCTCCACTGCACAACAAAGTCTGTGCCATCCGCAACACGCGGGCTTGTGTACTCATGCCAACTAATGGGTCGCAACGTGCCGCCGTCGTCCCACACCAACAGCACACCAGCAACGTCACGCGTGCCAGCGCCTAGGCTCGTGAATGTCACGTCAGCCGCATCAAACACAGCACGGTCGTTAGTGTCGTCCTTGGTGATCGTCTTGCTCGCGAGCGTCTGCTGCGCGTAGCCAGAGCCATCATGCTCGTCGAGCGTGGTGAAGTCTGTGGTTGCCGAGATACCATCGTTCTCGGTATCCGCCGTCGTGTTGGTCATCAGCAGCAATGCCTTGACCGTGATAGTGAGAATATCTTCTTGCGCGAAATTCTCTTTTCCTTCGTTGAAGACTTTCGATGCCATTGAGCTGCCCTTGTGGTAATTGAGCATTACGAACCCAACGCCGCGCGGTGGGCATCCAGTCCACACCACGCGCCGATGGATCGTCCGAATTGCTTTTTAGTCGTTTGTGATTGGCGTCGTCGACGTGGCCGCTTGGAAGAATTCAGCAACCACCTTGTCGCTAGGCAACTCAATCGTGAAGTCCGTTCCGTCAGGCACGCGTGGCGTAGTGTACGGCGCATAGATCAACGGCACGCTCTGTGCATCATCTGCCAATACATTGATGTAATACAGCACACCTTGCACGTTGCGCGTGCCGTCGCCCGATAGCGTGGGAAACGCTGGATGCGACGTACACACCAGCTTCAGGCTGTTGCGAGTCGTATCGTGCGTGAAGCTCGGCGTGGCCGTCGACAACGCCAAGCGAGCGTACCCAGTGCCGTCATATTCGTCGAGCGTCGTGAAGTCATCGAGAAACTCAATCGAATCGTTTTCGGTATCGCAAGTCGTGTTCGTCATGACGAGCGCTAAGCGAATGTCACCAAGCACATTGATTCCGCTCGCTCCCTCGTAAACCTTCTTCCATCCCTTGGCGTACATTACATTCGTCATCGGATTGCCCTTGTCAGTAAATAAAAAGAGGCGCGGCGAATGGCAACACGATGGGGGTAGGCTTTCGCCGAGAAGTCGTGTTGTTCATCCAAACGCCGCAGTGCCCCAGCCTCAGTTGCCCCGCCCGTACGATTTATTGTGATTCGTCGAATCCCAACACAGTCACCGTGTCTGTGTCCGTGTGTTCGTGGTGTGTCGCGGCTGGTGGTGGCGTGATCGCATCGCGGTCATGTGATTGCGTCAAGAGGTGTCCGCCGATTGCACCGCCGCCGACGAGTACACCCATTGCTACCAATTCTTTCCAGCCAAGTCCTGTCGTCGTCGTGTTTGTCACCTGCATGTCGTCGGCGTCCGGTAAGTCGAGCGACTTGCGAGCCAACTGCTCTGCCATGCGAGACTTTCTACGGTGATCGTTGAGGTATTCACCGTAGAGTTGCTCTTTGTCAATTTGCGAAGAGCTGGCCATCTGCGTTTCTCGTCCTCGTGTCCGCGTCAATTGCAAATTCGACTCCCGCGCGAACCGTCTCTAAGTCGAGTCGCTTGATCAGCTTGTCGTGATCAATCGACTCGCCGGATTCAACTTGGTCGATCGTGTGATCGACCAAGTTCATGATCCGATCCAACGCGGTCGCCATTACGCGCCAGCCGCTTTGCCCATCGCTGCATCAGCTAGGATCGTACGTCGATCCGCCGCAGCAGCGAAGTTCTTGCCAGCCAAGTCAACCGTCAATGCCTGCGATCGTGCGTAGATCGCGTTCGGATTGACATCGATCGGTACGTCGTTGCCCATGACTTGTTGAGATTGCATGGTCTCCGACGAACTCGCGCCAATCGGAAATCCGCCCGTAATGTCAGTGTTGCCACCAACCGTCTGTTCTTCTGCCATCGTATGCGCCTTTCGCAAAAGTGGTGGTCAATTCCCTATCGATCTCAGCGGACTTGCCGCTGTTGATTCTTCAAACGCAGTGGTTGGCCGAGTGGAGCCTTTCTTTCGGCACCGTCGATCGACAACACGACCGGCGGCAATTTCTTTGCCAACGCATCCAGATCAACAAGAGCTGGCGCACCTTGCGGTCCCGGCGGCCCTCGCAACTCTGGATATTTGCCTTCTCGGATCTCGTCAGCCAACTGTTGCCGAACCATCGCGACAATCGATTCTCGATCGATCATCGGCGGATCTGGCGGTACTGCAGGCGCTGACGGCCCAACGGCCTGTTGATCAGGCGGATAGAACTGCAATCTGCCCGGTTGCAGTTCTTGCGGCGAACACTGGCCAGCTTGGCAGCGTTGCAAGAATTGAGTCAACGCTGTCCACGTAACGGCACCTGACGATTGATACACGGGGAAGCCTTGCGCTGTCGCAATCGTGTTGCCGATGCCAACGGATTGAATGCCGACCAACTCACCATGCAGATTGAAGACTGGCCCGCCGCTGTCTCCGTGCGTGACTGGCGTCGCTACTTCCATTCGTTGGCCGATGCTGCTTACGGCTCCAACAAAATGTCGCAGCTTGCTTTCTGGCCCGCCGTACGTCACGAACTCCACCAGATCGCCTGCTCGTACGTTGTGCGTTGCAATTGGCACCGGACGAATCGTTGGATGCGTCACATAGACAAACGCAACGTCGTGTTTGAATCGATCAATTGTCGCGTCACCATTCGTTGTCACGCCATCCGAAAACGTCACTCGCAGCGTGCCACGCGGATTGAGATGCGCACACGTCAAGACTCCGGCGAAGCCATTCCACTCGCAATAGACGCCTGAACCAGCCGAGCTATCGACGGGATTCCATACTTGCACGACTGAAGCATGATGAGCCTGACCGCTGGCCGACCAACGCCATAGACCTGATGTCTGTTGGCCGGGTGTCTGTTGGCCAGGTGTGGCACTGGAGCGCGCGTTGCCTCGCAACTCGTTTCGTACGCCGTCAACACCAACGATCATCACGTGGGGCAACGCACCGCGAACGACGCCACGAATTGGTTGCGGACGCGGCGACTGTTGAGCCATCACGGTCGAGCCACCATAGATACACATCGCCACTGCCATCAGTCCCACGGACCACGGTGCCCGAATGTGGAGCGGTTGGCTTGCTCGCAAGCGACCGATGAACGCCAGAATCACGCCAACGCTTTCGACCACATTCGTTGCTTCAGATTCAGCGATTCCGACGGCTTCCAAGATGATACCGAGAACGACTGTCACGACTCCCCACACCGTCAGGCTGGAAAGGACACTCTTTGACTTACTCATTGTTTTGGTTCTCTCGTTGAACAAAATAAACTCGCACGCTGCCCCGCGCCCTCGCTGCATCAGGCTACCGTCGCGGGCGTCTCGTGCGAGCTAATGATTTCTCCGGTCTACCGTTTCGCTCGCCGCTTCGAAGTGGATCTTTCATCGACCGCCAGCACGATGAAAACGATCGCGAGAATCGCGGCTGTGATGCTTACAGGTATCAAAATCGGACTCAACACCCAGATCCACGGCCAACTGATTACGCCAATCAACTTCAGCACAATAAACACGATCGTTAGCAGACCAAAGAAGCCGATTCCACCTGCACTGCTACTTCCACTTTTTGCCATGTTCTTTCTCCACTTCAGCTTTCGAAGTTGAACGTTCAAAGTTCGACGTTCTCCCCCGTGCCATCCCTCGCGATTTCAGCCACCGCGACTGACACATACTCCACACCGGGAACAAACCGCAGTCCAATTGATCCGAGCCGATTCTTTTCGAGCTGCCCTGCCAACACAGCCTTCTTGGCGTTCGTGCGATTAATCTTCAGAGTAATTTCTAACGCGCCGCACAACTGCAACTGTTCTTCCAACGCCTCTTCCAACATCGGCAGCACATTCGAAACCTTGGCGACGGCCGTCTTCTCATCGACGCCATCACGAAACACCACTGCGTCTGCTTTCTTTCGCCAATTGAAGACGCCGTTGCGAAGAGACAGCGTCTTCGTTCCGTCTAGCAACTTGACGCCTTGCGTGTCGCCCCACTTGAGCAACGCAGCCTCAAGCGTCGCCACACGCTCGCTGAACGGTATCGTCTCGCCATCAACGACGGTGGCTAACTTCGCCTTGCGTTCTTCATTCAAGCGTCTTAGTCGCACATCGTAAGCCGCAGACAAGTCGGCATCGCGTGCTAAGATCGACGCAATTTCTTGCAGTGCAATCTCTGCTTGTTCCACGGTGTCGATGGTAGGCGCGAGGCCCAACCAGTTGTCCGCACGTTTCATGTCTCACACGCTCCCATTGCGTGCAAATCCTGTTTCCTGCTGGCCGCTTTCTGCTGACCGCTGATCGCGTTCGCTCAATGGCTCCACACCAGTTGGTTCAATGGTTGGCTGTTCGGCAAACACCACCACTTCGATTGGCGTGACTCCACGGTTCACAAACCGGCACGGCGTGTTGACGTGGAGCCCTTCGTTTGGCTGGATCGTTCGCTTGACGAATCGCGGCATAGATGATCTACCCGGTTTGAGGCACAAAAAAACGGCTGCCCTCTGCGATTGTGCAAAAGACAGCCGATGTGGTCGATCACTTGGCTTGTGAGTGTGAATCCTTACAAAGCTCGCACGATACGTCAAGCCTTGAAGACAAAATCGCTAGCAAAACGCATCAAACATTGCGGTGGTCACATTGCCTTCCTGATTCTGCGTGACCCTGGGTTCGCCAAGATGTGTTCGAGCGGGCTGCGCGTTCGCTCGGATGCTGGAGTCACGGCGTGCAGATAGATCATCGTGGTGCGAACGTCCGTGTGACCGAGCAGGTCTCGTACTGTTTCAATCGACGAGCCGGATTCCAACAGATGAGTCGCGAAGCTATGCCGCAAGACGTGTGATGTGACACGCTTGGTGATACCTGCACGATCTGCCGCCTGTTTGATCGCGCGCTGCACCGCCGATTTGTGAACGTGGTGTCGTCCAATCTCACCAGTCTCAGGATCTCGACTGCGGGTTCGCGAACTGAACAGAAAGTACCACGCGAGCGAAGATGCCGCCTTCGGTGATTTCCTTGCAAACGCATCCGGCAAGGCAACGCGAGCGAATCCCTCTCGCACGTCCAGCGAGTGCAAATACTTGACCCGTTCGATTTGCTTCGCGATCGCTGGTGCCAGTGAAGGCGGCAACATCGTAAACCGATCTTTGCCGCCCTTTGCTTGTCGTATCGTGATGGTCAGCCTATCCAGATCGATGTCCTTAATCCGCAAGCCGACAGCCTCGCCAACTCGCAGTCCAGCACCATACATCAGTTGCGCAATCAGCTCGTTGACATCTCGCAGTTGAGCCAACAGACTGCCAACCTCGTCGACTGACAGTACAGTCGGCACATGCTCGCGAGTCTTGGCACGCAGTGCGCTGACATTTTCGAGCGGCTTACCGATCACGTCGCGATAAAGAAACAGCAACGCGCTGAAGGCTTGGTTTTGCGTAGTCGGCGAGACTCGGCGATTGACAGCCAGGTGAGACAGAAATTGCTCGACATGCGTCTCGCTCATCAGCGACGGCTTGACCCAATCGCCAGCCTGCTGCCTATGGAATCTCAAGTATTTATTGACCCAATGCCAATAGGATTCCTCTGTTGATTTCGCAAGTCCCTTGCGTTTACGAACCTCCATGAACCGCTGCCGAAGCTTCATCGCGATTCCCTGGTTTTCGAGTTGTCAGAAAATTAAAAATGCGCCTTTGCGTTTGAATAACTAGCTAGGACACGCATCCATGCGTTCCTAGCGTTCGGATTAACTGGTTCCAGGCAACTGGAACAGTTTTTCCACCCCATGCGAATTAGCTACTCGCGTGGCTGACAGCGGCGTATCGCCGTTGTACCCCAGCGAGTTGGAAAGGGGGCTCCCGATTCGACTTGCTGCCTACTCAGTTGCTTCGGCAACACATAATTTGCTACGATCGTTTTTGGCGACGTTGAGTGACCAAGAGCCACGCTTCGGTCGACTCGCCGCACGGCCCTAGCAAACGGATTGAACCGGCGGTCGTACGTCCGTGGTAAGATGATGGATGTCTTGCGACGACCACCAGTTAATCCGAACGTTCTGGATATTCAGATCATCTTCTTCCCGCATACGGCACAAACGAGCGTTTCCCCGTTCTCGACGTATTTTGGGTGCTCGCACACTTCTCGCAGCTCTCGCCACTCGCGTTGATTCGAAACCCGTATCGTCCACGAACCCTTGTCGTTTTCGCAAAACCCGTCGTGGCCTTCCGGTCGATCGCAATAGTGCTGGTCGATCGGCCTGCCTCCCAGGAATGGAAGAAAACACAATCGCCCGTGATCGTTGCCAATCCAGTCTTCACCCATCAGGTGTCGATGCTCTGCGATAAACCGTTTCAATTCGGCTTCGGCTTCGCGAACTTTCTCGCCCTGCGAAATCAAAAATCTGAATCTCTTTTCTTGCGCGTTTTCGCTTTCGTCCCAATACCACCTGCGCCGCCACTCGCCCTTCATGCCTCTGTGCAGTGCAACCTTGTTTCTGAGTTCGGAAAGCCGTGATTCAATCGCACCCCGTAGAAATCCAGAACAATGCGATGCACTCGGAGCCGCATCAACGTCGGCTGGTAGTTCCTTGAGATTTTCCATGATTCAAACCTTTATTTTTGCGGCCCGGTGATCGCAAGCGTTCGCCGCAGTGTTACGCCGTAATCCATACGGCGTGCTATTCTCCAGCACCTGTGTGCTCTGGCCTTGCTGCTGCATTCCACCGCCGGGTAACTTCGGCATCAATGAGCCTTTCGGCTTCACCGACTGTCATCATCGGCCAACGTGCAAAGCACTCGCGACATGACACGCCGCGATGATACACTGAAACGCGATCTGATCCGCACCGCCGACAAGCCATCAAACCGGCGAAAGAACAATCTCTTTCCTTTTTAACGAAACCTCTTTTTTCAATTTCCCCATCAGCAAGCATTTCAGTTCGCCAAACTGCGACGCTCTGAGGTGCCTCGATGGCCAGTCTGACCTTCCCTCCAAACATCTTGATGACTGTCACTTTTACTTGCGTGCCATCGTCCAAGATGCACGCAAACGACTCACCAATTGTTCGCGACAATACCAACATGTTCGTTTTCCTCCTTGAAAAGTAGTGAAGCATCCCCGGCAAGCCGTGACGGGGACAAATGTCACGCCGTCAGTGCAAAGTTCATGTTACGTGGCACAATTGATTCCTTTCTGGCTGACCGCTGATCGCTAACCGCTGATTGCTCCGTTCGCGACTCAGTCCGTAAGCCGTCAACAGCTTCTCGCGAACAAATGAATCCATCGGATTGCGCCGCCATTGGTCGAATTCGAATTGCACCGTCAACACCGATCGCACGAAGCGAGATCGCTCTGCGGGCGACAACGCGTCGAATTCAGTTCCGTAAGATTTCTCTAACGCCGCCAGCTCGCATCGCCATTGTTGCTGGTGTGCGATCGCCTGTGCGTGTTCCTCACGAGCCGACCGTTGTTGGGCGGCACGCTTCTGTTCGGCTTCTTGGATCACACGCGGATCGCGTACGCCAGCGGCTGGCCACTCACCTTTACGAATTCGAAACGCGATCGCACCCGGCCCGCGAAACTTCGACTCGTTCACACGGTACGTCTCGGCGATGTCGCGACAGTCGGCAACAGTCAGTTCGAGTTGCCTCGCCTCACGAATCCAGTCTGGCGCCAAACCGTCCGAGACTCCCAACTCAATAAACAAATTCTCCACCGCCTGCCACTCGTCGGGCGGTAAGGGAGTAATGGAGTTACTGGAATGTTGTGCAATGGTTGCACTTTGGTCTGCAACCGTTGCACTTTGGTCTGCAACCGTTGCACTTTGGTCTGCAACGGATGCACTTTGGTCGACCGCCAGTACGTCATCCTTTTCAGGCTGACATTCAGTCAAAACGTCGCCATCGGGCTGCGACGGCATTCCGACGAGTTCCGCCAGTCTCACGAACAGCAGTTGAATTGTTGTTCGTCTCACTCCGCGTTCATCGGTGTCAACGGACCAATCTAAGACGCCTACGGATTGTGCCCACTCCAGTTGGTACTCCACCGTGCGACGGCTCATCATCCACTCTTTGGCAAGATAAGTACGTCGAGTCGTGCCGACTCCGCACCAATTCGAATAATCCGATTTCAGCCATCGTTTCATCAGCGCAGCGACTCGCCGCCGCTGACCTTTGGACAGGCCACAGTCAGCGTCTTCGAGCGCTTCGATCAATTTGAACCAGTGGTGGCGCAGGTCACGCATCCGCTGCTTTCGCTCTTGCTTGTCGCGAGGCAATTGGAAATCGAATTGTTGTTGACTCTTCGGTAACGTCCGTGCGTTTGGCATCCTAGCCGCTCCAGATCAATGTCCTAAGTTGCGGTGATGTTCTCTCGCTACTTGTTCGGTGGTTTCGGTGGTGGTGCTGGGAAATTTCGCACAATCGTCTGCCCATGCTGTTCAGGGCGACCCGCTTCCAACTCAATGGCTCGGTTCACGGCGGCCAGCGCTCCCGACAAATCAGCCAGCTCGTTGCCTTTGTCACGTTGCCCGGCGCACAACAGCTTCTTGATTGCGTGCTGTCGAGCCGAACACGTCACGCCAAACGCCTCTAGCACTTCGTACACGTCGACTTCGATCGTCGAGCCATTGACCGGCGAGCGAATTGTACGCAGGTACTTCTTGCCTTCATGTTCCGATATCGTTGCTCGCATTTCTTGGCTCATGTGGACACTCCACGTACGGTATCTGCAACGATGTCATACCAGCCTTCGTAGCCGCGAAACGTCGCAACCGCACGATTGCCAGATACGATCTTTGCAGGCGAATCGACCAACGTCTCGAAGTCCTTGCCATCGCGTTGAATGACGCACGAGTCACCGGGTCTAAATGCCAAGTTGAACGCACGTACCTGAGCCGACAATTGCCGTTGTTCCAGTGTTTGAATCATTTAATCACCTTCACTTGCATCAGATCTCCGTGACCTCCGTGAATCTGTGGTTCGCCGTTAGTGGCATCGTGTTCCAAGTCACACCATCCAATTCGCGACCGGCCTTCACTTTGCCCCAGCGGATCATGGATGCGCCCTCGAACATGACAGCTTGATCGGCTAGATCGTGACCGCCTGAAGGCCCCCATTCCCCCCACTGCTTAAAGAAGAACGGCACACCAGCCGCCAAGCAATCATCGCGAATCGCACGAGCCCAATCCGGGTGCATTGGTCGAGCGTCTTTGCCACTCTCGCCGCCGACGATCACCCAGTGAATCGGCGACTCTCTGTGCATAACGTGCGGCCATCCTGTCAGGTCGAGATTGAGCGGGCCGATTAGCGGTTCTGCCGAAACGAACCGCACGCCAGCGGGACATCTCATCAACTGATTCAGTCGAGCGCGATGGTGCCCGTTCTCGATCGACGTGCCGAGCCACACATTAGGCAATGGCCACACATCAAACAGAAAATCAGCGATGTCGTTTTCTTCTGCAATCGATTCCATTGCCTCGTATACGATCGATTCGCGATTCGGCGTGGTCAGGTACTCACGCATTCTCTCGGGCCGTTTGGTTAGCACCTGGAACGTGTGCCAACCCGCCAACGCCATCACGGCAAACACGTCGTCGATAAATGTCGTCGGGACATCCGCATGAAACAAATCACTGACGGAATTCACAAAGATCATGCGAGGCTTCTGCCACCGCAACGGTTGCGACAATCGCTCATGCTTCAGTTGAATTGTCTCGAAGATCTTCGCGTACTGCGACGGCATCGACTTGCCGTCTCGATGTGCCTTGTGCCGTTGATCGTGCAACCGCTTGGCGTAGCAATGACGACAGCCCTCGCTAATCTTTTGGCAACCAACTACCGGGTTCCACGTCGCGTCAGTCCATTCGATTTTTGATTTGTCACCCATCGCGTGCGTCTCCATCCTTTGCGATTCAGCTACCACTCCAGAGTCGAAACGTTGAACAACTCATTGCAGCCGGGACACTCGACATTCGTCACGCTAAACGCCTCATGTACCTCACTCCAATTGCCAGGAGGACATGCTTGCGAAATCACCGAACCGTCTTCGTTGTGGTCGTCTCCTGATACAGGCTGCATTAAATCAATGACTTCTTCGCAGTATGGGCATTCGGTAAGCACTTCGATGTTCAGACTTGCGGTTGACGTTTTCATGATTGCCTCGTGATCGTCTCAGTAGATTGGCCTTCAACAAACGCCCATTCCCACCACAGGTGCGCGTCTCGCATTGTGGCGTCGTCGGGCTGAAGCTCGACATACTCGTATTCAGCGGCGTAGCGAAACCCACAGCCAGAACGCCGCGACGATCGCAAGTGAAAACGAGTCGGCAAGCCAACTCGTCGATAAGCGTGCAGCGTTTCGTTGTCTTGTGGATAATCGTCGAGCTTGTCCAACGCATCGACCTTGCCACGCGGATCAATCACGACTCGCAAGAGCTTCGGTGCTCTTGTTAGCTCCAGCACCGTGCCCTCGGCAGGTCCATTCAAAAACTTGATCATTCGTCACTCCATCGCTTGCAATGTAGTTGTGGCACTCCGTGCCGTAATTCTTACGACCCGCTGAAAATACTGGCGGCAGTGGTTGGTTGTTCCGCCACGATGTAAGCGAACGTCAACGCACCACTCAAGGCACTAGCATCGAGTCCCGGAACGTTTTTCAACAACGCCGTGCCTAGGGCCACCGCTTGTTTCTCTGCCGACGTAGCGCCGGCATTTCCTCGTGCGTTCTGTACGAGGTCCAGAAAGTGGCACAGATCGGGATACGACCCGTCCACGTCGTGAGCCTTGGCGACTCGGTTGCTTATTTGTGTTGCTGTCATCACCATCGTCATCACTCCCGTTACGAAGTTCCCACACCAAGAGCCACTTGCGACCGTACCGCGTTAGCGATGTCTTGCCACAAGGCTCGAAAACTCTCCGGCAAATGTCCGTCGTCAATCGCTGCCTGCATCCTGCGGCCCCACGTCTCGGCACCGTACTCGTGCAGCACTTCCGACCAATACGACAACACGTCGCGGGCCTGCTGTGCTGTCGGCGGGCCGAACTCCAATTGCAATTCGATCCGCGAACACAACGCCGGGTCGAGTCGATCCTTCATGTTCGTGGCCAACAAGAACAACTGCGGCGACTTCCACCGATCCAACCGTTGCCAAAACACTGTCATCGCATTGGTCATCTCACGAGCCGAACCAGACCCGTCCATACGCTCGCGACTGGGAAAGATCGCCTCGGCTTCGTCCCACAACACCACGCATTGCTCTTGATCTTCGAGCCAATCCATTACAAAGCCAACGCTCTGCGTCGTTTCGCCCAGGTAAGACGTGATCAATGCCTCACTACGAACGCGGTACAACGGGCAATCCAACTTGCTCGCGATCAATTGAGCCGACACGGTCTTGCCATTGCCCGGCGGGCCAAAGAACAAAGCTCGATTAAGCGGATAGATGCCGTGGCGTTTTAACGGCTCAAAGTCTTCGAGCCTCAACCATTGACTCAACAACACATCCGTCAATCGGCCAAACGACTCGTTCATCACGAGCGATGCAAGATGCTTGGCTGGTTCTTCCAACTGCAAAGCGGCTGGCATTCCATCGTCGTCGGGAGGTAACGCTCGCATCGTTTACTTACGACCTCCATCGTCATAGATGAAGTCGTTCAGCTTGTCCGCGATCGCAGCAGCGACAGAAGCCGTCAAGCCGTCGATTGATTCCCACCAATCTTGCGGTTTATCCAACACGCGATCTTGCAATTGGCCGATCACGATCACATCCGCGTCGATCAACAAACCCGCTGCATGAGCCGACAATCGCAACGCCGAAATCGGATCACGCCGCCATTGGTCCGCACTTTCGCCGTGCTTTTCGGGATCAGCCGGCTCCATTTTGTCGAACAGCGGCATGAACTCCATCACGCCCGGCTCCAGCAATTGGAACAACGAATCTTTGGCACCGGCGATACTGTCACGCAACGCGTTGACTTCGGCCTTTGCCGACTCGTACGCTTCTTTCGCATCGGCCAACTGGCGCGACTTGACCCGCAGCTCGTCACGTTCGATTCCGACGAACCGGAGAAAGCTATCGATCTCTTCGAACTTCGCCTCGTACTTGGCAATCACCGCCAACAGCTCATCCACTGTCGGCTTCTTCGCAGCACGTTTTGGCGACTCCTTCTTAGGGGCTTTTTGAATCATGACATCGACTCCATTCCAGAAACAAACCGGGGCGAGTTGGGCATACGCAGCCCAAGCGTTATTCCAGCTACGGAACGCTCGCCCCGGTTCGCACAGGTGTGACAATTACACAAGTCTGACTGCTGGCGACCTACGCTCGCACGATTCGCAAAGCCTGCGGCCGCGGGCACGGCAATAGATCGGCTTGCGACTTCTGAGGCAGTTTGCTCTTGTCGATGTACCGCCACGTCACTTGCACGGTACTGTGTCCGAGCATTTGGCGAGCCGTCTCGATGCCCGATTCGATGGTAATGTAGGTGGCAAAGACGCGGCGAATCTTGTGGAAGTAATCGCGTTTGGAAACCGATTCGGCATCGGGTCGCAACCCCGCATCTATCAAGCATGTTCGCAAAACGCGATTCAGCGCAACCCATTGCTCGCATCCTCGGTCGTACGGCCAATCGTCGAACACGCCGGGTGGACGGCCCGCACGTAGCAGCGGTCGCAATGCCTCGACCGTCTCCGGCAAGAGCTGCACCATCTGGCCTTCGTCGTCCTTTTGGACGCGCTGCATGTTGCCGTCGTCGTCGCGAAATTCGGGCTCGACAACCAACCGCCGTTCGGCCATATCGATCCAATCCCACTGTGTTGCCATCGCCGCCGAGATGCGAAGACCCGAGTTGTAGACCAACCACAACAACGCCGTGAACCACGTACTGCGCGGTATTGATCCGACCATGCCGTCTAGCTCGGAAGCCGCAAACAAGATCTGCCCGAACTCGTCGATTGACCAGCACGTCGGTTCGCGTTTCGGCTCGCGATACTTGTCGATTTTGGGCGGTGGCGCAATCCCTAAATTGAAATCGGGCTCGGCGGCATATTCCCAAATCGCCCGCATCGCACGCCGCACCTTGTTCGCCGTTGGCCGCGTCACACCACGTTCGCGAAGCTGATACGCCATCGCGCCTTCGATGTGAAACTTCGACAAATCGTGCAGCGTTGGTTCGCGTGCAGGCTCTCCGGCCTGACTCAGCCAAAACAGAAAGTAGCGTTCGAAGTTGGCCAGCTCGCACTTGTAGAACGAAGCCGTCGCCTTGCTTCCGCTCACAATGCTTGGCTTGTTCAAATAGAATCGCGTGAAGAACTGATTCAGCGTGAGAGGATCTTGCATCGTCAACTCCCGAGCCGTTGTTCAGCACAACAGCGTCAAGAACGATTCGCGTTCTCCAAGCGTCCGTCGCCGAATCGTGTCTTCGTTCGCTGTCCATGCGTGAACAAGCTCCGTCTTGCGAATCCAAATAAGCGCAAGCACGCGCGCGATGAAACGACCATCGGTCGCGCGTGAAAATTCCGTCGTGTAAAACCGGCTAACCAGCCAAGGTGCAGGGCTGCCGATCGGGTGGTGTGTTCACCCGATCGCGGTTTCACGCCAGAAGAGAAGGCATGATTAAATGCGAAAGGTGTCGACACCTGTATTACATTAGCGACAGTGAAGATAGTCGCTGTGCCCGCTCGGTGTCAAGTAGATTCTTGAAAGATTCAAAAGCGGCAAGTCAACGCGTTGCTGAAAACGAAACAAACATTCCACCGATGCCGTTAGGCCATCGCTGTGCTGTGATCGTCCAGCCCTGAGTTGTTGCTTCGCTAATGTCGGTCGCTGTCGACGAAAATGAAAGGCCGTCAATCGGCAATCCCAATGCCTCGAAGACTTCCGTAGCGTCGGCAATCATCATCTCAGTCTCGGCTGTTGCGTCATCATCCATAGGCGTGACAGAGATAGAGTTGCCATCGAGGTCAACATCGACGACAAGCGACGAGCCACGCCGATATTGCACGTAGTCGGTGCTTTGGTGATCCAGGATCAACCCGAGAGATTTGATGATCGCGATGCTGTCGTCTGCCGTTGTTGGCGGTGTTTGTCGAGTCGCAGTTGTTGGCTGGTGATCGGCGGTGACATGTTTGATTGGCGCGGCATCTTCCTGACTGTTGTCACATCCTCCTGCGACAAACGCAGTCAGGAGAAACGCACACAAAAGAATACGTCGCATGATTCAACTCACTCCTAGTGCTGCGAAGCGGACCATCCGAATGCTGCTAACGTAACACAGGCGGTCACCTGAGAAAGTACCAGGGCTTCCCCCTGGCTCATTCGGACAGTCCACTTCGCAGCACTGATCAACAGTCCTGTGCGCGAAACATCGTTTCAGTAGCCGGAGCGGGGGTCGAACCCGCACGGCCCGTAAGGGCCACAGGATTTTAAGTCCACACAAAGGTGCGAAAGTCCTTGCTTTGTGAAACGAGGCGCACAGGACTAGCAATCCTGTGCGCCTGTTTCGGAGAGTCCTGTGCGCTCAGATCATGCAGTCCTGTTGGCCAACATATTACTGACTTGCACTTAGTTAATTTGGGGGTACTGTTCTCTTGTTGAACGGGCGTAAGGCAAGTCACATCGCAGTGCGTGACGCCGTCTGTATGCTGCGAGTTCGGGCGGTCACCTGTTGTACTGGGGCGCTGAGCCCTGGCTCATTCGGACGGTGTCACGCACTGCGATGTGACTTGCCGCATTCTGTGGTGGAATGCCGAGTGCGTTGATGAAAAGAAAACTGCTGGCGAATTGTTGGCAGTGGTCACAGCGGCAGTGAGTTTGGCCGCGATGTTTGAGAGCGGCGGCGTGCGCGGCGAGTCGGCGGAATGGTGGTGGTAGTTTCATGGTTGCCACGCGGCAAGCGTCATCGTGTGAAAATGTCTATCAGGTGTGTGGCCATGGCGGTCGAAGTGAGGAACCGACGGGCAACCGATTTGGCGCGGGATGTCACGTCGTGAGCTGTGAGCGATCGCAGGACAGCAGTGGCGAGCTGTTGAGCGGTTGGTTCGATTGCGACCGGCGTCGTCAAGCGTCCGTGTTGCAACTCTAATTCTGGCACGGCACCGACTGGCGTGGACACGACCGGTATACCGGCCATCCACGCCTCGATAATCGCGAGGCTCATGCCCTCTGATGGACTGGCCAACACGAAACAATCTAGCGCCGCCAGCATGTTGCCGACGTGCGATTGATTAGGCACCAAGATGGCGTCAGGGCAAAGCTTCTTAATTTTTGGCACGATCTCGTTTCGCTTCCATCCATCGCCGACATACACGGCGCGATACGATGCGCCTAACTTGGCGGCGGCTTGGGCAGCAGCCAGCGGATTCTTTTCCCACGAATATCGACCGACGTAGCCGACAGCAATTTCATTGGCTGCCAAGCCAATGCGACCGCGTGTTGTTTCGCGATCCTCAGTCGTCGCGACTCGGGACGGATCAACACCGTTGTGGACGACGTATGTAGTGACATCGGCGGGAAAGCTCGCTGCCGCCGCCGACGAGACACCGATTCGCAAATCATCAGCTCGTAGTGATTCGTCGGCAAGATGCGCCTGAGTCCATTCCCCACAGCCGTGACTGATGACGGCGATCCGACCAGGAAAATCGACGATCACATTTTGGCGAATGTTGGTCAGTCCCCATGCGACCAGGATGTCCGATCGGGTGGCCACCGCGCGAATTGCGGCGGGACCAACTGCGACAGGGCAAGGCGTTGCCGCGATCAACTCGTGACTGATGTGGTGATTCGTCGTGACGGCAATCCCCGACCACGTGACACGCGAGTCGCGGTGCGATACGACCGAGTGAATCCACCGCTCGGCACCGCCGGGAACCGTATATGACGGCGTAACGAATCCGATTCTCAGTGTACCGTTGCCCGTCACACGTGTTCCGATCGCGTGGTCACCTTTGCTCGGCGTGAAATCAGGACACACCACACCGCGATCATTACAGCAAGCGATACCATCAAGCTTCTTGCCGAGCGTGCATTCACCGTAGAGTTCACAGGCAAAGACCTTGATGTCGCCTCGGCAAGGATCGCACCACTGTAATCGCTGTTGGTCGCCACGATGTTTACAGACGGCTTTTGATGCGGTGGACGCCGGGCGGCTCGGTCGTGGGTGCGCTGGCGGGCCGGCTGGTGATTCGACCACCTTGCCGCACGCGCAGTGATGTCGCACGCCGGTATTTAACCGGGCAGTGCGTTTGCAGTCTGGGCACGTCCATTGAATCACGGAAGCCTCACCAAAGCTCGTGGAGAATCGGCGGTTGCGACGTGCGCGAAATCTAGCGTCAATTCGATGTCACTATCCCATTCAACGCACCGTTCATTGACTCCACTCGCTGAAAACTGAAGTGCAACAGGAACAGCGCCGCCAAAGGCGTTGCGGATATTACCGTGGTAGAGCTGAAGCGTGAGAACATCGCCAACCTTGATCAGCGACCAATTGTTAGGCCCACCACCGTACACGTATTGCCAAAAACAGTCGTAGCCTGTGTTGTTGGTGATGGTGTAGCTACCAGCAATCTGGGCCGCTGCTGTTGCCTCGGCGGGATAACTCGGCGTGTTTGACGAATAGGTGCCTTCGACTGTCAGCGTCAGGTCTGGTGGAACTCTACCATCGCAACACAAATCAACGCAACTAAAGCAATCGGGCTTGCTGTCGCTGGCGGCTTCATACACAACCACTGGCGAGAATCGAGCCTCTGAGCCGACTGGTGTGATTGTGTTCGTTCCGAAGCCGACGCGATTGCCGGGCAACGACGCAACCACAGCACCGTGCCATGCCGACGAAGACCAGCTTGGTGGCGTGGTCGTGGCGATCGCTCCGCCGTCCCAATGTACGGCAAGCACGTCGCCTTGGTAGCAAAACAAAAAGCTATCGGCGTGACTGGCACTCGGAGACGTAAGTAGCGCGTCGCCGTTTGATGCTGGATCTAGTTGCGGTGCGCTCGCCAGTATTTCTTCAATGCCAGCAACGCGAGAAACCAACACAGTTCTTCCCGACGTAAGACGTTCGACGAATAGGTAATTGTCGGCGTCGGCATAACCAAAGATCGCTCGCACGCCGTAACGAATGTTGCGGGCAGTCACACCGTACGTGATGTTATCGGGCCACTCGCGCGTGTGAAGCAACAAGGCGTCATCGTCGGTCGTCAACACGTACCCGCTGGCGCTGTGCGACCACTCGCCAGCGACCTGCTCCCACTCGTTGCCAATTCCAAACCCGGCGGGCCAATCGGTAGCGTATGAGAGACAACCACAACACCTTCGACTGAACCGCATCGTTAGCACTCCACCGCAAACATCGACCAACGACGCAACGGCCAATCGAGATACGCCATCGCTTCTTTGCCGCTGGCGAGTGGTTCTCCAGCGTGCATCCAATCCAGATAGATGCCAACGAAATCAATGCCGGTATCGGCACCGTTCCACCACAACGAGAACTCTCCATAGTCGTCAACGGCAATCGCTTCGTTGGAAACAACTCGCAGCTCCGGGACACGCAGTACGTGATATCGTCCGTCGCGCATCAACGTGACGGGCAGCGGCTCGATGGTTTCCGGTATCCAGCCGCCGGGACTGATGATCTTGGTTTGTGATTTGGCGCTGCGCGGTGTCCACTCGTAAGGATCAGCCAAATCGTCAGGGATCGCACCGTCAAGAAACACGGCTGGCAATTCGTACACGGCCTCGGTCATCGACTGCGTAGGATAGTCCGTGTCGTAATAGCTGCCCGTGGGGTTGCCTTGCGTGCGAACCCATTCAATGGGTTGCGGTGGTACTAGCTTTGGCTCGCGTTGGAGTTGGTTGACCAGTTGCAACAAACCACGCACGTCCGATTCGAGATCGGCGATGCGGTCGGTCATCAGTTGTTGGTTTTCGGCCATTACGAAGTCAAGAGTCTAGGGTCGAGAGACAAGAGCCGGCACGGAAGGCCACTAGCCGAATCCAACGGCGTCCAGCTCGCCAAAGGCAGTGCGCATAAACAGTTTTGGTGGTGGTGGTGTTTCGGACTGGACAACGGGAAATTCGTAGGTCAATTGTGTTACGCAGGAATCAATGGGATGAACGTCGCCCAGTCGTCGCATGGTTTTGATGTAGGCACCGATGCCAAGTCGTGAATCAATAAAGCTGGTCGACATGTTCAGCGCATAACGTGGTTGCTTGTACCACTCGTAAGCACGTTGGGCAATGATCCTCAACCATTTGCGATCGTCGTGCAAATAGCCGCCGCTCGATCGAATCAAGTCGCCCGTTGTCTCGTCGATGCCGACGACGGTGTCAGGCGTGATGTAGATCAGCTTGTATGTGGCGCCAGCATCGATCACCATCTCGTTCAGAAACTCGCCGACAGATGCGGACTGTTCCGGCCACACCACTTGCGTTCTTCGAAGCTCTTGAAAGGCGACTGTAGCAATCATATCTCGCCAGTCCCACATGCCTTTCAATTCGTCGTCGTGCCCTGCATATTCCGTCTTGGCCAAGATATGTTGTTCCGCTCCCACGACATCAATCTCAAATCCGGGGGTGTCTCGCAAGACGCGGACGCGGCCTGACCAGTTACGGGCCACAGGCGGTTTGTACGTGCCAAGAGCGCCGGGAAATTCTTCGAGTTCCAGATCTGCCACCTTGCCGACTTGGTCGATGTAGACGTACTTCGCCGGGTCGGCATCGCGATCAAGGTAGTCAGGCACACGGATTGTCACGAGCAATGGCAGCGGTTCGAATGGTGCCTCGCCGATCTTATCGCCGCGATGACCAACCACGTCCGCAGCCTCGTTATCCGCGACGATGTCGGCCGCATAGTCGTATCCGCGAAGCAACGGCAGCTCGCGAAGCGGATACAAGTTTTCCCGCATGATGCGAAACTGTGCGTCATCATCATCGATCGCGATTGGCTTCGACGGACCTGATCCAGAAGCGGGCGGTACTTTTTGCTCCCACCACTTGGCAATCTTGAACACCGCAAACACGTGCTTCAGCTTGTCGCTTGCGCGTGCGTCCTTGTTTCTTTTTTCTCGTTCGCGAATCTCTTCAGCCGCCGGATAGTCGGCAGCATCTCGCGCCGCCTGCTTGTGCTGAGTTACGTCGACGAAGTCCCAGCCTTCCTCTAGCGAGCCGTCGTCTTTGCTGATAGAGCACACCGAAATCCTGTAATCACCAAGCACGGTGATCCGGTCGGCAACATGCTGAGCGTCGATCGACACACTTGCCGACGCCGTCGTGTCACGATTGACATCGAGATCCAGCACCGTCGCATTTGCCGGTATGGCACCGATGGTATCACCGTCGGCGTCTGTGATGGCGATTGCGGTGTCGGTGAAGCTGAAGCATTTCACATAAGCCGCCGCTACGGCTGGCAAGCCGCCGCTGGCTGGTACATCAATGGCTGACACGTGAAAGCCAATCAAGCGATGGCGAGCAATCAGCGACCGCAAGATGGTCAACACATCGCGCTCGTGCGATTTGACTTCGGGTCGATCGTAGTCAGGCAACACGCTCGGATTCAACAGCGAGAACGTCAGAATAATATCGTCGTCCTTGTCCGTTGGCGGATTGGCTTCGATGAGATATTCAACGATGTCACGAGTCGACCAATACTCGGCCACTTCGGTATTTTCTTCGAACAGGTAACACGTCGACACGTTGACCGGTCGCTTCGCCCTTGTGCGATTAGGCTTGCCACCGGCGTTAAATGTTAACCCTCGTCCAGCGTCACGAATTCCGCCAAACATATCGACGTACGTTGACGTGGTGACTCGCGTGAAGCTGAGCAAACCATCTAGGCCGATTGCTGGCACGCCTTGCACGAGCCCTTCGTCGGTGGCGTGTTTCCAGATGCCATACCAGTAGATCACATCGTTACCGGGCATTCCCGGTGTTGGTGTGATCGATACTCGGACATAGGAGCGTGGATTGATTTGCAAACGGTTGCGGGTGTTCGTCCCGGTCGCGTTCCAATCGGATTTGACACCGTAGCGATGTCGGAATGTCGCGGATGACATCGACGGTTGAGCGGTGAAGGTACAGCTCGTGCATTGCAGTTCGGGCCGTGCGGTCCACGGATCAGACCACAGGTCGCGCGTGTGGACTTCGATCGACGCGGTAGATGCGGATGAAGCGTGGGGATAGACGATCGATGTCACTTTATTGCCACTTAATTTCTGGTGCCTTCCACGGCTTGCTCGCGTCTTGGTTTTGCAGCTCGGCCCGCAAGCACCATTCGGCCATGTCGTTGCGGTGCCAACCGTTGGAAGTCTTGCCGACAATCTTGCCGTCAATCTGCTCCAACGCTGCGCGAATCTCGGTAAACTCGCGTTGACGCTCTTTGCTGGCGTCGTCAATATCGTGTCGGACTTGCGACTTCCATCTTGTTTCGGCAACGACAAAGCCGACGATGACAACAAACGCCGCCGCTGCCGACGCAACGCGGACATATTGATTTTCGATCAGGTTCGTCATCACGGCACCTTCCAGGTTAGCACCGTCCAGCGAGCCCGCAGGATGGCTTTGCTGTTTCCCAACACGCCGCCGGTGCCATGCACAATCTGCTTGACTTCGAGCGGCACCACTTCGAGTACCTTGACGCCAAACGGTAGCAATGTACTGCCGTAGTAAATGGCTTGCGGACCAAGAGCCGACATCGCTTCATAGTTCGCCATGTGTGTCAACGCATCCGCCAGATTTACGCAATCGCGAAAGCTGACGATTTGCGACACGCGCCCGACGTTTCCGACTAACCACGCCGTCACACCATCGACACCCGCTTGAGATTCAAGCTGCACACCTTCCTGCGGTCCTGGTGGACGGCGGTCGATGTTGACGAAGTTGTGATTGCCGATTGAGGACATGTTGTACGTGAAGCCTTTCTAGGCTGACGTATCAGGCTGGAAAGCCTGACGTACGCTATCGTGTTTCGCGATTGCCCGCCGCGCCAGCAGCGGACGTGGTGAGTTGCCCTAGGTGTTCGTTGGTCTTTTGTGACGCCTCTCTCATGTCTCGCAACAACGCCAGTTGTTCCTTGATCAGTGCAATCTGTTCTTGCTCCTGACCGGTCAGTTCGTTGTCTTCGCGACTGATGTTGATGGCACCACCTGTAACCGCTCGCAATCCGGCCCCAGCGAGTCCACCGCCGCCCGAACGAATTTGCTGCGCACGCAATCGTAGCGAACTCTCAGCGGTCGAGAAAAGTTCCTCATCGGAACTCGCGTCGATTCTTCCCAATTGTGCGCGGTCATCCAGGTGCCCGAAAAAGTTGGTGCGAGTTTGTTCGAGCGTCTTGCCGACCATGTTGCGAACAATTGCTCGATTCGACTGATCGCCAGTTAACATCGTGCCTTCGATATTTCCCATCGCACGACGGCTGAAGTTGGCACCAGACAACTGCGATGTTGCTCCGTCCAAGTTTGCCAGCATCTGATTGACGATTGCTGGATCGTCTTGCACGGTCGCAAATGCCGACTTGAATCGTTGTGCTGCTTCCGAGTCTGGGTTGCTAATCAGCTCGCTAATGACTGGTGTGATCGGTCCGCGAAACGATGCCTTCTGAAACGTATCACTGCCCTGCATGAATTCGCGTTGCAGCGTTTCGTCCCCTTGCACGCGTGCGAGTCGTTCTCCAAGCGTCTTCAGTCCGGTGCCTTTTCGGACCACATCACCCTCGACGTTCAGTATGTCGTTTTCCGGCAACAGCTCTTGTAGCGACGTGGCAAACTCGGAGGTAGCAGTTTTGGTCAATGCACCTTCCGGGTCTTTGATCGCACCACCGATCGCTGCGAACAATGCACCGCCTTCCCGAAGTGCTGCAATTTCGTCGCCACTGGTGTCTGTGGTCGCCACCGCAGCCAACGCCGGCGCTACATTTTTGAAAGCATCCAGGCTCGTGATGCGAGCTTGTGATTGTGTGGTCAGTACGAGGCCAACCGTGCGACGAATCTCCTCTTGCGATTCGGCTCCGGCAATCGTTGCCAAGTCACCGACAGCACCGGCGAAGTCAGGTAGTTGGTCGAGCTTGTTGCGAAACAACGGAACGGCTTCTCGCAAGATGTTTTGCGTAAGTTCTTCGTTGCCTCCCGTGCCGGATAACGTTGAAGCCGCCGCTTCGAGCACTGGCGCGACGCTTTCCGCACCGGCGGTTTTGCTGATCCCTTGAATATCCGTCAAAAACTTGCTGGCGTGGTCGGTCGACACGTTCCCCAAGTTCTTGATGACTTCGGCTTGAGCATCCGCCGCCGTCATTTGCACTTGGCGGGATTCTTCGCTGAGTCGATTCTGTTCGGCCAGCGATTGATTGACCAGTGTGATTGCCGCTTGCCAGCCAACGTATCCAGACACCATTGACTTGATGCCCGTCAAACCAGCCTGAAAAGTACTCTTGAGTCCGCTGCCTTGATTCTTCACGCCATCAGTGAGCTGCTTATTCTTTTGCTCCAACGCCACGACCTTGCGCGCAAGCTTGTCATAGTCCTTGAGGACATCGTCAAACTCGCTGGTGGCTTTGAAAACTACGGCCATGTTGGACTTCTGAAGTTAGGGTTGGATCTGCTGCACGATGACTGGCGAGCGGTCACGCTCGGCATTGTCGAGCAACGCGGCTAGTCGGAGTTCCCCTCGGGTTGGTCGCCAGTTGGTGTTTCGACCTGCGTACCATGCGAAGAAGTTGTCCCACCGGGAACCGGAAGGGAGGGAATCGTTTTTTTTTGCTCGATGTATTCGCCGACTGCAGGCGCATCGATAGCACTGCCCGCAAAGCGGCGGGTCACATTCTCGCGATCGAATACCGGTTGCCCCAGCTCGGCCAAGAAGTTCATCTCGGCAGGGCCGAGACGATAGTTGATGGCCAGACACCGAGCGGCGAACTGTGCCACGAATGTTTCCGCGACTGTCGATGTTTCGCTGTAACAATCCCAAATCCGGGCCGAATCACGCCACAGAGACCGGTAGCGAGCCCGTAACACTTCCGACGGCAAAAACTCATCACCGAACTCGTAATCGCAAGGGAGAGCGCCGTAGGGACGATCTAGTCCGCGAATCAATGGCACGTGCCAACTGCGGCCAAACCGATCGGGAACGATGTAGCCCGGCACTACCGACGATCGCTCAAAGTGTTCGGGCCGGGGCGGTTCACCCTCGTAGCCGATCCAATACCGGGATGCCCTGCGCCACTTCTGTGATTCGGGAACATAGCCAGGAATCTTTGGCACGTCAGCACCGGGGCTGAGCGGAAACAATACACATCCCGATTGGTTGTCAGGTCCGGCGGTGACTGGTGTCACGATACAGTCACCAGGCACGTCACACACATCGTCCAACACATCGTGCAAGCCGTGGCAGGCGAGTTGCTTG
Source organism: uncultured Solirubrobacterales bacterium (assembly GCA_937128795.1). Classification (GTDB taxonomy): domain Bacteria; phylum Actinomycetota; class Thermoleophilia; order Solirubrobacterales; family JACPNS01; genus JACPNS01. The sequence goes on along the minus strand of CAKZMQ010000012.1, from coordinate 18,874 downwards.
GCGTCGAGACGATCGTCGACGACGAGTTGGCGTTGGTCGAGCGGTAGAAAGTAGATGAAGCCGGGCACGTCGTTGCTCCGCAAAGGGTTGAGAGTCAAGAGACGAGAGACAAGAGACTAGGAGCCGGAAGCGTCGTCTCGAGCCTCGTCAGTTTCGACGGTGGATTCATCACCGTTAGTGTCGACGGTGGGTGATGACGCATCGTCATTGGTTTGCTCAACGGGCTGATCGCTGACTGCTGATTGCTGATCGCTACTAGCTTCCGTCGATCGTTCATCGTCAGAAGTGGCGGTAAGATCTGCATCGCCACTAGGCTGTTGAATCCTCTCGGCGCGTGGCAGCCGGGCGCGAGCGTTGGCTGCGATCGCGGCAACCAACCCTTGTTGGTTGAGGCCGCCCCGTGACAAACGTAGACGCTCGTCGTTGGTGAGTGCCAACACAATTTGCGTGGCGCGTTCCTCGCTTTCGCCAGTCGCCTTGATGATAGCGGCACAAAATAATTGATTCTGCGTTGTGGTCATGGTTGTTCTCGCTTACGAGTCGGGTTGTGATTTGTTCGGGCTGAGCTAACTCGGAATGGCGACGCCGGTTGTCACCGCAAACACATTGCCGCCGCCGACGGGTCGTGACATCAGACACCGACAATTGACAGCAGCCTTGGCACCAGACACACGACCGAACAGGACGGTTCCAGCGGTGGCACGCAATCGGATGTGGACAGTGTCGGAATCGGGATAGTTGATTTTTCCGATCTTGCGCTTCCGAAGATACACGTCGAAGTTGTTGCTGATCGGAAAGCCATCAAAACCAAAAGCACCGACGGCGGCCAAGTCTTGACTTTCGAACTGACAAATCGGACGGATTTCATCGATACCGGCAAACGTTGGCGATTCAGCACCGTCCGCCAGTTCGTTTTCAATTTTGACGCCGTTGTTCCAATTGATCGATTGCAGCCGGGTGATCGTCGTACCATTCACGACGACTTTGCCCATCGTGTACAGATTGGCAACGTCCGAAGCGGTCGGCAATGCTTGATTCGGAATTAACGTGGTGACTGGGTTTGCACCCTTGAGCGTGGCGATTGTCTTGGTGGAAAGCGAGATTTCGCCCTTGCTATCGGCTCGAAAACTCTCCCAATAAAACATCGCATTCTGAATCATGCGATAGATGTAATGCTTCTGCGTGGCGACCGCTTCTCGCGTGCTGCGATTCGCCGCCGCTCGGTACAGCCAATCGACATTCCCGGCGCTGAAGTCGCGAACGATATCATCGACGCCGCCATTTCCAGAACTGACCAGCGAGAACACCGAGCTGACATCCATCGTGTCGAGCTTGTATTCCGGCGCACTGGACTTGGCACCCGTGTATCCCGGTGCATAGTCGCCGGATTGATACGAGATCAAATCGGACAGATTGGTTTCGACGCTTTGATCATCGGCTTGGCCAAGATACGTGCCGTCGAAGCGTGCGCCGTAGCTGTAGAAGAGTTCGTTTGCCATTGGTGCGTGCCCCTTTTATGTCAGGCTGGAAAGCCTGACGTACTTATTGGTCAGGCTGGACAGCCTGACGTGCTTACTGGTCAGGCTGGAAAGCCTGACGTACGGTTATGCTCCGATGCGCGTGGTGCGCGGCGAGCGGTAGTTGTTCAGATCCTCTTCGACTTCGCGATGGTATTCGTCTTGCATCTCGCGTCGTTCAGCAAACAGTGTGCTGGTCATTTCCATGCCAAGATTGGGAATGCCCGCTCGGCGTGGTCGCATCGCGACATAGTGTGGCGTTGGAATGTTGATCGTGACGCGAGTGGGAAAGGCACGAGGTAGTTGATTCTGGCGAGCAGCGCGACGCAGTGAACCGGTCAAGATCAGTTCGTTGGCCGCGTCAGGGCTGATCGATCGCGAGCGGCCACGGACGCGGCGTTCTTTGCCCTCTTGGTACTTCGTGCTACGTCGCTGATAACCGTAGCGTTCTGCCGCGCCAGCCACGAAGTGCAGCATCTTGAACGTGCTGTCCCACAGCTTGCCAATCGCCGACATTCCGTTGCGGCTGAACTCGCGAAATCGACGCTTTGATACGTCGGGCGGTTGCTCGTCGGTGATGTCAAGAAACAGTCGCACTAGCTAACTCCCTATCCGATTGTCAGAACGAACGAGGTCCAAAAGTAGATCGTGCCCGGTTCGTCAGGATCTTCGTTGGCCACTGCACCACGCGCCGGCAGTTGTGAAAACTCGATGCGGGAAATTGGCACGTAGCTGGTTTGTGTGTTGCCCGCGATCGGTTTTCCTTGCCGATCGCCGATGGAAGTCACCATCGCACCAACAAAGCTGGAGAAGCTGACTTTGCTGGCCTTGTCGTCGTTCACATCGGTCATCATCTCCGTATACAGAACTTCGATGGCACCCTCGGGTTGTAACGCCTCGCCGGTTTCCATTTCGCGTTGAAAGGCAACTTGATGTTCTTGAATGACGAAGAACGGCCGCAGCTTGGCAACATCGTCGCCGGATGTCAGCAACTCGAAGAACACACGCCGCAGTTTGGCTTGGTCGTACGAGGTGTCTCCCCAGCGAGCCAAGCCGTTCGGCGTGCGTACTAAGAGTTCTTCGACACCCAACAGCCATTCGTCAATCATCCTGCGTGTTCCGTTACGTCAGTCGGTTCGTGAGAACGCGACGGCGTTCAAAGACGACACGATACGCGTCGGCATCGTGTCGTCCGTTGTAAACAAATAGGTAGTCGCGATCTTCATCCGCACGGCGTAGTTTGTGCCCACGATGTGGAGCACATTCCAACGAGTCTTTGGATACGACCACGCGTAGCGTTTCAATCAGCACTTCGTTGTGCCCATCGTTGACAATCTCGTCTTTGTGATCGCACAGCGCCGTGACTGTCACGTCCTCATGCTCCGGCACCTTCCACGTTACATCTTCCGCAAACAACGACTTGTCCAACACACGTGTTTTTAATACGTGTGATCGAAACTCGGCGAAGTTTGCGTTGATGACCATGTCAGACAGCGGGCTGGAGACTGGATACCGAAGGAAACATTAGCCCTGCCACTAGTGGCAGGGCTAATGCATATCGCGTTACTCGTAGCGTTCAACTTCGATTCGCTTGATCCCCAGCGAGCCGACATCAGTAGCGGATGTCTTTTGGATCTGTGCGTACAGTTGCAACGATCCGGCATAGTCGCTCATGTTCAATCGAACGCCACTGGCCACGCGTCGCTTCGAGCCGTTCACGTCTTGCACACTGGCAATGATCTGATGCTTGCCGCCGAGCGATACGGCTGGCGGTGCTTGCATGAACGTGCCCGACTTGAAGTCGAATTCACACAGCTTGACCGACGTGCCTAGCACTTGTCCCGTCGCAGTTGCGGCGACTTCGTTGGCGGCTGCCGATCCATCGCTTTCCACGATCAGATTGGCGTCGCCATCCAGACCGAAGAACAACGATTGAGCAATCGCGTCGGGCTCATCGTTGCGTGCGCCAGCGAATCCAAAGCGAGCGGTCACATCGTCGCCAATGGCAACCGGTGTGTGAACCCAGAAGCGAGCGGCTACCAAATCGTCCACGTCGTAACAGAGCGCATCGCCAAAGTCCATGCAGACATTCTGCACTTGGCTGGCGCTCGTTAGAGCCAGCACGGCTGATCCGCCGGACAACGCGCAGGTTGGCGGCGCGGCTCCGGTAATGGTCTTTTTCCAAGGGCCATTGCTGACCACCGTCGCGGGGATGATGCCGCCGCCCATGAAATGATAAACGTCGGTAACTACTTTGCGTGACATGTGTTTGCCCTCACGATTGTTTTGCTGTTGTATTGGTCAGTTGGTTAAAGCGAATAGCGGCCCGACGACGAATCGCCGGGCCGATTGAGTCAACGTTGTTTAGGCAGTTCCGCTGTTGCGGACGATGCCTCGGAATCCAGCCACAGCAGCGGCTGCGGCGACTTCGACTTTGGTGTAGCGAGTGTCTTCGTCTGGTTCGTACCAGCTCGTTCGCCGTCCACCATCACCGAAGCCGCTCATGAAGCCATGCACGATTGTGCGACGGCGATTCGGATCAGCCAGCGTGTACCACGCGTCGGTGCTGGCATCCTCCAAGTCAGGCTCGACCACCGGTCGGATTTTGCCTCGGTGGACGTTTTGCGAGGCGTCGGTCGACTTGGTCAACACTTCGCCGAGCGCCGCATCCAGCAAGAACGTTTGATCGGCGGCTTCCTCATGCTCGGTAGGCACGAGTGCGATCGCCGGTGGCGTTTTGACTTTGCCGATGCTGCCCACACCGGATTGACGACGATGCCGCTTTTTCATGATAGTGGCTTGTGCCGAGCTGGGAGCCCCGCCGCCACTGACCACGTCGTTGCCGTGATTCGTGTCGTCAAACAAGTTGTTGCCATCCAACAACTGGACGTTGCTGGTCAGCAAGCCAAGACACAAACCGTTGACGGTGCGCTCGACAGCGGCACCCAAGGCGTTGATGCCTTGCTGCCATGAATCCAGATCGTTGTTGGCCATCATGACGGCGGTCAACGCGACCTTGTTGGCATAGCGTCCAATCTGCATCCAGCCCGGCGTTTCCTCCGTGAACTTGAGCTGTGGTGCTTTTTCGTCGTCGCCGATTTGATCCAACGCATTGATGCCGCCATAAGCGACGATCAATTGCGGTCGCAAGTCCGGCAAATCGTCCGTGCGTGCTGTCCACTCACGATACGTCGCATCCGCAAGCTCGATGGCTTGGTCGAGCATTCGCGCGACAAGCGAGCCAGTCATGTTGGGGAAGTCAGCGGTTGTTTGTGCAGCTCCGCCCGCGACTGCCGATGGAATGGCAAAGCGGCCGCCCATCGACAGCCATTGGCTGCACATCTCGATGCGTGCGGCTTGGTCGTACGCACATTGCGGATTGATGCGGACGTTGGCGTTTTGCAGATCTTGCATTGCCAAGGCCCACAGTGGCGTATTGCGCAGTTCTCGAGCTGCTTGCGACAACTCGGTTGTTTTGGCCGCTTGCGCCGCACGGGTTTCGGTTGGACGAAAGCGATTCGCCAAAGCTTCGACCGCCGCCGACTGGAATTTGTCGACGCTCGACCCAACAGCGACGATTCGAACGGGAGCTTCGCCAGCGGGCTGATTGGCCTGCGTACCATTGGCACCGCCATTGGTGTTGGCATTGGTTGTGGCTGGCGTCGTCCACAAATTCGACGCATCAGACACGGCTGTGCCGTTGTCGATTGCGTGCTTCAGTTGCTCGTCAGAAACAACGAATCCGGTTGCCGATAACGTTGCCGCTTTGGCCTGCAACTCCAAGACGCGGTTGCGCTCGGCGTTGACCGAATTAGCCTCGGCGATCTCGGCATCATGTGCCGCTTGCACGTTGGCCGCTGGCTGGTTCTGGTTGGCCGTATTGGCACCAGCATTCGCTTGCTGCCCGTTGGCTGCCGACGGCTGAGCGCCGGCAGCTTGGCTACTGAGAATGCCAGCCAACACTTGCTGTTCATTCTCCGGCACATTGCCACGGAAATAAGCGGCGGCGACGGCGGTATACGTCGCGTCGTCGATTTCCGTGGATTGGATCAAGCCCTTTGCGAACAACGCCGCCACGATTTGCTTCTTCATTTGCCCCGTCTCCGTTGGTTGTAGGTCAGGTTTTTCAGACTGACCAGTAAGTACGTTAGGCTGTTCAGCCTGACTAAGTACGTGAGAAGTGCCAGTCTGAACGACTGAGTTAGTGTCAGTCTGCAACGACTGACGTACGTTTGCTTGTGCGACCGATGACGATACCCGCTCGCGAAGTGATGCCATTGCTGCATCAAAGTTTTGCACGGTCGCATCGACCATGCCTCGTTGCAAAGCCACGTTGCCGCGAAACGCTTCGCCCTGGCCGTATTGCTCGCGAACCGTCGACACATCGACTCCACGAAAGCGAGCTACGTCTTGCTCAAACGGTTCGCCGTAGCTGCTGACCATGCGTTGCAATGCGGCCCGTGCTCCGTCGCTGAGTGGTTCGTAGGGATTGCCATCGGCCTTTCGTTCGCCGTGCGTGATGACGTTGGCTTTGATGCCGAATTCTTCGAGCCGCTTCGATTGTTCCATGTGTACGTAGATCGTGCCGACACTGCCGATCATGGCATCGTCGTGTGTCAACACGCGATCCGCCGCCGCTGCGATGTAGTAGCACGCCGATGCGGTGATGTGATGGCAGTAGGAAAACACGGGCTTCGAGCCACGCGAGTTGAAGACGAGCTGAGCGGCCCGAGTCACACCGACAGCGGAACCACCCGGCGAGTTGCACAAGAGCAAAACGCCCTTGATGTTTCCGTCCGCGATCGCGGTAGCATAGTCACGCTCGAAGACTTGGTACGAATGTTCGCCGAAGTACCGCATTCCAAACGGATCGACCTCGTCAACCAACGTGCCAATCAATGGCACAACGGCAATGCCGTCGATAACTTTGGTTTGGTTTGGATAGTCCTGAGTAATGCCAAGCTGTTGCTGCATCTTGTCAGGATCGATAGCGGCGAACGTGTCACGATCACCGCACAAATCCAACATCGAATAAAACGACGGCGAGTGCATGGCCCACGGTTGCCCGTACAGCTTGCTTCGTGCCTGTGCTAGTTGCTTGCGGATTCCCTTTGGCATTAGACGACGATCCCCATCTCATGAGCCGCGTTGATGATGGCACGGGCTTGTTGCTCGGTGTCTGCGTTTTGGCGCTCGCGTGTTTCGACTCGTGATTCGCCAGCACTCCGACCCGATTGCTGGCCGCCGCCCTTGCTGAAGTCCAAATGGATGCCGAGCTTCTTGAGTAAGTGTTCTTCCATTTGGATTTGTCGCAGTACTTTTACCCAATGCAGACCGAGCTTGCCGAGTTCGATTTGCAACGTCGACAAACCGGCTCCAAGCTTCGATCGTGCCGAATCGCTTTCTCCCTCGGGGTCGAGGTATTCGCGACCAGGGCCAACGATCAAGAACCGGTTGTATTGCCACGGATTGCTATTGAAGACTCGCGTCGACATCGATTGAATGCGACCGGTCGCAATCATTTGTGCGTTGACCGTTTGCCGAACGGGCACAACGGCTTGTCCACCCCAGAACCGTCGCAACGGTTTGCAATGTCGCTCGTCGTCGAGCTGGGCACCGCGCCCGGACGAATAGCTAGTCTTTTCCCAACGGCCCGTCAACGCGATGTGCGAGAGTTCCGCCGCCGATGCTGCATCATGGTCGAGCATATCGATAAAGGCAGGCAGTTGTTGCGGTGGCGTGTTGCCGCTTTGGTGCATTTCCAGCTTGTCCGATTTTGGCAGTTGGAATGTCATTCCACCTTGTGCCAACTTCACTTCCGGCTTGCCATCGCTGCCGACTCCACCGTCTTCGCCATCCAAGTTCAACGGCTCAGGGTTCTCCGTGTAGTGAATGATCGTCGCTGCCGCATCAATCGCGACTTTTGTCAGATAGTTCCCGATCACCCAATCACGATCACGGGCCGTCTGAGCCATCGCGTGAAACCAGTTGAAGCCGACGTTCATGCTTGGCCGGAATGGCAGGAACGTGTGGATAACGCGCTCGGCGGGAATCCATGTCGATCGGCTCATAGCCGGTCGGTATTGGTTGTCGTCGGGATGAGCATCGAACACCCAAAAGCCAACTTCACGATTCATATCGTCCAGCTCGATGCCGTTGACGATCTTGTTCAGCCCGCCGCCCGCTTGTCGATCTTTGGTCGTGTCGAGCTGTTCGCGTTCGATCATTTGGAAACAAGCCGGAATCATGCGGCCTGATTTCCGAACGTTGCAACGGATCAAGAGCGAATCGCCGGTCTCGGGTAGCTCGCCAAACGACCCACGTTGCATGTCCCACCACGCCAGCTTGCCACTGACATCGCATTGCTTCGCATCGTCTGCCCAACGTTCGAACCATTCGTCGGATTCGGCTGCATAGCGAAGCTGAGCGTCGAACAATCCTGTCGATTCATTCAGATCCATCCCGCTGCTGAACGGATCGCAGTACGCTTGCACTCCGCAACCGATGACCATATCGACCAACGCGCCACGAGCCTTTTTGACTTGCGGCGTGTTACGGACCAGATCACGAGCGCGAGCATTGCCCAACGGCATCGACTCGCGTGTGGCCGTATCGCCTGACACAGAATCAGGACGCCATCCGCCGTTATTGCGAGTCGTGCGAGCGATCTTGTATGGCTCGCGCGTGTCGGCTCGGACTTCACCACGCGACAGCGCACCGAGAAATTCGATCGTTGCGACTTCTTGTTGTGCTGTGCGGCGTCGAATCATGTGCCTGCCTACGAGACAAATCGAACACGCCGTACGCGTGATCCGCTGTTAGTTGCACGGGAGATTTCCGCGTCGAGCTTGCGTCGTTCTTCGTAGAGCGCCGGCAGTTCTGGTGCCCGGTGGCGATACCCGCCATCCCAGAACTCCTGTGTTTGCCCGTTCTCGATCGACGTAATCAGATCGTTGATGCTACTGAGTCGCGTCTGTAGATCTGCCAAAGATGCCAAGGTGCCCGACCTCGTGAAATCGCCCGCGTCGTCAGATGTCCTGCCAGATGAAAGGTACGCGCTGTGTGCAGCGGCTGTCTACCCAAGACGCACGAAATTTGTTCCAAACTTGTTTAGTGTCACACTTTGGTAGTGTCTTAATTGTGAGGGGCGAATTTTAGAACCTCGTCAAACAGTTCGTCAAAATCCCAAACGTGGCTCGTCAGTTTCGCCATCATAGCCGCGCTCGGTCGCTTCTCACCAGACTTTCCCGGCTTCCGAGTCTGCCAGCAATAGTTGTAATACGCTGCGAACATAGCGAACGATGCTTCTAGGTTCTCAAGCTTCTTGCTGAAGCACAGCGTGAGCCGGTTCAGTCGCTTCAGAAAGACTCGTTGCGTGCCGTTGAGCCGTTCAACGTGACTGGTGCCTATCGACCGTTGATTCCGGCCTTCTATGCCTCGTATGCCAGTTCGCTTCGCTCCGACCATTTCCGATGGTGTGTAGGTCATCGTGGCGTTGCGATACTCTTTGATTATCACGCCGTACTTAGCATAGGGACCAAACGCCAGATCGACCGCTTCAGGATATGCTGCGAAGCCATCGGTGCTGATCTGAACGATCGGACGGTAGCCGCCTTTGTCGAACTTGTGAGCATCCGAGGCGTGAGCATTTGGGCGCGACAACCGCTTAGCCACATCAGATAGAAACCGACGAGCATTGTCCGCCGATCGTTTACCGATGAGGAACGAGGGCATCAGCTTGGTTTGTTCGTCAACGCACGTCCACAAGTACATATCGCCGATGTCGTGACGTTCGCGTTTCTCGTCGACAGTGAGGCGTGCTTGCTTCTTTTGAACGAACGTCCATTGCTCATCGAATTGTAAATGGGTCAGCTTCAAGCCCTGCATTTGGTCATCAAGGAATCGCTTGCACGAATCGCCAAACAACACGACCAGCTTGCACAAAGTGTTGCGATTGATTCCCGTTGTTCGCTCAGTTGCTCGGATCGACATACCTTCGATGAGCATTCGCAGCGCGAGCTTGGCTTTGGTGACATCGACCGTCATGTCGCCAAGTGGTTTGGGTGCGAAGTCGGTAAAGCAAACACCGCAGTCTTTGCACTTCCAGCGCTGTTGGCCCTTGCGATCTTTGCCTTTGCTCACCTTACGAGCGTGCTTGCATGTCGTAGCGATCATCTAACGAAACCTTCCCGTCGCTGGGGGCGTTCGCTAGAATGAAGTTACCACGCTTAGTCTGGCGAAAGCCCGATTAGGTTGCCCGCCGGTGTTCCAGCATCGACGGGCTTTTTTCATGTCTCAAAGATCTATGTGAATGATAGCAGCCTGCTATTATTTGTCCACCCATAAAACAATCGGTTTGACATTTTTTATGGGTGGACATAAACTGACAGCATGGAAACGAACGAGAAGCCACGCGGTCGCGGTAGACCAGCAACCGGCACAACCCCCAAGCGATACTTTCGCATGGACGATGATTCTTACGAAGAGGTGAAGAAAGCAGCGCATCTGTCCGATGAAACAGTCTCGGATTACATACGGAGAGTGATATCTCGCCACGCAAAGAACACAATCAAGAAGAATAACGGAGAGTAGGGGAATCGAACCCTATCCTGCGACGGACCAAGAGGTTTATAAAACCCCGTGCTGCACCAGCAGCGACTACTCTCCGAACTCTGGAACGCCGGGCGGCGCAAACCGCCCGCGTTCCTTTACGATCAAGATGTCAGTTCACTAACGCGACGGATAGCGTCGCTTGTGAGCGCAGACGTGAACAGACTTCGCACCGCGACCGTACGAATACGGTGGACGACGCCAGTAGTCGTTCACAAACACAAATAGCAGTTGTGTGTACAAGGGTCTGACCCTCCTACAGAAGTGCCGGAACTCGTACTTCGGGCCAGGCACAAGACAAGACACTACTCCGTGCTTCGTGCATGGCGCGCCGTGGCGTACGAAACCACGGCGCAAAAACAAACCACCACCTAGCGCATACCTTCTGACGGCTGCTAGGTGGTGGTTTCGTGTTTCGTATCGGGTCATCTCGCGGGCGGCGAGATATCACCTTGAATCTTTGTGCGGCTCGTGCTACGCTAGCGCACGAACCAGTCGCTGTGCATCCGAACACGAATGCGCCCTCCTGACAGTAACACCAAAACTTAAGGAACTGGTCATCTGGCCAGCGTTGTGACAGCAACGCTGGCCTTTTCGTTTGCTTTACTTCGGCTTTGATGGTCGAGGTGAAGCATCGGCTTCATCTACCATTGCACCTCCCTCACCTACTGCAACCAATTCTTCCTCCTCGTCTTTGCTTGTTTCGGGCGAATCTCCATTCTTTGGCTTGTTGTCTTTGGCTGCTGGATACCATTCGAGGAGTCCAAACTTACCCGACGGCAGCTTGTGAAATGTCGTTGAGTTCTTCGCTAACGAAATGCGCAGCCCTCGCTTTGCATTCTCAGCATTCTTAGCCTCAAAGACATATCCGCCCAGTTTCATTGTGTCGTAGATCTCTGCGACTGTGGCTGGCCCCTTTCCGATCACCTTTCTGTTTTCCAGGATTGTCCTGACAACAGACGCAAGCGGCTTGCCATAGTACTCATCCCCGTTTAGCTGAGATCCCGCTTTTGCACCAACGGTAGCATCGCTCTCTTGGTAGCGAGGTGCCTCGCCTAGCACGCGACACAGGCTGTTGATCGTCCTCATTGTGTCAGCGGTCTGAGCTTGCAGGTCTTCAAGATGCCGCTCAAGTTCATCAATAGTGCTGCGAAAGCTATCCGACATTGCATCCACCTCCTAATACGAATTCGTACTTCAGTAACACCATTGGAAAAGTGTAAGGATATTTTCGATTGTGTCAATCATTTAAAATAGAGTCGCCGTCGTGCCATTGATTGAATACTCTTAGGAGCGGAATTGCAGCGACCAGTGGCACGGAACGAAAGATTGCAAGTGACTGTGAAGCAACACCTTACGACCTGCGTGAAGTGAGCTAACGGTTTCCGGTTCCGTCTGGATGCGTCAGCGTCAATCGTTTAGCGGGAAATTAGGTGACGTTCGTGCAGCATTTCAGAGGGCCTGCTGATACGGAAAATAACTGCCCTCACCCTTGCTACAATGCCCTCATGCCAAGCGACCGAGACGCGAGGTTTGCAGATTGATTAATTTGTGGTGCTTAAAACCAATTTTCACTATGCGGATGGGAGGACGCTATGGCGCAATTAAATCGAGGTGACACAGGGGAGACAAACGAAGTTGATTTGACAATTTGCCAGCCTGGAATCACCTACGATGGATTCCCAAACGTTGCGTCAGATATTGCAATCGCCTGCTCCCTTCAAGGGCACGACAATCGCAAGCCTGGCTTTCCAGTTTATCTCACGATGACTCATGACGAGGCATTAGAACTGGTGGCACAAATTGCAAAAAGACTGCAAACACCATCAGAGCCCGCTCGCAAGGTAGTCAAACTAGAAGGCGGCATGTTGTAACAGCTTCGCCCCTCAACTTTAAGACACTACCCACACTTTCGCTGCCAGGTGTTTCACACTTGACGACAGCACCGTTTGGGCACAAGCACCGCCTCCGGACTGTCACGTTTGGTGACATCGTTCACGGCGACGTTGTTGCCGTTTTCGACATGCTGGTGAGTCGTATTTGGCTTTTCCTTTGACAACTCGACCGCAACCACATTGGCAGCGACGCCGCTCGCACATCGTCGCATCGAACGATGTAGCCTCGAGGTAATTGAGCCCGTAGGCGGCTCGCACGGCGGCTGCTATCACTTGCCCCATGATCAATGGCACGCCATTGCCAACGGCTCGCTTCTTGGCTTCGACCGTGAACCCAGGAAGATCGAAAGAATCCGGCAAACCCTGCAAACGACACAGCTCGCGAAACGTGCGACCGTCGTGGGCTAATGCTGGCGATTCGGCTCCGTCGATGACTTTGCCACGTGGTATCTCTAGAACCTTGCCACTGCGGCTGCCAAATTGCCAGTGCCGCAGACGCTTCACGCCGCAATACCAACCTTGATTGACATCGATTCTTTGGTGGTGATAGCCCGCAATGCGAACATCCGGCACGGCTGGTACGTTTTCCAGCACCCACCACTCGGGAGCGGCTTCGCGCACCACGCGTGCGAATTCGCGAAGCATCTTGCGACCATTCCCCGTTGGAGCCGATCGACGAGCCGCGCTAAAGTCTTGGCACGGCGAACCGCCGAAGATTCCCCAGATAGCACCGCTCGGCGGATGAAAGTCGCAGATATCCCCGTTCCAAATCTGGTCAGGCCCGCGCGTCACACAGAACCCCGCCGACTCGAACGCGCGGTCGAGCAATCCGACACCGGGAAACAGTGATAGCAGAAGGCCATCTGTCACGCTGTCGCTCATCGATGAGTCACACCTTCTGTTTGACCTCGGTCACAGCACCGGACGCCGTCGAGTCACGATGTTACCCGCAGCGTAGTCACGTCACGGTTATTCGTCAAGAGTCGTCACGGCGTTGGCGATCGCTGAGTCACATTTCCGAATTAGGGCCCGTCACATTTTGCCAGCTCGAGTTCTCACAGATGACACCGCTGCGTAGTCACACAATCATGTTCGCCCGAGTCACAGCCGAAAGCCTGCCACAGTCACAATCGGCACCGCTGCGGGATCACACGGGTAGACAGCACCGGCGCAATCGGCGATACTCGAGACATCACGAAAAGGAGATCAACCGTGCGAGATGTCGATAATCGCTTTGTTTTACAGTGCCAGCGTGGTGCTCAATGGCAAAGAGCCAAAGGCGAATTGAGAGCCTTGCTGGAATTGTTTCCCGTCACCACCGCAAAGACTGAGACGAAAGACCGTTTTTTGCAAGTCTCCGCTCTGGTAGATCGGTTCGTGGAAGAAGTGGAAGATAACGAACTATGGTCGTGAGTCACGACAACCGCTACCCCGGTGGCAAGGGATTGGCTGGTATCACGCAGTGGTTGGTGGGAATGATGCCAACGCATTCGTTCTACTGCGAGCCGTTTGCGGGCAAGGCGGCTTTGCTGCGAAATAAGCCACCGGCGCTAGAGTCGTTGTTGATCGACCTTGACCGGGAAGTGTTGGCTTGGCTTGTTAAGCTTGCGTGGCCTGGTTCCATCGTAAAACGCGCCGATGGTATAGATTGGCTCGAAGATAGCGCCGACAAGCTCGATGATGATGCCTTGATCTATTGCGATCCACCGTATCTGCCGAACACGCGCCGGCGGCTGAATTTGTACAAGCACGAAATGCCAAGAAGCCAGCACGTGCGTTTGTTGTCCATCATCAAGCAACTTGATTGTCGCGTGATGATTTCTGGATATGATTCGCCGTTGTACGCTCGCCAACTCAAGAGTTGGCATCGTGACACACACTCAGCGATCACACGCGGCGGGACCATCGCCACCGAAGTCGTCTGGACAAACTTCGATGTTCGAACCGTATCGCCAGCTTCGCCGGTGGAGTACTCGGCCCTAGGCGATGACTACCGCGAACGCGAACGAGTGGCACGCAAGCTACAGCGATGGGCCGCAAAGCTCGAAGCATTGCCAGTTCGCGAACGCGAAGCATTGGTGGCGAACTTGATCCACTCGCATCAAATCGCGTCACGGAGTGCCGCGTCTACAATCTAGGGCCTTGTGATGTGTGGCTTTGGGTTCGCTGGACGCCCGCCGTTGCGATGCCGCTTGATGATGTTGTTGGCAATCATCGGCTTGAGAACTTGCGTCGAAAAACTGCAATAGTCGATCGGGCAATAATAGTACGTCGTCGCGCCAATTGAATCGTTCTTGGTGTTGTTGGCTCCACACAGCACCGCCGCTGCATCGGTCGAGCAATTTGGACATTGCGGCCGCTCGTGATCGTCAGCACGTGGATCACGCACCACGATTGCACCATTGGTCTCGCACACGACCAGCGTTCGACCGCCAGTGCCTTTGCCGCCGGTCGTTTTCGTTTTGGGAGAATCAAGCAGCTCGATGACGGTTGGTCGACCATCGTCACGATCGGTGGTGGTCGATCGATCATCGCTGTTCGTGACGGTGGTGCCTGAAGGCTGGTTTCGTTTCGCTGGCTGCTTGTCGCTCGCGTGTCCGCGTTCGAAGTCATCGCCTAAGCTACTCGCATCGTCGTCAATGACGGTATCGGCCGACACGTCCAATTCGTCGCCGTCCAAATCGATGTCTGGTGAAGTCGGCGGTGTGTTGGCTGTTGTTGCGTTGCGGCTATTGGTGCGTTTCTTTGCCATGTGTGGTTGTCCTTATTCGTCAAAATCACGGCTGATCATCTTCTCACTCGCGACCGTCGCGAGCTGATTCGTTTCGCCTTTTGGCCAACGGGATGCGTCCCAGCCCGGCGAGCCTGGGAAATCGTCAACCATCCGCTGAGCGGCAGCCGATTCGTACACGCTGGTATCCCAGAAGTCATGGCCGATCGTCGTGTCTCGTTCCTTGCGTTCGAACTTCACGCGACCGTCTTTTCCTTTGATCGGCAAGCGTGGCTCGTTGACGACTTGCTTCAGAAAGAACGATCCAATGTCGATACAGTCGCTCGTGACCATCCACGCACCGGGTTGGTGCGGATCGGCTGCCATGCGATCTTCAATGTCGACGCGAAATACTTCCGGGTTGATATTCATGATCGTCAACCCGCCGGTGTACTGTGTCTTTTTGCCGTCGCCGTCCGTACGCTGGCTTTCTTGCACAGTGTTGATTTGGTACTTCTTGGACGGGTCAACGTGAGCTTCGCCACGGCAGGCAATCACGCGATTCGTTTTGCCGAGTGACTTGATCCAATTGTGAACGTCGAGTGTGCGGTGGTTGGAGTCGATCGCCATCAAAGCGACGCCGATGCGATCACGACCGCGTGGATTGTTGCACCGCACACCGTCGGGACCAATGATCGGATAGCGTCGAGCCAGAACGGCTTTATTGATTTGTGCCAAGTCACTT
Source organism: uncultured Solirubrobacterales bacterium (assembly GCA_937128795.1). Taxonomy (GTDB): domain Bacteria; phylum Actinomycetota; class Thermoleophilia; order Solirubrobacterales; family JACPNS01; genus JACPNS01. Next base: position 3,397 of record CAKZMQ010000012.1, on the reverse strand, counting down.
TTTACTAAGGCTCCGTCGTCGCCGTCTTCACGATCAAACACGAACCAATCAACCAGCCAGCTCGTTCGCCGATCACCCCAGGCTCGCACGGTGACATAGACTTCGCGGTCTTGCACGTCGCCACCGGCTGTCAAGAACCACGCTTCGCGAGGCACCTTGCCACGCACGTGATACCCGGCCATGCGTTGCCCAAGCTCCTGCCACTCTGGCATCTTGCCGGTGTGCTGGAATTGCAGGCCGAGTGTGTTTTGAAAGAAGTCGGCCAGCGTGTTGTCACGCAACGCGACGACGTATTCCGCAGCGATGTCTCCCCACGAATCGTGCGAGTGCGCTGCCCAAAGATGCACGCCAACGATTCGATCGTCGGCTTCGCCCGTGATTTCTCCGGTGTCGTCGTCGATCGATTGGCCTTTCGCGAGCATCACGCCGCCAATCATGAATTCGTCTTTTTCCTCGTTCGTGATTTTGCACCCGTTGACGCAAGCGTAGTACGAATCGCGGCGTGCCTGTTCGGCTGACTTCATCGCTCCCGATTCGTGCCGGAAGCCAGTCACACCGCCCAGGCCAGCTCGGTCTCCTTCCTTGTACGTGAAGAACCGAGCGATTTGGTGCTTTCCACAATGCGGGCACTTCGCAAACCAACGGGCTTGGTTGCTGTCCGATTCAAGCTTGTCGATCTCCGACGACTCGGCAACGGGAGTCGATTCGTCAAGGATCAAATAGCGGCGAAAGGCTTTCACGCGCCGGTTACTGGCTTCGATCGCGTTACCGGCTTCCTTCGTTTTCTTGGTTTTCGGAAACACGTCGATCTCGGTACGAAAGACGTACTTGCACCGCTTGCCTCGCAGTGTGTTCGGCGAACGTGGCCACGCGAGCCAAATTCGCATGTCGCCAATGTCGATGCGTTTGGTGTTGCGTCGCCAGATTGGCGGTGTCGTGATGCCGTTCTCTTCGGCCAGCGAGTACAGCCGCTCGGAGAACTCCTGTGCCGCAATGCGATCGGGCACGACAACCATCGCCGTCGCCGGTGCGTTTTCGCAAAGATACAACAACGCGATCAATAAGAAGAGCGTCTTGCCAACTTGCGTCGAAGACTTGAGACGAATGAATCGAGTCAGTGCGTTGCCGATGGCTCGAAGTGGATATGCCCACCACGGCCTCGCTGCCAGATCGTACGGCCCGCGACTGGCTTCGTGATCTTCGTTGAAGCGGATTCTTCGCCGCGTCGCCCACTCGGCTGGATCTTCGGCCTTGCGTGGCAAGAAGCCGTCGGCTGTCATGTTTCTCAGTCGTGTCATTGCGGTCATTTATTTAGTCTCTGGACCCAGGGTCTGGGAGCGAAATAGGGTGCCAAAAAAGGCCCTTTTTACGGTTTCATCGTCGGGCTGGCGTTCTGGTCAGTTCGTAGCGATTGGCTTCGCCAGCACGACGATGGTAACTCGGCGTGTGGTGGTGTTGGTCATTGGCGGCGACGTTTCGGCATTGGCGGCGCACGCGGCGGCGGTGCCTTTCGATGATCCTCGCCAACAGCCGCTGGCTTTCTTCTCGCTTCGCAGTTTCCGCTTCATATTCGTCGACCACCTCGGACAATGCGACGGCGTGCCCGGTGGCGTCTGTGCAGTGGCAGTAATCAACGCAGCCGGTCGTGTCTGCGCTGGTGTGATAAGTGGATTGTCGCCCGCACGCGATGCAAGTCACTTCGTCGCCATGTGGATATCCCGCCGGGCTCGTCGTAATAATCATGCGATTCCCTTCAGTAGTGTGTACTCACTTGCGGCGTTTAGATCGACCACTTCCACCGCTGGAGCGTCGCTTGTGTTTTTTCGTGTGACCTCGCTGCGGTTGCCTTTGTGACTTGCCGCCGTCTTTTTCTTTGATGCTGTTCTGACCGTCTTCTTCGCCATCGTTGTCTCCTCTCGTTATCCTTGCGATTGCCTCAAACGCGTCGTCAAGCAGTTCGGTCACTTTCTTGTGAATCACCGCGCGTGTGCGTGGGGTCGTACGACTCGGCAACAGTGCCAACACCTCGTCGGGCAGTGGTCGCAGCATCGCTTGTGCATCGGCCGCACACTGCCGATTGAACTGAGCAATCTCGTCGACATCCGCCAACCGGTCGAGTTGTTCGCGCAGCTTGCGGTTCTCGAATTCGATCTGTAACCGGCGACGTTCTCTGTCGAGTTGCCGCAGCTCGTCGTCTTGCTTCGCATACTCGCCGCCGCCGTCGCGAGTTGCCAGCCAGTCTTTGATTTGTTCGACCGGCAATCGGGCGTTTCGTTTTCCTGGTGTGCCCGGCGTGCCGGGAAAGCCGGGAACTTTGACCCACCCCGCGATCACTCGTTTCGGGTCTTTGCCGGTCATTCCCAACGCTACAACCAAGTCGTCGTACGTCTCGCAAATCACTTCGCCCGGCGGTCGCTCGGGCTCGGCGTAACCGTGATCCAACAACCATTGATCGACCGCCGCCTCGTCGTATTGCCACACTCGCCCCTTCTTGGCACGCGGCATCCCTTCGTCGACGAGCTTCTTCAGAACCGCCGCCGTGATACCTAGCTTGCTTCGTAACTCGCGTGAGTTCATTCATTCGCTAGTTGCTATGCTCGAAGTTGTAACGTAACGACAACCCGCGTGTACCAGATCCGCCATCGTCACTGTCGCCGGTGTCGTCCGGCGCGGCTGGCTGTGATTCACCTGGCGTCTCGACTGTGACGCCGAGTCCCATCTCGCGCCGAATCGATGCGACCGACGAATTCAGTTTGTGTAAATCGATCATCCTTCCGTTGCGCGAGCCATCACTCCACGTCATGCCTTCACTTCGCACGCGTGCTTGGCACTCAAACCAAAGTGCGTATGTGACCGCATACCGCTCAACGACATCCGCGCCGACTCCGAGTACACCGTGCCGAACGGCGACGTGACGTCCGCCCGAGCCCGCGGCAGCATCTACATCGACGGGCTCTATGGCCGCCGCTTCCCCGGCGTCCCGACCGGCGGCGCGAGCCAGGACGACGAATGGCCGCGAACCGACGCGACGGACTACTACGGCAACGCTCTTGACCCGAATACGGTGCCGGCCCGGGTCGTGAACGCCGCCTACGAGGCGACGCTCCTCGAGCTGGCAAAGCCGGACTCGCTCACCGCGACGCTCACCCCCGATCAGCGAAAGGTGCTGACCGAGGTCAGCAGCAGGATGAACGCGCCTATACCCAGCAGGTAACGCGAACCGAGCATACGCGTCAGCCCGCTGAACGGATTGCCCGGCACCGGCCTGCGCGGGCTCTCGTTGGACACCGCCCCAGACCGTCCGGCGCCCTGGCGCTCGCGCCAGTCCATCAGATAGCGCTTAAGCACCATGGCCGCGCCGAGCAGCACCGCGGCCATCAGCATCAACCCGGATTCG
>CAKZMQ010000011.1 GCA_937128795.1 uncultured Solirubrobacterales bacterium | reverse complement strand
GCATACCTCGTCCCTGGGGCACTGTCGAGTGCGAACCCTGCACTAGCGACCTTGGGCGTCGACCTCTCGATCGCCGACCACCTAGCCGAAGGTGACGTTGATGCCGCTGTCGACGAAGCGCTTGACAACGGGCGCATCGAGGTGCTCGACACTGCCGACTCGACTGAAGCGAAGCTTGTCGAAGACTGGATCGCCGAAGGTGATCCCGAGGGGTCGCTTGTGCTGGCCGCCACCAACCGCGAGGTCGACCGGCTGAACAAGGCGCTGCAGAAGGAACGCCTAAAGCTCGACGAGATCTCGGAGGAACGAGTAGTCACGCCGTGCGGCACATTTCACGACGGCGATCGAGTCTTGTTTCGTAAGCGCTTTGAACGTCATGAGATCGAGAATGGGGACTTTTGAACGATCATCGGGGTCGCGGGCGACGGCGAACTCGAAATCGAGATGGACGGCGGCAACGTAGTTGCCATCGGCCAAGGCGAATTGAGCGACCCTGGCGTCATGCGGTTGGGCTACGCGACAACGGTGCACGTGGCGCAGGGCGCGACGATCGATAGTTCGTTCGTGCTGCTCTCGGATCTGACCTCTTATGAGCACGCGTACGTCGCGTTCACGCGCGGGCGATACTCCAATCGCGGGTACCTGCCGAGAGAGGCGCTGGATGCGTTTGACGAAGTGCGAGCTGGGCATGGTGCTGGCCTGCCGGTTTCGGATCGAACTCGCGCGCGACAAGCGGTTGCTACGCGGCACTCGAAGCAGATGGTGAAGCTGTCCGCGGAGCAGCCGGTGGATCCCGGGGCGGCTGATCGGGCACTTAAGGCGGAACTGCTTCGAACTAGGCCTGATTACATCGAGCAGTTCTTGCAGCCTCTCGCGAGCAGTGCCGGTCCGGAGGTCGTCGATGCGTGGGCCGAGGCTGCGTTGGCTGTAGCCAAATACGTCAAGAATCACAAGGTTGAGGAGAAGACGTATCGGCTTTACAAGGAGCCGACTGACCGGGTGGCAAAACGCGAATGGGCGGCGATGAATGGCAAGCGCGATGACATCAGGGTTGCTCAGCGTCAAGCGCAGGCAGCACGCTCGGCTCGTCGCGGGACGCGGATGTGAGCGCAGAGTCGAGCTGGCCGCACTGAGGTTCAGCGCGCCTCAGCTTCTGCGATTGCTGCCTGTACCTTTGCGTTCTCGCGCTCTTGACTTCGCGCGATCAGGTTGGCAATACGCTGCGCGACCTCAGCGCGATCTCCATGGAATGCTTCCTCGACCAGTGAGCTGATCGCGTCCTGCATGGTGACTGGACGACCAAGAATCGAGCCGGCATCCGCAATAGCTCCTTCGACACGAGGCTTGTAGGTGGGAGCAAACCGTGCGCCCACCAGGTATGGCTTTCTGCGACCTGAGCTTGAAGTTGAATCGCTCTTGCCAGCCAGTTGTCCGGAGTCAGGATCAGTTCCTGACTGGTTAGGCGCAGCGACAGAGGCATCACGTCGCGGCAACATGCGACTCCATCTCTGCTCTCTCATCCTGTTGCTCCTCGCTGGTCCTGCGGGCTTGCCGAGCACGACATTATCTAAAAATGTGAGGTTTTGTCTGTAGACATATTGTCTGCACTCCATCACGATTCGCCGGGTGGAACCCAAGGAGCGATTCTCGAAGAACCTTCGCAAGGCTCGGCTGGAAGCCGGCCTCTCTCAGGAGGCGCTTGGTGATGCTTCAGATCTTCATCGGACAGAAGTGAGTTTGCTCGAACGTGGGGCTAGGGATCCGCGGCTGTCGACGATTGTTCGGTTGGCTGGTGGTCTGGGTGTCAGTCCAAAGGACTTGCTTGACGACATCAACTAAGTTGAGACTGAAAGCGAGGTCTCGCGCTTTCGTTCAAATGGTCCGTCACTGCGACGTAGATTGACGTGCAAAAGACGAGGCGGGTTAGCGGCAGGAACGTTCCGTCCTGGGGCGAACGTATGTTCGTGTTATGCATTTCCCGTCTCAGCCTGCAGGGCTGGGGCGCGGGTTGTCCGAATTTCGACGTAACTTGACTCAGACTGTGTACTCCGATTCCACTCGCCAAAAGCACCTAGGTGCCTTCTACACGCCAACAGTTATGGCCGACTTCTTGGTCAACTGGTCAGTGCGAGAGGCCACTGACACAGTGCTCGATCCATCGTTTGGCGGACTCGTTTTTCTACACGCAGCAAAGGAGCGACTTGCGAAGCTCGGCTCTACCGAACCTTCGAAGCAGCTGTTCGGGGTTGACGTCGATGACTACGCCTTTGCGGAGGCTCGGGACTTTGCTGCCAGTGGTGCCTCCCTAATCCAAGAGGATTTCTTAGAGCTTCCCTCAACTGATGTCCGTAGCCAACAAGTGACCGCGGTAGTTGGGAATCCACCTTACGTTCGCTACCAGCTCTATGACGGACGGAAGGGGAAAGCGATCGCCGACGCCCACGGTGTGAAGATCACCCGACTGGCGTCCAGCTGGGTGCCGATGCTCATTCACGCGACAGATTTCGTCGAGACAGGCGGGCGACTAGCCCAAGTACTCCCAGCCGAGATGGTGCACGCGCAGTATGCGTCCGACGTCATGCGCTTCATGTGTGACTCGTTCGCTCGTGTCGAAGTCGTGATGTTCAACGAGCATGTATTCCCCGGAGCGCAAGAAGAGGTGGTTCTTTTGCTCTGCGATGGAAAGGGGGAGGGACCTTGTGAAAGCATCACAGTGCGGTCAGCTGCGAACGTGGAGGCGCTTGATGCTGACTCTGCTGACACTACGACCATCGACGCGGGCGCTGGTCACAAACTGCTGGCCGGGCTTATCGATCCCGACGCGCTCGCGGTCTATGACGAGATTCGATCAAGTGACGCGGCACGGTATCTCCGCGACCTAGCGAGAGTCGACATAGGAGCTGTCACCGGAGCCAACAGCTTCTTCGTTCGAAGGTTGGACGAAGTCGCGCACATTGATCCCACCCTCCTGCGGCGCGCAGTAAGCAAAGCTACGCACGTCCCCGGCGCTCGGATTGCGGATGAAGATTTTGCCCAACTCGATGCCCGCGGCGCGGCGACGCAGATGATCGTGATCGACCCTCAGCTCAGCGAGCTCCCATCAGGTGTTGACGCGCTAATCAAAAGCGCGGAGGAGGACGGATTGCACGAGAGGTACAAGTGTCGGATTCGTTCGCCGTGGTACTCGCTGCCGACGAGTCAAGTCGCAGATGCACCGCCACTCCTACTCACGTACATGGCGTCTGATTTTCCGCGATTGGTCAGCAATGAAGCGGGCGCGCTAAATACGAACACGGTTCATGGTGTTCGCCTTCACAACGGCACGGACCCCAGGGGGCTGGCGGCATCGTTTTACACGTCGCTCACCCTTCTCAGCGCCGAGCTGGTCGGCCGCTCGTACGGTGGCGGCGTTCTCAAGCTTGAGCCGACAGAAGCGGAGAAGCTGGTTTTGGCACGGCCGTCGAGAGAGCATTCGCGTTTTATCGACGATGTCGATCGGCTTCTAAGAAGTCGGCAGCATGCGGAGCTGCAGACGCTGGTTGATCAGAAGGTCTTGATCGAGGATCTGGGCGTCGCGCCTGCAGACGTCGCGGCTCTTCGTGCGGCTGGAGATCTGTTGAGAAACCGCCGCCGTTCGCGATCGAAGCGCTCCAACTGAGCTAGTCCATCAGTCTTAGGGCAGTGCAGACGTTTGACAGCACGCGATCTAGTTCGATGTTGGGAGCGGTGAGTTTCTTCGTCTCGTATTCCTTGTGAGCCTTGTCCCAGCCATAGGCGCAAAGGCCTACACCGTCGAACCACGTATTCGCGATCTGAGCGAAGCGTTCCGTCGCTTTGAGATCTGCTTCGTCGCGAACTCGAACACTGAGGAACAGAAAGCACCGCGGTTCCGTTGAACCAAGCCACTGTCCAAGGTCTGAAGTCGCGCCGTCGCCCTTTCCCTCCAAGCGCGCAACTTCGCCTTTTAGGTCGATGTTTTTAAAGCTTGCTTCCTTGATCCGTTTTTCTAAGTCTGCGCTTCCAGCGCGGCCTTCCGGGTGAGGTTGCTTTTCATTTCTCGCGTGCTTCGGAATTCCGGTGGCCTTCGTCTCAATCGTCAACTTCACTGTTCCGATCGCCGGATAGGCAACGTCAAGCATGTGGCGTGGGAACGACAAGCCGGGCACGTCAGGGCGAGTGTGAAGCGTCTTGTTTGAACATTCCTCGAGCAAACGCGCCAAGACATCATTGAAGTAGTCGCCTTTACCGTTCTGGATATCGCCCTGGTCTGCGACGCCGGATGCGACGAGCGCATCGAACGCACGCATGGCAGCCAGAAAATCGGATTCAGCTTGGCGCCAAGTTGAGTAGCCGGCCTGTTCGATCGCTGCGTAGGAGGCGACGAGTGGCGCTCGCCCTGGCTTCGTGCTGGTTTGGCGGCTTTTTGTCTTTACTACCCGTGTCACGCGAGACAACGCTAGAGCTAGTCGCGGTCGTAGCGCTACGACTCTTCAACTGCGCGGGTTTGATTCGCTGCGGTGTGGCGCCGGTGATCAGTGGCGGTCGAACTCGAATCGGAAACGCAGACAAGAAAGTTGTCTGATTGACTGCGTCGCTTGACATGGGCGCGTTCGATTGTCAGAATGCCCGTCTAAGCCTCGGCCATTGCTCATAACGCTCTTATGCCTCCAAACATTGAACCGTCCGCACTCGAGTGCAAGTGGATCGACGCCCTCGTGGATCGTTTCTTCAATGCTGCGTTCGAAGGTCGCCCGGTCTACTTGGCGCTCGACGAGGATGAGCTTGACGAAATCGCCGACCTTCTCGAGACCTCCTCCAAAGATCTAGTAAGCGAAGTTCGATCCAACCTGGATGCTGTGGGTAATCCGTTCGGCACCTATATGCGACGGTGGAATCGCTGGAACGAGCACCGCGAAGGCGCTCCAACTTACTTGCCCTTGCTCGCTGTCTGTGTTTTGGCCGCATCGGCAATGGGGCGAGATGAGTCCGCCCACATTAACGCCAACGACTACTACACGCGCTTGGAGTTGCTCACTGGACTCGACAGAAAGCGCGCTGAAGACTCTTTCGGGGAGCTTTCGTTCTTATGGGTCTCGCTTGGCGAATGGCTCGGAGATGACCTCGCCGGCAAGCGGGGCAATCCAATGATTTCTGAGCCTGAATGGTTTACGAAGGTCGGTTGGCCAATCTCTCAATGCATCTTTAGAGCCACTGACAGATACCGACTGCCCGACTGTTTCCTCGCATCGGACCTACGGCCTGGCGATGCCTTGACGAGAGAACAGCTCTATCGACGCGTGAAGCGGTGGGCCGAGGCTGACCATCACTTCACGCCGCGCGGGACGGCAATGATTCGGGCCGCTACCGGCAATATTGAGCAGCAGCTCATCGAAATTGCATTTCGTGAGTTTGAGCAATGGGATGGCGCGCTTCGCGACCGCGAAGGTCGTCGACGAGGAGACATTCGGCTCGCGATGCTCTCCAATCGGAGAAAGACGACATTCCTATTCAGGCCGGAGCGCCCCGAAGGTTTCCCCGAGACTTTCACACCGCAGTTTCCACACGGATTCGTGTTGAAGCCGGACCTACAGCACTACTACGAGAGACTGCCATTTGAAGTTGATTCGAAGCGTCTAGACGGCATAACTCTGAAAATGTCGAATTTTGCGCTGACCTTTACTCGATCTTCGGTTGTCCCGTTCGCGGAGAATATGGACGTTGAGGGCTGGATGAGCGTTTCCCGCGTTTCTTCGGATAGACCGCATTGCGTCTTGATCCACGATCGAATCCACGATGCTGCGCGCCGGTACCTCGCAAGTGCGGTCACTGCAATGTCGGGTCCGGTTCGACCAAAGGCGCTTCCCGACGGCTGGACTCTTTACAAAGACATCTGGTTCAAACCTGGCGCGAGGACTGACATCCCTGAGCTCAGGTGTCTTGTTCCGCGATCAGACTCAACTTCGCAGCTCATCGGTGGTCTCAGGCTCCGTGGTGGGTCCAAGGTCTATATGAGTGGATTCGAACCGAGACTGGTGGCAAGTTCATCTGACCACGAGATCGAGAGCGTCGAAGTGAACGGTCTTAGATCCATGCTTGACAAGGGGTCGCTGGATCTGAGCACACTTCGGCTTGATCCTGGGGAACACGAGCTCGTCATGGACGACATCACACTCACATTCTCCACCGCGCGGTCACTGCATGAATTTTCGGAACCGGTTCAAGTTTCGATCGCGCACAGGATGAATCGTCAGAATGGGAAGCCGATTGAAAGTGGCAGTGCGCTCGTTGGCAGTGAATCGGTTCGACAGCCCGACGAATCCTGGATTTCGGGCGCTTATTCGGAAGAGACCTGCAGCCCCGGCGTTTTGCCCATCTTTGCGAGGATGGGTGGTGGCCACTACTTTGCCCTAGGTTCGAAGCCGGGCCAGATCTCGGAGTTCGGTGATCAACCGAGACCCGACTGGTTGCGCGACATCAGAGTTCCAAAATCGAAACGCCCTGCAAACTGGGATGGGCTCGAAGCCCGCGATTTTATTTCATATGTTGACTTCAAGGCGGCCTGGATACTCCGGAGCTGCGGCGAGCGGATCGAGGTCCAGAGAGTCAGCGACTCGCCCGCCGACATTCAGACGGACGGTGACGCCGATGCAGTCGTCAAGTGGTCGAACACGGTCCTCAATCATCGCGATGCGGTGCCACAGCGTTTTCAAAAGCAGTGGAACACATTTGTCAACGTCGCATTGGAGTTGAACAAGCGGTGAATGTGGGGCTTGATTACGACGTCCTACTCGCGTACTTAAGTGAGCGCCGTACCGGCACTTGGGCAGCATTCAAGGATGCCGTCGACTGGCTGAACGGCGTGGAGGCAAGGAATCGCGAAATCGCTTGGATCGCCGCTCGTCGGCTAGAGGATCTGGGTCACATTGAGGTCAACTGGGAAGGCGGAAAATCATGGGCGATCTGCCCAACTGTCGTCACATTGCTTTCGAGGAGTGGAGGGCGGGCGTTGGTAACAGGGTCGAGGCCAGCTGATTTCTACGACGTCGGATCGAGTTCAGGGATTCTCGAAGACGCCGCTGAGGAACTTGATCTGTACGTCGAATGCGTCCCGCAGTTCAGAGCACCGACGACGCTGCTCGTGCAACTGAACAATTTCGATCAAGCGGACGAACTTGCAGGGCATCTTGGTGCACGCTGCACCTTCAACGTTTCTGAAGACATCGCATCCCAGCTCCCACGTTTGGTTGACTATCTCGACGTTGGGACAAGGAGAGAACTTCCGATCGGCTTCGAAGCCGAGAAGTTCAATTCGGAGTCGCTTGAATTCGAAATTGTTGACGAAACAGAGTCAACGGGCTTGTATAGAACCAGGACCTATGGTGATGTGATCCACGCCCTCAATGACGTGAAGAGCAGTAGCGCGACGACTGACCCTGTCCATTGGAACCGACTCCCCCGCGAGTATGCCGTTTACGAGATCTTTCGATGGGAAGGCCAACGCGTGCTCTGCTTCGACTACGAAAAGATGTGCCTGTGGGTCCCGAAAGATGCGGGACTACCGACGCTTCACTCGCGGTGCGCAACGCTTTGCTCGGGCCGCCTCCCCGAAGGTGATCCGGAGTTCACGCACCCGACTGAAAGCTCGTGGCGATGTATTCGGTACGAGAATGTGCCTGATCGAATAGCTTCGCGAATCGCCGAATCGCTGTCACAAGAAATGATCGAAGTCAATGCTCAGTGATCCGTTGACCCTTCACGAAAGGGTTCTGGATTCATATATCCGGTACTACGAAACGCTTTTCGCGCTTCGTCATGACAGGCTTGACGAAGAGCGCCGGGAGCGGCTGCTCGAGGATGGTGCGATCTGTAGGGCTCCGTGGATTGAACCAATCGCAAAATTCAAGTCAGCCGGAAGGACACTGTCCGAGTCGTGTGAGATTGCTGGTGCCTCTGGCGACCTCGCGCGGATGTTGGAATCGTCCGGCGTTTTCGACCCAAGTTGGTCGCTATACGACCATCAGGAGAAATCTCTTGAAGCAGTTTGCTCGGGCAAGAACATCGCTGTAACTGCAGGCACGGGCTCGGGTAAGACCGAGTCCGTCTTCTTTCCGATTTTCAACACACTTCTCGAAGAATCCGTGAGTTGGGCACCTGTTGACGGAAGCGCGTCCAGCAGTGCATGGTGGAACGAGAACGGGAAGTGGGAACCTCAGAGAACGGACCGCGAGGCACGGAAACCCGCTGTCAGGGCATTGGTGCTCTATCCGATGAACGCACTGGTTGAAGACCAGATGCAACGGTTACGCGTTTCGCTTGACAGTGATAACAGCCGCGATTGGATGGACGAGCATCGCGGAGGCAATCGCTTTTATTTTGGGCGGTATACCGGCAGGACGCCCGTCGCGGGAAGCCGCACCTCGCCGACCAAGCGTAAAAAGGATGACCTGCGCAAGTACATGCGCGATATGGAGGACGGATACGGACGCGCGCCGCTCTCGCACCGCGAGTTTTTTCAGAATCCCTTCGGCGCCGAGATGCGTTCTCGTTGGGACATGCAGGTTTCCCCGCCAGACATTTTGGTCACGAACTACTCAATGCTCAACGTGATGCTTCAGCGAGACGACGAGTCACGCATTTTCGAATCGACTCGCGAATGGCTCGAAGCTGACCCGTCCCACAAGTTCACAATCGCGATTGACGAACTGCACGTATATCGCGGAACTGCCGGAACTGAGGTTGCACTACTGCTTCGCACCCTTCTTCACCGGCTAGGGCTCGGTGATCGTGCGGATCGAGTGCGATTCCTTGCCGCGAGCGCTTCGGCAGGAAACTCAGTGGAGGAGTATCGAAGTTTTCTCGGGCAGTTCTTTGGCGTCGATGACACAACCGTCGAAATCGTTGGCGCTGAATCCCACAAGCCAGTCATCGAGTTCCGCGAAGTTCGAGAATCTCGCGAAATGCTTGCGAACCTTGGTAACGCGCTTTCACGGGATGTCGAAAAGGTTGCCGAGGAACTTGGGAAACTTGCTGGGCGAGAGGTCGGCAGTGATTTAGAAGGATGCGCCGCTGAAGTTGGAACGAAGCTTCGACTTGATGAGATTCTTCGCGCTGCTTGTTGGGACGATGACAACGGATCGGCCCGCGCGAGGTCGGCCACTGAGCTGGCAAGCACAGTCTTCGATGCCGACGAGAACTCAGAGTCTGCACTCAAGGGATTGTTGTGGCTGATGCAGGCCGGATACCCGAGCCGAGACGATGCTGGCTCAGTGCGTGAGCATCTCTTCTTTCAGAACGTCCTGGGCTTTTGGGCTTGTTCGGATCCTGAATGCGCAGTGGTTCCCGACAAATTCCGGTTTGAGAATCGACCGATTGGAAGGATTTATAGGCAGCCACGGGTCGTATGTGATTGCGGCTCCCGGGTGTTGGACCTACTTCGTTGTCAGACATGCAACGAAGTCTTCCTTGGTGGCTACCGCGCGAAAGATCCAGAGTCAAGCGTCGACTCGTTTTTGCTGCCGGACTACCCGGAGCTTGATCAACTCCCTGAGTTTGAAGCAGCTGACCGATCAGCAGCAAGTTATGCGATCTACTGGCCGACGCCTGACGGGCATACGAAGCCGCTGCACGAGAAACCGTGGAAGCGCGGTGATACGCGCAATTCATTTAAGGCAGCGCGATTCGACCCCGCGTCAGGGCGACTCGCTCGCCCGGGTGAGTCTGGAAACTCGACAGGTTGGCGGCTCAGCGTGGAGGGCGACGAGTCGGACGCACCAGCAATCCCACGCTATTGCCCTCATTGCGACGACTCATGGGAACGTGCGGCGATGGGCGACGTGGCATCAGATCCGGGGCGTTCGCCTTCGCCGATTCGGTTTCTACGGACCGGTTTCGAGAAGGTCACGCAAGTCTTGTCTGACGCCCTGATTCAGGAAGTTGCCCAGACCCCAGAGCAAAGAAAACTGGTTGTTTTCACTGACAGTCGTCAGGATGCGGCCAAGCTTGCTGCAGCGATTGAGTTCCGTCATCACGAAGACCTGATCAGAGGTTCGCTTGCTGCGCAAGCGCTTAAGGCAAAGGAAACAGTGGCGTCTGATTTCAGCGGCTACGAGTCGGTCCTGTCGGGCAGTAAAGATCCAGAGGATCTTGAGAAGTTCAAGCGCTTTCGTGAATCAAACCGGGAAATGGCAAACATTGCTAGCGACCTGTTCGCGGGACTGCCGGTCTCAGACGATGACAAGGCGCTTTTTGAACAGTTCAAGACCCGCGTAAAAATTGGTTCCGTTCGACTGCAGGACATTCGATCAAACATCGAGCACGTACTCCTTCAACTGGGTGTCACACCCACGGGGAAGTTCCGGCTCAGAACCACGAGATCCATTGGGGGGATTGAGCGTTCGTGGCATTCATTATTTGACTTCAATGCTGGTGAAGTGGCAGTACGGAAAGGCCTTTCTTCGGAAGAGTCGGACTGGCTCGAGGAACTCCGCGAATCGCTTCTCATCGAGATTCTGTATGTGGTTTTCGCCGGCAGGCGGCGCGATTTCGAGTCAGTCGGCTTGGGCCGGCTCACGATCGATCCCGCGTTCAAGATCCCGGAAGATTCGGTCCTAGACACCCAGGCCCTGCGTGAAGTATCAAACTCTGCAATCCGAGTTCTTGGAAACGCACGCCGATTCATTGGAGGTCGGAAAGGCAAGGAAGATGCAAGCGCTCCGGCGGATTTCAAAAAGTACATGAAGTTTGTGGCCGAAACTAAAGGCGTTGATTCCGGTCAACTCTCGGAGACTGTTGAGGCTGTCCTCACCGCTTCAAAATCTGTGCGCCAGTGGCTGATTGATCCCCTTCATACCTATGTGGACCCGGACGGCAGTAGCGAGTATTCCTGCGTTCGCTGCGGTCAGTTGTCGCTACATGCCTCGGCCGAAGTGTGCATTCACTGTGGCGGAAAGGTCGAAGTGCAAGGTGAAGCGGCTGAGCGCATGCGCAACTACTACGCCCCCCAGTTTGAAGAAGGTGAAGAACCGTTTCGACTCAACACCGAGGAATTGACGGGCCAAACAGACCCACTCGATGCCCAGGAACGGCAGGCCGCGTTTCAGGGAATCATGCTGGACTCGGACGCACCAAAGCTGGCCTGCGAAATCGACCTACTGAGCGTGACTACAACGATGGAGGTCGGAGTTGACATCGGCTCACTTCAGGCGGTCGTGATGGGCAATATGCCTCCGATGCGCTTCAACTATCAGCAGCGGGTTGGACGTGCGGGTCGAAGAGAAACACCTCTTTCGGTTGCTCTTACTGTTGCGAGGGGAAGGAGTCACGATGAGCACTATTTCCGGCATCCAGAGCAAATCACCGGAGACCCTCCAAAGCCGCCGTATATCGACCTTGAAAGACTTCCCATCTTCAAGCGAACGCTGTTGGCGGATTCCCTTCGACAGGCGTTTGCAACGGTTCGCAACCAGTTGAAAGAAATTGATTTTGGATACAACGTTCATGGACAATTCGGCAAAATTGCGGATTGGGCAACCGTAAGACCACATATCGGGCGTGAGTTGATTGCCCACCGGGAGTCGACTCGCGAAACAGCGGTGTCATTGGCCGTGGCTGCGTCGGACGAGGTCAGGCGGCAAGTGATCGAACTCGCTGACTGGATTGCCGATGCGGCGGTGAAAGAAATTGATCAAGCAATCGATTCGGGCGCGGCCGATACTGACGATCTGAGCGAATTCCTGGCCGGTCGAGGACTTCTCCCGATGTTCGGATTCCCATCACGGGTCAAGCTCCTTTACACGCGTCGACCCAGTTCGTTTCCCCCACGGCACGTCATCGACCGAGAGGATTCGATCGCGATTTCGCAGTGGGCACCGGGGTCCGATGTGGTCAAAGACAAAATGATCCATAAGGTTGCCGGCATCGCGAATTACATGCCGGAGGGCGGAATTGTCAAGTCCGATCCCGACCCGCTTGGACCAAGGATCAAATACCACTATTGCCGGGCATGTGGTGGACTCGATCCATCGGATTTGGTGCGCCTCAAGTGTTCTATTTGCGGAGAATCGGACCCAAAACTCTTCAGGCAGATTGACGCGATCGAACCGCTTGGCTACCGAACAGATTTTCGACCAACGCCCTACCGAGATTGGTTCGACTGGACGAGTAGTGGCACACAGCCGAGATTCGCTGACGAGCGCGAGCTCGAACTTTCGAAGCTTGGATCGCTGCAGATTCGACATGGCACGGCGCGGATGGTGCAGATCAATGACAACGGTGGTCACGATTATCTGTTCGAACCGACGACCGAAGTTGGAAAGCAAGGCGGATGGATTGTTAGGGATGCCCTTAACGAATTTGAATCGAGGAATATTGCAACCACTCCGGCCGCTGGCAGATCAGTTGCCCTGTCGTCATCAAAGCTGACGGATGTACTACTGATTGGCATCGATGAAGACGATGCCCCAGAAGGGCTGTCGATGGGAACGCTTACTCCGGCCGGCAAGGGCGCGTGGTACTCGCTGGGCTTCTTATTACGAGGTGCTGCGTCGCGGCTGCTGGAAGTTCAGACTGACGAACTCGACATTGGAATTCGTCCTTTGTTGCGTGCCAATAAGCCGTGGGCAGAAGTTTTTCTTGCTGACTCGCTCGCGAACGGGGCTGGATACTGCAGCCATCTCGGTGAGCGCGAAGTGTTTCAGTCGCTGATGGAAGCAGCGCAAGTGCTCGTGGCTGAATTCGACACAGAGAAGCATGCGGCGAATTGCGACTCGTCGTGTTATGACTGCTTACGAGACTTCCGAAACATGAGATTTCATGGGCTGCTGGACTGGCGACTTGCCGCAGACATGATTGACGTTCTCCTAGGCGAATTCGAGCCGAATAAGCGGTGGGCAGGGTTGACCGACGTGGGATTGAACATTCTCGAATCTCAATTTGACGGAGAACCGATTTCGATTGAAGGTCAGCCAGGGCTTCTGTTTGATTGGGAAGGAGGCGATGACTCCGTGATCATCGCCCTTCATCCATTGATGAGTGCAGATCGAAAGCGACCAAGTGAACTTCAGAAGGCAATACGCAAAGAGATCACATCTCGGTACGGTGCGCGTACCAACTTCCGACCCACCCATGGATTCGACCTGATTAGACGCGCTACCTGGGTCTATGCGGATTCAATGTGATCGCGGAGCTCGCCAGCAACTCGCTCGAAACCGCGGAATCTCACAAAGCGAGCTGACGAGACCCAGACTGACGACTGAGAAGTCCGCACCACGGATTAGTCAGTAGAAGCGAATCCATCGACCCGCCCTGGGTTGACACGCCTCACATTCTTGGATGTGAGATGCCACCCGGAACAATGCGGGCACTCGTACGCCCGAAGTCCATCCGCTCGGGCAAAGAACAGCGCGGCACTACGCGTTGTGTACGACCGCTTACTTCCGCACATCTTGCTCACCGGATCCGCCGACCTCGGAGGCTTCGCGTTTGTTCGCTTTTTGTCGCTGCGGAGCTTTCGAACATGTTTGCTTGCCTGCTTCTTTGACATAGCTGGCAGGCCGCAGGCGGGCGGAAAATCTGACGAGGGCTCACCGACGCTGCAGGAGCTGCCTTTCTAACAGTTGATCAACTTGGCTGCCCGACAGATCAACGGGCGTTACCTGAACCATTTGGTGAATCGCCGAGTTCATCCAGGAGCCGCGCGATGGATGCAACTCAGCCTCGAGCTGCCTCGGAACGACCACCAGCAGATTGACCTCGAGCGACGCGCGTCGCTCCCAAATGGCTTCGCGTATTGACGCTAGTTTCAGAACGTCTTTGCATACTTTTGACCGATTTCCCGGCAGCAGTTTCGTCACACGCGCATACACCTCGACGACCGTGAGACTTCGACTGGCGCCTCTTCCAGTCCACCAACAGGCGTCGGGTTGGGTTTTCGCCCAGACGGGCTCCAGTTCGAGATGATTGGCGACTTCCGGCCATGTCACTTCGGTTGCGTTGGGAGGCATCGCGAGGCGGACCATCGCTGCTTCCATGCTTCGCTGAACTGAGCTATCACTCGGATGGACTTCCAAAGTACAGACCGTCGATTCTTGTCGCGATTGACTTAGAAGAGACTGACAGGGCAGCACGGCAGGGCTGGCAATTCGGCCGAGGAGAAGGCTTTAGCTCCGAGTCAGTGCTAGTCGCTGACTCATCTCAGGCTCGGTCTATCCCGCTCGCTCCAACCGAACCAACAACATTCTCGACCGGTTCATCAGCTCCGCCTCGCTCTCAAACTCCAAAGACCGCCCAAGCGCCGCCCGAGCCTCGCCCAGCTCGCCTAGCGCCATTGCCGCCCGTCCATGCCAGTGATGCGCCCAAGGATTCTCCGGCGAGATCTGCGCGTAGAAACGCAAATGGTCATATGCCTCGGAAGCCTGGTCGGCCTCCAACAGCGCGATTCCCAGTCCATAGTGCGCCATGCAGTCCCCGGTCTCAAGGCACACTCGCCAATTCACGATCTCCTCGGCCTCGGACTCAGCTTCTAGCGCCTCATTGAAGTACTCACGATTGACCGTCGGCTCGGGACCAAACGTCGCTCGCGCCACTGTCGCAACCTCACCCGCCGAAGCCCGAGCCAACCCAAGGGTGGGCGCGGTGAACAAGGGCGTTTCCCAGATGGCCGAGACATCTGGGTCGTCCAGGTCGAACCGCGAGAACCTCAGGATCTTGAAGCCGACGGGCCGACCTTGCGGCGCGTCGCACAGAAATCCGAAGTCCTCGCTCACGCCCACCCAATGGTCCTCGGGTTGGCCCTCATCGACCCGGCCGAACTCGAGAGCGATCAGCCAGTCGAGGCTTGGGATGTGATTGATGAAGAGGCGGGGGAGGTTTTCGTGTTGCATGCATGTC
The DNA here is from genome assembly GCA_937128795.1 of uncultured Solirubrobacterales bacterium. Lineage (GTDB taxonomy): Bacteria > Actinomycetota > Thermoleophilia > Solirubrobacterales > JACPNS01 > JACPNS01. Next base: position 158,747 of record CAKZMQ010000011.1, on the reverse strand, counting down.
AGGTCGCGGCCTCGCCGAATCCCTGACATTAAAAATCCGCGAAGCGAGGTGTCAGTCGACGATCATTCGCGCGGCCCACACGGAATATGCCGTCTGCTGGTATTCACTTGACAATGGTTCGACTTAATCGCGTGACGATCGACAGGAGACAGGCATGAAGGTTTACATCTGGAGCGACGGCTCTTCAATGCCGAACGGCGGTCCCGCCGGGGCCGGCTACGTAATCGTGGGCGGCGTGCGCCTGCTCCGGTCGGATGCGCTCGGCGAAGCAACGAACAACGTCGCCGAGTACACGGCAGTTCGGAACGCGCTGCGGGCCGCGTGGGAAGCGGGCGCGACATCGGCTCACGTGCGGATGGACTCAACTGTGGTCTCCGGCCACCTCAATAAGACTTCGACCGCGAGAGCCGAGCGCCTGATCAAACTCAAAGAAGAGGTCGAAGCGCAGGCAGCCATGTATCCGGGCCGGGTCACGTACGAAAGGATCCCAAGGGAGCAGAACGGAGTTGCCGACGAGCTCGCCAAGGAAGGTGCACTGGAGTCGAAAAGGCTGAGCGCCGAACCGCGGCGTTAGTCCCGAGTCAAACTTTCTTCAGCCGGGCGGTGGGGTAGCCTGAATTGTGAATATGACAATTGCTCAACAATCCGAGTTTCTGGACGCCGCCGAAATCGGCGGTCGGGTCAAGTCGCTCCGCACGGAGAAGAACATCGCCCAGAATGAGCTGGCGCGGCAGACAAGCATCGACTCCGCCGCACTTTCTCGCGCCGAGAACGGGAAGCGGGCATTCGCGGTCAGCGAGCTGCTTGTGATTGCCTATGCGCTCGACGTGAGCACTGACGAGTTGCTGCTCCGCGAGCCGGAACCGACAACGATGTTCCGAAATGAAGGCGGCGCAGATGCGGCCCGCGAAGCAGTTGGAGAGATGGAGGCGATCATGGATGATTTCCTCAGTTTCCGTTCCGTCGTCGGTTCGTAGCCGAATCTTCGCCGCTTGATGACCGAGCTGAGCGATCCCCACATCCGCGAAGCCACGGCTGCTGCGCGTGACTTGCGCGCGCAGTTGGGAATTCCGATTGATCAGCCTCTCAAGAAAGACATCCTTGAACTCGTCGAGGAGGATCTCGGCATCCCCGTCTGCGTGATGTTGATGCCCGACGGCGTGGCCGGCGCCTACCTCAAGAAGCGCGGCCAGAACTTCATCTTCCTGCAGGCGACCGACTTCCCGACGCGGCAACGCTTCACGCTCAGTCACGAAATTGGTCATCACGTGCTTAACCACAAGGGGCGCGTTGAGGACAGCAAGGACGTCGGCGGTAATCCCGTCGACCCGAACGAGCAACAAGCGAACTACTTCGCCAGTGAGTTTTTGCACCCTGTGGAAGCGGTCCTGGAATGGCTATCGAAGAACGCTGGCAAAGGATTCGATTTGCGCACGCTCGTGTTAGCAGCTGACGCTTTTGATGTGAGCCCGCCCGCGATGCTCTACCGGCTGAGCAAAGGTGACTTCGGCATCACCAGACCCGAACTCGACGTGCTCTGGGATCAGGTGAAGGCCAAGGTTCACGTTACCGTCGCCGAAAAGCTCGGCATCTGGGCAGGCGACGACGAACTCGCGGCGCTCGAGGCAAGTAGAGCCTGGCCGCGCCTTCCGGCGGCACTGGTCGATAACGCCAAGGCTGCTCATGCTGTCGGCTTCATCAACGACCAGCGGTTGGATTCCGTTCTTCGTAAAAGCGCATGAACGCCGATCGACCGGTGGAGAGCGCGGAGCGCCTATACGTCGACACGACGGTTTTCATCAACCTCGGCAAGCAGGGCTCGCTGCTCACACTGGTCAAGTACCTCGGCAAGCGAGCTCGAATCGTCAATGAGGTCGACGTCGAGCTGCAGCGCAACAGCACTCTGGAGGATTTTCGCTTCCTCGGTACGTTGGAGATGATTCGCGACTGGCCCCCAGTCGCGGCGGTTGTTCTGACGCCGGAGCAGATGCAGGAAGTGCTTGACATCAAGCGAGCGATCGCGCAGCCCGGGGACCACCCGATGAAGGATCTCGGCGAGATCGCGAGTGTGATCGCGGCCAAGGCTGATGGACTCGTGCCGGTGATTTCTGATGACAAGACAGCGGCGATGCTCTGCTCGGTGCGCGGGATTGAGCGACTGACGACGCCTGATGTCCTGAAAGAAATGGTCGCGGTCGGACTGCTCGAATCGGAGCAGTCGTCAGAGTCCGCTTGACGGGACCGGCCGGTAAGCCATGGTGGAGTTTTTCAACACGGTAGGTATCGCGGTATGCGCGCTGTACGTCGTAATCGGAATCATCTCTCTGGTCGATTGGGTGGGCGAAAAAATCTGGAAGATGTTCTCTCGCTAACTCTTGTCAGGTTTGCTCACTGCAGCGCGGCCGTCACAAAGTGACGGCCGCTACCACCTCAACTGCAGTCCTGAGCAAACCGATATTCCGTCGCTGGTCTGGCAGAATGCCCGTCATCGAAATTGGTGATGCAATAACGGACGCTCGCCCAGACGAAAACGGGCAACAGGAGCAAGTGGACGGCGTTGAGCCGACCACCGATTTGCGCGCGCTGCTGCGACGCGCCTCGCGTTTCCGCAATCAGGGCGGTCCCGATGCGGCCAAGCGACTGACCGAGACCTGGCAGGATATCTGGGCGCTCGAGGCCTACGCCTTGCGCCAGCAGGTGATCACCAAGGGCTACGCGATCACGGGTAACGCCTGGGTGAATGAGAGCGATGTCGATGACGTCGTCGCCGAGCTGATGCTCGACGCGACAAAGATGTTCCTCGCCTTCCGCGGCATCGAGGTCGGCCAGTTCCGCGCCGCGATGAACAAGCGCGTGCATTGGACGGTCGTGGACTACATCCGCAAGGACCAGGCCAACAAGGCCAAACCCGTCGACCCGGCCGCGTTTGATCCCAACGGTTTTGATGAGACCGACGCGAGTCACGCGGAGCTCGCCGGCATTGCGGCTTCGGGCAGGGCTGAGGATCGAGCGAACTTCAAGGACTCGCTCATCGGGATCACGAAGTTGGAGCCGCGCGCTGCAGAAGTGGTTTCTCTACGTGCTTCAGGTATGACGTCTGCCGAGATCGGCGCAAAGCTCAGTCTGACGCCGGCCAATGTCGACCAGATCTTTTCGCGTAGCGTTAGGACGATGCGATCACTGGTGACCGATGACTGACGTGGCAACTCTGCTCGGGGAGTTCCTTGACGAACTCAATGCCGGCCACGGCCCGGAGGCGGCTGACTTCTTGAACCAGGCGGAGACCGAGGCCGATCGGATCGAGCTGGCGCAGGGGATCGAGGCCGTGTTGGCTTTCGCGCCCGACTCGGCTCGTCACCCTCGCGATGCTGCGAGCGGGGCGTTGGTCAGTCCGGTCGACGAAGCGAGCCTGGCGACTTTGATCGACGAAGTAATGGAGTCGAGCTCGGAGCTGGCCGAAGCGGTGCCCGGCTGGCGCGAGCGATTTGGCGCTTCGGTGGCGGACTTTGCACGGCGGGTTCTGGAGGCGGGCGGTCTGGCCACGACCGAGGGCAATGTGGGCGTTGCGTCTCGTTGGGTTGAACGCATCGAGAGCGGAGAGATCGGAGCTGAGCGCTTGAGTGACCGCGCGATGCGGGCGGTTTCGAGCGTTTTGGGGGCGAGCCCCGAACCAGCGTTCCTGCAGCAAAGCGACGCCTCGCTGGCCGTGGCCTTCCGCGCCGAGGATGACGAGCCAGATGGTGAAATCGCTGACAAATTGGACGGAATCGCGGGAGTGCTCAGCGACGCGATGCTCCCGCCGGCAGATGACGTCGACGCCTGGTTCTCCGGAGACAACTAGGAGAGTTCAGATGCTCACTGCGTGTTCGGTGGCGCCATGTTCCGTCAGGTGCAGCAGAACCCCACGCACGACATCGCGCCCGGTGATCGCTTTCACCAACCGTGCATATGAAGCCACCTGGAACCGGTACTCAACGGCCTTCGCTGCGAACTCCGCGGCCGTGACATTGTCGGTTTTGTAGTCCACGATCACCAGTCCGTCGTCGGCTTCGAACAAAAGGTCGACGATGCCTTCGCAAAGCGTGCCATCGAGCTCGCCGCAGACGAACAGCTCCGTCCATCGCTGGGCGCTGGCCGCTTCTTTGATGATGTCGCTCGCGAGCGCGTGCTTTGCGAGCGTTGCCACCACTGGTCCGTCGTGCTCGACGCCTTCAACAAAGGCTTGTATGGCTGCAAGCCCATTGGCCTGGTCGGGCGAGGTGGGGTCGATCAACTCGAGTACACCGTGGACCGCGCTTCCGAACGACGTGCCTGCGCGGGTGCGGCGGACGGGGTCCGGCGAGGCTCCTGCCGAGTCGTCGATCGGGGCGGCGAGCTGCTCGGGCGCGGTGGCCGGTTCGCCGGCGGCCTCGGCTTCGGTCGACTTGGCGAGTTGGGTGACAGCGACGGCGTCAGGCGTCTTCGCAGCGTCCAGCGCAGCCGTCAGCCGCGCGTGCCAGTCCGCGTACGCGGGCAGCGATGTTTCGCTCGCGTCGGTGGTCGCGTCGATACGCTCGGCTTCGCGCGGCTCGAAGGCCTCGACGAGCGTGGGTTCGCTGCTCTCCGCGAGCAGCCAGGCCAGATCTTCGCCAGGCACGTCGCCACGCTTGAGAACGCGATGCGTCGAGAAGACGAGATGGTCGCGCGCACGCGTGCAGGCCACGTAGAGCAGGCGCCTCAACTCGTCGTCTTCAAGGTCGCTGTCACTCGCATGGCGTTCGCTCCAACCAGTGCTGCTGAGCTTCGATCCGACTGTGAAGTCGAATCCTCCGTCGAACACCTCGACCTTTGCGTCGCCACGCGTCTTGGGCGCCACATTCGCAAGCCCGGCGCAGATCACAACGGGGAACTCCAGTCCCTTGGACGCGTGCACGGTCAGCAGCCGCACTGCGTCGTCGTCGGTCTCGGGCAGGATCGCCTCGTTGACCTTGTTGTCGTCGTCCATCTGGCGCTCGGCCCAGACGATGTAGTCGCCGAGTGATCCGCCGCCGCTGGCTGACCAGGACCGTGCTTGATCGATCACGAAACGCACGCGGCGCCAGAGGTCTCGCGGCCGAGAATCGACATGGGCGAGCTCGAAGAGCCTGCGGTCGCGAACGATCGTGTCGAGCAGCGCGGCCGGTGAGGACCAGCTGTTCTGGCGCGCGAGCTGGCGCAGGTATCCGATGGCATCGGCCACTGGGTCACTCGGGTCGAGGTGATCGACGTCGGCGTCGATCCGCCAATGGGTCTGCTCGTCGGCGCCGAATCGCATCAGGTCGTCGTCGCCGCAGCCGAACAGCGGACTGCGCAGGGCGTTGACAAGCGCGAGTGCGTCGTCGAAGTCGTCGATTGCGCGAAGCGTTGCGATCAGCGCGCGGACTTCGTCCGATGCGTAGGCCAGGCCCGATGACTCGGTGCGGTAGGGGATGCCTGCCGCATCCAGTGCGTCGGTGATCTGCGGCAAAGCGGTGCGGCGCGGCAACAGGATCGAGATGTCCTCGAGTCGCGCCGGCGCTGCGCCGCGGTCCTCCGTCTCGATCTGCCATGCCGGTCCTTCGCCGTGACCCATACAGTCGGAAATCACGGCTGCGATGTCGCAGCCTTCGGCAATGCGCAGAGTTTCGACCTTCGTGCCGTAGGGATGCGGTTGCTCGCCGAGCTGAACGACCGCAGGTCCGTCGAGGCCAACGTTGCCGCGATGCGAGTCCAGCCGCTCGAACGGCGGCTGCGAGAGCTCGCGCTCGAGGATGATTCCGTCGAACGTGTCGTTGATCCAGTCAACGACCGGGCCGACGGTTCGGAAGTTGGTCGAGAGCGACTGCAGCTCGCCGATCGGTGGTGTCGAATTGGTGATCCGCTCCCCGGTCCGGAGATACAACGCGAGATCGGCGCCGCGAAAGCCGTAGATGGATTGCTGCGGGTCGCCGACGACGAAGAGTCGTCCGGCCAGCGGCGCCAGGTCGCCCGCGGGGAGTTCGATCTCGGGATCGGCCGTCAGACGCATCGCGATGTCCAACTGCAGCGGGTCGGTGTCCTGGAACTCATCGAGCAGCAGGTGGGTGTATCGCTCGTGCAGTGCCTGCCTGACCGCGCCTCCGGGGCTGTCGGTGAGCAGCTTGCGGGCGAGCACGAGAAGATCGTCGTAGGAGAGCGCGCCTTCGGCGATGCGTCTGCTCGCTTCCTCGACGACCTCTTGGGCCATCGCGCAGACGATTCTGCGTATCGAGTTCTCGACAAGCGCCTGAAGGGCGCCGTCGCGGGCCTCCAGAAGGTCGGCTCCCAGTGCGCGGGCTGCGTCGATGTCCGGCCAGTCGCCCTTTGCGCCTTTGCCGCCCCACTTGAAGGTTGGCTTGCCGCGGGCCAGGACTGAGACGATCTCGCCTGGTCCGGCTGCCGCACGAAGGTCATCGGCGTACGGCCTGGCAACGGTCGTCATCTCGATCAGCAACTTGTTGTCCGGATTCGTGCACTCGGATTCGATGTCGCCGACCAATTCGAGCGTCCGCAGCAGAATCTTGATCACCTCGTCGGCATTGACCGGTCCGGGTTTCGTGAATCGCTCCGCGGTTATCTGGTCCCAGAAGCCATCCATCGACTCACCGAGCTCGCGGATCTTGTCGAAGCTGACGCCGCACGCGTCGAGAACATCGATGTCGTCGGCGAGCGACGCGTCGGCGAGCAGCACGTCCGCACGCCGATCCCACGCGGCATCCTCCGTAATCTCCGACGCGATCTCGTCGCGCACCCTGAAGACGATCGGCAGGCCGGCCTCGATCGGATGCTCGGCAAGCAGGCGCAGCGCGAAACCGTGGAGCGTGCCGATCGCGGCGTCGTCGATGTCCGCGATTGCGGCGACGCGGCGCTCGCGGGCAACTTCATCGTCGGTCCTGTCGATGCTGTCGCGAAGCGCACGGCGGATGCGGTCGCGCAGTTCGCCGGCAGCGCGCTCGGTGAAGGTGATTGCGGCGATCTTCGAGACGTCGACTCCGCCGTCGATCAGTTCGAGTACTCGATCGACCAGCGCCTTCGTCTTGCCCGAGCCAGCTGCGGCCTGCACGAACATTGTCGTGTCCAGCGCGCCGGTGATGCGATCGCGGGCGGCCTGATCCGGCGGGAGATTGGTGTTGACGGTCACGATTGCTCCTCGCCCTCATCCTCATCGACGAGCTTCGCCAGGCGCAGGTAGTCCGCGAGCAGCGGGTCGTTCTCGATGCGCGACCAGCTTTCGCGGACCGCGTCGATTCCTCGGCCATTGGGGGCGCAGTAGTCGCAGTCTGAGCCGCTCATGCCGAAGGTCGTCGGCGGGCGCTGCGGGAAGACGCCGCGGGCGATCAGATCAGTAATCGACCCGAGCACTTCGCGTACCTGATTGTCGACGTGCTCCGTGAGTGCGACGTCGGCTCGCGCGCCGCTGTCGATGCCGAAGAACCAGTAGCCAGCGGTTACCGAGCCGCCACTCGTCGCTCCCTCGATGACGCCGGCCTCGGCCGCTGCGCGCGCCGCAAAGCCATAAAGCGGCAGTTGCAGCTTGCTGTTGCCGCCGAGCGGGTCATCCTCCTTGATCGAACTGAAGCCCTTCTTCTTACCGGTCTTGTAGTCGTGGATTGCGAGATTGCCGTCCTTCGTGACGTCGACCCGGTCGATCGAGCCGCGCAGCTTCACGCCGCCGCCCGGGAGCGTGATCGCGAAATCCTCCAGCTCGTCGCCGGCGTAGCCGAACTTCAACTCGGTCAGCTTCGGCGAGAGTCCGAGACTCCGGCGGCGCTCCTGCTCGTGGGTAATGAACTCGGTCAGTTCACGAATCAACTGCGGCCGGCCCGTTGACCAGACCAGCGGGTGGCCGGTGCGGCCCTCGCTCTCGTAGCGATCGCAGACCTCGTCGGCGATCGCCGCCAGGTGCGCGAGCTCCTTGGCCGTCCACACGTGACCGAACTCGATCGGCAGCGCGTCGTTGATGAACCGCTCAAGCACTTCGTGTACGAGCGAGCCGCGATCGAGCGGAGTCATGCGCTGTTCGTCGTCTGCCTCCAGCGGCCGCACGCGGAGTAACCTTCCGAGGAAGTAGCCGTGCGGACACTTCACGTACTCCTCGAGCCCGGTCGCGGAGAACACCAGGTCGCCGATGGCCGGCACCGGCGCACCTGCGAGATTCCCGTCGAAGCGGGTGAACTTGTGTGCTCGACGCGCGATCGTAAGCTCGGCGTTGCGCGCAAGCACTGCATCTTCAGAGTCGACCGGATCGCACCGCGCCGCCTCGAGGATGCTGAACTCCTGTGCGGTGGCGGGCTCGGTGAGCGAAGCGATACCCGATCCGAACGACTGGATGTGGCGGATCGAAGAGTTTTCCATCAACTGCTCGAACTCGCGTGGTTGGAGTTTGTCCGCGCCGACCAGCGCGGAAGCGATCTCCAGAAGCCATCTGCTGGGAATGTGGCTGGTTGTACGTCGGAGGTCGCCGCGCGGCATGGTCAAAACAACTCGACTGCCGGCGGCTGCGATCGCTGCGAGGAAGTCGCGGTGCTGTCGCGGAACAGATTCACGCGGACTGCGGATCTCGGCACCCGCATCGCGAAGCGTCGCCCGATCGGCGGTCGGCAGCAGCGGGTCAAACCCGGGACGATGCGGCAGCAGTCCCTCGACACAGCCGCAGACGATCACGACATCGGCATCGAGCCCGACGGCCTGCGTGATGCTCAGCACTCGCACGCCCGTGCCCGCGGTGCCGGAGGCGACCTGCCGACGTTCGGTCGCGAGCTCCAACAGTTCGTTGAGAGTCTGCGCCGACGGCGGGATGCCCATGCTGTCGAGGATTTCGAGGTTGCCGAGTGATTCGCGGACAACTGCGAGCGCCGAGCGCTCTTTCTGCGGCATGTTGTCGGTCGGCAGGTAGTCGCGCAGGATCTGGAAGTAGGCGGCGATCAGGTCTGACCAGGTCTTCGCGGCGCTCACTTGCTGAAGGTGGTCGCCGACGCCCTTGACGAACTCCGCGAGCGGTGCGGCTTCCTCACCGGCGTCACGCAGGCGCGCGACCCAGTTGTCGATGCTGCCGTTGGTGTAGTGCTTGCGCCCGATGTGCCGCCAGCGCCTGAGCGGCACGAAGTCCCCATCGGGTGTGCGGATTGGTGCCGAGGACAGCAACCCGAAGAACTCGCTGCGGCGCAGTCGATAGGGATCGAGCCCGACGAAGCCGAGCAGGAAGCGTGCCGCGGAGAGTTCTCTGACCGATCTGCCCGATGGTCCGTGGAACTCGACGCCGGCGGCGCGGAACTGCTCGGCGAGCAGGCGTGCGTACGGCTCCGGTGAGGTGAAAACCACCGCGATGCGTCGCGCGGACACACCGTCGCGGAGTGCGTCGACGACCGATCGGACGACGAACCGAACTTCGTCGTCGGCGTCGGCGGTGGTGAGAATCTCGATCGACTTCGCGACATCCGCCGTTTGAGTCTCCAGCACGAGCCCAAGCGGATCGAGCGACGCCGCCAGCCGCGCATCGGCCTGCTCGTCGCCGCTTGCGGCGGCGAGCACGAGCACTTCGGTGTGCTCGGCGAGCGCCTGAAGCAGCGCGGCGTGGGATGACGGGATCGGCTCCGGCAGGTAAACGAAAACGCTGCCATTTGATTCCGGCTGAGGCCCGTCTGCGAGTGCAGCAGTCGCGGCGTCGATCGCTCTGTGCGAGTCGAACCAACCGTCCTCAAGTTGTACGTTCACCGCGCGATGGACGCGCACGACCTCGGCGGCGCGCTGGCCGGTTGCGGCGAGCTTCGCGAGCGCGTCATCGGCAACTTCGCGCAGTTCGCTGTGTGTCGAGGCGAGCGCCTCGGCGGTCGCCGGATGATCCTTGATCGGATCGAATATCCCCGGCTCCTCGATCAGCGCTTTGCGCACCATGCCGTTGAGTACCGGGCGGGTGGCGGGCAGTAACGGGCCATTGGCGGCCTCGGCGAGCGTCAGAACCGCGATGCGTTCGGCCAGCTCGGGAAGGGTCACAAATTCCACGCCGGCCAGACCGCTGGTGCTCATCCGGGCGAGCTCTCGCCTTGTCGCCGCATCGTGTGCGTGGCTCTGCAGTACAACGGTGACCGGCGCCAGCGGGTCGTCGGCCTTCGCTTGGGCGATCTGGCTCGACAGCGCTTCGATCGCCTGCCGTCCATGCGATACGGGCGCGAGGTTTATCGGCATCTTGGAATCTGGTTGGTGGGCACCTCGGTCACTCTACGGGCATGGGCCGACCGCGTCGAGGCATTTCTGACATGTCAGGAATCGGAGCCTGGGCTCGGCCGATGCCGCATGAACGAATCACAAATCACCAAAGAGTCAACTGGCCGGCCTAATCCATGGAAGCGACTCCCGGGTTGGGCCCGCGGCAGTCTGATTGCGTTTCTTGGATTCTTCCTCGGCTTCGCGGCCGCGGCACCAAACCAGGAAGAGGTCGACAAGGCCAAGTCCATCACAGCGAAGGAGCAATCGATCTACGCCGCCGCCTACGTGAAGCGCGACGCCGCAGCCGCCGAGCAGAAAGAACTGCTCGACGGAATGAGCGAATTGGAGGAGACCGCCGATGAAAAACAAGCGGAAGCCAAGGCACGTGAACTCAAGGCACGCCGCACCCTCGCAAAGCTTCGCCGTGAAATCCGCGGCGCAAGAACGACGATCTCCAAAAGCACCTTTGAAGGTGAGGGCATGTACCTCGTCGGGGATGACATCGAGCCCGGCACCTACAAGGCCGAATCAAGCTCCGGCTGTTACTGGGCGCGGCTTGCCAGCGGCGACACAAGCGACATCGTCGACAACGACAACGTCGATGGCCCTGCGGTGATTACGGTGGCGGCGGGCGACTATGCGGTCCAGGTCTCTGGCTGTGGGACTTTCAAGCGGCAGTAGTCAACTGCGCGGTTAGGTCTACAGGAGGAAATTGCAATGGCGTTCAGCTACATAGCCGAAGAAGACTTCACGAACTACGAGTGCACCGAATGCGGGCATACGGAGGACGCGCAGATCCTGATGGGCACGCTCGTCTGCCAGAAGTGCGGAGCGGTCATGCGGCCGGTCTAGAACTAACCCGGCTCTCCGGCCAACCTGATCTGCTCAGGCTTGGGTGGGAGTCGGGACGTCTCAATCGGGGGGCAGTGAAGATATGGGATTTGCACGCCTGGGCGCCTCCGGTGACGGCGCTCGCGTTCGTCAATCCTGTGGCGGAATTACTGCAGGAACGTCGGCGAAAAGGCTGGCCTGCGCGCACAGGTCGGCAATATCTTTGAGCGGCCCGTCGGATTTGTTCAAGCCCGCATCGCGCATCCGGCATCCAATCTCGGCGTAGTCAATCTTGACCTTGCCTTCGAGCGGGCGAGCGATGAATTCTTTGCGTTCGCCGTCTTTCGCCCCGGTCGCGTCTTGATGCGACTTCCAGTCGAGTGCCAGGTCGGCATGGGAGTACGTTGATTTTGGGTCCTGTTCGCGAACGAACGTGTTAACTGTTTGGGCGTCGAGAAGCTCCCAGACGTCGTTGCCAGGGTGGCCTGTCGCCCAAATCCGATGCCCTGCCTTCCGTGCCTCATGGTGGAGCTTCGCGGCATCTTGTTCCTCCTCGGACCCTTCGCGGTTTCTTCCTGTCCAGCGCGCCCAATCATCCCATGGGTCCCCGTTTTCAATCCACTCTCGGAACGCGTCCGAGATTCGGTCGAACCACACCACCTGCTGTACATCAATCACATCCTTAACGAGGGTCATGTTGAGCAAGCCCTGGCTTCTGCTGCGACCGTGCATCGCGAGAACCCGAATGCCGTTGGCCCAAAATTCGTCGCGGAACAAGTTTTCCAGCAGTGCCTTGTCGTCCTCGCCCTCAACCCAAAGGATGACGTTGGTCAAGGTGAGAAGCTCGCCGCGGTTGAAACCCAGATCTTCTACCACTTCAGAGAACTCAAACTGACGAAGTTGGTCGGGCGAGAGCCTCGTGACTTCGGCAAGGCCGTGGTCATCGCGTTTTAGGTGTAGATACTCCTGCTCAGGGTGAATGCGAAGGAATTCCGGACTGTGGGTGGCGATGATGAACTTGGCGCTGGACTGAAGGGCAAAGTCGCGTAGGCAACTTGCCGCCTTGCGTCGTAGCGCTGGGTTCAAGTTCTGCTCTGGCTCATCTATGACGACAATGCGCTGTGCAGGCACGAAAGGGTGTATAGCGTCCGCATCTGAATTATTGAGCAAGTCAGAGAAGTCGAGAAAATCGCTGTCGCGAGTGAATTGAGCGATGGTTCTAGCGCGATCCAGTAGACCTGGAGGGATATCAAGTGAAAACCCCTGTGAGCTCAAGTCCCGCATGGCTTCATCGACCAAGATTGCCAATTCCGGAACCGACTCCCGCCATTCGACTCCATCTAAGTCGGGTAGAAACATCGCTCGATCGGGGGCCGAGATCGCATTGCGAACCTCTGTGAATTTACGGAGATCCTCCACAAGTCGGAGCAGGTCCAAATCGAGCCAGATGCGGAATCCGCGCGCGACTTGCGATGGGTCGAAATTGCTCGGATTGCGCTTCTTGTCTTCCGGATAGCTGGTGTCGCTCAGGGAAAGCTCGAGTTCAGCACCAGCATCGTCAGGTTTGAGCAGTTCTGCGACCAATTGATAAGGAGTCATCGACCCCTCGCGCCGAAGCCTTCGGTTCGCAACGTCAATAATCGACTCGAGGAGATCGTGGGCTTTGGCGGGCGTGGTCGTAGCGCGGCGACCGTCTGGCAGGGTGACATGCTCGTGCCAAGCGGAGGAGAAGCGTTCATTCATATCCGGAGAGCCACTCACGGCTTCGTGGCCTTCTGCGAATGACGAGCCGTGTTGCTTTTCCTCCATCTCAACGACCCTCAAGTGCGCATGTATTGCATCCTCGATCGCCGTTTTGAGGTCAGCAAACGCGTCCTGGATACGACGTGGCAGCGACACCACTTCGGGTATCGCCTTGCCGGGCAATACTCCTACCGGGAGCACAGGGCAAAGGATTCCGTCGTTTGACCAACCCTCGATTTTCAGCTCACTCAATGCCGTCTTGAGTTCGTAGTCGTCGCCGCTCGACCTGATCCACCAAAGGCAAAGGCCGTCCCCGACCGAGAACAGGTTTGACCGCGAGAGCCTGTCTAGGACCACCTCCCACGAATCACGATGCGGTGCCGCTGCCCCATCAAGCTTGCGTCTGAAGGACTCAAGTAGCTGGCCTTTTACATCATGCGATTTCTGGTCGACTCCGTCAAATGGAAGCTGCCAATCGACCGGAATTGAATGGGTGGCTAGGTCAAGCGGGGGTGCTTCATCGGAATCGATGACTAGTGAGCTGTGATGTGTGGTCAGGCGAAGCAAGGCTTCAACGTCACCCGCGAGAAACAGGGCGCTATCCACCTCGTCGTAGTCTCTTGCATTCAGCCATTCATAGGATCTGAAGTCGCTGAATTCGTCATAGCCAGTGAGTGAATCCCTTATCGCACCTAATAGCTGCGTCTTGCCCGAGTTGTTGGCACCAACGATTGCGGTCACGTCTCCAACCAGGAGCAGGCGTCGGTCGTGAGGAGGCCGGCTCCTCATCTCGATTCCTTGGAAATCAAGCATGATTGTCGGGAGTCTATGGCGCATGTGTGTCCGGAATTCCCCCGCTCCCGAGGACACATTGATCTTCCGGGTCTCGGTTTGAGGCACGACAGGCGAAAAAAGAGAACAAAACACGAACAAGTTCTCAAGAAAACGGGACTCCCTCAGACAATCAAGTCCAAGAGAGTCCCATTCCCAAGCCACATCTGAGCCTCAACAACCCTAATTTGTCGCCAAGTGCAGAATGGTAAGGAAGGGGTCTCCGGTTCGAGTCCGGAAGAGGGCTTAGGTTTTATGCGGGTTTGCGCCGCTTTAACGTGCAACGGGTCTGATCCCGGCGCACATTTTGCGTTCGCCGACAGGCCTGCCAAGGCGTCGCAAAGCCTGTCGGGAAGCCGGCAAACGGGCTGAGGCCCCTTCTCAACCGATAAAGGGGCCCGACAAAACGTTGCTCTTCGACCCAAAACGGCAATCCTCGTTGCTAAAACGACTCTAAACGGCAATTCAGACCGCTTATCTGACTCCAAACGGGTATATTTGCGTCATGGCCGATTCCAATCCAGCTCTAGACGGCAAGCGTGCCGGCGAAGTGGTCATCCCTTCAGACCTCGACCGTGCGAGGAGGCTTGCGCGTGCCGGAAAGGCTCGTCGAATCACGCGGGGTCTGTACACAGAGAACATCGACGAGCCGCTTGAGCGCGTCGTGCGGCGCAACTGGCTTCAGGTTCTCGGGCTCCTTTACCCCGGGTCAGTGCTGATCGGCCGTAGCGCCGTTCTCGCCAGACCGACCGAAGAGGGACGACTGTACGTGGACGCCGGCAACCGAAAATCAGTGGACACCGTCGAGGTCGGGCCGCTGGACATCACGCTCAGGCCCGGGCCAGGTCCACTGGACGGGGACGTGGGACTACCTGAATTGTTTCTCTCCAGCCGGTCACGCGCCGCGCTCGACAATCTGATTCCATCGCGAGGGGGCAAGGCACCACCGTGGACGCTCTCCAGATCGGAACTGGAGAATTGGCTGTCGGGCCTGGCCGATCGCGACGGCGAGACCGAACTGAACCGTCTGCGCGATGACGCGCGAGCGCTCGCGACAGAGCAGGGCGATCAGTGGCTCGCGCGCTACCGAGAGCTCGACGAGATCATCGGGTCGATCCTCGGGACGCGCGACGCACCGCTGGCCGGAGCGCAGGCGTTGGCTCGAAGGCAAGGCGTGCCGTACGACGGGCCTCGAATCGACCTTTTTGATCTGTTGCGAAACGAGCTGCTCGGTCAAGCGCCGACCGGCCTTTCGATCTGTTCGGGCGTCGGCGAGATCGCAGCGTTCTACGAGGCGTACTTCTCGAACTTCATCGAAGGCACGGAGTTCACGGTCGAGGAGGCGGGCGAGATCGTCTTCGACGGCATCGTGCCCGCCGATCGCCCCGAGGATGCGCATGACGTCATCGGCACCTTCCGCGCTGCCGTTGACAAGCGACGCAACCGCACCGTCCCAGGGACGCCAGACGAACTGATCGCGATCGCGAGATCGACCAACGCGCTGGTTCTTGAGCAGCGTCCGGACAAGCGGCCGGGCGAATTCAAGGAGCGAGTCAATCGGGCTGGCGCGACGCTGTTTGTTCAACCGGAGCTTGTAGAGGGCACGCTTCGGGCGGGCTGGCCGTACTACGAGTCGCTTTCCGCAGGTTACGCGCGGGCGGTGTTCATGATGTTTCTGGTCTCCGAGGTGCACCCCTTCGCAGACGGAAACGGGCGTACCGCGCGGCTGATGATGAATGCCGAACTCACCGCCGCCGACCTGTGTCGTTTCATCGTTCCGATCTCGTATCGCGAGGACTACCTGGGCGCCTTGCGGGCACTCTCTCGGGGCGGGAATCCCGGTCCACTTGGGAGATCGGTTTCACGAATCCTCCGATGGGTCGGCGGGGTCGACTGGTCGTCAACCGGCTCGGCGCAATCGGACCTCGAGGCCGCGCGCGCTTTCGACGACGGCGTGGATGCGCGCCTACGTATTCCGTGAGAATCCTCGGTCGAAAAGGGTCCAATCTTGCGAGCTAGTCGGCAGCGGCAACCGGCGGCGGGGTAGCCATCAGCTCTGGGGCCATGGCGTCTTCAGGCCGACGCGCCGGAACCAGCGTTCCCACACCAATCGCAATCAGAAGAGCGACCATGCAGAAGACAAATCCGATCGTGAAACCGCTTTCGAGCGGCAACCCGTTGGGGCTGATGCGGCTGGAAAGTAGCGCGGCCACGACTTGGCCACCGATGGCTCCACCCAACGAGCGCATGACGGTGTTCATTCCGGTTGCGACGCCGGTTTGGTCCTGGCGCACGTTCTCGACGATCAAGTTGGCCATCGCGGCGAACGCGAGGCCGATTCCGATTCCGAGAAGCGTCGTCGCGATGTAGATGTCAATCGGATCCGAGTGGGCGAAAATCAGCAGCCCGAAACAGGAGGCGGCAAACGCTGCTCCGGCAATCAGCGGCGGCTTAGATCCAAAGCGATTTTCTATGCGCCCGGCACACGCACCGACAGCGAGCATCATCACCGTCGACGGCAACAGATACAGCCCGGCCTGCGTGACATTTGCGCCGAATCCGAAGCCGGTCGACTCGGGCAGCTGCACAAGTTGCGGAATGAGCAGGAACGACGAGAACATTCCGGCGCCGAGCAAGAATGCGACGGCGTTGGTGGTCCACACGCCCTTGATCTCCATCATCCGCATGTCGACGAGCGGCGAATCGGACCGCAGCTCGTTGGCGATCCATGCCGCGATCAACAGGCAGCCGGCGACGAACAGGCCGAGCGTCTTCGGCGCCGTCCAGCCCCAGTTCGAGCCCTCACTGATGGCGATCAGCGCGCCAGCGATTCCGGTAGTCATCAGCGCAGCGCCGAGCCAGTTGATCTTGCCCGGCGTTTTGATCGGCGACTCGGGAATGAAGAAATATGCAAGCACCGTCGAGGCACCGATCGCGACGAGCGGGATCCAGAAGAGGTAGTGGTAATTGAGGTTGTCGACGATCACCCCTGCGAGCACGACACCAAGCCCGCTGCCGATTCCGATCAGCGCCGACATCAGCCCGATGCCCCCGGCGACTCGCTCGCGCGGAAACTCGTCGCGGATAATCCCAAATGCAAGCGGAAAGATGCCGCCGCCGACGCCTTGGATTACGCGAGCGAGGATCAGAACTCCGATCGAATTCGCGATTGCGGCGAGCAACGTGCCCGCGGTGAGTATTGCGAGCGTGCAAACGAGCACCTTCTCCTTGCCGAACATGTCGCCGAGTCGGCCAACGATCGGCGTCGCGACTGAAGCGCTCAACAGATAGGCGGTCAGCACCCAGGAGACGGTCGCCTCGGTCGTGCCGAGCGCGTGCTGGATGTCGGGGAGCGCCGGCGCAACTAGAGACTGCAGCAGCGAGTAGGCGACGCCGCCGACGGCGAGAACGGAGAGCGTGACGTTGAAGTGTTGACGGGCGGGGTCTGCGTGGCTCATCCTCGGGGGGCCTTCCAAAGCGGGGGGAGGGGGCGCGGGCGGAATGGGCATTCCGGCGAGCGCGTTACTGTAGCGGAATGGCCATTCCACCCTCGCCCGGTGCAGAAGCACCGCACGCCGATCCCTGGACACAACTCACTCCAGACCAAAAGCGCGGACGCACTCTCGCCGTAGCGGACGAACTGTTCGCTCGCGACGGGATTGATGTCGCGATGCCGGTCTTGGCGAAAGCGATCGGCATCGGCGTCGGAAGCCTCTATCGCCAATTTGCCACCAAGGACGAACTGATCGCCGAGCTGGTCCTGCAGCGCGTGCTCGCGTTCAGCGACAGCTGGGAAGCGGCTGCTCGGAGGCCCGACGCGTGGCCGGCATTGCGTGGCGCGGCGACCGAATCGCTCATGCGTTCCGCCGACGACTACATCACGGCAGAAATGTATGCACTCAAGCAAAACAACGTGCGGATCGCGGCGGCGAGCGCGCCGATCCTCGAATCCATAAAGAAACTGCTGCGCCGCGCGCAGGAGCAGGGCGACGTTCGCGAGGACGCAACGGTCGACGACATTCGGCTGATCTTCCGCGGAGCCAAAGAAGCCGAAACGCTCGAACCTGGCGGCCCGCTGCGACTCGCAGAACTGATCCTCGACGGACTCGCGGCCCGCCACTGACGTGGACCGAGCCAAACAGCGGTGGCGCGGCGAAACTGGGAATCCATTCCGAGCGTTAGGCTCCACGCATGGGGACTATTTCGCAGCGCGACGAATCCGATCAACAGCGCAGCGAGGTCGAGGATTCATTCATCCTTGCGGCTGAGCAGCTCCTTGCCGAGGGATCGCCTTTTGCTGACCTGACGGTCGGCAGAATTGCCGAACACGCCGGCCGTACAAGGACCGCGTTCTACTTCTACTTCCGTGACAAGCGCGATCTGCTGGCCGCGATCATGCGGCGAGTCGCGAATTCGTTGTTTGACGAAGCCGACGTCTGGTGGAGCGGAACAGGCGACTCACATGATCTCCGAGTAGCGATGAGCAACGTCGTTCGAATCTACGTCGAGCATGGCCCGGTAATGGGCGCCGTTGTTGAGGCGTCCACGTACGACGGCGAGATTCGGCGACTCTGGCACGAACTGATAAATCGATTCATCACTGCGACCCAGGACCGCATCGTCGCTGATGGCGGGACCCCCGAGGCCGCTCACACCAGGGCCTATCTACTTGTCTGGATGATCGAGCGCGTCTGTTATCTGCACGTGATCGAGCCCGACGACATGTCTGCCGACCAAATCGTCGAGGGTCTCTACGAAGTCTGGACCAACGCGATCTAGCCAGTTGGGTTGGTCGACTCCCCCGGGGTTGTCGGGATCGCGCGTGACTCCCGCACGCGCAAAGCTATGGTGCGTGCTAAAGTTTGACACAGTGTCAAACGAAGCGTCAAGCGGGCTTTGAGTGGGCGCCGACTGAATGCCGGCAATCCTGAAGGGCCTGCAGTATCCGAATCCGTTCGGAAAATGCTAAGGAGCACCAGACAATGTCCGCCACGACGTATCTGCCTGATTCGGAGCTGATCGCCAGCCGGGAGAACGATCCGATCGAGCTCACCCCGGCCACATGGAAGGACCCGAAGCGCTACGCGTGGCTCCTGGGCACATTCATGCCGATGGCGCCATTTTTGGCCTGGGGACTCGTCGAGCTGACCGGCTGGTCCGCGTTCTGGTTCCTCGGCCCAGCACTGTTCTTTGTCGCGTTTCCAATCCTTGACATCGTCGTCGGCGAAGATTCCACGAATCCACCGGACAGCGTGCTTGCCTGGCTGGAAGAAGATCGCTACTACCGATGGATCACCTACGGATTTCTGCCGATCCAGTTTGCGGGACTCGTTTTTGCTTGCTGGATGTGGGCCTATGGCGACCTCTCGCTGGTTGCAAATCTCGGGCTTGCCTGGACGATCGGCACGATCGGCGGCCTCGGCATCAACACGGCGCATGAACTTGGACACAAGCGTGCCTCGCTTGAGCGCTGGCTCAGCAAGATCGCGCTCGCCCAGACCTTCTACGGGCACTTCTTCATCGAGCACAACCGCGGCCACCACGTCAAAGTCGCCACGCCAGATGATCCGGCAAGTTCGCGCTTCGGCGAGAACTTCTACGAATTCTGGCCGCGCACCGTGGCGGGCAGTCTGCGTTCGGCAATTGAGATTGAAAGCAAGCGGCTCAAGCGCACGGGATTTTCATTCTGGACGATCAAAAACGACCTGCTGAACGCCTGGTTGATGTCGATCGCCCTGTTCGGCGCGCTTGTCGCGGTGTTCGGCTGGGTGGTGTTGCCCTATCTCATACTCCAAGGCGTTATCGGATTCAGCCTGTTGGAGGTCGTCAACTATCTCGAGCACTACGGACTCGCACGTCAGAAAAAGGAAGATGGGCGCTTCGAGCGTTGCATGCCTTCCCACAGCTGGAACAACAACAACATCGCGTCCAACGTGTTCTTGTACCACCTGCAGCGCCACAGCGATCACCATGCCCACCCGACCCGTCGTTATCAGGCGCTCCGCAACTTCGACGAGGCACCCAATCTGCCGACTGGCTACGCGGGGATGATCCTCCTTGCCCTCTTCCCGCCCGCCTGGAGACGCGTGATGGACAAGCGGGTGATCGAGCACTATCACGGTGACCTCTCCCGCGCAAACATCCTGCCTCGCAAGCGGGCGAAGGTGTTGGCTCGGTACGGCTCCGGTGAATCACCACGTGAAGTCGAAGACCGCGCGGCGCAGGTTTGAGCGGGGCAACCTCAGATATCTAGTCGCGCTGAATCGCCATCGTGCCATGATTCGGCACCAGCGTGAAAGCGCGGCGGCGCACTCGCTCGGGACGCGAACTCGCTGGAGCGAGGTCGGTGTAGGTCATGATCTCGCGAATCAGCACCTTCATCTCGAAGATTGCGAAACTCGCGCCGACGCACCGGCGCATCCCGCCGCCGAACGGGATCCACTCGTACGTGCCCGGCTTGACGTTCAAAAACCGCTCAGGCCGAAAGGAATCCGGGTCTGGATAGATATCCGCTCTGCGGTGAACAAGGTGAACGGCCGGCACGACGGTGTCGCCTCTCTCCAGGCGATAACCACCGATCGTTGTCGGCTCGGACACGACTCGGGCAACGAACGGAATGACCGTTCGCAGACGCAACGACTCGTAGATCACGGCCTCCAGGTAGTCCTCGTCGCCCTCCCAGATGCTCGCCCGGAGCTTCTCCATGACCTCGGGATGGCGAAACAGCAGTTCAAACGTCCATGCGAGGCCGGTGGCCGTTGTCTCGTGCCCCGCAAGCAGCAACGTGATCAGCTCGTCGCGCAACTCCTGGTCGGTCATCTTTGAGCCGTCTTCACGCTCTGCATCCATCAGCATCGAGAGGATGTCGACGCGACCCGATTCCTCATCAGATTCTCGCCGCCGCGCAATCTCGGCGAAGATGAGCGTGTCCCCGTGTTCGATCGCCCGCTCAAATGCAGACCACTTTCGCCAGGGCCCGATGTCTCGGCGGAGCCCGGGGACCATCAGTCCGAGGCTCACGGCGGAATCATTCTGGACCATTGCGAGCAGCGCGGCGCGGAGGTCGTCGTACGCCTCGCTCCGCTCCATCCCGAAGACGGCCCGCAGGATCACGTCGAGCGTGATGTCGGCCATCTTCTCGCGAAGCTCGAAGGGCTTTCCGTGCGGCCAATCGGTCACCGACCGACGCGTTTCCTCGACCATCACGGATTCATAAGTTCGCATCCGCTCGCCATGGAACGGCGGCAGCATCAGCCGGCGGTCTTCGAGATGCTTCGGCGCGTCAAGTACGAGCAGCGAGTTGGAGCCGCCGATCGGTGTGATCGTCGTCGCTGCGGCGCGCCCGGCCTGCAAGGCGTAAGGGTCGGACTTGAAGACTTCTTCGATCGTCGCAGGGTCGCTCACCACGATCATTCGTCCGCGGCCGAGTCCGGCAAGCTGCGCGGTGAAGAAGTCGCCGTACTTGCGCTGATTCCGCTCCAAAAACGATGTCGGGCGGAGCAAGAAATGAGCCGACTGAAGCCAGCGCGGGCCGCCGGGCCCGGGCACGTTCGCGCGCGTCTTTGGGACCTTTCCCCCCGTCGCGCCGCCGCTGATTGGCGAGTCGACGGCGCCGTCAGTTTTCATACGGAACAAAGTCGCGCTTGCGCGCGCCGCAGACGGGACACATCCAGGTGTCGGGAACACTTTCAAACGGCGTTCCCGGCGGAATGCCGCCGTCGGGATCGCCGTCGACCGGGTCGTAAATCATTCCGCACGGCTCGCAGATCCAGATCTGAGACAATGCGGACTCAGCGATCGTTCCTGGGGAGCTCATGCCGGGGCGACTTCCGGGAGGCCGACGCCGATGACGCGAAGGCGTCGCGAGAGTGCGGTGAAAGCGAATTCGTTCACCTTCGCCGAGTCGTAGCCGAGCAGGGTCCATTCACCGAAGGGATCTGCGCCCTTGGGCACGAGGACAGTTGCGGCGATCGGCAGAAGCTCGGCCAGCTTGGCCTGCATTCGGCTGGCGAGGGCCGGGTCTTTGCAGGCCTCTTTGAGGAACCATGTCCCGTAGGCGACGTGTCGATGCTCGTCCTGGCTGATCTTCTTGAAACCGTCCACAAATCCCGGCATGATTCCGCGGTTCTCGAAGAAGTCGGTGATGAAAAACTGCCCGGTCAGCGCGAGCGTGCCTTCGATGACCATGTGGTAGGTGGTGACGAAGTCGACCTTGGCTTCCATGTCATCGGGGTGATCAACGAGCTGCTTGCAGGCGTTCACGAGATGTTCGTCAAACAGCGAGAGGAAACCCTCGTTCACATCCGCTCGCACGCGCTCGAGCTGCGCCTCGATCCCATCGCCGATGCTGAATACTTCCTCGTAGTACCGCGCAAAGAACTGGGTGTGACGAGCTTCGTCGACCTGCTGCGTGGTGAGGAAGGCTTCCTCGGACTGATCGTCATAGGCCATCACCAGACCGGAGAATTGGGTGGTAACCCTTTCCTCGCCCACGAAGAAAGACGAGAGGCCCCAGATGACGTCGCCTTTCTCGGATTCAGGAAACTGCTTCCAGTCCTCGATGTCCTGGCTCAGATCGATCGCGTGCGCGGACCACGGCTGACGCTCCCAGAGTTCATAGAGCTGTTGTGGTCGCTGTAGTTCGATGTTCGCCAGTTTCGATTCGTCGCTGATTGTGGCGACGTCGCCCTGGCTGGTGAGTTCGAGAAGAGTGGCCACCGATTGACTCCCTGATTCAGATTGGCTGGTTCGAGGACGATTGACATAGCGTCAAACAGTACGTCGATAATAGCTGAACGAGCCCGTTCGCGTCGATCTCTCAAGGATCATGCGTCGGCGAGAGGTCTCGCCAGTTGCATCAACCAAGACTGAAACTCTGCCAACGACTGGGTCAGTTCTTCCGTTTCGCCGCGCTGCAGGTAATCGACGGTCAGGCCGTTGAGCCCGGCCAGAATCAGACCGACGAGAGTTTCGTCATTCAGACGAAGCTCCAAGCCGGCCTTGCGGCCTCTCTCCGCGAGCTGCAGAATCACCTCGGAGTAGCGATCTCGAATCCGCGCCACCTGCGCGCGCAGCGAATCATCGGTCACGGCCGCAGACACGAGGCCCAGGTGCACGGCGTGGAGTCGCGGCTCGGCCACGACGTTCTCCCAGAGCGATTCGAAGCCGGCGGCCGCGATCTCGCGTGGGCCTGACAATCCTTCGATCGCGCTTGTGAATCCCGCGAGAAGTCGGTCTCCGACTCGCTCGGCAATCTGAACGGTCAGGCCGTTGCGGTCGCCGAAGTAGTAGTGGAGCATCCGCTTGTCAACTTCTGCGTGATCGGCAATGCGCTGCATCGAGCAGTTCGCATACCCGTACTCGGCGAGTGCGTCGATTGCGGCGTCCAGAATTCTTAGCGGCTCCGACGTTTCTTTGGCGGTGGTCACATTCACGTGCTCAACCGTACAGTGAAAACGCGCGCAGAAACGAGCGGGTTCACCATTTGGTGAATAGCTCGGCTACTCTCGGCGATGGATGTCCACGCTCCAACAATTTCCGCAGGTCGAGTCGTTTCCGCACCGGAAGGCAGGGCATTGCGGATCCGGGGCACTGCGCGATCTCTTGGAGCATCGCGGGCTCGACTACGGCGCCGGACCACTGAGCGAGGGGACGGTTTTCGGCCTGGGGGGCGGACTGGGATTCCTCTACGTTGAGGTTCAGAACATCACTCCGCCGATTTATCTGGTCGGGCGAACGGCAGATATGGAGCGCGATTTCGCGGCGCACATGGGCATCGAACTCACGGTCCGCGAAGCCAGCGAGCCTGCGAAAGGCTGGGAAATCTTGCGTGATGAGCTTGACGCCGGCCGGCCGACGATGGTCTGGGCCGACATCAAGCACCTCGACTACCTCAACGTCCGAATGCACAACACGCGCCACGACATCGTCGTCGTCGGCTACGACGAATCAGCTGGCGTGGCCTTCGTTGCGGACAATGACCGGGACGAAATCCAAACCTGCAGCCTTGCGGGACTTGCGAGGGCGCGGAGTTCCGAGTCATTTCCTGGTCCGAACGACCACACGATGTTCGTCTATGAATGGCCCGACCAGCTGAGGGACCCCCGGGAATCCGGGAGAGCAGCGATTGAACGCGCGATCGAGAACATGAGCGGGGGTGGGGAAGCCCTTGCCGGCATGCAAGGGGCGACAGGGCTGGATGGCGTCGATTACTTCGCGACCGCGTATGAAGATTGGCCGCAGTTGTTTCGCTCGATTCTTCCTGATGCACTCGCGGGGCTACGCGTATTTATCGTCAAGGCCGGAACCGGCGGCGCCATGTTTCGCTCGCTTCACGCGCAGTATCTGCTTGATCTTGGCGACCTGCTCGAGGAGCCCGCGCTTGTCCGCGTCGGCGAAAAATATGAAGAACTGGCCGACGCGTGGGTGACGCTTGCGAAATGCGCCGAGGCAGCTGACCACGAATCGGGGCGTCCGGTTGTTCGCGACATCGCCCGCCTCGAGAGAGAGGGTGTTGTTGCGATGACCAGCCTTATGGAGGATGTGCTGTGAAGCCCGAAGACTGGCCCGTGACGCCGCTCGAGGACGGAACTCTTCCGCCTCATCACGCTCACTGCTTGGGCTGCGGACCAGAAAACCCTGCCGGCATGGGATTGAAGCTGCGCATCGACGGCGAGCGAATCAAGGGAAAGGTTTGCCTCGATCGTCGTCAGGAAGGGGCGCCCGGCATCGCCCACGGAGGAGCAATCGCCACAGTTCTCGACGATTCGCTGGGCACAATGCTGCTGATTCTCCGACGGCCAGCGGTTACTGCCAGCCTGACTGTGGATTTTCGATCACCGGCCCTTCTGGGCCGCGAATTGGATGTCGAAGCCTGGTGTGAGCGGATCGACGGTCGCAAGCTCTACCTCGCTGGGCGTGTGAGCGATGGGGAAACTGTGATCGCGGACTGCCACGCGCTGTTCATAGAAGTGCCGGTTGAACATTTTGAGGCCGGCGGGAGTGAGCTGCCGGAGGCTTGGTATTCGTGGAAGGACGCTGGAAGCGCCCGTTAGAGTGGAATTCCCCCGCTTTTCTGGACAGTGTTTTCAGCGTCCCGGGGATCAGAACGACACCTAAAAAGAGAACAAAACACGAACATGTTCTCAAGAAAACAGGACCCCCTCAGACAATCGGGTCCGAGAGAGTCCCATTCCCAAGCCAAATCTGAGCCTCATTTACCCTAGTTTGTCGCCAAGTGCAGAATGGTAAGGAAGGGGTCTCCGGTTCGAGTCCGGAAGAGGGCTCTTGGTCTGACGGTAGAACCGCGAGGCAGGCGTGCGTGGTAGCTGCCTCTGTCAATGATCTTGGGCCCCGACAAGCGGAGGGTATTCGGTGATCGCGTCGCGAGACGCCGCGAAATCCTTCCATTCCCAGATCGGTACCGCGCGAATTTCCACTCCACCCGCACCGTATCCGACTCCCACGACCACGGTCATTTTGTGTTTTCCCTCTTCCCGAACCAAGAAAACCTCGGAGCTGGGCACTCGAGCGAACTCCGTCGCTCCAGCAAGGCTTGCGCGATAGACCACCACCTCGTGACCTTCCAGCGCCGCGGCCACGGCAGGGGCGTGAAAGATCGATGCCAGACCGTGGTCCCGCCCTAAAAGGATTTGCCCGACCGGAATCCCTCTGCTTATTAGATGGCTTTGCGCCGCCGCGGCTTGTTGGACACGGAATGCAAGCAGTGCACCAAGGAACGCCATTGCCGACAAGACCGACATTGCAACGGTTTCCGACGGTGTTTGTGGGGCTTTGGTTGCGACACCAGCCATCGTGTATCCGGCGATGACCAGGCTGACGGCGGCGACTCCACTTCCGATCGAGAAGGGCGAGCCCTTGGGGTATCTCGTCAAATTGGGCCCCCGAAAAAGGCCAAATGCCAAGAACAAGATCGCGCCGGTGCCGATGGCGCCTATTAGAAAGGTCGGGACCTCGACCGACTCGGTGCCGTGGTCAACGAACACTGACAACCAGACCGCGAGCAGCGCTACTCCCACCACCACGCGTGCGAGGGGGCGGATCAGTGGATGTGAATCGAGCAGCAAGGTGGCATTGCGGAAGTTCTCGGCGAGTGGAAAGCCTAAGAGCTGGTTTCGGTCTCTCTAGTGGGTGTCCTGCCGGTGGTAGGGCGGCACCGTAAGCTTGTTCCAGCAGGTCGAGTAGTTCTGAATTGTGCTGGTCTGAAGACGCCTGATTACAGCCGTCCACTAGTGCTCGTCGAAGTCAGGGAGTTGGGTGGTTCCTGAAATCAGCATGCCCGATTCGGCGAAAGAACTTTCTATTCGCGTCGCGAACTCGAGCTCCCGAGCATCGCGTGCTTCAGGCGTTGGTCTTCAAGGGCTGGGTAGATGGTCTTGGTGGAGACTCCGGCATACTCAGCGGCCTCGGGGACCGAGAGAGCCCTTGCGGTGTATCTGCCGGGGTTCATCACGTCGTCGCCTTTCTGCTTACACCAACGTCTGCGTCCGCGATGTCAAGAAGAGCGTCCAGCAAGTTGGGATCGGTCGAAGCGCGAAGCTGAAAACGATCGCCGAGTCTGGTCTCGGCCGCAAGCTCACCGATTCGACTGCCACGCGCCGAAGATCCGACGACGTAGAGGACGCCGATGAAGCCGTCGAGTTCGACTCGCCTTTCGAACGCATTGAGAATGTCGCGCCAACGTTCGACGTTCTTTGGCGAAAGTTCAACTTCGATCGCGATGAACTTGTCGAAATCGCCCAGCTCGCAAACGATGTCCGGTCGGTGCTGGATCGGTCGACCGTTTCGCGCTTCGTACAGCTCGAACTCGTGGCGGCCGTCTCGCTCTATTTGGCTCGCCACTTGTCGCATTCTCATTCACCGTGGGGGCCGCATTCGCCTGAATAGGGCGAGTTTTTCCATTAGCCTTAGGCGATGACGCAACATGAACTTTTTGTCGACGATGCCTCCGTATTCCTCGACGACGACCCATCCGAAGAATCTGAAGATGATCTCGACTCGAGTTCGTACGAGCAAACTCAGGCGGTGGTTACGGCCACTGACTGGACCGTTGAAACGGTGCTGAACCAACTGGCGCGTGGAAACATTGAACTAAATCCCAGTTTTCAACGTCGCGATGCGTGGACGAACCGGCGGAAGGGTCGGTTCATTGAATCGCTTTTTCTCGGCCTGCCTGTGCCGCAACTGGTTCTCGCTGAGCGCCAAGAGCGGAGAGGTTCGTTCATTGTTATCGACGGTAAGCAAAGGCTGCTTTCGCTGAGTCAGTTTGACGCTGGCGGTACGGTGTCGCGCACCCGCGGCGAGGAGAAACCAACCCAAGGTTTCGACGCCCTTAAGCTGGTCGGGCTTGAGGTCCTCGACATTCTCAACAACCTCAAGCTAGGAGAAATCGAAGATCAGGCGGAGTATGAGAACCTCATAACGGCGTTCGAGAACCAAACAATTCGAACGGTGGTAGTGCGCAATTGGTCGGACGAAGACTTTCTCTACCGCGTGTTTCTCCGCCTCAACACGGGCAGTCTTCCGCTTTCACCGCAGGAGCTTCGACAGGCGCTCAACCCTGGTCCGTTCATCGATTACGCAGATGAGTTTTCTGGAGACAGTCCAGAGATAAGGCGAGCCCTTAGGCTGAGCAAGCCAGACTTCCGAATGCGCGATGTCGAGCTATTCATCAGGTTTATTGCTTTCCAGGAGTTCCTGCCCAGATACGACGGGAATCTCAAAGGGTTCCTTGATCTCACATGCCAGACGCTTAACGAGCAATGGTCAAGTCGCGAAGACGAACTGACTCTCCTTTCGGAGTCCTGCAACCATGCGATCGGCACCGTGTTTGAGATATTTGGCGAGGATGCATTTCGTCGCTGGAACGGATCAAAATTTGAGTCTCGGTTCAATCGGGCGGTATTTGACGCTCAAGTTTTCTTCCTCGCAGATGCTGTGGTTGCGGGTGCGGCGATGGATCGGAAGGAACTTGTACTCAATGCGTTCAAGAGGGTGTCATTGAATGAGCAGTTCGCAGATTCAGTGACTGCTACGACGAAGAGCATCGATGCTACGTATCTTCGCTTGAGCCGGTGGGGCGGCGAGCTAGCGGCGGTGCTAGACGTTGACATTCCTACGATCGAACTCGTCGAAAACCGAATCACCACCAACTAGCGACGTGGCGACACCTAGGTCAGCCGCACTTCGAGTTCTTGAAAAGCGACTTCGCGAGTTGCGTAGGCACATGCTTCCGGTTCGGCTCGCACGCCCGGAAGACTTCACGCCCCGCGAGTACGATCGTGCTCGCGGTTTCAAACTGCTTGCCCATGCGGAGATTGAGGCGTTTCTTGAGCAACGGGTGGTGGATACGGTCAACGCTGCCCACACAGCGTGGAAGTGTGACCAGAAACCGAGACACTGCCTGATCGCGCTCGTCGCATATCGTGAAAAAGGCTTTGGTGGCGTTCCAGCGTCTGTCACCAACGACGGCAAAAAGAGTCGCGACCTTCTGCTCCGCGATCGTATAAATGAGGCCCGAAAAGAGTTCACGACCTTTGTTTCGCAGAACAACCACGGCATTCGAGAAAAAAATGTGCTCAAACTCTTGCTCCCGGTCGGGCTTCGTGAGCACCAACTGCCGTCGGATTGGCTGGAACAGATGAATTCGTTCGGGGATTCGCGCGCTGAGGCCGCACACGGATCTGCGGTGAAGTACCGGCCCGACATAAAGGGCGAGTGGGAACAGGTTGTCGCAATTCTTACCGGACTTAAAAAGGTCGATCAAGAACTGACAAAGCTCGCGAATAAATGAGGTCTCGATAGCGGTTTGACACGAAGGTCGTAGTGAATGGCAGTCGGCAAGCGGAAGCGACATCCTGCCGCCGAAGAACATTCACGAACTTGCCGATCGAGAGATCGAGAAATTCAATACTCACGGCCGTTCGAGATGAGGCGCGACGTTCGCCGCCGACCCGCCTAGATTGCCCGATCGACCTCATACATCAGGACGGCTGTCTGAAAGACCACCAGCCGACCGTCCTCCCAGTTGAGGCTCTCGACTTCACGTTGCGCCGAATGTTCTTGACGTTGCGCCAGGTCGCTGGTGGTTCCCCAATATGCGACAAGTGCCTTGAAGAAATCGGTTCGTCTTTCGCCCAGCTCAGCTTCCCGATTTGCGATGAGCTCGCGCAGGCGGTCCACGGTTCGCTGAGGATCCGCTTGTTCGGCTGAAATCCCGCGAGCTTCCAGGCACTCGGTGAGGAATATTTGAATCGATTCCCGGCACTTGTGACCGATTGTCGATAGCTCGCGTTCAGACTCTGATGACCAGAGAAGCTTTGCGGCCTCGTCCCATTTTGCAAACGCCCCCGAGTGGCGACTTCTGAAGGCTTCGCTATCGAGGAAGCCTGTCACGGAGTCCTGCACGTTCTCGAATTGGCTAGTCGCAGCTCCTCTGAGTTTCTTGTACGCCGCGAATCCGTCCGGCGGCACTAAAAACGCAAACCCTGACGACGAATGTTTCTGAACCCGAAGCAGCCCGCGTTCCGTGAGAGTCTCGATGTCGCCGTCAATGACCTCACTGCTGAAATCGTTCCCCTTGACGAGGTTTCCACCCATCGTTCGGAGATACATGAACGGCTGTCGGTTTTCGCGGCCGACCGTGAGCGTTGCTTCAACAATCCTCTTGAACAGTTCAATCTGTTCCGGCTCCAGACCGTTCCAAGGCTTCCAAAGGTCCGAGAGATCCAAGGCCACGAAATGATGATGACGGGACTACTGGTCGCCTTCACCTGCGACGGACGCGTCAAGCGCGGCATAAGCCACCGGACGCCGAGGTGATCTCGCCTCGCGAGTAAGGCAGAGCCCCCGCGGGGCGCGGTGAACTGCGGCATCTCCGGACTTAGTTTTGGCATCGATCCTCCGATAGGTTCAGGATCGAATCTTGAAAGCACCGCTTGGACGACCGCATCTTCATCCTGATGTAGGTCCGCTCATCTGGAACAAACGAACCCGTGGGTGTTGGAGATCCGGCTTGAGCTGGTCGGTCGGTCGCGACGGAGAACGGCCTGCCGAAACGAACACATGTTCGCCGTCGGCGCCAACCCCTAGAGTTCAACGGCATATGGATGCGATCAGTCTTTTCTCCGGGGCCGGCGGCCTCGACCTTGGGTGCGAAATGGCAGGCTTCAATACGCGCGCGATCGTCGAGTTCAACGCTCAAGCAAAGACAACCTTGCTAGCGAATCGCGACCAGTTTTTTCCGAGCCTCCGCGAGGACGCGATCTTTTCGGACATTGTCGAGATCGATTACCGGGAGTTGCTCGAGACCGCTGAACTCGTGACAGGCGAAGTCGACCTACTGCACGGTGGACCACCGTGCACACCCTTCTCGAAGAGCGGATATTGGCTCGCATACAAGCGAGCTGGTCAAGATCCGAAAGCTTCACTTCTTGACAACTACGTTGAAGCAGTGGAGGCAGTGCAACCCAAAGCGTTCATCATGGAGAACGTCTTCGCGCTCGGGTACCGGAACCACAATCGTCCAGTCCTTGAACGGTTCATCGCGGGCGTGGAGAAAGCTGGCTACGTGTTCCAGTCAAAGGTTTTAATTGCATCAGACTACGGCGTGCCGCAGTCTCGGCAGCGTCTCATATGTGTTGGAATACGGAAAGATTTAATCGACGGGCCGTTCGCCGAGTATGTGTTTCCGTGGCCGGAGCCGACGCATTCTGGCCCCCATGAGACGCGGAAAAATTACGACAAGGACCTCGCGGCTCACGTTACCGCTAAGCAGGCTTTCAAGGGACTGACGGCTCGAAACAACCCAGCTGAACCAGAAGAAGTGGTGAAGGGCACATATGCCGAACATTTCCGTGCAATTCCAGCTGGCGACAACTACCTCTATCTCACAGCCCATCGTGGGCATCCCGATCCGAGTTTTGAGTGGCGAAAACGATACTGGACGTTCCTTTTGAAGCTTCACCCTGATAAACCCGCCCCGACGATCCAGGGGCAACCCGGGCCGTGGGTTGGACCATTCCATTGGGACAATCGGCGCCTCCGCGTTGCGGAGCTGAAACGCCTTATGACATTTCCGGACGAGTTCGTAGTCACGGGCTCGAGGCGTGATCAACAACTTCAACTCGGGAATGCCGTCCCGTGTGATTTGGGCAGAGTCGTGGCCGAGGCTGTCGCGTCGGAACTGCAGCGCATGGGCGCCGCGTCGCAACTCCAAATCGCTGCGTAGCAGGAAGCACCTCTCGGTCGAGCGAACTCCTGCCAATGGGGCTCAAAGTCGACAAGGCGAAATCTGAACAGATTCTCGAACTCGCAGTTTCGCGCGCAGTGTCTGGTGGTCCTCTACCGGAAGAATGGATCCGTTGGACGAAACGAGTCGACGCATCGCCTTCGCTTACCTTCACTGCGGCGCTCGGGACGGCGCTCTTGGCAAAGGCGACGAATCCGTTAGTCGACGCGCTCTCCCTGAAGGCTTCGGCTGGCCCTAGTGCTTATTCGGCTCGAAATATTGGCCACGGTGTACTTGTCCCCGGCGCCGTTCGGTATGGATTCGACCTTCGAGCGACAGGTCGAGAACCGCTAAACAATCAGCCGTTCTTTCAAAACGATCGAATCGACACAATCGAACGAATTCACGTGAATGCTCGGCCGTTCCTCCCCGACCTGATCGCAGCCTGCAGGGCGATCAATGAACTGGACTCTGAAGAAGCTCAACTCGCGCTCGCAGCTTTCATACGCGTGAGGATGGCTGCCGCGCACGCGAGACAAGCGATGGAAGTTTCTCAGTCGTCATTTCCTATCGGCGATCTGATCGAATCGACCTCCGAGTTCATTTCGTCAAATCCCGAGCATGGCCGACGCGGCCAAGCATTTGTTGCTGCGGCGTTTGATTTGGCGTCCCCGACTGTACGTAGCGCTCGTGTAAACGATCCGAGTCGGAACTTCCCGGGCGACGTTCAGGTGCTTGAAAACGATGTCGTGGTTCTCGCCGTAGAAGTGAGGCAGAAAACGGTGTCGTTCGAGGAGGCGCTTCAGTTTGCCGAGAGTCTCAAGAAAGGCAAAGTGTTGAAGGGACTTGTCGCGATGTTGAGCCCGGATCAAAAGCGCCTAGACGCGGGCAACCTACTAACTGAGGCGGAATCGCGGCACGGTGTCGTACTTGGAGCGTCCTACGGAGTGCAGGACGTCCTTCTCGATGTTTCAATCTGGGGCGGCATTTCACTCGCGGAAATTGGGGCAATGTTCCCTGAGCGAATGTTGAGGCGTCTCGAAGAAATTGAAACGAGCGAGAACGGAATCAGAGACTGGGTATCTCGGTTCGAAATTTCGAGTTGAGATTCGCTCGCCAGACTTGAATGATTCCTCGAATCCGTGTCGGCGTTCTACGCTTTCGCTGGCGCGCTTCCACGGCCGGCTAAAAGTCCGAAGTCGTTTCAGGATCGTCAATCTCGATCATTGATTCCGGAGAAATCGAATCGCGGCCGGACGAAGCTTCTTCGACGCTGTCGGAAGCGTCGGACCAGTAGCTCTGAAGGTCAATGTCTTCGGTCTCGCAGTAAAGGTCGTCGAGGAAGTCGCTCCATTCTCGGGCGGCTTCTACGTATTTGCTGACTGCTTCTTCCGACGGCACGGCAACGTTTGTCAAACAGTCGCGGTCGAGATCAGAAGTATCTAGGCCTCGGCATTCGACATTGAGATCCGAAATGAGGTCGCTGTAGTCCCGGTAGTTCATGCCGACATCGAGCCGGCCATTGACCTCACCAAGCAAGACGAGCATGTCCTCGGTTTCATCCATGCATTCTTCGTACGCTGCTTTTGCATCCGCCAATGCGGCGGCGTTGCGCTTCTTTTCGGCCGCGGCAGCTGCGCGTTCGCGTTTGACCTCGTTGTCGTGTTGAACCTTTAGAACGCATCCGTCCCAAGCGCGCCTAGCGCCAGAACTGAGGCCAACGAGACTAATCCGATTTTCAAACGCCGCCGGGACTTGAAATTGACTTCACGATCCGAGACTACAGAGGCATCCATGGCTGCGGACCCCGGAGGAATCGCATGCCCGCAAGACGGACAGAACTTGGCGTTTCGTGTGAACTTTGTTGCACATTCGGAACACGTATTTTTTTCCCTAGCCGAGCAGTCCTATTGGCCGAACCCCCAATTGTCAGACTTTGATCGTGGCCGGCGTGATGTCAGCTGCCGGCCAAATGAGCGATTCCAGATTACCCGCGATCATCACTTTTTGGGGCGTCCCAGATCCAGGCGAAGCCCGTTCGGCGAATCCATTGCATTCCATCTCAACCGCCCGCTGATTATCGTGCTGATCACCTAATGGCAACTAGTCTGCGGGCATGACCGAAATACCTCCTTCTTGCCCCGCCTGCGCCAGCGAGTACACCTACGCCGTAAACGACCTCCAAGTCTGCTCAATGTGCGCCCACGAATGGTCCCCCGAAGCAGCCGCTGCGGAAGCCGCCGAAGCCGCAGTCATCAAAGACGCCTCCGGCGCCCCCCTCACCGACGGCGACACCGTGACCGTCATCAAAGACCTAAAAGTCAAAGGTGCCGGTGGCCCGATCAAGCGCGGCACCAAAGTGCGCAACATCCGCCTTGTCAACGGCGTCGGCGATCACGACATCGACTGCAAGGTCGACGGATTCGGGCCGATGCAGCTCAAGTCGAGCGTGGTCAAGAAGGCTTAGGTCCCAGCACCGGCGCCGAGCGACGTCTCCGGAAACGGCCGGCGCGCAATCTCGTCGGCCTCCGTCGGCGACAGTCCGAGCATCCGCAGCACGAGCGCCGCGTGAGCGATGTCGGCATCAACTCCGAGGTCGCCTTCCAGCACGCCACGAATCGTCCCCTGAAGCGCCCCACCGGTGGCATGCAGTGCCACCTCCAAATCAGGAATATCGAGCCTGCCCGCATCGGCCGCGCGCTTCAAGTCCTCACGGGCAAAGGGGCGGAGTGAGTCGACGATCGCTTGGTTCGAGAAGACGAGCTCGACGGCTAGAGCCGCCAACTGCGGGTCAGCGATCGCCAGGCGAACGAAGTGTCGGTGGGCTACTGAGATGACCTCGGCGGGATCCTCAACCTCGCCAGTGGCGGAAACGATCGCCATCGCGTGATCGGCAGCAGTCTCACTCAGGACGGCGTCGACGATCGCCTCTTTGCTCTCGAAATGGTTGTAGAACGATCCGAAGCCGACGTCCGCCGACTCGGTGATCTCGTTGATCCGCGTGCGCTCTACACCTTGTCGCGCAAACAGCACCTTGGCGGCATCGATCAGCTTTGCGCGCGTCTGCTCGCGGCGACGGGCGTTCCTGCTTTGGGGCTGTTCCGTGGCGGCGGAGTCCATGGGTGCTCTCAACAAGGTACGAATCTCGCCGGAAGCCTGCTGATGCCTTGAAGTGTGTTGTTGAGCAGACGTTCGGGTGGCCCGGCTTCGACCGCACCGACCTGCGGGATCATCGCCCGCACCAGCGCATTCATCTCAAGCTTCGCCAGGTGCAACCCGACGCAGGTGTGCGGGCCGTGGCCCCATCCGAGCTGCACAGTGGTCGGTCGGTCGAGTTTGAACTCCTCGGGCTCCGGGAAGGCCGACTC
Source organism: uncultured Solirubrobacterales bacterium (assembly GCA_937128795.1). Taxonomy (GTDB): domain Bacteria; phylum Actinomycetota; class Thermoleophilia; order Solirubrobacterales; family JACPNS01; genus JACPNS01. The sequence goes on along the minus strand of CAKZMQ010000011.1, from coordinate 124,505 downwards.
ATCGAGATTTGCTGCGCCGAACAGCAGCACGACGCGAGAGCCGCGTGGCAGTTCAACACCATCAACCGCCGTGTCCTCGGCAACCGATCGAGTGAATCCGCGAATCGGGGAAGCGATTCGTACGTTCTCGACGACGGCGCGCGAAACAAGTTCGGGATCGGCCTTGATCTGCTCCCACGCACTGTGGTGGTTGGCCAGTATCCACAAGAGGTGGGTCGTCGCCAGGATCGTCGTGTCGAGTGCCGGCGCGACGAAGTCAATGATCAGCGAGCGCGCCTCGGCAGTGGAGACGTCGCCACGGTCGCGAGCCTCGAAAACGGACGCCGCCCAACTTCCCGGTCGCACGCTGCTTGCGCGCAACAGCTTGGAGTAGATCAACAAGCCGAGCGACCGGCGGGCACCGATTCGTCCACGCTTGTTCACCGGCCCGAGTACGTCAAACGTCGACGCCGCCCAGCGCAACAGTCGGTCCGGTTCCTCCTCAAGCCCCACGAGAGTTGCGACCACGGACAACGGCAGGTGGCTTGAGAAATCCTTCGTGGCCTCGAAGGGCTGTCCCGTCGCGAGTTGATCGACGACCTTTCGCGCCTGCTCGTTTATCTGCGGCTCAGTCGGCCCGAGTGCTTTACCACTCAAAGACTGCATCAGGACGCGGCGGCGACGGTCGTGGGTATCGCCGTCGCTGAAGAGGGTCGTGTCTTTCCCCAGCCGATTCGTGAGCGGGTTGGCGGCGACGCCGGCTCCGCTTCGGAAAACCTCGTCGTTACGAAGAACTGCGCGGACGTCCGCAAATCGCCCAATCGCGAACAGCTTGTGGCGCGGCAGCCACACCGCCGGGCCAGCATCGCGAATTCGCGCGAACGCTTCACGGGAGTCACGCAGGACGGCGTCGTCGTAGAGATCGAGATCCAGGACGGGGGCGTCGATAGTCGATAGAGCCGTCATAATTGACAAACTTATCAGTTACGTGATACGGTGGCGCAATGCGACTACGAAAAACAGCGCAAGGCGTGGTCGGTGAGGTCGATGGCAAGTGGATCGACATCGCCGCCGCACTGCGCAAAAACAAAAGTGACGAAGACCTTGTCCGAGCCGCCGAGACCGACGTTCTCGAGCTGCTGAAACTCGGCGACCCAGCCATCGCCACCGCGCGCGCAGCCGCCGAGGCCGCGAAGGACGACCCCGCTCTCACTGCGGACCCAGCTCCAGCCGGTCTCCCATTCACACCCCGCTCGATGCGCGCCTTCATGCTCTGGGAAGATCACGTGATCGCCTCGGCCCGCATGCTCGTGAAGAATTTCTTCCCGAAGCCGGCTTGGAGGGCAGTCAGCCTCTTCGAGAAAACCGGCAAGACCTTCCCCAAGTTCAAGCCCAATGAACGCTTCTGGGAGGCGCCGACCTTCTACGTCGCAAATCACACGATGGTGCTCGCCGACGGCCAGGACATGTGGTGGCCTTCGCACACGAAGGCGCTCGACTTCGAGCTCGAACTCGCCTTCGTACTGCGCGCGCCACTGGTCGACGCCACGCCCGAAGAGGCAGTCGACGCGATCGGCGGTTGGATGATCCTCAACGACTGGAGCGCGCGCGATGTGCAGGCGGACGACTACCGCCGCAACATCTTCGGCCCCGTCGTCAAGTCCAAGACGTTTGCCAACTCGCTTGGCTCGGATGTGGTCACCGCCGACGAGTTCGGCGACTGGAAAGAGGCGACCGGCCGCGTTCGGGTGGACGGCGAGGTCTGGGCCGAGGGCGCCACCAAGGACCCCGCGCATGATGTTGGCGAGATGCTCGCCTTCGTCTCAAAGGGCGAGCGGCTCGACGCGGGCGACGTGTTCTCTACTGGCACGATGCCGGGCTGCTGCGGCCTCGAACTAGACCGCTGGATCAAACCGGGGCAGACCATCGAGCTCGAAATCGACCGCATCGGAACGCTCACCAACAAGCTCAGCGACACCGCCGTTCCCACTACCGCGATCGCCTGACGATGGCGATGGACTGCGAGGTGATGATCTGCGGGTTCGGACCGGTCGGTCAACTCCTTGCGCTGCTGCTCACCGATCTCGGGGTCAGCGTGATCGCGGTCGACGAGGCCGACGAGGTGTATTCGCTGCCTCGCGCTGCGGTGATCGACGACGAGGTGCTGCGGATCTTCCAGGCCGTCGGCCTCGACGCCGCGGTCCTGAAGGACGCGCAGGTTCAGCAATCGGTGAGCTTCGTGACCAACCGTGGCAAGAAGATCGAAGTGCTTCGCCCTGCGAATGGCGATCTCGGCCATCCGCCACTCGTGTCAATCCATCAGCCGTCGATGGAGCGAACGATGGTTGCGGCGATTACCGAGCGCGGCCAGACGGATCTGCGCTGGGGCACGCGTGTGGAGACGGTCGACCGGGCGGCGAACCACGTCGACGTCTACGTTCGCCCGACGACCGGCGGGCGGTCCACACGCATCCGCGCGCAGTACGTGGTTGCGTGCGACGGCGGCCGCAGCTTCGTGCGCCGGTCGCTGCAGATCCCATTCGGCGGCTCGACGTATTCGCAGCGCTGGCTTGTGCTCGATGGGCTGCTCGACAAACCGCTGGCAAAGATTCCGCATCCTCACTTCATCGGCGATGTGCGCAGGCCGACCGTCTCACTGCCGATGTCGCCCGGTAGGCACCGATGGGAGTGGATGCTGCATCCGGGCGAGGACGCGGCTGATTTCGAACGCGAGTCTCGGATTCGCCAGCTAGCCGCGCCGTTCATCACCGATGAGCAGGTCGAGTTCGAGCGGGCGGTCGTCTACACCTTCCACGTTCGTCGTGCCGAGCGCTGGCGCGCCGGTCGGGTGTTTCTGGCGGGTGATTCCGCGCACCTCACGCCGCCGTTCGCAGGCCAGGGATTCTCCTCCGGAGCGCGCGATGCTCAGAATCTTGCGTGGAAGATCGAGGCTGTGTTGCGCGGCGCGCCGAAGAACCTGCTTGACAGCTACGAGATCGAGCGGCGCCCGCACGTGACGAGCATGCAGAACCTCGCCGTGCGCTGGGGCGGAATCGTCCAGACCGCGAACCCGACAGTTGGAAAGGTCCGGGACGGCGTGCTCGGCATGCTCAACCGCTCGGGAGCGCTTTCACTGATCCGCGAACAGGTGAAGCCGCTACCAACCTACGGCCGCGGCGACTTCGCGGAGCGGCCGGCGAGGCTGCCGTTCAATCGCAGCGTCGGAGCGCTCTTTCCGCAACCTGAGCGGATCGACGAGCAGCTGGGAAACCGCTGGGCAGTTGTGGCGGCGAGCCCCGCGATTGCGAGTGCGTGGCGAGCGCACGGCGTGACGTGCGTCGTCAGCCCGGTCAACGAGTGGCTGCGCTCGAAGGACTGCGAGTGGGCGCTGCTGCGGCCAGACAAGTTCGTCTACGCGATTGGCAACAGCGACGACATCCCGGCGGCCGCGAGCAAACTTCGGAAACTGCTCGGCGGCTCGATGAACCAATCGGCTGTCGAGGCAACGGAGCTCGTTGCCGCATGATCGCTGTGCTCGGAGCGACGGGAACGATCGGCAGCCACCTGGCGCAGCTGTTTGCCGAGCGCGGCATCCCGGCGCGCGCGATCGTGCGATCCCCCGGCGAACGCAACGTGCCGCTCCAGACAACAGGTGGCGACCTGCTCGATCGGACGTCGCTCGAACAGGCGCTGGACGGTGCAAGCCAGCTCTTCCTGCTGACGCCGCACGGTCCGCAGCAGGACGCGATGGAGCGCAACGCACTCGCAGCCGCGCAGGCTGCAGGCATTGAGCGGATCGTCAAGGTCTCCGGCGGCGCGCCGTCGCTCGGCCCCAACGGAGCATCTCCGACCTCGATCACGCACTGGTACAGCGAACAGCGGATCGAGGCCAGTGGCATCAAGTTTCAATTCCTACGGCCGTCGTTTCTGATGCAGAACCTCCTCGGGATGCAGCTGATCGGCGGCGTGATGCCGGCACCGATGGGCAACGGACCGATCGCGATGGTCGACGCGCGCGACGTGGCCGAATGCGCGGCCGCGTTGCTTGCGAACGGCGATGCGCCCGACGGCGCCTGGCAGCTCACGGGGCCGGCGAGCGTCACGTTCTCGGATGTTGCGCGCGTGCGCGGCGTGCGCTACGTGAGCATTCCGCCGCGGATCGCTCGGATGGCGCTCAAACGCCGAGGCGCATCGCCGTTCGAGATCGACCACTCGATTCGCATGGCGCGCTACTTCGCCAGCGGAGCGGACGGTTCGGCGACAGGCGACGTCGAGGAGCTGACGGGCCACCTGCCGCGCAGCGTCGAGAACTTCTTCAACGATCAAACACCAGTGAAAGGCAGTTAGCAAGTGGTCACCCGAATCGGACATATGGGCATGCGCGTGCCGGATCTGGACGCCGCCGTCGAGTTTCAGACGGAGATCCTCGGCCTCGTCGAAACGGTGCGCGTCGGCGGAGTCTCGTACCTGACATGCAACGAGCGCCACCACGAACTGCTGTTGATCGAGGACCGCGAGCAGTGCGGATACGACCATATTGGTTTGGAGGTCGCGGACGCGCCTGAACTCGAATCCGCAAAATCGCGTCTGGAAAAGGCGGGTGGCCGCGTGCTCGGCGGTGTGTACGACGGCGAGCCGGGCATTGACCGGGCACTACGAGTACAGAGCCCTTCCGGCCACGTCTTCAAGCTCTTCACCGGAATGAAGACCGTGCCCGCTCCGCCGCCCGGCGACCGCCCGATCAAGTTTGAACACGTTTCCGTCAAGAGCAATCGGCCCAAACCGCTGGAGAGGTTTCTCGCCGATGGCCTGGGCATGCGCTTCAGCGACCGCATGGGTCCGTTCGCCAGTTGGTGGCACTGCGATTCCGACCACCACGGGATGGCAGTAGTGCTGGCACCGAAGGCCGAGTTCTCGCACTACGCGTGGACCGTCGAAGACCTCAATCAGATGGGCCGCATAGCCGACCGCCTCAAGCAGCAGCGCGACCAGAAACTGATCTGGGGACCGTCCCGCCACGGCCCCGGCAACAACCTCTTCACCTACTTCAACGATCACGACGGCGCGATGATCGAGCTGTGTGCCGACATGGCGGTGATGCCGCCGCAGGGTGACTACGTCGCCCGCAAGTGGCCGAACAGCCCGACGACGATCAACCAATGGGGCAGCCCGCCGCCGCTGAGGTTTCTGCGCGCCGGTTTTCCGATCGTCGAGCCGTCACCGGGCAGGCCGAGCTGGGCGAACTCTGCCGAATCGCCAAGAGCTGTGCTTGCAGGCAGCAAGCGACAGCAAGCACCTGATTAATGGGATAGTGCACGTCGGTTGGCCCGCAGCTTCGACTCTGCGCCGACCATCTAAAACAACCAACCCACCAGCAAAGGAAGTTGTGAGATAGATGGAGAATTCGGGACGCACGGACAATTTGGATCGAGTCACAGGGTGGTGGATTTTCGCCGGCACCCTGCTGTTCATCGCGGGTGTTTTGAACATCATCTACGGGATCGCCGCGATCGGAGACTCGAAGTTCTTCGCGGAAAACGTGACCCTCATCGACACCAGCCTCAACACCTACGGGTGGGTCGTGCTCGTGCTGGGCGTTATCGAACTGATTGCCGCGTTTTCGCTCTTCAGTGGCGGCGGATTCGGTCGCGTGATCGGCATCATCGCGGCAGGCTTGGCGGCAATTGGCGCCCTGCTTACGATCGGTCTCGCACCGATCTGGACGCTGTGCATGTTCATCCTCGCGGTCGTGGTGATCTACGAGCTCGCGAAGTCTCCAGATAGGGCGTAGCCGCGACCACCCACGAACTCGGCCAACTTCGCGCCCGTTTCGTTCACGACGAGGCGGGCGCGGAAGGGTCTTCGCCCCAGAACTCCTCGGCCTCGGCTTCCATCTTCTCGAGCCGCGTGTAGTAGTCCGCGAACTCGTTCAGATGCGCCAGCGCGATCTTGCCGGTCACCACGGGATCGTCGGAGGTCACGTTGGTGGTCGGGTCGTGCAGACCGTGCTCGAGCTCAACGTCCAAACCGGCACGGAACTGCTCCACGTCGAACGGGCTGGTGGACCAGTCGATGCCGATCTGCTCGCCGATCTCGCGGGCTTTGTCAGTCGTGAAGCGGCGTTCTTCGCTCATCTCGATTCAACTCCTCAGCCTTTCGGCCGGTAGCTCCATTGTCGATCACGTCGCGCATATCTTTACGTACCAACCGGGTCCGACTGCCATCCCGTAACAATCTCTGAGTGAGCGTGAGCGACACCACCCAAGCAATCGATCCGCGTATCCAAAGCTTCCGCGTGTGGAACATCAGTGCGGCGGTGTTTCATGGCGTCTCCGCGGCGTTGATGCTGTCGCTTGCCAACGGATTCACGATTCCGATCACCGCGCAGTTCGCGGAGGGTCCGCCCGGGGCGCAACCGACGTGGCCCACCGAGATCGTCGCAGAGCCGAGGTTTGCCTACCTCACAGCGTCGTTCCTGATCGTCAGCGCCATTTTCCATGCCTTGATTTCGCTGCCGGGAGTATTCGAGCACTACGCAGCCAAGCTCGCCGTGGGCCGTGCGCCGTTTCGATGGGCGGAATATTCGATTTCCAGCTCGATCATGCTCGTGCCGATCGCAATGCTGGTGGGGATCACTGACGTCGCTGCGTTGACTGCGCTGATCGGCGTGAACGCGGCGATGATTTGGTTCGGCTACCTGCAGGAATTCAAGGGCGAGGCCGGCATGCGGCCGTTCTGGCTCGGTTGCCTCGCCGGAGCGGTGCCGTGGATTGCGATCGGCATTTATCTCTTCGGGGCGGGTGGTGACGTGCCGGGATTCGTCTACGCGATCTACATCAGTCTGTTCCTGCTCTTCAATTGCTTCGCCTTCGTGATGCTCGCTCACGAGCGCGGTTGGGGACGCTGGAGCGACTACCTCACCGGGGAGAAGTCCTACATCGTGCTGTCTTTCGTGGCCAAGAGCGCACTGGCATGGCAGGTGTTTGCCGGTACGTTGGCGGGCTGAGGCAGCGCGGGCCGGCCTGCTTCAGGACGACGTCGCCGCGACCGTCACTGCGGTCGGAGATGCCACTCCGATCAAGTGATCACCCGGCTTGAAGTCCTTGCACTTCATCCGGTAAACGAACGAGAAGCCAGGGTACATCGCGATCACCTTGCCGGTCGACGACTTGTACCAGCTGTTGCACCCGCCGTGATACCAGACGGTCTTCTTCATCTCCTCGTGAATGTGCTCGGTGTACTTCTCTTCGGCCGCTTGGCGCACCTCGATCGTGCCGGCGGCGGTTTTGTCGGCGGCCTCGATCGCGCGCATCATGTACTCCATCTGCGCCTCGATGATGAAGATCGCGCTGGTGTGGCCGATGCCGGTGTTGGGGCCGATCGTCAGGAAGAAGTTCGGGAATCCGGGCACGGAGGTGCCGAGGTATGCGCGCGCGTACTCCGACCAGTACTCGGTGATCGGCTTGCCGTCCTTGCCGACGATCTTTTGGTGGATCGGGTTGTCGGTCGCGTCGTAACCAGTCGCCCAGATGATCAGGTCGAGGTCCAGCTTCTCGCCGTTGGCGGTGACGATTCCCGCGGGCGTGACCTCGGCGATCGGGTCGGTTTTGTCGTGCAGCGTTGTGTTGCCTGCCTGCAGCGCGGGGTAGAGGTCGTTGGTCACGAGGATTCGCTTGCAGCCGATCGTGTAGTCCGGCGTCAGCTTGGCGCGCAGCTGCGGATCCGGCACCTGCTTGCGCAGCATCTTCTCGGCGCGACGTTGTCCGTACAGCTTCAAGGCGAAGGGCGAGTACTTGAAGGCGATGATCCGCGTCTCAAGCGCCCAGTAGATGGCGGTGCGCACGGCGCGGTGGACGAGTTTGTTGCCGAGCAGCTTGCGCTGGAACGCCGTGAATTTGCGGTCCGGTCGCGGCAGCGCCCAATGCGGAGTGCGCTGAAACACATGCAGTTCGCCGACGTCTGGTTGGATCGTCGGGATCACCTGAGCGGCGCTGGCGCCGCTGCCGACGATCGCGACCTTTTTGCCTCTGTAGTCGTAGTCGTGGTTCCAGTCGTTGGTGTGGAACTGTTCGCCGGCGAAGGTCTCGCGGCCCTTGAAATCAGGGACGACCGGTGTGCTCAGCGGGCCAGTTGCGTTGATCACAAACTTTGCGTTGAAGTCGCCCTGTGTGGTGCGCACCAGCCAATGGTCGTCCTGCCAATCGATCTCCTCGACCTGAGCGTCCAGGATCGTGCGCTCGTCGATGCGATGCTTCTTGGCGACCATTTCGGTGTATTCGCAAAGCTCGTCGCCCTCGGCGAACATCTGGCTCCAGGCGTACGGCTCGTGTGAAATGGAATAGAGCGGCGACTGCACGTCGACGGCCGCGCCGGGATAGGTGTTCTGGCGCCAGGTGCCGCCGGAGAACGACCGCCGTTCGAGCAGCACGTAGTCCTCTATGCCCCGCTTGGAAAGGTTGATCGCCGCACACTGGCCACCGAAGCCGCTACCGATTATCACGACCTTGTGATCACGCGCTGATTTGTCGAACATGCCCCTGCCTTCCGGTTGCGTCGCCATGTGATGACGGGTAACATCAGATTAGACGACTCTACGCGAGGGGGCAAGAACAATCCTCCGTAGTTTGCGCTGATGGCAAAAACCGCAACCAAATCCGGCCGCGCGTACGGCGGCGAATCCCAGAAGCAGCGCGACGCGCGCCGTCGCAAGCAGCTGCTCGACGCCGGCTTGCAGATCTTCGGAACCGAAGGCTTTCGCTCGGCGACCGTGCGCGGGGTGTGCGCCGAGGCACACGTCGCCGATCGCAACTTCTACGAAAGCTTCGACTCGCTGGAGGGTCTACTGATCGCGGTGCACCGCCGGAGCGTCGAGGAGTTGCTGGCAAAAGTCGTCGCGGCGATCGGCGAGTTGACCGAGGGCATGGACATCGAACCGGCAGTTGAGCGCGGCCTCGATGCGTACTTCGCGTTCGTGGAAGATCCACTGCAGGCGCGGGTGGTCTGGCGCGAGATCCTCGGCGTAAGCCCAAGCGTCGACAGCGCCTACTTGGCAGACACGGCGATGTTCGCAGAGTTCCTGATCGCGCTGTTTGCGATCTGGCGTCCGGGATTCACGCGCACGGATGAGGCCGACGTGATCACGACGACCGTCGTCGGAGGCCTCAGCAACATGGCGATGGTCTGGTCACTCAATCACTACAAACCTCCGCGTGAGGTGATGGTGCGTGCGGCCGGCCGCCTGCTCGTTGCCGTGACCGATGTGATCGAGGACTAGGCAGAGCGGTTCAGGTTGGGTCCGGCGGTTTGGACGTGAAGTGCCATCCGCCGCAGACCAAGCATTTGTAAACGCCGAGGCCGTATTCGGCAGCCAATCGCTCGGCGTCGCCTTTGAAGGCAAAACGCTTCTTTTCGCCGCACATCTTGCGCTGCGCCTCGAGCTTCTGCTCTTCGGTCGGTTCTTTTTGTTCAGAAAGTTTGCTGAGTGATTTGCGGCGCTTGCTGCGTTGCGGTCGGGCCATGACGTAAAACTTAGGAAACACCAACCCAAGCAAACGTCAAACCACAGAAAACCCGGAAAGGCCCGCCGACCATGATCACCAAACTCGACTTCATCGGGATCCCCAGCCAAGACGCCGACCGTTCGCGCGCGTTCTACATCGACACCCTCGGTCTGACGCCCGACGAGCACTCGAAGTACGAGTTCTGGGTCGGCGAAACGTGCTTCAGCATCTGGGAGCCCGAGAAGGCAGGCTTTCCGTTCGCTCAACAGAAGAATGCTCATCTCGCGCTTCACGTTGACGACGTCGAAGCCGCGAAGGCCGAGCTCTCGGCGAAAGGTGTTGAGTTCCATCTCGACACATTCGATACCGGCGTCTGCCACATGGCGCTGTTCAACGATCCCGACGGAAATGACCTGATGCTGCACCACCGGTACGCACCGCCCGCAACTCAGAGCGAGGGCCGTGAAGCCGACGGCTGAGTCGAACCGGACGGCTGCGGTCTGCAACCATCCCGCGCGATGGCAGCACCACGCAATCTCGTCAACCTGAAATCCGTCAGCAAGTCGTATTCCAGCCGCCCGATCCTCACCGACATCACGCTCGGGGTCAACGCGGACGAGCGGATCGGCATCGTCGGGACTAATGGCGATGGCAAGACGACGTTGCTCAGGCTGATCTCGGGCGTCGAGCATCCCGACGATGGCGAGGTGACCAAGAGCCGCGCCACGACCATTGGCTTTCTCGACCAACGCGACTTGCTTGAGGTCGACCAGACCGTGCGCCAAGTATTGATCGGCGACAAGGCAGATCACGAGTGGGCGGGGGACGCAAAGATTCGCGACATTCTCGACGGGCTGCTCGGCGGCGTTGACGTCAGCCGATTTCCTGACGGATTCGAAACAACACTCGGCCCGCTCTCGGGCGGCGAGAAACGCCGCATCGCGCTCGCAAAGGTGTTGATCGACGGTCCGGAGCTGCTGTTGCTCGACGAGCCGACCAACCACCTCGACGTTGAAGGGGTGGACTGGCTTGCATCGCACCTGAACGCTCGCACTGGATCGCTGCTGGTCGTTACCCACGACCGCTGGTTTCTTGACGCCGTCGTCGAACAGACCTGGGAGGTCGCCGACCAGCGCGTCCACCAATACGAGGGAGGCTACGCGGCCTACGTGCTCGCCAAGGCCGAACGCGACCGCCAGAGTGAGGCCTCCGAGACCCGGCGTCGCGCGCTGATCCGTAAAGAGCTCGCCTGGCTGCGGCGCGGACCGCCGGCGCGCACGACCAAACCGAAGTTTCGCGTCGACGCCGCCAACGAATTGATCGCCGACGAACCGCCGCCGCGCAACCCGGTCGAGTTGCTCAAGTTCGCGACCGCGCGACTCGGCAATCGCGTGATCGACGCGATCAACGTCAGCTTTGCCTTTGGCGACCGCAAGCTCTTCGACCACATCACCTGGCGGCTCGGCCCGGGCGACCGTTCGGCGATCGTCGGCGTAAACGGTGCGGGTAAGTCCACGCTGATCCAACTGCTCAACGGCGACATCGAGCCACAGACAGGCAGCGTCAAACGCGGGCAGACGATCCGCGTGGCAAAGCTCACTCAGGAGGCCGACGACGTCAACGAGGAGCTCTCGGTGATCGAGGCGCTGGAAGACGCAAAGCTCGTGGCGACCCTTTCGGATGGCGTCGAGATCACGGCCGGGATGCTCTGCGATCGCTTTGGCTTTCGTGGCGGCCGCAGCCGCACGCTGGTCAAGAAGCTGTCAGGCGGCGAACGTCGTCGCCTGCAGCTGATGCGTTTGATGATGGGCGAGCCGAACGTTCTGCTGCTCGACGAGCCGACCAACGACCTCGACATCGACACGCTCACCGCCCTCGAGGATCTGCTCGACAATTGGCCCGGCACGCTGATCGTCGTCAGCCACGACCGCTACTTCGTCGAACGCGTGACCGACAACGTCTATGGGTTGATGGGGGACGGCAAGCTGCGCCACCTGCCGCGCGGGATCGACCAGTACATCGAGGAGCGTCACGGCGCGCACGACGAAGAATCCGAGTGGGTGCCGAAGACCGCGAAGCCGAAACGATCAAGCGGAGGCGTGGTCCACGCAGCTCGCAAAGAGCTCGTGAAGATCGAGCGGGCATTGAAAAAGCTGGACGAGCGCGAGCGCGAGCTGGCTACAGAGATGGAAGAACACGCCAGCAACCACGAACAACTTGCGGCCCTGCAGGCCGAGCTCACCGACATGACGTCCAGGCGCGAGCAGCTGGAGCTGAGCTGGCTCGAAAACACCGAGCTCGTCGAAGGCTGACTAAATTTGCTTAGGCGACTGCAACGACGTTGCGTCCGCCGCGCTTGGCTTCGTAGAGAGCGGCATCGGCGCGGTTGACAAGGGCGTCGAGTTGCTCCCCGTTCCACAGCGCGCAGCCGACGCTGACCGTGACGATCACCCGCTCGTCGTCGCAATCAACCGGCGCGGTGGCCACTGCCTCGCGCAGGCGTTCGGAAATTAGCTTCGCCTCATCCGGCCCGGCTCCAAACAGCACCGCCAAGAATTCTTCGCCGCCCCAACGACCAAGTTCATCCTGCCCGCGCAAAGCCGCGCGCATCCGCGATGCAGTCTCACGTAGCACCGCGTCGCCCACGTGATGGCCGAACTCGTCGTTGATCGACTTGAAATGGTCTACGTCGATCATCAGCACGGCGATCGCGTCTTCAGACAGAGCAAGGCGCAGTCGGCGCTCCAGCGCGCCGGTGGTTGCCAGTCGATTGGGCAACTGCGTGAGCTCATCGGTGTGGGCGAGACGACTCATCCTTCGTCTGCCCACCGAGAGCCTGTCGATCAGCAAGAGGGTCGCCATCAAGATCAAGCCGAACATCACCAAGACGGCCACCCACACCCAACCAGGCGCGAGAGGTTCATAGAGCGCCGTAGTCGGCAACGTGATGCCAATTCGCCATGGAGTCCCACGGACCGGCTGGACGCTGAAGTAGTTGTTGCCAACGACGCCGCTGCTGGCCGCACGAGAAGATGAGATGCGGGCGTCGTCGGGTGTCTCGGTCTGAGTGGTGTTTGCCGCGACTATCTGGTTTTTGCTGTCCAGCAAAACGACACGAGCGCCGGTGATCGGGGTTGTGTTCTTGAGCAGCGTCCGAAGCGGTGTGCTGTTCGGGTCGTAGGCGACGCTGAACACGCGCCGTCCTGCAGCGCTGTCGAACGGCACCGCGACAGCGATCACCGGTTCATTGCGTACGGCGGATTCGACGACGTCAGAAATTCGTGGCGAACCGTTGATCGCTCCGCGCAGGTGGTCGTATTGATCAACCAGTGACGTGCCGATCTGTCGCGGGGATCGGGGGGCGATTGCCAGCACCTTGCCGCGAGCATCGAGCAGCAGGGCGGCTTCGCTGTCGAAGCCGGCCACCACGCGTTCGAAACTTGCCGCCGAGGGAGCACGCGTGCCGAGTTGGGCCTCCGCGTGCTGGGTCTGCAACTGCTCGACCTCGAGCATGTAGTCCGAAACGAATCGCGCGGACAATGTCGTGCGGGCGTCCGTTCGTTCCTGCAATCCCTGCTCGCTGTTGGCGCGTACGTTTGAGAGGAAGAACCACATACCCGCGACGGCTAGGGCCCAAAAAAGCACGAAGGCGGTGCGAATCGCCCATGTTCGTCGCTCGCTCATTTGAGCGGCGTTTCGCCGAGGGGAATCGGATTCTCTGTTCAAGCGCACAAATGCTCCGCCATCCGGTTGCTATCGGCGGATACTGACAATCGACTGAAACCAATCTTGGGTAGACGGGATCAGAATCTGAATACCCAAGTGGCAGGCAATCGACTCAAAGTGCGCAGTTAATCGGCGACCGCCGCGACCAACGGCTTCGTTCTGGAATACTCCGCCAATGACAACATCCCAGGAACCCACATCACGATTGGTCTCGGTCGACGATCTCGGCGCATCGCAGGTCACCGTCGTCGACGACACCCCTCATGGCACGCTCGCCGTTGGCATCAGCGACGGCAAGCCGTTCGCCGTTTCGAACAAGTGTCGCCATCTTTTCGCGTCACTCGGCAAAGGAGAGGTCAACGAAGACGGTTGCCTCGAGTGCCCGGCCCACCATGCACAGTTCGACGTGCGCAGCGGCAAGATGGTGCGCGGTCCGCAGGGTGCCTTCAAGCCGATTTCGGGCGCCATCAAGTCGACCACCGGAGCGCGCAAGCTCAAGACCTATCCGGTCGAGCTGCGCGACGGGGCTATCTGGCTGAGCGCCTGACGGATTTCTTAGGCTGCGCTGGCTGCGCGCGAACCCAGGTGCGCACCGTACGCCGCGAGTCCAGCGAAGCCGAGCTTGCGCGTCGCCGGAACCGCGATGGCAAGGCCGATCGCCAGCTCTGACGCACCGTTGCGCATGATCCACGTGCTGGTGTTCTCTGGGAATACCGGCTTGGTGATCGGTTCGAACAGCTGTGGCGCGACGAAGTGCGCGGCGCCGGTGGCTGCAAGCCCTAGGCCGGCGAGTGACGTGATCTTGCTGGACATGTAGGTACCCCGATCGAAGTTGTTGAACATCGTTCAAATAGTCGCCTGAAAAGTAGCGGGCGCGGTTTGTGCACGATCTCACACTTGACTTTCGTAATAGTTTCGGTATAGTCTTGCGTAAGAGTTTCGTAACTCTCCGACGATGCCGACTTCCCGCAAACCAGACGCTGCCGAACTGCTCCTCGAAATCCTCGAGCTGACCAGCTTTGGCACGACCACGCAGCGTCAGCTCACCAACCGCCTGCGTCGCACGCACCCAGTTCGTCGCGTGGCGAACCGCGTCGAGCACGGTCTGAGGACGCTGATCGCGGAAGGCCTCGTCGAGAGCGACTTCAAAGACGGTGTCGAGCACTTTCATGCCACCCGCGCCGGTCTCGCCGCCCTGGAGCAGCGCGGCCGAATGCCGAGCTCATCGGCCGTGATGTTTACCGACATCGTTGGATCCACAGAGATGATCGCCGAACTGGGCGAGGCGGCGGCGCACGATTGCCGCAAACGACACTTCGCCCTGCTGCGCGGATCGATCGACCAGCATGGCGGCCGTGAAGTCAAGAATCTCGGCGACGGGCTGATGGTGTTGTTCGCCGACCCGGCCGCAGCACTTGACTGCGCGCAGCAGATGCAGGAGGCGGTGGATGCCGACGCGGACAACCTCGGACTGCGCATTGGCGTCCACGCGGGCGAGCTGTTGCGCGAACACGGCGACTACTTCGGCACGACCGTCATCGTGGCCAGCCGACTTTGCGACCGCGCCGACGCGGGCGAGACGATCGTCTCAGCGCACGTGCGCGAACTTGCCGACCAGCAAGCAGATTCTGCGCGCCCCGAGCGACCGCAGCCGCTTGGAAAACTGCATCTGAAAGGCATCCCGCGCCCCGTCGAAGCGTTTCAGCTCGGCTAGGGGATCACCATGTCGCGCCGATTCTTCAAACACGGAGAGCTGCCGCTCGTTCTGCTCGCGCTGGTCGCCGAACACCCGCGCCATGGCTACGAGATCATGTCCGAGCTGACGCGCCTTTTCGGCCCGCGTTACCGCGCCTCACCGGGCAGCGTCTATCCCGCGATCGAGGCTCTTCAGACGGAGGGCTTGATCGCCGGCGAGGCCGTCGAAGACAGGACCGTCTACCGGATCACGAAGTCCGGCGAGCAGGCACTTGCCGACAGGGCCGAGATGCTCGCGCTGATCGAGTTGCGCCTGCAGGTTCGCCTGGCCGATGGCGAATCGCTCGATTCCGCGCTGACGACTTTCAAGGCGCGACTCTCGCCATTGAATGGCCGCGTCGACCCGAGCGCGGCGGCAGAAATTCTCGACCGCGCGGCCGCCGAGATCGAACAACTCAATCCATCGAAACCACGCAAGAAGCAACAGAGGAGCAAACGATGAACGACGATCCCTTCGCTCGCGCCGTCGAACGGGTGCAGGCCGCAGAACAAGAGGAGAAGGACGCCAAACGGCAGAAGCGCCAACGTCAACTCGAATCGGGCAGCCGCACCGCTTTCAGCATCCACGCCACCGTTTTCGTCGCGGTCAACTTACTGCTGATCGTCATCTGGGCGATGGTCTGGCAGTTGAACGACGGCACGTCATATCCATGGTTCGTTTTTGTGCTGTTGGGCTGGGGAATCGGCCTCGCCGCGCACTTCGCGGCGGTGCGAAATCACCTCAGGCGGCGTTAGCCAGCTAGGCCGTGGCGTCGATGTTCAGCCGCACGTAGCCAACGCTCTCCCAGTCGCCAAGTATCTGCTCGACGGTTTCGGCGAACGACTCCTGTAGCTCTTCTGGTAGGCGTTGCATGTGTGAACCGAGGACGATTTCGCGCAGGTGTTTGGCCTTGTCTTCCGGCACGATCGGGCGATCCTCGAGCCAGCAGTCCGCCGATCGGAATCCCGCGTCCAGCAGCCGTCGTTCGGTGTCGTCGGGGTCGGCGAAGAACGTCGGGACGAAATCACCGACGAAGTCGACGAACGGTTCGACACCGGCGGCCGCCAGATAAGCACGCTGGATCTCGGCGATGTTCCCGTCGCCACCGCATTGGGCCACGAGCCGTCCCCCGGGCTTGAGCACGCCATAGAAGTTTCGGAACAACTGCTCGTGGTCGAGCACCCAGTGCAGCGTTGCTGTGCTGAAGACCGCGTCGACGAGCTTGCCGTCGAGGTCCAGATCGAGCAGATCGCAGAGGATCACCTCGACGTCCTCGTTGTCTGCGAAGCGTTGCTCGGCCTGTTCGACCATTTTCTGTGACGCGTCGACGGCGATCACGTGCCCGCGGGGCAGCTGTTCGACCAGTTTTTCGGTCAGAACGCCCGTTCCGCAGCCGGCGTCAACGACCGTCTCATTGCCGGTCAGCTCCAGCCGATCAAGCACTTCCAGCCCGAGCTCGATGATGCCGGCATTGGTGGCGTCGTAATCGGTTGCGTTCCATTCGTGTGGCGTCATCGCTTGGCCAATAGTAACATACGTTTGTATGGTATGACGTACAAAGCCGCAGCGATCGCGACCCATGCGATGCAGTGCAGCGCTCGGCCCGTGGCATGGACTCACTACGCGCTAAACTTTCGGCATCCTCGCGCCTTCTGGTGGGGGATTTTTCTTTGCCCGTTCGATTACTGCCCGCTCGATTAGTTTTCGTCGGTCCGCTCGGTGCTTTTGACCGAAGGATTGACCAACGGGGGTGGCCAGGCTGGAACGGGGCAATCCATCGACAGTTAAAGAGATATGGCACGCGGAGACGTAAGAATCGCTGTGACGCTCGCTTGCGAAGAGTGCAAGCGCCACAACTACCAGACAAACAAATCGAAGCGGAACAATCCCGACCGCATCGAGATGAAAAAGTACTGCCGTTGGTGCGGAAACCACACTCCCCATAAGGAGACGAGGTAGTCCCTCGTGGCTCGTAACCGCAAAAAGGCGAAGCAGCGCAAGGCGCGCCAAGAGGCACGTCAGCAGAAGGCCGGCGGCCAGCCGATCGATTCCGGTGCGGGCGCACCGCCCGAGAACGAAGGCACGGTGCAGGCAAACGCCTCTGTCGACGCAGCCGAAGAGATCAAGCGCACCGCCAAGCTCAAGCCCGAAGGCCCGTCGAAGACGAAGGGCCAGACCAACGAGCCCAAGCATAAGGGCCGTCTGCGCACCTTCCTGCGCTCGTCGTGGGCCGAACTACGCCGCGTGCAATGGCCGGACCGCAAGCAGATGACAACGATGACTTCGATCGTGATCGGCTTCGTGATCATTGCCGGTGTCTACCTCGGCGTGATCGACTGGGCCGCCAACCGCGTCGTCGATTTTCTCCTCTTCTAACCCAGCCTTTTTCTGAACAAGCCTTCAGTTTTACCTTTAGCCACTCCCCTTTAGAAAGACCCCTCTGATGTTTTCCTGGTACGCAATCAACACATACTCCGGTCACGAGAACAAGGTCAAACAAAACCTTGAGCACCGCATCATCTCGATGAAGCAGAACGCGGCGATCCGCCGCATCGTGATCCCAACGGAGACCGTGACCGAGGTCAAGGACAACCAGAAGGTCGAGAAGGAAGTTCGCACGATGCCGGGCTACCTGCTCGTGAACATGGAGCTCAATGAAGACTCATGGGGCGTGGTCAAAGGCACGCCCGGCGTGACCGGCTTCGTCGGTTCGCAGACAGACCCGGTGCCGCTTGCGCAGAGCGAGATCGACCGCCTGCTGGCGAATGCCAATGTTGCCGCGTCCTCGACCGCCGGCGCCGGAAGCGGCGCAGCATCGGGCGGCACCGCAGCCAAGGCGCAGCCGGCAGCCGCTCAGTTCAGTATTGGCGAGACCGTCAAGGTCGTCTCCGGTCCGCTTTCAGATTTCTCCGGCGAGATTGCCGAAATCAACGAAGACGCGCACAAACTCAAAGTACTTGTCTCGATCTTTGGCCGGGAGACTCCGGTTGAGGTTGGGTACGACCAGGTGAAAAAGGTCTCGTAAGAGGGCCTTTTTCGAATAAGCACAGCGAAGGTTTCCTAATGGCCAAGAAAGTAATGACACTCATCAAGCTGCAGGTCCCAGGTGGACAGGCCAACCCGGCACCACCGGTCGGCCCGGCGCTCGGTCAGCACGGCGTCAACATCATGGACTTCTGCAAGGCGTTCAACGCGCAGACGCAGCAGGACAACGGCACGACGATCCCCGTCGAGATCACCGTCTACGAGGATCGCTCGTTCACGTTCATCACCAAGACGCCGCCCGCGGCAGTCTTGATCAAGCAGGCAATCAACTTGCAGAAGGGCTCGGGCGTGCCGCACCTGGAGAAGGTCGGCGAGATTTCCGAGTCCCAGATTCGCGACATCGCGGAGAAGAAGATGCAAGACCTAAACGCGAACGACATCGATGCCGCAGCCAAGATCATCGCCGGCACCGCCCGTTCGATGGGAGTGGATGTGGTCTAGATGGCTAGAGGCAAGGGTTACAACGAGAAGTACAACGCGATCAACCGCGAGAAGGAATACGACCCCCGCGAGGCGATCACGCACGTCAAGAGCTTTCAGCGCGCCAAGTTCGACGAGACCGTCGAGGTGCACATTCGCACCGGTCTGAACGTGCGCCACGCCGAGGAGCAACTGCGCGGCACGATCACGTTTCCGCAGGGCCTGGGCAAGGAAGTCAAGATCGCCGTGTTCGCCAAGGGCGACGCAGCCGCTGACGCCGAGGCCGCCGGAGCCGACTACGTCGGCGCCGAGGATCTTGCCAAGAAGATGGAGGAAGGACTCACGGACTTCGACACAGTCATCGCGACTCCGGACATGATGCCGGTCGTCGGTGGCCTGGGCCGCGTGCTCGGCCCGATGGGCAAGATGCCGAACCCGAAGGTCGGCACCGTCACACCCAACGTCAAGCAGGCGGTCGAAGAGGCGAAGGCCGGAAAGGTCGAGTACCGCACCGACCGCCAGGGCATCGTCCACAGCACGATTGGAAAAGCATCCTTCACCGAAGAGGCGCTGCTCGAGAACTACGCGACGTTGATGGAGGAGATCATGCGTGCCAAGCCGCAGTCGGCAAAGGGCAAGTACCTCCACACGATCACGCTGACGACGACGATGGGCCCCGGGATCCGCGTCGACACCAGCAAGACGCGCGACATTCTCGAAGACGCCGTCGCTGCCTAGCGGCCACTCCGTTAGCAAGCAAGTTTCACTCCGAGGTCCCGCCCTGCACGGCGGGACCTCGGCGTTTTTGCGGTACTAGAAGACGAACCACCTCGAGTCAAATCGGCGACCGGACTGGCAGGGACACGGGAGTTGCCTGTCGGGACTTTGGGCCGAATTTGACGCAGGTGGTGTTTGCTGGAAAGTGATGGGTACATAATCCACACATCTGGAATGCATGGTGTGACGATTTCGTTTAACTGCCGCTACGGTGTGCCGCGGCGGTCCATGGAAGCAACTGAGCACGACCGCTGGAAAGGTTTTTCGTTTTGTCCAAGCTCGTAATTGTCGAGTCGCCGAACAAGGTCAAAAGCATCGCCGGGTATCTCGGTGATGAGTACGTCGTCGATTCGTCGGTCGGCCACATCCGCGATCTGCCGCGCGGCGCCGACGAGGTACCGGCCGCATATGCCGGCAAGTCATGGGCGCGTCTGGGTGTGAACGTCGACGAGTCATTCGAGCCGATCTACGTGGTCTCTGCCGAGAAGAAGAAGCAGATGGCCAAGCTGAAAAAGCTTCTGAAGGATGCCGACGAGCTCGTACTCGCGACCGATGAGGACCGCGAAGGCGAGGCGATCGCTTGGCACCTGCTCGATGAGCTCAAGCCTAAGGTGCCGGTCAAGCGGATCGTCTTCAACGAGATCACCAAGTCGGCGGTGCAGCACGCGATCGAGAACCCGCGCGACGTCGACATGCACCTCGTCGACGCTCAGGAGACGCGCCGCATCCTCGACCGTCTCTATGGCTACGAAGTCAGCCCGGTCCTCTGGAAGAAGGTCATGAGCGGCCTTTCGGCCGGTCGAGTTCAGTCAGTTGCCACGCGCTTGGTGGTCGAACGCGAACGCGAGCGGATCGCGTTCAACGTCGCCTCGTACTGGGACCTGGAAGCGACCTTCGACGCCGGCGAAGGCCACGATCCGAGCAAGTTCCCGGCGAAGCTGGTCTCG
Organism: uncultured Solirubrobacterales bacterium; assembly: GCA_937128795.1. GTDB lineage: Bacteria > Actinomycetota > Thermoleophilia > Solirubrobacterales > JACPNS01 > JACPNS01. The sequence continues at coordinate 104,376 of CAKZMQ010000011.1, read as the reverse complement.
CTCGACGGTAAACGCGTCGCCACCGGATCGAACTTCGACAACTCCGGCAAGCTCACTTCGGCCGACGCGGCGCACCTCGACGAGGATGCGGCGAACAAGCTCACGGACGGATTGAAGGACCAGCCGTTCAGCGTCAAATCGGTCGACTCCAAGCCGTACACGCGCAAGCCATACGCCCCATTCAGAACCACCACCCTCCAGCGCGAGGCATCCGGCAAGTTCGGCTTCTCGCCGGCGCGCACGATGCAGGTCGCGCAGCGCCTGTATGAGGGCGGATACATCACTTATATGCGTACCGACTCGGTGACGCTGTCTGAAACCGCCGTGCGCGCAGCTCGCTCGCAGGTGACCGAGCTCTACGGCTCCGAATACCTGCCCGACGCGCCGCGCGTGTACAGCGGCGGTTCGGCGAACGCCCAGGAGGCGCACGAGGCGATCCGACCTGCGGGCGAGAGCTTTCGTACGCCCAAGCAAGTCAGTCTCAACGGCGACGAGGCGAAGCTCTACGAATTGATCTGGAAGCGCACGATCGCCTCGCAGATGATGGACGCCAAGGGCAACACGGTTTCGATCCGTGTCGCGGCGACTTCGAGCGACGGCGCGGCGGCTGAATTCGGCGCCAGCGGCCGCACGATCACCTTCCACGGATTTCTCAAGGCCTACGTGGCAGAGAAGGAATCCAGCGAGGGCCAGACCGACGACGCGCAGACCAAGTTGCCGAACGTCGACGAAGGCGATGCGGTGACGGCAGACTCGCTTGATCCGGTCGGCCACGAGACCAAGCCACCTGCGCGCTACACCGAGGCCAGCTTGATCAAGGAGCTCGAAGAGCGCGGCATCGGTCGCCCCTCGACCTACGCCTCGATCGTCAGCACAATTCAAGACCGCGGCTACGTCTACAAGAAGGGCACTGCGTTGGTACCGGCGTGGATCGCCTTCAGCGCGACCCGCTTGATGGAGGAACACTTCTCCCGCCTGGTCAACTACGACTTCACCGCCGAGCTCGAGGGCGTGCTCGACCAGATCGCCAACGGCGACGAGCAGCGGATCAACGTACTGCAGGGTTTCTGGACCGGCGACGGCCCCAACAACACCGGCCTCAAGAGCCTGGTCGAGGACCTCGGCGACATCGACGCTCGAGAACTCGCCACCTTCAAGCTAAGCGACGACATCAACGTGCGAGTCGGTCGCTATGGCCCGTACGTCGAAGGCCCACCGATGGTCAGGGACGCCGAGGGCATCGAGGTTCCCACGCGTGGCAACGTGCCGGAGGATCTGCCCCCGGATGAACTGACGCTGGAGATGGCGAAGGAGCTGCTGAGCAAGCCCGCCGGAATGGAACGCGAGTTGGGTGCACACCCAGAGACCGGCCTGCTCGTCACCGCGCGCAACGGCCGCTTCGGCCCGTACGTCACAGAGGCGCTGCCCGAGGGCTCGCCAAAGTCCGCGAAGCCGCGCACGGCCAGTCTCTTCAAAACGATGGATCTCGACACCGTTTCGCTCGACGAGGCGGTCACGCTGCTCTCGCTGCCGCGTGTCGTCGGCACCGGTGAGGATGGCGAGGAGATCACCGCTCAGAATGGTCGCTATGGCCCGTACCTGAAGAAGGGCAAGGACTCGCGTTCGATCGAGAGCGAGGAACAGCTCTTGACACTGACCGAAGCCGAGGCCCGCGAGATCTACTCGAAGCCGAAAACCTATGGACGCCAGGCCAAGCCGCCGTTGAAGGAGTTCGACAAGCCCGATCCCGTAAGCGAGAAGCCGATCGTGATGAAGGATGGTCGCTTTGGTCCGTACGTGACCGACGGCGAGATCAACGCCTCGCTGCGCAAGGGAGACGACGTCGAGACGCTGACGTGGGAGCGCGCGATCGAGCTGATCGCGGATCGCCGCGCGGCCGGGCCTTCGAAGAAGAAAAAGCCTGCGGCCAAGAAGAAGCCCGCGGCCAAGAAGAAGGCAGCGCCGAAGAAATCGGCCGCCAATAAGTCCTCCTGATACCTTTCTGGATCTCGCCCAAGACGACGGGGAGCGGCACTGATCATCCGATCTGACTCGCCGCACAACTCCCGGCCAGGTGCTCTGTTTGTTGCCACGCTTCGCGTGGACTCTAAAGGGGTCTTGCCATGTTGTCTTTCGCGGCGAGATCAATCCACAGGAGAACCAACAACGTGAACAGAGATCAAAAGGCCGCATTCATCGACGACGTCGCAGGACGCGTCGGCGAGTCCGAGGCGATTTTCGCCGTGGACTATCGCGGGATCACCGTCTCTCAGGTTGCGAAACTTCGCGGCAAGCTCGGTGAGGCCGACGCGAGTTTTCAGGTTGTCAAGAACACCCTGACCTCGCTGGCGCTCGACAAGGCCAACGCCCCTGGCGGCGTCGACCTGAAGGAGTTCCTCAACGGGCCGACGGCCTTCACTTACGTGAGGGGCGACATCGCAATGGCGGCCAAGGCAATCGCCGACTTCAAGAAGGAACACGAGATTCTCGAGTTCAAGGGCGGCGTGATGGAGGGTCAGATCATCTCCGTCGAGCAGTTCACCGCGCTTACCAAGCTGCCGAGCCGTGACGTCCTCAACGGCCAGCTCGTTGGCATGATCGCAACGCCTTTGACCGGGATTGTCCGCGGTCTTGGCGGCCTGCTTGGTGGCCTCGCCATCCAGCTCGGCGCGATTCGTGACCAGGGTCTGGTTTCGGGCGATGCCCCGGCGGCCGAAGAGGCGCCGGCTGAAGAGGCTGCTGCCGAAGAGGCTCCAGAAGCAGAAGCGACCGAGGAAGCCGCAGCTGAAGAAGCTCCGGCAGCCGAAGAAGCGCCTGCTGAAGACGCACCCGCAGAAGAAGACGCACCCTCAGAAGATGAGGCACCCGCTGAAGACGCACCTACAGAGGACGCCGGCGAGTAGCCGCATCCACAACTTCAAGACTGACGACAAATCCAAGGAGAAACACAAATGGCAACTTCAACAGCAGACTGGATCGAGGAGCTGAAGGGCATTTCCGTGCTCGAGCTCTCTGAACGCATCAAGGCCCTCGAAGAGGAATTCGGCGTATCGGCCACAGCAGTCGCAGCGGCAGCTCCGGCAGCCGGTGGCGGCGGTGGCGGCGACGCGGGCGAGGAAGAGTCCTCGACCGTTGACGTAATCCTCACCGGTGGTGGCGACAAGAAGATTCAGGTGATCAAGGTTGTCCGCGCGGCGACCGGCCTGGGCCTCAAGGAAGCCAAGGCAATCGTCGACGACGCTCCGCAGCCCGTCAAGGAGGGCATCGAGCGCGACGAGGCCGACAAGCTCAAGGCCGAGATCGAAGAGGCTGGCGGCACCGTCGAAGTCAAGTAGTCGTTTGCGGGGTTACCCGCATTCATGCTGTATCTGTCAGAGAGGACCTCGCGGTTTTGCGGGGTCCTCTTTTTTTTGGTCAGGGAGTTCGATGCGGGGCGCGGACTGACTCTCGTTTTGGCACTGATGGGGAAGAGGGTTGGGGCGCTTCGTTGCATGGGGTGCGGGAGCTGTTGGGCTTGGGAATGGGATGTTTTTGTTCAGGAGTCCCCCTGAGGGGGAGTCCTGGAACGAAGGAACGCAGCGGAATGGGGCGGCGTGGTCCAAACCTCTCCCGCCGGGACAGGTTTGGACCAAAACACCCCAACGCAATCGGGGTGCCCAATCCCCAACGCACATCCCCCGTAACCAGCTCCCCGATCAACCTTCCCGCCCAACCCCATCGGTGCCCAAACGAAAGTCAACCCACCCCCCGCAGCAAACCCCACGCAACCGCGAACCGCGCACGCCCAACCCCGCACAAAACCCGCAAACACCGCCCGAGACCTCTCACCTGGTGAGAGGTCTCGTATGCAAATTGCAGGGAAACGGGTGTTGGGGAGTGGGAGTGGTACAACCATTTGACCATCTGGTATAGTGGTTGGACCAATGGCGCTACAGGCAGTGAAATCGCAGTCGCTTCCCGACCAAGTGTTTCGGCAGATCGCTTCGGCGATTCTTGATGGGACGTATGCGGTGGGGACGAATCTTCCAGCCGAGCGGCAGCTTGCTGAGGTGTTTGGCGTGAACCGCCACGTTGTGCGCGAAGCGACCAAACGGGCCGAGCAGATCGGCTTGGTCAGCGTCACGCAGGGCGGCGGTACGAAGGTGCTCGATTTCGAACGCACGGCTGGGCTCGACGCGTTGGCTTTGCTCGCTGAGTACGCGGCGGAGGATCTCGCAGGCGCGCGTCTTTGGCGCGCCGGTTTCGAGATGCGCGCTGCAATCGGTACAGACCTCGCCCGGCTCTGTGCTCTGCGCGCCGACCAGCAGGTCAAAGACGACCTTCTCTCGCTGGCTCACCAACTCAAGGCCGCGCCGCACGGTCCGGAGATCGTCGCACTTGACTTGCGTTTTTGGGAACGGATGCTCGACGGCGCCGACAACATCGCCTACCGACTCGCCTACAACAGCCTGATCAAGAGTTCACAGGCAGCGCCCGAGTTGCAGCTCAACTGGACGATTCAAGAACTCGAGCGCGGCGACTATCGGATTCCGATCGCGCAGGCGATTTCAGACGGCGACTCGGCTGCCGCCGAAGCTGCGACGCGCACCTCGCTCAGAGGCGCGATCGACGCGATCAACACCGCAATTGAAAACCTCGAGCGGGATGCACCCGTTCGTCGGCCCACCAACACCAGAGCAAAGGCCTGATCCAAGATGCACAGCCACGCACATGCCCACGCAGACGCACACGCGCACGCCAATGAAGACGCCACCGAGGTACCGAACGATTATCACGAAGTCGTCACCGCAAGCCGTAGGGACCTGACCACACTCGGCGCGTGTTTCCGAGAATTCATCAAACACTTCTCCGGATGGGCAGTGATGACTGCGATCGCGGTCGTACTCGCGCTTCGTATTGCCGTCGGCGAGTTCACCTGGCGCGATCTGCTCGCGCCGGTCATTCTGATCGCGGCCCAACCATTCGTCGAATGGGTGATCCATCGCTACCTGCTGCACCTAAAGCCCTTCACGATCCGTGGCAAGAGCTACGACCTCTACACCGCCCGTGCACACCGACGCCACCACAAGGCGCCGTCCGAACTGGACCGCGTATTGCTCCACGCTTCGGAGATCACCGGCTCGATGTTTTTGATCGCGATCACCGCAGCACCGCTCACGGCGGCTGTCATCACCGCGCTGACCGGCGGAACTTTCCTGCCGCTCTATCTGACGGCGTTGTTCTTCTCGTATGTCGGACTTCTGCGGTACGAGTGGACGCACTTTCTGATCCACACCCCTTACGTGCCGAAGACCCGCTTCTTTCGGTCCGTATGGCGCTCGCACAGATTGCACCATTTCAAACACGAGGACTACTGGATGGGCGTTTCGTCGAACTTGTCCGATCGCGCGCTCGGCACGTTCCCTGACCAGTCGAAGGTGAAGAAGTCGCCGACGGCTCGCAACCTCGGCGTCGAAACCGAGCGCTACGACAACGCCTGACTCTCGCGGTAAAACACTGATCCACAACTGAAAATCCGGCTATCCTTCGCTGATCGGGATGGCCCTGCAGTCTCTTGCGCCGCCCGACCGGACACATTCGATGGCCCGTCCGCGCGATTTGATTAGGCGCTAGCGGCGAGCCGGTCACTCACAAATTCCCAGGAGTTCTCCCGCGCGATGAGCAATTCAACCCTTGACGCCTCGGTCGATTCGATCACGCACGTAGGTCTGCGTACGTGGGTCGAGCAGATTGCAGAGCTGACGAAGCCCGACAAGATCCAAGTGCTCGACGGTTCGGCGGAGGAGTACGACGCACTGTGTCAGCTACTCGTCGACAACGGCACCTTCACCAAGCTGTCCGACGCCAAGCGCCCGAATTCTTACCTCGCTTTCTCTGACCCATCCGACGTGGCTCGCGTCGAGGACCGCACTTTTATCTGCTCCGCCGAAGAGTCAGACGCGGGCCCGACGAACAACTGGAAAGACCCCGAGGAGATGCGCGGAATCCTCAACCCGATTTTCGACGGCGCGATGAAGGGCCGCACGATGTACGTGATCCCGTTCAGCATGGGTCCGATCGGCTCGGACAAATCGCACATCGGGATTGAACTGACCGACTCTCCGTACGTGGCCGCGAGCATGCGCATCATGGCTCGTATCGGTTCGAAGGTTTTGGCCGAATTGGGCACGGACGGCGAGTTTGTACCGGCTGTCCACTCGGTCGGCGCGCCGCTGGCCGAAGGTCAGGAAGACGTGCCGTGGCCGTGCAACTCCGAGAAGTACATCGTCCACTTCCCCGAGACTCGCGAGATCTGGTCGTACGGATCTGGCTACGGCGGAAACGCCCTGCTTGGCAAGAAGTGCTTCGCTCTGCGCATTGCCAGCGTGATGGCGCGTGACGAGGGCTGGATGGCGGAGCACATGCTGATTCTCAAGCTCACCAGCCCGACCGGTGACGTCAAGTTCATCACCGGAGCCTTCCCGAGTGCCTGCGGCAAGACCAACCTCGCGATGCTCGTTCCAACGCTCGAGGGTTGGACCGTGGAGACGGTCGGCGACGACATCGCCTGGATGAAGTTTGGCGACGACGGCCGCCTCTACGCAATTAACCCCGAGGCAGGGTTCTTCGGCGTCGCCCCGGGTACCGGATACGACACCAATCCGAACGCGATGGACACGATCACCAAGAACACCGTCTTCACCAACTGTGCGTTGACCGACGACGGAGACATCTGGTGGGAGGGCATGACCAAGGAAAAGCCGTCGCACCTGACCGACTGGCACGGCGAAGACTGGACTCCCGACTCTGAGGCGCCGGCCGCGCATCCCAACGCACGATTTGCCGTGGGAGCAGCACAGGCCCCGTGCATCGCGCCGGAGTGGGAGGACACCGCGGGTGTGCCGATCGACGCGATTCTTTTTGGCGGGCGCCGCGCCACCGTCATCCCGCTCGTTCGCGAGGCATTCGATTGGGACCACGGGACTTTCCTCGCCGCGACGATGTCGTCCGAAATGACCGCCGCCGCAGCCGGCACCGTCGGCCAGTTGCGTTTCGACCCATTCGCGCAGTTGCCGTTCGCCGGATACCACATGGGCGACTACATCCAGCACTGGCTGAACATCGGTAAAACGGACGGCGCGAAGCTGCCGAAGATCTTCTATGTCAACTGGTTCCGCAAAGATGACGACGGCAAGTTTCTCTGGCCGGGATTCGGCGAGAACAGTCGCGTGCTCGACTGGGTCTGCCGCCGTTTGGCCGGCGAAGTCGACGCAGTCGAGACGCCGATCGGCAACGTGCCGAAGGCGGAGGATCTGAACCTTGAAGGCCTCTCGATCGACGCGGCCGACCTTGAGCAGCTGCTGACGGTCGACACCGAGCTCGTCAAGGCAGAGCTGCCGCAGGTCAAGGAGTTCCTCGCCAAGTTCGGCGACAAGCTCCCGGCAGAGATCAACGAGCAAGTGGCCGAACTGGAAGCCAAACTCGGCTGAATTCGCTCGACCGCGTGCCACGAGCGGAAACGGACGCTACCTACACAAGCGCGAGTTCCCCGACACCGGGGTCAGTTTTCGAGTTCTTTTGTTGCCATACGTTGCTTGGTCGGTGGCCGGCCGGAATCAGCCCAGACCGCACCGAGCGTTTCGTCGAAATCCACGGGTTTCGGCTTCTAGCGGTCGCCCGGCGCTGCGGAAAACTGAAAAAGTTTTTCGCATAAATGTTCGCCTGCGCGCATCTACATATTGACGGAACATCACCGAGACCGCATCGCATGGCGGACTCGATCCGTCATATAGCTGGTTGCTGTGGGTGTCAGATGGTTCGGTATCGCGTCGGACACGCTGCGACTCAGCTCTTCGAACCAATCTGCTCGCGAAAGGCCATCCGATGCATGTCAATGTGAAATTTGTCTCCTTCGTCGCCGCCCTCATCGTCACTGTCCTTGGGCTGCAGTCGATCGTGTTGAACGATCGACCAGACGTTCCTTCCGAGGCGACGACTCGCGACGCTGTCGCGGCGGAGCAATATTCAAGCCGGTTCATCGACGAGGCCAAGGAGCACGATTTGCCGGAGTTCGTTCCAGATCGCCTGATAATTCGGTTCGAGAAGTCGACGTCGGCCAAGCAACGCGCGGCGGTCCGAAAGAAGTTTGAAGTTCGGCGCATCAAGGCACTTCCGCTCGACGGCATGGAGGTTGGTTCGATTCCACGTGACAGCGATGAAAAACAACTCGCCGCCGCGATTTCGGACCAGCCCGGCGTCGCGTACGCGCAAACTGACAACTACGTTCAGGTGACGACCACTCCAAACGATCCGTCGTTCTCGAACCTCTGGGGCTTGCACAACACCGGCCAGACTGTGAACACCACTACGGGAACCGCTGACGCAGACATTGACGGCCCCGAAGCATGGGACCTTTTCAGCGGATCAGACGCAACCAACGTCGCCGTGATCGATACAGGCGTGGACTACGACCACGAGGACCTGGAGGCGAACATCTGGTCGAATCCGGGTGAAACCGGCAGCGGCAAGGAGACGAACGGAATTGACGACGACAGCAATGGCCTGATCGATGACTTCCGTGGCTGGGACTTTGCGGGCGAGACGTATGCGGTTCCCACCTCGGACAACGACCCAGACGACGTCCACTCACACGGAACTCACGTTGCAGGAACGATTGGAGCCGAGGGCAACAACGGAACCGGCATCACTGGTGTGAATTGGGACGCTTCGATCATTCCGGTCAAAGGACTCGACGACGCAGGCTATGGAACCGATTCGACGCTCGTCCCGGCCCTTATGTACGCGGGCCAACACGCGAAAGTCGTGAACGGCAGTTTTGGCGGCGGCGGATACTCGCAGGCATCGCGGGACGCTATCCATGCCAATCCTCAGACGCTGTACGTATTCGCTGCGGGCAACTCCAACTCCGACGTCGACAGCCAAGAGTTCTACCCCTGCAGTTACGACGAACCAAACGTGGTCTGCGTCGCGGCAACGACACAGGACGACACGCGATCGAGCTTTTCAAACTACGGCGCGACGGAAGTCGATTTGGGTGCCCCTGGAAGCAACATTCTCAGCACGACTCCAAACGACAACTATGCCTACTACCAAGGCACATCCATGGCCTCTCCGCATGTCGCGGGTGCGGCCAGCTTGATGCGATCGTACGAACCGACGGCGGGCGCAGCTGAGATCAAATCAGTGTTGCTCGATTCCGCCGACCCGATCGCAGCGCTCAATGGCATTACCGTCTCCGGAGGCCGACTGAACGTCTCAAAGGCGATCGAGGATCTGCGGCCGGCTGACGGCACCGCTGTGGTTCAGTCGGGCAACGGTCGACTGAGCTACACGGCCGGCAACGACAGCTCCAACGACGTCGCGATTTCGCTGGGCGGCGGCACGTACACGCTGGAAGACACAGGCGCGACGATGACTGCGGGCAGCGGTTGTACGTTGGTGAATTCCCACGAAGCGACCTGCTCCGCGAGCGGCATCGACGAGATCCGCGTGCGCACCGGCGACCTTGCCGACGACATCGTGTCGTCGGCAGCCACAGCCACGACGGTATTCGCTGGACCGGGTGACGACACGATCGCAACCGGCTCAGGCGACGACAATCTTGACGGGGGATCTGGCAACGATGCGATCAGCGGCGGGGGCGGTCTGGACACGGCCGACTATTCAACCCGGACAACTGGCGTCACCGTGACCCTCGACGGCACCGCGAACGACGGCGAGTCCGGCGAAACCGATGACATCGACACCGACGTTGAAAACGTCAGCGGCGGTATCGGCAACGATTCCCTGACTGGAAGCGCCTCCGCGAACGTGCTCTCAGGGAACAGCGGGGCGGACACCCTAATCGCCGGCGACGGCGACGACACCCTGCTCCCGGGACTTGGCACGGACAGCGTGAGCGGCGGCGCGGGAATCGACACCGTCGAGTACTCGGATCGGCTTGCGCCGGTAACGGTGTCACTCGACGGAAACGCGAATGACGGCGAAGATGGCGAAAACGACGCGGTCTCCAGCGACATCGAAAACGCCGTTGGCGGTGACGGGGACGACACGCTGATCGGTTCGAGCGGGGTGAACACGCTCGACGGCGGCGCAGGAAACGATCGAATCAGGTCCGGAGCTGCGGCCGACGTGAGCATTGGTGGTCCGGGTGTGGACGTCGCCGACTATTCCGACAGAAGTGCGGCAGTTTCGGTCTCGATCGATGGTTTGGCGAACGACGGAGAGAGCGGAGAGGGCGACAACGTCGGAACCGACATCGAGTCGATCACCGGCGGCAGCGACGACGACACGCTCACTGGCAGTTCCGCCGACAACACATTCGACGGCGGTGCCGGCAGCGACGTTTTCGTCGGTTCATCGGGAACTGACACGGTCACGTACTCGAGCCGGTCGGCAGCCGTCAACGCGACGATCGACGGCAACGCCAACGATGGCGAGAGCGGCGAAGGCGACGATGTCGGCACCGACATCGAAAATATTGTGGGTGGTTCCGGCAATGACGTCCTGACCGGAGACGCAAACGCAAACTTGTTGTCGGGAAATGACGGCAACGACACGCTGAACGGCAACGACGGCGATGACGTGCTGGACGGCGGATACGGCGACGACGTGCACAACGGCGGCGATGGAAGTGACACCGCCGACTACGGCATGCGGTTGGATTGGGCGGCCTTTGAGGCCAACCTCGATGGAGGCGTTGAGGTTTCGATCGACGGAGTCGCTGACGATGGGTTCGGAACCGAGGCGGACAACGTCAAGCTTGACGTTGAAAACGTGAACGGCACCGTCTTTTCAGACTTGCTCGAGGGTTCCGATGCGAATAATCGACTGGACGGATCGGACAGCAGCGATCTGCTCATCGGAGGCGATGGCGACGACGAATTGATCGGCGGCGCGGCGGACGAGACCGAGTTCGGTTACTCCTTCGGCACCAACTACTTCGAGCCCGGAAACGGCGACGACTACGTGGACACGGGTGCGCTGTACACCGAACTGGTTGCAGATCCAGGTGCTGACACGTACTACTCGAACGGACTTTCCGGTGCGCAACTCAGCTACGCGGCACGTACGGAGGACATCAACGCTTCGATCGACAACACCGCCAACGACGGAGAAGTTGGCGAGGGCGACAACATTCGTGGGTCTTGGTCCGTCGTGACGGGCGGAAGCGGCGACGACACGATCAAGGCCGCGATCGGCGGCGGGATTCTGGCGCTGATCGGTGGTCCCGGAAACGACACCCTGACGGGCAGCGGCGGATGGACCCAGCTCAAGGGCGACGACGGCAACGACCAATTGAACGTCGGCGCAGGCGTCTCATTTCAGTCCGGGTTCTCCGCCTACTGGGGTGGCGCGGGGACCGACACCCTCAGTTATGCCGCCCGCGCTTCGGCAGTCACGGTATCTCCGGACGGCTACGGCAATGACGGTGCTGACGGTGAGAATCACTACGTCGGCACGGATGTGGAGAACATCGTCGGTACTGATTTCAACGACGTTCTGATCGGTAGTAGCTCGGGGAACAAACTCGACGGCGGCTACGGCTGCGATTCGCTTACAGGCAACGATGGCAACGATGAGCTGATCGGTGGGCCGAGCGACGAGGAGAACTGGGGCGCATGTGTCAACACGTACGATGGCGGCAACGGCGATGACACGTTGCGTTCGGCGAGCTCGGGCGAAGTTTTGCTGGCCGAGCCCGGTGCAGATACTTACTACACCTCGGGCGACGGTACGACGACCGTCGACTACTCGTCGCACGCTGCCGCCGTGAACGTGTCGATCGACAACGTCGCCAACGACGGCGCAGTCGGTGAGAACGACAACGTTCGTTCCGGCATACAGACCGTCATCGGCACCGATTTTGACGACACGCTCGTCGGCAACAACGGGATCAACGTCTTCCGAGGAGGGGACGGGAATGACACCTTCGACGGCAAGCTGTCCGGTGACTATCTGTACGGAGAAGCCGGAGACGACCTGATCGACGGCGGCGCACCTGGTGGACAATGGACGGATGGTCTCTACGGTGGCTCCGGAAACGACACCGTGACCTACGCTGGCCGCACGGAGTCGGTGACAGTGAACCTCGCGCCCGGTGGATCCAACGGTGAGTCAGGCGAGAACGACTACATAGCCGGCGACATTGAAAACGCTATCGGCGGCGATGGATTCGACACGCTTATCGGTAACTCTGCTGACAACAAGCTCGAGGGCGGCTACTGGTGCGATTCGCTCACCGGGAACGGCGGCAACGACACGCTCTACGGTGGCCCAACCGATGAGGACAACTGGGGATGGTGCTTCAACACGTACTCGGGTGGAGACGGTGACGACACGATCCGCGCCGCCGCAGGCGGCGAGCAACTGCTGGCCGAACCCGGCGCGGACACCTACTACGGAGGGTCGGCCACCGTCGACTACTCATCACGCGGAGCAGCAGTCGACGTTTCGATCGACAACGTGGCCAACGACGGTGCCAGCGGCGAGAACGACAACGTGAGGCCGGGCATCGTGACCGTAAGGGGAACCGACTACGACGACACGTTCGTCGGCAGCATCGGAATGAACATCTTCTTCGGCGGTGACGGCGACGACACGATGGACGGCAAGCTTTCCGGCGACTACCTCTATGGCGAGGCAGGAAACGATCTGATCGACGGCGGCCCGCCGGGCGGGTCTTGGACCGATGCGCTCTACGGCGGAACCGGCGTGGACACGGTCACGTATGCGGGTCGCACAGCATCGGTGACGGTCAGCCTTGCACCCGGCGGTTCGAACGGTGAATCGGGAGAGAACGACTACATCGCCGGTGACATCGAGAATGTGATCGGCGGAAGCGGAGCAGACACGCTCACCGGTAATAGTTCGGCGAACGTAATCACCGGCGGCGACGGCGCAGACAGCGTCGACGGCGCGGGCGGCGACGATGAGCTCCAACTGCAGGACGGCGTGGACGACAGTTCCATCGTCTGTGGCACCGGAACCGATTCGGTCATTGCAGATCTGCTGCCGTTTGATGTCACGAATTCCGACTGCGAAACGGTCAGTCGAAGCTGACAAGCGGACTCATTGCAGGGGGGCAACTGGCCGTTGATGCCGAACGCATCGGCGGCCAGTACCTGCATTTCATGTGCGATCGTCACTTTTGCCCCATTTCAATCGAGTAGGGTCGCTTCCCACTGTGTAAACGTGTGATTAGACGTTGCTACGTCAATCAATCCAGATTCGGCAATCGCGTTGCGGCGGTCGACATCCCAATGATTCCCTTTCAAAACCGACCGGTTCAGTTTCGAAGCCGAGCGCTCCAGAGAGCTGTCGTGCTCGGAGATAAGTCCCTGTGGGCCAGCTGATCTACTGCTACGGACGCGACTTCGTTCGTCACGCCAGCGGAGCGGAGACATTCATCCGCGCCCACGCGATGTCGGCTACGCAGCTTGGTCTGAAGCCCGAGTTGTTCGCGCTCTGCTGGAAGCCGGGCACACGCGATCTCGGCTACGCAAAGATCGTTCGAACTCGTTCGACCGGTTCAGAGTTTCGCTCCGAATACGTCGAGCTGTACAAGCACAGGCTGGTGCCTGCGATGGTGCGTCGCCTGCGTGACGAACCCGGTCCGCACGTGATTCACTCGTTTGGCACTTGGGCGATCGCGGCTCAAGATGCGACGGACCGGCTGCGCAAACTGGGCGTGGAGGTGTCTCACGTAGGGACCTGCTGGGAGTTGATGGGTCCGCACACGCGGTCGAAGCTCCAAAACCAGGTTGTCGCGTCGGATCCGATCAAGCGAACTCGGCAGCGCTTGTTGCTCGAGTGGGTGAAACGCAGCACGATTCCCGCCGAGCAGCGCGCCATGCGCGCTGCCGACACCGTCGAAGTCAACTACCGGCGCTTGACCGAACTTCTGCACAGCGAGTACGGCGAGCAGGTCCGCGTGACCGAGATGCCTTATACGACGCCATCGGCGTTCGAACCGATTGCAGACGCGTATCCGCTGCCGAAGGCGATTTCAGAGCTGACGGTTACCGAAGGCCCTCTCGTGGTGACCACCAGTCGACAGGTTCCGCGAAAAGGCCTCGACGTCCTGATTCGCGCCATCGCGCGTCTGCGTGACGAAGGGGTGACCGTGCGGGCTGCGCTGGTCAGTCGCGGAACACTGCTTACAGCGCATCGCAAGCTGGTGGAAGAGCTGCGACTCGGCGATCGCGTGACGCTGCCCGGCTTGGTTCCCGACATCCGCGACTACTTGGCTCACGCCGACATCTTCTGCCTGCCTTCGATCGCCGAGGGCAGCGGCTCGATGTCCGCGATTGAGGCGCTTCAGTTCGCGGTACCGGTGCTGTCGAGCGCCGTCGACGGCATGGTCGAGGACTTGACGGATGAAGTCGACGCGCTGATGGTCGAGCCAGGCAACGTCGACGAGCTGACCGATGCCCTGCGCAGGTTGGTCGTTGACGATGCACTTCGAGACCGTCTGGGCCCGGCCGGACGCGGGCTGTTCGAAAACCGCTTCTCGGTTGCGGCGGCAACGAATGCGCTTGCGGAGCTCTATGCCGGCTTTGGGCTTGAGGTCGACTCCGTCGCCACTTCGGCGGCCTGAGCGGCCACCGCCGCGATTCGCGCGACGTCGTCTTCGGTCAACCACAGCGCGGAGGGCAGGTACAGCCCGGTGCGGCCCATCAATTCAGCGACGGGATGACGCCGGCCTTCGAACTCATCCAGGTACGCCGGCTGGATGTGGAGGGGAGTAAAGAACGCGCGCGTCTCGATGCCGTCGGCTGCGAGCAACTCGCGAAGCTTGTCGCGTGAACAGCCGAACTTGTCGTTGACGAGTACGCCGACCATCCAGCTGGCGCTCGTCAATCCCGGTTGATCCGGTTGCAAACTCAATCCCTCGATCGGACCGAGGTGCTCGCGGTACATCCGGGCCAGGTCGCGCCGCTGCTGAAGGAACCGATCAATCCGCTCGATCTGCGCCAAACCGAGGGCGGCCTGGAGATTGCTCATCCGGAAGTTGAACGCGCGACGCCGGTGCCAGAAGTGGCGGTCCTCAGAGAACGCGTGGCTGCGCAGTTGGCGGGCCGCGTCGGCGATCTCGGGACTGTCCGTGGTGACGATGCCGCCTTCGCCGGTGGTCACGATCTTGTTGCCGTAGAACGAGAAGGCTGCCGCGTCACCAAACGAGCCGACGCGACGTCCGCGAACCGTCGCGCCGTGGGCCTCGGCGGCGTCTTCGAAGAGCGCGAGCGAATTGGCATCGGCGATCTCGCGAAGCGCGTCCATGTCCACTGGATGACCGTACGTGTGCATCGCGATGATCGCCCGTGTTTTTGGGCCGATCGCCTCGGTCACGCGGTCGAGGTCCATGTTCCACGTTGCCGGATCGCTGTCGACGAACACGACCTTTCCTCCGACGTGGTGCACGGCGTTGGCGGTCGCGACCATTGTGAACGTCGGCATGATCACCTCATCGCCGGGTCCGATCCCGGCCGCGCGGAGCATCAGCTCGAGCGCGGTCGCGCCGCTGGCCGTAGTCACCGCGAAGCGCGTGCCGCAGTACTCCGCGAACTGTGCCTCAAGCCGTTCAACGTATGGGCCGGCTGACGAAACCCAGCTCGACTCGACGGCCTCGGTCACATATTCGAGTTCGTTGCCATCGAGCTCGGCGTCGGCGACAGGTAGAAATCGCGCGCCGTTCGAACTCCCGATCGTCGGCTCCGATGCGGGGATCAGATGCGCGATGTCGCCAAGTTGGCCACCAGTCGGGGCGGCCGGAACTGGTGGTTGTGGTCGCTCGAACGTACGAGCGTTTGCCGGTTCGGACTCGGGCGCGACCCGCTCTGACTGCAGCGGGGCGGCAATCCACTTGCCCAGCAACTTGGTGTTTTCGACCAGATGTTTGTAGTTGCCGATTGGCTCCGGCTCAAAATGTTCCTCGAGAATCGATTTCAGCCCGGGTCGCAGTCGCTCGTCAATCAAATCGAGAAATACGGCTCTGTAGCCCGGTTCGGGAGGCGGTTCCGGGGCTGCTGAAGCGGTCTCCCGGAGGGTGTCCAGGGCGCGCAAGCATTCGCCTGACAAACCATTTGCGTCGACGAAACTTGCGAGATCGGAGGCGTCGGTCGCGCGGAAGAAGCGCACGACTCTCTCGTCCGTGTGGCGCCGCGCGAGCTTTCCGACTTCGCTGCGCCTGCGAGCGGGGTCACCGCCCGGCTGCCAGCCGCACTGCGCCGGAAGCAGCTCGTTCAAGTCGATGCCGATCTCTCGCGGAGCGATCCCTTCGGACATCAAATTGACGGAGATGATGAAGCACTCTCCGCAGCGACTGCATACGTCCTCACCCGGCCGCTGCTCCCAGCAGGAGTACTGAAGATCGCGAAGCTCCGAATATCGACGACCGAGCAGTCGTTGAACCTGAAACTGCAGCAGTGGGTAGGTCAATCCGCAGTGGCTGATCCCGGAAGGAGCGATCAAGTCGCGTAGGGCGAGTTGCATTGCGCCGGCGTACATGAAGTGCTTGTGCTGCACTACGAGCCCGTCGCGCCGCACCGATTCCTGAACCTCTCCTTCAGACGCGAGATACACGCCATGCGCGCCGCGTGCGTACGCGGTCGCCCAGGCGATCGCGAAGTACAGGTACGTGTCAGTGATTTCGCTGGCGCTGGTGAAATATCGGGTTGCCTCCAGGACGCTGTTGTCGACGCAGCCGCGAAAGGTCGAATCCACCTCAACCAACTCGACTTCACGTCGGGCGACGATCTCATCGATCACCGCACGTCGCCGGGCGGTCTTGAACTCTTCGCTTCCCTCGCGCGACGAGGTGGTGGTGACGAGCAGTGGCGTCTCACCGAGCTCCTGCAGCAGCGCGAGCTGGGTGAGACTGTCGCGTCCGCCGCTGAAGCATGTGGCGACCAGGTCTGTGGAATTGACCGGTGGAAGCGCGCCCAGCGGCGGTCCGGAATCGACGATTTCGACCATACGCGTCGTTCGGCTGGCAAACGTCTCGGCCGCTTGACCATCGTGATTCGACTCGAGCGTTGCGACCGCGGCGTCGACCATACGCATCCAGAACTCCCGCTCGCCCGGCGGCAAACTGCGCGGCAGGATCACTTTGCACGGTCGCAGCAGCGCCCAATGCGGATGAAGGCAAATCAGCATCACTCGCAACCAGACCTCGGGCGGAATTCTGTCCATGTCGACCGATGGCGGAAAAATGATCTCGAACTGCTGGGCCCGATACAAGTCGGAGTCGGGCTCGACTTCCCAGTTGAAACCGGCGACATTTCCATCGACCCACGGCTCGTTCAAGCGAATCGTGCGCGTGGCAGCTTTCGCTCGGCCGATCATCGTCGGACCGCCGTCACCACACGCCGCAACGGGGCGAGCTTTCCGCGAAGTCGCCACCAAGTTCCGTTTTCGATCCCGATCAGACTCTCATTGCGGAGCTCGAGCCACTCGACACGCTCGCGGAATTCCGCTTGGATTTTGCGTTCGGAAGCCGAGATCGGCTCTTCGACTAAGGGCACGAGGTCACCGTTCATCCAGTCGATCAGCGTTGAGTGGATGCCGCCTGCCATGACACGATCGAGAACAACCCGCGTCGCCGAATAATTCACCTCACCGCTTGGCAATCGCAATTCGGGAATCAACTCGGCAAGTCTTTCGCCGAGCACTCGACCGTGCTCGGTGAAAAACGCCGCATGCGCCGGGAGTTGTCCAACGATCTGTGATCGATTGCCAAACGACGGGTCCTGCGACATCGCATCTGACGTCGGTTTTTCGATTTCAGCGCTCGGGCAGGCGAGCAAGCCGCCTGGGTTCTGTTCCTTCACGCGAAGACACCAGTCGACGTTCTGGCAGAACACGTCGAAGTCGCTTCTCAGCGGTATCGAATCCAGCGCCGAGCGTCTGATCAGTGTGCCGAGCGGTGGCACCCAGCCGGTTTCCGCTAGTTGCGTTGACTCGATCGCCCACGTCGGTCTGATCGAAATGGATTCGCCATCGTTCGCAATCCAGCCGCCGCATGAGCGCACAATCCCGGTTTCGTCCAGTAGCGCCGCGGCAACTGCCGCAGCGTCGGCGTGGGCGTCGAGTGCAGCAACAAGCTGCTGCAGCGCGCCGTCGCGAAGTCTCATTCGTGGTTCGAGGAAAAGCACGTACTCGGCGTCGGCCAGCTCTGCGGCGAGCCGCAGGTTTGCTGCGACGCCAGAGTCGCGGTCGGCGAAAACGACATCAACGTGCTCGTGATCGTCGACAAGTTCGTCCAGTGCGCTGCGAACTTGAGGCAGCGAATTTCGGTCGAGAATCGTCACTTGAACGTCGTCGCCATCGACGGACTCGACCGTCGTCGCGACCCCCGGTGCGTCGTCGCGGCCAACAACCGCTACTGCGACGCGTGCCGATCTGCTGTCGTTCGCGCGGTCGTGCCGGGTTGACGTGTTTGTGCTGGTTGCGGGTTCGAGGGGATGTATGTCGAAACCAGGAAGCGTCTCAGCGAGCGCGTCAACCTTGAAGTAGTTGCACGATCCGTAGTTGACCCGCCTACCCATCAGCGCCGCAGCGATCATCACGTGGGCACGATCGGTATTCACAACTGCATGGCTCTCGATCTTGCGCAGCCACGAATCGAGCGAATCTGCGGTCAGCGAAATGTCGTCGTTGTCGGATGGTGGGTCGAAGGCACCCGATCGCTCATCGTCGGTGCGGAAGACGTTCAGCTCACCCGATCCCGGAGCCGTGTAATCGGAGTAATCGGCGAACACGGCGCAGTCATGGGCGAGGCGAGCACGACATGAACCTTGGATCCGCTTGTACGACTCGATTTCACGGGCGAACACCAACGCGTTCGTTGCCTCAAGCGCGGCTCTGACCCGGTCTTCTGCGATCTCGAACGATGACGGAAATACGATCACCCGCTCGAAGCGCAACTCGGCGACCGCGAGCACTTCCGGTAGCGGAACGTTGTAACGCCTGCTCCACGCGCCACCACCGCAGATCACCGACAATTCGCCATGCGACGCGGCAACGTCGTTGATGGCGATTTCGCGGTAGATGTGCCCCTCGAGCAGGCGACGAGTGCCTGCCCAAATCAGTTCGTCGCCAAGATTGCCGGTCGTGCGGATGAACGTCATGTCCGGCGCGTCGCCGATCGCGTCGAGCAGGATTTCGCGGCTCTCGGCGATCGAGGGCATTTGTGTCGGGTCAAGTTCCGGCATTGCGGATTCCGCTCGCTCACGGGCGTTTTTGGGCATCGAGGGAATGGCTGCGTCCTGCACGGGTTGCGGGGCTTTGATTCCGGAGCCCGATCCTACAAGTAGGCGTTTCAAGTTGGCACTGTGCATCCGTAGTCGTTCGCGCAGGTGTCACAGCGACAAGCGGAGTCTTATTCAATCCAGGGCTGCTGCAATGCCCATGATTACGGCGGCAGCTCGAATTGAAACTGATTGGCGTTTCGCCACAGCCACTCAGATCGGCGACGACGAAAGTATTAGTTGATTCCAAGCCCGCTGTGGCGATTCGGGTAATCTGATCTTCGAACGCGGATTGGTCCGCGTCATCGTGTCCGCTACAACCAGGTCACCGGACACGACTCGGCAATCGATTTGACGAATCAGTGGGGGATGGCGGCATGGCGCTTTCGCGCCCGCAACAGCGCTGCGATACGAGCAGGCAGACACATCCGCGTGCGGAAATAGTCGACTCGTTCGTGGAGACTCACGGAGTCACGCTACTTGCTGCGGCCCGTCGTATCAGCGAAAGCGCAGCCGACGCGGATGATGCATATCAGCGGACGCTCGAAGCGCTTCTCACCAAAGGCCCAAGCGCTGAAGACGCAAACTTGCTGGCGTGGTCGTTGACGGTGCTCAGGAACGAAGTGCTTATGGAGCGCCGTCGGTCGGCTCGCTTGATTCCGAACGCCGACGAGTATTTGGCCTCGCAATCCTCAGGGGGTGACCTCGCGGTTCGCGTGGAGGAAGCAGAATCCGATGCCAAGAAACTCGAGGTACTCAAACAAGTGGAACCGAATCAGGTCCGCTGCCTGCTGCTCAAAGCCGACGGTCTCAGCTACAACGAGATCGAATCTGTTACTGGGTACTCCTACGCGAAAGTCAATCGACTTCTCAGCGAAGGTCGATCCGCGATGCGTGATCGGCTGCAGCGGATCGAATCAGGCGCCGAATGCCGTCGGTTCAACGGGCTTCTCTCGCTTTTGGCCGACGGTGAAATGCGAGTCAGCGACAGGGAAGATCTAAAGGATCACCTCGAGAATTGCGGATTTTGCCAAGCAACGCTTCGTGACTACGCAACTGCGCCGAGTCGCGCTGCCGAACTTGTGCCAGTCGGTTTCATCTCAGCCGACCAGAGCTTCGCGTCTGACGGGTGGTTTCATCGCGCGGCAGACGGAATTCAGTCGGCGTTTCTTACGGTTCAGGAACGCTTGGCTGGCCACGCCGCTTCCATTCAGGTCGCTGGTGAGGCGTCAGTCGCCAAAAAGGTGACCGCCGTGGTGGCGATTTCGGGGTCATTGGTTGCTGGTGGCGCGGCGATCGAACGGCAGGTGAGCAAGCCGTCAGATCCAGTTCGGAATACCTCCGCACCAGCCTCTGCAATTGGAGCTGGCGAGGGCGTCGATGAGGGCCGAGCTCCCGCGCAAGAGGGAACATCCGAAAAAGATCAACCTGATACGGAATCAAACGCTCCAGTCGAGGCGAGGGCCTCTGAGGTGGAGGGGCCATCGGTTGACGACGAAAGCGATGGATCGGATCCAGTCGTAGAGGAAGTTCCGCAAGGCGTTTCGACCCAAAGTGAAGAGGATTTTCTTCCTCCGGAAAGCACTAGCGATACAACGCCCTCAAGCGATTCTGCAACGGGATTGGCCCCATAATCATGCGCCGACTAGCCATTCAGTTCGTCTGGATCGCCATGCTGTCCGTGGCTACGCTCACAGCGATCCCACCGGGTTCGGCTGTCGCGTCTCCAGCCAAGATCGCCTCTTGTCTCGTCGAGGACAAGACCAAAGATGCGGTCGATTGGGCACATACTGTCGACGGGTTTCCGAGTTGGTTTCTTACCGGGCGTTGCCGACTTGTCCTGACGTCAAATTTCAGCACGGCTTCGCCAACGAAGAAAGCTCGTTTCGAGTACCCGTACTTTCCCGTCGATGACCTGGTCTTCGAGAGCGTTAAATTCAATATCGGAGGAGGCGACGGATCCGATGGCGGCTTACGTCAAACCATCAAGGTCTGCGACTCGGACGAGAACTGTGGCCCTCCGATCAGCTCGGCGAGTGCCAACGAGGTGGTTCCGACACACCACCACCTGACAGCCTCGAACGGCGACTTCCCTGCAACCGCGAATCGTCTCGTTCTCGAAGGAGAATGCGTTTCGTGGCCGAGTTGCAGTACGGCGCGACCACTGGAAATAGACAGCATCGAGATCATCACCGACGACGAGTTCGAGCCGACGCTCGAGTGGGACTACAACTACTACGACGGCTCCAGCTTCGCCGATCTCAAATCGGCCGAATGGTTCAGGGCACCGTCTCGCGCACCCTTGTGGGCGACGGACCGCGGCACCGGGGTGAGCCTGATCGACATTCACTACAACACCTATCACTGGAAGCCGACCTGGACCCCCGGATGCGGCATCGCAGAATCGCCAGACGGTTCCTCATTTTGCCCGCAACAGCTCTCGTTGGTCGACGTAGTACCGATCGGCAACGGCGGGCTGGATTTTCGCAATCTCAAGCCGGGTAAGAATCTGCTCCACGCGGTGGCGTATGACTTGGCCGGAAATCATTCCGATGAGCTGGAGATCGAATTCAAAATTGACGTCGAACGACCGCGGTTCGAGCGGCTACGGGCTTCGACGGACCATCCGATCGGCTGGCAAACCGCACCCGCAGTCACGCTCAGTTGGCAGAACACCGGCGAGACACACGAGACAGCTACGGAATCAGGCGTTGCCTCGGCAACATATGACGTTGAACCGTACTCAGGTGTCGGCACGGATCCAGCGCCGCAGACCGTGGAAGGTGAGAATATTTCTGAGCTTGAGCTTTTTCTACCCGGTTCGGGGATGTGGCGGATAAACATGTTCACCTCCGATGAAGCGGGTAACAAGAGCGCGTCGCAGCATGTTTTGGTCGGCGTCGATCCAACTGTTCTTGATGCGCCGACCGTTACCCCAATACCCACATTGAGCTCGGAAGACCTGACCGACGGTTTTCGCGTGGCGTGGTCGGAGCCAGCGAACGCAAACGAGGCGGTATCGGGTGTCTGCGGCTACTCATACAAGGTGGATCGAGCGCCTTTTGCCGACCCAGGCGTTTTCGCGATGATTTCGCCGACCGATCGAAGCCTCGAGCTGCCCAGCGTGTTGGCAAACGGTACGAACTACCTGCATCTGAGGGCGATCACCTGCGCTGGCGCACCGGGACTGATCACTGACTATTCGTTTGAAGTCGATGCCTCGGCCCCGATCGTAGAGTTCTCGTCTGCCGGCCCGGGCGGCTGGTACTCCGACTCGTTTCCATTCTTCGCCTATGTGATCGGAGAGCCAGAGGGGACGGTTCGAATGTCTGCAGTGGTGGACGGAATCCCAGTCGCGGAAGTATGGGACGACGAACTGCGATTCGCACTGGACGAGAACGATCACTCGGTCACGGTCTATGCGTTCGACGATCTCGGCAACGTCGCCGCGAATCATCGCGAGGTGAAGACTGATCGCTCGGCGCCCACGGGACACGTCTTAACGGCCGATCCGGCCGATCCTGCTCGCGTGCGCGCAGTGCTGCACGACGAATCATCTGGTATGCGAGACGCGTACCTGCAGTATCGGCGCTCCGCAGGCGGCAGTTGGCAAACGGTGGGGCAAATCGTGCGTCCTGTTGGCGGTTCGTCGAAGAGCCTCGCGGTCGACGCTGTCATCCCCGACCATCTTCTCGAAGCTGGCATTTACGACTTGCGCGTGGTCGCCAGCGATCTCATAGGAAACGTCGCTGCCATCCGCTCGCGCCTCGGTGGGTCGCCCGCAGCGATTCTGCTTCCCGCTCGCGACAAGCCTCAGATTTCTGCTGGCTTTCGAACAGTCACCAAGGCAAAACGATGCAAGTCGAAAAAGAAAAAATGTAAATCTACGGCTCGCCGGGTCACGTTCCCCGACTCCAAACTAGTGGCCGGCGGTCGGTCGGCTCTGATCGAAGGCACGCTGCTTTCAAAGACTGGAGCCCCGTTGCCAGGGGCGCGAATTGATGTGGTGGAATCGGTCGTCGGACTGCCGCGTCGAGTGGTGTCGAACTTGGTGGTTGGGCCCTCGGGAAAGTTCAGGTTTCGACCGCGTCCCGGGCCTTCGAGGCGAGTTACTTTTAACTCGACCGGGTCACCGACGCAGTTACCCGTCGAACGCGAAGTGACATTGTTGTCGCGGCCCAAGGTCTCGTTGCGGCTGTCCAAGCGCGTCATTCGAACGGGACGACTGACCAAGATCACCGGGCGGATCTCGGCGCCCGATGCCACTTATCCGCGAACTGGAAAGCCGATCTCATTTCAGTATCGGACCCGCGGGCGGTGGCGACCGCTCGGCCTTCGTGCAACCGCCGACGCCAGCGGCAGGTTCCGAGCCAGTTACCGCGGTCGGAAGACCGGCAGAGCGATCAGTTTCCGCATTCGTGCGGTCGTACCCGGCGCTGAGGGATGGGCGTACGAAACGGGATACTCGCGATCCTCGAAACTCGTCGTGCGGCCATGATCGCGCCGTTCAATCCCACAAGGCCGCTCGGCTGGGCGCTCGTTGGCATGGTGGCCGCTCTTTTCCTCGCGGCGAGTCCCACCACTGCCAGCGCGGTGAACATACCGATCCGGACTTGTCACAGTGCGATGCAAGGCGAGAGGAGCTCCAACGAAGGTTGGTATCGCCTTCACTATCTGTCGACGGCGCCGCTCGCGCCGGTCAGTTTGTGCCCAGAAGGGTTGAGTTTCAACAGCGGGGTGCCTGTGAGCGCGTCGAGCTCAATCCGGCGCGGTGCGTGGTACTACGGCGCGCCGCGCGGCCTAGATCTCGTGAGCGCGACATTTACGATTACCGGTGGTGATCGGACGACGGGATTGCGCTACACAGTCAGGGATTGCCTCAACTGCGACGTCATCGCAGAAGTACCGGAGCCGCTGCCGTCTGGCGCCCCACAAGTGATGACTATCGATCTTGCTGGGCGTCGGACATTCACGGTGCAGGCCGACTGCGTCGAAACGGCCTGCGCTGCAGCCGATTCACTTCTTATCTCCGACATCGAGATCGTCGTCGAGGACGTGACCGCGCCAGTCGTCACAGTCGCCGCCCCGCGAGGGGAATTGAATGGATGGACCAGACCGGTAGACGCCGCGATGTCACTCTCCGTTGCGGACCGCAACAATTTCCGTTATTGGGGCGTCGGCGTCGGAAGAATCGAGGCAAGAATCGACGAGCAGCCACCGTTTTGGTCCCTGGTGGTCTGCAACATGCTCTCATCAAGCCCTGAGCCAGATCCTGAGCCGTTTGCGGGCCACTCCTTCGCTCAAAGCCTCAAGTGTGAAGACTTCAAAACCCACACCTATTCAGGCTTCGCAGACACGCGCGGTCTCGATGACGGCACACACACAATCACCCTGGAGGCAAGTGACGCCGTCGGAAATGTTTCGGTGCCGGCGTCGGCAACCTTCAAGCTCGACGCCACGCCACCCGAACCGCCGGCCATCAATCTCCTCGATGAGGTCAACGGGTTCGGCTGGACCAATTCCAATCGTTTGACCGTTGGTTGGGTCAACGAGGTCGAATCGTTCGAAACGGCGAATCAATCCGGAGTCTGGACGGCGCACTACCGGCTGGAACCTGTAGTTACGGGTGCAACCGTTTCAACCGCCGTCGAGGGGTCAGATTCCGGAAACTCGATATCAAAACTGTCGAATCTGACGTTTCCCGAGGAGGGCCTGTGGCGGCTCAGGGTTCGCACCACCGACCGTGCCGGGAACGACGGCGGTTGGAGCTCAGAACTGATTGGATTTGACTCGCATCAACCGCACGCACCGACGCCACTGCAAACACCCTGGCTGAATCGGGCCGCGTTAATAGACGGCTACCAACAAGGTTGGCAACAGCCGCAGAACGTCGAGCTTGAATCGGGCATTTGCGGATACTCGATCGCGACAAATGCGACTGCTGATTCAGTTCCAGCAGCGACGATCACTCATCCCGGGACGCCGCTATCTGCAGTGTTACCTGCAAACTTGCCGCATGGCCGCAGCTGGTTCCATGCCAGGGCGATTTCCTGCGCCGGCATTCCGTCCGACACTGCTCGCGTCGCGTTGAACGTGGACGACGTGGCTCCGACGCTCGCGATCGATGGTGTTCCATCAACCGAGTGGTCGAGAAAGCCGGTCCAATTGACGCTCACCGCCACCGACGCGGATTCCGGTCCGGCCTCCATCCGTCGCAAGCTCGGGTCGAGCTCACTGCAGTCGTTCGATGGGTCGACGCACAAAATGCAACTACCTGATGGCGTTCATTCACTTTCCTACTCGGCTAGCGACGTAGCCGGAAACGCCTCTCCGCTTCAAACACGCCTGGTCAAAGTGGACAGTCAAGCTCCGCGTGGTGTCTTTGCGGAGCGTGATCCGGCTCGACCCTCAGAAATTCATGCGCGCGTCGATGACTCGGTATCGGGTGTTGCCGTCGCGCAGATCGAGTATGGCCTTCTGCAACAGACCGGCATCGACTGGCGGTCGCTTCCCACGAGCTCAACCAGCGATCTCTATTCACCTCACGTGCAACATTTGGCCGCACGGCTCCCCGACGAAGGTCTGGCTGACGGCGTCTATGCAGTCCGAGTCGTGGCCACCGACCATGCTGGCAACACATCGTTCTCTGACACGGTCGAGGGGCGGAGCGATCCGATGCGGCTGCAACTTCCAATTCGCAGCAAGTACGAACTCACTACTGGCATCGCCGTCCACAAGCGCAAATGTGTGCGGACGAAGTCGCGCAAGCGCTGCCGCTGGCGCACAACTATTGATCGTCGCAGTGCAAAGCGCTCGACGTCGGTGAAATACGGCACAAGCGCTTCGCTGGTAGGGGAACTGCGTGACCCTTCCGGTAACGCAGTTTCACAAGCGATTTTGAAAGTGTTCTCCGGCCCGGGTGACGGCACCAGAACGCAGGTCGGCACAGTGAGAACAGATTCACGTGGCGCGTATCGGTACAAGCTCCCAAGGGGTGGAAATCGTCGATTCACGATCCAAAACGAGGGTTCAGAAACGATCCTGCCGTCCGAACGTCATGCCGATGTTTTCGTCAAGGCCGGAGTGCAATTTAGTGCTCGACCGCGTGTTGTGCGAGTCGGGAAACGAGTGCGATTCGTCGGCAGACTTGTTGGCAGCGGCGGCGCTGGCCCCGGCAACGTCCTCGTCGTGCTGGAATTCCGAAACGGAAAGCGTTGGCAAGTGACAATCGGATCGACGCGTACGGACCGTCGCGGACGGTTCTCGATTCCGTATCGGTTCAGCCAGCTGGCAGGTCGTTCGGCGAAGGTCAAGGTTCGTGCGGTCGCAAAATCGTCTTTTACAGCTTGGCCCTACCTTGATGGTCCATCAAGAGCAGTCACTGTTCGAGTTCGCAAATAGTTCCGCTGAAATATTTCCGCATAGAAGTTTCGTCTCGTGCATCTACTTGGTGACGGAACATTCTGAGACTCCGATCAAGCGAGACTCAATCCAGTAGTGCTGCGCGCGATGTGCAGGAACTCGGACCCATCGCGTATGGGATCCAGCGGACGGGGCAACCCGGTTCGCGTGTGGGTTCGCCCACACGCGGCCGGCGTCCGCCAGATCGAATCAGCGATCACTCCCTAGGATCTCTCGGCTCGGACGGTTTGGTGGCATCGCACAAAAACCAGTCGCACACCCGTCCACGGGCTATTCAGTCATTGGGCCGGTGGGCCGATGTGTCCGATGTATGAATTCTCCTCCAACAGCTTTTGCTCGGCTGTTTCCCAATCGGCTTCAGACGCTTTGCTTTGCGATCGGCATGGCGTTGATCCTGATGTTCGCCTCCGGGCAGTTCGTGAACGCCGACGCGGCCAGCGACGTCACCGCAGCCAAGAAGTCAAAGAAATCGTCGGGCAAATCGAGGAAATGTGGCGTAAGAACAGTGGCCGTGGTCACCGATCTCGCGCTTCCGACAGATGAAGACGAGAACGACGACGTGGATCTGCTTCCCCCGGATGAAGGCGATGACGACGAAGATCTGATCGACGATGACGAGGAGCTTTTCGGTCTCGCCGACCTGGTCAGCGAGCGCGTCTCGATGCGCGTGAAATCCAAGGGCCTCAGCTGTTCACGTGCGGTCCGCGTAGTTCGGAAGTACTACGCAGATCCGTCTAGGCGAGCGAGCAAGCGCTACAACGGCTTCAAATGCACCGAAGCCGACCTTGACGTCACCTGCAAACGCGGCAGAAAGCGCGTCAGTGCGGTAGAGGACTGAGGGGCTGGAATCGCTGGCGACTGCCTCGAATGCGCGTGGTTTGACGCAACGTTCGGACCACAGTCCACTTCCCGTCCGATTCTTGTTATAGTTTTCTGCTCCTGACCCATATTCGTAGCCGCGCGCGTACCGCTAATTAGTGGGGGCCAAACGCCCAGCGCCGGGGTCCGTGAGGTCACATCCATCTTCATCGAGCGCGCCTTACGCGAGGTTGACCTAGCGCTCACCCCCCAAAAAAGATTCAATCCGTGCGATCGGCCGATCACCGTTGCATTTTTAGTTGGTCAGCACACTTGTACGTCCAAGACTCCATGGTTGAGAAGCCGCTGCAGTCTCGGGACGTGCGCACCAAACAGTCGCAATTGGCAACTGCGGCCACATGTACTTCGCCACACCCTTACTCAACACTGACTTAGGAGTTGTTCGACCTTGGCACCTTCCCCGTCCGCTACGGCGCCTGCACCGCGTACTCGTCGCACATTTGCTCGTCTCGACAAAAAGCTTGAGGTACCGAACCTCATCAACATTCAGAAGCAGTCCTTCGACTGGCTCGTGGAGCCGAAGAAGGGTGGACTGCGAGAGACGATCAACGACGTCTCGCCGATCGAGGACTACACCGGAAACCTCGGCGTCGTCTTTGGAGACATCAAGTTCGAGGAGCCGGCCCACAGCATCGCCGAGTGCCGCGAGAAGGACCTCACCTACTCGCGACCACTGAGCGTGACGGTTGCTTTCCAGAATCGTGAGACCGGTGAAATTCGTGAGCAGTCGGTGTTCATGGGCGACTTCCCGTGGATGACCGACCGCGGAACATTCATCATCAACGGAACCGAACGAGTCGTCGTCACCCAGCTTCAGCGCTCGCCGGGTGCCTACCTGATGGAGCCCAAGGACCGTGAGAAGCAGGTTTTCCTCGCGAATCTGATGCCGAGCCGTGGATCGTGGCTCGAGGTTGAGATTGACAAGAAGGGTCGCGTCTACGCGCGTATCGACCGCAAGCGCAAGTTGCCGGTCACGGTCTTGCTCCGCGCACTCGGATACGTCGACCACGACGAGATCCTCAAGATGTTCGACAACTCCGTCTACATCCGCAACACGATCGAGGCCGACGCCGAGACCCTGCACAGCCACGAGGCCTCGCTGATCGAACTCTTCAAGAAGCAGCGTCCGGGTGAGCCGCCGTCACTGGACAACGCCCGCAACCTGCTCGAGTCACTGTTCTTCGACCCGAAGCGCTACGACCTGACCAAGGTCGGTCGCTACAAGCTCAACAAGCGCCTCCACCTGACCGAGAAGCTCGACCAGCGCCAGCTGACGCGCAATGACATCGTCGCGCTGATCAAGGAGCTCGTCGACCTGCCGCGCGCGATGGGCATGCCCGAGGACGTCGAGTTCAAGGACTACGCCGCCGAGGGTCAGAGCTACCCGCGTGAGCCGATCCAGAACCGTCTCGACGAGTTCGAGCACTTCGGAAACCGTCGCCTGCGCACCGTCGGCGAGCTGATCCAGGACTACTTCCGCATGGGTCTGTACCGCATGGAACGAACGGTCCGCGAGAAGCTGACCACCGAAGACGCAGACACGATCACACCGCAGACGATCATCAACATTCGGCCTGTGGTCGCGGCGCTGAAGGAGTTCTTCGGTTCTTCGCAGCTTTCGCAGTTCATGGACCAGACCAACTCGCTGTCGGGAATGACCCACCGTCGCCGCCTGTCGGCGCTTGGACAGGGAGGACTGACCCGCGAGCGCGCCCCGATCGAGGTTCGCGACGTCCACCCGACTCACTACGGACGCATGTGCCCGATCGAGACGCCGGAAGGACCGAACATCGGTCTGATCGGATCGCTCTCATCGCACGCGTCGATCAACGAGTACGGGTTTGTGACCACCCCGTACCGCATCGTCGAGAACGGCGTGGTGACGGAGAAGATCGTCCATCTCGACGCAAACGAAGAGGCCGACAAGCGCATCGCTCAGGCGAACGCCGACGTCGATCCGAAGACGAACAAGTTCAAGGGCGACATCGCCTGCCGCTTCGAGGGTGAGTACGTCACGCTTCCGCCGAAGGAAGTCGACCTGATGGACGTCTCCCCGGAGCAGATCTGGTCGGTCTCGACCTGCATGATCCCGTTCCTTGAGCACGACGACGCCAACCGTGCGTTGATGGGCTCAAACATGCAGCGCCAAGCCGTACCGCTGTTGATCCCGGAGGCTCCGCTGGTCGGAACCGGGATGGAGTACCGCGCTGCGATGGACTCCGGCGACGTGATCGTCGCCGAGGCCGACGGCACCGTCGAGTCGGTTGACGCCGAGCGCATCGTCGTTGCCTCTGGCAGCAAGAAGCGCGAATACCCGACGCTGAAGTTCATGCGCTCCAACCAAGGCACGCTTATCCACCAGAAGCCGCGCGTCAACGTCGGCGACAAGGTCAAGGCCGGACAGCTGCTTGCAGATGGTTCCTCGACGGATCAGGGCGAAATGTCGCTCGGCAAGAACCTGCTTGTAGCGTTCATGTCCTGGGAGGGCTACAACTTCGAGGACGCGATCATCCTTTCCGAGCGCCTCGTCAAGGACGACGTGATGACGTCGATCCACATCGAGGAGTACGAGGTCGATGCACGGACCACGAAGCTCGGTGACGAGGAAATCACTCGTGACATCCCGAACCGTTCGGAAGAGTCGCTGCGCAACCTCGACGACCGCGGAATCGTCCGCGTCGGTGCCGAGGTCAAGAGTGGCGACCTGCTGGTCGGCAAGGTGACGCCGAAGGGCGAGACCGAGCTGACGGCAGAGGAGAAGCTGATTCGCGCGATCTTCAAGGAGAAGGCGCGTGAGGTTCGAGACACCTCGCTGAAGGTGCCGCACGGTGAGGGCGGCGTCGTGATCGACGTCAAGACGTTTGGCCGTGAAGCCGGCGACGACCTTTCACCGGGCGTCAACGAGCTGGTGCGCGTCTACGTCGCGACCAAGCGCAAGATCTCCGAGGGCGACAAGCTCGCCGGACGCCACGGCAACAAGGGTGTGATCTCGAAGATCGTCCCGCAGGAGGACATGCCGCACCTCGAGGACGGCACACCGATCGACATCATTCTCAACCCGCTTGGTGTTCCGAGCCGAATGAACGTCGGCCAGGTGCTCGAGACACACCTCGGCTGGGCCGCTGCCGAAGGTTGGTTCGAAGACCCAGAGCGCCCGAAGAACAAGCTGACCAACGGCGAACCCGATGAGCGCACGCACATTGCTACGCCGGTCTTCGACGGTGCCACACTGGCCGACGTCGACAACGCGCTTGTCGGCTGGGCCGAGAAGCACAAGGACCGCGGAATCGACTTCCACATCGATCCCAAAGAGATCGAGGGCAGGCGGTCGGCCGGAAAGGTTCAGCTCTACAACGGACGCACCGGTGAGCCGTTCGAGGAGCGTGTGACCGTCGGTTACATGTACATTCTCAAGCTGCACCACCTTGTCGACGACAAGATCCACGCTCGCTCGACCGGCCCGTACTCACTCGTCACCCAGCAGCCGCTCGGTGGTAAGGCGCAGTTCGGTGGTCAGCGGTTCGGTGAGATGGAGGTGTGGGCGCTCGAAGCACACGGTGCCGCCTACACGCTCCAGGAAATGCTCACGATCAAGTCCGACGACACGATTGGACGCGTCAAGGCGTACGAATCGATCGTCAAGGGCGAGAACATTCCAGAGCCGTCAGTGCCCGAATCCTTCAAGGTTCTGCTCAAGGAGATGCAGTCACTGGGCCTCGACGTTCAGGTGCGCTCCGAAGGTGGCGGCGACCTTGAGATCGCCGAGGAAGAGGACGACCTGTTGCGCGCTGCCGAGGAGCTCGGCATCGACCTCTCCGGAGTTCGCGCCGCCGACGATGCCGCAACGGCCGGCGCCGCCGGCGACCTGGCCGAACAGCCCGCTCCGGCGGCAGCTGAGGAGCCGCTGGTCGAAGACATTGCGACCGGTGAAATCAACAGCTCGACGTCCGCCGAGTAATCCCCGCCAAGGCCAACCAGCTCTTTATCGAGTAGAGAAAGCACACACATGATTGACATCAACGAGTTCGACACAATCAACATCGGCCTGGCGTCCTCCAAGCAGATCCGTTCCTGGAGTCACGGCGAGGTCATCAAGCCCGAAACGATCAACTACCGCACGCTCAAGCCGGAAAAGGACGGTCTTTTCTGCGAGCGCATCTTCGGTCCGACCAAGGACTGGGAGTGCTACTGCGGTAAGTACAAGCGCGTCCGCTACAAGGGCATCGTCTGTGAGCGTTGCGGCGTCGAAGTAACGCGCAGCAAGGTCCGCCGCGAGCGCATGGGTCACATCGACCTCGCCGCGCCGGTCAGCCACATCTGGTTCTTCAAGGGCGTGCCCAGCCGGATCGGTTATCTGCTCGACATGGCGCCGAAGGACCTCGAGAAGGTCCTCTACTTTGCCGCGTCGATCGTCACGTTCATCGACGAGGATGCACGTACGAAGGATCTGCCGAAGCTCGAGAAGGAAGTTCAGAAGTACGTGGACGGGCTCGAGAGCGAGAAGCAGCAGATGGTGCAGGAGATCGAGGAGTCACTTGCTCGCCGCGTCGAGTACTACGAGACCGGCAAGCAGACGGATTTCTCACCTGACGACCACCTCTGGGCAGAAAACCTCGAGACCTCACCCAAGCGCATGAAGGCCGAGGACCGCGAAAAGGCGATCCGCGACATCCGCAAGAACCTCGAAAGCGACATCACCGACACCGAGGCCTACATGGACTCGTCGATCGACCGCATGAATCGCACCTGGGAGCTCTTCACGGAGATGCAGGTTCGCGACATCGTGCCGGACGAGTCGCTGTTCCGCGAACTGCGCGAGCGTTTCGGTTCTCCGTACGGCTTCGGCGAGTACTTCCGCGGCGGCATGGGTGCAACGGCCGTTCGCGACCTACTCGACCAGGTCGACCTTGAAGCCGAGGCCGAGAAGCTCGACATCGAGGTCAAGACCGCCAAGGGCCAAAAACAGGCTCGTTCGGTCAAGCGTCTGAAGGTCGTTTCGGCGTTCCTCAACAGCGAGAACAAGCCGACAGACATGATTCTCGAGGCCGTGCCGGTGATCCCGCCGGAACTGCGCCCGATGGTCCAGCTCGACGGTGGCCGCTTTGCCACGTCGGACCTCAACGACCTCTACCGCCGTGTGATCAACAGGAACAACCGTCTCAAGCGGCTGCTCGACCTCGGTGCGCCGGAGATCATCGTCAACAACGAGAAGCGCATGCTGCAGGAGGCCGTCGACGCACTCTTCGACAACGGCCGTCGTGGCCGCCCGGTCACGGGACCAGGCAACCGCGCGCTCAAGTCGCTCTCGGACATGCTCAAGGGCAAGCAGGGTCGTTTCCGTCAGAACCTGCTCGGTAAGCGCGTGGACTACTCCGGTCGTTCGGTGATCGTCGCCGGTCCGTACCTGCGTCTGCACCAGTGCGGTCTGCCGAAGATCATGGCGCTCGAACTGTTCAAGCCGTTCATCATGGCACGGCTCGTCGAGCGCAAGGTCGTCCAGAACATCAAGGCCGCCAAGAAGATGGTCGAGTCTGGCGTGCCCGAGGTCTGGGACGTGCTCGAAGAGGTCATCCACGAGCACCCGGTTCTGCTGAACCGCGCTCCCACGCTGCACAGGTTGGGCATCCAGGCCTTCGAGCCGAAGCTCGTCGAGGGCAAGGCGATCCAGGTTCACCCCTTGGTCTGTCACGCCTTCAACGCCGACTTCGACGGAGACCAGATGGCCGTCCACCTGCCGCTCAGTGCCGAGGCGCAGGCAGAGGCGCGCCTACTGATGCTCTCGAGCAACAACATCCTCTCGCCGGCGACCGGTCAGCCTTTGGCCACGCCGTCGCAGGACATGGTGCTCGGTACCTACTACCTGACCTACGGCCCGACGCCGGAAGAGCTGGAAACGCTCGAAGAGAAGATCAAGTCCGGTAAGTCGAAGGAACGTCCGCACGTCTACCGCAGCGCTCAAGAAGCTGAGCTCTCGTATGAGCACAACGTCGTGCGCCTGCAGGATCTCGCCGAGTACCGCCGTCCGGGTACGGACGATCACGTGCTCACGACGGTCGGTCGAATCATCTTCAACGAAACGATCGAGCGTTCGCTCGAGGAGACGTTGGGTGCCGACTTCGACCCGAAGGACTACGAGTTCGTCAACCAGTCGATGCGCAAGAAGGACATCAACGCGGTGATCGGCAAGCTGATCCACGCGCACGGTGCATCGGCGATCGCGATCGTGCTCGACGCGTTCAAGGACCTCGGATTCAAGTACGCGACGCGCGCAGGAATCACCGTTTCGAAGAACGACATCGTCGTTCCGAAGAACAAGGGCGAGATCCTCGAAAAGTTCGACGGCCAGGTCGCCGAGATTCGCGACCAGTACGACATGGGACTGATCTCGCAGAGCGAGCGTCACGATCTGATCGTCGACCAGTGGACCCAGGCAACAGAAGAAGTCGGTCAGGCGATGGAGGACAACCTCGATGAGCTGAACCCGATCTTCATGATGGCCAACTCGGGCGCGCGTGGATCGTTCAAGCAGATCCGCCAGCTCGCTGGGATGCGTGGTCTGATGGCAAACCCGAAGGGTGAGATCATCGAGCGTCCGATCAAGGCGAACTTCGTCGAGGGTCTGACCGTTCAGGAGTACTTCATCTCGACCCACGGTGCCCGAAAGGGACTCGCCGACACCGCGCTCCGTACTGCGGACTCCGGCTACCTGACGCGTCGTCTCGTCGACGTCTCGCAGGACGTGATCATTCGTGAGAACGACTGCAAGACCAAGGACGACGTCGAGGTCGAGATCTGGCGCGACGGCAAGATCAACGACATCATCGTCGGTCGCTACCCGTCCGGAGACTGGGCAACCAAGCGCGGCCGCGTGATCTGCGGCAAGAACGAGATGATCACGGTCGAGCACCTCGCGGACGCCGAAGAGACGTTCGCCGATGAGCCTGACGCGATCGTCAACCTGCGCTCGGTGCTCAAATGCAAGGCAGCCACCGGTATCTGCCAGAAGTGCTTCGGTGCGTCGCTTGCGACCGGACAGCTCGCCGAGATCGGCGACGCGGTCGGCATCATCGCCGCCCAGTCGATCGGTGAGCCCGGTACCCAGCTGACCATGCGTACGTTCCACACCGGTGGTATCGCCGGTGCCGACATCACGCACGGTCTGCCGCGAATCGTCGAGTTGTTCGAGGCACGCAAGCCGAAGGGTCTTGCGGTGCTCGCCGAGCAGGACGGAAAGGTCACGATCGAGGACAGCGAGAAGTCACGCAAGGTGACGATCACCGACGACGCCGGCGAGGAACACCCGTACACGTTCCCGCGTCGGACGCGTCTGTACGTCGAGCACGGCAAGAAGATCGAGGCCGGTACGCAGCTCAACGAAGGCTCGCTGTACCCGCACGATCTGCTGCGAATCAGCGGCCGCACCGCGACTGCCGAGTACCTGACCGCCGAAGTGCAGAAGGTCTACAAGTCGCAGGGCGTGGACATCAACGACAAGCACATCGAAGTGATCGTGCGCCAGATGATGAAGAAGGTGAAGGTCGAGCAGAAGGGCGATTCCGAACTTCTGCCCGGTCAGTACATCGACATCAACGAGCTCGACGATCTGAACAAGTCGCTGAAGAAGTCCAAGAAGGAGCAGGTCGCCTTCGAAGAGGTCATCCTTGGAATCACCAAGGCCTCGC
This sequence comes from uncultured Solirubrobacterales bacterium, assembly GCA_937128795.1. Lineage (GTDB taxonomy): Bacteria > Actinomycetota > Thermoleophilia > Solirubrobacterales > JACPNS01 > JACPNS01. Next base: position 69,143 of record CAKZMQ010000011.1, on the reverse strand, counting down.
TGGCCACCGAGAGCTTCCTGTCGGCGGCCTCCTTCCAGGAGACCACCAAGGTGCTCACCGATGCCGCGCTCGAATGCAAGACCGACCGTCTGGTCGGCCTCAAGGAGAACGTGATCATCGGCAAGCTGATCCCGGCGGCAACTGGCCTCAAGCGCTACCGCACGATCGAGATCGAGCCCACCGAGCCATTGCCGGCTCCGGGCGACGTCGACTTTGGTCGCCTTTCGGCCGAGGAGATCGCGGCGCTTTCCGACGGTGACGGCGGACTTGGCGCGTTGACGGGCGAAGGCCTCGAGGCGGAACTGGCCAAATTGAGCGAGCCCGGCTCCGGCGAGTAGCGATTCGGCTGTAACCATGAAATGCCGGAGTGGGATAATTCCTTCTCCTCGCGGCCTACACGGTCGCGCTGCGGGGAAGGAATAATCCCACTCCGGCAGCCCATGGTGATTCGGCTTTGCAAGGTCCGAGGTTGCAAGCGGTTTTCTCGCTGGTCAGTAGAGCCGAGCCTCGTTCAGACGGTTGGCCTATCGTCGATGCGTGGCTCGGGGCGGAAAACAGCTGATCGCAGGGGCGCTCTTCGTGTTGGTGGCGACTGGGTGCGGCCAGGCGAGCACGTCGTCCTTGGCAGACGTGGCGCCGCCGAATGTCACTCGGGCGGATCTTGGCAACTTGGTGATCAGCGGTATTCGCGGCACCAAGGCTTCCGCGGCATTGAAGCGACGCGTGCGCCGTGGCGACGTTGCGGGCGTGATCGTGATGGGTGCGAACATCAAGTCGGTCAAGCAGGTTCGCTCGCTCACGCGCTCGCTGAGGAAGGCGGCCAAGGCCGGCGGGCAACTGAGCCCGATCGTGATGGTTGATCAGGAAGGCGGCAGCGTCAAGCGGTTTGCATCGGCTGCGCCGAACCGTTCAGCGAAGTCGATGTCCCGGCTTTCCGAATCGGCGATCTCGCGAATCGGTCGGTCGACGGCCCGTGACCTGCGCCAGCGCGGCGTGAACGTCGATCTCGCCCCGGTGGCGGACGTCAAGACCAGGCGTGGAAACTTCCTCGGCACGCGGGCTTTCGGCGGCAACGCGAACGATGTTGCGCGCGATGCGTGCGCGTTCGCAGCTGGGTTGACAAGTGGCGGCGTGGGCGCGACGCTCAAGCACTTCCCCGGCCTCGGCGCCGCAGGCGATGTCAACACGGATGATGGATCGGTGACGATCAATGCCAGCCGCACCGTCATCGAGGCGGGCTGGGCGCCGTACACGCGCTGCGCCAGCGCTCCTCAAACCCTGGTGATGGTCTCAAGTGCCAAGTATCCGAAGGTGTACGGGAGCCGCCAGGCCGTGGTCAATCCCGCGATGTACAACGACCTGCGCCGAAAGGTCGGGTTCGACGGCGTTGTCGTCACTGATGCTTTGAATGCCGTCGCGGTCAAGAAGATCCGCTCTTTGCCGACCCGTGCGGTCGCGGCCGGCGCCGACCTGCTGCTCTACTTGGACGAACGCAGCGCAGCGCGCGCCACTGGCGCGTTGCGTCGCGCCCTGGCCGCCGGCACGCTTACGCAGGATCAAGTCGCGGACAGCGTGCAGCGTGTCAAGCAACTACGCGCGGAGCTGCCTTAGTCGGCTGCGGATCGCAGTCGTGCCACCGCGGGGTCCGACTCGTCATTCGTCAACTGTGCGAGTCGATCGGCGGCAGCGAGGATGCAATCGCGATCGGCCTCGGCGACGGCCTCGATGTCGGCCCAGTCCTTGGTGCGGTCGAACAACGCCTTGAAGATCACAAGCGACTCGCATCCGAGCACCGGCACATCGCGGCCACCAAGCGGTACCCATCGCACACCGCGCGCGACCTCTTCGTGGAACGGATGGTTGTTGAGGAAGAGGTCTATCGGCGTGTCGTCCCACCACAGACGCGCCTGACCGCTCTTGCGCAGCGCTTTGAGATCGTTCGCGCTGCACGCAATCTGCTCTGGCAGGGCGGCGGCGGCGCGCTCGGCGCGTTCGGAGTCGATGAAGACGTTGACGTCGAGGTCGCGAGTTCCGCGTGGTTCCAACGTGCAGAACGCCAGCGCGATCGCGCCGCCGAACGCATGAGCGAGATTTGCGTGCGCCAACGCCGTGTGAATCTCGTGCAGCTTCTCGACCAGCGACGGCATCAGGCGAGCCGCTCGCGCAGGTCGGGGAACCCAAGCTCGCGACGCGGTCGATAGGGCAGGGCTTCGGCGAGTTCGAGCACCTGCTCAAGGATCCGGCTGGAGCGCTTGGCATCGATCTTCGAGACACGCGGCACGATCTGCAGATCGTTGCCGGTGGCAGCGAGGATTTGCAGCAGGACGTCGGCACCGGGCTCTCTGTGTCCATGTTCGTAGACGTTCATCACCGAGCGAGCAACGCCCACCCGCCGCGCGAGTTCGGCCTGCGAGATGCCCGCCTGCTCACGCGCTGCGCGGATTATCGAGGCAGTTGTAGAGCTGGTTGTAGAGCCATCAGCACTCATGCAACTATGTTAGCGAAAACGCTAACACTTTGCGAGTGCCGCAATCCAGCATGACCAACGTCTAATGTCTCCCGCGCAATGGCGACCTTTGAAGAACTCAACGCGCTCAGCTCGCAGGAGCTGCACGACCGCGCCACCAAGCGGGCGCAGAAGCACCTCGATGTCAAGTTCTACTGGGACCTACTCAAGGTGCTCCCCGCCGCTGAAGCCGCCTACGGCAACGAGGACCAAAGCACGGCGGACATCTTCAAAATCGGCTCACTACTGCACGATTTCATCGAAGCCGAGGACGGCGACGACCACGTAGAAGCCCTCCGCCCGTTCTACCTCGACTACCTCCAAAAACACGAATCCTGAACAAGGTTCCCTTCAAAGGGAACCTTGTATTACGAAGTTGTGACGTGTTGGGTTGACCAGGAGATCAGGTGATCTACTTGTTCGTCGGTTAGGCCGATGAACGGGTCTGTTGAGATCAGCAGGGTGGGGGCGTTGCGCGCTGCGGCCCACTCGTGGCAGGCGTCGTTGTGTCCGTCGTCGATCCATGCGGCGGGGCGATCGGCGGCGCGGTCGGTGAGCGAGTTCAGCTTCCAGTGACCGCTGCCGTCAGTCGATGGCTCGACTTCGAATTCGACGACCTCCAGTTCGCCCGGCATCGCGAGGATGTGCACCAAGTGGTCGTTGGCGCGTTCGCCCCAGCCGGTGGCCCAAACGCACTCGTAGTGACCAAGCAGACTGCCAACTCTGCGGCTCATCCCTGCTCCAATGTGGTGCAGGATCCCGTCAACCATGTGGAAGCGGCCGTTTGCCTCGCCCGGCACGACTGGGCCCGCCGACGCCACCGAGCGAGGATCCCGCTGGTTTCCAGCGAATCCGTAAGTACTGATCACCCCGTCGACGTCGATGAATAGGAGCGGTTGCTCGGCCATACCACGACTCTAGTGAGCAAAAAGTCCAGTGACCCTCACCGATTTTCGGTGAATGTCGCTGCTGCACTCAAGGCATGCCCGAATGCGTTCGATAGACGACGTACGCACCGAGGACACGCAAGGACGCAGTCCGAAGGTGCAGCTTGCTGCGTAGGACGTCGCAGTACCGCTCACTTTTCTAGGGCATAACCACGAGGATGGAACTTCAAGTAGGCATCGCACTTTCGCTGCTCTGTGCATTCGCAACGAACCTCGGGTTCTTGCTCAAGCACAAAGGCGCATGCGCCGCTCCGGCGGTCGAATTCCGCAAACCGCTTTCGAGCGCCGCGGCCCTTTTCCGCTCGAAGACTTTCGTGATCGGATACGGCGTCGCTGCCGTCGCCTTCGCGCTGCACGTCGCGGCCCTCTGGTTTGCACCGATCTCGATCGTCCAGTCGGTAATCGCAGGTGGGCTGGTGTTCCTTGCCGTGATTGCAGAGCGGATGTTTGGATACAACCTCGGACGCCGTCAATGGGCCGGAGTCGTGCTCACGGCGTTCGGGCTGATGCTGTTGGCGCTGACCGTCCGCCACGCGGGCGGCAACCACAAGTTTTCGATCGACGCGCTGATCGCCTTCGAGGCCGGCGCCCTGATCATCGGCGTGGCGCTGCTCGTAGGCCCGCGTTTCGGAACGCCGGTCCATCATCACGGGGTGATGTTCGGTGCCGCGTCGGGAATGCTGATCGGTGTGTCAGACATTGCGATCAAGGCGATGACAAACATCGCCTCCTCCGAGTCGGTCGCGTCCGCATTGCTTTCGCCCTGGATTGCGCTTGCCGTGACGATGGCGGTGATCTCGTTCTACTCGGTCGCACGTGGCCTGCAGGTTGGCGAGGCAGTGCCGGTGATCACCGTGATCGGCGTCGCCGCGAGTCTCGTGCAGATCGTCGGCGGCATCGTCGTCTTCGGCGACCCGATGCCAACCGGCGTCGTAGGCATCGTCGCGCAGACCTTCGGCTTCGTGCTGATCTGTGCAGCAGCGGTACTGGTACCCGCGCCCACACGGGTCGCATCGGCGCCGCAGCCAGCCTGAACGCGCCGCACGGCGATCGCTGTCAAGATCGCCTCTGTGGGTATTAGCGGGCGCGGTCGTCTGACCGAAACGGTGCGAAGTCATCCAATCGTGCTTGGCGCACGTATCTCACATCAATGAGAAAAACGACGCTTCAAGCATCCAGCGCCCGGCTCGGCGCGCGTCCGCGTATCGCAGTGATCGGCGCGGGTGTGTCGGGATTGACCGCGGCCCACAGCCTTTCATCGACCCACGAGGTCAGTGTCTTCGAGAGTGAGCCGCGACTCGGCGGCCACAGCAGCACGATCTTCGTCGAGACCGACAGCGGTGCCCAGCCGATCGACACCGGGTTCATCGTCTTCAACGACCGCAACTACCCGAACTTCAATCAACTGCTGGACGAAATCGGCGCCGAACACGTTCGCTCGAACATGAGCTTCAGCGTCAGCGACGAAAGCGGCGACTTCGAGTACGCCGGTAGTTCGCCGAACGCGCTGTACGCGACGCGACGCAACATCGTCAACCCGCGCTTCCACCGGATGGTCGGGGAATTGGTCCGCTTCAACCGTGAGGCCAAGCGCTTCATTCGCAGCGGTGCCAACGACGACATTTCGCTGCGCGACTACCTCGCCGACGGCGGCTACTCGGACTTCTTCGTCGAACGCTTGATCGTGCCGCAGGTCAGTGCGGTGTGGTCGGCCGACCCTGCACAGTTGTATGAGTTTCCGGCGCGAATCGTCTTCCAGTTCTTCGACAACCACGGCATCCTCGAGTTGACAGGGCGCCCGCAGTGGCGAACGATCAAGGGTGGGTCCACCGAATACGTGAAAAAGCTGACCGCAGCGTTCGGCGACGGTATTCACACCGGAATCGCCGCAGAGGCAGTTCGACGCGGCGAAAACGGCGTGGCGATCAAGCTCAGTGACGGGGCGGAGGCGATCTTTGACGAGATCGTGATCGCGACCCACTCCGATCAAGCGCTGAAGCTGCTGGTCGACCCGACTGATGAAGAACGGGACATCCTCGGCGCGATTCCCTACGCCGACAACGACGTCGTGCTGCACACCGACACCGCCCTGCTGCCCCGGCGCCGTGCCGCGCGATCGAGCTGGAACTTCCATCTGCTCGACGAACCGCGCGATCGAACGACGGTGACCTACTGGATGAACAACCTCCAACCGATACCCGGCGACGTCGACTATTGCGTGACGCTGAATCTGAGCGACAAGATCGACCCAGCCGAAGTGATCTGCGAACAGAACTTCTCGCACCCGGTCTTCACCGCCGCTGGGCTGCAAGCGCAAAAGCGTCATCATGAAATCAGCGGCGTAAATCGCACGCACTTCTGTGGTGCCTACTGGCGCTGGGGCTTTCATGAGGACGGCGTCTGGAGTGGAATTCGCGCCGCCGACGCGGTTGCCGCTCGAACGCCTATGGCCGAGCGCGAAACGATTTCGCGGCTTGCCGACCCCGACATGGAAGTCGTGTGATCTCGATGAATCACATGTCCTCATCAAAGACAGCGAACGCAGGATCGGCGGGATCGGCATCGGCCATATTCGTGGGCAAGATCGGCCATTCACGATTCGTGCCGAAACAGCGCTCGTTCAGCTACCCGGTCTACATGACTTACTTGGACCTCTCCGAGCTTGAGTCAGGCGAGGGAGCACGTCTGTTCGGAGGATCGCGGCTGTTCAGCACTCGTCACTGGGCACCGCTGCAGTTCAGAAGGCAGGATTTTTATGGCGACGCATTCCGCCCGTTGAGTGCCGAGATCCGCGATCTCGTCGAGCGCGAAACCGGAACGCGTCCAAACGGCCCGATTCGTCTGCTGGCCAACCTGCGCAGCTTCGGCTACCAGTTCAACCCGATCGCGGTCTACTACTGCTTCGATGCGTCCGGCGAGCGCCTCAGCCACGTCGTTGCCGACGTGACGAACATCCCCTACCGCGAGAGTCATGCCTATGTGTTCTCTGCACTCCCCGGCGGCCACGAGGTCGACGGCACCGCCGAGAAGCAGATGCACGTTTCGCCATTTCTGGAGATGGACTACACGTATCGCCTGCGCACAGGTGTGCCGACCGACGAGCTGGGGCTGCTGGTCAGCAACTCTCGCGACGGTTCGGTCGAGTTCAGCGCGGCGTTGCGACTACGTCGACGCCCGGCCAGCGCCAATCAATTGCGCCGCACCGTGACGCGATTCCCGGCGATGGCAATCTCGGTTACCGCGAAGATCTTCTGGCAGGCGTTGAAGATGAAACTGAAGGGATACCGCTGGTACGGGCACCAGGCACGACGCAGCGTTGATCCAATTGCAGATGATGTGCCGACGATCACCGAGGAGGATCGGCCCCGTGCCGAAGTCCACTGATTCGCTTGCCCGCCGCGCGATGTTTCGCGTGCTAGACGGGATCAGGGACGGGCGATTGGAGCTCGTAGAGCCCGCTGCCACCAGATCGTTCGGTCAGACGAGAATCGAAAGCCCTTTGACCTCGAGGGTTGAGGTCCATCACCCGCACTTCTACACGTCGTTCTTCCGCGGCAGTCTCGGCCTTGCCGAGAGCTACATCGACGGCGAATGGGACACCGACGATCTCACGGCGTTCGTTCGCGTCGGCGCACGCAACATGCCTGCGCTCGACCGTGCGCGCGGCTTCTACCGCCTGGCCGAGAAGCCCGTTCGCACGATCGGTGCGCTGCTTCACGACGAGCACCTTCACAAGCGCAAGACTGCCCGCCACTACAACCTGGGCAACGATCTATACGAGCGGATGCTCGACGAGACGATGGCCTACTCCTCGGCGATCTTCACCTCGCCCGACGACACGCTCGAAGCGGCCCAGACCGAGAAGTTCGACCGCGTGTGCCGCAACTTGCAGCTGACGCCGCGCGACCACCTGATCGAAATCGGCAGCGGATGGGGTGGCTTCGCGATACATGCCGCAACAAAATACGGCTGTCGCGTGACCAGCGCCACGATCGCCGGTGAGCAGACCAAGCTTGCGCGCCAACGCATCCGCGAGGCCGGCCTGGAGCACCGCGTCGAAATCGTCGAACGTGACTTCGCCAAGCTCGAGGGAACTTACGACAAGCTGGTCTCGATCGAGATGATCGAGACGATCGGCTGGCGCCGCTTCGACGAATTCTTTCGCGTCTGCAATCGGTTGCTCAAACCCGACGGTCGCATGTGCCATCAGATCATCACGATTGACGACCGCGCCTACGAGGCCGAGAAGATGTCACGCAGCTTCGCCAACACGTTGATCTTTCCGGGCGGCAGTCTGCCGTCGAACGAGTTCATCTCGAAGGCGATCGCTCGCGAGACCGAGATGCAGCTGCTCGATTTCGAAGACATAACCGCGCACTACCCGGAAACCCTGCGGCGCTGGCGCGCCAACTTCAATGAGAGCTTCGAAGAGCTGCGGGCGCGCGGCTATGACGAACGTTTCCATCGTCTTTGGAATCTTTATCTCGCCTATTGCGAGGCCGGATTCGTCGAGCGGCGGATCCTCGTCGGCCAGGCAACGTACGCAAAGCCGACGCACCGCGACACCTGGGATTCATTCGCCACGGCCGGTGAATCCGGCAACGACGTGCGTTCGAGCGTCTGACCGCGCGCCTCAGCGCTTGAACATCCGCCCGGCCGCGCGATCGAGCAAAAATCCAGGCCCGCGCCCGGCCAGCGCAGCCAGACGAGTCTTGCCCGACGGCCAGACGATCGACTCGTCGCCCTTGATGCCGTCGATCATCTTCTCGGCCCACTCGGCCGGCTCGACCTGATCCCACTCCGATGTGTCGAAGTGGTCGCCGTAGCCCTGCTCGGTCGCCGCGAGCATGTCGGTCTTCACACCGGGCGTGACCAAGTGCATCACGCGCACGCCGGTCGGTTCCAGCTCGCGGCGCAGCGCTTCGCTGAAGGCAACGACCCCAGCCTTCGAAGCGGCGTAGACGCTCGCAAGCGGGAAATACGCATACCCGCTCATGCTCGCGTTGTTCACGATGTAGCCGCGGTCGCGCTCGAGCATCGTCGGCAACACCAGCTTCGTCAGGTGCATCAACCCGGTCAAGTTGACCTGCATACTGGTGTAGATCTTTGCGACGTCCTGCTCCTCGAGCAGTCCGACGCTGAGCGCGCCGGCGTTGTTCACAAGGATGTCGACGCTCTCAAATTGCTTTCGCGAGGCCGAAAACGACCGTTCGATCGACTCCGTCGACGAGAGGTCGATCGGCAGCGCTCGTACGTTGTCGGCTTCGATTGCGACTGATTCCGGGTCGCGCGCGCCGGCGTAGACCAACGCGCAGCGTTCGGAGAGCGCCTCGGCGAAGGCTCTACCGATTCCGCGGTTCGCTCCTGTGACCAGTGCTGTGGTGTTCGTCAATTCCATACGCGTCTGCAACCTTGTATACGACAGGTCGGGCCGCGGAGTTGCCGATTGCTACCATCCGCCGTCGTATGCCAAGTATCAATCAGCTCGTCCGCAAGGGCCGCAAAAAGCCCAAGAAGAAGATTTCCACCCCTGGTCTCAAGCAGATGAAGGGTGGTCAGGCCAAGCAGTCGGCGCCGCAGCGTCGTGGGGTTTGCACGCGTGTCTACACGACCACGCCGAAGAAGCCGAACTCGGCCCTTCGCAAGGTCGCTCGTGTGCGCCTGACGAACCAGATGGAAGTCACGGCATACATTCCCGGCGAGGGCCACAACCTGCAGGAGCACTCCGTGGTGCTGGTGCGTGGCGGCCGAGTCAAGGACCTGCCGGGAGTCAGGTACAAGATCATTCGCGGCACGCTCGACACCGCCGGTGTCACCGACCGCAAGCAGGCTCGTTCGCGCTACGGCGTGAAAGTCAGCTAGAGCTCTGTCTCTGTAAGTTTCAGCTCTGTAAGTTTCAGGCAGCCCACCTTTCCAACACGTAAGCAAGAGAGTCATCGACCAGCATGCCACGCCGCAACGCCGCAAAGATCCGTGAAATTCAGCCCGACGGTGTCTACAACAACCGTCTCGTCCAGCAGTTGATCAACAAGGTCATGCTCGACGGCAAGAAGAGCACGGCAGAGCGCATCGTCTACGGCGCGCTCGACACGCTGGCCCAGAAGAGCGGCAAGGAGCCGATCGAGGCCCTGGAAGCCTCAGTCAAGGCGATCACCCCGAACATCGAGGTCAAGTCACGCCGCGTCGGTGGTGCCAGCTACCAGGTGCCCGTCGAGGTCCCCGGCCGCCGCGCCCGTACGCTCGCGATCCGCTGGCTCGTTGAGGCCTCCCGCAGTCGTCGCGAGAAGACGATGCAGGAACGCCTCGCATTTGAACTGCTCGACGCCCAGTCCGACCAGGGCGCCGCGTTCAAGAAAAAGGAAGACATCTTCCGCATGGCGCAGGCCAACCGCGCCTTCTCGCACTACCGCTGGTAAGTAGCGTCCATTTCCGCACGGCTACAGACTCGCTGTTTAGCGGTAAGTCTGTTTGGGTAGTGGCAGGTATGGATCCGATCGGGTACGATCACCGCTCACAATGAGCACCACAAAACCGGTGACAAATAAGTTCAGTGCGCTGATCGGAGGCCCGTGGCAGATGACGCCCGGCGAGCGAGTCGCGTTCGAAACGCTTCTACAGATGGTCGAGCCGCGGCTTGCCCTTGAGATCGGCACGGCTGAAGGCGGGTCACTGGCGCGAATCGCCGAGCATGCGACCGAGACGCACTCACTTGATCTGGTCGAACCTCAATCGTGGGTTCGCGATCTGCCCGGCGTGCACATTCACACTGGCGACAGCCACTCGGTTCTCAAGCCGTTGCTCGATTCGTTCGCGGCTGACGGGCGCAACATCGACTTCATACTCATTGACGGCGACCACTCGACAGAGGGGGTCTGCCGTGATCTGACGACCGTGCTCGAATCAGATGCCGTCCGCAGCACGCTGATTGTTCTCCACGACACGATGAATCCTTGGGTTCGAAGTGGGATTCAGAACGCCGACCCAGACTCCTTCGAAAAAGTGCGGACATTTTCTCTGGATTTCATACCCGGCGGGGTCTTCGGTGGATCGGGTGAAGTACCCGAGCTCTGGGGTGGGCTCGGGGTGGCGCTGATCGGCGAAGCGGGGGATGGCGTCAGCCTCGGCACAAAATATCGCGACGTCCACGAAATTCTGCAAAATTCGATCGACTCCAACTCTGTCCAACCGGGCGATGGTTTGCAGGAGCAACTAGACGCAATTCGGCTCTCGAAAAGTTGGCGTTGGACGGCGCCGCTGAGAAACGTCAAGCAACTGTTTGCCGGCTGATCGGGTCGGCGTGGCGCGAATAGTTTTTGTTTCGAGGTCGATCGACGTTGCGTCTGGCGGTGGCATCGGCGCCTACGTGACCGCGCAGGCGAGGCTGCTTGCCAGTCGAAACGATGTCACGGTGATTGCTCCGTCCGGGTCACGAGCCCTTCTGAATGATGCGTTTGGCGGCACTGATGTGGAGGCCGTCCCGCTCGAATACGAAGTGCACGGCAACTGCGATGACTATTTCTCCGAACCGCATTCTTGGTCTGCCGCAGTTTGGAGCTACATCGCTTCATCGGCCGCCCGGCATCCGATCGACTACATCGAGTTCCCGGACTATCTTGGCGAGGGCGCAGTCACCGTGCAGGCCAAACGTACGAACGCGAAGGTGCTCCGCGCCACTCGTATCGGCGTGCGCGCGTACACGACGGCCGAGTTGTGCGCGGTCCTCGATGGATCGCTGGATGATTCCTTCGAGTCGACCTCAGTGCACGACCTGGAGCGATATGCGCTTGCCCGCGCCGACAACTTCGTGCATGCAGGGGGAGACATTGCGAGTACGTACGCCCGCTACTACGGCGCATCGCGAGTCGCGCCGCCGTTGCTTGTGCGCCATCCGACGGGATTCCCGGGGTCTCCCACGCCTGCATTGAGCACCGAAGGTCTAAAGATCCTCTACATCGGCCGACTTGAGCGGCGCAAGGGCGTGTACTCCTTGGTCGACGGGCTCGCAGGATCACCGATCGACGACTGGCACCTTACGCTGGTCGGCGGAGACACGAACACTGGGCCGGTGGATGTTTCGATGCGATCGATGGTCGAACGCGCGGCTGCGTCCGACCCGCGGATCGAGATTCGCGGCCGTGTGCCACATGACGAGATCGGCGAACTCATCGAGCAACACGACGCCGTGATCGTGCCGTCGATCTGGGAGTGCTGGCCCAACACTGCGCTTGAGGCCTTCGCCCACAATCGACCCGTCCTCGCATCGCCGGTCGGTGGCCTGTCGGAAATGGTGGTCGACGGACAGTCCGGCATGCTCGCGCACAGCAATACGCGAGACGATTTGGTGGATCTTGTCGAACGGGCAGTTGAGAACACTGCTCGGCTGCGCGAAATGGCCGACGACCAGCTTCCATTGGAGCGTTTTAGAGAACTCGCCGACCCAATCGAAGTGGAGCGTGGCTACTCCGAGCTAGTGCAGCCCCCGGAACGGCGATCTGTCGCCCGGCGCGGAGGCCGGGCAAATCGCCCGCTTGTCAGCGTCATCGTTCCCTACTTCAAGCTCCGTCAGTTTCTCCCTGACACGCTGGCTTCAATCAATGCGCAGACGCATAGGCCGCTGGAAGCGCTGGTCATCAACGACGGAAGTTTCAGTGATGAAGACTTCGACCTACATGCGCTGTGCACCGAATTTGGGGCAAGCGTTCTGACCAAGGCGAACGGCGGCTTGGGTAGCGCCCGCAACTTCGGAGCGAGCCAGGCTCGTGGCGAATTCATCGTCCCGCTCGATGCAGACAACATGCTCGAACCGACTTTCGTCGAGCGCGCGGTGGACACATTGATCGCCGACCCGGAACTGGCGTTCGTCTCGTCGTGGTCCACCTACGTGGATGACGACGGCATTCCGCTGGGCGGCGGACGCGGCTATCACGCGATGGGCAACTATTCGCCTGGCGTCGAACGTGGCAACATCGCGGGTGATGCGGTTGCTGCGATCCGGCGGGACGTGTTTGAACATGGTTTCCGGTACAGCGAAGAACTCGTGAGCTTCGAAGATTGGTTCCTGTACCGGCAGCTACACAAAAGTGGATGGTTCGGTGAGGTCATCCCAGAGCGACTGTTTCGGTACCGAGTCCGTGAAGGATCGATGCTCAAGGCGGATGGAGTTCCAAATCTCGACCGAATCGAAAGTGAAATGAACGCACTTGTACTCGACGAGGAGATGCAATGGACGAGCTAGAACATCTGTCACTCCAAGACGTGTCAGTGGTGTCTCCGATCGCCACAGAACACGTTCACCGATATGAGCTTGCGCGGGAGGTGTTTGGGAAGTCAGACGTCAGACGAGTTCTTGATCTTGGCTGCGGAAGCGGCTACGGCGCGACGATGCTCGCCGAAGCTGGATTGGACGTTACGGCGATCGACAACAACGCGGAGGCGATCGAAGAGGCGCGACGATCGCTCGCGGGGTTCTCGGATTGCGACGTCCAACAAGTTGACGCGGTCGAACATCTGGAGACCGTGTCGCTCGACGAGTACGACGCGATCGTCGCGATCGAGGTACTCGAGCACCTCGATCAACTGGAATCCGCCGCGGCGCGGCTCTCCAAGTTTGCCGACGCGGGATGCACATTGGTGCTGTCCGTTCCGAACAGCAAATACTACGGCGAGGAAAACAAGTTTCACGCGACGGATTTCGATCTGCGGGCGGCGCAGACCCTGTTTGATGCGATCGGTGATCACGAGCTCATCGAGCAGCATCCTGCAGAAGGCTCGATGATGTTGGGGCCGGAAGTTGAACAGCCTGAGGATGAACGCGTGGTACTTGTCGGCAACGCACACGCGAACTCTGCCCACCACTTCATCGGAGTGTTCAATTGTCCAGGTTTCGCCAGCACACTGAGCGCGCGTATGGCTTTCCTGGCGGCACCACAGCACAGTCGATACATGCGGGTGCTGGAGGTCGCGAACCGACGGCTTTGGCACGAGAATGCACGGCTCGGCCGCGAACTGACCTACTCGGAATCGGATCTCTCGACGAAGCGCGGTTCGGCAGCAGCGAGCGAGCTACGTCGAAATGAAGCCGACGCCATCAAATATCGAGACGAAGAGGTCACCGCGTTATACGAAGCGCTTGAAGGGACCCATTCATCGTTCAGCTGGCGCGTCACACGACCTCTGCGGGCAATCAAAGGGGCTACCCGCCGTAGCGGGACTTGATTTCGCCGAAGACGCAGGCCACGTTACGCTTCCGCCATGCCTAGCGTGGACCAACCTCAGCCGATCGCGGCTGACGAACTGCCGGCAGTACTCGTTGACGGCGTGTCGAAGCATTTCTCGCTGCCTGCAGACCGCGTCCAGACGCTCAAGGAGCGGGCACTGCATCCGATCCGCAGCCGCGAACGCAATAGCTTCACTGCGCTCGACGACGTGGCGTTTCACGTCGAAAAGGGCGAATTCTTCGGACTCGTCGGTCGCAATGGCTCGGGCAAGAGCACGCTACTCAAGTGCATCGCAGGCATCTATTCCGCAGACTCTGGCGAGATCTACCACGACGGCACTCTGACGTCGTTCATTGAACTCGGCGTCGGATTCAACCCCGAACTTCCGGCGTTCGACAACGTCCTGCTCAACGCCACGCTGCTCGGGCTCGACACCGAGGCCGCTCGTTCGAGCTTTGAGGAAGTGATGGATTTCGCGGAGCTGTGGGAATTCGAAAATCTCAAATTGAAGAACTATTCATCGGGCATGTACGTGCGGCTCGCCTTCAGCGTGATGCTGCAGGTCGATGCCGACATCCTGCTGATCGACGAAGTGCTCGCCGTCGGCGATGCAGCGTTTCAACAGAAATGCTTCGACCAGTTCAATCGCATGCGCGACGAAGGCAAGACGATCGTCTTCGTCACCCACGGGATGGACGCAGTGCGTCGGTTCTGTGACCGCGCGGTGCTGCTCGATCGCGGTCGCGTGGTTGCGATTGGCGATGCAGAAGAGATCAGTGAACGCTATCTCGAACTCAACTTTGTCGCCCCCGACAGCGACGCGATGACCTTCGACTCGGCCGTTGGCAAGGCAACGCTGAGCGACTGCTGGGTGGCTGACAGCTCCGGCCAACGGGTGGATTCCTTGAACCAGGGCGAGCGCCTTGCCGTGCACGCCGAAGTCACCTTTGAGCAGCCGGTGACCGATCCGTGGGTCGACATCCAGTTTCGCGATGAGAACGACCGCTTGTTGATGGTGTCTTCCACTCAGCCGAACGCGTACGGGCCCGGGCCCGCGCCGAGCGGCGATTTCGCGACCGGCGAGACCGCTCACTACGTCGCCGAGTTCGACTGCATCTTTGCGGCCGGTCACTACAGCGTCTCGATCAGCTCGGGACCCGATGCGAGCTACAGCCGCTACTTCCGCCGCACCGACGCGGTCAGCGTTGATGTCGAAGGCAGCGCAGTGTCCGGCGCGACCGTCGTGCTGCCCACCGACTGGCACGTTGAGAAGGCCGTGCCAACTGCGAACGCCGGAGAACCGCAGTGATTGGCGCGGCCAAAGAGATGAGCCGTCCGGTTGCACGCGATCTCGGCCGCGAGGAGTACAGCGAACTCGCCGTCCGCATGCCGGTACGCGTAGTCGGTCCGCGCGCGATGAGCGGCGACTTTCGGCGGTTCCTCACGCTCACGTGGATGCTCGCCTACCTCGAGTTCAAGCTCAAATTCTTTGGCTCGGTGCTCGGCTATGCCTGGCAGCTGATGAAGCCGCTGATGATGTTCGCCGTCCTCTATTTCGTGTTCACCGAGGTGATTCGGATCGGCGGCGGCGTGCCGTACTACCCCGTGGTGCTGCTCTCGGGCATCGTGCTGTTCGGATTTTTCTCGGAATCGACCGTCGGTGCCATCACCTCGGTCGTCGAACGTGAAGGGTTGATCCGCAAGATCAGTTTTCCGATCGTTTCCGTGCCAATCTCGACCGTCACATCGGTCTTCTTGACCTTGATGCTCAACTACCTGGTGGTTCTGTCCTTCGCTCTGGCCAGCGGCGTCACGCCGACGTGGCGATGGGTCCAAATCGGACCGCTGCTGGTGCTGCTGTACATCGCAGCCGCGTCTGCGAGCCTGGCGCTGTCTTCTCTATACGTCCGTTTTCGAGACGTCAAGCCGATTTGGGAGGTGATCGCGCAGGTGCTCTTCTACGCGACACCGGTCATCTACACGATCGAGTTCGTACAAGAGAAGAGCGCAACGCTTGCACAGGTGATGATGTGCAATCCGCTCGCAACGATCCTGCAGCAGATGCGTCATTCCGCGATCGATCCGGCGTCGCCAAGCGCGGTCGATGCGCTCGGCGGATGGCTCTACCTGGCGATCCCGATGGGGATCGTCGTATTGATGGCATTGTTCGGATTCTTTTCTATGCGCCGCTTGGCGCCAAATTTGGCCGAGGAGCTTTAGCCGCGCTCCGCCGGGCTTCGTCGATGCGCCTCTTTACGCAGAGACCCGGCTACACCAATGTCCTGCTGCGCGGCGGCCTCGGCAATCAGATGTTCCAGTACGCGGCGGGGTTGTCCGTTGCGCGGCGCACCGGTACGCGATTGCGGCTGGACCTGACGGCGCTCGACAGAGACGAAAAACGTCAGTTCGCACTGGATCAGTTCGCGATCGACGCCGACCTACTGCACGCCGCCGACGACGAGCCACTGCAGTATTCAGATCCCCGGTCGCTCGCCACGTACGCGAAGACGCGATTCGGCGCCGCGGTCGTAGTTCAGCGAGACGAAACGTTCGGCGACGAACTGTCGGAGGCGGCCGCCAACAGTTATTTGGTCGGGTATTGGCAGTCTGACGGGTATTTCGATGCTGCGTCGGAGGAGGTGCGCGCACATTTCGAGTTGCGCGCGCCGAGCGCCGCGTACACCGAGTTGAGGCGGCGGATCCGTGCCGAAAAGAGCGCTGCAGTGCACGTTCGGCGCGGGGACTATGCAGAAGACACCGCCGTTCAACGCGTGATCGGTTTGCTCGAGCCGAACTACTACCGGGACGCGGCAAACGAACTTGTCGCGCGCACCAACGTTGGCAAGTTCCGTGTGTTCAGCGACGATCCCGATTGGTGTCGGTCTCGCGTCGATCTCCCGGGTGAGGTGGCGATCATGTCCGAAGGTTTGACCGACGCTGAGGAACTGCATCTGATCTCGGCATGCGACCACGCGATCATCAGCAACAGCAGTTTCAGTTGGTGGGGCGCATGGCTTGGTGCCACAGCAAAGTCCGTCGTGATCGCCCCTTCACGCTGGTTGAGGAGCCTCGACACGCGTGCCGGATCCCGCGTTCCGGCTGATTGGATGACGCTGCCTGCTGAATTCGTCCCGATCAACATGGAATAATCGCGAATCGTGCGCATCGTCCATGGAATCGACTCGTTGTCCAAACCGGGCGGAATCCTCACCTATGTAGCGACGATTTCCGACATTCTTCAACGCAACGGACACGATGTCTGGAACATCAGCACCGCGCTCGGTCAGGGCACCGAAATGCTCGAGGAATCCGCAATTCGGTGGGTGGATCGCTTCGAGGACCTGCCGGACGAGATCGACATGTTCTTTGCACACGACGCGCCGATGTCGTATGCGATGCTCGAGAAACGCCCGGACGTGCCGCAGATGTTCTTTTGGCACAGCAGCTACTTCGACTTCAACGTGAATCCGCAGATCTCCGACGCATGTGCGCGGATCGTCGCGCTTTGGCCGAGCAGTTTTCGTCGGATCGACGGCCTGGCAGAAAAACCAAAGACGCTTTCGCTCACGCAGCCGGTCGACCTGACGCGCTTCCGCGTTCAGAAACCGATCAATCAGCGCGCGCGGACCGTCGTCGCGCTGAGCAACTACCTACACGGCGAGAGACTGCGTGTCGCCGAGCGCGCCTGCGAACTTGCGGGATTGGAATTCAGACTCGTGGGCTCCGGGGGCGAGGGCGTTTCGATGCACCCGCAGGACGCGATCAACGACGCCGACATCGTGTTCGGAAAGGGTCGCGTGATCGTCGAGGCCATGGCCTGCGGCCGCGCGGCCTATGTGTACGACGTGTTCGGTGCCGACGGCTGGGTCACACCAGAAACGTACGAACGCCTTTCCGACGTGAACTTCGCGGGATCCGCCAACGCAGTCAATCCGTCGGCGGAAGATCTGGCGGCGGACCTGGCCGGATACTCGAGTTCGATGGGCGAGGCGAACGCCGCGATTGCCGCGAACATGCACAGCGCCTCAACGCACACGACCGCGCTGGTCAGAGCTGCCGAAGAAGTGCTGGCTGAAGGTTCGCGCCCGCCGGTCCGACCGGACGCCTACGAGCTGCAGCGACTGGTTCGAATCGCCTGGCGGCACGAGAGCGAAGCCTTCAACGCGAAGAAGCGGATGATCGACGAATCGCTGCGCCGCGGAGACGCGGAGTGGGAATTGGAGAAGTCGCAGGCCGAGGTGGCGCGGCTGCAATCGGACCTGACCGCGCTCCGACGCTCTCCCAGCTGGCGGATCACCGCACCTTTGCGTGCAATCAGGCGAATTGGGCGCTGATCGCCGTTTTCGATCGCCGGCCCCGTGCTATCATCGCCGCCGACTTCGCGGTTGCGGGTTTATGCCTGCATGCCACTGGAGCAAACGCCCATTTTGCGGCGTGCGATCCTGAAGTCTGCCGCTGACTGGAGCCAGCCTCAAAGCTTCGCTTTCAGGTAGGCATAGTCGGGTGGTCCATGTCATTCATGACGATCAATTCGACCACATAACGGGACTTACAAGTAGGGCCGGGGCCCAGCAGAATTTGCTGGGCGACCCGACACAGGCCCTGCGAGGGCCTTTTTTGTGTCTCAAATAGAGGTTTTTGCTCGATTTGAGACATCTGTCCGAGAGCGACACGGCCCACGTTCCAAGTTCGCAATCTGCCAGCAATGGAAGCGGCGCGGACACAAACTTCAGACGCCAATCGCTCACCCGAGCCACCCCCACGAACTCACAGGACTGCCCAAAACCTGCCATGCCACGCAAAGTTTCCCTAGAAAAGACCCGAAACATCGGGATCATGGCTCACATCGACGCCGGTAAAACGACGACGACCGAGCGCATCCTCTACTACACCGGCCGCACTCACAAGATCGGTGAAGTTCACGAGGGCGCGGCGACGATGGACTGGATGGAGCAGGAGCAGGAGCGCGGCATCACGATCACGTCTGCTGCGACCACGGCGTTCTGGGACGACCATCGCATCAACATCATCGACACGCCAGGCCACGTCGACTTCACCGTTGAGGTCGAGCGTTCGCTGCGCGTTCTCGACGGCGCAGTGGCCGTCTTCGACTCTGTCGCGGGCGTCGAGCCACAGTCCGAGACAGTTTGGCGCCAAGCAGACACGTACAAGGTGCCACGCATCGCCTACGTGAACAAGATGGACCGTACCGGCGCCGGCTTCGAGATGAGCGTCAACACGATGATCGAGCGCCTCGGCGCCAATGCAATCCCGATTCAGCTTCCGATCGGTTCCGAGGCCGACTTCCTCGGCATCATCGACCTTGTCACCGAGAAGGCCACGATTTACAAGGACGACCTCGGCAAGGAAATCGAGATCACCGACATCCCCGAGGACCTCGCCGACGCAGCCCACGAGGCGCGAACGCACCTGATCGAGGCAATCGCCGAATACGACGACGACCTGATGGAGAAGTACCTCGCCGACGAGCCGATCGAAGAAGA
The DNA here is from genome assembly GCA_937128795.1 of uncultured Solirubrobacterales bacterium. Lineage (GTDB taxonomy): Bacteria > Actinomycetota > Thermoleophilia > Solirubrobacterales > JACPNS01 > JACPNS01. Next base: position 49,969 of record CAKZMQ010000011.1, on the reverse strand, counting down.
TCGAATCAAGGCGGCGATCCGCAAGGCAACTCTCGACATGACGATGACGCCGGTACTCTGCGGTTCGAGCTTCAAGAACAAGGGTGTCCAGCCCCTGCTCGACGCAGTCATCGCCTACCTGCCCTCGCCGCTTGAGGTCCCGCCGATCACCGGCCACCACCCCAAGACCGACGCCGAAGAAGCCCGCGATGCATCAGACGAAGCACCGTTCGCGGCCCTCGCCTTCAAGATCGCGACCGACCCGTTCGTCGGAAAGCTCGTTTTCTTCCGTGTCTACTCCGGAACACTGACTGCAGGCAGCAAGATTCTCAACGCAACCACGGGCAAGACCGAGCGGCTTGGTCGCATCCTGATGATGCACGCCAACGACCGTGAAGACGTCGAAGAGGTATACGCAGGCGACATCGCCGCGGCCGTCGGCGCCAAGGATGCCACCACTGGTGACACCTTCTGCGACCCGAACAACCCGGTGATCCTCGAAAAGATGGACTTCCCGGAGCCGGTCATCCACGTCGCGATCGAGCCGAAGACCAAGTCCGACCAGGAGAAGATGGGCACCGCTCTTCAGGCTCTCGGTCAGGAAGACCCGACTTTCCGCATCCGCACCGACGAAGAGACGGGCCAGACGATCATCGGCGGCATGGGCGAGCTTCACCTCGAAGTCCTCGTCGACCGCATGATGCGTGAGTTCAACGTCGAGGCAACCGTCGGCAAGCCGCAGGTTGCCTACCGCGAGACGATTCGCCAGGAAGCCCTGAAGGTCAAGGCCAAGTTCGTACGCCAGTCCGGTGGACGAGGTCAGTACGGAGACGTCACGATCAACATGTACCCGAACCCGGGCGAGGGCTACGAGTTCGACGACAAGATCAAGGGTGGCGTGATCCCCGGCGAGTACATCCCGTCGGTCAACGCCGGCATCCAAGAGGCTCTCGAGAACGGCATCAAGGCCGGATACGCGATGGTTGACGTCAAAGTCGAACTGATCGATGGTTCGTACCACGACGTGGACTCCTCGGAGATGGCCTTCAAGATCGCTGGCTCGCAGGCAGCCCAGGAGGCCGCCAAGCGCGCCAAGCCGGTTCTGCTTGAGCCGGTCATGAAGGTTGAGGTCGTCACCCCGGAAGATTTCCTCGGTGACGTCATCGGCGACCTTTCGCGTCGCCGCGGCAAGGTCGCGGGTCAGGAGCCGCGCGGAAACGCGATGGCCGTGGACGCAACGGTGCCGCTTTCAGAGATGTTCGGATACGCGACCGATGTTCGGTCCGCGACGCAGGGACGTGCCAGCTACACGATGCAGTTCGAGCGCTATGAAGAGGTTCCGAACAACATTGCTTCTGAGATAGTCGAGCAGCGCACCGGGCAACCGGTCACTGCGTAGCCGTTGATTGAGCCAGTCCGAATAAACCGTACGCAAACAATTTCAGCAACTTAAACACAGAAACAAACAAGGCAAAGAGGAGAGGATTAAAAGTGGCGAAGGAAACATTTGAACGCGATAAGCCGCACGTCAACGTAGGAACGATTGGTCACGTCGACCATGGAAAGACCACGCTGACGGCCGCAATCACCACCGTTCTGTCAGAGGCACAAGGTGGCGAGGCGAAGTCATTCGCAGAGATCGACAACGCTCCGGAGGAGAAGGAGCGTGGTATCACGATCGCCACTTCTCACGTCGAGTACCAGACCGACTCGCGCCACTACGCGCACGTCGACTGCCCCGGCCACGCCGACTACGTGAAGAACATGATCACCGGTGCGGCGCAGATGGACGGCGCAATCCTCGTCGTATCAGCTGCCGATGGCCCGATGCCGCAGACGCGTGAGCACATCCTGCTCGCCCGTCAGGTCGGCGTTCCGTACATCGTCGTGTTCCTCAACAAGGTCGACATGGTCGACGACGAGGAACTGCTCGAGTTGGTCGAGGAAGAAGTCCGCGACCTGCTCAAGGAGTACGACTTCCCGGGCGACGACATCACGTTCATCAAGGGTTCAGCCCTGAAGGCGCTCGAAGGTGACGCAGACTCCAAGCAGGCGATTCTCGACCTCGCCGCCGCTCTGGACGCCGACATCCCCGAGCCCAAGCGTGAGCTCGACAAGCCGTTCCTGATGCCGGTCGAGGACGTTTTCTCGATCACCGGTCGTGGAACCGTGGCCACCGGCCGCATCGAGCAGGGCGTCGTCAACACCGCCGACGAAGTAGAGATCGTCGGCATCACCGAGAAGACCGACAAGACGGTCATCACCGGTGTCGAGATGTTCCGCAAGATCCTCGACCGCGGCGAGGCCGGCGACAACGTCGGTTGCCTGCTGCGTGGTACCAAGCGTGAAGAGATCCAGCGTGGCCAGGTTCTGGCCAAGCCGGGTTCGATCACCCCGCACACCAAGTTCAAGGCGCAGGTGTACTGCCTGAAGAAGGAAGAGGGTGGTCGTCACACCCCGTTCTTCACCGGCTACCGCCCGCAGTTCTACTTCCGCACGACCGACGTCACCGGCGTCGCCAACCTTCCGGATGGCGTCGAGATGGTCATGCCGGGCGACGACGTCGAGATGGACATCGAGCTGATCCAGCCGATTGCCATGGACGAGCAGTTGCGATTCGCAATCCGCGAGGGAGGCCGCACCGTCGGCTCCGGAGTGGTCACTGCGATCGTCGAGTAGAGAAATTCGGAAAATCCCCGGGGCACTCTGCCCCGGGGGATTCCATCTCTTAGAAAGTTTCAATGGCAGCAATTACACAAAACAAGATTCGAATTCGCCTCAAGGCGTATGACCACGAGGCAATCGAGGCTGCGGCAAAAGAGATCGTCCAGACCGCTGAGCGGACTGGCGCGACCATCTCTGGGCCGGTGCCGCTGCCGACCGAGAAGAACGTCTACTGCGTGATCCGCGGTCCCTTCAAGGACAAGGACTCACGTGAGCATTTTGAGATCCGTACGCACAAGCGGCTGATCGACATTCACCACCCCAGCCCGAAGACCGTCGATTCGCTCCAGCGTCTCGACCACTTGCCGGGCGGCGTCGACATCGAAATTCGGATCTAGGAACGGGATTCAGAGCAATGGCAGGATTGATCGGAAAAAAGATCGGGATGACCCAGGTCTTCCAGGAGGACGGAGTCGTCGAGCGCGTCACCGTGATCCAGGCTGGCCCCTGCCACGTCACCGGCCTGAAGAAGTCCGACCGCGACGGCTACGACGCGGTGCAGCTCTCGTTCGACGAGGTCGACGAGAAGCGCCTGAGCAAGCCAAAGGCCGGTCACTTCAAGAAAACCGGAACCCCGACCTCGCGCAAGCTCGTCGAATTCCGCGGCACTCCGGAAGAGTTCGCGCCGCAGGCCATCGAGGGCGAAGAGGCCCCGGAGTTCGACGGAGAGCTGAAGATCGGCGACACCCTGACGGTCAACCAGTTCGCCAAGGGGCAGACGGTGAAGGTCGCCGGTGTCTCAAAGGGCAAGGGCTTTGCCGGAACGGTGAAGCGCCACAACTTTTCTCGTGGACCGGTCAGTCACGGTTCTCACAACACCCGCGCGCCGGGTTCGATCGGCCAGAGCGCCGACCCGGCCCGCGTGTTCAAGGGAATTCGCGGCCCCGGCCAGATGGGCAACGAGCGCATCACGCAGCTCGGCCTCGAGGTCGTCGACGTGTTGACGGATGAAAACGTGATCCTCGTGCGCGGCTCGGTGCCGGGCCCGAAGGGTGGATACGTCGAGGTGCGCAATGCCTGATAAAAAAGCAACGCCTGCCAAAAAACTTGAAGCTCCATACTTGGGCAAGACCGGCAAAGTTGCCTTGGACGCCGATGTGTTCGGTGAGCCGTTCAACGGTTCGCTGGTGCATGAGGTCGTCCGAGCCGAGCGCAACGCGCTGCGCGGTGGAAACGCCTCGACCAAGGGTCGCGGCGACGTCGCGATGACCGGCGCCAAGGCATGGCGCCAGAAGGGCACCGGCCGCGCCCGTATCGGCGCGCACTCTGCCGGTCACCGCCGCGGTGGTGGAGTGACGTTCGGCCCGACTCCGCGTAGCTACACCTTCAAGGTCAACCGCAAGGTCCGCCGCAAGGCCTTTCGCGCGGCTCTCAGTCTTCATGCAGGTCGCGGCACGCTCGCGATCGTCCCGAAGGACGCGTTCAGCGAACCGAGCACCGGTGACGCATTCGACAACTTGTCCGATTGGAACGAAAAGGGCTCCGTCGTCGTCATCACCGCAGGTGACCAAGACGTCAACACCGCCAAGTCATTCCGCAACATCGGCCGCGTCCGCGCCGTACTGCCACCCAGCGCAGTCGGCGTTTACGAACTCACCGCCGCCCAGAACATCGTTATCAGCGAAGAAGCGCTCGAGGCAATCCAAGCCCTCTCCGCTACCGAGCTCAGCCGCGAATCGAAGAAGCCGGTGGTTTCTGCTGCCGCGGGTAAGCGCGCCAAAGACAAGCCGACAGCTATCGCGCCACCTGGCTGGAGTCGGGCCTCCGGGGATTCTTCATCCTCGGCGGGGGCGCCTGCGGGTGAAGAGTCCCCGAAGGCCAACGCCAAGGCAGAGTCGAACGATGAGACTTCCGAGGAAGGGGCTGAGTAGTCATGGATGCACGCACTGTTGTTATTGAGCCGGTCGTTTCTGAGAAGTCCTATGCCTTGATGAGCGTGAACAAGTACACGTTCCGCGTGCACAAAGAGGCGCACAAGACGCAGATCGCTCAAGCCGTTGAAGAGATTTTTGATGTCGAGGTCGCGAAGGTGCGGACTCAGTCCGTCAAGTCGAAGCCGAAGCGTCGTGGCGTCAGTCAGGGTCGAACGATCGACTGGAAGAAGGCGATTGTCGAGCTCAAGCCCGGCAACCGCATCGAACTTTTCGAAGGAGCAGCCACCGAGTAGGTGGGGTGATTCTCAATGGCCATCAAGCGTCACAAACCAACTTCACCCGGCCGTCGTTTCGCGACCTGGATCGTCAACGACGAAGTCACAAAGACGACCCCCGAGAAGTCTCTGACCAAGGGCACCCGCAAGACGGGCGGTCGCAACAGCTACGGCCGCAAGACCGCGCGTCACAAGGGCGGCGGAGCAAAGCGCGCGTACCGTCAGATCGATTTCAAGCGCAACAAGGACGGCGTGCCGGCCAAGGTCGCCGCGATCGAGTACGACCCGAACCGCACGTCGAACATCGCGCTTCTGCACTACCACGACGGCGAGAAGCGCTACATCCTTGCGCCACAAGGTCTGAAGGTCGGTATGACGGTGCAGTCCGGCATCGGCTCGGAGATCCAGGTCGGCAACGCTTTGCCGCTGAGCCAGATTCCCGCTGGTACCGTGATTCACTCAGTCGAGCTACAGCCCGGTCGTGGCGCCCAGTTGGGTCGCAGCGCCGGAGTCGGAATTCAGCTCGCTGCGAAGGAAGGCTCGACCGCCACCCTGCGTCTGCCGTCGGGCGAAATGCGCAAGGTGCTCGCGACTTGCAGCGCAACGATCGGCACCGTCGGCAACGCCGATCATCAGAACGTCACAATCGGCAAGGCCGGTCGCTCGCGCCACATGGGAAATCGCCCGCAGACCCGAGGCGTCGCGATGAACCCGGTCGACCACCCGCACGGTGGTGGCGAGGCTCACAAGACTCCGGGCGGTCACCCAACGACCCCGTGGGGCAAGCCGGCGCTCGGTTTTCGCACACGCAAGAAGAACAAGAAGTCCGACGACATGATCGTCCGTGGCCGTAAGCGCGGCAAGGGACGCAGCCGCTAACCGCGGCGGAACAAGCCAGTTTGGCTGGAGATTTGGAAAGGTTTCGTAGATGAGTCGTTCATCAAAAAAAGGACCGTGGATACAGGATCGCCTGATCAATCGCATCGAGGCGATGAATGAGAGCGGCAGCAAGCAGGTCGTCAAAACCTGGTCGCGCGGCTCGACGATCTTTCCGGAGATGGTCGGCCACACGATCGCCGTGCACGACGGGCGCAAGCACGTTCCGGTGTTCATCTCCGAATCGATGGTCGGACACAAGCTCGGTGAATTTGCGCCGACGCGTACGTTCCGCGGTCACGCGGGTGGAAAGGCAGTCGTCAAGTAGTAACGGCTGAGCAAGGGATATGGCAGAAGAAAAAGACAACAAGGCAACTGAGGCCGAAGGCACCGAAGCCGCTGACAAGTCAGCCGGCAAAAAGCCTGCTGCCAAAAAGCCCGCAGCCAAGCAGCCGGCAGCCGAAAAGCCAGCAGCCGAAAAGCCAGCAGCCAAGAAGCCGGCAGCCAAAAAGCCGGCAGCGAAAAAGCCTGGCGCCAAGACCACAGCTTCCAAGAAGCCCGCGGCCAGGGCGAAGTCGACCGAGAAGAAGGACGACGCCAAGGACGCGACCAGCAAGACGCCAGCCGAGAAGCCTGCCGCCAAGAAAGCGAGTGCAGCAGAGAACACGGGTCCGCCGAAGCTGGTCCGCGCCACTGCTCGCTACGTCCGCTCCTCGCCGCGCAAGGCGCGCTTGGTCGTGGACCACATCCGCGGTGAGAGCGTTGAAGACGCCCGAGTGTTCCTTCAGTTCACCGCGCGCCACGTCGGTCGCGACGTCGCCAAGGTGCTCGAGTCTGCCGTGGCAAATGCAGAACACAACCATGAACTTGACGCCGACGAATTGCACATCGTCAAGGCGTTCGTCGACGAGGGACCGACGCTCAAGCGTTGGCGTCCACGCGCAAAGGGTCGCGCGACGCAGATCCTCAAGCGCACGAGCCACATCACCGTGATCGTGAGCGACGTACCCGCAAAGGAAATTTCCCGCGATAGCGCTGCAATCAAGCGTTCTAGAAAGGCGACCGCCTAATGGGTCAAAAAGTCCACCCAGAGTCGATGCGCGTCGGCTACATCCACGACTGGAAGTCGAACTGGTACAACGAGAAGCAGTTCGCCGAGTACTTGATCGAGGACGTCAACATCCGCGAACACATCTTCGGGCGTCTTGCGCACGCCGGTCTTTCAAAGGTCACGATCAAGAAGAACGCCAGCGAGGTGACGGTGAACATTCACACCGCACGCCCGGGCATCGTGATCGGCAAGTCGGGGAGCGAAGTCGATGCACTCCGCAAGGACCTGCACAAATTGACGGACAAGTCGGTCAAGGTCAACATCCTCGAGGTCAAGCGACCCGAGCTCGACGCGATGCTGGTTGCCCAGTCGGTCGCCGAGCAGCTCGAGAATCGTGTTGCCTTCCGCCGCGCGATGAAGCGTGCGTTGACCAGCGCGATGCGCTCTGGCGCCAAGGGCGTCAAGATCCAGGTTTCCGGTCGACTTGGCGGATCAGAAATGGCCCGCACCGAGATGTACCACGACGGTCGCGTGCCGCTGCACACGATCCGTGCAGACATCGACTACGGCTTCTGGGAGGCCCGCACCACTTTCGGTCCGATCGGCGTCAAGTGCTGGGTCAACAAGGGCGAGATCATGCCCAAGGGATTTGAATCTGACCTCACCGAGATCGACGCACCGGCTCCGGCCGGCGACCGCGATGACCGCCGCCGTGGTGGTGGACGTCGCGATGGTCGCGGCGGTGGCGGACGTGGCGGCCCGGGTGGCGGACGTGGCGGACAAGGCGGACGTGGCGGCCAAGGTGGCGGCCGCGGAGGACAGGGCGGACGCGGCCAGGGCGGCCGTGGACCAGGTGGTCAGGGCGGATCCGGCGGACGCGGTCCCGCGCCTACGGCAGCCAAACCTGCCGATTCCAAGCCGGCTGAATCCAAGCCTTCCGACACCAAGCCTGCCGAAGCCACTCCGGCTCCAGAGGCACCAGCAGAGGTGAAGTCAGATGCTTAGCCCCAAGCGGACCAAGTACCGCAAGCACCATCGTGGCCGTAGGGCTGGCAACTCACGCAGTGGCACGAGCGTTGAGTTCGGCGAGTACGGCCTGAAAACACTTGAGCGCGGTTGGATCACCAATCGTCAGATCGAGGCTGCGCGTATTGCCATGACTCGCCACATCAAGCGTGGTGGAAAGGTCTGGATCACGATTTTCCCGGACAAGCCGACCACCAAGAAGCCGGCCGAGACCCGAATGGGTTCGGGTAAGGGTTCGCCCGATGGATGGGTCGCTGTGGTCAAGCCCGGCCGAGTGATGTTCGAGATGGCCGGTGTCAGCGAAGAACTCGCACGCGAGGCGATGCAACTCGCTGGCGCGAAGCTGCCGGTGAAGACCAAGTTTGTCGTCCGCGAAGGTCAGGAATTCTAAAAATGGCCAAAGTCGCAACCAAAGACATCGCCGAGATGAAGGACGACCAGCTCGTCCATTACATCCGTGACGCGCGCGAGGAGTTGTTCAATCTTCGCTTCCGTCACGCGACTGGCGAGCTCGAGAACACGTCGTCGCTGAAGGATGCCAAGAAGGCTTTGGCTCGTGGTTTGACGATTGCCAAGCAGAGAAACCTTGATGTAAACAGAGAGATACAACGTGGCTGACGAAGAAAACAAGAACGTAGAAGAGAACGAAGAGACGACTGACGCGGTTGAGAACGCGCCGGATGCGGCAGAGAACGCGCCGGATGATTCTTCGTCCTCGGCGGAGCCGCCTGCGGGCGAAGAGTCATCCGACGCTTCTGTGGACGCTTCGGATGACTCCTCGGATTCGGCGCCGACTGGCGACAGCGATGGCGACGGAGAAGCTGAGGATGAGCCAGGAGAGAAGCTTTCTCCCAAGGAGCGGCGCAAGCGGGGTAAGGCTGGTAAGAATCGTCGTCCGAAGTACACGGGTACTTTGGAGGAGCGTCGGGCGCAGCGTGATGTTTACCGGAAGAAGAAGGCCGTTCAGCGTCGCTCGCACCGTTTGAAGCAGCGCGAGGAGCACAAGGCTGCCGGTCCGCGTGAGGCGACTCCGCCGACCGTCAAGGAGCCGGGCGCGAAGAAGATTCAGCAGGGCACCGTCGTATCGAGCAAGACCGACAAAACGATCACCGTTCAGATCGACGTGATGGAAGCCCACCGTAAGTACAAGAAGATTGTCCGCCACACGAAGAAGTTGACGGCGCACGACGAGGCGAACGACGCAAACGAGGGCGACACAGTCCGCGTAGTGGAGAGCCGTCCGCTGTCGCGCACCAAGCGTTGGCGCCTGGTCGAAGTCGTGGAGCGTGCTCGATGATTCAGAACGAATCGAGATTGAAGGTTGCCGACAACACTGGTGCCCGCGAAATCCTCTGCATCCGCGTGAAGGGCGGCAGCCGCCGTCGCTACGCGGGAGTTGGCGACACGATCACCGCAACCGTGAAACAGGCTGCGCCGAACGGTGCCGTCAAGAAGGGCGAGGTCGTCACGGCCGTGGTCGTACGCACCAAGAAAGAGTTCGGGCGCGAGGACGGCACGTACATCTCGTTCGATGAGAACGCAGCGGTAATCATCGATGCGCAGAACAACCCGCGCGGAACGCGCATTTTTGGCCCCGTGGCCCGCGAACTGCGCGACCGCAACTTCATGAAGATCATTTCGCTCGCCCCGGAGGTGCTGTGAGCCATGGCCAAGAAGCTCAAGACATACAGCCGCAATGCCGGCAGCAAGAAGATTCGTCGCGGCGATCGCGTCCAAGTGCTCGCGGGCAAGGACAAGGGTCACGTCGGCGAAGTGATTCGCGTCGACCACGAGAAGAACAAAGTCTTCGTCGAAGGCGCGATGGTCCAAAAGGTCAGCAACAAGATGCAGCAGATGCGCGAGGCCAATAAGGGTGCGCAGATAGGCGGTATCATCGAGCGCGAAGGTCCGATCCACGTTTCGAATGTCGCCGTGATCGACCCGAAGGACAACAAGGCCACGCGGGTCAAGGTTGTCCGCGAGGACGGCTCGCGTTCCCGTCGCGCAGCACGTTCCGGAACCAAACTGGACTAGCGGCGAAACCCGCCGAGAACCTTCCATTCACCAAGCAACAAGACGATTTCACCATGCATGCAGACGAAAACACAGCAGTAGAAGACGCGCCCGTGGCAGCCAAGCCTGCCCCGCCCGCGCGCCTGAAAGTCGAGTACTTCGAGAAGATCCGCCCTGCGCTCAAGGAGCAGCTCGGCCTGGACAACATCATGCAGGTGCCGCGTATTGAAAAGGTCGTCCTGAACATGGGCGTCGGCGAGGCAAAGCAGGACAAGAAGCTGCTCGAGCAGGCGACGCTGCAACTTGCACAGATTGCCGGCCAACAGCCCAACGTGCGCCGCGCCCGCAAGTCGATCGCCACATACAAACTTCGCGATGGCATGCCGGTCGGCGTCGCGGTGACGCTGCGCGATGCGCGTATGTACGAGTTTCTCGATCGCTTGATCGCGATCGCCGTTCCGCGAATCCGCGACTTCCGCGGTCTCAATCCCAAGTCTTTCGACGGTCGCGGCAACTACGCGATGGGCGTTCGCGAACAGATCATCTTTCCCGAGATCGACTACGACGAGATCGACCAGACGCGTGGTCTCGACGTCATCATCACGACGTCCGCAGCAACCGACGAACAGGCAAAGGCTTTGCTTGACGCGTTCGGATTTCCATTCAAGAAAATCGAGAAGCCGAGCGAGCAACAGCCCGAGGCTCAGGCCGCGTAGGAGCAACAAATGGCAAAGACTTCACTCAAGGTAAAGCAATCCCGCCCCGCCAAGTACTCGTCCCGCGAGTACACGCGCTGCAACAAGTGCGGCCGCCCGCGTTCGGTTTACCGCAAGTTCGGCATCTGCCGAATCTGCCTGCGCGAACTCGCGCACCAGGGCTACATCCCCGGCATGACCAAGAGCAGTTGGTAGTAGAGAGCAGCTGGTAACACCATGAACAACGATCCAATCGCAGACTTCCTCACCCGTATTCGCAACGCGCTTTCCGTGGGACACGACGAAATCACGCTTCCGTCATCACGGACGAAGGTGGAGATCGCCCGTGTGCTCAAGGAGCAGGGTTACATCGCAGAGTTCGGCACTGCCCCGGCGACCGAGACCCCCGGCGACGACCTGACGGTTCGTTTGCGCTACGACGACGACCGTCGTCCGGTGCTCACCGGCCTCAAGCGCATCAGCAAGCCCGGCCGTCGCGTTTTCGTGGCCAAGCAGGACATCCCGCGCGTGCTCGGCGGTATGGGCACGACGATCATGTCGACCAGCGGCGGAATCATGACCGGCCACGAGGCCACGAAGAAGGGTCTCGGCGGCGAGATCTGGGCGGAGGTCTGGTAGCCGTGAGTCGTATTGGTGTACAGCCGATCGCGATCCCGGATGGCGTAACCGTTTCGATCGAATCGGGCAACGTGTCTGTCAAGGGCCCGAAGGGCGAGCTTGAGCAGAAGTACGACCCGGCGATCACGATCGAGGAGAACGACGGCGTTCTCACGGTCAAGCGCTCCTCGGAGAGCAAGGACCACCGCTCCAAGCACGGCTTGGTGCGCGCGCTGCTGGCAAATATGGTCAACAATTGCGCGAACGGCTACTCCAAGGAACTAGAGATCCAGGGCGTTGGTTACCGCGCTGCAATGAAGGGCAAGAATATTGAGCTTTCCGTCGGGTACTCGCACCCCGTTCTGATCGAGCCGCCCGCAGGCGTCACGATCGAGTGCCCGCAGCCGACGCAGGTGATCATCTCCGGCGCGGACAAGCAGGCGGTCGGCGAGATCGCCGCGCGCATCCGCAAGACACGTCCGCCCGAGCCATACAAGGGCAAGGGAATTCGTTACAAGGACGAGTACGTCCAGCGGAAGGTCGGTAAACGAGCATGAGCGTCACGGCAACAAAACTCAAGAACACGCGTCAGATGCGTCGCAAGCGTCGCGTACGCGCGAAGATTTCCGGCACCGCCGAGCGTCCGCGCATTTCGGTTGTCCGCTCGAACCGCGGCGTATCCGCGCAGCTGATCGACGACATCGCCGGAGCCACACTGGCATCCGTCAATTGGACCGAGGCCGACCTGCGCAAGCTCTCCGGCCAGGACCAGGCGAAAAAGGCGGGCGAAGTACTCGCCGAGCGCGCCAAGAAGGCCGGCGTTGAGAGCGCCGTGTTCGACCGCAACGGCTACCTGTACCACGGCCGCGTCAAGGCGTTCGCCGAAGGCGTGCGCGAGGGCGGCGTCGCCGTCTAGCGGCAAATGTAATCGGACGCGACCGGGCACTTTTCCAATCCACCAAGACTGAACCAGAGAGACGAAGCAAAACTTTTCATGGCCGTAAAGCACCGCATCACCAACGTTTCACCCGACGGAATCGACCTGCAAGAACGAGTCGTCGACATCAACCGCGTGGCCAAAGTGGTCAAGGGTGGTCGTCGCTTCTCGTTCACTGCCCTGGTGGTCGTCGGTGACGAGAAGTCGATCGTTGGCATTGGTTACGGCAAGGCCAACGAAGTGCCAATTGCCATCCAAAAGGGTGTCGAGCAGGCCAAGAAGAACCTCTTCGAAGTGCCGAAGTACAAGTCCACGATCACGCATCGCACCCTTGGACGCTTCGGTTCGGGGCAAGTGATGCTCAAGCCGGCCTCGACCGGTACTGGTGTGATTGCCGGCGGAGGTGTCCGCGCCGTCCTCGAGCTGGCGGGCGTGCACGACATCCTCGCCAAGTCGCTTGGTTCGCAGAACCCGATCAACCTTGTCAAGGCGACCGTTGACGCGCTGCAGTCATTGCGCCGTCCCGAGGATGTCGCCAAGGCGCGCGGCTTGACCGTCCACGAGGTGCTCGGCATAGAGCCGCCTCGAAAGAAGAATGTTGAGGATGAAGTTTCGGTTAGTGGAGAGGACTCCGTTGAGGCCTCGTCCTCGGCGGGGGCGCCTGCGGGCGAGGGTTCAACGGAGTCCGCGGCCTCGGCCGAGTCCGCATCCGCTGCGACTCCAACCGCAGACGCTGAAGCAGCCGCACCTGTTGACGGCGCCGCTGGAGAAACTGCAGCGGCGGAGGCTGCTGCTGAAGAAGCACCTGCTGATGCGGCATCCGCTGACAGCGCTGATGTGGCGCCGGGGGACTCTTCCCCCGCAGACGCCCCCGTCGAGGAGGAAGAATCCCCCGACGCCGCGCCAACCACCCCTGAAGTGGAGACGTCATGAGTGGCACCTTGAAGATCAAGCAGGTCAAGAGCAAGAATGGAACTAATCACGCCCAGCGCGAGACGCTTCGTTCGCTGAAGCTCGGCAAGATTGACAGCACCACTGAAGTCAAGGACACGCCCGAGATTCGCGGCATGTTGCACCGTGTTCGACACCTGATCACGGTGGAGGAGTAGGCAGATGGCTGAAGCCAAGAAGACCGAGAAGACTGAAGAAGAGGTCATCGGCACACACAATTTGAAGCCTGGACAGTCGAAGCCGCGCAAGCGGGTCGGACGCGGGCACGGCTCCGGCACGGGCAAGACCTCGGGCCGCGGACACAAAGGACAGGGTTCGCGTTCGGGCGGAAAGCCCGGCCCGGCGTACGAAGGTGGTCAGACGCCGATCCACATGCGCATGCGCAAGCTGCGTGGACCGACGAAGAAGACGTCGATGCCGTTCGAGCCCTTCCGTACGCAGACGCAGCCGGTCAACGTCGACGACCTCGAGCGCGTTTTCAAGGCCGGCGACACGGTGAATCCCGAGACGCTCGCGGCAAATGGGCTCGCGACGCGCAAGGGAGTGCCCGTCAAGGTGCTCGGCCGAGGCGAGATCAAGATCAAGCTCGATGTCACGGCTGCGAAGTTTTCTGCCGAGGCGAAGAAGAAGATCGAGGCCGCCGGCGGATCCTGCCAAGTTCTCGGCCGTTCGGACAGCGCTGGCGCCTAGGGGAGGGCGCTTTCAATGCTGCAGACAATCGCCAACGCATTCCGCACGCCGGAGATTCGCAAGAAGATTGCCTTCACGGCGGTGATGCTGCTCGCCTACCGCGTTGGTTCGTACGTTCCCTCTCCCGGAGTCGACCTCGACGCACTCGCCGAATTCCAGGGCCAGTTCGACAGCGGCGACATCCTCGGTTTCCTCAACCTCTTCTCCGGCGGAAGTCTCTCGCGTCTTTCGATATTCGCGCTCGGAATCATGCCGTACATCACGGCATCGATCATCCTGCAGCTGCTGACGGTGGTCTCTCCGACGCTTGAACAATTGGCCCGCGAAGGCGAAGTCGGTCAGCAGAAGATCACCCAGTACACGCGTTACCTGACGGTTGGTCTGGCAGCTGGCCAGTCGATCGGCTACGTCGCTCTCTTCTCGAACCAGACGAACTCGGTGATCACCAACACCGGATTCGGCAATCTCTTGATGATCACCACCTGCCTCACCGCCGGCACCGTCCTGCTGATGTGGTTCGGTGAGTTGATCACGCAGCGCGGCATCGGCAACGGAATCTCGCTGCTGATCTTCGCCTCGATCGTCTCAGGGCTGCCGGGCGGAGTATCCGCCTGGTGGAACAGCACCGACCAGATCTTCAAACTGATGATGCCGTTCATCGCGCTGGCCGTGATTCTCGCCGTCGTCTTCATCCAGGAGGGCCAGCGCCGAATTCCGGTGCAGTACGCGAAGCGTCAGATCGGGCGCAAAATGACCCAGGGCGGATCGACCTATCTGCCGCTGCGCGTGAACATGGCCGGAGTGATCCCGATCATCTTCGCCGCGTCGATCATGGCCTTCCCACCGACGATCGCCACGCTGATCCAGACGCCGTGGGCACAGAGCATCGCCAACTTCTTCAACCCGAACGGAACCGCGTACATCGTGGGTGAAGTGCTGTTCATCATCATGTTCACGTACTTCTACACGGCCGTCACCTTCAACCCGCGCGAACAGGCCGACAACTTGAAGAAGTACGGCGGCTTCATCCCCGGCGTTCGTCCGGGTCTGCCGACGGCCGAGTATCTCGACCGCATTCTCGCCCGCCTGACGTTTCCGGGCGCGCTCTATCTTGCCGCAGTCGCGGCCCTGCCGATGATTCTGATCAACCAGACCGGTGCCAGTTTCTTCTTCGGTGGTACCTCGATTCTGATCACCGTCGGCGTCGCGTTGGACACGATGAAACAACTAGAGGCCCAGTTGCAGATGCGCAACTACGAGGGCTTCCTCAACTGACCCGCGAGCTAGCGCTGTGAACGGCCCAGCCGCCGTCACGATCGGTATTCGCACTTTTGAGCGTCCGCTCTTGCTGGCGCGAGCAATTCAGTCCGTGCTTGACCAGTCGTTCGCGGACTGGTCGATCGTGTTGCTCAACAACGGCGGTGAACCGACTGATGTCAACGGCGTGGTCGACGGTTTCAGTGACCGTCTGAACGGTCGGATCGAAGTGATTCATGCGCGGGCAAACTTGAGCATTGGAGCCGCCGCCAATGCAACAGTTGCCGGGCCGCTCGGCGAGTTTTACACGTTGCTCGACGACGACGACGCCTGGGAGCCGCAGTTCCTCGAGCGCTGCGTCGACCGATTGCGCGCTGAGTCGAACGAGGTAGTGGCCGTCGCAACGCAGTTCTTTCGCGCCAGCGAGCGCATCCACGACGACGGCTCGATCGAAGAGTTGAGCAGGCGCGTCTCGAATCCGACGTTTGAAAGAACCAGCTTTCAGGACGCGTTGATGGGTTGCCCCGCGCCGCCGACCGCACTGTTGATCCGCAGCCACGTTCTTGAATCTGTCGGTCACTACGACGAGGCACTCTCGACCGGAGACGACTGGGAGTTCGTCTTGCGAATGCTCACTCACGGCCGAATCGCGGTGATTCCCGAACCGCTTGCGATTCGCTATGAGCGCTACGACGGCGACGCTCGGTACGCAAATCTTTCGGCTCGCGAGCAAACGGTGCGAGACGACAACGCGTCGATCAGGGATCGTTTCACGGAAAGACCGATGCGCGACGGAGAGATCGACGTCGCGCAGGTTGCGTTGGCGATTTCCGAGGTTGATCGTGAGAATCACGCGCGTATCAACGAGACACTCGACCACGTCCGCGAGTTGCGGATCCAGTTCGCAGAGGTCGACTACCGAACGAAGCACATCCTCGGTCTGCTCGAACGGTACGACTCCACGTTTCGTGCCCTGAGGATGATTCTTCGGCCGGTGGTCTGGGTACGACGATTCTTCGCCCGCTTGCGCTCGATGTTCTCACGACGCCCGGGACCCGACGGATGAGTTCGTCGCCCTTGGTGACCATCGCTATGCGGACCTTTGAACGTCCGCTGTTGTTGCGGCGTGCGATCGATTCGGTCGTCGCGCAGACGTTCGAGGACTGGGAGCTCGTGATCGTCAACAACGGAGGCGATCCAGCACCGGTCGATGTAACTGTTGCGGACTGCGCCGCAGAATTGCGTGGTCGCGTCCGTGTGATCCACTTGCCGGAGGGGCGGCGAGTTGGCGCTGCAGCCGACTTGGCATATCGCTCCGGTGATGGCGAGCTTCTGGCGCTGATCGATGACGACGACACCTGGGAACCTGAATATCTGAAGCGGACCGTCCACCATTTGACCGCCGCACCGGACGAGGTCGGCGGCGTCACAACGCGTGTTCGACGGGCCTTCGAACGCATCGCCGACGACGGAACGATCGAGACCCTGCGCATCGAGGATTTCAACCCGAACCTCGAACACGTGAACTTTCAATCGGCTTTCATCAGTCACCCGCTCGCATCCAACGCGTTCCTGCTTCGTCGCTCGGCCTACGAGCGCGTCGGCGGGTACGACGAAGGACTACGAACGGGCGAAGACGCCTTCATGATCTTGCGACTGCTGTCGGTCATTCGCATCGACGTCATTCGCGAAGAACTCGCCACGCGGCACGAGCGTGAGCCGGACGCCGCTTCCAATCGCAACACGATCGCGGACAAACTCTTGATCCGTGATGGCGACGCGCGATATCGCGATTTCTTCATCGAGAAGAACATGCGCGAAGGTGATCTCGCTCCGTCGGAAGTCGCTGCAGCGATCTCTGTCGTGGATCGCGAGAATCATGCTCGTATCAACGAGGCGCTCGATCATGTACGCGAGTTGCGGTTGCTAGGTGGCGACATCGCACACCAAGAGGCGATCGACCGCGAATTCCTCGAGGGATACGACGACGGATTTCGAGCGTTGAAGTTCGTGATGGCGCCGATCGTCGGGCTGCGCTCGCTGGGCGGTCGGCTGACACGCAGAGGTGCCGAAGGTGGCTGAACCGGCACGCGTCACGATCGGCGTTCGAACCTATGACCGTCCGCTGTTGCTCGCGCGCGCGATCGACGACGTCCTCGCCCAGACGTTCGACGATTGGCAGTTGACGATCTTCAACAATGGTGGCGATGAGGGCGCGGTCGAATCGGTGGTCGAGCGCTTCACAGAACGTCTTGCCGGCCGAGCGAACGTCATCAGCTCCGAGGCGCGGCTGAAACCCGGCGCGGCGGTGAACGCGGCACTGCCCGAGCCGCTCGGTGATTTCGTAGTCGTGCACGACGACGACGACACCTGGGATCCGACGTTCCTGGCGCGCGCCGTCGACCACATGTCGACCGCCGAAGCGGATGTGGCGGGAGTGGCGGTGCGTCTGAACAAGGTCGAGGAACATCTCGTGGGTGATGATCGGATTGAGATCGATTCGATCGAACCCTTCAATCCGCATCTTGAACGCGTCAATTTTCAGTCGGTCTTGATTTGTAACCCGTTCCCGCCGATCGGCTTCCTAGTGCGCTCCGAAGCGTTCCGCGAAGTCGGCGGCTACGACGAGCAGCTGAGTTCGGCAGTCGACTGGATGTTTCTGCTTCGCGTGCTTGAGCGTCACCGCGTGGACGTGATTCGCGAGATTTTGGCCAACTACCACTTGCGACCAAACGCGACGTCGAGCTACGGGAACATCGTGTCCGATCAAACGACGATGCGGTCGTCGGATGCGGAAGTGCTCGACCGATACTTTGAGCGGGCGATGCGCGCCGGTGAACTGTCGCCGGCGCGGGTTGCGTTGGCGATCTCACAGGTCGATCGCGAGAACCACGAGCGGCTGAACGAGACGCTTGATCTCCTCCGCGAGCTCCATCTAGTGGCTGGCGACATCGAGTTTCGCACGCGTCAAATTCATGCGTTGCTGGCCAGTCACGAAGAAACCTTCCGGAGGTTGGGCAAAGTGCTCTCACCGATCACGAAGGTTGCGCGTGCGACGCGAAGAATGCGCCGTCGCCCCTGATTGACTGGCCCAGCGCGCCCTGTTAATGTCAGCGATCCGCAGTGCTGACCGGCCTCGACCGCCATCGACCGTCAAGCGCGCTCCCAGGCAATAGCGACAGGAACATTTGATGTCTTCAGAGCTCAATCTAGTTTTGGTCGGACCGCCCGGGGCTGGGAAGGGAACTCAGGCGAGTCGTCTTGTCAAGGACTTCGATCTTCCGTTCATCGCGACCGGCGACATCCTGCGCCAGAACGTCGCGGACGACACCGAGCTCGGGGTGCAGGCCAAGCAGTACATGGACAAGGGCGAGCTGCTGCCCGACGAACTGATCGTCAACCTGATCATGGACCGCCTGCAACAGGACGACGCTAAGCGCGGTTTCATCCTCGACGGATTTCCGCGCACCGTGCCCCAGGCCGAGGCGCTCGACTCCGCGATGACCGCCGCCGATCGCAAGTTGACGGCCGTCGTGGTGATTGAAGTTCCGGACGAGGATCTGATCGATCGCCTTTCGGGTCGCCGCGTCAATCCGACCACCGGGCGCACCTACCACATCAAGTTTGACCCGCCCAAGCACGAGGGTGTCGATGACATCGATGGAACGAAGTTGATTCAGCGCGACGACGACAAGCCCGAGACGATCGCCAATCGGCTGAAGGTCTACCACTCCCAGACTGCTCCGGTGATCGGCTACTACGACCGCCCGGAGGCCCAGAACAAAGGTCTGGTTCGTAGGATCGACGGCACCCGCGACCCCGACGAGGTTTATCGCCACATCCGCGCCCTCGTCGCGACGGTTCGCCTCGAAGACACGCTCTGATCACCTGCCGTGATCAACCTCAAGACACCGGAACAGCTCGACCAGATGGCCGTCGCCGGCAAGGTCCAGGCCCAGGCGCTCAAGCTCGCCGTGGATACGGCGCAGCCCGGCGCCACGACGATGGACGTCGACCAAGCCGTCGAGAAGTTCATCCGCGAGAGCGGCGGGATCCCATCCTTCAAGGGTTTTCGCGGATTCCCGGGCTCGATCTGTGCGTCGAACAATGACATGGTCGTCCACGGAATTCCAGGCGACGAGCAACTGACCGCCGGCGACATTTTTTCGATCGACATTGGCGTGACGCTCGGTGGATGGGTTGCCGACGCCGCGGTCACAGTGCCGATTGGGGGTGAATCGACAGCAATCGCCGACAGTCTGATGGAAACCACGAAGCAGTCGCTGTTCGATGCGGTCGATCAGTGTCGTGTCGGCAATCATCTTGGCGACGTCGGACACGCGATCGAAACGCGCGTTGAGGACGCCGGTTTCTCGATCATTCGTGAGCTGATCGGTCACGGTGTGGGACGGCAGATGCACGAGGAGCCGCAGGTGCCCAACTACGGAACACCCGGCACCGGACCAGAGCTGAAGGCAGGCATGGTGATCGCGATCGAACCGATGGTCAACGCCGGCAAGCCGGAGATTTTCGTCGGCGAAGACAAATGGTCGGTGTTTTCCGCCGACGGGTCGCTGACGGCACACTTCGAGTTCACGGTGGCGATAACGGAGGATGAACCGCGCATTCTCACGCCCTGGCACGAGCTGATGCCGTGAAGTAACAATTTTTGGGTATCTTCGGCCGGATTTTCGACGTTGCAACCCGCGTGGCGCGCGACATGCGTCGGAAAACCCGTGCTAGTATCGTGCGTCGCGCTTCAGAGCTCGAATGAACTCTCGGCTAGCTGGCTGTGCTTGCTCATGGCCAATCGAGATTTTTTCCAATGCTGTCGCTTTCCAATGCTGTCCGTTCGATTGGGGCAGGAGCATCTGACGCGAATTCTTGCTGTCAAACAGGCATCGCCACAGGGCGAGACCGTCCAATTTTTTCCTGAAGCCAAGTAGGGGCTGTTTTAGACGTGAAGGTTCGAGCATCCGTAAAACCGATCTGTGAAAAGTGTCGCGTAATTCGCCGACGCGGAACCGTTCACGTCATCTGCCAGAACAAGCGCCACAAGCAGCGCCAGGGTTAGGCAGAGAGAGAATTTCATGGCACGTATCGCAGGAGTAAACATTCCGCTCAACAAGCGGGTCGAGATCGGTCTCACATACATTTTTGGGATCGGCCAGCCGACGTCACAGAAGCTGCTTGACAAGGCCGGCATCAGCCGCGACACGTTCGTCAAGGACTTGACCGAGGACGAAGTGATCAAGCTTCGTGACGCGATCGACCAGGAGCTCACCGTCGAAGGTGATCTCCGCCGCGAGCGCTCGCAGGACACCAAGCGCTTGATGGAGATCGGCGCGTACCGCGGCCTTCGTCACCGTCGCGGATTGCCGGTACGTGGCCAGCGCACCAAGACCAATGCGCGAACCAGGAAAGGGCCGCGCAAGGCTCAGATCGCAAACAAGAAAAAGGTTGCCAAGTAATACATGGCTGAAGCTAAGTCAAAAGGCCGCCCAGGCCGCCGCAAAGTCAAGAAGAACGTTCCGTTCGGCCAGGCCCACATCAAGGCCAGTTTCAACAACACGATCGTGTCGATCTCCGACCGCTCGGGCAACGTGATTGCCTGGGAGTCGGCCGGTACCGTCGGTTTCAAGGGATCGCGCAAGTCAACGCCGTTCGCGGCTCAAGTGACTGCCGAATCCGCTGCCCGCAAGGGTATGGAACACGGTCTCGCAAAGGTCGAAGTATTCGTCAAGGGCCCCGGATCCGGTCGCGAAACCGCGATTCGTTCGCTCCAGGCTGCCGGTCTTGAGGTCGTTGGCGTTCGCGACGTCACACCGCAGGCGCACAACGGCTGCCGTCCGCGCAAGCGCCGGAGGATGTAACGATGGCTCGCGACACAGGATCACAGTGCAAGCTCTGCCGTCGGGAGGGCGAGAAGCTCTACCTCAAGGGCGCTCGTTGCTACACCGACAAGTGCGCGGTCGACCGCCGCAGCTACCCGCCGGGTCAGCACGGTCTCACTCGTCAACGCCAGTCGGAGTACCGCCTGCAGCTGCGCGAGAAGCAGAAGGCGCGACGTTTTTACCAGATCTTGGAGAAGCAGTTCCGCAACTACTACGACAAGGCGAGCCGCCAAAAGGGCGTCACCGGTGACAACCTCCTGCGCATGCTCGAGTGTCGGTTCGACAACGTGCTCGTGCGCCTGGGCTTTGCGGCGTCACGCCGTCAGGCGCGTCAATTGATCAATCACGGTCACTGGACGATCAACGGCCACCGTGTTGACATTCCAAGTTTCCAACTCCGCGAAGGCGACAAAATCGCCGTGGCGGAAAAGTCGAGCGCCAAGGAAGTTATTGCGGAAGCAACCGCTATGACTGCCGTGGTTCCCGCATGGCTACAGGCCGATCACGATGCGTTGACGGCCCAGATCCTGCGTCTGCCCGACCGTGGTGAGATCACCACGCCGGTGCAGGAGCAGCTGATCGTCGAGCTTTACTCGAAGTAACAATCCCCCGCAGTGCCGCGACGTTCATCGTTTGCGTGCGCCGACCAAGACAAGAAAAAGGGTTCCGATGCTTGAATTCCAGACTCCTCGCATTTCCGCCCAGCAGATCGAAGGCAACCGTGGTGTCTTTACGATCGAACCGCTGGACCGTGGATTTGGCTACACATTTGGCAGCGCACTGCGCCGCGTAATGCTTTCCTCACTGGCTGGTGCCGCCGTTACCAGCCTGCGCATCGAGGGGGTCGCCCACGAGTTTTCAACGATTCAGGGTGTCAAGGAAGACGTCACCGACGTCGTCCTAAACCTCAAGGCGCTCGTCGCCAAAGTGCATTCAGACGCAACCGAGGTCGAGGCTCCGCTCGTCTTCACCGGTCCCGGTGAGGTCCGCGCCAAGGACATCGACCTGCCGGCCGGGGTCGAGATCCTCAACCCCAACGCCCACATCGCGACGCTCGAGAAGAAATCGAAGCTCGAGATGTACCTGACCATCGGTCGTGGCCGTGGATACTCACCGGCAGAGGACAACAAGTCTTCGGACCAGCCGATCGGCGTGATTCCGATCGACTCGATCTTTTCGCCGGTCAAGCGCGTCTCGTATTCAGTCGAGGGTGCCCGTGTCGGTCAGCGCACCGACTTCGACAAACTCACGATCGAAGTCGAGACCGACGGTTCGGTCGAGCCGGACGCCGCACTGCGTGAGGCGTCCGAGATCCTGATCAAGACGCTCGCGATCTTCACCGACGAGATGACCGTCGCCGCGCTCCGCGGCGAGCTCGAAGAGACCGAAGAGATCAGTGGTGGTCTACCGGAGGCCGGAGGCCCCGACGACATCTTGATCGAAGAGCTCGACCTGGGTGTTCGTTCGTACAACTGCCTCAAGCGTGGCGGAATCCAGACGGTCGGGCAGTTGCTCGAACGCAGTGAGGCCGAGCTCGCGGCGATTCCGAACTTCGGGCGGAAGAGCATCCAAGAAGTCATCGACGTGCTGGCGGATCGCGGACTGGCCCTCAAGGGCTAGTCCGTCGAGCCAGAATCCACTGATCCGCGCTCTGCCGACCCACTACCCTTCACTTCTCTCATGCGCCACAACAAGAAACGCAACAAGCTCTCGCGCGACTCAGCGCACCGCAAGGCGATGTTCGCCAACCTGATCAAGGAGACGATCGATCACGAGCGGATCAAGACGACCGAGGCCAAGGCCAAGGCCGTCAAGCCCGAGCTTGAGAAGCTGATCACGCTCGCCAAGCAGGGCGACCTGCATGCGCGACGCCAGGCGCTGGCTTCGCTCAACAATGACAAATTCATCGTGCACAAGCTCTTTGAAGAGGTTGCGCCGCGCTACGCGGATCGCCCCGGAGGCTACTCACGCATCCTCAAGCTTGGACCGCGTCGCTCGGACTCGACCGAAATGGTCTACCTCGAGCTCGTCTGATCCTCGTTGCCGCGCCGCTACTGCGGCAGGTACTTGACGTAAACGGATTTGACGGTGCTGCCGGGCGCGTCGACGAAGTCAATTCCGCCCGGCGCGGCGAATGCGACGATGTTTGAGCGTGCGCTGATCGCCATCTCGGTCACCGCTGCTTTTGCGTGGGCAAGGTCGTCGCTGTTGCCGGATTTACGGTTGAGGTAGAACACGGATTTCCCCTTGGCGTATACGAGGACTCCGCGTTGAGCAGCGTAAACGGATATGCCGCCGATGCGGCTTCGGCGGAGCGCCGTGCGCACTTTCGTCCGTCCGTTCTTACGAATCAGCGCGAGCTTCACTTTCGTACCCGCGTTGTAAGCCACGGCCCAGCCTGCGCCGGCCCCGCCTTCGTCAGAGACGACCGGACCGTTTCCGGCGGTCAACGTGCGGTTGCGGCGCTTGTGCCGGAATACGACTTTTCCGCGTTTCACCCAAACCATCGAGAGGCCGTCGCGAGAAAAGCGCGGCTGCGTGCCGGCCCCGAGCGAGCGCGGCCTTCCGCCTCTGGTGGAAACCGAATAGATCTTCCCGCCGGCCTCGAAGATCACGGTCCTGCACTTGCCGTCGACGGCGGCGTTGCCGGAGTCTTCGCTCAGTGCGGCCGTCAGCACCCGAGTGGTGCCGAGCTTCAGATCACGTATGTAAATGTCGGAATCTGGCGTCGCGTCGGTCGGCGCAAGGTTCGTGGCGAGAGACTGGAAGACCAGACAACGCGGGCGTGACCTCATCGAGCCGTCGAGCGCTGGGCGACTTGATGCCCCGTTGGCCTCCACACCGCCGCTGCTGACGCTGGCGCGTTGCAGTTTGCCGACGCCAAGACGATTCAACTTGAGTCCCGCCCGTCCAGCCGGACGCCTCCAGATGAAAACGTCGGTTGCGGCATTGGCGTCGTCGGCAACGAGGTTGCTTGCATCCGAATCGAACGCGACGTATTTGACCGCGCGGTTGTCGCCGGATACCGCCGGGTGACCCGAGGGCCCGTTACCGGCATTTCCGGCAGCGTCGGTCGAAATATTCAGCGGCGCCGTTCCGAACACAGCCGCGGAGGCCCCAGCGGCAGATATCAATGCGACAACCACCGCAAACGAGGCGGCTGCCGTTGACTGGACGGCTGAACGCTTCATCGCGTCAACAGCCCGAACCGCAGCCCTTTGTCGGTAGCACCTTCACGTAGATCGAGTTGTACCGGACCGGAGGCGGTACTCGCACGATCGGCGCGATCGTCGGCGGACTGTTCGGGTCGATGAACGGTGGGCCTTGAAACGGTGCCGTGTCGATGAAGTCCTGGTCGCCGCCGCCGGCTGCGAACACCATCATCGTTCCGCGCGCCCCGATTCCCATTTCGGTGATGTCTGTATTGGCGTGTGCGAGGTCGTCGGAGTTGCCGGTGTTGGCGTTGAAGTAGTAGAACGACTTGCCCTTGGCGTAGTTGATGATGCCGCGGTTCGGCACGTAGACAGTGCTGCCGCCGAACACCGCGCCGGTGATTCGAGCGCGCGTGGCAAGCTTCAGCTTGCGCGTGATCTTGCGCGAGAGGACGGTGTTCCCCGACTGGAAAGTGATCCCCCAACCGGCCTTGCGATCCTTGTCGGAAACCCATGGCGTCGTGCCGCGGCCGACCGTTCGCGCCCGGCGTCCGGCGGTCTTCCACTTGACCGCCCCGTTCGGGGCAACCCAACCGATCGAAGTTCCTTCGAGCGAAATGCGAATCTGTGACCCGGCGGCCACGCGCGATGATCGCTTCTTGGCGCCGGCACCAAGTGCCCAGCCCTTGGACTTGGCGCGGTATACCGATCCTCCGGCCTCGTAGACGACCTCTGTGCACTTGCCGTTCAGTGAAGGGCGCGTGGCGTCGCCAGAGACGCCGGCCGAGGCAAGGTAAGTCTTCTTGGTCCGAAGATTGCGAACATAGATGTCCCAGTCGGGCGTAGCGTCGCTGGCATTCAAGTTGGTTGCTTGTGACTGAAACGCGACGCACTTGGGCGACGACTTCATGCTGCCGTCGAGGTTCGGGCGTTCGGACGGACCGTTCGCCTGAGCTCCGTTGGAGGCGACGCTGGCAATCGTCAACGCGCCGCCAACACCGACACGGTTGAGTGTCTGCCCCGAACGGCCGCGCGGGCGGGTCCAGACGAACACGTCGCGCACGCCGTTTCCATCACCCGCTGCGATGTTGCTTGCATCCGAGTAGAAAGCGATGTACTTCGACACGCGGTTGTCTCCCGAGATCACCGGCTGACCGGAGTCACCGTTCGCTGAGCTGCCGTCGGTGGCAGCTGAGATCACGAGCGGCTTGGTACCGAAGATCTTGGCGTTCGCAATGCCCGCGCCAAAGGCGAGAAGGACGACCATCGCGGTGACAAAAATGATTGGTGAGTGACTACGAAAGCGCATCGATGAAATCTTCCTGAAGCATCAGTTGTGTCGACGTCGCACTCATGCCGAGTTGTGTGACGTCCCGATTGGTGGGGCTTGAAATCTGCTGGCTGCTGGTGATACCGCGGGGCGACACGGCGCTTGGCGGTCATTCTAGAGGCGATTGCGACGAATTTGCAACCCTGCGCAAGAATCTCCGTCGATGACTTCGCGATTGACGATCGAATATGACGGGCGCGAGTTCAAGGGCTGGGCCCGACAACCCGGCCAGCGCACCGTGCAGGAAGAGCTCGAGACGGCGCTCGCAGTGGTGCGGCGTGAGCGGACCAAGCTGACGGTCGCCGGTCGCACCGACGCCGGTGTTCATGCTTGGGGGCAGGTCGCCTCTCACCCCGGGGATCCTGCATCTTCACGTTCGTTGAACGCCTTGCTACCCGATGACGTCACTGTGCTCAGCAGCGAATCGACGGACGAGGATTTCGATGCGCGCGCTTCGGCCACGTCGCGAACGTACTGCTATCGAATTTGGAATCGCAGCGAACGACCGGCGCTGCTGCGCGACCGCGTGCTTTGGTACCCGTATCCGCTCGACTTCGAATTGCTCGAGCGGGCCGCGTCCTGCATCGTCGGCGAGCACGATTTCGAGGCTTTCACGTTGTCGGACGAGCCGTACCGAAGTTATCGTCGACGCGTGCTTCGCGCCGAATGGATCCAGCGACCGCGATTGACCGAATTCTGGATCGAGGGCCAAACTTTCACGCGAAGGATGGTCCGCTCGTTGGTCAGCTATCAACTCGATGTTGCGCGCAGCAGTCGAGAGCTTGCTCGATTTCGCGAATTACTGGAGGGTGCTCCACGCGAGCAGGGTGGCGCAACAGCGGCCGCTTGCGGGCTGTACCTGGCGTCGGTCTCCTTCACCTAGGATCATTCAGATGAAAGTTCTTCTCACCAACGATGACGGAATCACCGCTACTGGGTTCCATGCGTTTCGCCGTGCGCTGCTCGCCGTGCCCGGTATTGAGCTCGCCGTGATCGCGCCCGACTCGAATCGCAGCGCGATCGGTCGCGGCATCACCACGCGTGCCCCGCTGACGGTCGAGGAGGTCGATTTTGGCGACGGCACCAAAGGCTTTGCAACCGACGGCACGCCGGTCGACTGCGTGCGTTTCGCCACGTTGGGTCTACTCGAATTCACTCCGGAGCTGATCGTCAGCGGCATCAATCACGGCGCCAACCTCGGTGACGACATCACCTACAGCGGGACCGTTGCTGCCGCCTTCGAGGGTGTGATTCTCGGCATTCCGGCGATTGCCGTCAGCCAGCAGGCCAGACGCGGAGAGATGGGCTGGAGTTTCGGCGAGGAGATGGACTTCTCTCGCGCCGCCGAGTTTGCTGCTGGCCTGGTCGAGAACTTTCACGACGTTCCGCTGCAGGACGGCACGATTCTCAACGTCAACGTTCCTGCAGGTCCGGTTGAGGGCGCACGCGTCTGCACGCTGGGTAAGCGGATCTATCGCGATCGGCTGGAGCAGACGGGCGAGGACGGGGGCCGAAAGACCTACAGAATCTACGGCGACGACCCGTCTTACGTGAACGAGGATGGTACGGATTTCGAGGCCATCGCCGAAGGCAACATCGCGGTCACTCCGGTGCACTTCGATCTGACCAGCCGTGAAAGCATCGAGACTCTCGCGCGTTTCGATCTGAATGCTTTCGTCGGCGAGGTCGGTAACACTGGTGGCGCCAGCGAACCCGAAATCGCCACCTCACTTGACTGACACCACCGACCCGATTCCACCCGAGCTCGCCGCCCGCGTCGAAGAACTGCGCGAGCAGCTCGCACACCACAACAAGCTCTATTACGAGCATGACGACCCCGCGATCACCGATGCGCAGTACGACGCGCTACTCAACGAACTGCGCGAGTACGAGGCCGATCATCCCGAGCTGGCGACACCGAGTTCGCCGACGCAGAAGGTGGGCGGCGCACCTGCCGGTCGATTTCCGCAGGTCGAGCACCTGCAGCCAATGCTGTCGCTGGCCAATGCGCGCAATGATGAAGAACTTCGAGCCTGGGAGCTGCGCGTGCGCAACAGATTGGCGGCTGAGGGGATCACCGATCCGAGCCTGGAGTTCGTGGTCGAGGGCAAGATCGACGGATTGGCGATGTCATTGGTCTACGAAGGCGGCGAGCTCGCTCGGGCCGTGACTAGAGGGAACGGCGTGATCGGCGAGGAGGTCACGCCAAACGTGTTGACGATGAGCGACGTGCCCACCGCGCTGCCGGTCCGCAAGCCGCCAAAGCTGTTCGAGGTTCGCGGCGAGGTCTACATTCGGCGCGCCGATTTTCATGCGCTCAATGAGCAGCGCGCCGAGGAGGGGATCGCCACGTACGCCAACCCGCGCAATCTCGCCGCTGGCTCGATTCGGCAGCTCGATGTCGAGTTGACTCGGTCGCGGCCGCTGTCGTTCTGGGCGTATTCGCTCGGCGTTACCGACGGAATCGAGTTCGAGACTCACTCCGACCAGCTCGCGCAGTTGCGGGACTGGGGGTTTCCTGTCAACGACTTCGTGGTGCTGGACGATGTCGATCAGGTCGTCGACGCCTGCAATTCGTGGGAGGAGCGCCGAGATGCGCTCGACTATGAGATCGACGGTGCCGTCATCAAGCTCAATGACAACGAACTGATGCGTCGCGCCGGCGTCGCGGGGCGCGAACCGCGTGGGGCGATTGCCTGGAAGTTTCCACCGATGGAGGCGAAGACGACGTTGCTGGAGATCCAGTGGAACGTCGGGCGCACCGGACGCCTGGTCCCGCTCGCCGTGCTCGAACCGGTCAATGTCACCGGGGTGACGGTGCAGCACGCCACGCTGCACAACGAGGTCGATTTGTTGGCCAAGGACATCCGCGAGGGGGACGAGGTGATCGTCACGCGCGCCGGAGACGTGATCCCACGAGTGGTCGGGCCGACGCCGGAAGCAGCGAAACGCAAGCAACGCGCCGCGCCGCCCGCACCGCCTGCAGCGTGCCCGTCCTGTTCTACGCCTACTGAGAAGGACGGCGACTGGACCTTCTGCCCGAACCGCAGGGGCTGTCCTGGACAGCGATTTCAGCACTTCAAGCACTTCGTCCATCGCGGAGCGATGGACATCGACGGTCTCGGCGAGAAGCAGGTTCAGCAGTTCCTTGATTGGGGATGGTTCGAGAGCCTCGCCGACATCTACACGCTCGCTGACCGACGTGAGGAGTTGCTTGAGCAGCCCGGCTACAAGGAGACGTCGGTCGACAACCTGCTCGGCTCGATCGAGGCAAGCAAGCAGCAGCCCTTTTGGCGCGTCCTGTTCGCGATCGGGCTGCCGGGCATCGGCGGCGTGAACGCCCGCAACCTCGCCGCGCGCTTCGGCTCGATTGATGCGCTGGCGAAGGCGACGACGGAAGAAATCGCCGAGACCAGCGGTATCGGTCCGATCCTCGCCGAAAACATCGCCGAGCAGCTCGCCCAGCCGGAAGAGTTCGAACTGATCGAGCGGCTGCGCGAATCCGGTCTGCAGCTTGCCGGCGAGGCGCCGGGGTCCAGCGAGGGCCCGCTCAAGGACAAGACATTTGTGTTGACAGGGTCATTGCCGACGATGACGCGAGATCAGGCGCGCGAGTTGATCGAGGGAGCCGGCGGGCGAGTCACCAGTTCGGTGAGCAAAAAGACCGACTACGTCGTCGCCGGCGCGGAAGCCGGCTCAAAGCTGGAAAAGGCCGAGCGGCTAGAGATCGCGGTGCTCGACGAGGATCAGTTGACGGACCTGCTCGCCGGTTGAGGCAGTTTCAGCGCAGCGCGGCGATTCTCGCGACGACGCGGTCCTGCTGTGCGCGTGCGAGATATGGCGCGACCACGTTCTGCAGTATGGCGAAGGCGACGCGCCGCCCGCCGGCGGTGATGCAGTATCCAGCCAGAGCGGAGACGTTGCTGAGCGTGCCGGTCTTACCTGAGCAGTTGCGACGCGCCGGCGTTCCGCGCATGCGCTTGGCGAGTGTTCCGTCGACGCCGACGATCGCCAAAGAGGTCTCGAACTCGTCGAATGCCGGCTGGCCGGTGATCGCGCGAAGGAGGTCGACGACCTCGCGCGGCGCGGCGCGATCCGAACGGGAAAGTCCCGAGCCGTCCGACAAGGCCACGGTGCCGCCAAGCGATGCTGCGTGACGACGAGCAATTCTTGTTCCTGCTCGAGTCGTAGCTCGGCGGGAGCCGATCGGAACGACGCCTCCGGTGGGATTGGCGGCTGCGGTCGGCAGTGCCAACGACTTCACGAGCATCTCGGCCAAATAGTTGTTGGACGGTTTGTTCATCTGACGGACGAGCGCCGACATCGGCAGCGAGGCGACGAAGGCGACCCGGGCCGCATTCTTTGGCGTTCTGCCGGTTGAGATGCGAGTGCCGACGCGGATTCCGGCCGAACGCAGTGCGGCGCGCATCCGGCCGGCGGCGTGGCGTGGCGGATTCGACTGGAACCTGCCTCGGGAGAGCCCTTTGTTGAAGACGAGACCGCTGAGCGACCCGCCGATTTCCCAGTTGGCGCGGTACCTGTACTTCGCGGTTCCCCGTCGCCTGTCGAACACGCTTTCATCGCCGATGATGCGCCCGGTGATTCGGGTGATTCCGGTTGAACGGAGATTCAGGGCAAGGCGCTCGGCGGTGGCTCGCGAGCCAAAGTTCTTGCCGACGAAACTGGCGCTTCCGAACAGCGGGTCCCCGCCGCCGCGCAAGTACACGTCGCCGGTGATCACGCCGCCGACGATCGATCCGTTGGTCCAGAGTCCGGTGCTGAAGCGGCCGTCCGGTCCAAAGCGGTCCAACGCAGCGGCTGCCGTATAAAGCTTCGCGTTCGACGCGATAATGCGTTTCGTCGCGGCACGTTTGGAGGCGATCCGGCGATTGGTCTCGAGGTCGAGCACGTACGCACCAGCATTTCCACTCAACTTCTTGACTGCCGATCGAACTTGTGCAGGGGTCGATGCGGCGGCCGGAGCCGCGGCCATGAGCGTGAACGCGATCAACGTCGCGATTGCACGCAGCAGCGCGTTTCCTGTCAATTCAGGTCGCAAGAGCACAGACGTTCAAACCCCAACGAATGCAGACAGTTTCGCGGTCCGGACAGTTTCGGCATTCGAATGTTTTCGCCGTCTCGCGGCGACCGCCTGTTGGACGGCGAAATCTGTTTCAGCTTCCGTCGTACATACTTTCGAACAGGTCGGCGTACTGGTCGTAGACCACGCTTCGCTTGACCTTCATCGAGGGCGTGAGGTCGCCGCTTTCGATCGTCAGATCATGTTCGAGCACGCGGAATTTCTTGACCTGCTCGACCGACGCGAACTTTTCGTTCACCTTGTCGAGGTGGGCCTGCAGCTCGGCGCGAACCGCGTCATTTTCTCCGATCTTCGCGTCGGCCGTAACGCCGAGCTTCTCCGCGATCGCGGGGATGGCTTCCGGGTCGAGCGTGATCAGCGCGACCGGGTACGGCTTACGGTCACCGAACATCACGGCCTGCGAGACCCATGGGTGCTGCTTCATCGCGTTCTCGAAGTTGGCCGGAGTCAAGTTCTTTCCACCGGCGGTGATGATGATGTCCTTCTTGCGACCATTGATGAAGATGAAGCCGTCACCATCGATGTAGCCGAGGTCGCCCGTGTGTAGCCAGCCGTCCGGGTCGATCGTCTTCGCTGTCTCTTCCTCGTTCTTGTAGTAGCCCTGGAAGATGTTTGGACCCTTCACGAGAATCTCGCCGTCATCGGCGATCCGCACCGTCACGCCGGGTACCGGGCGACCGATCGAACCGAACCGGAATCCGTAGACCGTGTTGTTGGCAGTTGAGAGTGTTGAAGTCTCGGTCATGCCGTAGCCCTCGAAGACGGGTACGCCACATGCGTAGAAGAACTCGAGGATCTCCTTGGCGATCGGCGCGGCGCCGGTGATCGCTCGCTGCACGTTGCCGCCGAACAGATTTCGAACCATTGCGTAGACCGGCTCTTCTGCGGCGTCGAAGATTTGTTGTAGATCTTCGGGAACCGGTTCGCCGGCTTCCTGAAGCATGCGTACCTGATAGCCCACTTCGATCGCCTTTTTTGCGAACGCCTGCTCCTCCGGCGACTTGGCTGCCGACGCGTTCTGCGCGAGCGCGTAGATCTTCTCGAAGATGCGCGGCACGCTCGGCAGGATTTCCGGCTTGACCTCCATCACGTCGGCGATGATCATCAGGGGGTCTCCGCGCCAGTACGCGATCGTGCCGCCGGTGTCGGTCAAGGTGAACTGGATCAGCCTCGCGAACACGTGTGCGAGCGGTAGGAAGAGGTACGCGGTCTCGGTGCCCTCTCCGCCTTCGCCGGCGACGATCGACGAGGCCATCGTCGTCGTATTGCGGAAGTTCTCATGCGTGATCATGCAGCCCTTCGGCGGGCCAGTCGTACCGGATGTGTAGACGATCGTGCACAGGTCACTGGGCTCGATGGATGCGAGGCGCTGGTCGAAATCCTCGTCGCCAACGGTCTGACCCTGTGCCTTCAACTCTTCGAGCGTGATCGCCTCGCCAAGATCACCGGAGCCGGGATCGATCATCACGATCTGCTTGAGGTGCTGAAGGTTGCCGCGAATCTTCGCGATCTTCTCGAGCTGCGCAGCGTCTTCGAGTACGAGCATTTTCGCTTCGGAATGGTTGAGCACGTACTCACATTCTTCCGGCGAGTTCGTCTGGTAGATCGGGGCTACGACCGCACCGGCGCAGAGCGCGCCGAAGTCGGAGAACGACCATTCGGGGCGGGTGCCGCCGAGAATCGCAACCTTCTCGCCCTTTTGGATACCGCTGGCAATCATGCCCTTGGCGATCGACTTGACTATCGCGCCCATTTCGGCGAACGTGATTTCGCGCCACGCCTCGGCGTCGTAGTGCTTGATCGCAATGTTGCCCGCGTGCTTCTCGGCTGCGATCGTCAGCAGCGTGGCCATCGTGTCGGAGTCGGTCGAATCGGGATTCGGCGGAATCGGCTCAGACGCGTATTCCTGAAGGGTTGTCCCCGGCTTCTCGGTCATGACTTCCATCAGATTCTCCCTCGAAAGACTTGGTTGCTGGTACTCAGCGGCTGGTTCCCCAAACGGCACAGTTCCATTTCAAACAACGCCGCTCCGCGCAGCAGATCGCAGC
Source organism: uncultured Solirubrobacterales bacterium (assembly GCA_937128795.1). Lineage (GTDB taxonomy): Bacteria > Actinomycetota > Thermoleophilia > Solirubrobacterales > JACPNS01 > JACPNS01. The sequence goes on along the minus strand of CAKZMQ010000011.1, from coordinate 17,478 downwards.
GGAATCACCGATACTAACCAAAACTTGGGAGTCCGCCGACCACCTTTCCCGGCGGCCGAAGTGACCGAGCGGTTACCAGTAGACGCCGCGCATCACATGCGCGAAGGCGATTGCCTCCGGTGTGATCTGGTCGCGACGACCGGCCGTGCCCTTGGCAGCAGCGCTCTCGGGGAACAGTCCATATGCCGTGCCGAGGATGCGGTCGGCGAGGCTCGGTGAAACTGCATGGATGACCTCGCCCGTGGTGCCCAAAGGCGTCGTCACGCGACGCGGCGTGCCGATCATGCCCTTGATCACCAGGTCACTGGCCTCCTGCGGCGTGATCATCGGGAATGCCTTGTAGATCGTCGTCGGCGCGGTCATCGGCGTTTTCACGAGCGGCATGTAGACCGTTGTGAAGATCACGCCGTCGCCAAGCACCTCCGGTTGCGCGCAGCGGCTGAAGGCGTCGAGCGCCGTCTTGCTGGCAACATATGCCGAGAAGCGAGGCGGATAGGCCTGAGCGCCGATCGAACTGATGTTGATGATCCGTCCGAACTTGCGCTGACGCATTCCCGGAAGCACGCTCATGATCATCTTCAGCGCGCCAAAGTAGTTGAGCTGCATCGTGCGCTCGAAGTCGTGGAAGCGGTCGTAGCTGTTGCTCAGCGAGCGCCTGATCGAGCGGCCTGCGTTGTTGACAAGGATGTCGACGCGACCGTGCTTGGCGATGATGTCGTCGATCACGCGCTCACAGTCCTTGACGTCAGAGAGGTCGGCGGTGAAGACGTCGGCATCGCCACCGGCATCGACGATCTCGTCTCGGATCACGTCGAGTTTCGATTTCGTGCGAGCGACGAGAATCACGGTCGCGCCGGCGCGACCGACGCGGTGGGCAACGACCTCGCCGATTCCGCTCGACGCGCCGGTGATCACGACGACCTTGCCGTCAACCGAGCGTCGGAGTTTGCGCGTTGACGAAGCCTGAACGTTGAAGTTGCGCTCCCAGTAGTCCCACAGCGTCTTTGCATAGCGCTCGAGAGGAGGAACTGACAGCCCCGAGCCGTCCAGTTCGCGGAGCGTCTCCGCACAGTCGAAGCGAGTCGGGTTGTCGATATAGGCAAGGAACTGTCGCGGCAGGCCGAGTTGCTTGATCACCTCGTCACTGATCACGCGCGTGGCCGGGTTGAGGTCGGTCAGATGTAGCAACATGCGTGGTGCCGACTGGATCAGGGGGTTGCTTGTGCGAAGCGAGAACGACGGCGCACCCGCGGCGCGGCAGAAGATCGAGATCGCCTCGCCGATCGTCGGCGGGTAGGGATCGACGAGATGAAACGCGCGGCCGTCGAGGCCCGGCTTGTGCATCAGGTGATCGATTGCACCGGCGACGAAGTCGACCGGCACGATGTTGGCGCGGCCGCCGACGATGCCCGGCAGCGGAAGCCATGCCGGGAGATTGTTCGAGGCGCGCTTGAACCACTTGAACAGCAGATACGGACCGTCGATCTTGTCAATCGCCCCGGTTCGCGAGTCGCCGACGACGACTGCCGGGCGGTAGACGCGCCAGGGGCCGGTGATTTCTTCACGAACGATCTGTTCCGATTCGAATTTCGTACGGTCGTAGGGAAATTCGATGCGTTGCCCGGCGTCGAACATGTCTTCGCGGAAGACGCCGTTGTAGCGCCCGGCGATCGCAATCGAGCTGATGTGATGGAACGTGGCGTGGTCGAGCGAGTTGCACAACCTCACGGCGTTGATCGTGCCGCCGACGTTGGTCTCGCGATTGTCCTGGTCGCTCGCGGTGATGTCGTAGATCGCGCCCAGGTGCAGAAAATGATCGACGTTCTTGATCTTGTCGCGTTCCGCCTTCGACAGGCCGAGATTCGGTTCGGTGATGTCGCCGGTGACCTGGACGATCCGTCCGCGCGGCGCGCCGAGACGTTTGACGATCGCGTCCATCCGCTCCTTCGACTGAGGTCGAACGAGCACGTAAATCCTGCCCTTGCGTTCGAGCAGACGTTCCAGCACATAGCGACCGATGAATCCAGTACCGCCGGTTACGAAATAGCTCAAACTGAGTCCTCCGTGGAATGCCGCAACGGCGCCTCGGTCCAGATGGCCTGGCTGCCTGCTTGGGCTAGGGGGTCGGGCGAGGCAAAAGGATAACCGTACCGGTGAACCGAGCTGTGCTGTTGCTCACATTCGCGCATGCAACTGCCTGGCGGCGACTCAGACCGGGTTTGGAATGTCGATGAACTCGTGCTCGACGCCAAATCGCTCGGCGACCAGGTCGCCCAAGCGTTCGATTCCGAGGATCTCTGTCGCGTGGTGGCCAGCTGCGAAAAAGTCGATACCGAGCTCTTTGGCATTGGCCTGTACGCGCTCGACCGGTTCGCCGGTGATGAATGCATCTGCGCCAGCAGCCGCAGCTTCGTGGATGTAGTCGGCGGCGGCTCCGCTGATCAGCGCGATTCGGCGCAGTTCTGGCGGACCGCAGGCAAAATGCAGCGGACGCCGGCCGATTCTTTGCTCGATTCGTTCGGCCAGCTCCACGCCGCCGATCGGCTCGGAGTTGCAGAGCACACCAATTGAGCTTCCTTTGTAGTCGCCGAACGGAGCCTCAACGCTGAAACCGAGCTTTTCGGCGAGCAGCGCGTTGTTTCCATGGGTCAGGTGCGCGTCGAGCGGAAGGTGGTACGCGACGAGGTTGATGTCGTGGGTGAGCAGGGCGCGGATCCGATTGGCCTGCAGCGGGCTGAGGGCACCGGATTCACCCCAGAAGATGCCGTGATGCACGAGCACCAGCTCGGCATTGCGCTCGATCGCCCGCTCGAAGAGTTCGAGCGTGGCACTCACGCCCGAGATCACGCGGGACACGTCAATGGCCCCGGGAACCTGCAGACCATTCGGACCGTAATCGGCAAACGTCGGCGCTGCGAGTAGGTCGTCCAGGTAGGCGACGATTTCATTGCGGTCGGCCATTGCGCACGATCATACGGTCATTTGACGGCGACGCTCGACCGGCGGCCAGTCTGCGAACCCCCGAAGATGGATAACCTCGCGTCCGATGCCCAAGCGCAAGCAACCTTCCGGGGGAAAGCAGAACTACGGCGTCGACTACGCGAGCTTCGCCGAGTCGATGATGGACACCAGCCTTTATGGCGTGGGCGCGTATTTCTGCGATCAACATCCCGACTTGGTCGAAGACGTGATCCACGAGTCCGATGCCATCGAGAGCGTCGGTCTGCAGGCATATTCGGCGTCCAACAATTTGTCGTTCGACGAATGCCTGCAAACCCTGTTGACGGGCCTGGCAGTGCGCTACTACAAAGCGATCGTCGGCTGATCGCCGGGTCGAGAGGGAACGGATTCGAAAAATGCTCGCAGTGACTTCTCACGGCCCGCAGGACGTTCGCGTCGAGGAGGTCGACAAGCCAAAGTTGCAGGAATCGACTGACGCGATCGTGCGCGTGACGACCACCGCGCTCTGCGGAACCGACATGCACATCTACCACGGCAAGATCCCGAACGTCCCAGCTGGCTGGATCGTCGGCCACGAGTTCTGCGGGGTGATCGAAGACATCGGCGATTCAATCACGGAGTTCGAGATCGGTGATCGCGTAGTCAGCTCGATGTACGTCGCCTGTGGTCGCTGCCCGGCGTGCGTCTCGGGCGACCATCGACGCTGCGCCAAGTTTCAGATGTTCGGAATGGGAGTGGCGTTCGGCAATCTTCCGGGCGGTCAGGCCGAGTACGTCCGTGTACCCCTGGCCGACATGACACTGCGCGGCATTCCCGACGGCCTGTCGGACGAGTCGACGATCTTCACAGGCGACATCCTCGCCACCGCCTTCACGGCGCTCCGCCAATCCGGCATCGTCGAGGGCGACACGATTGCGATCGTCGGCGCCGGTCCAGTCGGTCAACTGATTGCCATGTGCGCCCCGATATTCGGCGCGGGACAGACCTATGTGATCGACGTCGTTCCGGAACGCCTCGAAGAAGCCGCTCGACTGGGCGCGATTCCGATCAACCCGAAAGAGCAGAATCCGCGCAAACTGATCAAGGATCAGACAGCGGGCCTGATGTGCGACGCCGTGTTCGAGGCCGCTGGCAACGTACCGGCCATGGAAACCGCCTTCTCGCTGCCTCGCGCCAACGGCTCCGTGGTTCTTGTGGGGATGCTCGTAGACGAGCCGTTCCCGCTGTCCGCCGGCGATCTATGGCTGAGAAACACGCGAGTGATTCCGATCCTCGGGGCACCATTCAGCCATCGCGACGAATTGCTCAAGCTGATCGCCTCCGGCAGGATCGATGCGACGGCATTGATCACCGACCGCCTGCCACTATCGGCCGCAAGCGCGGCATACGCCGCATTCGATAGAAAAGAGTTGCAGAAGGCGGTATTTCAGGTCGGCGAAGCCGGATGACCGCGATGCGGAACGTGTCTGAACGAATTCAGATCAAATGAACAGAACTCGGAGCCAATGAATGGGCGATGGAATCGACAACGGAATGAACGAAGCGATCCAGACGGATGCGGTCAAGCCGACGCGCCAGCGATTGTCACGTGGCGAGCGCTATGAACTGATACTCGTCGAAGCGATCGACGTGTTCGGCACGCGTGGATACCACAACGTTTCGATGGATGACGTCGCCGAGGCGGCCGGGGTTTCGAAGGCGCTCGTCTATCAGCACTTCGCCAGCAAGGACGAGCTCTACCTCGAAGTGCTTCGTCTGTTCCAGCAAAAGCTTGCGGACATGGTTTTGCCCGCGTGGACCCAGGACCTCCCGCCACAGGAGCGCTTCTGGCGCGGGTTTGTTGCTTTCTTCACTTTCATCGAGCAGAACCGCGAGGCCTGGGGCGTGCTTTATCGCGACTCGGTCGAGATCGACGAAAGCATGGTCAAGGGAATCCACGGACTCAACACCGAGATGGCGGAGGTGATTGCCGCGGCGTTCCTCGAGGAGCTCGAGGGTCGCGACGTGAACCCGTTGATGAAGCAGTACTCGTTGGTCGCGGGACACGCAGTCGTCGGGGCCTGCCATGCGCTTGCGGACTATTGGCAGGACCACCCCGAAGAGAACGTCCTTCGAATCGCGGCGACGGCGATGGCCGTGATGTGGCAGGGCTTCGACCAGATGATCGACAAGGGCGCGCCGTGGTTTCCCACTCCGGAAATGCTTGAAAACATCGTGCCGCCGCCGGACGCAACGTTCGGCAAGTGACCGCAGCCGAAGCCAGCGGCACGGCTACATGTCTGAGTACGGCTTCGACGTGTGCGAAACGATCTTCGAAACGTGCAGTGAACTGTCTGCCCGCTTGATCAATTCGACGGCCGATTCTCCGGGTCGCCATTCGGCGACACCGACGCTTGCTTCAGGAGTCACCTCCGGACACAGTTTGAGACGTTCGCGCCGCACGGCGTCGCGTATGCGTCCGGCGAGCGCCTCCGACTCTTCCTCGTCCGAGCCGACGGCGATCACCGCGAATTCGTCGCCGCCGCGACGTGCGAGCAATTCATTGGCGCGCACGACCCGACTCATCGCGCGTGCGCTCGCGACGAGAACGGCGTCTCCGAGCGTGTAGCTGTACTCGTCGTTCACGAGCTTGAAATCGTCGAGGTCGACCATCAGCAACGTCAGCGGCTCGCCATTGCGTTCGGCGCGATCAACCTCGGACTGCAGTCGTTCGTTGAATTTACGGAGGTTGGCGACTCCAGTCAACGGGTCGCGGCCGGCGAGGCCGACGTTGTGCACGATCCCATCCTGGATGCGTTTGCGGGCAACCATCAGCATCGCGGCACCCATCATCGTGAAGAACAGCACGTTTAGTGAAATCAGCTTGCCATTGCCCGCATCCGCACTCGCGTAGGCGACGACGACCTCGACGATCGCGATCGCCGTGAGATGCGCCAACGCCTGTTTGAACGGCAAGTAAAAGGCCGCGGCCATCGCCGGCAGCAGGAAATAGACGAGCACGCTGGGACCGAACGCATCGGCGGTCACGACAACGATTGCGATCAGCGCGGTGCCGATGCCAATGATCGCGTTCAGCCAAGGCATCGCGTTCGCATCGCGCGACGCCATGTAAAGCCAGAACCCGGCCATGGCGATCGCTGTGCAAGCGACGGCTATTGCGGTCGAGGAGTAGAGCTCGGTCGGAATTTCGACCGAGGGCGCGACCTCACTGAAGGCGAGCGCGAGCAGCACCACTGAGCCGGCGACGCCGTAGATCAACGCAGACCCAAACCAGAACACGTTTCTGTGCACGCGCAGACGCTCGTCGGTCAGGACGATGTTCGGCTCGCCCGGCCGTCGCGCAGGGCGGTAAGCCTGGTGCGCCCCGCGGCGCAGGCCCACGTCCGTGAGCAGTTTCTTGAAGCTGTATCCGCGGCGACTCGCCATCTCAGGCACCAGAGCCGAGTTCATCGGCAATGTCATCGAGTTGGCGTGTGCGCCAAGACCAGCGCTCGAGCTTGGCCCGCGTCTTGGCGTCGTGAAGTTCTCGGTCGGCGCGCGCGAGGAGCTGGCCGACCGTGTCGCCTTCGCGGAACGTTGCGTAACCGACGGTGACGCCGGATCGGACCTGCGGCAGGATGTCGACGCGCGCGTCCGAGACGTTGTCGGCAACACGTCGCATCAGTGCTTCGATCACGTCGGGATCAGTCGCACCGGTGACGATTGCGAATTCATCGCCACCGCGACGCGCGACAAGTTCGTCCCGTCGCACGGTCTCGGAGATCGCGCGTGCAACCACGCGCAAAGTTTCGTCGCCGACGCTGTGCGAATACTGATCATTGACGCGCTTGAACCCTTCGAGGTCGAGCATGATCACGGAGATCCCGCCGATTCCGCGCTCGGCGTCGTGTACCCCGCGCTCGACTCGCTCGTAGAGCGGACGGAGGTTTGCAAGCCCGGTCAGTGCATCGCGACCGGAGAGTTGCGCCGCCTGCCGCCCGATTCGATCGAGCTCCAGCCGCACGTAAAGAGTCAAAGACGCGGTCAGCGCCAGAGCGGCGATCGTCATCACACCGGGCAGGATGCCGAACTCACCTCCGGAGTTGCGAAGCATCGCGGAGACGATCAACCCGACCGAAAGGAAGATGTAGAAAACGAGTGATCGGGACGGCAGGAACAACGCCACGAATATCAGCGGGACCAGATAGACGATGCCAAGTTGGGCCTCTACGGCCGGCGCGTCACTGAACACCGTGACGAGGATCGCGTAAGACATCAGCACGCCCAGATGCAACCAGCGATCGTCGACATCGAGTTTGCCCACGACCCACCAGACGCCGCCCATGAAGATCGCGAAAAGCGACACCGCGATGACCATGTTCGGATGCTCGAGCTGGCCGTCGAGCAATCCGGTGACGATCTCGAAGATCGCGCCCGTTCCCGCCACGAGAAACAGCACAGCGGCACTCCGCCATGCAATTCGCGAACTCAGTCCGTCGTAGCCGTCATCGTCTCCCAGCATCAGCTGAGAATGGTCGGCGCCCGCCGGTGTGGGGTTGCCCCCTATTGGTTCGCGCTCGTCGTCCGTGAAAGCGCTGTCGTGCATATCTCCTTTTTCTGCCATCGGCGAACTACCGCTTATTGGTGAGTTATTCGACTCGTTATGGACATGCGTCCAGTTCGACTCGGCTGGCTCGTATGCGGTCTCGCAAGGGCGATAACCGCGCGGCGGCATCTGAGTTTCGGTTGGGGGTGGAAATGTCGAGTAGCGGGTCCCGGGTTGGGATGTGACCGGGACCGTCACGGCGCGCCGCGCCGCAGAAGGAAAAACATACTGAGATTGGGGCGGGGTTCGCCCCGCCGCCGCGCCCGAAAAACCGCAATTTCCGCGAGATTTCAATCGCGCCCGGCCGTGACCACGCCGCTAAAAAACATCGGGGCGCCCAGAATTGAACTGGGGACCTCACCGACCCGATCAGACGCGGCGCTTCAGCGCGCCAAGTAGTGACTACGCCGCAAGAAAACATCGGGGCGCCCAGATTTGAACTGGGGACCTCACCGACCCGAACGGTGCGCGCTACCAGGCTGCGCCACGCCCCGAATGCGGGCGGAATTATCGCAGACTTGCGATCCAGTCAGGAAAGCGCGGAAATGCCGTTGCCAATCAGGTTCGCCGCGAGCAACACGCAGATCACGGAGATGATCATCGCGTTGTTGTGGCCGAGCCACTGCTTTGCGGATTCGAGCCTCGTTCTGGCCTGATCTTGCGCGACCAAGAAGATCGCGACCGGAAGCGCCGGTCCGATCGTCGCGACCGCCGCATAGATCGCCAGTGCACCGAATTCATCGCCGTCGGGAATTCCGGATTGTGCGATCAGCGACGCCGCACTGACGGTCAACAGCAAATTCTTCGGATTGATCGCTGCAAGCGCAAAGCCGAGGGCCGCAGAACGCGGCGCGTCGAAATGGTCCACCTGTTTGGTCCAGGCGGGAAGTTCAGGCTGTTGGCCAGCTGCGGGGCGTTTAACGAACTGCCGTCGGGCGATGACAAGCAGGAAAACGCCGAGCGCGATGTTCGCCCAACCGGCTCCGACTTGCGCACCGGATTCGTCGGGTGCCGCCGCGTTGCCGAATAGGAACAGAACGATCGATCCGACAATAAGCAGGCCGAGCACCCAGCCGACGAGGAACGCCAAACCGTTGGCGCGTCCGCGGGGCGTTGCGAGCATCAGCACGACGCCGATGATCGGAATCGGGCTCAGCGACGCTCCGACTGCGAGCGCCAGGATTTGGCCAACGGCATCGCCCATCGGCTCGATGCTAGGGATCGGGTCGGATCTAGGGCTTCAATCCGTCGAGCAGGATGCGCATGTATCGGGCGTACGGGGAGCCCTCTGAATTGCCGCCGCCGCTGCGTTCTGCCGCAGCCGCCGCCGCCGCGGTCAAGTTGCCGAGGTCGTCGGCGCTGACGTCGGCGCGAACGGCGCCGGCTTGCTGGGCGCGCTTGAGTACTTCCTCACTAAGACAAACGGCCCGCTCCTTGCAGTCGAACAACTCTGGCTCGTCGAGCAGCCCTTCCTTGAACGCCTCAAACAGACCGCGGTCGCGGTACTGCGCGTCGGCGGCCGTGAGCATGAACTCCTCGAACGCCTTGGCGGCGTCCGGCTCGGTCAACGCCCGCTCGGCGACGTGTGTCCACTCCTGCATGCGCGCTTCGATCACGGCATAGATCAGGTCTTCCTTGCTGGGATAGTTGCGAAATAGCGTGCCGCTGCCGACGTCGGCGCGGCGGGCGATCTCGGCGACGCTCGCGTCGAGACCAAGTTCGCGAAAGGCCTCGCTCGCAGCCTCGATGATCCGCTCGCGATTGCGCTGAGCGTCTGCGCGAAGCGGGCGATCGGCGGTCGGGTCAGTGCCGACCGCCGCGCTCTTGGTTTCTGAATTCGTACTCATATGCATGTTCGGGGATGTGACCCACGTTTGCCGGGCGTCGGCGCGGTGGCTAAACCGCGACCGGCAGCGCCTCTCCGGTGTGGACATTCTTCACGTCACGGCGGCGCAGTGCGAAGGTCACCAGCAGCAGCCCCACCACCATCAAACCGGCAGCGACGATGAATGCCGTCTGGAAGCCCTCCACCACGGCCAGCTGCAACTGGTCGGGGCTCGGCCGGGTTGCAAGATCACCGAGCACACTCTCGGTCTTGCTGACCGAAAAGCTGGCAAGGATCGCCAGGCCGAGCGCGCCGCCGATTTGCTGCGAGGTGTTGAAAACTCCGGAGGCAAGCCCGGCGTCAGAAGGTTCGACGCCGGAAGTTGCGATCAGCGTGAGCGGTACGAAAGTGAAGCCCATGCCGATGGACATCGGCAACAACCCGGCAAGCAACGCGAGATAAGTTCCGCCCACCTGCGTGGTCGAAGCGAGCGTGATCAGTCCGATCGAGGCAAGCGTCATACCGGTGATCACCACTGGCTTGACGCCGACCCGACCGATCAACTGTTGAGAGATTCCGGCGCCGAGCATGATTCCGAATGAGACGGGCAGAAAGGCGAGCCCGGCCTGGAGCGGGTCGTAGCCGAGGATCTGCTGAACGTAGAGCGAGGCGAAATAGAACATGCCGAACATTCCACCGGCCACGACGAACATCGTGGCATTTGCCGTTGAGATCCAGCGCTTGTTGAAGAAGGACAGTCTCACAAGCGGCTGCGGCGATCGAAGTTCGATCAACACGAATGCCGTAAGCAGTGCGATTCCGCCTGCGAACCACGCGATCGTGGATGGGTCGGTCCAACCCCAGTCCGTTGCTTTGACGATCGCGTAGACGAGAACCATCAGACCGCTGGTGACCGTCACCGCGCCGGCCACGTCGAAGTGGCGTTGGGCACCTTCGTGACGCGACTCCGGGACAAACCGCAGAGCGGCTGCGATCGCGGCGATGCCGATCGGCACATTGATCAGGAAGTTCCACTCCCAGCTGAGGGCGTCGGTCAGAATTCCGCCCAACAACAAACCGAATGCTGCGCCACCCGCGGCGATCCCGCCCCAGACTGCGAGCGCCTTTGTACGAGCCGGTCCTTCGTCGAAAGTAGTGGTGATGATCGACAGCGCGGCAGGCGAAACGAGCGCGCCGCCGAGCCCCTGGAAGCCGCGGGCGACGATCAGCATTTCTCCCGTGGTCGCCATCGCGTTTACCAATGAGGCGGCAGAGAACACGACGAGTCCGGCGACGAACAGACGCTTGCGGCCGAGCAGGTCGGCAGCCCGTCCGCCGAGCAGCAGGAAGCCACCGAACACGAGCGTGTACGAGTTGACGATCCACTGGAGGTTTTCTGGCGAAAGTTCAAGATCACGTTGGATCGAGGGAAGGGCGACGTTGACGATCGTGGCGTCGAGCACAACCATGAACTGCGCGAGGCAGACGATCACGAGCACCAGCCATGGATTCACCGTGTGGCTGCCGATGTGGTCATCCATGTGGCCTTCGAGCGCGCTTGGAGACGATTCGCGCCCGTCGGGCGCGGTTGGGGAAGACGGGGCTGACATGCAATTCCTTTCCGTCGAGTCCGCTCGAGGTGAGGGAATCGGGGGCTGGCAGGGGCTCACAAGTAGTGGGGGAGCACGCGCTAAGCGGACCGACCGCTCCACTTTATCATAAGCGGAGCGGTCGATCCACTTATTACTGAAAAGCAGGCAGGGGGAGCGCCGAGGCAGGGTCCGGCCTGGTGCACCGGCTCATCGTGATCTTCACGTCATCGGATCCCTGACGTCGCAGAAATGATCTCGACAAGCCGGTGCGACCGGACTATGCAAGAACCGAATGGACCGGCTGGTGGGCCCGATCCTGTGAACTGGGGGGAGGTCACATTACGGCTCCGGCAAGCTCGTGCCAGCGAGCTTCTTACTGGCTGCTCGTACAATAAAGCATCGGGTCGATGTTTTGCGAGGTAACCTGATGGTCACTAGCGAGGGGCAAAAAGTCCCGCAATTTGAATGGATTTTCGATCACAGCACCGACCAAAAAACGAACGCGCCTGGCACCCGAGGATCGCAGGGAGCAGCTCGTCCTCATCGGCGCGAGAATGTTCGCCGAACGACCCTTCAACGACGTCTGGATAGAGGCGGTCGCCGACGAGGCCGGTGTGTCGCGGGGACTCGTCTACCACTACTTCCCGAACAAACGTGACTTCTATGCCGCGATCGTTCGTCACGGGATCGAAGACACGTATCGCCTGACCGAGCCAGATGAGTCGCTGCCGACCGCGCAATGGTTGCCGGCGAGCATCAACAAGTTCCTCGACTACGTGGAGGCAAACGAGAACGCGTTCCGGGCCGTCCACCGCGGACAGCACAGCGTCGACGTAGAGATCCAGGCAGTTATCCGCGAAGGTCACGACAAGCAGATCGACCGCATCGCCAACCTGGTTCTGCCGGATGACGCGAAATCGCCGACGTTGATCCTCGCGCTCGAAGGATGGATGAGTCTCAGCAACGCGATGATTCTCGACTGGCTCGAATCCCGCACGATCGCACGCGACCAGTTGATCGAACTGCTCAGTGGGTCGCTTGCCGGGGTGATTGCGACGGCGCTGACCCTGCTCGATAGACCGGACCAGATCGAGTTGCTGATGCATTTGGCACCCGACGTCTACAACAAGCGCTGACGTCATACTGCTGACAAGATGTCGGCAGGCAGGCTCACGAGATTGTTTCCCGGACCGGGCGGAGTCACACTTTCGCCCCAGGAGGCGTATGGCGAACTTGGGCTCAATGCGCTCGCGCGCGAGGACCGTCCGTTCGTGATCGTCAACATGGTCGCGACGGCAGACGGCCAGGGACGAATCGACAATGACACTTCCGAGCTTGGCAACGAGACCGATCTACAACTGTTCTTGACGCTGAGAGAGCAGGTCGATTGCGTGATGGCGGGCGTGCGAACCGTTGCGATCGAGAACTACAAGGGGCCGGCCGCCAAGCCCGAGACGCGCGAGCGACGTCAGCGGCAAGGGCTCGCTGAGCGGCCGATCTTCGCGACGGCGACCACCAGTGGCAAACTTCCAATCGACGCGCCGCTGTTTCAGGATGACGGGGCGCGGATCGTTGTCTTTTCCAAGGCATCGATCGACACGTCGGCCGCGCGGGCCGCGATTGAAATCGTCCCGACCGAAGATCCGCGAGAGATGCTGTCGACGCTGCGCCACGACCATGGCGTGCATTCGCTGCTGCTCGAGGGTGGTCCGACGATCAATACACCGTTCTTTTCCGGCGAGCTGGTCGACGAGCTTTTCCTGACGCTCGCGCCGGTGCTGACGGGCGCGGGGACGCCTTTCCCGATCATCGCCGGCGATCTCCCGAGGCAGCAAAAACTGCATCTGATCGGTGCATTGTTGTCGGAAGAACATCTGTTTCTGCGCTACCGGGTGGACTGAACTCGGTGGGCGAACGCAAGGCGAGAGCGCGCGCAGCAATTCCACGCAGCGAAATCCCGCGCGCCGCGCGAATGGCGGACGATGCGGATTGGCGTGCTCAGCCTGCCGACTACGCGCCGATCGGTCGAGCCGGCAGTCGCTTTTCGTGGCTCAGCCCGGTCACTCTCTGGCACTCGCGCAACAACGTGCTCGCGTCGCTGACCGGCGATCCGACCGAAAACGCTCGTCGCGCTTGGGTGGCCGCGCAGCGTATTGCGCTGGCCGATCGCGGCGAACCCGAAGTCGTGGTCGAGGATTTCATGCTCGAACGCCCGGAGCTGGCGGAGTTCTCGTTCATGCTGATGGGCGATACCGGCGAGGGGGACGTTTCGCAATTCGCGGCAGTTCCCGCGTTTCTCGCAGCGTCGCGTGGAAGCGAGTTCGCGATGATCGCGAGTGACGTCGTCTATCCAGCCGGTGATGTCAATCAGTACGTCGCGAAGTTCTTCATTCCCTACGCCGCGTATCCGCAGCCGATCTACGCGGTGCCGGGCAATCACGACTGGTTGGATGGCCTTGCCGGATTCATGCGTCATTTCTGCGGGGCCGAGGCACCGAGAGAGTTGTTCCGCCCGCCTAAACGAGCGCGCTACGGGCGGGCGGCGATGGCTGTCCATCACTTGTTGTGGCGTCGAGCGGCACGACTTCAGCCCGAGACGCTCACACAGGCATCGACACTGCGCGGTGAGGCCGCCGGCCGCGGTCCGCAGCAACCGAACATGTACTTCTGTATTGATACGCCGCAGCTACGAATCGTTGGAATCGACGTTGGAATTCTCGGACGCCTCGACCACGATCAGGGTGAATGGCTGCGTCGCGTTTCGGCTGGTGACAAGCCAAAGCTGCTGGTCAGTGGCAAACCGATTTTTGCCGGTCCAGATTTCAGCCCGCGAAGGATCCTCGCAGCCGAGGGGGGCGACGCGAAGGCGAGCGGGATGCTCTGGGATGTGGTCGCAGACCCCGGCAACAACTATGTGGCGATGGTTGCGGGGGACATCCACCACTATCAACGCCACAACGTGACACTCCCGGATGGGCGCGTGTTGCCATGCTTCATCACCGGCGGGGGCGGTGCGTTCATGAGTTCGACTCATCAGATTGCGCGTGTCGATCGCGCGGAGGTCGGCGAGGACGACTGGGTCGTTTTTCCGACGCGCGGCGATTCGCTACGTGCATACTCGATCGTCCTGTTGCGGCGTGTTTGTCGCTGGCTTCCCTTGCTGCGGCGATCGATCAGAGGAATCCCGGCCGATCAGGCGGCGGCGATCGTCGCAGAACGTCACGGACTCGACCTCGCAGCGGAGCTTTCGCGTGGCGAGCGCCCGGCCGTCGAAGGCTCGACGATCCGTGTGTCGCGTCGTTCACGCCTGCTCGCGGCATTCGTCTATCCGAGGCGCGCGTGGTTCAAATCGGGACGGATCTCGGAGGCGCTCGATTGGGATGAGCCGCCGTTCTTCAAAAATTTCATGCGGGCCGATCTGTTGGCCGGAAAGCTGGTTTTCACTGCGTATGCAGCCAGCGGCCTGGCGCGCGATCAGGATGTTCCAGTGGCGATCGATCGCGTGGAGATCGAATTGCGGGGTGGTCGATGACAGACAGCTCCGAATATTCATCGCCCCTAGAAGCGGAACAGCTGGTCGAGGTGAGCGCGTCGCGTTCGATTGAGCGATCTGCTGAGTCGATCTATGAATTGCTCAGTGACCTGCGACGACACTGGCCGATGCTCGGCAGCGACCTGATTCGCGCGCGAATCCTCGAAGGCAGCAACGATGAGCGAGCCGAGTTGATCGTCGGTGGGCCGTTGCCGGGGCTGCGCAGGCGGGTGGTCACGGTGGTTTCGAAGACCGACCCGCCGAGGCTTTTCGAGGGGCAGGCGACGGCCGATTCCACCAAGGCACTGATCGCATGGCGGATCGACCGACTCGACGAGCTGAGTTGCGTGGTCACTCTGACTGCGACTGTGGCTCCGGGCGGTGCCCGCGATCGCCTGCTCGTTGCGGCCGCGCGGCCATGGCTTAGTGGCCGCTGTAGGTTGGTGCTTGAGCGACTGGAGCAGGAGCTGGCGAAGTGAGTGACGAACCCGTCTCCGGGATGGGGGAATCGCGAGCAGCGGCCACGGGCGAGAATCTGCGGCCGGCCAAACATCGGGCGCAGGCACTTGACTTGATGCGCGCCTTCGCTGCGATGGCCGTGCTGACTTACCACGTATGGCTCTACCGCCTGCCGAATCCGAATCGGCCGACCCGCGACGGCTGGTTCGACTTCTCCGTGTTCGAGCTGCGGGTGGGGTTGATCGTCTTTTTCGTGATGTCGGGCTACCTCCTGTATCGCCCGCTGCTCGCGCACTGGCGCGCGGCGCCGCGAACGGTCTCGCTGCGGCGGTACTACTGGCGACGGATCGTTCGTATCGTGCCGGCCTACTACTTGGCGATCCTTGGATCGATCGTCATGCTCTGGGGGCTCGAAGGGACTCCGGGAGTGCGGCTGCCGCCGGCCGAGGACCTCTGGCTGTTCGTCCTCTTCCTGCAGAACTACTCGCGCGAGACGCTGCTGACGCTCGATGCGCCGACCTGGACGCTTGCGGTCCAGGCGGCGTTCTATCTCGTTTTTCCGCTTTTCCTCGTCTTCGGTTCGCGTTTGGGCCGTCGCGCGTGGCTGGTCCCGGCTGCATTGGTCGTTTTGGGCGCGGTCTTCAACTGGGTCTCGTTCAGGAATGGCTGGGGACCGATCGCGCGGCTCTCGCTGCCGGCGATGATTCCGTACCTCGCGCTGGGAATGCTGATCGCGCATCTTCCGCCGCTGAAGAACCGAAGAGCGGGAGTGTGGATGATCCTCGGCGGTGCGCTGCTGGCGATCGGGAACTCGGTCTGGCACGCGACAGGCGTGGGTGACTGGCAGCTCGGCGTGCTGCGCGACACGCCGGGCGCGATCGGTTACGCGCTGATCATCGCCGCTTGCGCACAACCGGTGATCGGTGCGTCGGCGAAGCTGCGGTGGGCGGAAGCCTTCGGCCGCTGGTCGTATGGAGTTTTTCTTTGGCACCTCCCGCTGTTGTTGTTTGCCAAAGGTCATGGATTGATGCCGTCGTCGGCGTTTTTGACCTGGATTCTGCTGGTCGCGGTCTCGGCGGCGGTCGGCGCATCGACCTGGCGCTTCGTCGAACGCCCGTTGCTCGCTCGCTCGCGCGGAAGTGATTGAGATCGTGGATGCGCTGTGTTGGACCGTCGGCGCGTTACCCTTGCGCCGATGACCGAGACGCAGACGGCAACGCGCAAGTGGATGTGCGTCACATGTGGCTGGATCTACGACCCGGAGATCGGCGATCCCGACGGCGGTATTCCGCCCGGAACAGCCTTCGAAGACATCCCGTCGGACTGGTTCTGTCCCGTCTGCGGCGCACGCCCGAAAGATTTCGAGCCATACGAGGACTGAGTCCTCCCGGTCGGCCGCAGATGATCTTTGGACGCCTGATGTTCGGACGACCGGTGGTTGGATAAACCGTGTTCAAGGACGAAGCCCGATCAGGCCTTCCCAACGGTGCGCAGTCGGCGGTGCCGCTCGGTCGCGACGATATTCCCGAACTCGAACCGACGTCGCGCGCCCACCACATCGGCACTTTGTCGGTGATCGTTTTGCCGTTCTTCGCCTTCCTGACCGCGATCGCGCTGCTGTGGGAGACGACGGCGGTTGGTTTCACCGACATCGGCCTGCTGATCGCGATGCATGTAGTCGCGGGCCTCGGCATCACGGTTGGCTTTCATCGCATGCTCACGCATCGCAGCTTCGAGACCAAGCCGTGGGTGCGCGGGTTGCTTACCGCGGCCGGTTCGCTGGCGATCGAGGGGCGCCCGACGCATTGGGTGGCCGACCATCGTCGCCATCACGCGTACGCGGATGAAGAGGGCGATCCGCACAGCCCGCATGTCGGCTTCGACGATCATGGCCCGGGTTTTTGGAACGCGCTGCGCGGTGCGTGGCACGCGCACATCGGCTGGTTGCTCGAGGAGGGCCAGACGCCGGCCTCGCGCTTTGCGCCGGATCTCTTGAAGGATCGCGTCGTGATGTCGATCGATCGCCGGTTTCCCTGGTTCATCGTGCTGGCGTTGGCGATCCCGGCGGTGCTTGGTTTCGTGCTGACCGGCGGCTCCTGGTGGGGTGCCGCGACGGGCGCGTTCTGGGGCGGTGCCGTGAGGATTTTCATCACCCATCACGTCACCTGGAGCGTCAACTCGATCTGCCACATGTTTGGTCGCCGCCCGTTCGAGACCAAGGACAAGAGCACGAACAACTGGCTGCTGGCGATCCCAACGTTGGGCGAGGCTTGGCACCACAATCACCATGCGTTTCCCACGAGCGCATTCCACGGCCTGCGTCGCTGGCAGAAGGCGATGGACCCCAGCGGCTGGCTCATCTGGACCCTTGAGAAAACCGGCCTTGCCTGGAACGTAAAACGCGTCAGCGAGGCGCAGATGGCGGCGAAGCCGCGGACCTAGCTGCCTTGCAAGGTCCGAGGTTGCAAGCGGGATCTGGTTGGGGTTTGATGCGGGGCGCAGGTTGACTTTCGTTTGGGCACCG